>NZ_LYPF02000016.1 GCF_001661595.2 Crocinitomix algicola
GTACTTGATCCGATTAAGTCTTAAATTCTGAGAATAAAACTGACAGTATAAAATAAAAAAGCCCTGCAAATGCAAGGCTTTTTGTTGTCCCACTAGGGCTCGAACCTAGACTCTTCGGTACCAAAAACCGACGTGTTGCCAATTACACCATGGGACAAGATTTATAGATGTGCCTATCGTATTAGGCGGGTGCAAATTTAAATACTTTTTTTTATTTCACAACAATTTCTTTTAGAGAAAATTTAAAAAAATTGTTTTACGACTGGTTTCTACCTCTTAAATCCTAAAAAAACTTAAGTAAACCGTTAATAATGCAACCTATATTGGTATTTACGGTTTTTTAAGAATAATCATTAAAATATATTTTTAAATTCGCAGTGCTATAACTATTGCATATGGACTATAAAAGAATTAACACAATTGTTGGGTGGATGGTATTCATTTTTGCTACCACTGTTTATTTGATGACAATTGAACCAACCACCAGCCTTTGGGATTGTGGAGAGTACATTACGACGGCCTATAAATTAGAAGTTGGTCACCCACCGGGAGCCCCTCTTTTTATGATGCTTGGTCGTTTGTTTACCATGTTCTCTGGTCCTGATAGTGCTGCGATGATGGTCAATGCAATGTCGGCTCTTTCCAGTTCATTCACTATTTTGTTCCTCTTTTGGACCATCACCATGTTGGGGAAAAAAATCGTACTAAATCCTGGCATTTCATTATTTAATCCAAATGCTGAATCTGATTTAAGCGAGGAAAACAAAGAAAAAAGAAAATTATCACCTGGTTACCAATGGGCAATTATTGGGAGTGGTGTTATTGGTGCAATTGCTTATACCTTTACTGACTCATTTTGGTTTTCAGCAGTTGAAGGAGAGGTTTATGCAATGTCCTCATTCTTTACCGCTATAGTTGTTTGGGCCATTTTTAAGTGGGATCATGAATTAGGAGAGTTGGAAAACGATCCTGAAAACACCACTTTACTGTCTAAAAATGCAGATCGATGGATTGTACTTATCTTTTTTATGATTGGTCTTTCAATTGGTGTGCACCTCTTGAACCTCCTTTGTATTCCGGTAATTGCGTACGTTATTTATTTTAGAAAATACAAAGAAACAACCATTAAAGGCTTTATTCTAACTGGTTTAATTGGAGTTGTTTCTCTAGGTTTTATTCAAGCAGTTATGATTCCTAAAACAGTTCAGATTGCTGGATGGTTCGAGCGTTTCTTTGTGAATAGTTTAGGATTAGGATTTTATACCGGAACGATTTTCTTTTTCATTCTTTTAACGGGATTGATTGTATTCTTCTTAATGTGGTCGAAGCAGAAAGGAAATTCTTTGGTGAACACAATTACGTGGAGCGCAACTATGATTCTATTGGGTTATTCTTGTTTTGCTATGATTGTCATTCGTTCAAACGCTAATACACCTTTGGATGAAAATGACCCTGAGAACTTGGTAAGTTTAGAGTCTTATTTAAAACGTGAACAATATGGAGACTGGCCAATCCTTCGAGGTCCTTACTTCAACTCTGATTACACCAGAGATGCTGCCGGAAATATTGATCGTTCACAATGGGCGGATGCAAGTGATGTTTATTTAAGAAGATTTGTTGTATTTGACCATAAGGACAAAGAGATTAAAGGTTTTGAAACGGAAGCAGAAGCAAAAGAATATGCAGCAGAAAAGAACCTTTCAAAAATTGAAGAAAAATACTTTAAAACTTACGACGGTTCAAACCAAAAACCAACTTATAAATCGTCACATACAACACTTTTCCCTAGAATGTACAGTCCTGACGAACGTCATGTTTCTGGATACAAGAGCTGGTCTGCATATGACAACAAGGACCGTGTGAATGATTTAATGAGAAGTAAAACCTATACACGAGCGAGCGAAAAAGAGCGTGCAGAATTGATGGCAATTGCGAATTTGCCAACCATGGGTGAGAACTTAACTTATTTTGCTAACTACCAAGTAGACTGGATGTATTGGAGATATTTCATGTGGAATTTCTCAGGAAGACAAAATGACGAACAAGGACACGGTAGCCCAAGAGATGGAAACTGGATTTCTGGTCTCAATTTTATTGATCAATATCATTTGGGTGACCAATCAAATGCCCCGAGTGTAATTACGGATAATCCTTCTCACAACAAGTTTTATATGTTACCATTAATATTAGGTTTAATCGGTTTCATATTTATGCTAACTAAAGCTACCAAAGGCTGGTGGTTAGTAATGCTATTATTTTTGTTAACAGGATTTGCAATTATAATTTACCTTAACCAAAAACCAAGTGAGCCGCGTGAGCGTGATTATGCTTATGCCGCATCTTTTTATGCCTTCGCTATTTATATTGGCATGTCTGTTCTTGCTTTATACGACGCCTTTAAAACGATGGTATGGCGAGAACTTGGAATGATTTTAATGGGAATATTTGGACTTGGATTAATCTTGTTATTTGGAGACCGCACAGCTGGAATGAGCTTATTTTATATGGGTGGTGTAATAGGTGTTGGTTTTGCCCTTATGATGATTCTCAAACAAGCTCTTTCAAACGAGCGTTCAGGTGCAATAATTGCCTTTGCATTAACCATTCCTGTTCCAATTATTATGGGAATGCAATCGTGGGATGATCATGATAGAAGTGGAAGATATACTGCACAAGCATTAGCACAAAACTACCTCAACAGCTGCGTTGACAATTCGGTAATATTTACCAATGGTGATAACGACACATTCCCATTATGGTATTTACAGGAGGTTGAAGGAACAAAAACAAGCGTTCGAGTTTGCTGTTTGAGTTTATTGAACACAGACTGGTATACCGAACAAATGACTCGTAAAGCTTACGATTCAGAGCCTTTACCAATTTCATTTAGTGAGGAAGAGTACCGTCAACATGGGGCACGAGATTATATGTACGTATTGAGTACAAATCAATTAACCATGGGGAATAAAGAGATTGAACCGCGATGGAAAAAAGTAATTGATAAGAAAATAGAGTCCAACCCGGATTTATTCCAACCTGCTTTCACTAAAGCAACGCGAGATTTATACGGCATTTTGGCTCAAACTAAATTTGCATCCGAAAAGCCGGACGTATTGGCTTACATCCCTTCAATGGATACAGCCTCTAATTATTATACATTCCGTAGCTTAATCTTTAACATTTTAAATCAAGAAGCGGTGAACCTTTATCAAATTGATGAAAGTACTGCAATGGCCATTCAAAATGTTATGGTAGCCTTCAATGATGCTTTTGACTTTTTACCAGCTAAATATGCAATGGAGTATATGGGAGATGATGATAACCTTGAAGACCGCCAAGATCAAAAAGTAATCTTCTTCCCTACAACTGGTTTACGTTTAGATGTAAATAAGGAAAATGCTATTGCTTCTGGTATATTAGCAGAAGAAGATGCTGATCGAGCTGTAGACTTCATCCGTTGGAAACTGGCTAAAACAACGCTGATGAAAGCTGATTTAATGATTTTAGACATTGTTGCTCATTCAGACTGGAAACGACCAGTATACTTTGCAAGTTCAGCAAGTCGTCAAACCTACCTTGGTTTAGACAAGTACTTCTTTGCCGAAGGGTTAGTTTATAAACTTGTTCCAATAGAAGTAGAACCTAACCAAAATCCAAATTCTTTAGGTGAAGTTAATCTCGACCAAATGTATGAAAACTTAATGTCAACCTATAATTGGGGCAACATTGAAAAAGAAGGTGTTTTAGTGGATTACTATACCAGAAGATTAACTAATAACTATCGTGTACAATTTGCTGTATTAGCAGATGCGTACGGTGATGCTTACGACAAAGCAAAACGTAAGATTGAAATCATGAAGCAAATCCAATCACAAAATGATGGTGTTGAGATTAGCAATGAGCCAATTAAAACTCCAGTGGGTGATATCATTCCTTCGCAAATTCCAGCTGAAATTAAAATTGCTGAAGCCGAAATGGCCGACGCTAAGGCAAAAATTTCTGAAGTTTTAGATAGAGGTATAGAGATTATGCCACATAGCAATGTTCCGTTTGGCAAAGTATTCCCTTCCTATATCCAAGCATATTATATTGGTGAAAATGAAGAGAAAGCTAAGCTTTATACAGATCAAATGTTAGATTTATTTGGAGAAGAAATGAATTATTATTTAAGCGTAGATCCTGAATTTAGCGCTAGAATGATTGAAGACATGTACAGTACTTACCGAGGTATATTTAGCTTATACCAAGCTTCAGCTGTTTTTGGAACGGATGAAACTCATCAACAACTTGTAAGTGACCGATTCTTCTCTATCACTTCCGAACTACAAAATGGTTTAACAGCCATAAGAAAATACTGTATTGACGAAGACAAAACAGCTACTCTTCAGTTAATTCAAGGAACTTTTGATGCGTTTTTTCAGCGAATCAACAGCTAATTAACAGCTGTGCGATACTTTAAATTTCCCAAATGGCTCAGAAAAGTTTATCCTGGCGCTATTTGGGATTTTTTCATTCCGAATACTAAAACAATCTACCTCACTTTTGACGATGGTCCAAATAAGGGTACAACAGAATGGATTTTAAACCTCCTGAAGCAATACGATGCAGAGGCAAGCTTCTTTTGTTTAGGTAAAAATGTAAAAAAATATCCCAAGTTATTTGATCAAATCGTTCGTCAAGGACATCAGATTGGCAACCACACAAACAACCATCCGAATGGTGCATTAACTAAAACCAGCAATTATATTGATGATGTTTTGGCGGCTGAACAATTAATTCCATCAAAACTATTTCGACCTCCCTATGGTAAACTAAGTCCAAAACAATATAAAGTCCTTAAGAAAAAAGGGTTTAAAACTATTTTCTGGTCGCACATTAGTTATGATTTTGATCGTGAATTCAGTTCTGAAAAAAGAGTTGAAAAAGCATTACGTTTAGTGAAAAACGGAAGTATAGTGGTGTTTCACGATTCGGACAAAGCCTTTCCTCAATTGAAGGGTGAATTACCGTATCTGCTAGAAACATGGTCAAAAGCGGGCTACAGTTTTAGCGCTATACCCCATTAAAAATTAAGATTAACGGTATAAACGAATAATCCCGATCACCTTGGCTAAATGATCGGGATTCCATGAAAAAATCTACTGCTTTGGACATATAAGAAATGTCCGCTGCGACTACTATTTTACTACGCTTACTAATGAAAATAGTCTAGAATAAATAAGTTGCCGATTCGCTTACCGTGCTTTCTTATTACTGATTCAAATATCGGTTGTTTTTTCATATCCAAAGGTTAACGAAACGTTAAACAAAACTTGTATTAAGTTAAAACTTGTTAAAGGCTTATTAGAAGTGGAATGAGACCCCAAAACTTAAAGGATATGCCACTTCAGACTTTTCTTCTTCATACAGCGATAACAAGTTATAATTCGCAAACAAACCGAAATCATTATATCCCACCCGTACAGTTCCCATCAACTCAAACGCATTAAGATTATACCTTCCTTTTATCTTGGTTTTAAACATACCGTCAGGCGTATCATATTTGTATTTAACGTTTGATCCTAATCTTACACCTCCAATAGCACCAAAAGCTATATGAAAATTTTTGCTGTCATTCTTAGATGTGTTGATTTGAAACATTAAAGGAACACGCAATGTGGTCATTCGTAATTGATTTTTGGTAAATCCAGAAGTCATATTTGTATCGATTATTGCAAGTGTCGTATCACCATTCGCAAAATACTCTGCTTTTGAATTTGACAATCCATACCGACTATTGGTAATACCTAATCCCGTTACAAGGCCAAAATACTCCTTAATAATAGGAATGCGTTGCTCCGCGAAGTTAATGTTATAGACAAAAGATTGAGCAGGGTCTAAATTCAAGTGTTCACTTTGAAAATCATTATTAAAATTGCCGTTAACTGGATAATTAATTCCGACTTCAAATCCCGACCAATAGGTAAGGTCTCCATGGGATGCTTTTTTCGATTCTTTGCCATTATCTTCATCATCTACTTGTAAAGTATCAGATCCTATTACAATAAATTCTAAATTTCCAATTTTAAATCGCGTGGTATCAGTTTCTACTTGTGCGAACAAATTTGCACTAAAAAAAGCTGCAAAAGTTAATAGTAATATATGTTTCATTGTCTTCATTTTTTTAATTAATCTAATTCCATTACTGCAGGTAACTTTGGTTATTTTTGGGACGCTGTAACAAGAAATAAGTTACAGTTATCTTGATTTTTTTCTTTCAAATTCAAATTTTCCAAAAGAAAAGGAATACGCTACATAAGTATCACTTTCTATATCTTTATCACGTGTAAACTTCACCTCACGATTTACTACATCTCCAGCAGCCTGGGTCAATAGTTTATATGGTTCTTCTTTTCTAATTTTTAACGGCCTGTTTAATGCTATGAATTCCGCTTCATCATTAATAGGCTTTTCGGATAATGAGTCAAGTGGAGTTAACGTTAAATTGAAATCTGGATCTGCGTTTTCTATCTTTTCAAGCGGCGATAAATCAATGGCTGGAATACTATCTTTCGATTCAGCAATTTCATAGGAAACAGACTCGTCTAGGAAACTTTTCTTCTCCGCTTTATTTTCAAATTTTTCTTTGTTCTGTACACTCAAATGTTCATGATTACTCTCTGCTAAATTCTCATTATTTTCAATAATAGTAGTATGATTTAGCGATGGTCGATTTTCAATCGTTCTAACATATCTCACCAAATTTCTATCTGTATTGTCCATCTTTGGAGAGTATGATTGATAATACCCATTCCAGGCAAATCCAATGAGAACTAATCCTACAGCAGCGATCGAAGCAACACGAGAAACAACATTCATTCGCACTATATATCCACCTTTCTTCAATTCAGACTTTTCCGAATATGTAATTTGAGGATCTGGTTTTAAAAAACTGGCTTGATAGGTTTTAAACTCCTTCTCAAGGCCATGCTTTAGAATATACTGTTGTAACGTTACTAAATGTTGATCACATAATTCACCTTCCACCGCAGCCACCATAAAATCATCTACAATTGCAGGATTTATAATTAAATTCCCCTCATCAAATTTGAGATCCTTCTTGTCCACAAATGTGGCGGTGGTTGGAAATAATTCAAAGTCACCAAAATCTTCCTCTAATTCAGCTTTAAGATCTGGGTTAACCTCAAGAAAACACTTCAAATCATTTCGATCTTCGTGACTTAAATTCCCTTCCGCATAATCTAAAAAGTATGCCTCGTAATTATGTCTATTAATTTTCTCCATCTTCTTATTCTAAAACTGCTTCAACACTAATTAATATTTCTTTTAATTTTTTACGAGCACGAAAGATGTAAACCTTAACTTGACTTTCTGTTAAGTCAGTAATTTCACCGATCTCGTCGTAACCGTATCCTTCATAATCTCTCAACAAAACAACAGTACGCTGTATTTCAGTTAATTGATCTAAGGCCAGCTCTAATTGTTTTTGCAAATCTAAATTACGTATCGGTTTTTCCACCATCACCTCATCTATCTTTCCAACCTCATCCATATACTTCTCTTTTCTTATCAAGTCAATTAACGTATGATGCGCTGTTGTAAACAAATACGATTTTGCTTTTCCAAAATTAATTCCATCCTTCTTTACCCAAACTTTCGCAAAAGTATCTTGCACAATATCCTTTGCAGCATCCACATTTTTTATATGTTTCAGCACAAACCGATAAATATTATCAGAATAATTATCTACACAAATATTGTACTCTCTGGTTGTCATTTTTTTTGAACTTATTGGTGGGACGTTCGAATAAAACAAAAGTTACACCAATATTAAATTTAATTCTAAATTATTGATTTAATTCCATTTACGACAGCTTTCGTTTATATAACTCGGTGTTACTTTAGCTATTTTTGTGTTAATAAAATTAGCAGTCCATCGACTAAATATCCATAATTTTTAAGAGAATTTACTAGCTTTGCAGTATGGTAACATTCGATCCTAAAGAACTTCCAATTCCTAAAATTCACGGGTTATTACTTGGTGCTATTGGACCACGTCCAATTGCTTTCGCTAGTACAGTTGATGAACAAGGAGTTCCAAATTTAGCGCCTTTTAGCTTTTTTAACGTCTTTAGTGCTAATCCACCTATCATGGTTTTTTCACCAGCTCGAAGTGGACGAACAAACGAAACCAAAGACACCTATAAAAATGTAAAGGTAATACCTGAGGTTGTGATTAATGTGGTTAATCATTCAATCGTACACCAAATGTCTTTGGCGAGTTCACCTTATAAACCAGAAGAAGATGAATTTGATAAAGCTGGTTTTACAAAATTAAAATCAGATCTGATTCGACCATTCCGTGTTGCTGAATCACCGGTTCAATTTGAATGCCAAGTCATTGAAGTTAAAGAACTGGGGGACCAAGGTGGAGCTGGAAATCTCGTTATTTGTGAAGTTGTAAAGATTCATGTTAGAGAAGATTTATTGACTGAAGATGGTAAAATAGACCAAAAGAAAATAGATCTTGTTTCTCGAATGGGAGGAAATTGGTATTGCAGAGCAGATGATAATTCAATGTTTGAAATTGTAAAACCAATCACGACATGCGGCATTGGATTTGAAAATATTCCTTCAGACATAAAAAACTCAAAAATATTGACAGGTAATGATTTAGGTCAGCTAGGTGGCATTGAAGAATTACCAAATGAAACGGATGTAAACGAATACAAATTAGTCGAATTAAGTGATATATTTGTGGAGTTAGAAGACGAGCAAGCAGTCTTAGAGGAGACCTTGCATAAAATGGCAAAAAAATTATTAACTGAAAATAAACTGGAAGAAGCTTGGAAAACCTTACTTTCGTTTAACAACAACTAAAACAAACCAAATATTATGTACACATTAAAAGGAGAGCTAAAAGTGATTGGAGATGTTCAACAAATTTCTGATTCATTTAAGAAGAGAGAGTTCGTGGTGGTTGACGCTTCCGGACAATACGCGCAAACAATTATGTTTCAAGCGGTACAAGATCGCGTTGATTTGCTAAACAGCTTTAAATTAGGAGATAATGTAGAAGTAACATTCTTTTTAAGAGGAAGAGAGTGGACTAACCCTAAAGATGGCCAAGTTCGATATTTTAACTCACTAGACGCATGGAAAATTGAACCACTTGGTGGGGGAACAGCAACTAGTGCGGATAACGCAGAAACCTTTGTTGCAGAAGGTGATGACGATTTACCATTCTAAATCAAAATAAAACAAAATTAAAAGTTAAGGCGTTTATTGATTATAAATGCCTTTTTTTATGCCTTTTAAATATATTTGCACAATTAGATGTTGTAACATATATTTGTAAAAAATTAGATTATGTTAAAGAAAATTATCATTATAGCAATCATTTTAGTCGCGCTTGTTTTAGGTGTTCTTTATTTTATTCCGTGGGGTGAATATGAGAGCACGATTGAAAAATCTGAAGTGACACAACAAAATGCTCAAGATTCTACCGGAAACACAATACCAACACTCTCACTAGTGCAAGGACATTATTCAGTACAAAGTGGGGAGCATGCACAAGCTGAAGTTCTATTTGACGTGGACGGACTGAAATCAACGAAAGGAGCTTTTGAGGAATTTAAAATTGATTTCATTTTACCCGAAGACTTTACGCAAGGCGAATTAACTGTTGAAATAAATGCGAAATCAATCAATACAAATAATACGATGAGAGATGAGCATTTATTAGATCCTGATTTTTTTCACACAGAAAAATTCCCAACCATCACTTTTAAAGCAGACCAAATAACTGAGGGCGATACTTCTTATATGGCAGTTGGAAACTTACAGCTATTGGATGCAAATAACCCAATTGAAGTACCCTTTAACCACCTTGGCAATGGTACCAATAAAAACAATGAAGAATTTGAAGCATTTGAAGGCAAATTTACTTTTGATCGAACGAAATATGGGATGGAAGAAGTATCAGGTGCCGGCAACGTGGTTACCATTCACTTTTATTGTGAGTTGATAAAGGAGTAAGTTAGAATATACTCCCCTATTTTTACTTGCTATCCCATACATACCTGACATCATTGCTGTATGCTTCTCTGGCCTGAGAAAGATTTGATTGAAGCCAACAATTTTAAACACAAAGTTAACTTAATAGGAGAGCTATAAACGTATTACATAAGTACTTATATATTTGGTTTTTACCAGTTAATTTCATACGTTGATGTAATTCTTAACTTAAACCCTTCTATTATGAAAAAGTACCATCTTAATAATTTTATTCTTTTGTGGAGTGTTTAATTCCATAAAATCCAACGTACAACTTGGCAACTATCACTTAATGATAGATACATTATTAACAGACACCTTAAAGCACGGTTTTATGTTTTGGCAAGAAAATGCTTGGTATGCAGTTGGCGTAGGAGATCCAAGTACATGTACTGAGGTTTTGTCAATTGAACCCGATGAAACAGCAAATGCTTGCAGCATTTATCCTAACCCATCTTTTGACAATCAAATAACTATAAATTGGGAAAATTACGAAAACTATCAAATTTCGTTATTTGATTTAAAAGGAAGGTTAATTTCAAAATATTCCTCAACAAATAATCTTGTTAAAATTGAATTACCCAATATTTCTAATGGTGTTTATATACTAACCTTAACTGCCGAGGAAATCACGATTAATAAGAAAATAATAATTCAATGATTGATTTAACTCGCATTAAATTAATTCTGATAATTCTTAGTTTCTTAGGGTCAAACAGACTTTTTGCACAAGACTTTAAAGACAAAATTCCCTCAAAAACCAAAAACGCTATCAACCTAAGTTATGGATTATATACCTTTTATGATGGCATGCCTATTACCCATAAAAGTGCTTACAATGGTAAAACCAGGCTTTCAAGAGGGTTTGGAATAAGCTATTTGCGAATGACTTCTGATAAAAGAGCTTGGTCGCTGTCAACTAATTTATATTTTTACCTACTCGAAAAAAAAAGTTCTACTTTTTCGATAGGAACAGTTACTTACAAAAATTTTATGACTGGGCAATTCGATTATTATATGAAGGTTTATGCTACGAAAACTTCGAGTATATTTGCTTCAGCAGGCTTAATGTTTCGAGGCGGGTATGAGTCAGTACATGGTGGCTGGTATGGACCAGCTCATGCCTATGTACAAACACATATAATGCTAGATGCTGGTATTCCAATAGGGCTAAATTACATGTATTATCTAGGCAAACATCTTCATGTTAATTTGGAACTAGAACATACTGTTTTTCCTTTTATTTATTCTTCGAGGATAGTTTCGAATTATCTTTATCGCAATGACTGGGGCAAAGGAGCTTCTCGGAATATGACAAAACTACAAGTTGGGTTTGGTGTTAATTTTTAGGGTTAAGTTATTACCTTCGCAATATGCCAAAGCATCACCATTACATCGTATTTAAACCCCAAGGCTTTTTAAGCCAATTCATTGTCAACGGGAAACGTAAAAAAAAGCACAAAATGCTCGGTGAACTATTTGATTTCGCTCCAAACACCATGGCTATTGGTCGTTTAGATGAAGACTCTGAAGGTCTTCTCTTGCTCACCACCGATGGCAAGGTAAGTTTTGAAATTCTGAGCGCAAAATATGAAAAAGAATATTGGGTTCAGGTTGATGGCCTTGTTGACAATAAAGCCATTGAACAGCTGAAAAAAGGTGTAGAAATTGGCATTAACGGCAAAAAATACTTCACAAAACCTTGCAAAGCAAAAAAAATTACGACTCCAGACTTACCAGCAAGAACAAAAAAAATTCGAGATAGCAGACATGGTCCTACTTCATGGGTATCTATCACTTTACGTGAAGGAAAATTTCGACAAGTTCGAAAAATGACTGCTGCCGTTGGATTTCCAACACTCAGGCTTATTCGAATCAGAATAGACACCATCTATCTAAATAACATGCAACCAGGAGATGTACTACCTGTAAACACCTTATTTACAAACAAAGACTAATTAGTATTTCTATCTTTATATTATGGCCTTTACTGAGCGTTTCATCAACACTTATAAAAAACTGATACCAAGTCCATTTACCATTGCCCTATTACTAACCTTTATAACGGTAATCATTGCGCTAATTTTTACCAAACCTAACAAGATTTCTACGGGTGCTTATTTCATGGAAATTGCTGGTTATTGGGAAAAGGGCCTTTGGAACAAAAGCGACGGTGGAATTTATTTTGCCTTTCAAATGATGTTTATGCTTGTTTTCGGTCACATCATAGCTTTATCTACCCCTGTATACAACTTAATTAACAAATTATTAAAACCTTGTACAAATACGGCAAACACCGTTTTTATTGTTACCTTTTCCACCATTCTAGTTTCTTACCTCAACTGGGGCTTAGGACTAATTTTTGGCGCTATATTAGCTCGACAAATCGGTGAAAAGTTCAACCGGGAAAAACGTCCATTGAATTATTCAATGATTGGTGCAGCCGCGTACGTAGGTTTAATGGTTTGGCATGGAGGATTATCAGGCTCAGCCCCTATAAAAGCTGCAGAATCTGGAAATCTTAAAAACTTAGTTGAAAATGTTAATGGGATTGATTTAACACAAATTCCTGAAAGGTTAGACCTCAGTGAAACCTTGTTTTCAAACTTAAACATATTTATCACTATTTCACTTTTAATATGTCTGCCAGGCATTATGTATTTAATTGGCAAACGAACTAAACCGACCAGTAACCTCCCTTCTAAAATTATCTCACCACCAAGTGATAATGCAACTCATACAGGTTTAGAAAAATTAGACCAAATACAATTTTTTAATAAATTAATTGGTGCTTTATTTATTGGATACGCCATTTACAAAGCTTTTATTCTACCCGATGAAATAAATTTAAAATTTATAAACCCAAACTTTATCAATTTTTGCCTTTTTGGGGGTGCAATCCTACTCCATGACAACATAAAACAGTTTACTGAAGCTGCAGGAGAGGCTATTAAGGACGCAACAGGAATTTTATTACAATTCCCGTTATACTTTGGAATTTTAGGCATAATGATTCATACAGGTCTGATTAATTTAATAACAGATTCTTTTGTAGCAATCGCTTCAGAGTCCACACTACCATTGTTCAACTTTATTTCAGCCGCTTTAGTCAATATATTTGTACCGAGTGGAGGCGGTCAATGGGTGGTTCAAGGTCCAATTTTAGTTTCCGCAGCGCAAGAGCTTGGCGTTGGATATGGAAAATCAATTATGGCAATGGCCTATGGTGAACAATTGACCAACATGATACAACCTTTTTGGGCTTTACCATTACTAGGCATAACGGGATTGAAAGCAAAAGAAATTTTACCCTATACGATGATCCTTTTTGGAGCAGGACTTTTCATCTTTACTTTTGGATTATTACTTTTTTAGTAACATACTATTAACATAGGCTAATTATCCCATAACACTATATTTAACCTTTCACAACACATGAGCGGTAGATTTGCAATGTGATAAAAAACATTCCCATCCGTATTAAAATAGCGGTTTCTCTAATCGTTATCTCCCTCTTTACACTTGTATTTGTTTACATCAATGACACCTATCAAAAGGGTAAAGTAAAACTATCTCAATACCAACATCACATTGAAGATACACGAACGTTGATTTACAAAAGTCTGCAATTACAAGGTGAATTTCTATTAACTGATAGCCGAACAAACGAATTCCATATCAATAAGACTTGTCAAAGCCTTCAATATTTTACTCGGAATATTGATAGTTTAATGAACGTAACAGCGCGTATTCAAAAACATGAATTAACTTTAAAATTCGAACTAGCTGATGAAATTATTTATCTCCGAGATCTCATCAACGAACACAATCAAAACACCAGTGAGCTACAAGACAAAACCTTGCAAAAAGGATTCTACAACTATGGTAAAGAAGGAGAGTTTAGAAATTACATCCATCAACTGCAAGATGAGTATGCACACATTATTCCTTTAGCAATGACGTTACAATTAAGGCGGAGCGAGAAAGATTACATGCTGCGCCATGATCTTAATTATTTCGAGAATAATCTCAGCCTAATAGCTAAAATAGAAAACACGTTAACAAATAGCCATGAAGAAACAGATGTTGCATTATTTCTATTATCAAGCTATCAAAAAACTTTTTCAGAATATGTTCAACTGGATACAAGTATCGGATTTAACCGAAATCATGGTTTACGAAAGAAAATAGATACTAACTCAAAAGCTTTGTTAGCTCATTTAGATAATATTACCGAAAAATCTATCGAGAGAAGTAATATTTATAGAACAGAAACCAGTACTCTATTCATCATTTATGGTGCACTATTCATCTTAGCGCTAGGATATTTAATTATTTACACTGCCCGAAACTTATCAAAGCCTATACTTGAATTATCTCAAGGTATATACAGTTTTATACAGAGTGATTTCCAAACTAAAACCACATTTGTTTCTGAAAATCGTAAAGATGAGATTGGAGATTTAATACGAAATTTTAACACCTTACAAACAGAAATTGCGGATCATTTTGCCGCTTATAAAATCAATGCAAAAGAACGACAAAAAGAACTTGAAGAACAAAAAGAAAAATTAGAGATTCAAAAATTCCTTGTACTAGAATCTAGAAATAATCTCAACGATCAAATTCAACATTATTCAGATAGCTTGAGGTACGCAGGACGTATACAAAAAAGTATTTTACCAAAACCAGAATTATTGGAGGAAGTACTAGGGCCATTTGGGTTATTTTATCGGCCAAAATCCATCGTAAGTGGTGATTTCTATTGGACCTATGAAAACGAAAATTATCGTTTCGCTGCTGTTGTTGATTGTACGGGTCATGGCGTTCCTGGCGCATTAATGAGTATCCTAGGAATTTCATATTTGAATTATGGTGTAAAAGATAAATACATTTTCAATACGGCAGAACTATTAAATTACCTCAATAGTAAAGTTGCCGAAGTCTTGGGGCAGTACGGAATGCAATCTGAAGTAAAAGACGGAATGGATATATCACTGATTCGTATAAATAAAAAAACAAATGAATTACAATTCAGCGGAGCCCAACGTGAATTACTTATTATTAGAGGTGATTCGCTACTCCGTATAGCACCTGACAAATTTCCAATTGGTTGGATATTACCTGGTGCCAAAAAGCAATTTAACGAGCAAGATATTCCACTAGAAGCAAATGATCTTATCGTTATGTACACCGACGGAACGGTAGACCAATTTGGCGGCAAAAAGCATAAAAAATTTACACGAAACGCCTTATATAAAACATTGGTTACAAATTCAGAGCTATCTCCTGATCATATCGCAAAAACGATAGAAACCAATTTAGCATCGTGGCGCGGAAAATACGATCAAACAGACGACATTTGCTTCTTAGCCTTTAGGCATATTACTTGAATAATTTATCATTTTAATATTGATTATTAAGTATTTATACTGTTTTTTGCCTTCATAAATAGCCGTAGCTTTTGAAGAAAAAAATAAACCAAAACTAAAAATCATGAAGAATTTATGTAAAAAATTATTTGGCTTTTTAGCCATTACAATTGTCTTACCAAATATTTGTACCGCTCAACATCCATTTTTGGACACAGCTTGGGTGGCACAAACACCTGAGATTAGTGAAGCAATCTATCATTCTTCAAGTGTGGTACACCAAGGTAATTTGATAGTAACAGGTAACGTAGATGTCGGAGGGGATATTGACGTGGTTACATTGAAATATGGTGTTAATGGAGATACACTATGGATGAAAACTCAATCAGGTTCATTAACTGATGGAGCTGATTATGGTGTAGATGTCAAAATAAATGCTTCTGGTGACGTAATTGTAATTGCTGCAATTGAAAATACTGGGACAGATTATGATTACGCCGTTTATCAATATGATGGTAGCACCGGTAATTTAGATTGGAGTTACACGTGGAATGGAACAGGAGGAGGTAATGATATTCCCACCACTGTTGAATTAGATGGTTCTGGTAACGTTTATGTGGCCGGTGGATCAGAGGCTCTAGGTGGTTTTGGTGATTACGGAGTAATTAAATTATCTTCAACCGGAACCTTCCAATGGGCAGCATATTATGATTATACAAGTTTACATGACGCTGCAACTAAAATTGTGATCAATAGTCAAATTGTTGTTACAGGAATTTCCGCAAGTGGTATTGGAGATTGGGATTTAGCAACAATAAAGCTCAATCCGGCAACGGGAGCAATAGGTTCAACAAACAGGACAGATATTGCCGGGGCTACAATGGTTGAAGCTTCTGATATGGTAACTGATTCACTAAGTAATATGTACATCACTGGATATGCTGAAATAGCCGGTAACAAAAATGTACAAACTATAAAACTGGATTCCAATTTAACAGAAGTTTGGATCAAAAATTACAGTGGTACTTTTGATGATGAAGGGAAAGATTTGGCCGTTGATGTATACGGAAACGTTTATGTGACCGGTTATACTGGAAAGTCAGCTGGTCTATTCAAGGCATTAACTATAAAATATGATGCATCAGGAAACGAAATTTGGGTGAAGGAATTTGGAAATATTGAAAACTCTGTGGAAGGACGCGCCGAAAAAATTGCACTCAATGATAGTGGTGAAGTGTTTATAACTGGAACAATTGCGGATCAGGGGAACATCAGCTCTTTCTTTTTTACTCAATATTCTGCTGACGGGCTGGTTTTACTTTCTACTGAGTATAATAGTCTGGGGCTGGGAGATACAGCTTATAATATCCATGTCGTTGCTGATTCTGTTTACATTACAGGGCTGTCTCATTATGTTGGCACAACACAGATGACTGCTATAAAATTTGTTTTACTACAGAATGTTGATTACTCCTACTTTTATCTTAACGGAGAAAAGTCTGTATGGTGTCAACAACCTGGAATGTATTCATTTGCATTGATAGATTCGAGCCGCTTTGTTGATGTCGATTCAACAATAGTAAGCCATAGTGATTTTTTTCCTGATGATGGGATTCATTATATTTATTTTGATCCGGAAGCGAGTGAATCAGAAATTGATTCTATGATTACGGTTATTGAAAGTCAACCCAATTTTTATAAAGAATATTTAGTTGCTACACAGACCAGAAATAATACTCAGAAATATGCAAACGAATTATACGCAGGAATAGATAATTATATTGAGATTGTTTTCAATGATCCTGATTTAACCGATACGCAAGTGGATTCATTTGCCACAAGTAATCAGTTAGATGTGGTTTATTACCCACCTTCAGGTATTGATGGAGGTGTTTTTATACTAAAAGCAAATCAAAATTACACCAATCATTCATTAACGAGCGCAACACTAACAATGGACATTGCCGCTGATTTATGGGAAGAAGACACCGAAGAATTTATAAAAATAGTCACCCCAAGTTTACGGCTTTTTAGACCACATGACGGCCCTGATGATCCTTATTATGATGATATGTGGTGGGCAATTGGCAGTGAAACCACTTGCAATGGTACAGCAACGGACCCCACTGCAAATATTGGATTAGATTGTGCTTGGAATTTTGAGTTTGACTACGGTACAGGACCTTCTTATAGTGGAGATGGTGTTGTGGTAGGTGTTATTGATTATCACGGTGTACAATGGGACCACCCGGATCTGGATGGTTCTTTTCTAGATGGTTGGGCAGCTTTTGGAGACGTTGAAGGGGAAGCTGCGGTGGTACCGATTTATAATGATGCTGATGACGTTTATTACGCTGCCTGGAATGAAGCACACTTGCAAAATGTCAGCGGAATTATTTCTGCGGACATTGACAATACCGAGGGAATTGTTGGTGTTGCCCATGAAAGCATGCTCATACCAAGTTTATGGTCAGGCACAACGGCACAGTTTGATGGTCTGCTTCAGGAATTACTTACCGATCCACTAATTGAAAGACAAGTTGATATTATCAATATGAGTTTTGGGTATAATGGGATGACCGTTGAAGAGGCAATGGGATTTGGGTTCTATTCATCCTTACAAGCTTGCCACTTATCAGGTAGAGATGGAAAAGGAATTGTTTTAGTGGCATCTGCCGGAAACAGAAATGGTGAATATATTTCCATCCCGGCTGCAATGCCAATGGTATTCAGTGTTGGAGCAACCAATCCGGTTGATCAAATCAAGAAAAAGTATGATGGTTTTGATCCCATTGAAGGCAATTGGGGCAGCTCATACTTTAAAGATTTAGACGTTGTAGCACCCGGAGTTTGTATTATGAGTACTGATTTTTCTGATGAAGGAACCGGGTTTCCTGAAGATATAGGAATTGGTTATGCGGTAGGAGATTATTATGGTTTTTCCGGTACTTCTGCAGCAGCACCAATGGTCAGTGGGTTAGCAGCACTTTTGCTTGAAAAAGATGCCGATTTGACCAATGAAGAAGTGTATGAAATAATACGACTCAGTTCGGATAAAGTTGGGGGATATGACTACACCACCATGGAACCAAATGGAAGGTGTTTAGAATTAGGTTATGGTAGAATAAATGCCTGTACGGCCGTTTATTTTAATAATGAAGAGTTGAAAACAGAAGAAGATCAAACCAACCTGATAAACATCACTTATGTTAACCCTGTTACGGATATTTTATATGTTAATGTTCATGATTTACAAAATTTCTCAGTAATCATGTACAATCCTACAGGACAACTTGTTTTTGATAGTAATTATAAAAACACAAGCACCTTTGATGTTGATATGTCATCATTTGCCAATGGCATATACTTTTTAAGTGTATTTGATGAAAAAACACAAAGAAACACTACTGTTAAAATCCTTAAAAAATAAACAAAAATACCCGTACCACGCAACAAATGGTACGGGTATATCGTTTCTTTATACAGGTATGAGAAGTTTATGGTTTATTTATATTTTGATTATTTCTTGTCCTGTTATAGGACAATCAACCTTCCAATTTTCTTCAAAGAGTCCAGAATGGTCAGTAGAAGTAAGAGATGATATTGTTGAAAGTCAGACAGACGAAATATATGCTGTTTCTTCAGTTGACGGAGGTAAACGAGATGTGAGGCTTGTAAAAATAAAAGCGAATGGTACAGTGCTATGGGACACCATTTATGATTTTACCCCTCATCAGGAATTTTCCCCAAGATTGGTAAATGCGCATGACGGAGGGGTTATCGTAGCTTCCACCAGTTATTCCTACCCGGTAGATGATCAGGATGGATATAAAGATATTTTGGTATGGAAAATAAATGAGTTAGGAGAAATTGTTTGGCAAAAAGTGATTGCTGCTCGTTCATTTCATTCTATGATTGCTACATCTGATGGCAACTATATCCTTCTAGGAAGTCATTATAACGAAAGGCTGGGTCTATTGATTACGAAAATAGATGAAAACGGGAATATCCTCTGGCAAAAAATTATTGAACGTATGTTTGATAAGGGTGAAATAGCTTGGGTAAACCAAAAAAAAATAGTAGAAATTAATGGTTTTGTTTACATTGCTGCCTATTTTACATACCCATTAGTAGGATCTAATTGGCAAGATGGATTGTTATATCAGTTTGATTTGGATGGAAATATAAATTGGGAGATTCGCATACCCAGTAGAGAAAAACATGACGTCCGCATGATAGAGTATATCTTTAAATTTAATGATAAACTTTATTTTATAGCAGACTATCGTGACATAATTGAAACTTATACATTCACTGAGCAGGGAGGTTTTAGGAATATTACAGATTCAATACAACTGGATTTAGACGGCCTGGTAATAGATAATTCATGTGACGGGACCGGAGATGCTTTAACAGGTATAGTGGAAATAACCGAATTACAGTTTTATTTTAAAAAATATAATCGTTTAGATTCTGCTGCCTACTACGAAGTACCATATGACACACTCAAGGATGCTTTTGCAAAGATTATTAAAAGTAGAAACGGGGGATATATAATGTTGTCACAAACCTCTGGTGCCGTGCTAGTCACAAAAACAGATTGTATGGGCAATGTTGCCTATTGGAGCGAGGATTGTAATTCAAAAATTCCGGAAGGTCAGGAACTCCTATTATACCCCAACCCAGTGAAAGATAGATTGACCATTGAGGCAGTATTTGATTTTTCAGAGGTATCGTTAATAAACGCTTTAGGGCAAATTACGGTATATAAAAACGAATGTAATTGCAATCGTAAATTAATAAATGTGAGTGATTTAGCCAGTGGAGTTTATTCGGTTTTAATTGAGGGGAAAGAACAAAATGTGACAGCAAAGTTTGTGAAGTTTTAAATCTTAATTTTTAAGATTTCTGTCTTTTAGTAACCCAGGCAACAAATGGTACGGGTTTTTCGTTTCTTTATATAGGTATGAAAACTTTATGGTTGATCTATATTTTGATTGTTTCTTATCCCGTCATCGGACAATCAACCTTTCAGGTTTTTTTAGAAAATCCAGAGGGATCAGTAACACAAATTAGACATGATATTGTGGAAAATGAAGCAGGCGATATCTATGCCATGTCAGACGTTACTTATTCAAAAAAAATGTGAGACTAATAAAAATAAACCAATATGGCGTTGTAGAATGGGATACTATTTATGGTTTTACGCCCAGTCATGAATTTGGTCCAAAAATTGTAAACGCCCATGATAGTGGTGTACTTGTGGCTTCCACAAGTTTTTCATACCCTGTTGATGATCAAGATGGTATTCAGGATATTTTGGTATGGAAAATCAATGAAGAGGGCGAAATTCTATGGCAAAAAGTAATAGCTGCGCGTATGTTTAACTCTATAATTGCTACATCTGATGGTAATTATATCCTCTTAGGAGTTCGGTATACAGAAACGATCGACCTCTTAATAACTAAAATTAATGATGAAGGTGTTATTATTTGGCAAAATATTATTGAAAGACCTTGGGATGGAGAACTAATTTCATGGGAAAGTGCCACTTCATTGACAGAAATAGATTCGGCTGTATATGTTGGTGCATCTATTGGTTCCCCTGAAGAAGTAGGTTCTGATGCTTTGCTATATAAAATTGACTTAAAAGGTGATATTATCTGGGAATTGAGGGTGCCACGTCATTTTCCAGCAAATGATATAAAGGTAAGTAGCATATTTAAATTTAACGATCGTTATTATTTTAAGGATAATATGTTTGATGGTGAATTATATTCACTTAATCCTACAACAGGTGACTTTAAAAATATAAACGATTCTATCCAAATCGAATTAATAGATCAAGTAGTAGATAACTCATGTGATGATTCTGATGTGATAACAGGTTTAATGGAAATAACAGAACAAAAATTTAATTTTAGAAAGTTCAATCGATTAGATTCAGCTGCCTACTATGAAACCACGTTTGATGCTCCTGAAGGAGGATTTAAGAAAATAATAAAAAGTAGAGATGGGGGCTATATTGTATTATCACAATCTTGGTCAGGAGGAACAATGGTGGTTTCAAAAACTGATTGTATGGGTAATGTGGCTTTTTGGACTGAAGAGTGTAATCCTAAAATTCCCGAAAATGCAACCATTTTTTTATACCCCAATCCCGTTAAAAATGTGTTAACGGTTGAGTCCTCATTTGATTTTTCTGAGGTTTCCATTATAAATTCTCTTGGACAAAGAACGGTTTATCAAAATGATTGCAAATGCAATCGTAAAATACTTGACGTAAGTAATCTTTCTGCTGGGGTTTATACAATTTCAATAACAAATGACACGGAAATGAATGTCATTAAATTCTTAAAGCTTCAATAATGTATATTTTGATAGGGAAGCTTCGTTGTACTTTATTTATATCAAGAAAATTGTTAAATTATTTTAACGCTATTGCTTTCAACTCACAATTTCGATATTTTTAGATAAAGCTTAAAAATGAAACGATTTGTACCCTTAATATTGTCCATTGCTTTTCTAATCATTGCTTGCGAACACCATTATACTTGCTATTTTAATACTAATAAATTAACGTTTACACTTTCAGAGAATTCAAAAGTTACGGTACGTTTAGAATGTGAAAAATACGAAGACGATTTATTTAACGGCAATTGTCCGTTCAATGATCATTGCCACCGTGTTTCTTTTTTAAATGGTAACAGCAGTAACAACAAATAAAAAGGATACCAAATTTGATGCAAGAGCAAGGTTAAAGCAGTCATACGCATGCTAGTTTCCCATCGCCAAATTAAAATAAGTTCAGCAAGGTATTTCAATCCAATTACTACACCAAAAAGTGGATTTTTCCCCAAATTGATTAACGAAATAAACAATAATACCTGGACAGCAAGCAATAAGATAAATCCTAAAATTACCGGAGCAGATAACATGCGATTGATTTTACCCGCCCAGCGTTTTCGTTGTTGTAATAACTTAACCATAGTGCCTGGCGCCTGCGTTGTCACAGCACAATTACTTGAATCAACTAACTCAACTTTAAGATTATTCTGTAAAAATGCATTTAATAAAAAAACATCATCTCCGGAGGGTACTAAATAATCATTTCTTTGCTTATCGACTTTTAAAAACGCCTTTTTTGAAAATAAGAGGTTAGCTCCATTTGCCAAAATAGGCTGTTTTATTGAAGCTAATCCGAAATTTAAGGCACTTAAAAATTTAAATTCAATAATCGATAATGCACCAATTAACGAATTTGCCTTCATGTTTACCGGTAAAACAGCCATATCAGACGTCTGCAATTGCTGAATTTGAATAAAGTAATCGGACGGCAATTGAATATCAGCATCCCAGGTAATAATCGTTTCGTATTGGGCAACCTTTACACCCTTTTTGATTGCAAATTTTTTACCCTTCTGTTCCGAATTCGATATTATTTTGAATGGGTGCTTTAAGTTTTGTTCTATTAATTCAATGCTATTGTCTGTTGAATGATCATCGATAAAAAGCAGCTCAACCCCTTGATTTATCAAACATTTATTTAACGAATTAATTAGTTCAATAATTCTATCTGATTCGTTGTGAAAAGGAATGATTACGCTTATGTTCGCATTTTTTCCTGTTACAATATTACTAGATGAAAGTTTAAAAAGTGCAACTAACCTCAATAAGATGACCAGCAAAAATTGTACGCAAACTATTATAAAGCAGACCCACCAAATCATTTGTTTCGAATTAAAAAGAAACCGCCAACCAGTGCCGGTAATGCAATATTTACGAACCACAAAATAAATCCAGTTAATAAAATGACACTGGTAGACACCCCAATTGCAGATAAAACAATCAATGCAGCAGCTTCACGCATAAATAATTTGCCAAAAATCAAAGATGGAAGAACAGTGACTAATAGATACACTAACATGATGTGCATGTACAATTCATAAATCGATAAATGGGGCATAAAAGTAAATACAATTAAAACGTATTGACTTACAAATATGCCATATCGAAACAAGCTTAATCCAATAATTTTTAGCTTTATTCCACTACTTGCTTCACTAACAAATTTAACTGATTCTTCGATATCCTTTGGCAAAAATCGTTTGAGAGGTTTCCGGACAATTCGGGATGGTTTTAAATATATCAGTATGCCAAAAATTAAAATAAATAAACTGATTATTTGCAAAAAGTAAGTTGAAATTTCAAAGTTTATTTGCTGCGTAAATAGAAATGCAACTGTGCCACAACCAATTGAAACTACGAACTGAGCAAGATTTGCGATTAAGGTAAAAAACGCGGCATGCGTACGATCCGCTTTATCAATGAATGCAATTCTACCAATAAAATTCCCCACCCGATTAGGCGTCATAATTCCAGTAGACAACCCGGCCAATACAGCCTTTATGGCTTCAGCAAACCGAATGGGTTTAATTGGCAGAATAAGTGCTTTCCATTTTAATGCTTCCAACGACCAATTTATAGGCATCAGTAAAATAGCCAAAATCGCGTACTGATAATGTTTCGTATTATCCAAGAGATCATCGTAGGCCTGATTTGTGACCATTTCATACAAACGATAAATGACCATTACAATCAAACCCACCCCAAAAACAAGTTTCAGTCCAAAAAGTAATGGAGATGATCGTATTTTAAATTCAGTCATTTGAATCCAAGATAACTATTACCAGTGAATTAATAGCTTCCCTTTTGATTTTCGAGACTCCAAAAGTTCATGCGCTTCATCGATTTGATCAACCGAGAAAGCACCACCAATATGTACTTGCAACTTATTGGCCAGCATTAATTTTGCCACCTCATCCAAACAATGTTTTAAAACCATTGGGCGTTGATCACCAATTTTCAACATATTAACACCAAGGATCGATTTGGAACGCATCATCGTACCAATCGGTAATACCAACCCCATTTTACGCACAAAATTAAGAGTAGAAAAAATTCCCCATTTACCTGCCGAACGTGCAGAACCACCAAATAGAATTAAACGTCCTCCAGCACCTATCAAACGAAAATCCTTTCTAAATGTCTCTCCTGCGATTGGATTAAAAGTGGCATCTAAACGGTCTTTTCCCAAAATTTTGTCAATTTCAACTTCATAATCATCGCTTCGATAATTAATCACATGATCAGCCCCTAATTGGCGCATAAAATCTAATTTTTCATTGGAGCCAGCTGTAGCGAAAACTTCACATCCTTGCTGTTTACAAAATTGAATCAAGGCCATACCAACACCACCAGCACCGGCATGAATCAAGACTTTATCCCCAGGAAAAAATTGTGTGATTACATGACTCATATAGTACGCGGTCACAAATTGAGTTGCTATCGATAAACCTTTACCTACTTCTAAATCATCGATGATTGAAACCGCCAAATTATTGGTAACAACATATTCTGCATATCCTCCAAATCGGGTAAATGCAACCACACGTTTTCCAATTAAATCCTTGTCAGATTCGTTAGCTACTTGATCAACCACACCAACCACTTCGTAGCCCAACACACAAGGCATTGGAGGAGCTTCACGATAAAGTCCATTTCTGGCCATTACATCGGCATAGTTTAATCCAAAAGCTTCTACTTTTATACGTATTTCGTTTTCTTTCGGTACCGGTTTTTCTTTGTCTCTAACTTGAAAAGCAACTTTAGGATCTCCCTTTTTTTCTAAATAAACTGCTTTCATAGGTGCTATTTTGATTTTCCCTCAATGACAATTACAAATTCCCCCTTTATTGGGTTTTCCGTAAAATGTGTAATCAATTCACTGACTGTACCACGAATGGTTTCTTCAAATTTCTTAGAAATCTCTCTGGACACCGAAATCCTCCTATCTTCATCAAAAAACTCTTGAAATTGACCTAGCGCTTTTAAAATTCTATGCGGCGATTCGTAAAGTACTACCGTTCTTTCCTCCTCCGCGATCTTTTGAATCCTTGTTTGACGACCTTTTTTGGTAGGTAAAAAACCTTCGTAAACGAATTTTTCACAAGGAAAACCCGAATTTACCAGCGCAGGCACAAATGCCGTTGGGCCGGGTAAGCATTCCACTTCTATTCCTGCCTTCAAACATTCACGAACCAATAAAAACCCAGGATCTGAAATAGCCGGAGTTCCCGCATCTGAAACAAGAGCGTATTCAAGTCCATTCTGCAATTCTTCTACAATTCGACCTACAGTTTTATGTTCATTATTTAAATGATGAGCAATAAGTTTATTTTCAATTTCAAATTTTTGAAATAGCTTTAATGTGGTTCGAGTATCCTCAGCTAAAACGGCATCTGATTCTTTTAAGATCCGAATCGCTCGAAACGTCATATCTTCCAAATTCCCAATTGGAGTTGGAACAACTGTTAATTTTCCCATTAGTTAAAACTTACTTCAAATAGTTTTGGCCACCATTTACCGGTCATATAAATTTTACCATTTAAAGGGTTATGCGCAATACCATTCATAACATCAACTCCGGGTTGAACAGCTGCGTCCGCCAATACCGAACAATCAATATAGTTGACTACTTTACCTGACGCAGTATCTACCTGTGCAATTCTATTCTCTGTGTACAAATTAATATACAGAAACCCATCAATCAATTCAAGCTCATTCAAATTCCCCACATTTCTTTTATCATCATAAACAGAAATCTTTTTTTCAACAGCAAACGTTTTTGGATTCCTCCAATAAATATGATCACTTCCATTCGTCATGATTAGGTGTTTACCATCATTGGTCAATCCCCATCCTTCTCCGTCATACATATGCGAACCAATCAAATTAAAGTTCATATCGTAGATATAACATTTTTCAGCACGATAGGTTAATTGATAAATAGTATCATTCAAGATCGAAATTCCTTCCCCAAAGTTGGCATCAGGAAGCTTATATTCCCTAATTTTTTTACCGGTAACCAAATCTACTTCAGCTAATATTGACTGACTATATTGCCCCGTTCCTTCAAAAAGTTTACCTTGCCAGAATTCCAACCCTTGAGTATAGGAGGATACATCATGATTATATGTTTCAACTATACTTGCCGATTTATATCCGGGTGTCATATCCGAAAAATAAATAACTTCCCGATTATCCGCCATTAATTCACCATCATTATTCGTATATTCTAATCGAATATTTACGCGACCAACCTTGTTATTTCCTGAGGTTTGCACTGTAATGGTTTGATTTTCGACTGGAAGATTATCCTTGTAAACGGTATCCGCAACAAAAACCGTCATTGTTTTAATCTCTTCAGGTTTATTGACTTTAATCTCTACAAGTAATGGTTGCCCAAGGTTTAATTTAGTTCCTTGAAAAGGCTTTGTCAGTTGAGCTGGTATACTTGGAGTATTTATTGGTTTTTCAGCCGGTCTTTCTTCATCTTTACAGCTCGATAAGGTTAACGAAACCATTAAAAAAGCATAAGCTATTATGCGAATATTCATACGTTAAAAGTTTTGAATCATTTCCATTAACACCTGTTTTTTTCGGGTGGACACAGGCACCTTAGTTCCATCTTTCATAAAAATATAGCCATCGGATTTAGTAAATTCTTTGATAAACCTTGCATTAATTAAGTGAGATTGATGCACACGAATGAAATAATGATCACTCAACAATTTATCAAATTCTTTAAGTGTTTTGGTGACTAAGAGTTTACTGCCATCCGTAAAATAAAACTGCGTATAATTAACATTTGATTCACATCTGAGAATTTCTACAACTTCGACAATATGAATTTTATCTAATGTATTCAGCGCTATTCTTTTAGGTTGATTGAAATTTTCTCTTAATAGCCCTATGCGGTCAGTTGGTTGATCTTGCTGTTCAACTTTACTAACAGCATCCATCAACTCGTCTGGATCAATTGGTTTTAAAAGATAATCGACCGCACTAAATTTAAACGCTTTGACAGCGTATTCGTCACTAGCTGTTGTAAATATGAGTTTAAAATTAGGATCTGGTAAAATTTCAAGTAAATCAAATCCTGTTCCGTCTTGCATTTGAATATCCAAAAATACCAAATCAGGTTTTAGTTCATTGATGATTTTTGCACCTGACACTACTCCTTCGGCTTCTCCAACTACTTGGATGTTTACGCAATAGTTTTCCAAATCAGCTTGAAGTACTTTTCTAGCTTCGGGAATATCATCAATAATAACCGCTCTAATCATAAATTTGCTTTTATTGTTTCTGCATCGATTTGATTGTGTGAACTAGAATAAACGGCTTTTCCTTCCTTTACTATTATTATTTGAGGAGATTGATGAACAACTGCTAAACGTTCAGCTATCGCATTAGAAATTGCCCGAAATTGAATTAAATCAAGATAAACAGGTACTGCTTCATCATCCTTTATATTCCAATTAGACTCTAATCTATTCAATGCCATAGAACTAATAGAACATCGTGTACTGTGCTTAAAGAACACAACTGGTTTTTCAAATGAATCTTTGACAATCAGATGATTTAACGTTTCTGGGTCTTTTAAACTCACCCAATTTATCTTGTTTTCTTTTGATTTTTGCTTACCAAATCCAAATAATCCCATAACCTTAATATTAATAGGCCGATTTAAATTGATTTAAAAATCGGATATCATTTTCAGAATAAAGACGCAGGTCTCCTACGCGATACTTTAACTGCGTAATTCGTTCTATCCCCATTCCAAAAGCGAAACCGGAATATATATTACTATCGATATTTGCCGCATCCAACACTGCTGGATCGACCATACCGCAACCTAAAATCTCTAACCAGCCTGTATATTTACAAACATTACAACCATCTCCATTACATAATGTGCAAGATACATCTACCTCTGCACTGGGCTCAGTAAAAGGAAAATAAGAAGGACGTAATCGAATACGAGTTTTATCTCCGAACATCTCTTTTGCAAAATATTGTAAGGTTTGTTTCAGGTCGGCGAAGGATACATTTTTATCAATATACAAACCTTCAACTTGATGAAAAAAGCAATGTGCTCTCGCAGAAATAGCTTCATTACGATACACTCTTCCCGGCGAAATTGTTCTTATTGGGGGTTTTGAGTTTTCCATTACCCGCACTTGAACCGAAGATGTGTGTGTTCTTAGGGCCATTTCGTTTTCACCCTTTTCTATGAAAAAGGTATCCTGCATATCTCTTGCCGGATGCTCAGGAGGAAAATTCAATGCTGAAAAATTATGCCAATCATCCTCAATTTCTGGACCTTCAGAAACATTAAAACCAATTCGATTAAAAATTTCTATAATTTCATTCCTTACAACCATTAAAGGGTGTCTAGAGCCAACTGCCATTTCTTCGGCAGGTCGACTTAAATCAATTATTTCTTTATTTGATCCATTATTCGCAGCTCCAACCTGAGACTTTACAGTTTCAAATTTTACCTCACCTTCTTGTTTTAGTGCGTTAATTTTTTGACCAAACTCTTTTTTCAATTCATTAGGAACGGTCTTCAATTCTTGATATAGACCTTTAATACAATTTTTTGACCCTAAAAATTTAATACGAAATGCTTCTAATTCCTCAGGAGTAGTCACCTGAAAATTATTCATTTCACTGCTTATTTCTTCAATTTTCTTTTCTAAACCCATGGAGGCTTGTAACTTTATTAACGTAATGATTGTTTTACCTATTGCATCTGCAAGGCTATGCGAAATTACTAAAATTGGACTAGTTATTCGTGAAATATTATTTATGAATTAAATACCACGAAAATAATTTTCAATTTAGGCAACTTTTTAGCGCTTAAAGTAGTACTATAAATGCTTATTGTTTTGTGATTTTAACATAAATACGAATCTTTAAACAAAATAATCGTATTTTTGTCTAGGACCATGAGACTTGGAACGAATATAAAAATGAAAAAAATGAATAGATTAATTGCAAAAGCTGGGTTATTTTTATTAGCAGGAGTGCTTGTAACATTAACATCTTGTAGAAAAGAGGCCGACACAATTGCTAAGGTGGAAGTTGTGGATACTGCAAATGTTCAATTCCCAAATGCTATGGTTCGATTGTATGCTACATCAACTATTGAAGAGCATGGCTCAATTATAATTGACGATACACTCTTTACTGATGCAACAGGCTACGCAACATTCAACTATTCTGAAAACTATAATTTAGGGCAGGCAGGTGTTTTTGTCTTAGACATCGAAGTTCGCAGTGGTGATACTTTAACGGGTACTGGAGTGATAAAAGTTGAACAAGAAACTACCTCAGAAGAAACGGTAATTATTCAATAGAATCAAAATATTTTAATAAAGAAACCTTTGACACAAAGTCAAGGGTTTTTTTATGCTTGAAACAATCTTTTAGGCAATAATAAGGCTATTTTTGTAACATGCTAGAAAACGCCTTATCGACGATTGATGATCAAATCATTTTTGAAACCATTCAAACTGGAGACAATTTCGCTTTTGATTTAGTTGTTGTTAAGTTACCACAACTTAAAAAGCAACTGGTCATGACTGTGGGATTGTCTGAAAATGAACAAGAAATTTCAAGTGAAAAATTCAAGGAATACAAACGGATTGAAATCTTTTTTTGTTTACCAGACTATTGGAAAATAGATGAAGTAAATTGGCCAGTCACTTGGATCAGCAAAATTGCTGAAATTCCTCAAAAAAACAAAACTTGGTTTGGTCCAGGCGATACCATCCCAGCGGGCAATCCTCCAGTAGAGTTTATGGATAAGCTACCTGCTAATCATTTTATGCTTTGTAATCCTATTATCACCAAATCAGTTTTTGAGCATGAAAAACTCAAAAAACTCGGTATAAAATTTATGGGAATAATACCCATCACTCAAAATGAGGTCGATTTTAAACTACGAAATTCAGCTACAATTTTAACCCATCGATTAACGAAGAAAGGGTATGATGAAACTGTAGACCCCTTCAGGTCGCCCGTTTGCCGCAAGCGAATACTAGGGCTCTTTTAGCATTTAATCATTTCAAGCTAGTGGAGTGATTTTTTAATATTTATTTATAGCTTTATATCATGCAACGATTGACGCAAGCGGAAGAACAAGTGATGTTAAGGTTATGGGGGTTAAAGGAGGCCACCGTAAAAGATATTATCCAGTTCTACCCCGTGCCAAAACCCGCGTATAATACTACTTCTACTATCGTTCGTATTTTAGAAAAGAAAAAATTTATTGGCCATAAAAAAAAGGGAAGAGGCTATATCTATTTCGCTAAAATTAGCAAAGAAGCGTACCGTAATTATTTGGCAGATTGGTTACTTGACAATTATTTTGATTGCTCAAATCAGGACGTCATTAACTATTTTAATCAGAATAAAAGTTTAGATGAGCTCTTATAGAAAACTTTGATTATTCTTTTATCTCAACACGCATACCAATATCCACAACTTCATTTAGATCGTCCTCACGCATAGCATGTTGTAAACTAAACTTGTATGTGCCTTGCGTAGAAAATCGACCGCCAGAAGCAATTAAACCCTGAAATTCAATAATAGTCCCTGAGCTTTCACCATTCCACTTACCATCAGGTTGAGCCAGTATAAATTCTAGTGTGTCTTTATTCTCAATTCCATTAGGGTAAACACTTTCCATAAAAACAATGATATTGCTGTACGGATAATCTACAGTTGTTCTTAGGTTAATATATACATTAAGGGGCGATAAAGTATCTGCAACGTCAAACTCAAAGATTTTTATATCATCTTTATTCCAAGAATTATCCGAGATTGCTAGATTCTCTTCATAAATTCGATTGCTGTCACACGATTGAAATATTAATAGAATCGCCATTAACCCTATTACGCCTAAATTGAATTTAACCTTCTTTTTTATCATTTTTCGCCTGCTGATTGCCCTTGCCTTTTCCTTGACTGGATGGTTTATTACCGGGTTTATTGGTATTTCTATTCCTATTATTCGAATTCGTTCGTTTTTTTCCTCCTCCCGTTGCTGCCTTATTTGGTCCCTTGCTTTGTTGACCTTGTTTCGCGTTTGGATTTGTCTTTTTCTTAGATCTATTTCCGTTATTTTGTTTTTGACCTGAAACTTGCTGCTGATTTTTATTATTAGTCTTAGGTTTACGTCGTTTTTTATTTGGATCGTTTCGTTGCCCTTCCTTTTGTTGCTGTGGTTTGGCTTTTTGTTTTTGCTGAGGAGAAGCATTGTTTCGTGTATTTTGCTTTCCTTTATTTTGCGCTTGCTGTTCTCCTCCTTTTTTCTTACGTTTTTTCTTCTTACGTTTAAAAACGTGCTCAAATCGATTTAAACTATCTTGCCCAACCACATCAGTATAGTCCGGAATTTCAGCTTCGACTTCAATCATAAAATCCTTCAAATCTGCAGGGAAATCGCCTGCCTTATTCATTCGAATGATTTCTCTCACACGGTCTGGAGTAAGTGGAATAAAATTGGTTGATCCTGGGTTTGCTTTATCCTCTTGGATATACCACATTTCCTCTTTAAAAACATCCGTTTTAACATGAAAAGCTATTCCCTTTTGCGTTTTTAATTTTACATCAGAACGTGGGAATTTTTTTAAAGCATCTAGATAGGCATCCAATTCGTAGTTAAGGCAACACTTCAATTTCCCACATTGTCCTGCCAATTTTTGCGGGTTTAAAGACAATTGTTGGTAACGAGCTGAGGCCGTTGAAACCGAACGAAAATCAGTTAACCAGGTTGAGCAGCACAATTCGCGACCGCAAGAACCAATCCCTCCTAGTCTCGCCGCCTCCTGTCGCACACCAATTTGCTTCATTTCAATTTTCACCTTAAAGGCATCAGCTAGATGGCGAATAAGTTGTCTAAAATCTACGCGATCTTCTGCTGTGTAATAAAAAATTGCTTTAGATCCATCTCCTTGATACTCTACATCAGAGATCTTCATTTCTAAACCTAACTCAGAAGCAAAACTTCGCGAAGCAAACATTGTATCGGCTTCCTTTTCCCGGAATTTCTTCCATTTTTCGATATCATCCTTCGATCCTTTTCTAAGGATTGACCGCGCTTCATGCGCCTTAAAATTTTGTGTTTTTTTCCTTACTTGAATTCTGGCGAGTTCACCAACAGCTGAAACAACACCAATGTCGTAACCAGGACTTGCCTCTACAACAACAGCATCTCCAACTTGCAAATTAAACCCTTTTATATTTCTGTAAAACCCTTTTCTACTGTTTTTAAATCTTAATTCAACAACATCGTAGGTACTTTGCCCACCGGGTAAATCTATATCTGCCAACCAATCAAATACGGATAATTTGCCACAGCTGCCACTTCCGCAATTCCCATTGCTTTTACAGCCGTTAGGTACACCTCCTCCATTCGAACAATTACTGCATCCCATTTTTCCGTAGTAGTTAATTTATCAACATGTAAAGATAAGGCTTTCACTTGAATTAACAGCAGGATAATAACGACTTGATGTCAACAGTTCATTTTTAATGATTGAGAATTATTCTAATTACAATTGCTTATCCATTACAAATCAACATTAAACTCCTTTTTTAATAAGTTTAGTCAACTTGATACTCAAATCTGCAAAAAGTATTTTTGCACTCGCGTTTCGCTCAAGATGATAATGTGCTAAATTAAACTCTTCCATTAGCTCTGTTATATTGTGATTATTGATAAACCGCGCAAACTTCTTTAAGAATTCTAATTCATTATCACGTAAATTAGCTAGCTCACCTTTCATATAATTCTGAATCATCGATTCACGAAAAATATGCAATCCATATTTCACAAAGTTCTTTTGCGTTTCTTTGTCACAAGAAGCTATTTCATCACTTACAGCCATTAAATCCATTGGATTAGCAGTATAAGCCGCTCTCATTAATTTAACAAATAAATCAAAATAAATATTTTGCGATTCAGCTCCTTGAACTAAATCAATTGCCTCGGTTAAATTACCTTGACTTAGGTTAGCTGCTGATTGTGCAACCTCATCACTTACTTTAAACTTTTTCTTAATATAATCCGAAATTTCTTCGGTTTGGAGGCTTGGAATACGTTTTATTTGTGTTCTAGAAATAATTGTTGGCAGAATTGTTTCAACGCTATCGCTCACTAAAATAAAGACAGTTTTCTCAGGTGGTTCTTCTAATAGTTTCAATAATTTATTGGCCGCTGAAGGATTCATTTTTTCAGGCAACCAAATGATCATAATTTTGTACTTACCGCTGAAAGATTTTAAGGCTAATCTTTTTAAAATTTGTTGACTCTCTTCAACGGCAATAACCGGATTTTTGCCAAGTTCATCTAATTCTATCAACCAATTACGAAGCGCAAAATTTGGTTCTTTTAAGAAAAAAGCGTTCCATTCTTTAATACAATCTTTGGATGATGCAATGTGCTTTTTTTTTGACTTGACAATTGGATAAACAAAATGTAAATCAGGATGTGTTAATGCTTCAACCTTTTTGCAATTTGGGCAATCACCACAGGCATCATTTCTCCCAGGATTATCACATAATAAATATTGGGCAAAAGCAGTCGCCAATGGCAACTTAGCGGTACCTTCTGGACCTAGAAACATTTGAGCATGACTCACTCTATCCGCCTTAACCTCCTTAATTAAAGCAGCCTTAATTTCTTTATTTCCGACAACCTCCTTGAATAACATAAAGCGTAAAAATAAGCATATTCATGCATTCAATTTTGTATACCTAATGACAAATGTTTAAATTCGTGAGGAACGGGCACGACATTTGCCAAAAGTCACCCAAAATAAATACAATTTAAACCAATGAAGATGAAAAAATTAACCACACTATTTGTTGCCTTAATTGCCTTTGGAACATACGCACAAGTTAAAGTTGACGAAAAAAAAGTAAATGTTGATGGAACCAAAGAAGGCTTTTATTTAACAATTCCATACGGCACACAAAAAGAACTGGAAAAAGAGCTAAAAGACGAATTAAAGAGCTGGAAAGGAAGTTATTCTACCAGTGGAGATATTATAAAAGTTGATGATTGCAAGTTAAAAGAAATGGGAGAAAACACCTTTGATGTTTTTGCTAAAGTAGAAGAAAATCCTGATGGAGGTGCATTTATTTCAGTTGCAGTTGATTTAGGGGGAGCATATTTAAACTCTAGTGATCATTCAGCACAGGCAAAAATAATTAACACCCGTTTATATAAATTTGGCGTTAATGCTTCGAAAAACATGGTAGGTGAGGAAATTAAAATAGAGGAAAAACTATTAAAAGAACAGGAGAAAGAATTAAAGGATTTGGAGAAAGAACAAGAAAAACTCGAAAAAGAGATAGAGGATTATCACAAAAAGATAGAAGAGAATAAAAAAGCAATCGAAGAAAGTAAAAAGAATCAAGAAACGAAAAAGGGTGAAATTAAAACTCAGACAGAAAAACTTAAAGCGGTTGAGAAGAAAAAAGCAGATATTAAATAGAAATCTGATTTAAAAATAAAGTACATTTGGCCATTCCTATAATTTGGAATGGCTTTTTTATGTCTGCGCAATTCAAACATTATTTATTACTAAATCTTACCGTATTTATATGGGGATTTACGGGAGTATTAGGAAGAGAAATTAGTTTAAATGCAAATGAAATTGTGTTTTTTCGGATGGGCATTGCTTATATTTCTTTGGTTGCCATAGGCTCATTTTATCGAAAAAAACGAAAACTAAATACTCGTGAAATAGTTTATGTAATGATTACAGGGTTAGTAGTTGGATTTCACTGGTTTGCTTTTTTTCAGTCCATTAAGTTGAGTTCAGTAGAAGTCGCTGTTGTTTGCCTTTCAAGCGCAACTTTATTTACTGCTCTGCTAGAACCGCTCTTTTTCAAACGAAAAGTGCTCCTTTCCGAGCTAATATTGAGCGCAGTTATTATTGGTGGTATTATTTTAATTATTGGTTTTGAACCTGAATATATTTCGGGAATTTTGGTTGGTTTGATTGCCGCCGTTTTAGCCGCATTATTTAATGTCCTGAACGGAAAATTTATTCAAACCATGCCTTCATTTCAAATTACAAAATATGAAATGCTTGGCGGGTTTATCACTATGACATTTTTATTGTGGTTTTCGGGCGGTTTAAATGCAACCACATTTCAAATTGCCGGTCTTGATTGGTTTTACCTAATTATACTCGGCATTGTATGCACAACTGCAACTTTTCTTCTCAGCGTTTGGTTAATGAAGTTTTTATCCCCTTTCACGGTAAGTATGAGTATTAATATGGAACCCATTTACGCCATCTTAATTGTATTAATTATAGATTTTTTCCGTGGTGAAATAGCCGACCGAATGTCTGGAGGTTTTTATTTAGGAACTGCTGTAATTTTAGGTGCTATCTTCATAAACGCGTACTTAAAAAAGAAAAAATCACGCCGTTGATTTTTTGATTTAATTGCCCCAGCATATTAATATTTATTGTTATTTTGCACTGTAAAGTGACGTGTGTTAAAACATGTGCTTTTACTTGAAAATTAATTCAGTTCAAATCTTTAAACTATGACCAAGAAAAAATTTATTGTTCCGTTTGATTTTAGCGATGTTGCAGAATCGGCAGCGGAACATGCCCTAATCACCGCGCAAGTAGTCGGTGCAGATGTCCACCTCTTACATGTAGTATCTAAAAAAGATACGGTGAAAGAAGCAAGAGTAAAATTAGAGGAAGCTTCTGAAAAAATTCAAAAAGTCACTATTTCTGAGGGCATTGAAATAATAAATCACGTTAGAATTGGAAATATTTTTGACGATATTGCTGAATTTGCTTTGGAAATTGGAGCGGAATTGATCTTTATGGGTACACATGGCGCTCATGGTTGGCAACACATTACTGGAAGTCATGCCTTGAAAGTTGTTACCAATTCCCCAACTCCTTTTATTGTTGTTCAAGAAAATCGTATCAATGCTTCGGGATACGATGATATTGTTGTACCCTTAGATTTACACAAGGAGACCAAGCAAAAATTAACCTTGGTTGCCAATATGGCTAAATACTTTAACTCTCGAGTGCATGTGATTATTCCTGATGAGTCGGATGAGTTTTTACAGCATACAGTTAAAGCTAATATTATTTTCGCGAACAAATTTTTTGGTGAACGAAATATAGAAGTTACAACAACATTAGCCTCTTCGAAAGATTTCGACAAAGAAGTTATTGCTCATTCTGTTAAAGTAAATGCCGATTTAATTGCGATTATGAACATCCAAAAGAACCAATTACTAGGTGTATTTGGAGCTTCTCACGAGCAATTTATGATTACTAATGATGCAAAGATTCCGGTTTTATTGGTCAACCCAATCAATGCAACGAATGCTTACCAAGCGATTTTCACCTAGTAACGCAGGAAATTATTTATAGTTAAGGGAGTGAACAGCTCCCTTTTTTTATTTTAAATATCCCAATTTTAAATCCCAAACCATTTGGTTAACGTAAATTTATGACAGAATTAAACTTACAAATTGGTTAATTCTTTAAATTTACAAAACAATAGCCTCCTTTTAAGATCTCAAGCGTCTGGAAAGGGAAAAATAACCTAATGATAAAACAAGCCTCAACAATAGGAGCAATTTTGCTTACCACCATGGTTCTACTTAGAGCGAATGTAAACATTGAGGATACTCAACACACACCGACTTTTGAAAATAAATTGCTTAAGCGAGCTGGTAATCAACCAGAAAATGTTGCCCAATTTAACCAAGAGCGATTTACCATTGGAGCAAAATCATCATTTGATATAGATTTTAAATCAACGTATTTGATTTTCAAACAATCAATTAAAAAAGATGTTGAAACTGCAAATTTAGTAAAAGACATTAAGGAGAAACAAAAAGTTATCAAGCCGCTATCGACCAAAACAGAGTTGCAACAAATCGAGGAGCATCAAATCAATTTTTCCCTTGATGAAACGAACACTATAAATACTGGTATGTCTCTTTTATTTCCAAGACAAGAGATTCAATCCCGAAGCAATAGACAAAAAGATTTATAAAAACTTGATTGATGACTTAGTTGGTCATGTATTTGTCTTTTAGGAGCGTAAAGCTCTTTTCACAAATTTCATCCAATCGTTTTATTTTTTGACCAACAGTCGACAACTTACTTGCTTCTATATTCTCCATTTTTGCAACTAATTCGTGTGCCTCAATCATGTCGAACATTAAAAAACTGGATTTCAGTTTGTGCGAATATAGCTGTACATTCTCTAAATTTTGTTCTTTAGATGCCTGTTTTAAATGTTTTAGGCAATGATTAGATTCGTCCAAAAAGATTGTCACAATTTCATGAATAAAAGAATCATCTCCTATTCCTTCATTTACGAGTTGACCAAAGAACTTATCCCCTCCTGTATACCCCTGCTCTTGATTTTTCTTTTTTTGACTCATAGTTAAAAGAAAATGGTTTTATGAATTTAGACGTTCTTTTAAATCCTTTTTATACTTCCTGCTCACTTTAACAACTTTATCTCCTATGTGTATACCTGTATCAGTGAATGAATCTATTTTATTGACTGCTACGATAAATGATCTATGCACTCTTAAAAAATTCTCTTCCCCAAGTTTTGCATGTATTGATTTCATCGTCGATAAAACTGTATATCTTTTATCGTCAGTATGAATTTGAACGTAATCAGCAAAGGCCTCAATAAAATTAATCTCAGCAAAAAACAACTTTACGAAATCACCGCCAGCTTTCACAAAAATAAAATCTTCATTTTCTTTAGCATTTAAAGAGACACTCTCACTAATTTCTGACGCTCGGTCGATGGCTTTTAAAAAGCGTTTATACTCTATCGGTTTTACTAAATAATCAGTTACGTCATAATTATAAGACTCTGCAGCATATTCAGGTTTAGAACTCATGATGATTACTTGAGGGATATTTTTTGCTTTTTCGATAAAATCAATACCTGTCATTTCGGGCATTTCAATATCAAGAAAAATAACGTCACAATCCAATTCTGGCAATTTTTCAAGTGCCTCTATAGGATTCTCAAATTCCGTAACCAACGTTAAGGTATCTGTAAAATTAATGTATGAGTGAATGATTTCTCTTGATACTCGATCATCATCCAAGATTATTACTTTCAACATGCTCGTTATTTAGCTCCTCAAAAAAAATGTTCCTTGTAAAAATCATAAATTCTTTCGAATTATAATTCATACCATTGTTAGGATAGGGTTAATATAATCAAATTATACAAAATTTCTACATTCGTACAATGATGAATTCTGTTCTACGATTCATTTGATGGAATTTTTCAAATAAATCAGGGTTTTTTATTCGGTAAGAATTAATAAAATCTTCAGTTAATACTTTCCTTTCATCACCGTCTTCTGTTTTAAGCAAAACAGTATTTGGTCGAGACTCTCCAAACCCTTTACCTGAAATACGACTTGGATTAGAAATTCGTTCCGCAATATAATTTGCAGATGCTTTAGCTCTTTGAGAAGATAAATTAGCGTTCTTGGCCGCACTACCTCTTGAGTCTGTATGCGAACCTAATTCAATTACCATTGAAGGATTTTCGTTCATTACTTGCACTATTTTATCCAATTGAAGTGCAGCATCAGGGCGAATTTCTGCTTTATCGACATCAAACAAAATAGGTTCAATTTCAATCATCTTAGATAAATCTGCACCAATTTTAATTGGGTCCATGCTTAAATCTAATGTGCGGTGAATTTCGTATTTACCCAATCGATTAAAATGAGGTTGATAATTCAACGATTTACTGATATAACCATCTTTCGATAATTGAATTGTATAGTTTCCTTTATCATTGAGTTTCTTATTTTGAACGGGCATTTCGAAAAGGCCAGAAACCGGTGTATATACCTCTGTTTTTTTCTGAGTATCATTATCAATAATCGTCAATTTTACATCCAATAGCGGACGATTAGTGACTTTATCTTTCACAAAAGCGCTTAACTGTAAGCCAGAATCTTTAATTAATACCAAGTCTTTTTGGATCACTTCCGCCTTTGTGTACGTATCAATCGTTTTTGTTTGAACCAAATATTTTTGTTTATAACCTCGTAAATTAAACGTATTGTCTGATTCTACAACAAACTCAAACAATCCATCTTCACTGGTCATAATAATTTCCGTTTCACCAGAAAGCAGGTTGAACAGCGTTATTTCGGTATTTGCCAAAGGATTTCCTTTTTCATCATTTACAGTTCCTTTAATTACTTTACCGATGACAAAAGGTTTAGTCAATTCAAATCCATAAATATCATCATTCCCACGCCCTCCAGTTCGATTTGATGAAAAATAACCATAAGTTTGAATGCTGTCAAGAATAAAGCCAAAATCGTCACCTGAGCTATTTATAGGAGCTCCTAAATTCATAACCTTTACAATTGATTCATCCTTTCTAACCTGAGCCATATAAACATCCATTCCTCCCAAACCAACACGTCCATTAGAGGCAAAGAAAAGCATCTCATTTCCCGGATGAATAAAAGGAAAAGATTCATCCCCTTCCGTATTTACATTTATTCCTAAATTCACAGGTTCACCATATGTTCCGTCCGGGTGAACAGCAACTTTATATAAATCTGTACCTCCCATTCCTCCAGGCATATTTGACGCAAAATAAAGCGTTTTACCATCTTCACTAATACTTGCGTGACCCACTGAATATTCAAGGCTATTAAATGGCAATTCAATTGGAGAGGACCAATCATCACCTTCCCAATCACATACCACCAATTGTAAATTCATGGTACCATTCGCGCTTCTTCCATTGTAATTATTTCTTGTTAAGTACATTTTATCCCCTTTTGGGCTAAAACAAACCGGCCCTTCGTGGAATTTTTTATTCACAGTGGTACTAAAAGAATGAGGATTGGAAAGCTCAAAAGTAGAATCTCTATCTGCTATATAAACATCTAAAAAGTTTAATTTATTTTTATTATAAGTTCTTGCTACCGGACTTACTTTTTGACGCGTGGATGTAAAAACAACTTTATTTTTATAAAAGGTAGGCGCAAAATCCTGATCTTTTGAGTTGATGGATAAATTTTTTACTCTAAAATTATCATTTCTTCTACTCAAGTAAGTGTGTGCTTTTGGTCTAGTGCGATAAAGTTGACCACGCAAATCGTTTTTATCCAATTCATGGTATTTTTTCATCCAGCGTTCTGATTCATCATATCGTTCCAATTCACCAAGAATTAGCGAATAATTAATCACATCTTCTTTTGTAAACTCTTTCGTTTTTAGGATGTTTTGATAAATTGAGTCTGCTTTTTCAGGTTGATTTACATACCAATAGCTCAACGCCTTTTGGCGTTTTTGTTCAATCGTATTTGCCTCATAATATTGATAAATTTCGATTGCTCTTGGATAATTATAATCGAGAAACGCTTTCTTCACCGCTTTTTCTTTAGAAAGCATAATTTGGCCGTGTACTGAAATTCCACTACTGAGGATGAATAAGCAAAGTATTATTACACGTTCAATATTTTGACCAACTTTATTCAGCATATCTTTAAAAATGACGGGGAGATTCAATTTTCGATTGACGACTGAAGATAAAATCATAACGAAGCATCAACTCATGAGAGCCGTTGTTATAGCGTCCGGTAGTATTGGCATATGACCAGTCAAATGCGTATCCTAGGGCAAATTGCTCTGAAATATTGACACCCGCTAAGACACCAATCGCATCTCCGGTTCGGAACATTGGACCTGCCCATAAAAACTCATTATAGTAGAACAACGTGGTTAAATCAACTTGAATAGGAGCACCACTTGTATATTTCACCAGTGCAGAAGGTTTTAATTGAATTCCATTTGCTTTACTCACATCAACCACACCACCAACAATTAAATAACCATGAATATTTTCTTTACCAAGTTCTGGACTTATATTTTCTGGATCCGTTAAAAATGTATTTTGCAATAATTTTGGCGTTGATAAACCAAGGTAAAATTTTGGTAATTGATAGTACATCCCAAAACCAAAATTAGGCAATGCTTGACTTGAAATTCCACTTAAAAAGTTTGGATCGTCTTCTTGAATTGTTGTAATTTCAGTTAAATCAACTTTTCGCAGATTTACCCCACCTTTTAAACCAAAAGACAATTTACCTTTGTATCCTAAACGCATTCTATACGCTACATCAATAAAAATTCCAGAGGTCTGTGTAGGGCCAATCTTATCGTTTAACATACTCAAACCAAAACCTAGATTATCTTTAAACAAAGGCGTATGCAGTGTTATAGTTTGCGTTTGAGGCGCACCGGGAAAACTTACCCATTGCGAACGATGTAAACCCGTTACAGTCAAAGCATTTCTACTGCCAGCATAAGCAGCGTTAACACCTAAAGTATTGAACGAATAATGAGAAAAGGCGGCCTCCTGCTGTCCAAAACTTTGGAAAACACCAACAATAAAAATTATAAAAGCCACTACCCTTTTCATCGCTACTAGAATGATTTAAAACATGATTTTATTTCCATTCCTTATTTTTTCAAATAAACATAACCTTTGATTACACCGCCATCATTATCCTCGGCTAAATCCAATCCGCTATCATCTTTTAAATCTAGTACATAGAAATACGTGCCTTCTGGTAATTGGTTTCCAACAACGACCCCAAATTGACTTGTTCCGTCCCAATCGTTTGAATATCCGTTAGTTGTTTCATAAACTTTTTCTCCCCATCGATTAAAAATCACCAATGTTGCATTTGGATAAGCCTCTATTTTTTCAATTACGAAATAATCATTGATTCCATCTCCATCAGGAGAAAAGCCGGTTGGAATTTTTAAACCACATGGTCCCGGGTCTAAATAATCAGGGATGCCATCATCATCACAATCAACATAATTGTTACCTTCAAGGATCGCTTCTTCAATTGTTGGGAATTGATCATTATCATCGTTATCATCCTGAAAATCAGGAATACCGTCATTATCTGTGTCATCCGGACCAATACCATCTTCGTTTGGATCATTTTCAATTTCATCTGGAACCGAGTCATTATCCGAATCTAAATCAAGACGATCAGGTGTTCCATCATTATCCGTATCGGTTCTTCCTAATAAGCCATTCTCATCATCCCATCCATCACCATTCGCATCATGATCGAATTCATCTCCTATACCGTCATTATCCGAATCGATACCAGTTTGAAAATCGTCATCAATGCCATCATGATCCTCATCTAAACCACCTGTAAAGTATGCATCTGCATAATTGGGAATTCCATTTTCATCTTCATCAGCCCATGTATCAACCAATCCGTCATTATCACTGTCCAATCCACCTTCTTCAACACGATCAAATATTCCATCATCGTCTGAATCTAAATCGCGATAATTTACCAAACCATCGGAGTCTGTGTCAAGATTAGGGATTGCCGTTCCACCATTATCAACATCATAAAAATCATCTAAACCATTTGAATTAGAATCGTTTAACAATGAACCATCTTCAGCAAGATCATCAACTTTACCATCTCCATTATCATCAATACCTCCAGCCTCTACAATATCAGGAATACCATCATTATCCGAATCCAAATCCAACAAATCAATAACGCCATCGTTATCCGTGTCTGTAGGATTAGTCAACGGATTATTATCCCCATCTTCATTTAAATCTTCCACTAAATCAGGGATTCCATCATTATCATCATCCAAATCAAACTCATTAGAAATTCCATCCCCATCCGTATCAGCCTCTCTAAAATCAAGATCTCCAACTCCAGGTGTATCAGCATCTGCAAAAACTCCATCAGTTAACGGGTTAACCGTTCCATTTGCACCATTCGTAAAAGATGTTTCCACGGTCAACTCAATGATATCAAAAGCATTATCGAGTCCATCATTATCACTATCTTCACCAATAGCTTCAGTATCTGGTGTCCCATCCCCGTCTAAATCAAACCCTTCAATTTGATCCAATTCTCCATCATTATCACTGTCTAAATCTTGAAAATCTGGAATGCCGTCACCATCCGTATCGGTCGGTTGAATAGATAACCCTCCTGTATCATTATCATAAGCATCATCTATACCGTCGCCATCTGCATCTACATTCGCTGGTGCACTATATGCCTCACTTACTTGACCTTCGACATTATCTGGAATACCATCACCATCTGCATCAATATCTCGATAATCCTCTTCACCTTCTCCATCCGTATCCGCTATAGTCAAGGACGTTCCGCCATCTGCTCCACCCGGTACGGTGTCATCATCTGTGTCTACCAGATCGTTAAAACCATCATCATCAGCGTCAACAAAACCATCCAGTTGTCCGTCACCATCTAAGTCCATACCTCCCGCTTCAATTGCATCAACTATACCGTCATTATCAGCATCTAAATCTAAATAATCAGGGATTCCATCCAAATCAAAATCAGCCCCAGGAAGACTTAACCCTCCATTATCTGGATCAATTAAATCCGCCATTCCGTCTCCATCCATATCTGTAAACCCATCTATTCTTCCGTCACGATTTTCATCTAAACCACGTTGTTCGTACAAATCTGGAATACCATCATTATCCGAATCTAAATCAATTCTATTGGCATAACCATCGGCATCTGTATCAGGATCAATTAAAGACACTCCTCCATCACCATCTCCAGGAATCATATTGTTATCTGTATCCACTAAATCACCAAACCCATCACCATCTGAATCTGTTAAATCATCCAATTGACCGTTATTATCTGTATCGACGCCACCTGCCTCAACAATATCCGGTGTTCCGTCATTATCTGAATCTAAATCATGGATATTTAATACCCCATCGTTATCAGCGTCAAGGTTTGCCAAAGCGGTACCACCATTATCCGAATCGTAAATATCCGCCAAACCATCAGCATCGGTATCTTCAAACACATCTACAACACCATCACCATTTACATCAACACCTCCCGCTTCAACAATATCTGCAATGCCATCATTATCCGAGTCTAAATCTAAGCGATTCGGTACGCCATCTCCATCATTATCATCATCTCCTTCTTCTAGATCAGGTATTCCATCATTATCATCATCCAAATCAATATCATCTGTTATTCCATCACTATCCGAATCATATTCTCTAAAATCTAAATCTCCCTCTAAGGGATTATCAGCATCTGCGAAAACTCCGTCAGTTAAAGGGTCTACTGTTCCATTAGCTGCATTTGTTCCACTCGTTAAGTCAATTAAAAATACGGTGTCAAATGCATCATCTAGACCATCATTATCCGAATCTAAACCAGAAAGAGACGTTTCAGGTATTCCATCACCATCCATATCATGCCCCTCAATCAAATCCGATTCCCCATCATTATCAGCATCCGTGTCGATATAATCCGGGGTATCGGTACCATCGGTATTAACAGGTTGTATAGAAGTCCCTGAAGCATCAAGATCATAAGCGTCATCCAAACCATCTCCATCCGCGTCATTTGCAACGGGCGCTATATAATCTACCGAAGCCTGTCCCTCCACATTGTCAGGAATACCATCATTGTCAGAGTCTATATCAAGATAATCAGGACCACTTAATCCGTCAGTATTTGGAATTGGTAATGCTGTTCCTCCGTCCCCAGGTCCAGGAATGGTATTGTCATCTGTATCAACAAGATCGTTAAATCCATCATTATCTACATCAACAAATCCATCTAAATGACCATTGCCATCCGCATCAACTCCACCCGCTTCTATAGCATCAACAATACCATCATTATCCGAGTCGATATCCAAATAATCCAGTAAACCATCAATATCCGAATCTAAACCTAACAGAGCAGTACCTCCAGCATCTGGATCAATAGCATCGCCAAATCCATCTCCATCAGAATCTACAAATCCATCCAGAACACCATCGCCATTGATATCTACACCATTTTGTTCAGTTATATCCGCAATTCCGTCATTATCAGAATCAAGATCCACTCTATTTTGCAGACCATCGCTATCAGTATCAGGATTTTCATAAGGTGTACCGCCTTCGCTTGGGTCTACTAGGTCGGCTAATCCATCATTGTCTGCATCTACAAAAGTATCAACTATACCATCACCATCACCATCAATTCCGCCTGATTCTACAATGTCTGGCGTACCATCATTATCCGAATCCAAATCATCTATATCGAACAGACCATCACCATCAGAATCTGGAAAAGGTAATATAGTACCCCCTTCATCAGCATCCACAACATCAGCCAAACCATCGCTATCTGCGTCAGTAAATACATCAATAAGACCATCACCATCGGCATCCACACCACCAGCCTCAATCAAATCTGTCACACCATCATTGTCAGAATCAAGATCCAAATAATTCGGAAGACCGTCACCATCCAAATCACTATCGCCTTCCGTTAAGTCAGGTATACCGTCATTATCATCATCTTCGTCATCTTCGTCACAAACACCATCACCGTCCGAATCAACTTGTACAATTAGGTCAACTTCATCAAATGTAGAAGGACAAGATCCTCCAATAATTGTCCAACGAAATGTATTTGTACCTACTCCCAACCCAGTAACACCAGAAGTATTAAGCCAAGGAGTTGTTACTGAACCCGGTCCAGTAATTACGCTCCAAGACCCCGCTCCATAGATCGCTAAATTACCATCGAGGATAGCGATATCATTGTCACAGATAATCTGATCAAGTCCAGCATCAGCAACAGTAGGTATTGTGTCAACATCAATGGTTACTGCATCTGTACTTGCGGGACAATCAGGTCCGTTTGTGATAGCCCATTGAAATGTATTTATTCCATACCCCAAACTATTAACTTCCGAATCGAAGCTAGTTGGAGATACTATTACCGCATCACCTGATGTTAAGGTCCATTCACCCGTACCTATTAATGGTTCATTCCCTGCCAATGTAGCTGTTCCAGGTTCAATACAAACAGTCAAATCTATTCCAGCATCTGCAGTAGTAGGATATTCATAAAATGTATCAACAGTTATTTCTATCGTATCAGCACAACCTCCGTCCGCTGTGTTTATCCCGTAATATAATCCAGCAGCAGTCGCTTCAGTTACTGGACTAAAAACTGCATTATAATAATCATACCCTACAAAGGGGAAATCCGCAAATAAAACACCTTCACAATAACCTGCAACTGTTGTATCGCTTGGGAAAACACAGGAAGCATCATCAACTAACAAATCAGTTGAACCTGCTAACTCACATCCAAAACCATCTAGTAGTCCAGGTGTACTCTGTTCACTGAATACAGCTCCTGAGGCCTGACCAATTCCATTTATATAGGCATTATTTTCAATTAGATTATCACACGCCAATAATATACAATCTTCAATGACTGTAGCTTCAAAAGTAAACACCGTACTATCAAGACCAGTAGGGCTATTCAACACGATTCCTCCAAATGAATCATCAGCACCTGTTCCAATATTCACACGAACTACACGATTTACTGCGTCATAAAAGCCTTGGTCATCACCCATGGCATCGGTTTTAGCGCCTAAATTTGGTCCATGAATGATTTCAATTGATCCAGGAACAAATTCTAAATGCTCTGATAAAGTATCAACAATAAAAGTATTTTCAGAAGGATTTGAACCTATGTTTTTTCCGACTACAGTGTATTTAAGAACATCTCCAGGTTCGACTGTTCCACCATCGACATCCTCAACCCTAACTTCTGCGCGAATATCCGGTTCATGGACATCCATCGCTAAAGTAATCACCTGCACATGAACGGTTTCATTGTTCGTTGTTACTTTAACAGTTGCACTTGTTTCCGAATTCCCGATATAAGCAAAGCTCGAATTATCTGGACTAAATATATCTGCATCAATTGAGATATTATTATGAATTAACGGAAGTTGCGAGGTACTTGCTGCAGACTCCGTTGTTTGAGAAAAATTAAAAATATCATCTGCAGGATTCAATGCATTAAAAATGGGAACGAACCCGCTCCCCCCATCGAATAAAAGTGAATCGCCATTAAAACCTCGATCACCGTCATAACCATAAACACCAACATCAAAAGTAACTGGTCCACTTGGGGGTGTTTCAAAACCAGTAATTCCAACTTCCACTTCTGTTCCTGCATTATCAATATTTACTAAACCATCAAAAACGTTAAGGTTTCTCATTGGATAACTATCATTTTCATAAACAACGACAATATTCCAACCTCCCCATAGATTATAGGATATACCCAACCTACTATACACATTGGCAACTGTATAGCGCGATTTTACAGGATTGGACTTAACAATTTCAGTAATATCAGCAAAACAATAGTAAACTCTATTACCTAAACCTTCAGCTGCGCCCGCATCAATTAGCAGGTCTGCAGTAACATCAGAATAGCTGCCTCCATTAGCACCAATCTTGATTTGATTTCGATTTGGAAATGTAACATCAGCATCATCTGAACGCCCACCCCAATAGATTCCTGCAAAAAGAATATTGCTACAGTCCATTAAATTAAGGCTATCAGAACTTGAACTGAAAGTAGCGGCATCACCGTCAATATCAATATAATTTGCGCCATGGTCATTATTTTGGCTCCAAACGTCATATGTAGGAGGAAGTTGTCCAGCTAAATCAACACAATTTGCTCCACCACCACCAGAACCATTACATTCAATAATAGCATTAGAAACGAAGTCAATACTTCCTTTTGCCGATTTTTGATAACGTGTAACAAAAGGTACAATGGTCTGACTGTAAGCGTCACAGGCAATTAGCAAGACACCAAAATATATTGAAAATCGGAGTAGGTAATTTCTCATAGATTTTTGTATGGTTGTAGCATCCTAATAAAAAGCGAAATTATTGATAAAATCATAAGTGTCAAAATAATATCGTCATATCAACTTATTTAAACGATAAAGTGCGTAATTTAACCAATGTTCGGATTTATGTTAAATGAATTAACAAAACCTGAGTTAATCCCATCTAAAATACTAAAAACTACTTTAGTACAAAAGTTTAATAAAACATTCCTACAATAGCAGCCGTTAATAAACTCGCTATTGTTCCCCCCAACAATGCTTTCATACCAAGTTTAGACAACAAACCTTTTCGACTCGGCACCAATGCACCTATACCGCCAATTTGTATACCTATTGAGGCAAAGTTCGCAAATCCACAAAGCATATATGTACTTATTATTATCGCTTTTTCCGATAGCATTCCGCTTTCTTTCATTTCATTTAACCTCGGATATGCAATAAACTCATTAAGTACTGTCTTTTGGCCAAGTAGCTCACCGACGGACACAATCTCATTATAATCTACACCAATAAGCCATACAATCGGTGCTCCAATATATCCAAGAATAAATTGCAGCGATAATCCGCCGTAAGCAGTATTACGAGCGATAATTTCATTTAATCCGGTTACTCCACCTATTCCATCTAAAATACCATTACATAATGCCATTAATGCAACAAAAACGAGAAGCATTGCACCGACATTGACTGCAAGTTTTAAACCATCCGTTGTACCATTTGAAATAGCTTCAAGAATATTGGTCCCTATTTTTTGCTTATCAATTTCTAAATTTTCATTAATCTCTTCAGTTTCTGGCACGAGAATTTTCGCAGCAACAATAGCTGCAGGTGCAGATATTATTGAAGCCGTTAGAAGATGTTTCGCGAAAAAAACTTGTTGCACCGGGTCATCTCCACCTAAAAAATTAACATAAGCTGCTAAAACACCTCCCGCTATAGTCGCCATTCCTCCAGTCATCAAACACATGACTTCTGACTTTGTCATTCCCAACAAATACGGTTTAACGAGTAATGGTGATTCAGTTTGACCTAAAAAGACATTACCTGCTGCCGCGAGACTTTCAGCTCCCGAGAGTCTCATAAATTTCTTCATGATAAATGCAAACATGAAAACAACAACCTGTAAGACGCCCAAATAATATAACACACTCATGAGAGCAGAAAAGAAGATTATCGTGGGCAAAACAGTAATCGCAAAATTTGCCCAGCTCGATTGCAACTTTTGTCCAGCACCAAACTCTCCGAAAAGAAAATCAATTCCATCGTTAGTATAAGCAATTAATTGAACAAATTTACCACTGACCCAATGAAATGCACCCTCAACAAAGGGAACTTTTAGTACGAGGATAGCTATAATAATTTGAAGAGCCATTCCCTTTGCAATAAGTTTCCAATCTATTTTCTTTTTTTGATTCGAGAAAAGAAAAGTAATGAAGAGCAAGCCCATTATTCCAAAACCACCACGCAGAATGGACCAAAAAGATACTGATAATGTTTCTTGTTTTATTTTAATATAATGATGGTCTTTCTGATCAAATTTAAATTTTAATTCACTGTTGGATAACACATCAATTCGAACTTTATATTGACTTGGAACGGCTTTTAAACTTTTGGGCTTAACGTGTGTTTTTAATATGTTCTTTTGAAAATAGTCTGCCGATACTTTTCCGTCTGGACCTTGGGTTACCATAATTGAGTCAACAAAATATGTCTCTTGCTCAACAAACGAAAGAATTAGTTCATTGTTATCCTTTTCCCAGGTACCTTTTATGGGTTTATCTCTCCAATTTTCAGCAATAAACTTTGACCCAGACTCTTTACTAAAAAAGTACACCTTTTTAACTGATGCAGAATCTTTAGTTTCGCTATTAATTTCCGACCAAGACCCAAGAATAGGGTCATGACTTTTATCGCTTCCACAAGAAATTAGCATCAGCATAAAAAGCCATGGAAACAATATCAGTTTAAAATTTTTCAGAAGGATTAATTTCGTTTATTCAACTCATCTCTAATTTCAGATGCTCTCTCATAGTCTTCACGGCCAATTGCATCTTCAAGCAAAGCTTCTAGTTCTTTTGTTGAAGCAGATGCAAGGCTATTTTCTTCTTTGTCGGCTGAGGAATCATCAATTTCAGCAGTACCAGACTCGCCTTCAATTTCATCTTCTAATTGTATACCTGCTGAACTTAAAATATGCTCAAAGGAATATACGGGACAATTCGCACGAATACCAATTGCAATGGCATCACTAGTTCGCGCATCTATTTCAATAATCTCACCTTCCTTATCACAGACCAACTTGGCGTAAAAAACACCTTCAACTAAATTGTAAATTAGAACCTCTTTAATTGTGACATTAAAAGCTTCAACGAAGGACTTAAATAAATCATGTGTCAATGGTCGAGAAGGTTTCATTTTTTCCAATTCTATGGCAATTGACTGCGCTTCAAATCCACCAATAATAATCGGTAACCTTCTAGCGCCGTTTTTTTCAGCCAATACAAGCGCGTAGGCACCTGATTGAGTTTGACTGTAGGAAAGACCGATAATTTTTAATTCAATTTTTTCCATAAAACGAAAAGGAGTTGCTGCTCGCAACTCCCTTTTATTATAAGATGATTAATTCTGAGCTTTCAATTTTTCTATTTCAGCTGTCAATTTAGGTAATACTTCAAATGCATCCCCAACAATTCCATAATCCGCTGCTTTGAAAAATGGTGCTTCCGGATCAGTATTAATAACAACAATTACCTTACTTCCATTAACACCTGCTAGATGTTGGATTGCTCCTGATATACCAGCAGCAATATAAAGATTTGGTCTAATAGCTACTCCTGTTTGACCAACATGTTCATGATGCGGTCTCCATCCAATATCAGCCACAGGACGCGAACAAGCAGTAGCTGCACCAAGTGATTTCGCTAAATCTTCTACAATCCCCCAATTTTCCGGTCCCTTTAATCCACGACCAGCAGAAACTACTAATTCTGCTTCCGGTAACAAGACGTCACCTTCTTGTTTTTTAACCTCTTTAACCGTCATTGAAGGTGCACCCAAATCGGCATCAAAATTTTCAACTGTAGCCTCACCAGACCCTATTTCAACTCCAACAGAATTAGGAGTTAAAGCAATAACCTTTTTGCTAGTTTTAACTTTTACCTTTCCAAAAGCTTTACCTGAAAACACGTTCACTTTTACCGAACCATCTTCAGCAGGTAATTCAATTGCCCCTGAAACTAATCCTGCTTTCATACTAGCCGAAACTCTTGGCGCAATTGCGCGGCCACTCAAATCTTGAGAAAAAACAATTGTTTCTGCACCTATTTCATTGGCAGCTGCATTTACCAGCTTACTCACTTGAGTCGCATCGTGGTTTGTTAAACCAGTGTGTACAAGTACCTTCTTTGCACCAACTGAACCTAAGCTTTTTAATTCTTCATGATCAATACTACCATTTGTTACAACAGTAGTTTCTCCTATTTTACTTCCATATTGAACAGCCTCCATTGCATTTTTTGCAATTTTACCGTTTAATGTATCTATATATACTAATACTGACATTCTAATTCCTTTTTAAATTACTTTAGCTTCGTTGTGCAATAAATTCACCAATTCGGCAACATTATCTGCATCCACATATTTGCATTCAGATTTAGCCGGTGGTAATTCATAAGCCTCAAAGTCAACCAACTCTTCACATTCCACAGCTGGCACCACTTCTAACGGTTTTGTTCTTGCCGCCATAATTCCTCGCATATTCGGTATACGCTGTTCTGCCATTCCTTTTGCAGCACTTAAAACAAATGGTGTATTAACTTCAACAATCTCCACTCCACCAACAGTCTCTTTTTCTATTGTCGCCGTAGTACCCGACATTTCCATTTTTGTAGCAAGACTTACAAAAGGTTGTCCTAACAATTCTGCTACCATACCCCCAACTTGAGAACCATTGTAATTAATGGTTTCTTTTCCAGTAAGTACCATATCAAAACCATTTGCTTTGGCATACTCTGCGATTTGGAACGCAGTGAAATAAGCATCATTTGCTTCAGCATCGATTCGAACTGCATTATCCGCACCAATAGCCAAAGCTTTTCTAATTATTGAATCGTCAGCAGCTGTACCAACTGTAATCGTCGTTACCGACCCTCCATTCTGTTCTTTCAACTCTAATGCTCGAACTAAAGCATACCATTCATCGTAAGGGTTTACGATATACTGAACACCAGTTTCATTGAACTTTGTATTATTTTCTGTAAAGTCAATTTTACTGGTCGTATCAGGCGATTTACTGATACAAACTAAAAACTTCATATTATCTTTTTATTTTATTAATTTTTAAAGTATGCCAAATTTACCAAAATTTTAACAAACTCGATATTAAGCGAATTAATTTAAAACACACTGTCAACTATTCTTAATTCAATTTTATTTAAATACGCGATGTTAATGTTTCATCTAAAGGACTAACACCACTTCTATAACGGTATTCTAACTTCCCTTTTTCATTAATCAAAAACTTTTCAAAGTTCCATTTAATTGCTCCATTAAACGCTTCATTTTCTTGATTGCACAACCACTTAAATAGGGGAGAAATTCCTTCACCAGCTACATCTTGTTTTTCTGCCATTAAAAACGTAACACCATAATTCACCTGACAGAATCGCTCAATACTTTCATTTGTTCCTGGTTCTTGCCCTCCAAAATTATTTGCTGGAACACCAATTATCACCAATTCATTCTTGTACTTTTCATGTAACTCTTGCAATTCAGAATACTGCGGTGTATATCCACACTCCGATGCTGTATTTACAAGAAGAATTTTCTTTCCTTCGAACGATTTCAAATCAACTATTTCACCCTCAATGGACTGAATTTTAAAGTCATAAATATTATCCTGCGTAAATCCCATAACCGACATTAAGATTGTTATTATTAAACTTATTTTTCTCATATTTTTTCTATTTTGTTGACGAGTTTTAATGATTAACTCATCAAAGCATAAAATGTTCTAGAAAGTTAAGTATTCCAAAAAGATTAATTTCCATGAAATCATATTTTTTATTAAACCCCAAAATCACGTACTTAAATCATGGCTCATTTGGAGCTTGTCCAAAACCAATATTTGAATCGTATCAAAACTGGCAACAACAACTTGAAATGGATCCGGTTCATTTTATTGTAAACAAAGGTCAAGAAGCGATGAATAAATCTAAAAAGGTACTAGCAGATTTTATAAAATGTGATCCAATTGACTTAGTATTTACTCCCAACCCCTCTTATGCACTTAATACAGTTATCCGGAGCTTAAACTTAAACCCAGGAGATGAAATTTTAACGACAGATCAAGAATATGGTGCCATGGATAGAACATGGAATTATTACGCCAAGAAAACAGGAGCTGTGTATAAAAAGCAAAAAATAAACCTTCCTGTCGATTCGAAAGATAGATTTTTAGATGCTTTTTTTCAAGGCCTGACAAAAAACACCAAAATTGTATTTTTATCTCACATCACCAGTTCGACCGGACTTATATTTCCAATTGAAGAAATTTGTAAAAAGTCAAATGAACTAGGAATACTGAGTATTATTGATGGCGCACACGTTCCTGGACATATTCCTTTAAACATCGAAGCGCTTGATCCAACTATATACACTGGTGCTTGTCATAAATGGATGCTTGCGCCAAAAGGGACTTCATTTCTATTTGTCAAAAAAGATTTTCAAAAATCAATTGATCCTCTGGTCATTTCGTGGGGCTATAACTCAGACAATCCAACTGCCTCGCAATTCCAGGACTACCATCAAATGCAGGGTACAACAGATTTCTCTTCCTACTTAACTATTCCAGACTGTATTGAATTTTTCAATCAAAACAATTGGAAAGAAGAAACAAAACAAAGTCGAAACACCCTATTAAATTTAGCGCCAATTGTGGCCAAAGAATTAGAGAGTAATTTACTCACCACAAATTTCGATGACTTTTTAGGTCAGATGTGTAGTATTCCTATAAAAACAACACAACCAATTAAATTAAAAGAATATCTCTATCATAAGGAAAACATTGAAATACCGATAATGGAGCATTCCGACAAAGTGTATTTACGTCTTTCTTTCCAACCTTATAATACTGCGAACGATATAGAAAAATTGGTTGATGCCATTCGAAAAATCAAGACATCAACCACCCTATTATAGCTTTAATTATTCTCAGTCCAGATTGCAGAAATATGGGCCATTGTTGTAATGGCTTTTTGCATATCCTGAACACTCACGTATTCATGCTTAGAATGGATTCCCATTTCTCCCGTGAACAAATTTGGACAAGGCATACCCATAAAAGAAAGTCTTGAACCATCGGTCCCCCCTCTTATAATTACTGGACGAGGTTTTACATTTGCTCGTTCCATAGCCTCAATAGCGTAATCCGTAACAAATGGAACATCCTTAATTACTTCCTTCATATTTCTATATTGTTCAGTAACTTTAAATTCTGCAACAACTCCTTCATAATTTGCTACGACACCATTTAATATTTCTTCCAAACGATCCTCATACTCTTTAAGTTTATCCGTGATATGATCGCGAATTATGAATTTTACCGTCGTGCTTTCCATAATTCCTGTAACAGAAGTTGGGTGTACAAAGCCTTCTCTTCCCGAAGTTGTTTCAGGAGACCATGAATTTTTTGGCAGCTGTTCGATAAACTCAGCAGCAACTTTTAAGGAATTAATCATTTTATTTTTTGCATAACCGGGATGAGCGCTTACACCATGAATTTTTATTTCTACTGCATCTGCAGAAAAGCTTTCATCTTCAATTGAACCTAGGACACCACCATCAAGTGTATAACCGTAATCAGCACCCAATTTATTCATATCCACATGATCGACACCTCGACCCACTTCTTCGTCAGGAGTGAACAAAATTCGAATTTTACCATGCTTAAATCCTGGATTCCCCATCATAAACCTAGCAAAATCCATTATACAAGCTACACCAGCTTTATCATCCGCTCCAAGAAGTGTTAATCCACTCGCTGTTATAATATCATCTCCGATTTTTTCTTTTAAATAAGGGTGACGTTCAATTGTAATCACTTGAGAAGCATCATCTGGAAGCACAATTGGATCACCTGTATATTTTTTATGAAGAATTGGTTTTACATTTTTACCACTGCAGTCCGGAGCTGTATCCATATGTGCACAAAAACAAATCACAGGAACGTCATCACAGCCATCAGAAGCAGGTATAGTTGCATAGACATACCCCCATTCATCCATCTCAGCATCATTCACTCCCAATTCTAACAATTCTTTTACAAGCAAATTTGCTAAATCTTTTTGCTTCATTGTAGAAGGAAAGCTTGTTGAATTTGGATCCGCTTCAGTATCAATCTTCACATATTCCATAAAACGTTTTGCAACCGTAAAATCGTATTTTTCTATATTCATAACAATTCAATTTTGCCACTAATTTAAGGTATTTTCCATCCGAAAAAACGGAAATTTTTAAACCCTTAAAAATCAACAACTAAACGATTACGAAACAAAACTTAACAACCGAATAAGTACGTTTATCGAAAATTTAAGTCATTATACCGCTAAAAATAAGGATATAGACCACTGCGGTGAATAAATTAATTATATTTACAATCTTCAATTGACAATGTATTTATGAGCGTGGTGCGACAAGTTAAAATCATGAGTCTTTTTTGGTGTTCAATAGGGTTTTCACAGCCCATGAACGATGACTGCTCAAATGCTATTCAACTTTGTCCAGACGAAACAATCAATGGTAATACTGCAGGAGCAACGACAGTGCCATCTGATAACGATATTTGTTATACTCCTGAAAACACAATTTGGTATAAATTCACAACCAATGATGTAGGTGGAGGCGTTACCGTCTCATTTGATAATTTAATATTTAATCCAGATCCAACTTTCGGACAATCACTTCAAGCAAATTTTTTCGAGGCATCCGGACCATGTCTTGGACCGTATACCCCGATGTCGGATTGTGGTGATTCTGGCATAGATTTCAGTATATCAGAGCTAATTGTCTTAGCTCCAAACACCACCTACTATATCCAGGTAAGTGGAACAAGTGATGGTGCAATCAATCCTTCTGAATGTGAGTTTGACATTAGTATTTCAGGAACTGGCGTAGAAAAAACAGCACCAAATGCCTCAATTAATGTCGCTAACGCTACAATTTGTCAAGGTCAAGAAGAGCCGTTAAATCTGAACATTTTAAATTGTGATGAACCGACGAATTATGAATGGATCTACAACGGAACGACAGTATTTTCGGAAAATGAAAACACATTTTCAACCGCTGAATTGGATGAAAACGGAACTTTAGAGCTTGTTATTACTTGTGGATTAGTTTGTCCACTAACAGACACTTCAAATTCCTTAGACCTAATTATCACACCAGTATCTGCGGAAGCCGGTGAAGATCAAGTTATCGATCAAGGTGAACAAGTAAGTTTGGATGGGTCAGGTATAGGATCTCCAACTTGGACACCAGGAACGACATTAACCACAACAACGACTTTATCTCCAATCGCTAACCCAACTAATACTACCACATATTTTCTAACCATGGAAAATGAAGGTTGTTTTGCGACGGATAGTGTGACAATCTATGTTGGAGATATTATCACTATTTATTCTGCATTTACTCCAAACGGTGATAATATCAATGATAAATGGCACATTGTGAACAGTGAGCGCTTCCCAAATATGGAAGTCTACATTTACGACCGCTCCGGACAACTTGTTTTTAATGCTGTTAACTACACTTCCGAAGATCAATGGTGGGATGGAACTTTTAAAGGCAAAGACTTACCTACTTCGGTCTATTACTATGTCATCCGACTAAATGATACGGAAAAAACGGAGTATAAAGGATATGTAAATTTATTAAGATAAAGTGAAAAATATTTTAATTGCCATATCCAGTTTTACCCTTACTGCTCTTAGTATTGCACAACAAAACGAGCATTTAACGCAATATCAATTTAATCAGTTCAACTTTAACCCTGCAGTTGCTGGCACTAAAAAGTGTATTGATATACGATCAGGTTATAGATTTCAATGGTTGGGTATTGATGGTGCTCCGGAAACTGGGTTCATAAACGCACATGGCCCTTTGGTTTTTAATAAACGAAAACGCAATTTATTCGGCCCAAAAAATGGAATTGGTTTAGCAATAAACCGAGATCGCTTCGGATCATTTTCATTTCTACAAGCTCACTTGTCATACGCGCTACACCTCCCATTAAACAAAGACTGGACACTTTCGTTTGGAACCTCATTAGGTGTTAAACAAGCAGCGTTTCGAGCAAGTGAATTGACAACAGAATTCGATGACCCAGTTCTTCCAAATACGGTTCAATCCTTCACTATTTTCCCCGACCTTCGATTTGGGACATGGTTAGCGCATAAAAAACACTATTTTGGTTTTTCAATATTTAATCTATTAGGAAACCAACTCGATCAAATCTCAACAGATTCAAGATTCGAAAGACATTTCTATTTAACAGCGGGAAAACAATTTAAACTGGAAAAAAGCTGGACTTTTGTTCCTTCCTTCTTTGTACTTAAAACTAAAAACACACCGCTTGATTTTCACCTCAGCGCTCTTTTTAACTTAGACAATAAATTTTCAATTGGTGCAGGGATAAGACGCACCGACGCAATTACCGCTCAAATCAGATTTAAATTATTTAATTTTTTGTCAATAGGATATTCCTTTGACTATGTAATATCAAAACTAAACCGAGACATGTGGCAAACTCATGAAATTACTGCTGGTTTTAATTCTTGTTCTAACTACGGGAATTCGAGCACAACCTCATGCGCTACATTTGAATAAAAAAACAACCTTTTGTGCCTTAATCACGTTTAACCTAGGGTGCGATATTTAAGGCATACAATTTCAATTAATTACCAATCGTGGTCAATTGAAATTGAAAAATAACCGACTATGACAAACGCGAAGCCCAAGAAACGCTTAATACTCGTTTTATTTTTACTGATAATAGGTCAGTTATCTGCTTTTGCAGGAGATTATTATTGGATTAATGGTGCTGGAAATTGGAATGATTCAGGCCATTGGTCAAACACATCTGGCGGTAGTCCTGTAGGTTCTATCCCCGGTGAAATCGACCGTGTTTTTATTGATGAAAACTCTGGATTATCAGAATTTTCAATCATCGAAATCAGTGCGAATATTATCGTTGGAAACCTTACAATTAATACACCTCAATTCGCTTCAATACATGGAGGAAGTGTCGACGTTACTATTAAAGGAAGTCTCGTTATAGACTCACCCTTCGGTATTATCTTGGGCGGAGAATTGATTTTTGACAATACAACTAGTGGAACAAACTATATTGAAACTTTTAATAATGAGTTTTATACAGATTTAGTTTTTAAAAGTGGTACTTGGGAATTAAAAAATCATTTAAAAACAAGTGAACAACACGTAATAAAATTCAATTCAGGTAAAATCTATTCTAAAGGATTCTCCGTTCATGCAAAAGATATTTTAGCAAATAATTCTCCTGTTGAATTAGATTTCACAGGTTCTCATGTCTTAACTTATGAAAAATTCGACATTCCAGAGGCGATTAATATCGGTGGAACCGCTACCTACATGGTTTTATCTGCTTATACAAGTCTTGGTGATATTGAGCATTTTACAAGAGATGGTGATGACGAACGAGACGCAATTGTTTCCTGTGTTGGATCAAGTTTAGAATTAGAATTGTTAATTACTTCAGATTATAACGGTGAAGATATTTCTTGTTTTGATTCCTGCGATGGTGAAATAACAGTCAACGCTACCGGAACACCTGGACCTTTTTCATATCGATACGGACCAGCACCAAACCCATTCGGACCATCAAATGTCTTTTCCGATTTATGTGTTGGATCGCATTCAGTAACAGTGCAGGATTCATCCAACCAAGTCGCACCTGGGGTATATTTCAGATGCACAATAAGTGATGATTTAACAGAACCTCCTGTATTATCTTTCGATCCTCCAGCAACAATCCACGCCTCTTGCCCCGGAGTTTGTGATGGTCAAGCATTTACATTCCCAACTGGTGGAACAGCACCATTATCTATTTTCTGGCCAACCAGTGGTGAAACCGGACCTAATCCAACAGCACTATGTATTGGAGACAACACAGTTGAAATTACAGACGCTAACGGCTGTATGATTACAGATGTAGTTGAAATTATGGCTCCACCTGAACTCATTACGAGTCCAACAATTACACCACCAACTTGTAACGGTGATTGCGATGCCATTATTGAATTAAACCCAACTGGTGGAAACGGTGGTCCTTATACCATTGTATGGTCGCCTGATCCTGCTAGTGGTCCAGGTACAAACCCTGGTGACGGATTTTGTGCAGGCGCAATTAATGTTGAAATTACCGATATTGATGGCTGTGCATATGACACTATCATTAATGTGATTGACCCTCCTGTTTTAACGGTTTCAATATCAGATATTACTGACGTCAGTTGCTTTGGCTCATGTGATGGTCAAGCTACTGCAAATCCCGTTGGTGGATTCGCTCCCTATTCATACGAATGGTTTGACGATGCTACTGGTTTAACTACAGGTATTACAGATCCAACAGCGACCGGATTATGCCCAGGCGATTATTATGTTGTTATTACAGATGACTTAGGTTGTATCATTAATAGCTCGACTTTTACCATAGGTGAACCTGACCCTATTATTCTTGACCCTAGCGTTTATGAAACTTCATGTTTTGGAGTTTGTGATGGTTCTGCCGCTGTTGACGTCACGGGTGGAACACCAGATTATACCTACAGCTGGACCACTGTCCCTGGAGGAGTAGGTATTGGGGCAACAGATTCTATTAGCGGATTGTGTCCAGGAGAATACCAAATTGTAATTACCGATGATAACGGCTGTGTGTCTTCCCCATCTATTGTTGAAGTGACGGAACCAACAGAAATAATTATAGATATAGCGAGTACAAACCCTTCATGTTATGATTTATGCGATGGTAGTGCTATAGTAACAGCTAGTGGAGGTACACCGGGGTATTCCTATACATGGTCCCCAACTCCAGGCGCAGGTGACGGCACTCCAACTCCATCCGATATGTGTGCAGATACTTACACAGTTACTGTAACCGATGATAACGGATGCGATAATGTCGCTTCATTTACACTTACTTTACCCGATGAGTATGACATTTCAAGTACCGTTACAGATTTAGCATGTTTTGGAGATACAGATGGTGCAATTGACATTATTGTTAATAGTGGTGGAAGTGGTGCAGGATACACTTACACTTGGTCACCAACGCCTCCAATTGGTGATGGATCTCCGAACGTAGGTGGTTTAACTGAAGGAACATGGAGTGTAACAATTTCCGATTCCGAATTCTGTGACACTACTCTAACTTTCACTATTACAAGTCCTTCTGAATTAATAGTAGACGGAAGCGTTATATCTCACGCGAGTTGTAACGGAGAATGTAATGGTTCTGCTGAAATTGAAATTACTGGCGGAACACCAACTTACTCAATTCTATGGGATGATCCTTTAGCGCAAACTTCGCTAGTGGCAAGTGATTTATGTGCTGATACTTACACTGTAACGGTAACTGATGACAATGGATGTGTGGAGACGGAAACAATAACAATTAATGAACCCGCACCGTTCGATTTATCGACGAGCCAAACTGACTTAAACTGTTTTGGCGATTGTGATGCAACCGCAACAGTCACTGTATTGGGTGGGGGCACTCCAGATTATTCAATTCTTTGGGATGATCCTTTAGCCCAGACCTCTTTTACTGCTATCGGACTTTGTGCTGGGACCTATAACGCAACAATAACCGATGATAACGGATGCGACACTATAGTCGAAATTATAATAATAGAACCTGATGAACTAATTGTAAATGCCGATGGCGTAGATGCTTCTTGTTTTGGCGATTGCACAGGAGCAGCTTCGGTTGAAGTTATTGGTGGAACACCACCCTATTCATATGAATGGTATAATGCGGCAACAGATTTACCTTTAGGTGTAGATAACGACTCTATATTTGGATTATGTCCAGGGGATTACTACGCTATCGTAACAGATGACAACGGTTGTATTACGCAATCTATCGATATCACAATTACTGAAGATCCCGAGATAAATATTGATATAATTTCAACGACCGATGCAGTTTGCGCGATGTGTGATGGAACCGCTGAAATTAGTGTTTCAGGAGGAGCTGGCGGATTCATAATAGACTGGACTCCTGACCCACTTACTGGAGACGGAACAACAAGTGTAACGGGGTTATGCGCTGGCACATACACTGTTAATATAATTGACGCCAATGGTTGTGAAGAATCAAGTGTAATAAGTATAGATGATATAGTGCTAGAAGTGCTCGATTTAGATTCCGTAAACGTAACATGCCATGGTGGGTGCGATGGTGAAGCTAGTGCTACCTGGGCTGATCTTGACGGCCCATATACACTTGAATGGTTCGACAACGCTACAGGATTAACAACAGGTATTTTTGGAACTCCAGCGACAGGGCTTTGTGCTGGAGAATACTTAGCAGTGTTAACAAATGCTTCGGGATGTACTACATCTGAGGTAATTACAATAATCGAACCTGATGAAATTCTTGGACCAATTACGACAACTGACGCTAGCTGTAATGGTGCCTGCGATGGTTCAGCAAGTATAACCGTAACTGGAGGAGTTGGACCTTACACCTATGATTGGGGTATTCCGTTCCCTGGAAGTGGGGAAGGAACACCGAATGCAAGTGGTTTATGTCCCGGACCATGGCAAGTTGATGTTACAGATGATTGGGGATGTACAGTGACATTCACAACGATTGTTGATGAACCGGATCCTGTAGTGTTAATAAGCGAAACATCTACTGACGTAACATGTGTAGGTGATGATGATGGAACTGCAACTGTGATTGCCGACGGAGGTACCCCTCCATATACATATGAATGGTTTGACTGTGCAACAGGTCTGCCAATTGGTCAAACAGGTCCACTAGCTACAGGTCTTCCGCCAGGATCTTATGAATGCGTAATTACCGATGACAACGGTTGTAATGTTACAAGCACTTGCATTCCCGTTGCTGACGCTAGTGATATAACTGCTATCATAAATATTGAAAACATTTCTTGTTATGGAGATTGCGATGGCTTAATTTGGGCGGAACCATCTGGTGGATCTGGCACCTATTTTTACCAATGGTTAGACGAATTTGGTGACCCTATTCTCGGACAAACAGATGATAGCCTAGAAAATGTTTGTCAAGGATTTTACAATTTAGAAATTACAGATTTAAACGGTTGTTCATCGTTATTTGGCCCAATTGATATGACTGCTCCATCATCTCCATGGGATGTAATGATCAGTCAAACAGATATTACATGCGCAGGAGATTGTGACGGTACAGCAACTGTAGTCGTACTGGACGGCAATAACCCTCCATATACTTATTTATGGGACGATCCACTTTCTCAAACTACACCAACGGCAAACTTTTTATGTGAAGGCACTTGGTCTGTAACCATTTCCGATGCCGGCGTTTGTGATACAACTATCAGTTTTAATATTGTTGATAACGACCCACTATTTGCTAACATGACTGACATTACTCATGTGGATTGTTTTGGAGAATGTACCGGAGAAATTACCGTTAATCCAATTGGTGGAATGCCACCGTACACACTTAACTGGTCAGACGGTCAAACAGGAGATCACGCTATTGATTTATGCTCAGGACCTATTACCCTGTCAATAACAGACGCTTTAGGGTGTAATATAGATACTACTTTCACCATCAACGAAGCTACAGAAATTACAACTTTATCCAGCTTTTCTAATAATACCACATGTGGTGAATGTAATGGAAGTGCTACTGTAAATGTAAGTGGAGGAACACCTGGCTACGATTATGATTGGACACCTGACCCTCTTGCTGGAGAAGGCACCAATAATGCTACAGGATTATGTCCTGGAGTTGTATCTGTCACCATTACTGATGCAAACGGATGTGAACTTGTTGAAACTTTTGGTATTACAGACGTTCCTGGAGAAGATGTCACTGTTGTGTCTACCGACGAGTCTTGTTTTGGAGCCTGTGATGGTACCGCCGAAGCCATATATGTTTGTAGTGACCCTACTTGTACCCAAGAATGGTATGATGCATTAACTGGTCTTTCAACCGGAATTACCTCTAGTTCAATTACTGGATTATGCGAAGGTGAATATTTTGTCGAAGTAATAAATGGTTCAGGATGTACTACAGTTGAATCTGTAATCATTAATTCTAAACCAGAAATTTTCGCAAATGAAATCATCACACCAATCACCTGTAACGGAAGCGGTGATGGGACAATTACAGTAAGCGCATCTGGAGGATCAGGTGGTGGATACACCTATGGTTGGTCTCCAGTTCCACCAAATGGAGATGGTACGAATGAAGCACTTGACCTTGGTCCTGGAATATGGGAATTAACCATTACTGATGGAGACGGTTGTAGTGAAACTTTCGAATTTGAATTAATCGAACCTGCACCAATAATAATTGATGTAGACCCAAATAACACATCCTGTCATGGAGAATGTGATGGATCAATATTAGCAAACGCTAGTGGTGGTGCTGGTGGGTTTACCTTTCAATGGTTCAATGGCGGCGCTATTATGCCAGGAGAAACATCTCCTTTATTAGCAGGAATTTGTCCGGGTAACTATAACGTTATCGTCACTGACGCTAATGGTTGTACAAGCACTTTACCTGACGATGTAACAATTAGTGAGCCAATTGAAATAAATGCTACATTAACAAAAACTGATGTCTCGTGTTTTGGAGAATGTGATGGAACGATTACAACCTCAATTACAGGTGGTGTAGCTCCATATAGTATAAATTGGTACGATGCGATTACTGGAACATTAATCGGGCCTTCAGGACCAACAGCAACGGGCTTATGCCCAGGATCGTATTACGCCGTAATTACAGACAATAACGGTTGTAACATGACAACCGCTACAATTGAAATATTAGAACCAACCGAATTATCATTCACAATTTCTTCTACAGACGCAACATGTGAAGGATTTTGTGATGGAACAGCAGATATCGTTGTTTCTGGAGGAACACCGCCTTATTCTTATGAATGGTTAACTATATTTGGTGATCCAATTGTAGGTGGTACAGCCCCAAGTGTAATAGATTTATGCGAAGGGAACTACACTGTTGAAGTGACCGATGCGAATGGATGTACTTCAGGACCACACCCTGTTGTCATCGACAGTTATGATGAAATAAACGCTACTGTATTTACAAATGAAGCCACTTGTAATGTAGCAGATGGTAGCGCAAGTGTTTTTGCTTCTGGTGGAAATCCTCCTTTTACTTACCAGTGGTTTGACGATGCTATGTCACCAATTGCCGGAGAAACAGACCTTCATTTGATAGATGTGTTCGCTGGAGTATATTTTGTTACAGTTACAGACGACAATGGTTGTCAAGAAACTTTCACAGCAACTATCAGTGATTCAGATGGACCAGAAATCGTGTTTGATGCTGTTACAAACCCAACTTGTTTTGAAGCGTGCAACGGTAGCATTGAAATCACCGCTACAGGTGTAAACCCTCCTTTTGTTTATAGTTGGAATCCTGATGGAATAATTGCTGAAGACCCAACGGGCCTATGTGCTGGTGAATATACTCTGGAAGTTACTGACGATGTAGGGTGTAAGAGTTTTGCTGATACTACTTTATTCAATCCTTCTGAGATAATTGTTACTGCCGACATAACTTCTACGGAATGTGGTCTTTGTAATGGGTCAATAACGATAAACCCAACAGGCGGAACAGGAGTATTGAACGTACTATGGAATACGGGATCTACGGATTTAACAATCTCCGATTTATGCTCAGGCGTTTATGAAGTACTCGTTACTGATGAAAACGGATGTACAAAATCTGAAACATTTACAATTAACAATAGCGAAGGACTTACTGCGGATCCAATAGTAACAGCCATAACTTGTAGTGACGCATGTGATGGCACAATTTCGGTGAACGCGAGCGGAGGAACACCTCCATATACTTATGAATGGCTCCATGACGGTTCAACATCTGATTTTATAGATAATTTATGTGAAGGTGTTTATTTTGTTGAGATAACTGATGCAACTGGTTGTACAAACACCGTTGAGATTGAACTCAACAGCCCTAATCCTATTTCAGCTGAAGCATCCGTAGTTAATCCAAATTGTGGAGCAACTGATGGATCCATAACTGTTATTTCTGAAGGAGGGACACTACCTCATACCTATAGTTGGAACACTGGGGACCCAGATGCCAATCTTGAAGGAGTTGGCGCAGGAATCTATATTCTCACAATTACCGATGACAACGGCTGTACCTCCGAGTTCACCTATGGCTTAAGTAATCTTACAGCACCATTTGCTGAATTAATTACGACCGATGAGACATGCTATGGTGCTTGTGATGGAACAATTGACACACTATCTATAGTAGGCGGTACACCAACTTTCAATTACGAATGGTTCAATGAAGATGGAACTACAACAGGAATTACAACCCCGCTCATCGAAAATTTATGTTCAGGTGATTATTTATTAGAAATTTCAGATGCAGCTGGATGCGTTTCATATAGCACTAGTACAATCACTTCTCCAGATTCGATTTTAATCAATCCATTATTTGCTAATCACCCACTTTGTGCGGATGCATGCGATGGTTTACTAATCGTTAATCCTATCGGAGGTACATTCCCATACACAATATCATGGGATGATCCATTAAATCAAACCGACTTTGAGGCAACTGATCTATGTGCCGGTGTTTATACAGTTACAGTAGAAGATGCTAATGGATGTATTGCTACTAAAACTGAAACACTAATAGAGCCTTCGCCAATAACAATCGTTGTTGATAGTATACTTCCCGCAACTTGTCAAGATGCGAATGACGGTAATATCTATATAACTATAAGTGGTGGAACAGGAGCATATGATGTTCAATGGGTTTCTGAAACACTCACTGATACACTTTATGATGAAGATCCAAGTGATTTAATGCCTATGGATTATTATCTTGAAATTACAGACGAAAACGGATGTACCTATTTCGACACCCTAACCGTTGATACGCTTATATCAATTGTTGCGGACGCCGGATTAGATACTATCATTTGTTATCAAGCAGATTTAATTCTTGTTGGTACATCTAATATAGCTGATGACCCTACTTACTCTTGGTATAATCTATTGGGTACCGAACTATCAGATTCAAGTACACTTGTCATAGAGAACAATGCTCCTGGAACAGAGTATTATGTGCTAACAGTTGAATATGAAGGGTGTATAGGATTTGATACCGTAGCCGTAGTTACAGCAGATCAGATAATTGTTGATGCAGGGGAAGACATAGAGATGTATTCTAATCAAGAAAAAGAAATCGGTGGAGACCCAACAGCTGGAAGTGAATACACAATTGAATGGACTCCAATTGATATCTATTTAAATGATCCTCTTCTTACAAATCCTATGGTCATTGAACCGGATAGTTCACTGTGGTATTACGTAGTTGCTACTGACACTAATGGATGTTCTAATCTAGATTCAGTATTCGTTGAAGTATTGCCGGATATCGTTATACCTGATGGCATTACACCAGGCTCGGATGGTAAGAATGATACGTGGATTTTAGAGTTTTTGGAACAATATCCTGGCGTTCCCGTTAAAATAAATGTTTATAACCGATGGGGAGATCTGCTTTTTGAAAGTGACGAAAACTACCAAGATGATTGGGCAGGTACAACAATTGAAGGAAAAAGATTACCAGCGGGTACATATTACTATGTAATTGAAGTTGATCACGAAGATTTTCCAGATCCAATGACTGGTCCTTTAACTATAATGTGGTAAAAGATGAACAAGGAAATGATTAAAAATATTACCCTCGGTTTACTTTTGTTAATTTCGGCAAACGGACAAGCACAACAATTGCCGCAATTTACGCAATACATGTTTAACCAGTATGCTTATAATCCGGCTTATGCTGGTGTTCAAGATAATTGGGAAGCAGTAACCAATAACCGTTATCAATGGGTAGGAATAACTGACGCTCCACGCACTTTTACTCTCGCTGCTAACGGACCACTTAAAAAAGACAATCTTGCTCTAGGTGGATACGTTTATACCGATGTTGTGGGACCAACAAGAAGACTTGGTTTTCAAACATCCTTTTCGTACCATTTACGCTTAACTCAAACCATTCAATTGTCCTTTGGATTATCCTTAGGGTTTAATCAATGGATTTTAGACGCAGACAAAATAACACCTTATCATAACGATGATTTCTACTTTTCTAACGGATTATTAAAATCGTTTGATCCTGACGGTAAGTTCGGTTTATATCTTTATCACGATGATTGGTTTGTTGGCGCATCAATCGAACAAATTTTTCACGATAGATTATCTTTTTTAGAAACACAAGTAGGATCAGAAAGCTTTTTAGAAGACCATTACTATTTTCTCGCGGGGTATGACTTCCATCTTGGTGAAAAATGGGAGATTCAACCGAGTACGCTGTTAAAGTTAGGACCACCTGCACCCTTTAAACTTGACCTGAATTTACGAATTACTTATAACAATATGTTCTGGGCGGGTGCCGGTGTAAGGCTTCGAGATGCTATCACTTATATGGCAGGTTTTAAATATAACGATATGCTAACCATTGGGTATGGATTTGATGTTACTACTACTGATTTAAAAAATTATAATTCTGGCACACATGAGTTGATGCTAGGAATTTCATTTGGCAAAGGAAAAAGAAAAATCGAGTAGTAAATTTTAGTAAATATCATTAAATTCACTACAGGACATAAAATCCTCAACCAATGAAATTTTATCTATTTTTTTTTCAATTTTTTCTTTTATTAACAATAGGCATAAATCAAGAACCAACTCAAAACATTCGAGGAACGGTTGTTGATTCTGAAACAAAATTCCCTCTTGTTGGATCAAAAATAAAAGTATCAAGTATTACCGACCGTATAGTGGGAGCTGTATGTGATGTGAATGGAAAATTTACAATATCTGATGTCCCGGTAGGAAAGCACATTTTAGAAATTAATTCCATAGGTTATAACCCTCAGCAATTATCAGTTATTGTTACTTCAGGAAGAGAACTTCTCTTAACAATTCAGATGGAGGAACAAAGTATAACCGGTGATGCTGTTGTTGTTGAAGGAGTGCGCCAAGGTGAAGTTATTAATGACATGGCTACTGTTAGTGCTCAATCATTCTCTGTTGAAGAAACCAATCGATATGCAGGAAGCAGAGGTGATCCTGCTCGTATGATGGCCAATTACGCGGGTGCAACAGGAACAGACGATTCGAGAAATGACTTAGTTATTCGAGGAAACTCACCTTTAGGAGTAATTTATCGTATCGAAGGAGTTTCTATACCTAACCCAAACCATTTTGCCATAGCCGGTTCGACCGGAGGACCAGTATCCATTTTAAACAACAAGTTTTTAGGAAATTCGGACTTTTTTATGAGTGCTTTTCCTGCCGAATATGGTAACTCAACTGCTGGTGTTTTTGATTTACGGCTTAGAAATGGTAATGATCAAAACCACGAATTTACTGGGCAGTTTGGTTTTCTAGGTACAGAAGTTCTATTTGAAGGCCCTTTATCAAAAAAATCACGCGCTAGTTATCTGGTAATGGGAAGATATTCAACGCTTACAATCATTGATAAATTAGGAATTCCTTACGGTACTGATGCAATACCAGTCTATGGAGATGGCGCTTTTAAATTTAATTTTCCCACAAAAAAAGGCGGACAAATTTCATTTTGGGGAATGGGAGGAGCAAGCTCTATAGACATCCTAATATCCGATCAAATTGAACCTGCACAAGACGCTTTTGGCGAACAAGACCGAGATCAATATTTTGGGTCCAAGATGATTGTTGGCGGCTTAACTTATAAGAAACCCATCAATAAAAATCTATATCTTAAATCAACAATCTCATATGCTAAACAAATACAATATACCGACCATCGATACATTTTAAGAACTTTAAACAACGAAAACAAGTGGGAATATCAAGCAGAACCTTTTAATATGATGGGCTATATTTATAATATTGGAACCACGGCAGGTTACTTCTCTTTCAATCAAAAACTCTCTACTAAACATATTTTGAAATATGGATTAAATATCGACGTATACGATTACGAACTAACAGACTCGATTCGAACTGACATTACCGATTCTAACGCACCTTATTATTACCGCTGGAATTTTAAATCAAGCACTCCTGCTTTCCTGATTCAACCTTTTATACAGTGGAAATTTAAAATGAATAAACGACTAACATTAAACACAGGTATTCACAGTCAGTACTTCAGCTTAAGTGAATCTGTTTCTCCAATTGAACCTAGAATTGGATTAAAATATGTAACAACGGAAAGCAGTACGTTAACGGCAGGTATAGGTTTACATTCGCAAACGCATCCTTTATACACTTATGGATATATGTTAGATGGTAACGAAGAACCACACAACTTAAAAATGGACTTCTCCCGAAGTATTCATGCAGTTATTGGCTATAACTTAAAATTGAATAAATCAATGCAATTTAAATCAGAGATTTATTATCAATACCTCTATAACATTCCTGTTGAAGTAAACCCATCAGCTTTTTCATTACTTAACCAAGGTAGTGGTTTTGCTCGATTCTTTCCTGATACGTTGGTAAATGATGGTAAAGGGCGTAATATGGGATTAGAATTAACCGTTCAAAAATTCTTTGACAACAGTTTTTACTTTATGACGACCGCTACCTTATATGATTCGAAATATACCGGTAGCGATGGTATAGAACGCAGTACAGACTTTAATGGAAACTATATTTTTAATTTTCTAGCAGGTAAAGAATATTCCGTTGGAAAATCCGATAAAAACACCCTTGCTTTTGGTGTCAAATTAACGTATGCAGGCGGCATGCGGTATGGAAACGTTGACCTGGTAATGACTGATTCTTTGAAAGAAATCATCTATCTAGACGAAGGATATAATGAAAACCGTTTTAACGATTATTTTAGATTAGATCTAAAAGCCAATTACACTTTAAATGCAAGTAGAGTAACACACGAATTTGGACTAGATTTAGTGAACGTACTAAACACACAAAATATACTAGGATTAACATATACACCAAATACCGCTAATTTAACCTCCGAAAGATATCAACTTGGTCGTTTACCTATCTTCTACTACAAAATTGACTTTAAAATAGCTGGCAATCCTTCCTCCCACCGAAATTAGATCAAACATGAAACAATCCTTGACATTATTTTTACTGCTCTTTACTGGTATAAACTTTTCCCAAAACAAATTAACCATCGACCATACGGTTTACGATGATTGGAAAACATTATCCGATGTAAAACTAAGTAAAACAGGAACGTTGATTGCTTATGCCATTTCCCCGCAGAAAGGAGATGGAGAAACAATTTTATACAATACCTCAACTAAGAAATCCATAAAATTTCAAAGAGCTATTGAAACTGGCTTTAGCGAAAATGAACAATTTTTCACATTTAGAATTAAGCCTCAATTTGATACAATTCGCGCACTAAAACTAGCCAAAGAAAAGGAAGAAAATTTTCCGAAAGACAGTTTAGGAATTTATAGCGTGACTAATGACTCACTTATAAAAATTCCATTAGTTACCTCCTACTCACTTAGTAAAAACGGAAATACTCTCGCTTATTTGTCTTCAGAAGATGAAAGATCCCCTTGTCCTCAAAAAAAGTGTAAACTATTTGGCCGTAAGAAACAATGTAAATTACCTAAGACTAGCGGTAAAACATTAGTTGTTCTTAACCTTCTTACATTTGAAGAAAATTTATATCATCAAGTTGTCAGTTATAAACTTGATAAAAAAGGAAAACAATTAGTATACATAAAAAGCGAAAAAGGTGAAGCCGATAGTTTATCGTTGCATCATGTTAACCTTGAGACTGGTCAAGATAATGTAATTACAAATAACCTTTTAAAAATATCAAAATTAAACTTTGACGAGACGGACGAGCAATTGGTCTTTCTGCAAAGTAATGACACCAATAAACTTAAAAATTATCAGCTTGCATATTGGAATACAGATTTACCCCAGGCCGTGGTAATCGTAGATTCAACAACAATTGGGCTAGATTCTAATTCCACGGTATCAATTTATAAAGCTCCCTATTTTTCAAAAAATGGCGAAAAAATATTTTTTGGAACAAGACCTATAGTGCGACAAGAATTAAAAGACACACTTCTAAAAACAGAAAAAGCAACAGTTGATGTATGGCGTGGTAATGACCTAAGAATTCAACCTCAACAATTAAAAGAAAAAAAGAGGGATGAAAGAAAAACACACCTTGCCGTTTTTCATTTGCTAAGTAAAGAAGTAGTTACAATAGAAAATGATTCATTAGAAAATTTTAGACCTATCAACAAGGGAAATAGTACAATTGGCTTAAGTTATAATTATCAACCTTATCAAAAATCATCTACCTGGGATTTTCCTTGGAAAAAAGATATTTATTTAACCAACATTGAAACGGGTAAACATCGTTTAATTCTCCAAAACCAAGCTTACACCGCAAGCTTATCTCCGAGCGGAAAATATTTAGTCTGGTACTCTGGCTCCGATTCATCCTGGTATTCAACACATATAGCGAATGGTCAGTCAATAAATCTAACTAAAAATATAACGGCTGAATTTGCTGACGAAAACAATGGCAACCCATTTATACCATACTCCCAAGGAAGTATTGGTTGGACGCTAATAAACTCTAAAGAATATTATTTAATAAATTCGAAATATGACATATGGGCGCTTCATCCGGAAGACACTCAATTATCACATTCTATAACACGCGAAAAAGGAAAAGAACTTAATACAGTTTATCGTTACCAACGATTTGATTATGATAGTACTTACACCGAAATTAACACCAATTTAATCCATGGCCGGAATGACCTTACTAAATCTGAATCTTACCACGCCCCTTCAGAACAATTCACCGGTAAAAATCCTTTAATAGCAACTAACCACAAGTTTGTGTCTATTCAGAAGTCAGAACAAGGTAACCAAATAGCCTTCCGTCGAATGAGCTTTAAGGACTATCCTGAATTAGAAATTTCCAATTTATCATTTAACAACCCCACAACTATTAGCGAAACAAACCCTCAACAGTCAACGTATAACTGGGGAACAGTTGAAATGGTCAACTGGAATAGTTATGATAGCATACCTTTAAAAGGACTACTGTATAAGCCAGAAGATTTCGATTCAACGAAGCAATACCCTATGATCGTATACTTCTATGAAAAATATAGCAACAACATTCATAACCATTATTTACCAAAACCTACTGCATCAATTGTTTACCCAACAGAATATGTAAGTAATGGTTATATTATTTTCATTCCAGACATAGAATATACCCCTGGTTACCCAGCTAAGTCTGCATATAATTGTATTGTTAGCGGAACAGATTATTTATTAGAGCAATATAGTTGGATAGATTCTTCAAGACTTGGTCTTCAAGGGCAAAGTTGGGGAGGATATCAAACCGCTCAATTAATTACCATGACCACAAAATATAAAGCGGCAATGGCAGGTGCACCTGTCAGTAATATGTTTTCTGCCTATGGTGGGATTCGTTGGGGATCCGGTTTGAGTCGCATGTTTCAATATGAAAAAACGCAAAGTAGAATAGGCTATACAATTTGGGAAAAACCAGAATTGTACATCGAAAACTCTCCCTTATTTGGACTTCCAAATGTACGGACACCACTTTTAATTATGCACAATGATGGAGACGGTGCTGTGCCATGGTACCAAGGAATTGAGTTATTCATGGGATTACGTAGATTAAATCAACCAGTATGGTTATTGAACTACAACGGTGATGAACACAATTTAATGCAACGAGCGAATCGCATTGACTTAAGTATTCGTATGCGCCAATTTTTTGATCACTATTTATTAAACCAACCTGCACCGCGCTGGATGACAGAAGGATTACCAGCCACGGAAAAAGGAAAAAATTATGGTTTAGAATACAAAAAAACAGAATAGACAAATTCCCAATTATATTTTTTAATAACTTTACCAGACGTATGAAAATGATTCGAGTATTCAGTGTATTAATCTTTCTTTTGGCAGGAAGTTCTTTTGCCCAAGAAGAGGCACATATTCCGAATATTATAACGCCCAACGGAGATAACATAAACGACCTGTTTTCTATACGTACTGTAGGATATGATGGATTAACCTGTACTATTTTTAACCGGTATGGCGAGCCTGTTTATCGCTTTTTTGGATTAAATGGATCTTGGGATGGTTTTACGCATGCAGGAATAAAAGTATCATCAGGCACCTACTTTGTGCTGGTCGAGCTTGAACTGCCAAACGGTGAAATTGTCACACAGCAAGGCACATTACAAGTTAATTACTAATCACTTCTATTTCTAAATCAATCTTCTTAATTTCTTCTTGTCGCTTATCGGATAGCGCTTTGCTTACGTAATAAAACATCGCTACAAAACCAAGCATTAAAATAGATTTCAACAGTAGTCTCCAAGGAAATTTTCTTTGATGACCTTTAAATTTTCTTAAGTCTAATTTTTTATCTTCTTGCGTCACAAATTTCTTGAAGTTTGTTCTTGTCAAAATTAGTAGAAATTAAAAATCCCTTCTGACTTCTGCTCAAATTATTTAGGTGATAATTGGTACAACCATTTTATTAATTTTGTAGTATTGAAAAAAAATTGCGATGAAAAATTTTACGACATTCCTCACACTACTATGTTTTACCACTTTAATTTCTTGCCAAAAAGAACCAGGTGAAGGAGGAACATCAACCATAAGAGGTAAAATTCTCGTCGTAAACCTAAACGCTGAAGGTGATACAGTTCAAGCTCCATATTACGCTATGGATCAAGATGTATTTATTATATACGGAGATGAAAACCAGACCTATGATGATAAATTTGCAACCAGCTTCGACGGCAGTTTTGAATTTAACTATCTCACTCCTGGATCGTATACCATTTATGCTTATTCAGAATGTGTTGAATGCCCTACGGGGTGTGATGCTTGTCCATCTGGTGAAAGGGCCGTAATTCGTACCGTTGAAATATCAGAAAAGAAACAAGAAATAGTGCTAGAAGACATAGTTATTTTAGAGTAATGAAAAAAATTTTAATCTTCTTTCTATTCCTCCCATTTATTGGCATTACGCAAACCAAAGATGCTGAATTATGGACAGGGATTGCTCTAAAAGCAGATCTTGGCGACAAATTTGGCCTCAAATATGAAGGTCAAACGCGATTCTTTAAAAATGCATCTGTTTTACGTCAAATCTACAACGAAATTTCCTTAGATTACGAATTGATTAACAATGTAGAATTAGGATTATCGTATCGGTTTTCTCAAAAATGGAACGACGTTAATTTTAAGAATGAAAATCGTTTTTCCTTCAATTTGGAATATGGAGATAAGATAAAACCGATAAACTTAAAAGTAAAAGGACGAGCACGTTATCAGTTTGCATATGACCGGTTTCAAGTTATCAATGATGTCATTTATCCCGATCAAAAATCGACATTTCGTTTTAAACTCGAATTATCCTATAGCGACAAAAAAATTAAGCGTATTGAGCCATTTGCCGGGGCAGAAATTTTTAAAACTTTATACGAACCTTCAATTAAAAATGGAGTAGACGCCTATCGGCTTTACGCAGGAATGGATTTTGATTTACCTGCTCGACACGAAGTTAGCGTAAAATATATTTTCGAAAAAGAGCTGGGTAATGCGCCATTCAACGGCCATATTTATGCTATTGAATATGCTTATAAGCTTCCAAATAAACTCTTCAAAAAAAAGAAATAAACCTTTAATCCACAAACTCCAGATCAATTTGCTTTTTAACTAAACTAACTCTAGTTAACACAACATCTACCTCATCTCCAACAGTAAAGGTTTCTCCTGATCGACGACCAACAATTGCATATTCCTTCTCATCGAATTGAAAATTATCCCATTTCATCGATTTTAACGTGACCATACCTTCACAATAGTTTTCATACATTTCAACATAAATTCCCCAATCCGTAATTCCGGTTATAAAGCCTTGAAAACGTTCACCTACCCGATCATTTAAGAATTGAGCTTGAAAATACTTTTTAGAAGCACGCTCAGCTTCTACAGCTCTCCGTTCTGTCGATGAAATATGATTGGCTATATCAGACAAATCTTTATGCTTAACTGGTGTGTTGTTTAAAGTTTCAAATAAAATACGGTGTACCATTAGGTCAGCATACCTTCGAATTGGAGATGTAAAATGTGCATAGTAATCAAATCCTAAACCATAGTGACCAATGTTTTCGGTATCATAAATAGCTTTAGCCATCGATTTGATTGCCATTTGCTGCACCATGTTAAAATTGCCATCGTCTTTCATCTCTTTAAAGAGCTGATTCATTTGAACAGCTATATCATGATCATCTTTAAAATTAAAGGATTTACCAAATTTAGATACGAACACGCGAAATTGCTCAACTTTCTCACGATCCGGCTTATCGTGGATGCGGTAAATAAGCGGGATTTTAGTTTTCCTTTTTGTATTTCCTACGAATTGACCAACTCGTCTATTCGCGAGAAGCATAAATTCCTCCACCAATTTATTGGCATCTTTACTTGTTTTTTTGTGAACAGCAATGGGAAAACCTTCATCATTCAGCTCAAATCTAATCTCAGAAGACATGATTTCCAAACCGCCTCTACCCAATCGTTCAGCTCTTAACTTTTTAGCAAAATTATCAACCAAAAGAATCTCTTTGGCATAATCACCCGTCCCTGTTTCGATAATCTCTTGCGCCTCTTCGTAAGTAAAACGTCTGTTAGAATTAATTACCGTTTTTCCAAACCATTCTGAAACAACGGATCCGCTATCAGTCATTTCAAAAATCGCCGAGAATGCAAACTTTTCTTCATGCGGTCGTAAAGAACAAACACCATTTGACAGATGTTCAGGAAGCATTGGTATAACACGATCCACTAAATAAACCGAATTTCCACGCTCCAAGGCTTCTTTATCAATGGCAGAACCAGGCTGAACGTAATGAGATACGTCCGCAATATGTACACCAATTTTTACGTTTCCATTTTCTAAATATTCTAATGAAATTGCATCATCAAAATCCTTCGCATCTATCGGGTCAATCGTAAAAGTCAATACTGATCTTAAATCCAATCTATTTGAAATTTCCTCATCAGTTAAATCAAAATTAATCTTATTCGCCTCAGTTAAAACCTCTTCTGGAAACTCATAACTAATTCCCTGTGCCGCTAAAATAGATTTCATCTGAACGTCATGCGACTCAACATTACCCAATACCTCGATAATTTCAGCAAAAGGACTCTTGGCTGATTCAGGCCAATCGGTAATACGGGCAATAACCTTATCACCTGTTACAGCGTTTTTCAATTTAGACTTCGGAATAAACAAGTCAACATCGATTTTTGGATCATCCAAAATAATAAATCCGTTATTTCTGTTCACTTCAATTGTTCCTACAAATCGGCGATCAGTCTGTCCAATCACGGCAACAACTTTACCTTCAATTTTTTTCTTAGCTTTTGAAGATGTTAGTTCGGCCTGAACAGTGTCTCCATGAATAACACGATCAAGATATTTAGCAGGAATAAAAATGTCGGTGTCTAATTCTGGTGTAATTAAGTAGCCAGCACCTCTCCTAATGATATCAATTTTACCTTCAAACACTGGACGCACTTGAGAATACTTAAATTTTCCACGTTGCGTTTCTACCAATACATCATCATCTGTTAAATCTAACAAAATGTGAAAAACCAATTTTCTTATCGCTTTATCTGTGATATCTAAAAAGCCCGAAATTTGTTTATAATTAAAACTTGAGTTTGGATTATCTTTAAAAATATTGACAATATCTTCACGAATTCTTTTGTTCAACTTTTGCCCAGATTTCTTTTTCTTATTTCCCATGAAGTCTTTTAAATTCACAATAAAATTATGAATTATTTGAGTCTAAACTCTTTTTGTTTCTAAATTTTAGATTATTTTTATCGCTTAAGTATTTTACAAACTTTAAAACAACTGAACCTTGAACAAGAGAATAGAAGACATATTGAACACACAGATTAAAGCCGAAGCAACTTCTTCTCAGCTATATTTGGCTATGGCATCATGGGCAGAGTGTGCTGGAATCAATGGAACGGCAGAATTTTTATACAAACATTCTGATGAAGAAAGAATGCACATGCTTAAGCTGGTTCGATTTATCAATGAACGCGGAGGAAAAGCTGAAATTCCTTCAATTGAATTACCACAAACAGAATTTGAATCGTTAACACAAATTTTCAGTTTATTACTCGAGCATGAGATTAAAGTGACAAATATGATTAATGAAGTTGTCTTTGTTTGTTTAGAAGAAAAAGACTATTCAACACACAACTTCATGCAATGGTTTGTGGCGGAACAACTAGAGGAGGAAGCATTAGCGAGAAACATCTTAGATAAGTTAAAAATGATTGGCAACGATAAGGCTGGTCTTTACTTATTTGACAGAGATTTAGAAACACTTCAAAACATTAATACAAGCAGCGGAATTGAATAATTGGCATGCTTTTGGTAATACGTCAATCGATTTAAAAAAAGTTTTTTTTGAAAAGAGCACCTTACATATTACTTTTATTTATTGCGTTGATTGGCTTACAAAGTACAACTGTAAGAACAGCGCAAATGCCGGACACAAGATCCGTAGTTAAAGCCTTGTATATCTACACTTTTGCTACTCTAGTTGAATGGCCTGCTGAGAAACGTACCGGTAACTTCATTATTGGTGTTTATGGAGATCAAACAGCTGTTTTTGATGAGTTAAAAAAGAAATATTCTGATCGCTATATTGGAAGTCAAAAAATAGAAATTCGTAACTATACGGACGAAAAAGCAGTATACGAAAGTCATATACTATATGTGACGAAACGTAATTCGCAAAATTTGCCGAGCTTAGTGTCTATATCGCAGAAGAACAATGTACTGTTGGTAACCGAACAATCAGGTGGTTTATCAAGCGGGGCGGTTGTTAATTTCATCATTCAAGATAATCAACAGAAATATGAAATTAACAAGACAAACGCAAAGAAAAATAAATTAGTAATTGCTAAAAAGCTCTCGAATTTAGCAGCAAAGGTAGTCAAATGAGGTTGATTAAATACATATCATTTTTAATCGTCGTTTTTTCGGCAGGGCAAACCTTCAGCCAAACGAGCTGGACAGGAAAGGCCTATGAAGCTTATAAAGCGAATGATTATAACAATGCGCAAATAGCGATAGATTCGGCCATTAAAACGAATGAACGCTACGATTCACAAACGTGGCAACTACGTGGTATTATTTATCGTAATGTCACTAAGGGGGATTCTTTGTTTAATCGAAAAATTGCATTAGAATCTTTTGTTCAAGCGAAAGATATTGACAGCTTAGGGTTGTACAGAGCACAAATCGATGGCTACATAAAAAACACCGTAATTCGTTATTTTAATGATGCCGTAACTTGGCTACTCGTTGAGAAAGAGTTTGAAAAATCTTTAGACTCATACGAAACTTACAAGAATCATTATGTTACATTAATCGATCCAAATCACGATTTTACTGAAGCAGACATTAATTACTACAATGCTGTTGGTGTCGAATATATGACTAAAGCAACTGTAGTATCTACAAAAGAGAAAGATGATTTAAGGGATAAAGCACTTTTATTCTGTCATAAGGCACTCGACCTAGACACAACTGCCTACACCGCTAATTTCAACATAGCCATTATTCATTACAATACTGGTGCGGACTTCATCATGGATCAACCAGCAGAAATTACAATAGAACAATTAATTTTAAGTCAACAAAAAGCCGCAGACGCATTTTTAAAAGCTCTTCCTTATGCTCACAGAGCTGAAAAAATAAAACCAAATAGTAAAGAGTTACACGAAGCTTTAATGGGTTGTTATTATGGTTTAAACAATAACGAAAGATATATCCATTACCAAACATTAGTTGATAAAAAGAATATCGCTTTTTACGAAGAGCAATACCGAAAAGATCCTAAAGACAAAAAAAACATTAAGGAATTGATTCGTGTATATTCCTTTACTATTGTTAACCCTGAAAAAGAAAAATTTTACAGAAAAGCATTACAAGAACTTCCACAATAACGAATAGATAAAACCCCTGATCAATAGCATGAGCTTTAGATTTACGATAGGAAAAAAGATTGGTACTGGATTTGGGGTGCTTATACTATTCATTATCATTGTGTTTGGAGCTACCTTTATTGCTGTTAACAACGGTATCAAAACGTTTGAAGAAAACGACAAAACTTCGAAACAGCTTATCAACGTTTTAACTCCTTCAAAAGAGTATGTGATGGCTTTAAAATCACTTACGGGAGAATCGCGACAATTAGCGACCCAATGGGTAAATGATCAAAGCGTGAATGATGTGGCTGGTAAAAGACAATTAAAAGAAATTATAGCTGTCTCTATTCCTGCAAATTTAAAACAGCTCGAAATTATTGCTCAAAAATGGTCGGATAGTTCTGATGTATTCATTTTAGAGGATATCGTTGAACAATGCGATGATTTGCGCGAAAACTACAGTCAAATCATGACTTTACTACCAGATATCAGTAGTTATGATGATCCTATTATGGTGTTTTCCGCCCGTTTGTTAGTCGACCAAAACAACTTAGGTCAAAGCGAATTTACTTTAAGTGAAAACATTGATAAACTAAAAGACAACCTTATTCATAAAGAAGAAGAAGCTTTAAAATTAAACAGTAAATCTTCAGAAGAGTCTCGTGCTAATTTCCAAGCTTTAGAATTTTATTGGTATTTGGGAGCCATTTTAATATTTGTAGCCATTTTTATCGCTGTATTCACTACTCGAACAATAGTAAAACCAGTAAATCATCTTCGAGAAATTCTTTTGAAGCTAGGCAAAGGTATTTTTCCAAAGGAATCCATTCAAGTTAGAAATGACGAAATTGGAGATATGTCTTCTGCGGTTGTTGATTTAGTTGATGGTTTAGAAAAAACCACTCATTTTGCGAAAGAAGTCGGTCAAAGTAATTTCAATTCTCCATACAAACCACTTAGTAAAGATGATGTTCTTGGTCATGCACTTTTAAAAATGCGTGATGAACTAGCTGAAACGGAAAGAATACTGGAGCAAAAGGTACAACAAAGAACCGAAGAAGTTGTTAAACAACGTGATGAAAATGAGCGTCAACGACTTAAACTGGAAGATTTATATAAGGCCGTCACAGCCAGTATTCGCTATGCGAAAAGACTTCAAAATTCAATTCTTCCTCCAACGGAAACCATACGCTCAATTTGCCCTGAATCATTTGTTTTATACAAACCAAAAGATATCGTTAGTGGAGACTTTTATTGGTTTGAGCAAAATAAAAACGCCAACCTCTTTGCAGCAGTCGACTGTACCGGACATGGTGTACCTGGAGCGTTCATGAGTTTAGTTGGTGCCAATGGTTTAAACACTTCTGTTAGAGAATACAATAATGTTGAACCTGCGCAAATTCTAAACAATTTAAATAGTTTTGTTAGTGAGGCATTAAATAAAAGTAGAGAAGAAAATCAGATTAGAGACGGCATGGATATCGCCCTTTGCTCGATTGACTACGAAACTTTAGAATTAAAATATGCCGGAGCGAATAACCCACTCTATATCATCAGAGATAACGAATTTATTATTATTAAGGCAGATAAATACGCAATCGGATCTTTTGAGCCAAACACGAAAGAGTACACACAACATTCAATACAACTACAAAGAGGTGATTTAGTTTATTTATTTAGCGATGGATACGCCGATCAATTTGGTGGTGAAAGAGGGAAAAAATTCTTATACAACCGCTTTAGAAAACACCTTCTAGCCATCCATCAAGAAGGAATGACTGCCCAAAAATCATATTTAGAAAAAACAATGCAAGAATGGCAAGGAAACTTTGAACAAGTAGATGATATTCTTGTTATTGGTGTTAGAATATAACCTGTATGCCTAAAGTACTGACCACATTAATCCTGCTAGTTTGTCTATCAGTTACTTCACTGGGTCAACAAAAAACCATCAAATTTGACACATATTCTTTAGAGGATGGACTTTCTCAAAGTTCCGTTACAGGAATAGTACAAGATAAGTATGGTTATATCTGGATATCAACCCAAGATGGTATAAACCGGTTTGATGGATATGGTTTTCGCGTTTTTAAGAACGTCCCTGACAGCCTTAACACTATTCCTAACAACTATATTCACTTCTTTAAAGAAAATCCTTTAACAGGTAATTTATGGTTTGGAACTAATCGAGGAATAGGCACCATGAATCCCAAGGACTATTCCGTAAAAAGAATAAGTAAAAACACAATTCAAAATCTCCAAGGGTTTATTTTTAAATCATTAACCTTTGATAAAGATGGCTCTTTATGGGCATTAACAGAAAAGAACGGAATAAATCGTATCAATTTAAAAACAAAAGATATAGAAACCATTCGTTCCATTAACGGTGATGCAGAACTCAATTCCATTTACATTGACAAATCCCAAAATTTATGGATTGGTACAGCCTCAGGTCAAGCATTTTATGCCCCTTACCCCTATCGTGATTTCAAAAGTATCGATTACAATTCTATATTTTCAATTGCCCCGGTAAATGGATTTTACGAAAACGACTTAGGCGATCTGTTGATGCTAACAGAAAAAGGCCTTTTTAAAATTGATTCTACTAAAAAACTTCATCCCTATACCGACATACTTGAAGTTCGTTACGGCAATATCAACTGTGTTTATCAAGAAGACCATCGAAACCTATGGATCGGAACTAAAGATGCAGGACTCATTCTCTTACAAACAACTAAAGACGGCAAAGAAATAATATCACAATATCAAAATAATCAATTGGATGATGCCTCAATTGCCGACAATAATATTTCATGTATTTATGAAGATGAATCTGGTGTGTTTTGGGTAGGAACAGCTCAAGGCGTATCAAAATTTGATAAATACAAACAAGGATTTACAACAATTACATTAAATAGTGAACCATCAAAGGGCCTTATCGACTATGGTGTATGGTCATTTGCAGAAGACAGTTTAGGCAATACCTTTATAGGTACCAAAAAAGACCTAACTATCTATAATTATCAAAAGCAAAAATTCTTTCACATCATACGTGATATTAACACAACACATAATTTATTGAGTATCCATGTTGAGAAAAACAATCGAATTTGGTTAGGATTTGATGACGGCCTATTCTTATTAACCCTTGAAGAAAACAGAAATTTCGATTATAAGCTACAGCGCATCAATTTTTTGCCCGATGATTTACGTCCTAATGTAAGAGTTTATTCAATAACTGCTGCCGATTCAAATTCCATATGGGTAGGTTCTAGAGAAGGACTTACGCACTTAAATACCACCAACCACAATTTCAATTTTTACTCAAGTGCCAATGGCCTAGATGAAGGGGCGGTTAAACTAATCTACAAAGATTTATCCGACCAAACTTGGGTCGTCACAACAAACAAAGGCCTTTACGCCATTCATGAAAATTCTGAAAACAATTATGTATTCGAATATTGTAATATTGAAGATTATGATGAATCCAACGCACACATTACCTGTATATTACAAACCAAGCCTGGTAGCTTATGGCTCGGTACTTACGGAGAGGGTATAAAAAAATTAGACCTTGTATCACGAAAAACAACGAACTACACCGAAACAGAAGGTTTGTCGAATAATGTTGTTTACGGATTACTGCAAGATGATGACGGTTTTTTATGGATGAGCACAAATAAGGGAATTTCTAAATTCAATCCTAAATCGAAGCGATTTACCAATTATAGTGTAAAAGACGGATTGCAAAGTAATGAATTTAACATGCAAGCCTATATGAAATCACAGAACGGCTTATTATATTTTGGTGGAATTAATGGGTATAATATATTCGATCCACGATCAATTACGATTAATCCCAATCCACCAAAAGCAATTATTACGCAAATTACGCTTTCCACAAAAGGCAGCAACGCAACAAATATAATCGCTGAAAATGTAGTCACAAATGAAGTTTTAAGACTCAATCACGATCAAAATGACATCTCCTTCACGTTTAGCGCTACAAACTTCTCTAATCCACGTCAAAATCATTATAAATATCGTTTAGAAGGACACGATCCGGATTTCACCAGTTCAAAACTCGAAAATACTGTACATTACCTGAACATCGCTCATGGAACATATACCTTTAAGGTTTATGCACAAAGTGCCGACGGAGTTTGGTCAAAAGAACCAACCACAATTAAAATAATTATAACACCACCATTCTACTCAACTTGGTGGTTTCGAACAATTTCTGCACTATTTGTAATTATTGTTGGATTAGTTTTCTATCGAAGACGCATTGATACTATTAGACGACAAAAAGTACGCCTTGAAATTGAAGTCGTAAAAAGAACAAGACAGGTCACCGAACAAAGTAAAAAAATACAAGATCAAAAACAGAAAGTAGAGGTCCAAAAAGCCAAAATTGAACATCAAAACGAACTACTAGAAAAAGAAAAAGAAAGGGTTGAACAATTGCTCTTAAACATCTTACCAGTTGGAACAGCTGAAGAATTAAAAAATAAAGGTAGATCAAAAGCGCGTTATTATAAAAATGTGTCCGTAATGTTCACTGATTTTGTAGGATTTTCTAAGATTGCGGAAGACATGAAGCCGCAAGAACTTGTCCAACAATTGGATGATTATTTTTCCTCTTTTGACGGTATTATCGAAAAATATGATTTAGAAAAAATTAAGACAATTGGAGATTCTTACATGTGTGCTGGAGGTGTTCCAATTCGAAACAAAAGTAACGCAATCGAAGTGACCCTTGCTGCATTGGAAATTAAGAACTTTATGCAGGATTTTGCCGAAAAAGCTAAAAAAAGAGGTGAAAATTCGTGGAAAATTAGAATTGGAATAAACACGGGTGAAGTCATTGCAGGTGTAATTGGTTTAAAGCGATTTGCTTATGATATTTGGGGATCTACCGTAAATCAAGCACAGCGAATGGAAATGCATGGCCAACCAGGAACCGTAAATGTATCCGGTAATACCTATGAGTTTATTGCACCCTATTTTGATTGCGTTTACCGTGGGAAAATACAGACCAAACATAAAGGGATGTTGGACATGTACTATGTCAAGGGAATTAAACCAGAATTATCGGTTAACCGAGAAGGAATTGAACCGAATGATGATTTTTGGAAAATTGTAGACCTCCACTTATATAGTTCGATTAACTACATGAAGGCTGAACGCCATATCATGAAATTGTTAGAAGAAGAATTGTCTCCCAAATTACTATATCATAGTATCAATCACACCATAGATGTTACACAAGCGGTAGAAAGGCTTGCAATAATGGAAGGAATAACAGATGAAGATTTATTCCTATTAAAATCCGCAGCCACATATCACGATGCTGGCTTTGTGGAACGCTATGACAAAAATGAAGAAATAGGTATTAAAATGGCACGAGACATTTTACCTAAATATGGTTATACACAAGCTCAATTAGACATCATCGATGGTTTGATAAAATCGACAGAAATACCACAAAGTCCTAAAACTCACTTAGAACAAATTATGTGCGACGCTGACCTGGATTACTTAGGTAGAGATGATTTTCATGTGATAGCCGATTATTTAAGAAGAGAACTGCGAGAACATGGCAAGCTAGATAGTGATCGATTATGGGATGAAATTCAAATAAAGTTCCTAAACCAACACACTTATTTTACTAAATCCGCCATAAAACTAAGACAAGAGAAAAAAGAAAAGCACATACGAGAAATTGAAGAACGATACGCAAGAAACGAGTATAAAGATTAGGCATCTAATAATTCTAAAACTGCTTCCGATTGTCCATTTTTTGGGGTAATATAAAGCCGTTGTTCTTTTTTATTCAAAATAAAATCAAAATCATAAGACAATGATTTTCCGTTACTCAATTTCGTTTTAAACAAGTATTCATCTCTACTTTGCTTGAACACGCTATACAATCCTGACAATTCTAGGTGCCCGCCAATGTAAATTATTTCATCCTCATTAATGGTGATGTAAATGTCATGTTTATCAATATCGATTTGCATGCCTTTATGCTCAACTGAATAAGCAGGCATTTCTCCTCCATACTTTCCATAACAATCTTTAGGAAGCTCTCCTCTATAGGTCGCCGATACTGTTAGAAAAAACAGTAAGAATAGGGTAATGTATTTCATGTTGGTTCCTTTTCCCTAAAATACTGCTGATTTTTAGGGGGTTTTCATCTTCATTTTCCAGTTACAATATAGCTCTGAAACCAACAAAATACAAGATTGTGAATAAAAATTTCGCTTTGTTGAGTTTTTAAGGCTACTAAACATCGGATATGAGCTACGAATGCCTTAACTTTAAACCTCAATTTTTTTTCCATTATGCAAAATTACCTTGATTTACTCCGATTAATAAAAGAAAATGGCGTCGAAAAGGGCGACAGAACAGGTACAGGCACGAAGAGTATTTTCGGTCATCAAATGCGTTTTGATTTGTCTAAAGGGTTTCCAATGGTAACCACCAAAAAATTACATTTGAAATCCATTATTCACGAATTATTATGGTTCATTAATGGAGATACAAACGTAAAATACCTTCAGGAAAATGGCGTCAAAATATGGGATTCATGGGCCGATCAGAACGGTGATCTTGGTCCCGTTTACGGAGCACAATGGAGGAATTGGAATAATGAAGGCATTGACCAATTATCGGCTGTAATTGATCAAATTAAAAACAATCCAAACAGCCGACGAATAATTGTTTCAGCGTGGAACCCGAGTGTAATGCCGGATACCACAGTGTCTTTTGCTGAAAATGTAGCCAATAATAAAGCTGCTTTGCCACCTTGTCATGCCTTTTTTCAATTTTATGTAGCTGAAGGAAAATTATCTTGTCAACTCTATCAACGAAGTGCAGACGTATTTTTAGGGGTGCCCTTTAACATTGCATCCTATGCGCTTTTAACTATGATGGTTGCGCAAGTTTGTGATCTAGAACCCGGTGATTTTGTTCACACATTCGGTGATGTTCATATGTACAACAACCATCGTGAACAAATTGACTTACAATTGACACGACTGCCTAAATCCTTACCGACAATGAAGATTAATCCTAAAATAAAATCTATTTTCGAGTTTACCTACGAGGACTTTGAATTGGTGGATTATGAATATCACCCACACATAAAAGGGGCCGTTTCTGTATAAAGTTTAGAGCATGAAGATAAAACTCATCGTTGCAAAGGCAGCAAATAACGAAATTGGTAAAGACAATGATTTAATATGGCATTTACCTGCTGATATGCGATTCTTTACGGAAACAACAAAAGAGCATATTGTTCTTATGGGGCGAAAAAATTGGGATTCAATTCCTCCCAAGTATAGGCCATTATCCAACCGTATTAATGTAGTGATTACTAAAAACGAGGACTTCGAACATAACGATTGCACCGTCTTCCATTCAATTGAAAAAGCAATTGAATTTTATAAAACAAATTCAGATATTTCTAAAGGTAAAGACCTGTATATCATTGGTGGTGGGCAAATATATGATTATTGCCTTACGCATAACCTTTTAGATGAAATGTTTATCACGTTTATTGATGCATATTTTGAAGCAGACACCTTTTTTCCTGAATTTGATGAAGAGAAATGGAATAAAAAATTACATTTTGAACATCCAGTCGATGAGAAAAATCCATATGCATTCGCTGTTTATCACTATACGAAAAAATAAACACTGAACGAAAGTAATGAAACTCTGTATTGCCGAAAAGCCAAGTGTAGCTCGAGAAATTGCCACTATTTTAGGTGCCAACCTAAAAAAAGATGGATATTTTGAAGGTAATGGATATTGGGTTTCTTGGACATTTGGGCACCTTTGTACTTTAAAAGAACCCCATGATTATATGCCTATTTGGAAATGGTGGAACTTGGCAACTTTGCCTATGATACCTTCTAAGTTTAGTATAAAACTCATGAAAGATTCTGGGGCACAAAAACAATTTAGAACGATTGAACGGCTTGTTCAACAATGTGATGAGGTTATAAATTGTGGTGATGCTGGTCAAGAAGGAGAACTAATTCAACAATGGGTTTTATTAAAAGCAAATAACAAAAAACCCATTAAACGATTATGGATTTCTTCGCTAACTGAAGAAGCAATAAAAGAAGGTTTTCAACAGCTCAAAAACGGAGATGATTTTATTAATCTATATGCTGCTGGAAGCTCCCGTGCTATTGGAGATTGGTTATTAGGAATGAATGCCACTCGTCTATATACCTTAAAATACGGTCAAAATAAACAAGTATTGTCCATAGGTCGAGTCCAAACACCAACCTTGGCAATGATTGTTCAACGTCAGCAAGAAATAGAAAACTTTAAACCTAAAAAATATTGGGAATTAAAAACGAACTATCGCGATGTCCTTTTTTCTTCCACGGTTGGCAAACTCAACCAGATCGAAAAAGCCGAAAAGGCAATTGAGTACGTTAAAGATAAGCCGTTTACAATTAAAAACTATAAGCAAAAAGAAGGAAAAGAATCACCACCCCGTTTGTTTGATCTAACCTCAATTCAGGTTGAAGCAAACAATAAATTTGGCTTCTCAGCCGAACAAACTTTAAAACTTGTTCAAGGGCTTTACGAAAAAAAATTGGTCACCTATCCTAGAGTTGACACCACATTTCTTTCTGATGACATCTATCCGAAAGTCCCTAAAATTTTAGAAGGCTTAAAATTTTATTCTCAGCTAACTGCCCCAGTATTGGCAAAAAAAATTCCAAAATCTAAAAAGGTTTTTAACAATAATAAGGTCACTGATCACCACGCGATAATACCTACTGGAATAAGTCCATCTGGAACTAATCCTGATGAGCAAAAAATATATGCAACTATTGCTAAACGTTTTATCGCGGCCTTTTATCCAGACTGTAAAGTATCCAATACAACGGTTATAGGAAATGTTGATAAAGTTGAGTTTAAGGCAACTGGCAAACAAATTATTGAACCGGGATGGCGAACCGTTTTTGAGAATGAAAAAAAAGACGCTAAAAGCAAAAATGAGGAAAACATAATGCCAGAATTTAAAGAAGGTGAAAGTGGTCCTCATACTCCAGAAATCCAAGAGAAAGAAACGAGGCCACCAAAATATTTTACTGAAGCAACTCTACTTAGAGCAATGGAATCTGCTGGTAAAAATGTTGACGACGATGATTTACGTGAAGCGATGAAAGAAAACGGAATTGGAAGGCCCTCCACCCGAGCAAACATAATTGAAACTCTATTTAGAAGAAAATATATCGTTAAGAAAAAAAAGAATATTCACGCCACTGTGACAGGTGTTGATTTGATAAACGTAATACAATCCGATCTATTAAAATCTGCAGAATTAACGGGACAATGGGAATACAAATTAAGACAAATAGAACAAGGCGAATACGATGTGAAAGCATTTCGAAATGAACTTATTGATATGGTTGTAGACTTAACAAATGAAGTCATGCAATCCGATCATAAAAAAATTGCCTTAGTGAATGAAAAGAAAAACGATAGTGCAAATCAAAATATACTTGTATCCTTAGAATGTCCAAAGTGCAAAGAAGGAAGTATTTTAAAAGGTAAAAAAGCTTATGGTTGTTCCAACCACAAAAGTGGATGCGACTTTGTTCTGCCTTTTGTAATGATGGGTAAAAAGTTAACCGAAAACCAAACCAAAGAATTAATACAAAAGGGAAAAACAAAACTCATCAAGGGTTTTAAAACCGCAAATGATCAAAAAAAGAACGGTAAATTAATACTCACAGATGATTTTAATATCAGTTTTGAAGAGCAACTTTAATTCACTTTTTAATTAGAATTAAATCAGAAGTATACACATAAATTATATGCCAACGCGTTTATTAATATTCGTTTTTATTTTGTTGCTAACGATTCCAAGTTTGGCCCAAACTAAGCAAGAAGGCTATAATATACTCTTTCCTCATTCTATCGGTGAGAAAAACTGGAAAATTGTTTTAGGCTTAGACGCTAGACGCTCTTTTTTTAAAACCAAACCTGTCAAAATTAACGGCATACGTTTTGGTTCTGAATTCAGGGGAGTTCACCGTTTCGGCATTGGATTTTATGAACTTGACAAACATGTAATATTTTCCGACATTCCCCTTAATTATCCAGATGCCACCGATACCTCTCTAATGGTATTTACCACAAACTATGCTTCTGTTTTCTACGAACGCGTCATTTACCGGTTACCCAAATGGGAATTCGCAACACCTTTAGAGTTCAGCACAGGAGAAATAAGCGCATATTATGAAGACAGCGTGGGAATATTCCAAAAAACAACAAATGAAGCTTATAATGCCTTATCTATCGCTTTTCAAACAAAATATTTTGTCTTTAATTGGCTCGCTCCAAGAATTTCAATTGGCCAGCGATTTTTATTTAACACCAATCCAGAAATTAAGACCGCTTTTAATAAACCCTACTACAGTTTTGGCATGCAAGTTTTATTAGGAGAATTATATCGAACAATTTTAGAAAAAGAAATATTCAACCTAAAAGAAAACCATAATTCAATACGATTTAAAATATAACATTGAGTTAAAATCTTAATAAAAAGTTAAATAATAAGCCGTATTACTATATTTAGCTGAATATTAATGTATTAATACATTTTTAAGGTGTGAAATTTACGTCTAACCTAATCAACGAACACCAACCATCCTATACGTTTGTATCAAAAAACAATTAAAGTCGCTTAAAAACGCTTAAAAAGCTATTTTTTAGATAAAATATAAATTTGAGAAGAATATGTACCCTTTTTTGCCTTAATATTAGATAAAAGACCATTCCAAAAGGCACGCATAAGATTTCCTCCTTTGTATTTTTCACTGAGCATTGAAACATAAAATGAATCAAAATTCATTGGAAGAATTTCATCAATCTTAAGGTTATACTTATCAAATAAAGCTTCTATATCAGATGGGGTAAAATGGTAGAGATGAATCGGAAGATCAAAAGCTGCCCAAAACTCACCATAAATTTTTGCATCATAAGAATTCATATTAGGAACAGCAACTATTAATTTACCATCATCCTTTAAGATTCTAGTAATCTTTTCAACGTCCCTATTTAAATGGTACACATGTTCTAAGACATGCCACATCGTTATAACGTCACGTGAATTATCTTTTAATACATGGAGCTCATTAATATCTTTAACATTTACATTAAAATTACTAACACCATAATTTCGTGCATCCTCATCAGGTTCTAGGCCCAAAGCATTAATTCCCTTTGATTGACATGCATTAATAAAATGTCCCGTACCAGCTCCTATATCTAACAATCCATCTGATTTCGTAAATTGTTTAACCAAATCGACTTTCTTCTTAAGTGTATATTTTCTAACCTGTAGATAGATTTTATTAATTAATCCTTTGTTAGAAGAAGAATGCGACACATAGGATTCAGATTTATAATACGCCCCTATTTTGGCTTCGCTAGGAATTGGATTTGTAAAATGAAATCCACATTTATTACATGAAACTATATTAAAAAATTCTTGCGAAACACTATAATCTTTCCCTTTTAAAAACAATTTAAAAGCATCATGATCACATATAGGACAATTTGATATTGTATTCATTTATCTTCCGAGATATACCAATAAAATAGAAATGTCAGACGGTTTAACACCACTAATTCTACTCGCTTGGCCAATTGTTACTGGTTTAATTTTGGTTAATTTTTCAACCGCCTCTGCCGACAATGATGATAGTAAAGAATAATCCGTATCAGGCGGAATTTTTACATTCTCCAAACGATCCATCTTGTTTGCTTGTTCTTCTTCACGAACGATGTAACCCTCATATTTAATTTGAACTTCAGCTTGAACAAATGCATCATCGTCTGCATCACAAACAGCCAACAATTCATTTCGCAAATCATTTGAACTATTCATTAAACCTTTTAATGTTATATGTGGTCTTTTCAAAATTGAATCTGCTTTAACCTTTTGTTTTATCGTCGCAGAATTTATTGCTTCTAAATACGAATTTATGTCCTCGGGATTAACGCTAGTTTTTGCTAAGACCTTTTTCAATTCCTCCGTAAATTTCAATTTCTCATTTACTCTATTCAGACGTTCTTTGGATGCCAATCCAATTTCATAACCTTTAGGAGTCAATCGTAAATCAGCATTATCTTGCCTTAATAAAATACGATATTCTGCCCGAGAGGTAAACATACGATAAGGTTCTTTCGTTCCCTTAGTAATTAAATCATCAATTAATACTCCGATATACGCATCCGCTCTTCCCAAAATAAACTCTGGTTTATCATTCAATTTAAGATGAGCATTAATTCCCGCCATCAAACCTTGAGATGCTGCCTCTTCATAACCAGTTGTACCATTTATTTGACCGGCAAAAAACAAATTACTCAATAATTTAGTTTCCAATGTATGTTTTAATTGTGTTGGCGGAAAATAATCATATTCGATTGCATAACCCGGTCTAAACATTTTAACGTCTGCAAATCCAGGTATCGTCTTTAATGCTTTTAACTGAATTTCTTCTGGTAAAGAAGTACTAAATCCATTGACATAAATTTCAACTGTATTCCATCCTTCTGGCTCAACAAAAATTTGGTGGCGGTTACGTTCTGCAAATCGATTAATTTTATCTTCGATTGAAGGACAATACCTTGGACCTACACTTTTTATTGCTCCATTAAACATTGGACTTCGATCAAAACCAGACCTTAAAATTTCGTGCGTTTCAATATTAGTATAAGTTATGTAACAACTTCTTTGTTTATTAAGAGGTTTTGTATTTACATCGTATGAAAATTTTAAAGGGTTTTCATCTCCAGGCTGTTCTTCCATTAACGAATAATCCAGAGAACGTCCATCAACACGCGGAGGAGTTCCTGTTTTCATTCGTCCAGTTTCAAAGCCCAATTCTACCAATTGTTCCGTTATTCCATAACTTGCTCCTTCACCTGAACGACCTCCTTTAAAGTTCTTTTCTCCTAAGTGAATTAAACCATTCAAAAAAGTTCCATTGGTTAGAATTACCGACTTTGAAAATATTCGTTGTCCCATTGACGTAGTCACACCTTTCAACTCATCATTTTCAACAATAAGTCCATTCACCATATCTTGCCAAAAATGCACGTTTTCCGTCCGCTCTAACAACAACCTCCATTCTTCCGCAAAACGCATTCGGTCACTTTGGGCGCGAGGCGACCACATCGCCGGCCCTTTCGACAAATTCAGCATTTTAAATTGAATAGCAGAACGATCAGTAATCAAGCCCGAACCCCCACCAAGCGCATCAATTTCACGAACGATTTGACCTTTAGCAACACCTCCCATAGCAGGATTACAAGACATTTGCGCAATAGTCGCAAGATTCATTGTCACCAACAAAACCTTCGACCCCATTTTAGCAGCGGAATAAGCAGCTTCACAACCTGCATGACCACCGCCCACAACAATTATATCATATTCTGGCAACATAAAATTCCTATGTTTCACGTGGAACAATTCTAAAATGTTTCACGTGAAACTTTTTCTTAACATTAAACATTCATCTTCTATTCTTCGCATCTCGACTTCCTCTTCTTCCGTTTTATCATTAAAACCGATCAAATGAAGCACACCATGCACCATCACCCGACACAATTCATCAAATCTATCTATTTCTAATTGATTAGCATTATCTAAAACACGATCATAACTTATAAATAAATCTCCATTTAAACTAGAACCTTCGTTATAGTTAAATGTTATAATATCGGTATAATAATCATGGTCTAAATATTCTTTATTCACATCGAGTAAATAATCATCTGAACAAAAAACATACGCTATTTCACCGACCTCTCTGTCGTATTGTTTAATAACTTCTTTAAGCCATAAACTAAAAAATTCCGGATTGAAGTCCGGAATTTTTACATCTTCGAAATTATATATAATGTTCTTATCCATTTTTCGATGCAAAGGTAATACTAACTTTGGAACCATTCAAATCAAAACTCACATCATCTGCTAAATTCTTCATTAAGAAAATACCTCTACCATCAGGCTTCTCAATATTTTCTGGAGCAGTAGGATCTGGCAAATTCATAAAATCAAATCCATTTCCCTCATCATAAACAGTAAATGTAACCGCCTTGTTCTCCTCCTCTACTTCAATCTTCACCTTACGATCCTCCTCCGAATTATTACCATGAATGATTGCATTATTCACAGCTTCTGTAACTGCAATTAAAATATTACCATAATGATCTTCATTTAATTTTAGATCCTCACAAACTTGATCAACCAAAAGTTCAACTTCTGACATAAACTTCAAATCAGACCTAATCTCTATACTATGCATTCACTCCTTATTTACTGCGTTAAAATAATCATTGATTAAAGACTTATAATAAATCTTTAATTCCAACGGAAGCGTACGTAGAAATTCTATCTCCGCATCCTTTTTTCTATTATACTCAGTAAATTCTTTTAGGTTACCTTCCTTTGTGTTTTTTCCTTCTTTAGACTCTCGTTCTTCACTATAACCTCGCTCTCTCAAAGCCTTTTCACTCTCCAATAAACGCGTATAAATATCTTCTTGTCGTTTAAGGTAATCAGAACCTACCTTACCATCTAATAATTCATTCTGTAAATCTTCTAAATCTTTTATGATCTCATCTAATCCATTTCCAGCACCACTACCATCCTTATTTAACTCTTGTTTGAGTTGTTTTAGTCCTTCTCTTAATTTACCTTGTTCAGCTGCCATTTTTGCACGCTCCTTTGCTCCTAATTGCGGTATTAAATTCGAACCTGAGCCTGGAGTTTCACCCATACCTTCTCCTTTTTCCCCTTTACCTTCTTTTCCGCCTGGTTGCTTTCCACCTTTCATTTGGTTTATTTGATCTTGCAGTTGTTGTTTCAAGTCTTGCATTGATGGTTTTTTACCTGATTTACCTTGCCCTTGCCCACCAGGATTATCACAACTTCCATTTCCAGGCATAGGATTCTTCATCGCATTTTGCATTTGATCCAAGACTTCTGACAAAAGCAAAGCTAAGTTATTATACGCCGTCATCGAATATTGCTGATGTTGCATCAACATACCTGTTTTTCGATCTTCCGAATAATTCAATGACTTATCTAAGTTATAACTTAAATCATTTAACTCTTTATTTATGGTTTCAGACAATTCAAATACTCTTTTGCTTAATGCTATTAAAGAATCTTTAACCACAACGGTTGCTTTCGACACAGCCAATTGCTTTCTATTCAAGTCTAAATAAAATGGATCATTCTTATCCGTTATATTGTAAGTTCCCATTAAATCTTCCTGATCATGAGATAACGTTATAAGATTCTCTAATAAAAAACGTAAGGCTTCCATATCTTCTTTTTTCTGCTGTTGTTGACCCACTGACTGCATCGCTTGCGCACTTTCAGCCATTTGTTTCATCATCTCAGACGCCTTAGATTGATTTTCTTCAGACTTTTTTCTTTTATTCTTATCTAAATTATCCTTTGACTCATTCATTTCTTTCTCAATAGCATCTTCCATCTCCTGATCAAATTCCATATTCCTAGGTCGCTCCAATTCGTCATTCTTCTCCTCTATTTCATCGATATCTTTTTGAATTTCATTGAACTTTTCATTTAACCTTTCTTGTTCCTTAGATAACTCTTCATTGGTCAATTCTTTATTTTCGCTTTTCTCTTTGAGAGCCTCTTCCTCTTCCGCTAATTTATTCAATTGCTCCTCTAAATTTTCGAGCTTTTGATCAAGCTCCATGTTCTTAAATAACTCCAATGTACGATCTAATTCCTCTTCTAATGTTTCTGAATTCATTTCCATCTCCTCTAAATTCTCAATGATATCATCTTTATTCATTTCATCAAGTAATTTTTCTAATTCCTCAAATAAGTCCAGTAGTTCTTCATCCAATAACTCTTCCATTAATTTCTGTAACTCCTCTTGCTTCTGTTTTAATTGATCAGAATTCTCAAGAAATTGTTCTTTATTGTCTTTATTCTCATCAAAATCCTTCTTAAGTTCTTCTATATTATCCTTTAATTCGTTCTGCTTATCAATTAAATTTTGAAGTTGCTGTTTATCCTTCCAATCTAAATTTGGTTTGTTCAATAGCTCCTGTTTTGTCCTACGAACATCCTCCTTTAAATCCTTTGCATCCTTGGTGGCTTTATCGATATTATCTTTTATTTTTTGATCATTCTCACCCAATTGATTCTCGAGTTGATCAAGCTCAGGAACTGCATATTTCATTCTGTGAGTAGCACTAGACTTGAAACCATTAATCTTATCATTGTCGGTAACACTAAAAAGATAAGTAAGCTCATCACCCGGCTTTAGATTGAAATCTCTCAAATTTAAACCAAAAGAAAACAACTGAGTTCCAGCTCTCGGACTAAAATTAAGCGCCCTAGTAATTGTATTCGTGGAATCATTACGTTTAATACGCATGCGAACATTAAGATTGGTAAAGCCATAATCATCTGAAATTTTACCTTCAAAAAAACGCACCATCGCATCCGTGCTATCAACAATTTCATCAACACTAATAACAGGAAATTTATCCTTAATTACCCCAACCATATAATTCACAGAATCGGCATTCTTAATGTCATCAGAGCTGAATAAAAGCTGGTATTCTTCAGACTTAAAAAATGATTTTGAAAAAGTGTGTTTATTTGAGATAGTACTTTTTAATTCGAATAAAGAATCCCTAAACATAACCTTAACTTCGGCCATATTTTTGGATTGAAGTTCCCATTTTACATTGGACCCCTCAGGAATTTCAATGTCACCAGAATTTTCGAAAACCTCATCCTCAAGTCCAGTGTGTGCAGGATAAGAGACATATAACTTCATATCTTCTATAATTGGTTTCTTTAAGATATCAACCTTAAAATTTTTAGATTGATAATCATTGGCAACACAATAAAAACTAAGCTGCTCAGAAAGATTTACAAATTCATAATCAAACTCTATGTTTGAGCTTTGTTTTAGATTATAATTTCCTTTGTTGGTAAAGATTTTGACCTCATTAGGAATTTCTTCACCAACTAATTTTAATTGTAACTTATAATTTTCTCCTTCTACTGCCTTATTATCACTAACTAAAACAAAATTAAAAGGTGCCGGCTCAATGAACTCTGTATTAAAATTAATCACCCGTTCAGACCCGCCTATAAACCAATTAGGGTTTAACACGCCAACCAAAACAAACAAAATTATAACAGGTATAAGAAATTTACCATAGCGCCAATTCTCCTTTAAATCAATTGCGCCAGAAAAGGGAATTGCAGATAGTGCATCAGATCTTTGTTCTATACTCGCGTTAACAAGTTCGACATTCTGTACCATGGCAGCTTCATCACTTTTTAACTCCAAGGTGTTTCTAAGCTTATCCCCCACATCCGGAAAGATTCGACCAAGCATATCCGCAGCTTCTAAAAGACTGAGATGTTTACCAAGTTTGTATAATTTCAATAAAGGTATTATCAGATATCTAACTAATATATAACTATTTACAACAATAAAACTCAATAATAAGAACAATCTCATCGAAGATCCAAAACGACCAAAATATTCTAGACCTGTAACAGTTAAATAGGTCAACAATAAAACGATTAAAACGAGTACACCCCCTTTTAACATTTCATTCTTATAGAACTTCTTTATGAAACGTTCTATCTGTTCGATTAACTTTTGAAACTTATTCAATGGTAAACTTTTAGATTATACAGACTAAATTAAGGAAATCATAAAGATCATACAATAATCCCTTAATTTAGTTCAATTAATTAACAAATATTTTCGAAGACCTTTTCACAAATCTCCCTATACCATAAATCGAACAAGTTATTCGCATCAATATTGTATCTTTGCGCCAATAATTAAAATAAACAACTATGAAAGTTAGGGTTCGATTTGCTCCAAGTCCAACAGGTCCTTTACACATGGGAGGTGTAAGAACAGCTTTGTATAATTATTTATTCGCTAAAAAACATGGCGGAGATTTTATTCTCCGAGTTGAAGATACCGATGAAAAAAGATTTGTTCCTGGGGCACAAGAATACATCCTCCAATCATTAAAGTGGTGTGGCATTGAACCCAACGAAGGTGTTGGTTACGGTGGAGATAAAGGCCCTTACATTCAATCAGAACGAAAAGCACTTTACAAACCTTATGCAGATCAACTCGTTGAAAGTGGAAAAGCTTACATAGCTTTCGATACCAGTGAAGATCTTGAACGCATGCGAGAACAAGCCAAGGAAATGGGTTTACCCAATTGGCAATACAATGGTGTGACACGTTCTTCGATGAAAAACTCCTTATCATTATCAAAAGAAGAAGTTGAGAAAAGATTAGACGCTGGTGAGCCTTACACCATTCGTATGAAAATGCCAAGGAATGTTGATGTAAAATTTGAAGATGAAATTAGAGGTTGGGTAACTGTAAACACAAATAATCTTGATGATAAGGTTTTGTTTAAAGAAACAGGAATGCCTACTTACCATCTCGCCAATATTGTAGACGATTATTTAATGGAAATCACTCATGTGATAAGAGGTGAAGAATGGCTACCTTCTGCCCCACTTCACGTATTACTTTATGATGCCTTTGGATGGGAACGACCAAAATTTGCTCATTTACCATTGATCTTAAGACCTGATGGTAAAGGTAAGTTAAGTAAGCGAGACGGTGATCGATTAGGATTCCCCGTATTTCCGATTAACTGGATTAGTAAAGAAGGAGAAACCTATCAAGGCTACAAAGAAAATGGATACTTTCCGGGAGCATTTGTTAATATGTTAGCATTATTAGGATGGAATCCTGGTGATAATCAAGAATTATTCACTTTAGCCGAATTAGTTGAAATCTTCAGCTTAGATCGTGTAGGTAAATCTGGCGCTCGTTTTGATCCTGATAAGACTAAATGGTTTAACCAACAGTATTTAAGAGCTACCGATAATTCTGAATTGGCCCAACAAATGAAGAGCGAATTCAACGAATTATCTACCTATGAAAATGAATATGTAGCAGCTGTTTGTAGCTTAATGAAAGAACGTGCAACATTTTTAGGTGATATTTTTGCGGAAGGTGATTACTTTTTCAACGAGATAGAATCCTACGATGAAAAAACCGTTCGAAAAAAATGGAAAGACGACACCACCCCAATAATGGAAGAATTATTAGCCGAATTAAAAACGATTAATAATTTCGACACCGAAAATATTGAAACATGTTTCAGCGCATACCTTAACAAGAACGAATATGGTTTTGGTAAAGTAGGCCCTGGATTTAGATTGCTCGTTACCGGAAAAGGAATGGGTCCATCAATGTTTGACATTTGCGCCCTACTAGGCAAAGAAAAAGTTATAAATAGAATGGAAGAAGGAATCGCAAAAGTAAATGCCTTAAAAGCTTCCCTATAAAGTTATAAAATGATTAATAAAATAGAAGTTAGCGGGATTGAAGTATTTGCATACCATGGTTGTATGAATGAAGAATCCGTACTTGGTGGAAAATATATTGTTGATACACTACTCAAAACTGATTTTAGCAAATCTGCAGAAACAGACGAATTAGCCGACACCATAGATTACGTACAAGTGAGAAATATTGTAGTTGAAGAAATGGCAATACGATCAAAGCTAATCGAACATGTTGCACATCGTATAATTACACGTTTTCAAAAAGAATTTCCGAGTTTAATTAAAGCTAAAGTTAAAGTTAGAAAGCTAAATCCACCTATTCAAGGAGTTGTTAAAGAGGTGGCAGTAATAATTGAAGGATAATTCAACTATATTGCTGTTCTTTTAGAATTTTATTTTTATCTTTGCCCCTACCAAAAAATGGTCCTGTGGCCGAGTGGCTAGGCAGTGGTCTGCAAAACCATCTACAGCGGTTCGAATCCGCTCGGGACCTCTAAAAAACCTTTACGTACTACGTGAAGGTTTTTTTATATCCTAAATACGAATTATTTTCTTCTTTTTTTAGAAAATCGGCGCCACAATATTCCAACCACCAAGATAAAAAAAAAGCTACCCCCTCCGATATAAAACAATTGGGTCCAACGTTTTTTATCCGCCTCATGTTTTAAGAAATCACGATAAGTTCTACTACCAATACCAGGATTGGGTTGTTCTAATTTCCAACTTACAATTTGATGCGATAACGAATCAGGATGAATTAGATTATAGGATGCAGATGAATCCAAATCTACACCACCAAAACTGATAGAATCTACCATAAAACCATCACTATCATATAGTTTTAATAATTCACCATCTGCTGATAAGCCAAAATCAAAATCCCCAATAACCTTTACAGTATCCGTATTAAACCGCGTTTTATAAGCGTTAATACTTTCACTTAAAATCACATATTCATTTGGTAAAATCACTGTGTTTTCTGGAATAACAAAACCATCGTGATAAGACTTATCTGTAAAAATCCAATTAGAAATGTCTATACTAGAATTGGATCGATTATAAATTTCAATCCAATCTTCTGAAGAATCACTTTCTGTTTGAAAAGCACAGATCTCAGTAAAAAGGAGTGAATCATAATATTCACTTTTACGTTTTGCTTCAATTATTGGAATTAATTCAATATCTGTTAAACTTTGTACGCTTATTAGAGGTTCACTTTCCACTCTTCCCTCCCATCCAACAAAAACATAATCATGCTTGGGTTTAACTTCAATTGTTAACGGTATATCTTTAAAATAAGTCCCCACAAAATCACGATTTATCGTTAAAGAGTTAAATTGAACGATACCTTTATTTGAACCTGGGTATTTGATAGTTACTTTTATTTCACCACTTAAATCAAATTTTTCCGCAATAAATTTTCTTAAATAACTGGGTCTTTCTTTAACAAAATGCTTCACTATTTCAATATGATGCTCCCAATTCTCATAACTTGAACCCCAGCGTTTAAGATGATAAGGCATTTCGTGTTGTAACGTCATTTTAAACTCATCTATCATGGTTAATACAGTATCGGGATGATATACTGTGTTTAAATGGTCACAAAAGGTATTAATGTACTGAATTTGTACCGTTCTATTCTCCAATAATTTTCTGATAATAAACGTTGACCATGCAGGATCAGGCCAAGCCTCTGCATTAGCAGATGTAAATTTTTTAAGTGTATTGCGTTTATAACCATTCGGCTCGTTATTACCCAATCCCAAATCTAAATCATAAAAAACCCAACGCCATTTTGCCGAATCATTACGTTCACGCCAATAACGAATATTACCACCTGCATCACGATTATCAGAATATACTTCTGCGATATTATAACGAATATAATCATCAACATCCATGAAAGTTCGTAGATAGTTTAAATTAGAATCAAGACCTAAATCATGAGATCTTAGATAGGCCAATAACTTTTTATAATTGGTTGAATAACCATGCCTTTTCACCCCGTTATGTCGCAATATATCAACATTATCCTTGTCGACATTAAAATTGGCTTTTAAGTAATGTTCATTTATTTTCTCTCTTAGGTTTTGTATTCCCCAATATTTACCATTTAAAAAAATAACAGCAGGTCGATAAGCTTGAATTGCTAAACCTGTTGGTGCAGCCATCTGAGTCATTAATGCATCTCTAAAATGCGTTCGAAGGAAATCACCACCTGAATTACGAATTATAAAAGATTTATACTTATCATGATCTCGTTCAGGAAAAATTGGATATTCAATACGATTATTTCCATACTTTTTTCGTGCGAAAACTGCCAAGGATTTTTGCGGTAAAGCGCGACTAAAACCACCAAACAAATTTATTCCGACATCCTGATTAAAACAGAGTTTACCATCCGGTTCATACATTTCAATGTGCGCTAATTTTTCCCAATCTTTCCAAAAATTGGCTCCTAAATATGGTTCTACCGTGTCGGCACAACATCCTTTCACATAGATTCCGTATAATGAATCCCATAAATTACCAGGATTTGTTGTTATTGACACAACAGGTAAAGTATATTTTCTATCCGTAAAATAAGAATGTGTAACAATAGCAGATTTTTGACCATTCTTATAAGCTATTGCCCTTATAACAGCTACTCCATCTACTTTAATTGGATCGCGATACCTGATTTTAGTTGAATTAGGAATTGATCCGTCTAAGGTATAATAGATTGAAACATCCTCTTCAGCATAGAGTTGGACTTCCATTTGTTGCTCATACAATCCTCCAACAGGACTAAAACGTACTAACGTATCGTTTCCTTGACTATGAGCCAAGGAAACAGCACAAATGAATATATAAGTCAATAAATTTTTCAAATTAATTGTACTTGAATAATACAGTCAAAGTTAACTGAAAAGGTAAAATAAAAAAACGCTTACCATATTAGGCAAGCGTTTCTTTTTTTATTATCAAATTAAAATTTACTGAATTTCAACATGTCCACCCTTTTTATACTCTTGGCCATCAACACCTTTTGCATAAACAGAATAATAATAATAACCTTTTTGAAGTTGATTACCACCTAAATCTACACCATACCATTTGAACTCGGGATCAGTCTCTTCAAAAACAACTTGTCCATTTTTATCTTTAATGATAATATAGAACTCTTCGATGTTGTGCGTATTTACTATAAAAAAGTCATTAATTCGATCACCATTTGGCGTTATCACATTCGAAATTTCATCAATACCTGATAATGCTTTAATAGTAACCAATTGCGTTTCTTGGTAAATTTGATCATCACCATGTATATTCATTACAACTGTATAATCGCCAGGTTGTTCAAAGGTGTATTCAATTGATTCGCCTTCTAATTTGTCACCATTACCTAAATCCCATACAACACGATTAGCATGTTCAGCATTCGAATTAAAAACATAAGTTGAAGGAGCAAATTCATCTCCTTTTGTAAAAGTTATACGCCCTTTAACTTCGGCAATTGAAGTAGCCGTACTATTCATTTCAGTTTCACTCTTATTTTGCTCAGTCTTATCAACCGTAGTATTTGTTTTAGAGGTACTCTCCTTACTGTTATCCGAATCTTCTAAACCAAAAATATCTTGTTCGTTTTGAAAAGAATTTTCATCAATTAAAAGCTCATCGTTGTGTATTTCTGATTCATCGATATTATCATTGTTAACACCATTATCGCTATCTTTTAATTTCTGATTATCATTCGAATTACTTGGATTTAACGCTTCATTTAAATGAGTGTTCATTTCATCACTTTCTTCGAAATTTACCTGCTCATCAAAATGTAATTCTTTCGTATCTTTAGATTGGGCATCATTAATAATATTGTTCTCCGCCAATGATTCATGATTGTCATTAACCACATATAAAGCTGTTGCTGTTGCAAGAATAACACCACTCGATAATATCGCAATTTTAGAGAATAAACTCAGTCCAGATTTAGCCGCAACTACCGAAGACGTAGCTTTGGCTGCCTGCATTCCTTGTTGAATGTTAGTCCAAGCATCTGGACTTACCTCCCCTTCAAATGAGCTAAATTTTTCTTTAAATAGCTCCTCTATATTTAAATTATCTTTCACCTTCTTCAACTAAATTGTTTTCTACTAATAATTTCCTTAACATTTTTTTTGCTCGAGAATACTGAGATTTTGATGTACTTTCAGTAACTCCAAGCTGCTGTGCAATTTCCTTGTGCGAATACCCTTCAATTGCAAAAAGATTAAACACAATACGATAACCTTCTGGAATAGATTGAATGATTTTTAAAAGATCTTCAGCATTCATTGCTTCCACAATAAAATCATCCTTTTCCAATTTAAACGAAACTGAATCAATTTCTACGTCTCGTTGAAATTTTTTATTCTTACGATATTGGTCTAATGCGGTATTCACCATAATTCTTCTCACCCACCCTTCTAGCGATCCTTTATTTACAAATTTTGGCAATTTCGTAAACACTTTAACAAACCCATCTTGTAATACATCCTGAGCTTCAATAGGATCTTTTGTGTAGCGTAAGCAAACACCCATCATCTTTCTTGCAAATAAATCATAGAACGTTTTCTGAGCCTTCGCATTTCCGGAAATACATTCTTTTACTAATTGCTCTTCCGTCATATTTACGCTTTCCATATAAGTAGACCTGTCAATCTTTTTAAAAGTTGCACGGCTAATTGTAAAATTCCTATATTTAACCCTCAAAAATTGGCTGAATCTACTTTCATTCAATAAATGCCTACACTAAATGAAACTTATTCACTTCTTCTTTATTATCCTATTTACAATTCCTGCTATTGCTAAAAACACAAAAATTAAAACCGGGAATTGGCATGTAGAATTTCAATTAAGTGCAAAAAAAAATTTACCTGTAACTATTGATGTAATAAAGATAAAAAAATCTTACCTAGTTTACATAATAAACGGGAAAGAGCGAATTGAATTAACCAATATTAACCTCCAAAATGACTCACTTTACATTCCTTTTGCAACTTTTGACTCTGAATTACGAGCACAAATAAAATCAAAAAATAAGATACTTGGCAACTGGCATAATTATTCTAAAGGGCCAAATTATAAAATACCTTTTACAGCGGAATTCGGTATTAAAAAGCGCTTTCCCTACAAAAAAGAAAAAACAACTATTCCAGGAAAATGGGAAGTCACATTTAATTATGAAAAGCAAGCAGAAAAAGCCATAGGTTTATTCCATTATTCATCCGTCAATAATTTAAATGAAATTGAAGGAACATTTTTAACTGAAACGGGAGACTATAGATTTTTAGAAGGAATTGCGACTAAAGACAGTTTATACCTCTCCACCTTTGACGGATCACATGCTTTTTTATTCAGTGCACAATTGAAGCAAGATACCCTTTGGGGTGAATTTTTATCTGGTACACATTATAAAAGTAAATGGTACGCCATTAAAAATGAAAATTTTGAATTAAAACATCCTGATTCGTTAACCTATGTCATTAACGATATTCCTTTGGAATTATCCTTAACAAGTAGTGATAATTTACCTTACACCTACCCAAATAAAGATACTGAAGACAAGGTGACCTTAATACAAATAATGGGAAGTTGGTGTCCTAATTGTTTAGACGAAAGTCGTTATTTAGCTCAACAAAAACAGCGATATGGTGATGAATTAGAAATTATCGCCGTAACATTTGAAATGCCCGAAAAATTAGAAGATCGTATTCAAAAAATAAGAAACTATAAAGCCGTTTTAGGTCTCAATTATACTTTTTTAATGGGAGGAAGTGCCTGTAAATCATGTGCATCAGAATTATTTCCGCAACTGAATAACATCATCTCCTTCCCTACCTTAATTTTTATTGATAAAAAAGGTAAAATTCGTAAAGTGCACACAGGATTTAACGGACCTGGAACAGGAATATATTATGAAAATTTTGTGGAGAGAACAGATGCTTTTCTCAACACGCTAATCAAAGAATAAAACTACGAACAACTAATCTTATTCACACGTCTTTCGTGACGTCCACCTTCAAATTCGGTTGTTAAAAAAGTATTAACCATTTCTAATGCCAATTCTTCAGCAACAAAACGAGCTGGCACAGCAATGATATTGGCATTGTTATGTTGTCTTGCTAAAGCAGCAATTTCTACGGTCCAACACAAAGCAGATCTAATATCTTGGTATTTATTAACCGTCATGTTTATTCCATTTCCACTTCCACATATAACAATTCCTAAACCATCCTTTGCCTCTACTACATGTTTTGCTACTTTATGACCAAAATCAGGATAGTCAACACTTTCTTCTGAATAAGCACCATAATCCTTAACTTCAAAGCCTTGTTCTTTCAAGTATTTCACTACCTTTTCTTTTAACTCGAAACCAGCGTGATCGCAACCTATAGGAATAATCATAAAATCTTTTTTTACAAAGCTATGCTTTTCTAACTAAACACCCAAAAGCACCTGTTGATAAATGTTTATATCTTATTTAATAAAATTGAAACCTTAAGAAAATCAACAGCTTAAAAAAGCTCCGTAATTCACAAGTAAGATTAGCACAATGTTAATAAACCCATAACAAAGCATGAATTAATTGTAATAAGTTTATTTGTTTTCTAAAAAAATAATTTCAGGTAACGGAATATTTGTAAAACAATAATTATTTAGCAGATATTTTGACACAAATTTATCGACACAAAAATGAGGTTTTAAAAAAAGAAATATACACAATTTGAAAAAATAATAAATTGTTAATAACCTACATTTCCCTTTGATTTACAAGGCATATTTATGTTATGAACTGTTAGCAATTTATTAAAAAAAAGACGTAATTTAGAAATCCTAAAAAAACATACGCACTTATTAACAAATGAACAGCCCTAATAATAATATATACTTCTCTCTTTTTAAAAAAAAATTTATTGGATATAGTTATTTATGGATAATGATTTTTGGATTATGTTTTGAAGGAAATGCGCAAGAAATAGATCCGAATGGAAAGAATGTATTTTATTATGAAAATGGACGAAAAGCAAGCGAAGGATATTTTAAAGATGGCTTGCCTGTTGGAATCTGGAAATCGTATTACGAAGATGGAACTATAAAGAGCATTGGGCAAAAGAAGCTCGGTCTTTCTGATAGTCTTTGGATATTTTATGATGAAGAAGGAAGGAAACGTAAAACTTTCCAATATGAGAATGATAAAAAGAATGGTTGTGCGGTATTTTTAGATACGTTGGGGAATGTTGTGAAAGAAATGTTTTATATCAATGATGTACCACAAGGGGAAAGGGTAGAATATTTTCCAGATGGCAACATAAAATCATTCGTAGAAATTATCGACGGTAAAGAGGAAGGTTTATTATTAGAGTACAATGAAGACGGAATTGTAATCACTGAAGCTCTTTATGATAATGGGTTTCTAAAGGATCAACAAAAATATAACCGCTATGATGAAGAGGGGAAAAAAACAGGAGTTTGGAGAACCTATTTTAAGAATGGAGATATTGCCTCTGAAATTGTGTACAAGGCTGGAAGTAAAAATGGATTATCAAAAATTTATAATAAGAAAGGTAAATTGATAGATCTTCAAAAAATGCAGGGAGATACCGTAGCCGGGCATCGTGATGAGCTGGTAATTATTGATTTGTATAAAACTTTTTATCCAAATGGAAATTTAAAGTTGATTGGTGGAATTAATCAAGGTAAGAAGAATGGAATATTTAGAGAGTATAGTGAAGATGGAGAGATTATAAACGGGTATATCTATGCTAATGATACACTTGAAGCTGAAGGTATTATAACTGGCTATGGAATTTATGAAGGTGATTGGGTTTATTACTTTAAGTCTGGTGCGATTAAGGCAAAAGGAGCCTATGAAAATAGTAAAAAGACAGGGAAATGGATTTACTTTTTTTCAGATGGTAAAAAAGAACAAGAAGGAAGTTTTAAAGAAGATAAGTTAAGTGGTTCGTGGATTTGGTATTATCATAATGGACAAGTTAGGAGAGAAGAATATTATAATCGAAACGAAAACTTAGAAGGCACCGTATATGAATACGATTCCTTAGGAACAGCTTTAACAGAAGGTGATTATTTCGATGGCGTAAGGGAAGGGCCATGGTTTTATCATGTGAACGATTTTAAGGAAGTAGGAAGTTTTGTATTAGGGTATAAAGATGGTTTATGGCATTCCTATTATAAAAACGGAAAAATAGCTTTTAAAGGCGAGTATAATGATGGTGAACCAATAGGAAAACATTATTATTATCATCAAAATGGAATAACAAAAAAAGTGGGGAAATATCTAGGAGGTGAGATGCATGGAAAATGGAGGACCTACGATAGAATGGGAATAATTACTCAAGAAATTATATACAAACGAGGAGAAATTTATAAAATTGACGGGGTAAAAGTGATACCGGTAACAGAAGAACTTTAATGGAACAACCACAATTTGATTATAAAAGTACATTTGATGAACAGTCAAATGATACAACTTTAAAGCTATATAATGAGGTTTTTATATTTGCCTTTCCGCTCGTCACTTTTTTTCTAGGTTATTTTATAGTTATAGATAATAACAATGAAATTATTACGCTTTTAGCATTTTTATTGGTTGGTTTATTAATATTCAAATTGGGCCGTAACTCATTGTTTTTAAAGAAAAACCAATTACTAATTCATCAAACATTAGTTATTTTATTGAGCTTAACAAGCTTGATTTGGTTTGTTTTTCATCCCACAATTAATGCTGTTTTACTTGTTTTAATAGTAGGTGCTAATAGTTGTTACCTCTTATTTGAGCGCCAAATTACGATCCTTTTTTTTATTATTTATCATTTAACCTTACTTCTATTAGCAACGCAATTTGATATTTTTGAATACCGTTACATTGCATATTCACTCATTTATTCATCCGCTTCTTTTGTGGTTACTCGTTGGCTGAGTACTTTGATTAATAGTGGAAAAGAAATGCAGATTTCTGAGAACAAGTACCGTATTTTATTCGAACATGGAAATAGTGCCATATTAATTTTAAAACCGGTCAATAAAAAGTTTCTGATTGTGGATACAAATGCAAGAGCTGAGGATGTTTTTGGATTTTCTAGAAATGAGTTATTATCGCAATATTTTGGTGAGTTGTCGATTGAAACAACTGAAAAAAAAACACGTATTGGTGAACAAATATTACAGTTGAATATATTAGAAAGAATTGATTTTGACTGCAATTTTAAAACTAAAAACAAGCGCATATTTGAAGCTGAAGTTTCTTTTGTTCGATTAAACTTATCAGAAGGAGCGGTTTATCAAGTTTTAATTAATGATGTATCATCTAAGACACAACATGCGCTTGAATTATCTGAAATGGCGCAGAGTTTTAAAAATATTGTTGATAATTCTCAAGCAAGTACCTTTATTTTTACCAAAAACAAATTAGTTTATAAAAATCCGAAAGCGGATGAATTGGCGGGTGAGTTTTTAAATAAAGATTCAGAAGATATTTTTGAAATTTTTCCGAGTAAACAAAAATTTCTTTTGCGCGAATTATTGGCAGAGGCTAGTCAAAAAGTGAGTTCTTATACTGAAATTGATTTAGGTGAGCCGGGTTATGAAAAACGATTTAGCATCAGTTTAGTAAAAGTAATTTATAAAGGAGAAAGTTCGATTTTATTGATTTTAACAGACATCACTTTACAAAATGAATATAGTATTCAAAAAATTCGTGCTGAAATTGCTGAAGAAACCAATAAGAAATTATCCGAAGAAATTAAAAGACACCGCGCAACTCAAATTGATTTACAAGAGAATACGTCTAAGTTAAATGCCTTATTTGAAAGTTCAAAAAACTTATTTGTCCTTACCATTGACCGTGATTTAGCCATATCAACCTTTAATCAAAGTTTTAAAACAATGATGAAGGATTATTTAGACGTTGATTTAAATGTTGGGGATGATTTTTTAAATACAGTTCCAATACACGAAGATACTTACAGTGAATTAATTAAAGATTTTAAATCTTCGTTGAGAGGAGAATCAGTAAATATAATTATTCATTTTCCTACTAAAAAAGGAGAGGTTTGGTTAGAATGCTTTATAAGTCCTGTTAAAGTAGAAAATGAACCGATAAAAGAGATTGCATTTATTGCGCATAATATAACTGAAAAACTAGAAAATGAACGAAAAGTTTTAGATAGTGAAGCCAATAATCGAGCAACAGTTTCTGCCATTCCGGATATGCTTTTTAAAGTAAGCAAAGACGGTTATTTTACTGATTTTAGGTTGAATGAAGATGGCGAGAAAATATTAAAGAATTTTGCAGTAACAACAGAATTGATTGGAGAACATGTTTTGCAAGTGTTTAAAGATAAAAGAATTGCACGCTCCTTTTTATACAATATTAAAAAAGCAATTGGTACAGGAACAGTGCATACGCAAAATTTTATCATTCCATTTATTATTGGAAAAACTGATAAAAAAATGGTTTTCGAAAATCGATATTCAAGTGTTGATGATTCGGAAGTAATTGTTTTAACTCGAGATGTTACAGATAAAGTGGAGTTTGAAACGAGGTTAATAGAATCAGTTAAGGAAAAAGAAATTTTATTAAAAGAAGTTCATCATCGCGTCAAGAATAATTTACAAGTTATTAGTAGTATTTTGAATTTACAATCATCCTATGTAGAAGACGAAAAAACGTTAGAAATCATTAATGAAAGTCAGAATAGAATTCGATCGATGTCTTATATTCATGAAAGTTTGTATCAAACAAAGGATTTTGCTTCAATTAATTTTCACGATTACATTACAAATTTGGTTCAAAATTTAGTACATTCTTACCAATTATACTCCGGTAAAACTAAATTGAACTTGGATATTGATCAAGTGGAATTGGTTTTAGATCAAGCAATTCCTTGTGGATTGATTTTAAATGAGTTAGTTTCAAATTCCCTAAAATATGCTTATCCAGAAGGAGAAAGTGGCGAAATACAAATTGAAATTAAAGAAATGGATGGGAAGGTTCAAATTAGAGTAGAGGATTTTGGGGTTGGATTGCCTGAAGGATTTAAAATTGAAGAAAGTGATTCGCTCGGTTTGGGTCTGGTTGACACTTTAGTAGATCAGATAGATGGGGAGTTAATTTTAAAAACTGAGAAAGGTACCAAATATTTAATTATATTTGAAAAGCAAGAACTATAGCTATGGCCAAAACTAATGTACTCGTCGTTGAGGACGAAAGTATTGTTTCTAAAGACATTCAACACAGTTTGAAAAAACTAGGTTATAATGTTGTAGGAGCCGCTTCTACGGGTGAAAAAGCCTTTGAATTGGCAAGTTCTGAACGCCCAGATATCATTCTTATGGATATCATGTTAAAAGGGAGCATTAACGGTATTGAAACTGCAGAGCGAGTTAAAAAAGAATTGAATATACCGGTTATTTATCTCACAGCTTATGCGGATGAAGCTACATTGGCAAAAGCAAAAGTAACCGAACCATATGGTTATATAATCAAACCTTTCAAAGAAGTTGATCTTCATACTTCCATTGAAATGGCTTTGTATAAATACTCAAAAGAAAAAGAGGTTTTAAAAGAACGTGATCTATTCTATTCGTTAATTGAAAATAAAGATTCTAAAGATTTCATTTTTGTAAAATCAAAAAGTAGACTTGTTAAGATAAAAACGAATGATATTTACTACGTAGAGGCGTTAAAAGATTATGTGGTAATTAATACGCTTGAAACACGCTATACTATCCATTCGACAATGAAGGATATTGTAACAAAATTATCTTCGGATCATTTTATCCGCGTTCATCGTTCATTTATCGTACGCATTGATAAGATTGCTTCAATTGAATATCCTAATTTACAATTGGAGAAAGACAAAAAGACAATTCCAATTGGAGGATCCTTTAAAGATCAATTAATGGAGAAATTAAACCTACTTTAAGTTTATTCAAAATTATATTCTCGTTTTAAATCATAGGTGTCTCGAATAAGTTCTGAGACCTCTTCTACATTTGTTCCATCATACATTCCTCTTATGCGGCCATCAGGATCGATTAGAGCGAAGTTCTCTGTATGAATGAAGTCAGATTCACCACCATGATCGAAATTGGCATCAGCCTCATCAGGAACGATGAGATAAGATTTTCGTGCCATTGTGTATAAATCTGCTTTTGATCCCGTCAAAAACCACCATTTTTCGTGATTTGCTTTAAAACGATTAGCATAATTATACATTACCTCAACTGAATCGCGAGAAGGGTTAACGGTATGACTGAGAATTAAGAAATTAGGGTCATCAGAAAATTCGGATTGAACCCGTTGTAATTGTCTAGTCATTTTTGGACAAATTCCTCCACATGTCGTGAAAAAATAATCTGTTACAAAAATTTTACCGTCAACATCTTTTTTGGTAATGGTATCGCCAAGTTGATTGAGAAATGAAAAATCACTGATTTTATGGTCTTTTTGAATTGCGCGAAGCGAGGTATCAACAAGAGTTGGATTTATGTCTGCAGGATTATATACTTTTAATCGATTGGTTTCACTTCGATTATACGCAGACTCTGGATCATCAGAATAATGTGTATAATTTAAAATTCCAGCAATAATTATTCCGGACACTGCAATAATTATAAAACCTAAAACAGCTTTGTTCATAACCTTTATTTTTTGCAAAAATAAGGGTAAAAAGGCAGAATTTTAATCGCACTTAATCGAAAAGCTTAAATATTTCAACCAAGCGCGATAATTTCTTCAATCAGGCGATTAATTTTCTGGGTTTGGTAAATTTGTATTGGACAAAAACAGCTCATTTAATTGTTCTTGATCAATTGATGCTGGAGAGTCAATCATCACATCTCTTCCACTATTATTTTTAGGAAAAGCAATATAATCTCGAATCGACTCTGAACCTCCCATAGTAGCTACCAAACGATCAAATCCGAAAGCCAATCCTCCATGTGGTGGAGCGCCATATTCAAACGCATTCATTAAAAATCCAAATTGAGCTTTTGCTTCTTCATCTGAAAAGCCAAGTAATTCAAACATTCTGGCTTGTAATTCTTTATTGTGTATTCGAATAGATCCTCCTCCTAACTCTACGCCATTCATCGCTAAATCATAAGCATTTGCTCTAACCTTTCCTGGATCGGAATCAATCAGTGCTAAATCTTCTTTTTTGGGAGAAGTAAAAGGGTGATGCATGGCATGATAGCGTTGACTTTCTTCATCCCATTCTAACAGCGGAAAATCTAAAACCCATAATGGTGCAAATTTATTAGGATCTCGTAGTCCTAATTCATTCCCCATATGCAATCGTAATTCATTCATTTGAGAACGAACTGTATTTGTGTCACCCGATAAAATTAAAATTAAATCACCTTTTTCAGCGCCTGCTTTATTCGCCCATTCTGCTAACGCATTTTGATCAAAAAATTTGTCAACAGAAGATTTAAAAGTACCATCTTCATTGTATTTACAATAAATTAATCCTTTTGCACCTATTTGTGGTCGTTTAACCCAATTGACAAGTGCATCTAATTGTTTTCTTGTATAAACAGCACAATCTTTAGCAGTAATTCCTAAAACAAGTTCAGCACTGTCAAAAACACCAAATCCTTTATTTTGAGTAACTTCATTCATGTTAACAAACTCCATTCCGAATCGAATATCTGGTTTGTCAGAACCATAGCGCTCCATGGCTTCAGCATAAGTCATTCTTGGAAAATCACCTTCAAATTCATGATTACGGCACGTTTTAAATAAGTGCTTTACCAATCCTTCAAATGTATTCAAGACATCTTCTTGCTCGACAAAAGCCATTTCACAGTCAATCTGCGTAAACTCAGGTTGACGATCTGCTCTTAAATCTTCATCCCTAAAGCATTTTACAATCTGATAATACCGATCATATCCTGAAACCATCAAGAGTTGTTTGAACGTTTGTGGGGATTGGGGAAGAGCATAAAATTGTCCAGGATTCATTCGGCTTGGAACAACAAAGTCTCGTGCTCCTTCAGGCGTGGATTTAATAAGGTAGGGTGTTTCAACCTCCATAAAATCAACCGAATCTAAATATTTTCGAGTTTCTAATGAAACTTTATGTCTGAGTTTTAGTTTATCTTGTACTGGGTTTCGGCGAAGATCAAGGTAACGGTATTTCATTCTTAATTCTTCTCCACCATCTGTTTCATTTTCAATGGTAAAAGGTGGTGTCAATGCTGCATTTAAAATAGTTATTTTACTTGCTTTAATTTCAATTGCACCGGTAATCAGGTCAGGATTTTTTTGATAACGTTCAATCACTTCCCCTTCAACTTGAATCACAAACTCACGTCCTAATTGTTTCATAGCATTCAATACTTCGTCAGAAACAACTTCTTTTTCTCCAACTATTTGAGTTAGACCATAACGATCTCTTAAATCAACCCAAATAATATTTCCTTTATCACGAATGGTTTGCACCCATCCAGCTAGTTTTACGTGTTCTCCAATGTGAGTTTCTCTTAACTCTCCGCAATTATGTGATCTATACATTTATTTCAGTTCTCAAAATTAAGCTGTAAAGATAATTAATTCAGATGTCATATTGCTATTTGATACGAGAACAAGTCAGAATTTAATGTTTAATTTTGACACTGGTTAATTCCCCTTTTATCAATGAGAAACGGAATATATTTTTTGACATTAATTCTCTTTTGTTCGTGTAAAACACCAGGGAAGAATACCATAAATATCGCTGCAGCGTCAAATATGCAGTTTGCTTTGGATTCTATTTTAGTCCATTTTGAAAAAGATTTTGGGATTGATTGCCAGGTTACTTATGGTGCTTCAGGGATGATTACCAACCAAATTAAAAACGGTGCTCCATACGATATATTTTTTTCTGCTAATATGACATTTCCGCAAGACTTATACCATTTGGGTTTTGGAAATAAACCGCAAGTATATGCTCAAGGACAGTTGATTTTAATGGTGAATTCTAATCAAAAATATAATCAGATAGAAGAAATACTATTTGATAAAAAGATAAAACGGATAGGTATTGCTGATCTTAAAACTGCACCATATGGTATGGCAGCAAAAGAGTATATTGATAACCAGGGATGGTGGGATAAATTGGAATCTAAAATAATAATCGGAGAAAATGTAGGGCAAATAAATGCTTATTTAAAAAGTAATGCTATTGATGCTGGATTTACAAGTGCTTCTTACTTTGCAAAGTTACAGAACACGCAATGTTTCAAAATAGATCAGCGTTATTATCAACCAATAAATCAGGCTTATATTGTTTTAAATTCTAAAAAACAACAAGAAAATATATTTGTGAAAGAACTAACGAGTTATCTAAAAAATGAAAGGGCTCAGCAAATTTTAACCTATTTTGGTTACCGAATATGATAAGTTTTTTACCATTTTATATCACGTTTAAATTGGCGTTCTTCACAACGTTAATTTTATTTATCATTGGCGTTCCTTTGAGTTATTTTTTGGCATTTTCGAAAATGAAGGGCAAAATTTTTATTGAGAGTATTTTATTATTACCAATTGTTTTACCTCCCACAGTTTTGGGATACTATTTTATTGTTTTATTGGGTCCGGAAAGTAGGGTTGGTCAACTATTAGAAGCTGTATTTGGAATACAATTAGCGTTTACTTTTGAAGGAATTTTATTGGGTTCTCTAATTTTCTGTACACCTTTTATGTTGACACCGATTATAAACGGATTTAAATCAATACCTAAGAATATTATTGAATCAACCATGATATTAAATAAATCGAGATTCAATGCTTTATGGTTTGTATATCTTCCGATGATTAAAAAGAACTTGCTAAATGCAACTTTATTAACATTTGCCCATACGATAGGTGAATTTGGATTAGTTTTGATGATAGGAGGAAAATTAAATGACACCAAAGTTGCTGCAGTTGCCATTTATGATGAAATGAATGCCATGAATTATGAAGCTGTAGATTTATACGCTTTCATTCTACTGATAATTAGTTTTATCCTTATTTTAATAATCAATCTTTTGTCGCGAAAGAAAAACACTATTCCCGGTGCTTAAAATAGATGTAAATAAAGCTTATAATCATAAAAGGCGCAAAATTTCAATCTCTTGCAAAGCAGAGATACTTGCGGGTAAAACTACGGCTATATATGGGAAATCTGGTATAGGAAAAACCACTGTATTACGAATGATTTCGGGATTAGAAAAGCCTGATTCAGGAACACTTCAATTCGGAAATAACATTTGGTTTAATGCTAAAATTAACAAACCTATTGCAGATCGGCAAATAGGGATGGTTTTTCAGGAAGACAATTTGTTTCCAAATATGACGGTAGAAGAAAATTTAAAATACGCTTCTGGAGGTAAAGTTGAAGCATCCATTTATCACTATTTAAAAATGGTAGGATTTGATGGAATAAGGACAAGTTATCCAAGCGAATTATCTGGGGGTGAAAAAAGGTATGTATCGGTAGTTCGTTCCTTATGTCAAAAACCTAAAATCGTATTATTAGATGAACCGTTTGCGGGACTTGATGATGATACCATTGATTTTTTAATAAAGAGTTTGAAACGATTACAAAAAGAGGTTGCCCTAACCATATTGATGGTAACTCATCGTAAATCCATATTAGAAACTATGGCTGATGAAGTTATTCATATGCTCACCAGCGAGTCACAGGTGCAAGGTACACCCAATACAATTTTTAAAGCATAGGGTAGAAAAAGTTATGATAGAGGTATATACGGATGAATATTTTATGAAAGAAGCTTTAAAAGAAGCTCAAAAAGCTTTTGATAAAGATGAAGTTCCTGTTGGAGCTGTGATTGTGTTGAATAAGAAAATAATTGCTCGAGCCCATAATTTAACCGAACAATTGACGGATGTTACGGCCCATGCAGAATTACAAGCGATAACAGCAGCGAGCGAATATTTAGGCGCGAAATACTTAAAGAAATGTACTTTGTATGTGACGTTAGAACCATGTGCTATGTGTGCTGGGGCTTTAAATTGGGCTCAAATTGACAAAGTAATTTTTGGAGCAAAAGATGAGCGCAATGGTTATGATGACAATGTATTATATCATCCAAAAACGAGAATTAAGTCTGGACTGTTAGCTGATGAAGCAACATTAATGTTGAAGACTTTCTTTAAAAATAAGCGATAAAAAAAAGGGTGACCAATCGGCCACCCTTTTTAAATAAAACAACTTTATTTATTGTTTAACTACTTTCACTGTAATTGACCCAGTTTCGTTATTTAAGCTAACGAAATAGATTCCATCAGAGAAATCAGCCAGGTTTAGTTGTTCTTGGTCTACACCTTTACCATTTAACAATTCTTTACCATTGATTGAATATAATGTATAATCAAACTGTCCTTCTAACTGAATATTGATAAAATTATTCGTTGGATTTGGATAGATTGATAAATCATCCATTGCTAATTTCTCCACACTTAATTGAGAACCAACTACAAAAGTTTTGCTCGTTTGGCAAACAGTAGCATCACGAACAACAACTGTGTAAGAACCAGGAGCTAAATCAGTTAAATCTTCTGAATCATCAAAATCTCCAGTTCCATCAATATTCCAATCATATGTATAAGCTGGAACACCACCAGTAGGTTCAATATTGATAGCGCCATCGTTACCTTCTGTTACTAAAGAAGTTGTTCCCGCAATAGTTATACCTTCTACTACTTCAACATCAACAGTGGCTGTATTAGAGCATCCATATTCATCTGTACCTGTAACAGTAAAAGTAGAAGTACCAACCGTTTCTAAAGAATATGGCATTCCATCTGTTACACCCATATCCCAAGTATAAGATTCAGCACCAGAACCAGTAAGAACTACAGCTCCTCCAACACACATTTCGTCGTAATCGCTAGACCCTGAAACAGCAGGTAAATCGTGAACGATGATATCTACACTCGCAGTAGCAACACATTCTTCAAAACCTTCGTAATGACCAGAAACCGTGTAAGTGTATGAACCAGGACCAGGATTAAAATCAGCAGGATCCCATGAAGTGATATCAGCATCACCACCAGCAGCAAGAATGATTGGAGTTCCGTCACAGAAATTTCCATCACCGCCAGAAGCAGAAACATAAGGAGTAGGATTTAATGTAATTGTAATTTCATCAGAAGTAGAACATCCAGTTGCATCAAAATAACCAGTAACAGTAAATGTTTCAACACCATCAGCTGGCATATATGGAACACCTTCTACAATATCAGCAGGATCCCATTCGTAAGAATCAGCGTCTCCAGTTTTAGTGAAAATAATAGTTTCACCTTCACAAATTTCATCGTCACTTACCGAACCAGAAACTGTTGGTACTGGGTTTACAGTAACATCTACAGTGGCTGTACCCGAACATCCACCTTCGTTTGTTCCCGTTACAGTATACGTTTCCGTTCCAATTCCAGCCGGGGTATATGCAACACCATCAGTTACACCCATATCCCAAACATAAGTAGCGGCACCTGTTCCAGTGAACACAATGGCATCACCATCACAAACATCTGTATCGGTTACACTAGCACCAACTTCTGGATATTCTAAGACATTAATCGTAACAGGTTCACCTGGACATGCATCAGGATCATCACTTGTAGGAGTATATGTATAAGAACCTGCTGGTCCTGGATCAAAAGCAACACCATCAGTTACCCCACCGTCCCATGTAATGGTACCAGGACTAATTCCTGTTAAAGTAACAGTTTCTCCAACACAAATATCAGTTGCTGAAGCTGTGTATTCAACATCCGTACAATTTGGTAAAATTTCAATAGAGAAATCCGTAACAGATCCCCAAGAAAAGCTTGCACAAGGATCAGTAGCTGCACCACCCTCTTGTACCATTACTCTCATTCTTGTCGTTCCAACTACGGCATCAGCAGGAACAGTAAAATCATACGAGTCAGAAACAGTAGGAGAAGAATAGGAAATTGAACCAATAACTTCATCACCGTCGAATGTTCCATTACCATCAAAATCAATCCAAGCTCTTCCCGATTTTGAATAGTCCCATGAGCCACATCTTCCCCATGTGATATCAGCTGTATACGTGCTTAGAATAACAAGGTCGGCCATTTCTTCAAGGCGTAACTCTACACCGGCAACTCCAGGACAACCAGTATAAGATATGCTTGAAGTTTCACCAGCTAGGAAGGCATCTTCTAGATTTGAGTCTCCTGTAGATGAAGGTCCTCCTCCTTCACAATATTGCGCATTTCCGATAAGTGGGAGCGCAAAAAGCCCCACAATTAGTAGTTTTCTTTTCATGATGTAAATTAAAAGTTGTTAATTGTTGCGTAGAAAAGCCATTTATTGTAGAACTAAATCGATTTTAGACGCAACGTTATTGTTCACAAGTTATAAATAATTGTTAACATATAAATAACAATTTAACAAAAATTTAAAAGTTTTTTATTAGAATTATTTAATTTTCTCTTCATTCATGGGGGTTTGAGAAAGAACCATTTATAATTGAAAAAAAATCATATTTTTATTTTCATAATGCTTTTAATTATATTTGAGTAGCAACACATTTAATATGAAATATATTTTTTACGGCTTAATTTTGACAATTGGTTTTTCTTGCTCAAACAAAGCAAAGGATAAAGATGAAAACCTAAATACCCCGCAATCGAAGACGGTTGGTTTTAAATTATTATCTCCAGAAGAATCTGGGGTCACTTTTACAAATACCTTTCAAGAAACAGAGGAGTTAAATTATTATAATTTTGAATATATCTACAATGGAGGAGGTGTTGCCATCGGAGACATTAATAATGACCAATTAGCTGATCTTTATTTTACAGGAAATGCAACATCAGATAAATTATATTTAAATAAAGGGAATTTAAAATTTGAAGATATTACAGCTACCGCTTTTGATTATGATTTAGCAAGTCATTGGCACACCGGAGTTACCATGGTAGATATTAACTCAGATGGCTTTTTAGATATTTATGTTTGCCGGTCGGGAGGCAATGTCGAACGTGAAAATTTAAAAAACCTATTATTTGTCAATAATGGGGACAATACCTTTACTGAAAAGGGAGAAGAATATGGTGTTGCAATTGACAAGCGAACAACAAGTGCAACGTTTTTTGATTATGATAATGATGGTGATTTGGATTTATATGTACTGAATCATCCCGATTATTTAGGTTCAAAAGTATATACCAATGAAGAGGTATTAAAGATGAAAAGGCAAGGTCCTGATATGGATGTTTTGCTTGAAAATCAAGAAGGAAAGTTTGTTGATGTGACTGAGAAAGCTGGAATTAAAGCCCATATGTTTGGATTGGGAGTTGCGATTAGTGATCTCAATCAGGATGGTTTTCAAGATATCTACGTTTCTAATGATTATATCGATCCTGATTTACTGTATATTAACAATGGAGACGGCACATTTACCGACCAAATTATTGATCAAATGAAACACGTTTCAAATTTTTCTATGGGAAATGATGTCGCTGATTTTAATAACGATGGTTTAATTGATATCATGACATTGGACATGGCAAGTGAAGATCATATCCGATCTAAACGAAATATGGGGGCCATGAACACGGATAAATTTTGGAATATTGTTGGAATAGGATATCATTTGCAATACATGTTCAATAGTCTTCAATTAAACAATGGAAACGGTACCTTTTCAGATGTAGGTCAAATGGCTGGGGTAGCTAAAACTGATTGGAGTTGGGCACCGTTATTTGCTGATTTTGATAATGATGGGAAAAAGGATCTTTTTGTGACTAATGGGTATAAAAGAGATATGAGAGATAATGATTATAACGCTGAATATAATTATAAAAAAGAAACCGGAGAATTAGAAAGTTTTCAAGAAGGTTTGGATCTAGTGCCTACCGCTAAAATCAAGAATTATTTGTTCCACAATCAAGGGGATCTGAAATTTGAAAAAGTTCATGAAAATTGGGGATTAGACATGCCCTTAAATTCGAATGGTGCTGCCTATGCAGATTTGGACAATGACGGAGACCTGGATTTGGTTTTGAATAATATGGATGACCAAGCTTCCATTTTTGAAAACTTATTAAATGGACCTGCTTCTAATTTTTTAAGAATCCAAATTAAAGGATATGCTGAAAATCAGCAAGGAATAGGAACTAAGGTCACACTTTACACGAAAGATGAGTTACAACATCAAGAACTTCATACCGCACGTGGTTATATTTCGTCAGTAGAACCTTTTTTACATTTTGGACTTGGTGAAAATGACCAGATCGACCGAATAGAAGTTGAATGGCTGGATGGTACAACACTGGTTAAAGAGAACCTTCAATCAAATCAAACCATTATCGTTGACCATGCTAATGGCCATAAAAAGAAAATTAATAGAAATCAAAAAGAACCCTTTTTTACAGACATTAGTGATTCGCTCTTCTCATTTGAACATCAGGAGGTTTTATTTAATGATTTTGAATCTGAAATTCTTCTTCCTCATAAAATGTCGCAATTAGGACCGTTTATTACCAAAGGAGATGTGAATGGGGATCAGAAAGAAGATATTTACATCAGCGGTTCGCATGGCAGTTCAGGACAATTATTCATTCAAACCAAAGATGGGTTTAAAATAAAAAAGGGTCCATGGGAGAAGGAAAAGTTGCGGGAAGAAATGGAAGCATTATTTATAGATGTTGACGGGGATAATGATTTGGATTTGTATGTAGTTAGTGGAGGAAATGAAGCTTTTAGAACGTCGAAAGATTTGCAGGATCAATTGTATATAAATGATGGTAAAGGGAATTTCAAAAATGAATCTGACAAACGTTTACCAGAAATGATTGTGTCCGGTCAATCAATTGCTGCGGGGGATATTGATAATGATGGAGACTTGGATTTGTATCTTGGTGGGCGTCAAATACCCGGTTATTATCCGTTTATTCCAAAAAGTTATTTACTGGAAAATGAGGGAGGATATTTCAAAGATATCACGGCGAAATCTCCAAATGTTGCTTCGCCCGGTTTAATTACAGATGCAATTTTTGATGATTTTGATGCTGACGGAGATCAAGATTTGATTGTTGTTGGAGAATGGTTGCCTGTTGTGTTTTTTGAGAATGAAAAAGGAATATTAAGTGATGTCACTAATCAGTATAATAAATCGCTTGATGTGGGCTGGTACTATTCTATCGAAAAAGGTGATTTTAATCAAGATGGTCGTTCTGATTATATCATCGGTAACCTTGGTGAAAATAACAAGTTTCATCCTTCAAAAAACCATCCATTGGAAATATATTGCCACGATTTTGATGAAAATGGTACAAAAGATATTGTTTTAGCAAAACACCAAGACGACATTTGTTATCCTGTAAGGGGAAGACAATGTTCATCGGAACAAATGCCTTTTATCAAACAAAAATTTAGAACCTATGCTGATTTTGCAACGGCTTCTATCGAAACTATTTATGGGAGAGATCAATTAAACCAAGCTTTGCATTTCCAAGCAACTAATTTTAGTTCTGTGATTTTCTTGAGCAATGAGGCTGGATTTGAAGTAAAAGCATTGCCTGCATACAGCCAAATGGGACCAATTAATAAAACCTTGGTTGATGATTTTAACGGAGATGGTTTTACGGATGCACTGATTGTTGGTAATAATTATTCGGTTGAGGTTGAAACAATGCGTTATGACGGAGGAAGAGGATGTTTACTTCTAGGTGATGGAACGGGAAAACTTAAAGCATTGAGTCCAAAAGAATCAGGCTTTTTTGAAAATAATGATACCAAAGACATGGAAATAGTAAATTTCAATGGTAAGGATATTGTAATAACGGTGTCTAACCTCGCACGCGCTAAAACATTTATGTGTACCGCCAAGCGTAATTAGTTAATTGACGAGTTGATTTATTTGTTGTGATAATGTGTCTTCTGCTAAAGGAACGCCGTTTGTTTGCTGGTAATTAGAGACAAAAAAATGTGTGTTCATTTGACCAGTATTCAACATTTTATCATCGTAAAAAGTGGGTGTTATAATGGTTTCGGGGATAATTGAACTACTTGATTTTGACTTTTCAGGACTTTTAGCTATCTCTAATTTTTGCGTTGGCTCCTTAACTTCTACTTGTATCGTATCATACTTTATTATTTCCTTTTCAAGAAATACAGTATCAGTAGTGGCTATTCTATGCGAATCAATTTGTTCGAGTTGAGAAATTTTTGAAAATTGGAAGAAAATAAAAACTAAAACCCCAGCAGCAATCGTGACCCAAGTAGGTGTTTTATGTTGAATTATAACTCCTATAATACTCGAAGTTCCTCGCTCTTTTGCTAATTCTTGTTGTAGCGTTCCTAAACTCGAAGGGTGAGGTGTTAACCTTTTTTTATCCGCGGAAAATGAAGCTCTCGTTTTTTGGATCAGCAAGTATTGTTTTTGATACTCCTCGGAGCTCATTTGACGAAGAACAAATTTTTGCTCCGATGAATTTAAGTCGTTAAACGATTTAGTTTCCAGTAAAGTGTCTATCGAATAATTCATATTAATGGTTTTGAAAATGGATAAGTTTATCAGAGAGTAATTTTGTGGCTGAATGAAGGCGGGATTTAATAGTACCCAAAGGGCAATCAAGGACAGCGGCTATTTCTTTTAAACTTAAGCCGTCATCGTATCGTAAAATAAAAACCTCTTTATAGATTGGAATGAGTTCGTTCAGGGCAATTTTCAGTTCGTTGGCGAATAGAGCATGGTCAATATTGTTTGTTGACCTTTCGTTAATGTAGAGGTGATTCTCCATCCCTGATAGATCATTGAGTTTTTTTAAACGATATTCATTTCGACATTTATTAGCTGCGACCGTAAAAATCCATGGTTTAAATTTTTTTTCCGGATTAAATTGATCTGGTCTTTTAATAAGTTGTAGGAAAATATCATGCAGAAAATCTTGAGCTTTGTTTTCATCTTGATTTAGCATTTTATACATAAACAATAATAGCCTATGACTATACCTGGCATATAGCTCATTAAATGCTTCTTCACTCTTTCTTTTACGAATAGCAAGCATTAAATCTTCATCTGATTTGGATTTAAGATTTTTCATAGAAATCAAACGGAAGGAAATCCGAAAATTAAGACTCCCTTCGCGTTTTGGTTTACTTATATTTTAAGACTTATTCTGCATTTAAAAAGTTGGAAATAGTTGCTTCATGAGAAGTGTTTTCAACGATTCTTTCAATAATTGTTGCTGTTCGTTGCATTTTTTTGGAGTCTTCTACAGTTTTGTAATGTTCATACAATTGCATTAATGCGGGGAGATAGGTTAAATTATTTCGTTTAACTTGCTCAGGGAACTTTTCAGGATAACTGTTAAAAATCAGTTGATCCAATAAGAAATGTTGTTCAAAGTTTTTTACAATTCTTGAGATATTATTGTAAGGGCCATCATGATACTTAAAAGCTAATCCAACAGTATATGTTTTTTGTTGGAGAGATTCCATATTATTAATATAATCTCCGTAAGAGAAATAAAGTGGTTTATGGTTGATTTGTTCAATAATTGTATCAATGATTTCTCGTTCGCTTCGCACATTTGTCGGCGGAATTAATTGTTTTTCTTGGAATTGTATTTTACGATAGTTGTTTGAACCGTAGGCACAAAATATGTTAATGATTGTGATATCGGGACGTATGTTTTGTGCGTGTTGCAAAATAAGTGCGGGATAGGTATCATTATCGCCAGCGGTTAATAAGATTGCGTCTTGTTCAACAGACATTAACATATTATATGTGGTTGCAATAAGACTGGGAGAAAGATCCCCAGATTTTAACCATTTTTGGCCTATTTTAGCCATCCCTTTTTTATCTCCTACAATCATGTAAGCATTCATTAAATCAGGGTATATTTCTGTGCGATTTGGATTTATTTCATAGGCTTTTTGACTCCAAGATATTATTTCATCAACCTTATCCTTTTTTGATCCCCAAATACTGGAATGCCAGCACTTTAAATGATAGTATTCATAAGTTTTAGGGATGTTTTTTTCTACCTTTTCTATTACATCGTCCATTTTTGAAGCCCATTTAAAAAGAAGTTCCTCAGATGGAGCTGTTATTTTTGCCATTCGTGCCGCACAATAATAATTCTCCCAAGCCGTAGGATTCTTACGGTCTTTTTTTATCACTTTTTCCCAAGCTTCATATTGCGACACATACCATTCATAGTCTTTGAAAACTTTAACAATGGAATAAACTTTTTCAGGTTGTGTTTGTGTTCGTCCATTTTGAAACATTAAAAAACAAGCTCCAAAAACGAATAAATAAGTGATGAATTTCATATTCTCAAGATTTGATTTCTCGTATTACACAAGAACATCAAATAAGTTCGTGAGAAAATGTTAAAAAAAGTAAATAATCAATTTTGGTTATAAGAGTAGGAGTAAAAAGGGGTAGAAGAGAAGGTTAACAACCTTCACCATAGGTCACTTCTTTAATTTTAAAATCTTCTCCATAATCCACCCATTTAATCTTAAAATCTTCGCCGTAGTCCACAGACTTCCATTTACCTTTATTGTTTTCTCCGTAATCCACCCATTTTACTTTAACGTCTTCTCCGTAATCGACTACCTTCACTTTATAATCTTCCCCATAGTCCACCACTTTGATTTTACCGTAGATTTCGCAGGCCGGATTACCTGTTTTTTGACCTTCAACCATGGTATCTTTAGAAGATAGACTTGTGAGACCAGTTATACTTAATCCAATAAGGGTTAAACCTATTAATAATTGTTTAGTTTTCATGTTTTTGTTTTTTGAGAGGTTGATTAATTTAAACTAATCAATATCAAAACTAAGTGATTAAGGTTTAATTGTAAAGGGTTCTACTTCGGTTTTTAAATAACTATTCGACGTATTACCGGTTTTCTCTGCTGAATTAAAAAAAAGAGATTATAAACGGCTAACTATCATGCATATTTGTTGCATAAGGGGCGTTAATCGCGTTATTTTATCCATTGCTAAACAAAAAAACACCGTTCCTTAATCGCGAGTTTCTTTCATTGAATTAATTCTCTACCTTGCTGCTCGGTAATTTATTGCCTACGCAACCAGTAAGTTATCCTATCTTTTTTAATCGAACTACTAATCATCGTTTTTTAAAAAAATGATAATTAAGTAAAATCTCGCACGCTCCCTGTGATTCGATGTTTGATTTTCTAAAAATAGTCACCCGGAACAATAAAAAGGGGGAGTGGATGTTAAGGTTTACTTCCTTTTTTTGTTTTTAATTCTAAAATCAGTCTTAATTTTAACGCATGATTTTTGAAGGTAATTCAGGAGAGTATTTTGACATTCAACAGGTCAAGTCCAATAATTATAATCCACTGACGGCACAACGAAATGAAACGTTGAAAATAATTTGGTTCAAATCAGATGGAGCAGAATTGATAATAGACAGTCAATCTTATATTTTTAATAAAAATGAAATCATTTTTTTAACTCAGTTTCACCAAGTGAGTATTGTAAGCGATTTTGAGGCTGAGATTTTACGTTTTAATCGACCTTTTTATTGTGTTATCGACCATGATAGTGAGGTGAGCTGTAAAGGTGTACTATTCTATGGTTCAAGTGAAATTCCACGGATAAAAATGGAAAAACAAGAGCTAGAAGTATTAGAAACTGTCTGGAAATTATCTGTTTTTGAGTTTGAAATGCAAGATAGCTTACAGATGGAAATGTTGCAAATGATGTTAAAACGAATTCTGATACTTTGTACTCGTGTTTACAAGAAATGTTGTATTGGAGAGCATGTTGATACACAGCAACACGATTTAATACGGGAATTTAATTACCTCGTTGAAAAACATTTTAAAACAAAACATGCGGTTAGTGATTATGCTGACTTACTGTATAAATCACCGAAAACAATCAGCAATTCTTTCAAAAAATTAGGATCTAAAAGCCCTTTACAGTTTATTCATGATCGAATAATGCTTGAGGCACGACGATTATTATGGTATACAGAACAAGATATTTCTGAAATTGCATACGACCTTGGATATTCCGACATTCAATCATTCAGTCGATTTTTCAAAAAAAACCAATTAATCTCACCGCGTGAATATCGAAATTTACGGGAAGGGAAAAATTGATAATTCGCAAGGAATAACTGCCTAGCGATACGCTTTTAATAAGCCGCAACTTTGTAGTGTCATTAAAATTTAAACAATTAAAATTATTTATATGAACACTACAGGATTAACATTTGACATTCCAAAAAGAGAAGAAGTATCAGAAAATAACCAGGCTATTTTTGATCAATTAAAAGGTAAAATCGGCTTTGTACCCAATCTTTATGCCTTTTATGCTAAAAACGAAACGGCATTAGGAGACTATTTAGCTTTACAAAATCGTAAATCGACTTTAAAAGCGAAAGAAAAAGAAGTCGTGAACCTTGTTACAAGTCAAATTAATGGTTGCCGTTATTGTCAATCAGCGCATACCGCCATTGGAAAAATGAATGGTTTTACAGACGAGCAAATTCTTGAACTCAGGAAGGGTGAAGCAAGTTTTGATCAAAAATTGGAAGCCTTGGTAAAATTGAGCGCTGCAATAGTTGAGAATAAAGGAAAAGTTGATGATGCGACGAAAGAAGCATTTTTTAACGCAGGTTACGATCAAGCAAACCTGATAGATGTAGTAATGCTGGTTGGAGATAAAATTATCAGTAACTACATTCATAACCTAACTGGTTTTGAAATTGACTTTCCAATAGCCCCAGAATTATAATTTGGAAATCTAACTATGTTGGAGTAGTTTATGGCTACTCCAACATTTTAATCTTTTATCAATAATGAAAACAACAGCATTAAAAATTGACAACCAGAAAGGGAATGATTTACAGGCATTTATTGACTTTCCCAATAATCAGCAACCAAAGCAGTATGCCATTTTTGCACATTGTTTTACATGTAATAGTCAGTTTAATGCTGCTCGTTCAATTGTACAAGGCTTAAATAGAGCTGGTATTGCGGTTTTACGTTTTGACTTTACAGGTTTGGGAAAAAGTACGGGAGAGTTTTCTGAAAGTCATTTTGAGGCAAATATTGATGATATTTTGGCGGTAAATAACTACATGAAAGAACACTATCAGTTGCCTGAATTAATCATTGGCCATTCTTTAGGTGGTGCAGCGGCAATTGTAGCGGCTTCTTCATTGGATAATATTAAAGCCGTAGCAACTATTGGAACGCCCTCAGATATTGGTCATACTACGAAACATTTTGCAGATCAAATTAGTCACTTGGGAACAGATGAAAAAGCTGAGGTTACTATTGGAGGAAGAAGTTTCGTGATTACGGGACGGTTCGTTGAAGGATTTAAACAACATAATTTGCCAGAAATTACCAAAAAACTGAGAAAACCGATCTTGATTCTGCATGCTCCTTTTGATGAAATTGTAGGCATTGAAAATGCTCATGAAATTTACCAAAATGCAATGCATCCTAAAAGTTTTGTATCATTAGATGGCGCCAATCATCTTTTATCCAATAAAGCTGATAGTCTGTACGTGGGCGAAGTAATTGGAATTTGGGCCAAAAGGTATATTAATTTAAAGGAAAGTCCTAAAAATGATCCAGAGCAACATCAAGTTGTGGGACATTTAAACCTGATAGAAGATAATTTTACGACGAGTATCCATTCTCAAAATCATGGTTTAATTGCGGATGAACCTCTCGATGTGGGAGGAGATAATTTAGGAATGTCACCTTATGAATTGGTTTCAGCGGGACTGGCGGCTTGCACCGTAATGACTGTTAAGCTATATGCTGAACGAAAAAAATGGAATCTTCAAGAAGCTTTTGCTTATATCAGTCATAAAAAAGAAACCGTTGACAATAAAAAAATTGATGTTTTTACAAAGACACTGCAATTTATTGGAGATTTAGATGACCAGCAAAAAGAACGTTTAAGGCAGATTGCAGGTAAATGTCCTGTGCACCGAACCTTGGAAGGGGAAGTGCAAATTGAAACTACTTTGATTTAAATTTTTTGGTTGATTTTTTTACCTTGATGCCATCGATAAAATAATAATCGCCTTGTAAAAAATACAACTGCTCACGGGCTACGATATTTCCTTTTTTATAAGTCAATCGTTCAACGTTAATACTTGGCCGTTTTCCACTTGCTGAACCCAATATTCGAAGTTCATTGGGTTGTGGTTGAGCATGACCAGTGATGATTTGTCCATGATCAATACGTCCATATTTAAAATAACATTCAGCTGTCCAAATTGTATCATTGCGATAATACCACATTTTGCGCTGCGTTTCATACCCATCATCTATTAGGGATTCACTGTATTTTTTTCCATTTTCATAAAAGGTAGTTTTTAACATTGGAGCGGCTTCTTTCCAATTGTAATATTGATTCGTTTGTAGGGGGTATTCTTTTGTGGTTTGGGTAAACTCGTATGTTCTAATAAGTCTATGGTTATCTTGACTCCATATTTTGAATTGACCGACAGGAAGATGACGCTTAAAATAACCAGTAGCCAGTGTGTCATCATGTTTCAAAAAATAGATTGGACCATTTAATGAGTCGTTGATGTAATGATATACCAAACCATCTTTGGTTGAAGATTGGTGATTTATCCACCTGCCATTTGCTTTTCCGAATACAAAAAATGCGGTTAAAACAGGGTGATTATTTTCTATAATCGATAAACTATCGTTTAGCTTTCCATTTACGAATTTGCCATGAATGATGGTGTTTTTTTGTTGAGAAACAAAGGTGCCATTTGCCGATTGAGATGGATCTTCCAGCAATAATTTTATGCCATTGATACGGTTTTGTTCAGGCAAAAAATCATCGCCCCAAAAAAAGGTCTTGTGATTTATTTTTTTGTTGATTTGCCATTCAATTGGAGTTTTTTGTGCAGAGTCATATTTAAATAAAAAGCTAGAATTCCACTCAAAACCATCGTATAATTGTTGTTTTATTATAATTTTATCTTCTAATATGCTTAAATCGTCATTTTGTCGAATAAAATGAAGAAAGTGACTATTCTCCCCCTTTTTACTCTTACGATAGAGGCTATAACCTAATGAATTTTCGTCAGCTACAATGGATGCAATTTCTTCATCTAATTCTTTCCAATAGCCAAAACTTAAAGGTTTACAGATAAAATTTTGTTTGCTCATCGCGTAAATCCAACTTTCATAAAATGGATTGTCTTGGGTATTTGCTTCTAAATCAACTTCCGGAATTTTAAGTTCGAAACAGCCATCCATTATCCTAAAATCATCGTAAAACTGACGCCAAATTTTGGTATAGTCTTGTATATCAATATAAGCACTTCGTCCTTGTCCGTTGTTCGCTTTTCTGTCATAAACAAATACGTTATTTTCTCCTAAAAAATGGATATCAGTTACGGTTAGTAACCGGGGAGATGACTTGGTAAATACTGATAGTAAATAGCCTTTTTTTAATGATTTTAACGTATGGTGCTGAATTGAGCAGCTGAAAGTTACGTTTGTTTTGACTTTAATTGGCTCGCTTTTATAGGGGAAATACGCCAAGACTTGAACGTTTATTTTATCTTTTTTAAAGTCTATAAAACGAGCAATAAAATGCTGTTCTGCCTTTTCAAAATAATAAGGATTAGGATAAGCTAAGCACATCCAGGAGCACATCCAAAAACTAAGAAATAAGAAGCTTTTTAGCATTTAATAAATTTACTTTTTTTAATCCAATTAAATTGAGAAGATGATTAAAAGCATCTACCTATTGACTGAAGTAATAGGCAAAGGGAATAATTGTTAAATCTTCAGGAAATCTTGACTATCTCGATGCTTTAAAATCCATCTAAATTTGTATTGAATTTAAAATTTATAAAAAATGAAAGCAATAAATAATCAAGTAGAATTTGATCAAATAGTAAATGGTACAAAACCTGTATTAGTTGATTTTTATGCCGATTGGTGTGGTCCTTGTCAAACGCAACTTCCAATAGTTGAAGATTTATCTCAACTTCATCAAGAAGATTTTGAAGTGGTAAAAGTAAATGTTGATCAACAAAAAGAATTGGCTGCAAAATTTGGAATTAGAAGTATTCCGGCGCTCTTTTTTATAAGAGAAGGTGAAATATTAGAAAAAATGGTTGGTTTACAAACAAAATCTACATTAGAAAGTAAAATGCAGTATTATGCCCAACCGAAAGTTTAACTAAATTTTAGTAAAAAAAGCGGTTCTTTTTCGTCTTAAATAAATACAGAGCGTGTAAATTAGTAATTGAATTAAATAGGAGAATTATTATGTTGAATTGGGCAAATATTATTCGTATCGCTAGTAATGGGAACCCACAACCCGAGCGCAGCGTTGTTAAGAGTGAGGAAGAATGGAAAACTTTGTTGGACGATGAGGTTTTTAGAATTACGCGATTAAAAGGTACAGAGCGTGCGCATAGTTCTGACATGTGTACCCGATTCGAGCCGGGCAAATACGCCTGTGTTTGCTGCGAAACACCTTTATTTGATTCGAATGAAAAATTTGATAGTGGAACAGGTTGGCCATCATTTAATCAACCGATGAAAGAAGATATAGTAGCGTATCATATAGACACGTCTTATGGCATGAAAAGAATTGAAGCCACGTGTAATATTTGCGAAGCACATTTGGGACATGTCTTTCCAGATGGACCAGCGCCAAGTGGATTGAGGTATTGCGTAAATGCACTTTCATTGAAAAAAATAACGAATTGAGGAGAAAAAAATGAACAATTATAAAAAAGCATATATCGCCGGGGGCTGTTTTTGGGGGATGGAAGATTTATTCCGCAAGCAGCCCGGAATTATTGACACCGAAGTAGGTTATATTGGGGGAGAAAATGATAACCCGACCTATAGAAATCATCCAGGTCATGCCGAAGGAATTGAACTGGTTTATGACCCTTCCATAACTAATTTTAGGAAGATTTTAGATTATTTTTATCGTGTACACAACCCAACTACAGTTGATCGACAGGGTAATGATCGTGGATCATCCTATCGCTCTGCTATTTTCATTCAAAACGATGAAGAAAAAGCCATTGCAGAAGAAATGATAGAATTGGTTAATGCTTCGGGACGTTGGGATGGTAAAATTGTCACACAACTTGAACCTTATAGCACCTTTTGGCCTGCAGAACCCGAACATCAAGATTATTTGGAGAAAAATCCAGACGGGTATACCTGTCATTTTGAGCGGTTTGGAACATTTTTGGGGTAGTTGTAATAATTTCAGTAGGTCGAATTATTCTTCAATCGCAGTAACGACAGGTTCTTCTTTTCTGTTCAGCATTGGTGATAAATAGGATGTATATTTTCTCATGAAATTTTCTTAATCTGTTCAATAAGCTCTGGATTTTCAAGGCTTAGATTCAACTTACTCAACCTAACATTCCCCTTCTCAGAAAAAAAGTAGTCGGAGTTTTGGTCTAATTCTTTAATAATTTTCACTCAGTCAGCGATTTATACAACCTATAACCGTTAAATATATAGGTGATATTCCTTTGAAGTTATAAAACAGCATATTGCAATTCGTCCAATCTTTAAGTTTGGTGTGTTGACTTGGGTCCTTCCTAAAAAATATTGACATCATCTTTAAAACAAACCAACATAAAAGCAGTTTGAAGATAGACTCAAACTGCTTTTGTATTTTAGGTTAATTCAAGTTATGGTGTTAACCAATTGAGGATGGCTGCTGTTGTTTCTGCAGGTTTTTCTTGTTGGATGCAATGGCCACAATTTAAGCTGACGACGTCTACATTCGGAACAAAATCAATTAGGTTTTCTAATTTTGGGATGAGGTCTTGTTCGCCATAAATCATCAAGCTCGGGTGATTAATTATTGGGTTAGCATCGGCCAGCAAATGCCAATTTCGGTCAAGGTTCCGATACCAATTAATGGCACCAGTAAAGCCTGAATTTTTAAAAGCAGAAACATAAACTGCTAAGTCACTTTCTGACATGATGGGGTCTCCAAGTGGCTTTACTGCCTTCGCAAGGTTAATCATTAACATGCCTGGTTGTGGAGGCAATAACGGCAGGTTTTTCCGAAATAAATTCCGAAGGAAATTATCGGCGTGATCACTTAATATAGCATCCGCAACACCTGCTTGTCGATTAAAATGAACAAAATAATTATCTCCTCCAAACACTTCTTCCATCCATTCAATCCAAGGTTTTTCCCCACGGACTTGATAGGGTAGGGCCAAGTTAATTATTTTATGCACGCGAGTGGGGTGAAGTAAGGCAAGGGACCAAACCACATTGGCTCCCCAATCATGACCAACAAATGAAGCGCGCTGATAACCATAATGGTCCAGAAGCGCGACCAGATCTCCCGTTAATTGTTCAATATCATAATCCGTGATTTCACTAGGACAAGAAGAACTTCCATAACCACGTTGATTGGGAACAATGACATGATATCCTGCTTCAACTAATTCAGGAATTTGAAAACGCCATGAATAGGCATTTTCGGGGAAACCATGACAAAGTACAATAGGATTTCCACTATTTTCTCGTCCGGCTTCAAAGACTTCCAATTCAATATTATTCACTGAAACTATGGTAGCCTTTGGAAAGTCAATTGCATTTGAAATTTTGCTCATTTTGATTTGTTTTTAAGTTTATGAAGCAAAATTAGACCCGACTTGTGACAGCCTTATGACAAGGGTGAAAAGATCTTAATGATATTTGTCAAAATACGCTTGTAAAGTCATGTTATGTGGCTCAAAAGTTTCGGAAAGCAGTTCCATTTTTCGAATTCTATCGGGCCTAAAAAACCGAAATTCTTTTCGCAAACGACACCAGGCAATTAAGTACCAGTTTTCAGAATTAAGGATAGCAAACGGCTCTATCACACGCGTAGTTGAGGTATTTTCTTTGTCCAAATAATCAATTTTTACCAGGACGTAATTGGTTAAAGCGTGTTGCAAATCAGATAGGTTGTTACTGTTTCGTGCCTTTTGTTTAACCTGATTATATTGGGTTCGATCGGTCAGTAAATTTGTTTTGTCCTTGATCGTGTACTTCAGGATTGACTTAATTTTGTCGATGGCATCGGAATAATCAGAAACAAAAGAGGCATCCTTACTTTTTAACACAAGTTGTTCTGCTAAGATTAAGGCATTGGCTTGTTTTTCGGTGAACATTACAGGTGGAATTTTGTAGCCATCCATTAGCGAATAACCTTTACCTTCTTCTGTAAAAATTGGTACGCCTGACTGCTCCAATGCTCTTATATCCCTATAAACAGTTCGTTTACTGATATCAAATTTTTCTGCTAATTCAGCAGCAGTAACAATGCGTTTAGTTTGCAGTTGAATCAGTGTAGCGGTTAACCTTGATAACCTATTTGTTTCAAAATATTCCATTGTTAATTGGTTCGGTTTGTAGATACAGGGTATTTAGCTATCAAAGCTGTTGCTAAATAGGGTGGATATCGATAGAGTTCGCAATTGCATTTTTCCCAAAATGGGGTACTATAATTACTTTTCAGCGGAAAACCAAAACTATTGTTATATTGATCCGTTTCAACCTCGTTCGAAGATCCTACCGACGCTACAAATATTTCTTCGACATTATTTATTTCGGTATATATTTTTTCAGAAGCATGTTTAAAATCATATTTTCTACCCTCTTAATCATTGACAACCTCCTTTAAGCGCTAGATTTTGAGTTTCACTAAATATAGAGGATTTTTTAATCAAGATGCGGTTAATATTCAATTATTTGTCGAATTGATTCGTTGCGCACAATGATCGATTGGTTAACCTTTTGAATTAAATCTAGTGATTGTTCTAAATCCATGATTTGGTTTTTGAATTGGGTATTTCCCGGGTTTTTATTTCGATCAAAGAAACATCATATCAGTATTTGTTGAGGACTATGTTTAACGTCAAAATGATATTGTTGTGAAATATATTGGAGATCGAACCTCGGTGTAAAAACTGGAGAACAAATAGCTACTAAACTTGAAATAAAATAACTGAAGAACAAGAAATAGGAACAAAAAAATGACTAATTTTTACGTAGTTTCTTCCAAGGAAAAAACTCTAATTTCCGAGAAATTTGGAATTGAAACCCACTTCCCCTACTATATGTTTCGTAATTATATGTTTTAATTAATAAATCGTTCTCGTAAACAGATAGTTTATCCTTAGTGCTTTGTAAAACATTAAAACCGACAGTGTATAAAATGGAACTAGAAAATAAATATGTTTTGTTAAAATAGATGTCAGTTGAAAACCCTAATGTTAAAAAGGATGAAAACTTACTCCAACCAAAAACGCTGTGTTGCCAATACATTGAAATATTATCATAAGAGCCGCCTGGATTATAAAAAACTTGACCATTGTGCGGTTTTTTTTTGGTTACTGCGCTTGGCAAATATTTCAAACCAGTTCCAAATAGAAAATGAGAATTGGGGAAATTTAAAAGTGTAGAATCGCTAGTTGAATTTAGATTTTTATAGTACAGTATTTCAAACCTATGATTTATGAGATTGACACTATGTGATGGTCTATTTTGCATATGATACGAATCCGGATAATCAGCGGAATAACCGAGAGTCCGACTGATTATTTTACTTCCTGACTGATCTTCATTATAACCAATTTCAACCAAATCGTTGTTCGCAAATTTAACACCAATATTTAACCCAAGCGTAAATGATTTGGTTGTGAAAAACATTGGAGACCAAACCTCGCAGTATGGATTAGGATAATAATTGGTATTATAATGATTGTTGAAAATTGATTTGGTTTGAGGCTTATCGCTCAAACTTTGACTTACTTTATTCTCAATTTTTGGACGAATATAAAAATTTGGTTGGGCAGTCAACTGCCCAACCAAAAACATTAAAATTGATAATATGAATATTTTCATAAGTTAAAATTAATAGGGAGAATTAATTTTGTCGCCAGTCCAAGATGTACTCAAACCTGCAACTTTTGTTCGAACGTAAAAGTAAAACCCGTTTAAATTACGGACATTTTGATAAAACTTATACGAATTTTGGTGTGTACCCGTGTAATTGAATTCTTGTGAATCAACGGTTTTTATTTTGTCTTCACCACATGGCCTTCTCTGGCACCACCCTTCAGGACCTTTAATTTCTAATTTAACAGTGCCACCAAACCCCGCGATATCGTTAGAATCAAATCCTCCTTTTAGGACGTAGTAAACTCCAAATCTGTTGAAATGCATTTCGGATCGGTACCAAGTACTTCCATCAATATAAATTTTGGGTGAAATTTTATCTCTTCCTCCAATTCCACCACATCCTCTTTCATTAGGGTGAGTTCCATTTTTAAGATGATCAAGAACATCATCAGATATTGAAAAGGTTTTCATATTCCGATTGGTTCGATTTTTTAAAGATTTGTATGCATTTTCTTCCTTTGCTGAAACTGTAAATACACTTTCAGATTCCATATCTACATGAATAAACCAATCTTCAATTTTTATAATTTGATCTGAATTCATAATCGCATCCATAAAAGGATCATTATATTCGCTTATTTTTACCGATTTCCCATAAGATTCAAAATTAATCTCATTGAGGTATGATATTAAATCATCTGTTCCGGAACTACCTAATTCATTCGAAACGATGGAAGTATAATATTCGATACTTTAAAATTCAATACACCTTGTTGAATTGAGAGTCCTGGGTACCTGCTAGAATCAACTATTATTTCTTTTGTACTAGATTTAGTATTTTGCAGGATGAGCTCTTCTTTATAACAACTGAAAATCAAAGGTGTAACTAAAAATAGCGTAAAGTATTTTTTTAAATTTTTCATTACATTTTTTTTGGGTTGCCTTACTTTGGGTTAAGGAGTTTTCAGGTCATATTTTTCTCCGATATGAGTTTTACGTTACCGTATTATGACTTCTTTTTTGTTTATTCACCAAAGGATGGTGGGTCTTAAGTCATTTTTTACAGGTTTGGTATTACTTATATTCGTTAAAAGAAGAGCAGTACTCACACTAAAGTTCAATAAAGCCAATTAACATACATTATGAAAAGCACATTTATTAAGCTGAATGTTTTGGGTTGGTTAGCGCTAATATAACGATTTATTTCCAATCGAATAAAGTTCAAGAGAACTATTAAATTTGGAAAGTAGTCGGGAATAGTAGGTTCTTTTTTAGAATGTTTTTAACAAGAAGTTTGAATACATCTTTACGATTTGAGTAATTTATTCCTTTATATAATTAAGATACCAGTGCACACCAAACTTATCGATAACACAAACCAAACTGGTGTCTATAGTGGTTTCAAAAAAGTCGTATGTCACTTCCCCATCAATTTTTAACTTTTCGAAAACTGATTGATGTTCAGCTCGGTTATCAAAATTTACAGTTATACCAATACCGTTACCGAAAACGACATCTTCCTTTTCAAATCCATCTGAAATGTAAAAATGTACATTTTCTGCTTTAAATTCAGCGTGAGCAATTTTGTTTTTATAGTCTTCTGAAACTTGGTATGGGGTTTCAGAAAATCGTTGTATAAAGGTTGTTTGTCCGTCAAAACAATGTTCATAAAACTTAAGAGCTTCCTCAGATCTACCTTTAATTGTAAAATATGCGACTAATGATTTCATATTTAATTTTTTTACAAAGATGGAAACTTGGTAGTGCGAAAAATTGAATGAACTTGCTATTTTACACTTTTGGACGGTAATATGCCAAATGTTTTGTAATAGGTCCGAGTAAAATGTGCTTGATCAGCAAATCCTCCTGAATAAGACGAGTGTGTAAGGTTTTGCTTATTATAAATTGCTTGAAGGGATTTTATTAGTTTTGCCTGTAATACAAATTCTCTATAGGACATTCCGGTTTCTTGCCTAAAAAGGTGGGAGAATCTATACTTCGATAAATTAATGTAATCGGCAATTTCCTTGAGGGTAGTAGTTTCGCTTTTACGAATAAAATCCATCGATTTTTGAATGCGTGCATCTATGCTGATACTCGCTTTAAAGCCAAATTTTTCAGAAATTTTATCAATTATTTCTTCAGTGATATTTTGATTATTCTTTGTTTGTATAAACCATTGAGACAATGTTTCTCTTATGTATTTTAACTGATCGTCGGTTAAATGTCGATGGGTTTCTAATTTGTTGATTAGTTTCAAGCCTTGTTTTGTATAGGGCGATATGTGGATAAATCCGACGTAATTTTTATTTAGACTTTTAAATTTTCGAGTCGTATGAGGCTGTATAATTATTCCTGAACTGTAAATTGTTTGATGGTTAGTCCAAAACGCGAATTTTCCAGAAAAAGAAACTGCAATTGTAATGGTATGATTGAAGTGCTGGTTCGTTTCTATACTGTCGCCAATATAAATCCCACCAATTTCTGAAAATCCTATTTTTATCTTTTTTCTCATAATTTACGAAGTACAGCTGAAGCCTTTTAGCCCATTAAAGTTAATGATTCAATTGATTTCGAACTTTTTTAAGGTTTAAACACATCCTTTTATTCAATGAGAATTGACCATGTTCTATCCAGGATCTTCGCTTCTGTATTCAAACAAAAAGATTAAGTCATCAGAATTAAAGTGAAGGATTATATAATCAGATTCCCCTGCACCTAATAGATATACCTTTTTTTTATTGTCATTGCTAAAGTGATGAATTTCAAAACGATCCCAAAGAGTTATTTTTTTCTTTAAATTAAAATCCATGTGATATGTTCTTGGTTCTTTTTTGTCACATGCCCAACCATCTCCATCATTCACCACTTTTAAATTGATAGTAGAATCTATTGCAGTTTTTTTTAAATCGTGCAGTTGTCCATCGGTAGAACCATCACAGCGATTATCTTCGTGAAACAAAAAAGTCCAATTATCAATAAAAAAAGGACTTAAATTGAATCCTTTTTTAAGATTTTTTAAAAATTGATTTGATTTTGATGGAGTCGTATCTATAAGATGAACTCCTGTATGAATTGAGGCTTCAAAATCGCTCCTTGCATGACTTAGCATTATGAAACTAATAAGGCCGAGCAACAGAATAATCCGCGATTGATGAACTTTAATCATATTTGAATTAGGGGTTTTTATCGTGCCGAAAATGGAATACAAAATCCGCTTTATAAATATAAAGTATTTTGAATTAAGTTGGATGGATTAAGTAACAATCGATTAATCCTCAACTTGACTGTTTCTGTGGCTAGAACCAACCCGATAATTTAAAAAAATTAATAGCAAAGCTAGGGCAATTGTGCTTAGGCAAAATGCCAAGAAACCGCCATCGATACTAGATCCCAAATTTCCAATAGAAATAATAGCACAAAGTATGAGCAAAATTGCTGAAATATTGAGGGAAGGACTAACCTTATTTTCCTTGTATGAAAATCGAATTAAAGCAGTAATAATTAATGTTATAAAACAAACCCCTCCGAACATAATGACATAAATTAAGAATTCGAAAATGGCCAGTCCATCCAATTGATCAGCATAGGAATAAACGCCAAAGATCAATGCTATAATTGAGAGATAAAATTTTTTCATAAGCCAGCATTTCTTCTACGCCGTAACCATCGTTTTTCATAATAAGAACAAGTTACAAATAGCTATATAGAGTTACTTTGTAAAAGATTAAACGCGTACTAAATGGAAAAGTTGAGTTAAAAAACCTATAACAGCGATAATTATACACAAAGGAACGAACCATTTGGCATCTGCTTTAGCGAACGGGGTGGATTTAATTTTTTTAAATATTCCAACATAATTAAAATCGCCAATTGCTCTTAATATGAATAAGGTAGGTATTGTCCAGTAGCTGAATTTTTGAATAAAGTTTGGAAGAGGAAGTGTGATATCAATAAATCTACTAAGATAGAGCAGTCCAAAAAATCCTAAGCCGAGGGCAACAATCAATGTTGCAAAGTGAGGTATAGCTACAGGTTTGGAGCGATTATTCTTTGTTGGAATTGCACTTGCCAACCCCTTTTTCCCACCAAAGAGCCAATAAAAGTGAATGATACTTAAGACAAAGAAAATTGTGGCTAAAACGGCCGTTAAAATTGAAATCATGTGGAAGTAAGTTGAAAAATTCGCTCGTTTTGTTTTTTGCTCAAAGACGAAGGAGTGATTTTTAAAAGTTGATTGCGTAAATTGGCCAAAAGAGGTTTTTTGGGATGTGCCATTTTTCCTATTGCCCAACTGGTTTTAACTACTTTATGTGCTTTTTCAATTCGCTGGTTTTTATAGGTTGAAAAAGCAGTGTTAATGTTGTATTTATTTAAACATTCAGCAATAACATATGCATCTTCAATTGCCTGACAAGCACCTTGACCAATATTTGGAGTGGTTGCGTGTATGGCATCTCCTATTAAACAAATATTATTTTTAAACCACTTATCAGTTGGAGTTAAATCTGCAATTTCCGCAGTGTTAATCTGCTCTTTATTACTGGATTTAATGATCTCTAATATCAGGGGATGATAATTCGAAAAGGAATCTTCTAATTGACTAAATGAAAATTCATTTGGTGATTTTTCGAATGATTTTAAGGCGTACCAATATACTTTGTTTTTCTCTATTTGAACGAAGCCAAAACGTTCTGAGGTGCCCCAAGCTTCATTTAACTCATGTCTGAATTGCACAGGTAATTCGAAGTCAATTACCCCTCGTAAACAAAGTTGATTTGCTTTACGAATAGGAATGTTCGGATAGATAAACTCTCGGACCTTAGAATTAATTCCATCTGCGCCTAGTGTAACAGACGAATGAATTTGTTTGCCATTTGAAAAATGGAGAAAAGTAGCTTCTTTATCTTCAGTTATAGAAGAGAGTTGATGATTCACATACAGTTCAGTTTTACCTAACCGGTTGAGCAATAATTGTTGCAAAATTCCTCTATGAATTGCAATGTTTTTGGTTTGGTACTTGCGTTCAAAATATGTTAGGTCTATTTTTGAAAGTGGGCGAAGGTTGGGTTTTGTTATTTTTAAAGACGATATCGGATTCCCGTATTTTTCAATTTCTTCTTTAAGACCTAATTTCTGATAGACTTGCATGGCGTTATTCGCCAAAATTATTCCCGCACCTATCGGTTTGATTTCTTCAGCTTGCTCAAAAACTCTTGTATGAATTCCTTTTTTGGACAGCGCAATAGCTGTTGTAAGTCCACCTATACCTGCGCCAATTATATCAATAACCATGAACATTTAATTTTTTAGTACAAACGTACTAAATAAATTGACAACATAGTACAATTGTACTAAAATTTGTATTTTTGTGGTATGAGCGCTACGAAACAGAAAATATTAAAAACTTCTTTGGACTTATTTAATGAAATGGGTATTACAAAAACTTCTTTACGAGGCATTGCTGATAAGGCAGGAATAAGTGTTGGTAATTTACAGTACCATTTCAAAAAGCGCGAAGAAATTGTTGAAGCGTTATATTTTCAGCTGGTTGAGGAGATGAATCATAAATTTATAATTCCTAAAGAAAAACTCTTCACATCTTTTTTAAGCACCTTTGAAAAGGTGATTGAGGGATTTTATGCGTATCGGTTTTTTTTACTTGATTTCGTATCAATTTCAAGAAAGCATCAAAAAATAAAATATCATTATAGGGACCTAACGAAGCAAAGGGAGCAAATAGCCTTAGCGCTATTTGATCAATTGATTAAAGAAGGTTTGTTCAGGCAAGAATTGCTCCATGACGAATATAGAAACGTATACAAACGGATTGAAATATTAAGTAATTTTTGGTTTTCATCCATCCTTATTCAGGAAGATACCATAAAAGAGACTACGATTAAGGACTTTAGTAAGGTGATTCTTCAAAGTGTTTATCCTTATTTAACTGAAAAAGGCAGGGGAGAATTTAGTGCACTTTATCCTAAAAGCATAAAAGAACAAGGTTAAATGATTGATTAATGGGTTGAATAGGTGTTATGATTCAAAACCGTTAGAATTAATTTCTTTTCTGAAAAAATCAGATAAATGATGGGTCCCATATTGAGGTGCCGAATTGTCAATCGCCATGGCAGATAAAAAAAACTCATAAGGTCCGTAGGTCTTAGAACGTGTAAAAGTACGCAACAACCAGATGGTAAATCGTCTTGTCCAATCTGGAAGGTGACTTATTTTGATGGGTTTATTCCAGGCCTCTAATGCCATTGTTGCAATGTCGTTTTGTGAAAGTAAATCGGGTCCACCAACTATAGCCTCTTTAACACCTTCTTCCATTTTATCAACACAAACTTTGGCCAAATCTTTACCGTGAATAGGGTTTAGCTTTAATTCACCCAATCCAAAAAGATATACTCTTCCTTTTTGAGCCATTTTTAAAAAATCTTTCATATCAGAGAAAAAGCCGTTGGGGCGAATAACGACTTCGTTGAGGTTTGCGATTTTTAATTCATCTACAAACTTTTCTTTCGCTTCAAAAATCTTTAAATTTCTTAATTTATCCCCATTAATCGCCGATATATATTGAAACGATTGTACCTTATTCTTCAGCGCGTCTTGCAACAAATTTAAGTTCCCTTGATAATCGACATCCATATAGGTTAACCCTTCTTTTTGTCGTGTGATACCAATGCTTGAAAAAACCCAGTCAATGTCTTTTGTGATTCCATTGATACTCGATTGATTAGTCACTTCACCAATAAACACATCATCACACTGTTTAAACAGGTTGATTTGACTATTTTTCCGAACTAAAACTCTCACCCAATAGCCTCTATTTTTAAGTTCTTTTACAAGATATTGACCCAAATAACCTGTTGCACCTGCCACTAATACTCTTTTCATTTTACTTGTTTTTATGCAAAGTTAGGTTCAACAGCTCTTTTTTTTCTTGACGATAATCAAGAACGTATTTTTTTAATTACCCGGGTTTTAATTCTACTTAATGTTTCGGGTGATACACCTAGGAAAGAAGCAATATATTGCTGAGGAACCCGCTGAAAAAGCTCCTTTTCTTCGTTCAAAAGTTCTACATATCGTTCTAACGGAGATTTTGTTATAAATGAGGCAATTACCTTTTGACTTTTGATTAATTCATTTTCAACGGCAATACGTGCAATGAGCTCTATTTTTGGAAGTTTTTTAGTTAACTGGAGGATTTCGGCTTCTTTAAAAACGATGAGCTCCGTATCTTCTATGGCTTGATAATTTTCAACGGCAGGAACCTTATAGGTAAAACTTTCCCCAGCGCAAATAAATTGTCCTTCTGTATAAAAAAATCCTGTTTTATCATTTCCATCGACATTATAAAATAAACGAACACAACCTTTGCATACAAAATAGATGTCACGTGCAATTTTTCCTGCTTCAAAGATATTCTCTTTTTTGGCATATTTTTTTTTCACTATGGCGTTTTCAAGTAAAGATATTTCTTCATCTTGCAACGTGATATACGGATCTATAGCCATTAATAATTGTTCCATAAAAAAATAAAGATAACGAGATGTGCTGTTATTTTTTCGCTTTTCTAATTTGTATTAATACTTTAATTGGAAGAAGGACGGATTTTTTCACTTCACTCATTTGGTTCAATGATCCTGAGAGATAAACGTCCAATTCGGGACAATAAAACATGAATGAGGCAGTACTTCCAGTATGACCAATAATGTTTAGATTGGGTAAGGTTGGAAATAATTCTTTTAAGTTGATCTTGCGTAAACCGAAGCCGTAATACATGCCTTTGGTTTCTGGTATCCAAGTTTGCATTTTTAAGAAAGTTTCGGGTCGTATCAGTTGTCCATTATGTAAAGCAGTCTGAAATTTATTTAAGTCAGTTGATGTCGTGGCCAATCCACCGCCGGCCCAGTCAAGGCTGAGGCTGGTATAGGTAGATATTTCAATATTTTCGGCATATAATTCTGCTAAATTCGCATTGTTATTGATTGAATTTGACCGTAAATGGAGGTGCGTATATTTCATCGATAATGGCCTAAAAAAGTTTCGATCGTAAAATTCGGAAAGTGTTAATCCACTTATTTTTTCAATAATTAACCCTAACAAAATGTATTCTGTGTCACTGTAGTGGTAAGAAGCACCAGGTTTAAAGTTAGGCTCCATTTTTTCTTTGGATAAATTAATCATATCATTCGGTGACCAAAATTTGGCAGTATCACTAAACAAAAGTTCGCTTGCATTTGGACTGTCATCTTTTGTTACATCTTCGTAATAATCTGGAATGCCAGATGTATGTTGTAATAGCTGCGCAATGGTAATGTCATGCGAATATTCTGTGTCTCCTAAAATATGCAAACCGTTTAGGGTACTATCAGGGAGGTAAGCCGAAATTTTGTCGTCAAAATGTAATTCATTTTGATCGTACAGAATAGCAATTGCAGTTGCGGTGAATGTTTTACCAATGCTGGCCGAATGAAAAGTAGTATTCTCATCCAGAACATCACCATTACGATAAGTACCCTTTACAAAGTTCCAGTCGATGTTATTGGAAGGAGAATAGACAGCTAAAAAGGCATTATGAATGCTTTTATTTTTAAGCTCTTTAATTAACAGTTTTTCAACGCGATATTTTGTCTTGTTATAATCCTGTGCTTGACCATAAAATACAAGTACGAGTGCGATTAAGAGTGTATTTATATTTTTCATCGTTCTTTTGTTAAATTATTGGATGTTTAATAATGCAGAAATAATAATGATATCCTGCAAAAAGTGAATGAGCCATGCCCAAAAGACACCTTTCGTTTCCAGTATAGATTTTGCGAGAAACCAGCCTAAAAATCCCGCAAAAATCACCCCAAAAACACCTCCTGGATTTCCCCAATAATGAACAAATCCAAAAATAAAACCGGAGATAAGTGCGATGTATTTATCACCAAGCAAAGATTGAAGTACAACAACTACCCCAAACCGTGTAATCATTTCTTCGACAAAGGCGTTTGAAAGAGCAAAAATCAAACTTAGAGGAAGGAGTTTCAAAAAGTGATTATAATTAAAGTTGCTCGGTTGAATAAGTTGAAAATAAACCAAGGCTGCGGTGACCATTGAGATAATAAAAGCAAAATTTCTTCCCAAATTTTTCCAATTTTCATGAGGCTTAGGTCGTATTCCCACAATCGGAACGGGTTTAATAGGAGCATCTGTCATCCCTTTTCGGAAATAGGTAAGAAACATATCTTTTTTAATGACATATAAGAAGAGAAGGAATATTCCTGTTAGCAAAACACTAGAGCATTGATAAATAATTTGATGATTCAATGGTTTAGATAAATTTTTAAATAGTATCACATTTTGAAAGTAATCACCCATTAAAACAAGTCCAATTGTGAGAGAAACAATTAAAAATAATAAAAGTATCTCCTTATAGCTTATTCCTTGATTGGTCATCGCTTGTATCGTTTTTTATGTTAAAACTTTATCCCGAAATAAAGGTTTGGCTCTAATAAAAAGTAGTTGCGCCATTTTTGGTCTAATTGATTAAAGGCTGCTGGCGTATTGGTGTCAAAAACCCAGAACTGTGAATGAACCTGAGGCTGTAAAAAGAATTGTTTTTTCTTTCCAAAATCAAAATGATAACCAATATGAAAAGAGTTATACAACTTAAACCCATTGCCAACCTTGATTTTATTTTCGTCCAAATACGTTTTAAATTGAGGCAGGACTTCAACAGTCGCAAATAAACCTTTATAAATCATCCGCTGATAGGAGATACCGAGGCCAATTTCTCTTAAGTGACCAGGATAAAACTCGCTTTTTGTTTCAATTTTATCCAATAATCCATCCCACCATGTAATACCCATAGGCTGAAATAAGCGCCAGGTGGCAAATTTTAATCCAACAATATTTTTTTGATCTAAATTTCGTTTTATATGAAATTCAAAATGTTGGGTATGGGTTCTATCATTCCAGGATTTTGTTGCCAGTTGAGGTAAAATAATTAACGGCATACTGACACTATATTTTTGGTGGGTTGGAGGTGTATTTTGTGTTGAATTTTCTTGACTTATTCCACCAAAAACAGATATGACAACCATTATTGTCGCAATTTGCTTACCTATGGATAAGCGGTTTCTTGAATTTTTCATTTTTTCAATTTTGTACAATCAATTTTTAACGGCACAAAGATGAGAGGATTGACTGCTAGAATCGTCCTAAAAAATAATTCAGCACCTTTTTAAGAATACAGGACGTAAGCCAATTAAAACTTAGGACTATTGTTTTTTAACCAGGCACGCGGAGTTGTACCCTCTGTTTTTTTGAAGAATGCGTTAAAGACAGATTTGGAATTAAAACCACTTTCATAGGCTAGTGCCAATAAAGTTAAATGGTTATTGGAAGGATCAACAGCCTTTTTTTTGAACGATTCTAAGCGATATGAATTTATAAGTTCATTAAAATTTTTACCTAAATATTCGTTAAGAAGCCAAGACAATTTATTGGGATGAATTTGAAGGTGTTCTGCTAATTTTTTTAATGATAAATTTGCATCCAAAAACAAGTTTTCTCGCAAAAGTAGTTGCTTTAACTTTTCGAGGTAGTCCTGTGCCTCCTGTTCTGCAATTAAAGGTTTTATTGAATTTTTGTTTTCTTTCAGATTCAATTCGCTATTTGGAAGTCGTTGGGAATTAAAAACAGCGTTAATCAATTCGTTAAATTTTCTGTTTTGATGCAGTGGAGTTAAAAAAGGGTCACTTTTAAAATTAATAAATTGACCACCTTTAATTTTTATTCCCTGTTCCAAAATTTTAAAGGCCTCATGGTGTTTTCCGCAGTATACGTTTAGGTATAAATCCCAAGGAATTAGGTTGGAAGAAAAACTAGGTTTGGTTTGACTAAGCGTTTCGATTGGAAAGTCAATTTCTGGATAAATAGCTTTAAAAAGTAACAAGCATTTTTTTGGTTCTTCAGCGGTAGGATGTTTTTTCAAAAAAGGCAACAATTTGTCAATCGATTTGAGGTGAATGTAACAAAGCGCTATCATTTCAATTGATAATGCAAATTGAGGATCCAGTTCTAAGCTAGTTTCGAAATAAGCGATGGCCTTTTTGTACTGTTTAGAAAGGTAATGAATTGTGCCAGCTGTATAATGATGATTAGGACTTAGCGGGTTAAGGGAGAGAATGTTTTCGGTATGCTCGAGAGCTCGTTGCAAATCTCCTGTGGCGATAAATAATTCTGCTAGAGCTTCTTCCGCATCCGTAAAAGAGGGGTTAAGTTTAACAGCTTTGGATAAATATTCATATCCTGATTTAAAATCCCAATGCCCCCATAAACTCACTGTGCCACGAGCAAAATAACCAAGGTAAACATCACTGTTAATTTGGAGTCCTTTACTTAACATTATGCCCGCCGCACGAATTCCTTCATCAAAAGGCATAAATCCCCATGAAGCATTTATACCATAGGTGAGTGCGGCTCCAAAATAAGGCAATGCAAATGTAGGGTCAACTTGAGTGCTTTCTTCATAATAACGGACACCTTTTCGTAAATCTTCGGGATTCCATTTAAGGTGATGATGACGCGCCTTCAGGTAGAGATTGTAAGCTAATAGATTATTTGTTGGCGCCACAATTAGATGGTCTTGAATAATAAAATGGCCGAAATTCTCACGAATTTGATCCGCGATTAAAAGACTGATTTCATCTTGCAAGACAAAAACATCTTCCAATTCACGATCAAAATTTTTAGACCAATAATGTGTTCCATCATCTGCTTTAACCAATTGAGCAGTAATTCTAATTTTATTTTTGGATTTTCGAATACTACCTTCCAAAATTGTACTTACACCCAATTGCTCGCCAATTTTTCGTACGTCAATATTTTTATCCTTAAAGGAAAAGGAAGATGTCCGAGCAATGACTTTTAGTCCCTTTATAGTCGTGAGTGCATTGATGAGTTCTTCCGTAAATCCATCAGCAAAATAATCGTCCTCTTTATTTTCATTGAAGTTAACAAAAGGGAGTACAGCAATCGATTTTTGATTGCGATGTTTTTCATTGTCTTTACTTGAGGACATTCTTAAGTATTAAGCTGGTGGTTTGCGCCCTAATTTAATGAAAATCTAGGTTTTTGTCTGAATTTCAGTGTTGTTTAGGTACAATGAACGTTGCACATGTTCGACTTATTGGTTCACATTACATCCTTTATTTACTTGTATTTAATGTTTAATGCTTCGCAAACATCTTTTAGGTAAATAGACTTTAATTCCCCATTAATTAATCCAATAGCCACTCCATTTTCGAAATTAGAGATTTTATCAAAGGTTAAAGGATACTGATCACCCTCTTCATTTATGAGGACAGCTGTGTTAATGTCATCATATTTTATAAATAAGCCTTCGTAAATGGGTTCAATGATGAATTTATTTTCACATGGAAAAATTGTTTTTCCTTTTTTATCAATTAACCCAAATTGATAATTTTGTTCAGTTATTGCATAACCGTTTTCGAATTCCCAAACGTCATCATAATTTACTTTGAACAATGTTTTTCCCGACTGATTTATGATATGCCATTCTCCCTCGGTAAATAGAGGGCAAAGTCCTTCTGAGAATCCACGTTGAAAATGATCTAAGGACTCGTATCTAAAGACCCTGTCAAAGGCGCGCTGGCCCTTGTAATTGATAAACCAAATATCAAATCGGTCCGTTACTTTTGCTAAACCTTCTTTAAAATCGTCAGACCAATAATAGGAATTATGGAAAGGATTTTTGCCCGTTGAATCAATATAAAAATGATGATCAGAAATAATGGAAACTAGTCCTTCTGCATTTCCTCCAAATTGGCCGTCATATGTCGCGACAATAGCTCCAGTTTTTAGATCAATAAAAGTACATTTTTCTAACCTAACATCTCTAACAGCCCAGTGCTTAGTGAGGTAAATAGAACCGTCTTCCACAGGAATTATAGTTTTTCCATTCTTATCGATAAGTCCATTTTTTTTAGCAAAGTCTGACCATTTATTGGGTGAAACTTGGAGATATTCACCAGATAAATCATGTGAAATATTTTGATAACTCGGATCAATGCTTACAATTTGCTCTCCGTTAGTATCAATAAGAAACGAGCGAATACCTCCATCAACCATTTTTTTCACAAGTGCCGTTCCGTTTGACCTAAAATCACCTGCGTAATGATAAGTTTGATTGAATAGAGGAGCTCCACTCGTGTCTACATAGTAAACACTATTTTCACAATGAACAGCTAAAATACCATTGTTTAAGGTACCAAATTCTTTAATGTCATCAGTACTAAATGAGTATTCTGTAAAGTTTGATTGGTTAGATGGAGCACTAATTTCATGATCCATTTGATTGGACGAATTACAGGAAACGCAAACTGAGCAAAAAATGATTGACATTAAAAATTTAAACGATTTTGTGTAGTTTATTGTCATAATTTAGGTTATCCGCTTGAAAACTTAAAAATAGAAAAATGAAATAATTTTAAAGGAATGTTGAATGAGTAATTTCGAGGTTAAATCAAATGAATCAACCAAAAAAGTGACAAAATTAAACTGAAAATCGATGAAGTGTGAGCGTAATTTCGCAAAAGATTAACTTTAACGAATTATTGAGTAGCGTTAATTACTGACTGAAGCGTCAAGCTGCATTAAAAGTGCTGAAAAAAAGGTGTGTTTTATCTAATATGACTATTCATCACTGAAATTGACTTTACTAAAATGCGTTAAATGACAAAAAATAAAACATATTTTAATTGGAGTAGTGGGAAAGACTCTGCCTTAGCGCTACATTATCTCCTGAAAGATAATTCATATCATGTAACGTGTTTATTAACTTCAATTAATAAGCATTTTGACCGTGTAAGTATGCATGGTCTAAAGCGCGAATTACTGGAAAAACAAGTTGAAGCAATTGGCATTAATGGAGATTTAATTGAACTGCCAGCGCATCCGAGTAATGAGGAATATGAAAAAATAATGAAGAATAAGGTCAATCAATTAAAAGAGGCGGGCTTTCTTAACACTGCTTTTGGAGATATTTATTTGGAGGACCTTAGAGCTTATCGTGAGCAGCAATTAGCTCCTTTTGGAATCACTTCAGTATTTCCATTGTGGAAAAGAGATACAAAGACATTAATTCAGGAATTTATTGACCTGGGGTTTAAAGCAATAACTGTATCAATCAACGCTGAGGTATTGGATAAGTCTTTTTTGGGGAGAGAAATTGATCAAGATTTTATCAACGAACTGCCGGATGGGGTTGATCCTTGCGGTGAGAATGGAGAATATCATACTTTTTGTTTTGACGGTCCTATTTTTAAATATCCTGTTAAATTCGAAAAAGGAGCAAAAGTGTATAGAGAATATGAACATGGTAATGCAAAGAATGGGTTTTGGTTTTGTGATTTAATTCCCCAATAAACTATCAATCACAATTGGGCGAAATTATTGTTGTTAATACTTGGTCAGTGGTTTTTATTTGGTTGATTATGCTTGATCTAAAACCAATGGCAAATAATACCTCAAGAAAAAGGTTTATTAGTTTCAGTGTTTGGCTCTAATTCTTCAAAAACTATACGATTAATTACTTAAGATAAAAAGTGTTGTTTGTACACACCGCCAACACTAATCATAAATTATAAAGTTTGATGCTTTACCAAACTCAACTTTCTCACCATTTTTAATTCAAAATTTGCAAGTAAACAAACGATAAATAGTTCAGATATTATATAAATCCATCCCCAAAATAATATTTGATGATAATGGTATATCGTAAATAAGAGTGATACAAAACAATAGCATAAATTTGCAATGGCAATGATTTTTAAACGGTTTCTCGTGAAATTATCTTTTTTAAGAAACGCATAACAATCATAAATTGCATAAAAAACAGGTATAGCGGCAAGTATGTATAATGTTCCAGGTGGAATACCAAAATATGCCTTAAACTCCACCAAAAGAACCCCCAATAAAAAAGCGGAAATTAAAGCACCTAATGCGTCAATTAGGAATAATTTTTTTGCGCTAGGCTGCATTAAATTCTAAAATTGTTAAAAATTAAATTCCTTGAATTATTCATTTATTCCCCTAAATTAATCAAAATGGTTTTTTGCGTATACAATTTATTATCCCAACTTGCTAATTCGAACTAAAATGATTCTCCAAAACTAATATAGAAACCATTTTCTCCATGCCGCCCAATGGCATAGTCAAATCTAAGATTAGTCCCTTCATTTTTGTCCACGATAAAGCGAAGACCTACCCCAAGATTAGGCTTAATATTTTTTTCGTTTATCTGATTAAAAGAATCGTAAACTAATGCTGTTCCACCAAATCCTGCTAAAGATATTCTCCAAAAACAGGGACTGCGATATTCCATTTGTAAATTAGTAAGGTGGTTAGTTCTAAACCTTCCAAAACGATAACCACGCAAAATTTTATCGCCGCCTATCGTTGCTAAATCAAAAAAAGGGGCTTTGCCAAAAACAGAATAGTGTAAAAATCTGACCGCAAAAACGCTTGATTTATTATTTAGCGGTAGGTATTTACGTGCGTCAAATTCGAATTGAGAATAATAGCGATCACTCCAATTGTGGTTGTTCATTACCGTTATATAATGCCCTTTAGTTGGTGTTAAAATATTGTTTCTATTATCCCTCACAATTCTAATTAATCCACCGAAAAAATGGTTGGATACCAGAGTAGGAATTTTAGATTCTTTAATTTGAAATTGAGCAAATCTAGGACCAATGCCCAAGTATAGTTTTGATCCAATTTTTTTCCAGACTTCTCCAATAAATTGCAGGCGAACACTTTCAAACCCTACTTTATCATTCACTGAACTGTAGGGACCTATGCCATAAAAAACATCTGGATAATCTGAAAAATGAATTTTGCCTTTCGTAAACCAATTTTCCTCACGAAAAAAATAATTCCATTCCGTTTCTAAAATGAGTTGATTGTTCCATGTATAATTGACCTCAAATTTTGTATTTGAAGTTCGTGTAATCGTATCTTCATATAAATCTAGGGTTAAGAGTGCAACCGCTCCAATATAAGTGCTTGTTTCCGGTGAATACCCAAATGCCGGTAAGGGTAAAACTTTTACTTTTTTGATTGGAGTGTGTAACGAATCCTGACTATAACATGCGAGTGAGAATATTCCTAAGAATAAAGATGCCAACGTTTCCCGAAAAATCATTCCGCGAAAATAATTGGAGACCAAAAGAAAATAACAGCCTCCTTATTATGAAAAAGTTAATTCTGCGTTAGAACCACTAAATCATTACTCCTTTTTTTTCCAAAATAGGTACTGACTTCATATTGTCATCAAGAATAGTTTCTGGTAAAAAAATGAATTTTTTATCAAAAACTTGATCATTTTGAGAAAAACTAACCCAATATTCGTTGTTTATTCCAAAAACATCCTCAATAATCGGTTCAATTTTAGCGTATGAATTGCCTTCTACATCACCAATAAAATGGCGTAAAACGGATGTCTTTATCTGAACACCGGTTTCTTTATTCTCGCCATACCCTTTTGATGAAACTAAAACATTTCGCAATGTTTCTCCCTTCAAATTAATTAAGTAAACATTATAAACCTCTTGGGTTTTTTCCTCATTCAATTCCTTTATAACGGCTACCGAAACGCCCTCAACTTTAGGTATATCTATGTCTTTTCGCATATCAAAATGCAAATTTACGGAAATTGATGGTATTTGATTTTATTAATTGAATTATATTGTTCTGTCAAACATGAAAGAATTAGCAAATAAAGTAGGTCCAGTTGAGATTATCAAAAAATGGGGATTTATTGTGGCACTCTTGGGTTGGTTTTTGTATTTAGTTCTTCCGCAAGGACCAGGTATTACATTTGATTCAGTATCGTTTCTACAAATTTCTCATCATCTTATAGCTGACGGAAATTACTTGCACACCGGTCAAAACGGGTTGGAATTTGCTTCGGAACGATTTCCGCTTTACATCTGGTTAATAGCGCCATTTGCCAAGCATAAAATCGCTTTAATTTTCATCCAAACGATACTTTTTTTAGGTAGTTTATTAGCGTTAAATCGTTTGATTAGACAATACCATGGCTCTGTCTTTTTTCTATTGTTTTTTGGATGCTATGTTTTCTTAGCGAATTATTACTCCTTATGGACAGAAGGACTTTATGGATTGCTTTTACTTTCGATTATAGGCTTAATAAGTAACGCACCACTAAAAAAAAACTTGCGACTTCTTTTGCTTTTTATGGTGCTCTTGTGTCTTACCCGTTTAGTTGGTGTTGTTGTTGGCATCGCCTTAGGACTTGCCTATATCTTAAAAAAAAACAACCGTACCGCCTTACTCATATTTCTGAGTTTTTTCTTGAGTGTATTGGTTTACGTACTATACAGTAAATTTTTTCATGAATCGCAAGCACGGTTTATTCATTATAATCCCATCACTGCGCAGAACTGGGTGTCAATGCCAACGGAAATAGGTAACTTTATTCTCCCAGTTCAAATTAATGCAACAGTAAGACTTTTTGCAGGTTGCATACTTAGTTTATTGCCATTCATTTACCTCCTTGCAAAAACCATAAAGCGCAAAACTATTCATGTCATAGATTGGTTTTTATGCCTTCATTTTTACGGTTATATTGCTTTCATTTGGATTTGTATTGCTTTTATTGACGCCTGTATTCCTGTGGAGTTCAGAACACTCTTCCCCCTCTATATAAACCTTTTAGTTTTCTTTATAGTGGCCTCAAAAAGTAAAATCTTTCACTGGAAAAAAGCGTCAAAATTAAAATTCCTATTCCCCGTTTTAGTTACATTATTATTTGCTTTTAATGCTACTTATTTATACCAATTTAGTAAGGTTGGTACGGGTTATAATTCAGCCTCTTGGGACGAATTTTCGTTTACTTCTGAAATTGAAAAAATAGAGGCAGATATCATTTATACAAATGATCAAGCAGCAGTAAATTACTATTCTAACTATAAAAAACAGGTAAAATTACTCAACGAAAAATATAACCTCCATTCCTTAATTGTCAACTCCAATTATAAGACGATGCATGACGAAATGATACGGCACATCCAAAAAACTCCCGGTTTAAAAATTATTTGGGTTCGCAATGGAATAACTGCTGATATTTACCCGTCGTATGAAGAGCTAAAGAATGATAAGCGCTTAAATGTACTTTATGATGATTGGTTGTGTCTTATTTTAGAGGGAAATTATTAGAAGCCGGGAACCTGCTTTCACTACTCAATCTTTTTTCGAAATCTAAAAAAGGATTTCAAACATGCCGTTCAATCAGGGCTATGGCTAACTAACGCTCTATACCGTTCTTATATTAGGTTACACTGAAAGCCGCTGTTTTGTCCGTTGAAAACTACTCTTTCACAAACTGCTGAGTTTCTAATACAACTCCTTTTTTGTCAGTGACTTTTAAAATGTACATTCCTACTTGGAAATCGGAAACATCCACCTCGCAAGTAATGTCATTGGTATTTATTTGCCAAGTTTGAACAGTTTGTCCATTAGCAGAAAAAATTGTAACCTGTACCGGTTCAAAATTATCCTGGTGGTGATAGTAAAAAAGACTGTTTGTGGCAGGGTTAGGGTAGACCGGAACGCTTTCGTAATTTGTTATATTTTCACTTATTCCTAAATCTAATTCATGACAACCGGGTACTAAACAACCAAAACTATCTACTTTAATGAGCCATGCCTTCTGACCGGGAAGGTCTTCGGTTTCATAATGGTTAATGGCATCACCCACCATAACAAATCCATTGTCCGGAGTTATGTCTACATCATAGAGCCTGTGTTGAGCAATTTCGGATCCGTAATGCGGGATTTTACGGTAACGTCTTTCCCAAATCTTTTCACCAGAAAGGTTGAACTTTACTAAAATCCCAGTTTGATAATCTTCTGAGGTAGTATGAAAACCAACTGCCACGTATTCCGAATCATTAATTGGTTTTATTTGATTAAATCCTAAATACGATAAAATTGTATACTCACCCAATTCAATTTCCCATTCTTCTTCAAAATCACTGTTTAACTTTACAATTCTTAATTTGTAATCATTATATCCTCCAAAATCTGGAAAATATTGACCAATTCTGCCACAATACAATAAACCACCATCGGGTGTTTTGGTTAAGCCTTTGCAGTCAAAACTTAAAGGATCATCCCAGTAGGTGTGCTCTTCAAGTATTTCGCCTTCGCTGTTCACCTTTATTAATTTAGTATGAAACCGTTGCTCTTCAGTTGGAACGCTAGGTTTTTGAAGTGATGCCAAGATAATAAATTCGTCATCATTGTATTTTACTAGACCGTGAGGGTTTAAAATACGATAATAGATAGGGTCTAAACCATAATATATATTATAATCAAGTAAAACACCATTTTCGTTCAGTTTATAAAAAACTGTTGCCCCTCTTAAATCATCTTCGCGCTGTACACTTACAAAACCATAAAAAGTACCATCGGATTTTTGAATTAATTTTCCAGGGTTTTTCCCTATTAATCCATCACTTGAGTAAAATTCTGAATAGTAATTAGTTAATAGCGTATCTCCGTTCGGATTCATTTTAACAAAAATAAAAGAGGAAGGAATCCCAGATTTTTGAGCAATAGCAATATGAGTAAAATTACCATCTATGGTTTTAATCATATGACTCATATTCATAAAAGCTATTCCCAATGTATCATTGTGGATCACTCCCAAATTTTCTATAGTACCGTCAAAACGATATTTTGCTAATGCACTTGAGGCGTTAGTAAAACTGGGAATTGAGCCTTGTAACCCACTCACATAATAACAAGAGTCATTACTAAAAACAGTCGAAAAAACGGAATAAGTTTCATCATCAATCACATACCGTTCATTAATTGGGGGTTGTCCAAATAAATTTGGCAACTGAAAAAGGCTACCAATAAGCGTGATATGGAGTAATAACTTAGTCATGCATTTTAATGCTGTACAACCACCTTTTGTGTTTCAAATCGTTCTTGTGTTCTTACATCGATAACGGTTATGAGGTACGTACCGTTGGCTATACCATTTTCTTCTTCAACGATATCTTACAGGTCAATAATACGGTTGATATCAATTAAAACTAATTAACGGCTTATCATTTAAAAGTAGGAATAATTATACATATGAAATCATAGCAAGAGCATAAAAGGCGAGTTAAACATGCTATATGATTAAAAATTGAAAAAAACCACTAAAATAAGTGTTATCCACGGAAGAAAAATCGTGTTTTAAGTTTGGAGATTCCGAAAAAACCTCGTTAATAAACCATTTATTGCATTCAAGAGTTTCTACCTACCGAAAGTGAATTATAAAGGAATTTACACACCATCAGCTTGCGCCATAACACTCAATCCAATGCCAATATAGGTGGGTAATTCTTGATAATGTCCTTCAAGCGCATCGTCTTTTTTGTCTTCGGTGTTTTTCCAATTGGGAAAAGTTTTAGAACCTGTTCTAACAATCACTAAATCTTTGGATGGAATAGAAATAATATACTGACCCGACATTCCTCTAAAATAGGTTACATCATACGGTAATCCTGTATAAATCCAATATTGAAAACCATAAACTTGATTAGGTTTACCGTTGGTTTTTTTTAATGGAGCTAAACTTGAAAATTCATCGATATATTTTGCACTAACCAATTGTTCTCCATTCCAATTTCCGCGGTTATTTACCAGTTTTCCTAGTCTTAAAAAATCCCGTGAAGTTGCATAAAAACAGCAGAACGCTTTTTCGGCACTTTTTTCATCGCCTGCCAAACTCCACATTGCCTCTGATTCGGCTCCCATTTTTTTCCAGAGTTTTTCAGCGGCATATTTTGAAACTGACTGGCCTGTTGCTTCTTTTAAGATATACATTAACACTTGCGTATCTCCACTTTTATATTGAAAAGTATGACCTGGTTCCTCTTCAATCGTTCTTCGGTTTAAGGCCAAATCCCTATCATCTGTATCGTAGTATAACTCAGCAACATCACAAAACGGACTGACGTAACTTTCACTCCACGATAAACCTGAGCTCATTGTAAGAATGTGTCGAATTGTGATCTTCTTTTTTTCATCATTAAATTCGGGTAAATAATTGGCAACTGGTTCATCTATCGATTTTATATAGCCCTCATCCAACGCAACTCCAATCAATAATGAAACTATGGATTTTGCCATCGAGAAAGAGTTGGTAATTTGTTCTCGATTATTTTCTCCCCAATATTCTTCATAGATAAGGGTGTCTCCCCATGCAACCAAAAATGATGCTGGCTCTAATAATTCTACCGTTCTTCGTTGTTCTGCTGAGAGGACATATTCTCCTAAATTTTTGTCTTCCAGCCATGGCTGTGGCACACCATTTTCAACGGTTCGGTTATTAAACACTTCCAAATCGTGAATTGTTGGTCGGATATGACCTCTAAAATAGGTATTCGCTATTCCCTTATAGATATACGTTCTACCAGAAAAGATGATAGCCAAATTAGCAATCACTAGGAGACCTAAAATAACTATTCCCAACCATTTTAAGGTTTTTTTAATGAAGCGGATCATAATTAATCAATATAATCGAAATCAAAAATATTGGCCATGTTAATCTTAAGCGCTTTTTCCACTAATTTTAGGTCAATTTCTTGATTTAGTTCTTTTTCCATGGAAGTTACGGCTTTGTCTACAATTCCGCAAGGAACCATATGATTAAAATAAGACATGTCTGTGTTTACATTTAAAGCAATTCCATGCATAGTTACCCACCTAGAGCTTTTAACGCCCATTGCGCATATTTTTCGCTCATTTGGTGTTCCTCCATCAATCCAAACACCTGTTAAACCTTCAACCCTGCCGCCTTTTATACCGAATTCACTTAAGGTTAAAATCACAGCTTCTTCTAAAAAGCGCATGTATTTATGAATGTCCGTAAAAAACTGGTCTAAATCAAAAATTGGATACATAACCAATTGCCCAGGGCCATGGTACGTGATATCCCCACCTCGATTAATTTTATAAAACTGGGCGCCGTATTGTTTTAATGCCTCTTCTGAGATTAAAAGATTAGTTTCAGCACCACTTTTACCTAAAGTATAAACGTGAGGATGCTCACAAAAAATTAAGTGGTTTTGCGGTAACTCTTCCGTTTTACCATCGCGTAGGTCAATTTTTAGATCAATTGCTGCTTTAAAAAGTGTCTCTTGATAATCCCACCCTTCTTTGTAATCAATTAGTCCTTTGTGGATGTAGTTTACTTTTCTTGTCATGATTTTCCTTCGAATTACAAAGTTATAAGTAAAAAATGAATTCTTCTTTGTCAAAATATTCTCTCTATTAATTCGTTTGATAACACTGGAAACTTTCCGTAATTTTGTACTATGCCTCTGGTTAATAAAATAGGTTTTTTGTTCTTGTGTTTAATATTAGTAGCGGGATGCCGTAAGGATCCTGATATAAAATTAGGCGATACGACACCCTATCAGTTTAATTATCCTGAAAGAATTGAGAAATATTTGCCCCCTATTTCAGTTCCTTCAAACAACCCAATGACCGTTGAGGGAGTTGAATTGGGTCGTAAGCTTTTTTATGACACCCGGTTATCGGCCGACAATACAATGTCTTGTGCAGGATGTCACGCTCCAGATCAATCTTTTAGTGATCAAAATAAACCAACAAGTGTTGGAATAGATGGAATAGCTGGTCGGAGAAATTCAATGTCATTAGTTAATTTAGGTTGGATGAGTTCTTTCTTTTGGGATGGTAGAAAGGCTACCTTAGAAGATCAGGCTTTTGCTCCAGTAAATGACCCGGTTGAATTGCATAGCAATTGGAATCAAGTTGTTGAGAAATTACAAGAAGATGAAGAGTACCCCTTACTTTTTGAAAAAATTTATGGTACATCTACAATCGATTCGGTAATGGTGGCAAATGCATTAGCTCAATTTGAGCGTACATTAATTTCAGGAGATGCACCAATGGATAAATTTATGAACGCTAACCGTGCAATTGGGAGTAGTGGTTGGAGTACGGCCGATGAATTTGCAGCATATCAAGGTTTCGTTTTATTCATTGATGAAGAAAAAGGGGATTGCTTTCATTGTCATGGCGATAATTTTAATCCGTTATGGACAGATAATTTATTTCACAATAACGGTTTAGATGCTGTAATAACGGATAAAGGACTTGGAGAATTTACGGGTAACCCTGCGGACGATGGAAAGTTTAAAACACCAACACTTCGAAATTTAGCATTTACTGCTCCTTACATGCATGACGGTCGTTTTGAAACTTTAGATGAAGTGATTAATCATTATTCTGAAGGTTTACAACATTCCTCAACAATTGACCCTTTAATGAAATCAGTTGACGAAGGTGGTGTGCAATTAAGTCCAGAAGAGAAATACTATTTAAAAATGTTTTTGTTATCTCTTTCTGATAGCTCTTTTATTGAAAACCCCGCATTTAGTAATCCTTGGTAAGTAAATAAAGATTTTTTTCAAACTTGATTTTTTATTATCCTACGCAAATAAGTTTAAGGCAATCAATGTTATTGGGTAAAGGTTGAATCAGGAATAAAAATGATAAGTTTGAATCGGTTGTTATTTTTTGTAATTTCAAACTAAAATATAACCCATGCAATTAAGAAAAGTTAATATTGAAAAAGTACTGTTTCTGGATATCGAAACTGTTCCGCAAGTATATGAATTCAAAGATCTAGACGATAAAACTGCCGAATTATACTTGCACAAGAACAAATTTATTCAAGAACGCGACGAACTAACCAATGAACAGGTATACGAAAGAGCAGGGGTGTTTGCTGAATTTGGTAAAATTGTTTGCATCTCTTGCGGAATTGTAACAGAACAGTCTGGAGCAAAGTCAATTCGAATGAAATCATTTGCCAGTGATGATGAGAAGGAATTATTAACCGAATTTGCAGACTTATTAAATCGGCATTATAATTCTCCATTTCACATTTTGTGCGGACACAACGCCAAAGAGTTTGATTTTCCATTTATTGCTAGACGTATGTTAGTGCTTGGTATAGATTTACCAGCGGCCTTAGACATTGCCGGGAAAAAACCATGGGAAATTAATCATCTTGATACAATGGAACTTTGGAAGTTTGGAGATTATAAGCATTATACCTCAATGAGTTTATTGTGTCATCTGTTTAATGTACCAACTCCTAAAGATGACATTTCTGGAGCTGATGTAGCCAGAGTTTATTATGAAGAAAATGACTTGGAACGCATAGTAACCTATTGTCAGAAAGATGTTGTGGCCTTAATACAACTTTTTTTAAGGTTTAGAAATGAACCTTTGGTTGAAGAAGAGGATATCAACACATAAAACATAAGCTTATGCAAATAAAATTGTGCTTATTATTTGTATTTATTCTATTCGGATTTAATGGTCAATCCTGTGTTAACACCTACCACACTGTTGACGCCCATGGAAATATTCATGAATTAGGGCAAACTGGGTTTAGAGGATTCAATAAAAACTTCAACTTACCTAAAATTAACCGTAATCTTCCCGATTTATTAAAAAAAATAGAAGTTGAAAAATCTCCATACCTATTATCCGATTACGCCATTTTGTTAATGAAAGCAGGAAAAACGGCAGAAGCATTAGAAATTTTGCAAGTTTTAAGTGTTCACCTGCCAAATGAATATAAAATTGCAGCCAATTTAGGAACAGCTTATGAACTAAACGGACAATTGGATAGTGCTTTAGTTTATATACAAAAAGGACTTGACATCAACCCAAACTCGCATGAAGGTAGCGAATGGGTCCATGTGCGAATTTTAGAGACTAAGATCGCTATGTTGGATCAACCTAATTTGTTAGATAATCGATCTGTTTTGCAACTCACAGCGAAAGAAATTGTGGATACTTCAGTTCGTAACCATATCGAAATTCAAATTCGGGAGCGCTTTCCATTTTGTCCTGGGCCCGACCCAATCATGGCTTCTTTGCTTATTGATTTAGGTGATTGTTACGCAGAAACATTTTCGTTTGAATATGCAAAAGCATTTTATAACATGGCAGAAGGATATTATGGAGCAGATCAAGACCTCGTTCGAGCTAAAACTCAAAAAATGTTGGAATTAAGAGCAAAAAATAAAGGAGTTAAAGCTGATGATTCGTTCCATGATGGCATGGATATAACTATTTCAGGAGTACGTTATAGAGACATCATCGACGACAATAATTCTGATGAATTTAAAATTGATTGGACAAAACATAATCACGATCCCAAATCCTTATTGTCTTTGGTTAAACTTGATTCAATCCAGCCTTTCCAATCAATTGAAATAGCTAAAGCAGAAAACGAATTACTCGAAACACATGAGGAATCAACACCTGAAAACAACAGCACCAACTATAAAATGATATTTATAATTGGTGCCATAATTATTGCGGGAATACTTTTCTTAATTTTCAGAAGAAAGACTAATTCACATCGAAAATAGCAAAGCCTAATTTACTTTTATATTGGTGAACATACATTCTTCTACCATCTTCCATATCAAAACCAATTGACCCCAATAACAATGTTCCTTGATCAGCATAAATGTCCTGAATATTCCACGTCAGAGGCTCTAATTCTTTATTGAGAACCACCTGATTAATCGCAGGTCTTTCTTTCAAGTGTGAATTAAATAAATAGAACAGTTTATCATTTTTTAGTTCCACTTGAAAAGATAATTTATCTTGATTAATCATAGATTTAGCAAATTTGTCAATTATTTTTTCATTGTGTTTACCAATGGTGCCATTTACAATAACTAATCTACCTGTATAATAGGTGCGTGATCCGGTTCCTGTAGATGATGTGGTAGTAACAATCCATTGTTCTTCTAAATTCAAAAAAGCACTGTTTTTATCTGAAACAACACCTTTGTTCACCAAGTATTTAGATCGCTTGCTTGACGTAACTTTTTCACTCAATCGTTCCACTTTTGTGTCCTCTAATTTCAGGTCTACTAAATTATAGGTTAATATTTGTGTACTATTTGGATAAAAATCAGACTTTTTATGTTCACCCATAATGGAAGAAACGTAGCGTTTTACATCTTCTTCATTTACATTCAATCTAAAAAAATTATTGTCTTGGGACTTATCCAATTCCACGGCATGATATTCTTCCTTCCCATGATCACGTACACCGATATACAATTCATTGTCATTCATTTCTAATGAAATAATTACATCATCCGAAAGTAAGTGAGCTTCGATAATTGAATACTTTGTTTGGTAAGAATTCTTTAGGTCTAAATTCTCATTATACAGATTTAATTTTTTTCCATCATAACAAATAAAGTTATTGTTTACAGGAGAGCGTCGATAGCCGTATATAAAATCATCAAGTTGAAGATGATCAAGGTACATTACATCTTTAATGGTTGTTGTTTTTACTTCATTTGATGCACCAATTGAGGAGATTGTTATTGAATTTTCAAACGGATCCATCTCAACTACTCGTTTGGTATCACCTACCATGTAGCCATCAATTGCAATCGAGTTACTTAGGTTATTAACTTCAACTTCAGTTTGTAAGGAAAGATCCTCGTTTACCGTATAAATAGTTCCAGTTTCCTAATTTTTACCGTTTGGGTTTGATATCCTTCTTTACGTAATTCTATTTTTTGGCTAATGGCAGCAGGTTAGTAAGCGCTATGAATATGTATTAAATACATACAGTTAACATCGTTTAATCTAAGATGTTTATGACAACACCTGTTGATAAATTATCAAAAACCTAACTCAAAATAACCGTTTGCTATCGAATAAGCTATAAAGAGTTGTACACCGTTAAAAAGAAAATGCAATATGATATTGTATTTTATATTTTTAAAGCGCAGATAGATAAAAGCTAGTAAGCATCCCGCAGCAAACATAACAAGTACATTTAAAGGTTGCATATGACTCATAGCAAATATTGTTGAAGACATTAGAATCGCCCCCACCTCACTAATGCCAGAGGCAAGCATTTTATTAATTAAAAAACCTCTGAATACTAGCTCTTCAAATATAGCTGGAACTAGTCCTAATACAACAATTGAAAAAATTAACTGAACAGGATTATTGTGATAAACGATTAATTCTTGCAATGCTTCATTTTTAGCCTGGTATGCTAATACTCCAGGCGGTAATATGGGACGTATAAGTTCATTGATCCATGACAGTATTGGCATTGAGAAATACAATAAAATCAAGGCTATTAGCGTGAACAAAATGGGCCTCCATTTTAAACGGTCTGTATGAATCAAATCTGAATATCGTTGACCAGATAATTTCAAAAACAAAAGGAAGGATAGTAGAAAGTAGAAAACCTGAGAAAAGAAAATTCGGCTTATTAACATTCGAGGATCTTTCCAATTTATATTTAGGAGTACATCATAATCAACAACAGCGGATAATGCCAGCGAAAAAATCAAGTCACCCATAAGCGACATGAAAATCATGATAAAAATGAAAAATATTACTTGAGCTCCTGGGGAGAATGATCGAATAGGCATTATTTCAAGACAATTTTACGTTCTGAGTCTAATTTGAGAAGAATAAAAATGAGGACAGAAAATGACATCATTGCTGATCCTCCGTAACTAAAGAATGGTAAAGGAATTCCAATCACTGGGGCTAAACCGATTGCCATTCCTACATTAATTAAAAAGTGATAAAAGAAAATGGCTCCAACACAATAGCCATAAACTCTTGTAAAAATTGAACGTTGACGCTCGGCTATTACTACAATTTTCAGCAATAGAAACGTGTACAAAAGAACCAAAAATAAAGAGCCTACAAAGCCTCGCTCTTCTGACCAAGTACAAAAAATAAAGTCAGTACTTTGCATTGGTACATGCTTCTGACTGGCATTTGCTAGTGTGGCGGATTTGTAACCTTTTCCCATAAATCCGCCCGATCCAATTGCAGCCTTTGCTCGGTTAATATTATATCCTTTCCCGTCTGGGTCATCAATTTTACCGAGTAATAAATCAATTCGTACTTTTTGGTGCGGCTGCAGAATTGTGGAGTATCCCAATTCTACGAAATTCACAAAAATTACGGCAACAATAAAACTGCCGATGATTGAGCGATAAAGTGATTTACGATTCCTTTTTAAGATGAAAGATTTAACCAGTAAAGCGAGAATTCCGGCGATGACGATAAGTGCTAAGATGATGCCTGTATTTCCGGATAGTTTAATTTTAAATATTGGAAATAGAAAACTTGAATCAGAAACAAGTAAAGTAATGACCGCGATTATGACCGCAACGAGAATAAAAAGTAATATATTACCTGCGTAGCCTTCACGATATAAAACAAGAATAAAAGAGGTAAATACAATAAATGTTCCCGCGTCCGGTTGGAGCAATACAAGCGCACAAGGCAAACCTAAAATAAGGGCAATGCCTTTATTTTTTTGAATGAACGGTACAAGACCCCATAAACTGGCTAATCCTAGGTTTTTTGTCACTCTTTTTCTGGTTTTCGCACTACTATTAATGTCGATATAGCGGGCTAAAGCAAGAGCAACACCAATTTTTGCAAATTCAGAAGGTTGAATACCCACACTGCCAAAACCAAACCAAGAGCGTGCACCATTAATAGGTGAAGTAAACAATACTCCAATTAACAAGAGCATGGTAGCACCATAGGCCCAATAAGCGTATTTCCGAATGAATGATGACTCTAGAAAGAGGACAATGACTCCTAAAAAAAGTGAAACACCAAACCACATAATCTGTTTTCCATGTTCGGTGTCTAGATTAAACAAGCCAGGTTTATCAGGATTATAAACAGCAGAGTATACATTACTAATCCCGAATATAACAAGTATCACATAGGTAGCTAGCAGCGCCCAGTCAATATTGGAGAATAATTTATTGTCCTGCGTTCTCATTTTCTTATAATATCATCCTCGTCGGGAATGAGGTTGGCATTTAAAATTCGATTTTCTTTAACGGTGTCTTGAATTGTACGGTTGATATATTTTTCGATCATTAAACTTGCAACTGGTGCAGACCATGTACCTCCAAAACCTGAATTTTCAATAAATACGGAAATTGCAATTTGCGGGTTTTCTCGAGGTGCAAAAGCCATAAAATTAGAATGGTCCGTTAGCTGATAACGTTTGCCATTTATATTTTTAAAGTTTTCCACGGTTCCTGTTTTACCGCATACAGCAATACTGTCCATTCTAGCTCGACGGGCTGTTCCTCCCGCCTCATGTACAACGCGCCACATTCCATCAATTACCGGTTCAAAATAGGCCGAATCAACCATGGTGTAATTGGGTTGGCTGTATATATCTGGAACGTCTCCTCCTTCAATATCTTTAATGAAATGAGGATAATAATAATAGCCTCTGTTTGCAATTATGGCTGCAAGGTTTGCCATTTCAAGCGGCGTAATAGTTACCTCCCCTTGACCTATGGCAATTGATTGAACAGTACTAAAAGCCCAATTGAAGTTGAGATGTTCATTATAGTATTTTGTATCCGGAACGTTTCCTCGTGTTTCAGTGGGAAAATCTGTATGTAAATTAGTTCCAATTCCAAAACTTCTCACATATTTTGCCCAAATATCCATTCCAATTGCAGCATCTTTAAAAATATTATTGCTTTTACCCTGTTGTACTATTCTTCGTGTTAATGAAACAAAATAAGGATTACAAGACATTTTAACCGCATCAGAAACATTTTGTGCTGTTGGATGATTGTGGCAGCCAATTAAACTCTTATTGCAAGCAAAACTCGAATTTTCTGTAATAACCCCTTCCTGCATTCCAGCTAACGCCATTACTGTTTTAAAAATTGAGCCTGGCATATATGCTGTATTAATTGATCGATTAATCAAAGGCAATAAGGTGTCTTTATAGAGTGCCGTGTAGTTTTCTCCTAGATGTCTTCCAACAAGTAGGTTGGGGTCGTAAGATGGGGCTGAAACCATGGCTAATATTTCGCCAGTTGAAGGTTCAATAGCCACAATACTTCCGAGCTTGTTTTGCATTAGTTTTTCACCATAAGCTTGCAATTCCCAATCGATTGAAAGACTGATGTTTTTGCCTTGCTTTGCTAATGTGTCGTATTTGCCATTTTCATATTCTCCAGTTGCAATACCAATGGCGTCCTGCAAGTAATATTTCACACCACGTTGACCACGCAGTTGTTTTTCGTACATCTTCTCAATCCCCATCCTTCCAATATAATCACCCGATTTATAGTAGTTGTCTTTGGATATATCTCCTTTGTTGACCTCATTCATATATCCTAAAACGTGGGCCGCAATTTGTTTAGGATATACGCGTAATGTTCTTGCTACTTCAAAAAATCCAGGATATTTATAGAGTTCTGGAGCAATAAGAGAAAATTCATCCGGTGGAATTTGTCGAACGATTTCCGAAGGTTTACGCATGGAATATTTTCGCGCTTTAATCATTCTAGCGGTATATTCTTCCATACTAATGCCAACCAATTTGCAAAAAGCGACACTGTCTGTGTTTTTGGTTTGGCGCGGTACTACTTTTATATCATAATAAATTTCATTGCCGATTATTTTAGTTTGATTTCGATCGTAGACAATTCCGCGAGAAGGATAAGTTAGAATTTTATTTTCGGATATTTGTGCAGCTCTTTCTTTCCACTTATCATCCACCACTTGCATGTAGAATAAACGAACAATAAAGGTAATTGGAATCAGAACAAAGAGAAGTGCGATGACATATTTTCTGTTATCAATATTTTTCATTTTTTAGAAGGCTTGTAAAAAATGTATTGAAATAAAATGATCAAAGCAAGTGAAAAAACAATGCTAAATAATGCTTTTAAGACAATGTGAAAAAATTGATCAAATCGAAGAATCTCGATGACAAAGAACCACAAATGATGAATGAATAAAAGAATACTTGCATAAGTTAAAAACCAAAGTTTGCCCATATCGTGAATGGTGGGAAGAAGCACCGTATCGTATCCATCACGAGGCTTGATTAAATTTAAAATTCCCGGTCTTAAATATCCAATTACCAAAGCAGCAGATGCATTTAAACCAAATGTGTTGCTAAACATATCAACAGAAAGTCCTAAAATAACCGCGACAAGCATCGTCACTGTGACACCCAATTCAAACGGCAACATCATAATCATAATCGGATAAATCATCGGATTTAGATATTCATTGATTTGAATATTGTCCACCACAAGTCCTTGAATGAGAACAATTAACACGAAGTATACACCATATTTTATCCATGTATTATTCATCTTCTTCTATCCTACTTTCTAATTTTAGTTGTTCTTGTTGCATTAAGTTTTTTACAATGTACACGTTGTAAACGGCATTGTAATTTACAGCAAGCTTAATTCTTAATGAGATGGTTTGTTCGCCTTCTTTTTTTACAATTTCAGCTATATTACCAACGGGAATTCCTTCAGGAAATTTTGTAGCTCCGCCCCGCGTAACCACTTCATCTCCAATTTCGAGTGGAATATCTCTTTTAACTTCTTGAATTTGGCCATATTCATTATCAATCCCATCCCAGTTCAACAACCAATATTCATTGTTTTTTTTAAGCTTTACATTTACTCTAATTTTATCCGATAAAACGGTCATTACAATGGCAAAATGTTTGGAGACATCCGTTACTATGCCAATTACACCCTGTGATGAAATTACACCCATGCCCTTTTCAACACCTTGATTGCTGCCCTGATTTAAGGTAAAATAATTATTGCGTTTGGTGTATTTGGCATCAATTACTGTAGCGGGTATGTATTGAAATTGTTGTTTTTTAAGGGTGTCATTTACGTAAAATAGGTCGCCTTGTAAATGATAATAGCTCTCTGGTAAAAGTGCTCTAAGGCGTGCGTTTTCTTCCAGAAGTGCTTCATTGGCTTCTTCTAAACCAAAATGCTTAGTAATGTTGTGTTTTTTCTCGACGAACCAGCCAATAAAAGCCGAAGAAGTATTCGCCATTCTTGCACGATGATAATTTTTACTGTTAAAAAAAAGCGTCAAAACAATTACCTGAAGAATGAAAAAGATTAAAAAATCTCTAAACTTTCTTAAGAATTGAATTAAGTTTCGCATTGTAGATTAACATTCTTCTGTCACGTACGTTGAATAAAATTATCGCATCAAGAATTGGAAACGACCGATATTCTTCAGTGCGATACTTGTTCCTCGAGCCACTGCTCTTAACGGATCTTCTGCGATATGGATCGGTAATTTAGTTTTTTCTGATATACGACTATCCAGTCCTCTTAGCATTGATCCACCCCCCGCTAAATAAATCCCCGTTTTATAAATATCAGCTGATAATTCAGGTGGGGTCATTTCTAATGCAGTTAAAATTGCTTCCTCTATTTTCGAAATACTCTTATCTAAAGCATGAGCAACTTCTGAATAGGTAATAGAAATTTCTTTAGGTATTCCAGTCATCAAATCACGACCTCGAACAGCAAACGGAGCTGGTGCTTTATCTCCTAAGTCAGTTAACGCACTTCCAACCTCAATTTTAATTTGTTCAGCAGTACGTTCACCGACCAAAATATTATGCTGGCGGCGCATGTACTCTTCAATGTCTGTTGTAAAGTCATCTCCAGCAACTCGTATTGACTTATCACATACAATTCCTCCAAGAGCGATAACGGCAATTTCTGATGTACCTCCACCTATGTCAATAATCATGTTACCCATCGGTTCTTCCACATCAATTCCAATACCTATTGCAGCAGCCATTGGTTCATGAATCAAATAAACCTCTTTTGCGCCGGCATGCTCACAACTATCTCTAACGGCACGTTTTTCAACTTCAGTAATACCAGATGGAATACAAACAACCATTCTAAGCGAAGGACTAATTAAACGATTTCCAGTATGAATCATTTTAATCATTCCTCTAATCATCTGTTCTGCAGATTCAAAATCGGCAATTACACCATCCTTTAAAGGCCTAATAGTCTCGATTAATTTATGGGTTTTCCCATGCATTTGTTGTGCTTGTTTTCCAATAGCAACAATTGCTCCGCTTTGTATATCTTTTGCGACAATCGAGGGTTCGTCAACTGCAACTTTATCATTCATTATGATTAAGGTATTCGCTGTCCCTAGGTCAATCGCAATCTCGCGTGTTAAAAAATCAAATAGTCCCATTGAGGCATTTATTAAGTCTGTAAATTATCTTGTTTTTTACTGTAAGTGTTAAAAAAAGTTACTCAATATACACTTTACAATTAGATATTCAGTGCGTTTAATGTTTAAAATGTCGATTTCCGGTAAACACCATACTCATTCCTGCCTTGTTGCAATAGTCAATCGAATCTTGATCTTTAATTGATCCACCTGGTTGAACTACTGCCGTAATCCCAGCATTATCTGCTATTTCAACACAATCTGGGAAAGGGAAGAAGGCATCTGATGCCATTACAGCTCCTTTTAAATCAAAGTTGAATGAGTTTGCTTTGTGAATGGCTTGACGTAAAGCATCGACACGCGATGTTTGTCCGGTTCCACTTGCTAATAGTTGTCCATTTTTGGCTAAAACAATTGTATTCGATTTTGTGTGCTTAACAAGTTTGTTTGCAAATTCTAAATCATTCAGTTCTTGGGCTGTCGGATTTTGCTCAGTTTTCGATTCAAAATTTACTTGTTGATCCGTAATTAAGTCTTTATCTTGTTCAAGAACTCCATTCAATATAGTTCTAAAAGTCTTTTTTGGTAAAGACACTTCCTTTTGTACGAGTAGAACACGATTTTTCTTACCTTTTAAAATAGTTAAGGCTTCATCTACGAATCCTGGAGCAATAACAACCTCGCAAAACAATTCGTGAATTTTATTGGCCGTTTCTACATCGATTTCCGTATTGGAAATTAAAATTCCTCCAAAAGCAGAAACTGGATCTCCAGCCAAAGCATCTGTATAAGCTTCAGATATTGTTGGTCGAGTTGCTAGTCCACAAGCATTATTGTGTTTTAAAATGGCAAAGGTTGGATTGTCATTTTTGAAATCTTCCATGAGCTGAACAGCGGCATCAACATCCAATAAATTATTGTATGAAAGTTCTTTGCCGTGTAATTTGTCAAACATCGCATCCAAATCACCGTAAAACACACCTTTTTGATGAGGGTTTTCTCCGTATCTTAAAACTTTGGCTGTTGAAATGCTTTGTTTAAACACGTCTACTTCACCTTGGTTGAAATAATTGAAAATATGCGTGTCATAATGAGAAGATACTTCGAAGGCAGCACGAGAAAACTCCTTGCGCTCTTCCAAACTTGTACCTTCTTTATGGTTTTGCAGTATTTCCAATAAATTCTGATATTCTTTTTTTGATGGAACGATAACAACGTCTTTATAGTTTTTTGCCGCTGCCCGAATCAACGATATTCCTCCTATATCAATTTTTTCAATGATGTCTTCATGCGAAGCTCCTGATGCAACAGTTGCCTCAAAAGGATACAAGTCAACAATTACCAAATCTAAGTCAGGAATTCCATATTCAGCTACCTGCTTTTGATCTTCCTCAAGATCTCTGCGAGAAAGTATACCCCCAAATATTTTTGGATGTAATGTTTTAACACGTCCTCCTAATATAGAAGGGTAAGAGGTTAAATCCTCAACGCGCTCAACAGCGATCCCTAAATCTTTTATGAATTTTTCCGTTCCTCCAGTTGAATAAATTGTGACACCTTGCGCGTCTAACTCCTTAACAATTGCATCTAATCCTGTTTTATCAAATACAGAGATTAATGCATTTTTAATCCTTTTTCTTTCGGCCATTACCAGTTTAAAATCGATTCTGTAAAATAGAAGATACAAAGGTACTATTTTAGGCGCTATTCGTGGGTTTATTATCTATAAAAATGGCTTGTTTTTAATAAATGTTGCATTTTGTTGATTATTCGTGATAATTTTCATGCCGAAATTCGCGCTCCTTTTTGACTGAAAACTTGATCGTTTTCAGCTTGTAAAGATTTGAATGATTGATTATTAATGTGGGATATCTCAATGCTTTTTAATATATTTGAAAAATCTAAAACCAAAATCTATCCCTATGAAAACAAGTAAAAAACTGCTTCTATCGCTATTTTTTATTAGCTCTACTTTTTTGTTAAACAATCAAATTTTTGCACAAGAATGCATGCAAGATTGGGAAAACAGAATTCCGTTAACAATAGATAATAGCGCTGGTGATGCTCTTACTGACTATCAAATTCAAGTAATATTAGATACTGAAACACCTATAATGATGGGATTAATGGAAGCAGACGGAAGGGACTTACGTGTTACAAATGGAACTTGCTGTGAGCCTTTATGTTATTTTATTGAAAGTGGAATAAATACAACTGAAACGGTGATTTGGGTTAAGGTTCCTGAGATTGGAGCGGGTGAGACGATTGATTTATATGCTTTTATTGGTAATCCTGATGCTGATCCAGTGTCTGATCCAGCCTGTACTTTTGCGTTCTACGAAGGTTTTGTTGATGCTGATTTCAACTTAGAATATTTATGTGGAGGAATCTCGGATAGCGCTGTATTTGAAGGTGATTTTAATTTAGCTTGGACTGCAAGTGGAATGCTTGGTTCAAACAGCACCTTTCCAGTTGAAGAAGTATATACTGCAGAGGTTAAGATGAACAGTATTTCTGGAAATTGGCCCGCAATTTATTGGGCGAAAGAATCAAGTAAAAAAAATTATGGTTTAATGGGGGCGGCTGATCAAGCTCGAATTTCATTGACTGGTGGTGGATCTGATTGGTGTTCAGGTCATAATTGGGCTTCGCCTCTCGTTGGGTATACTGATCCTGAAGGAGTTTGGTCATTCACTTGGATTGAAACGGGATCTCTTGTAGGAAATTTTCCAACCGCGGGTGAAATCCTTTCCTCAAATGATTTGTATGCTAAGGATGAGGATCTAAGATTAGCAATAGGTGGAATATCTTCTGGTGCCGGTTCAATGAATATGGATTGGATTCGTGTAAGGAAGTATGCCGCTATTCCACCAACACTAGAGGTTGGGGATTTAGGAGAATTTTCACCTGCAGGAACATTAGATTTACCGTCAGAATTATTGGCATGTGAAGAAGGAATTTTGGATGCTGGTGAAGGATACATTTTGTATGATTGGAGTTCTGGAGGTGATGAGCAAATTGAAACTATTCTCGCTGATGGATGGGTTTATCTAACAGTAACTGATGATGAAGGTTGCGAACAGACTGATTCTGTAGATGTTTCTATTGGTGAATCATTTTATATAGAAGAAGGGTATACGATTTGTTCTGGTGAGTCTTTTGAGTTTCCTGATGGAACAGTAATTGAATCTATTTTGGATGAAATTAGCTATACCAGTGAATTTATGACTGCTGAATTTGGCTGTGACAGTACTATTGTGACGACAATCGACGTTTATGAATTAACACCGTTGTTAGACTTAGGTGAGGATATTTCAAATTGTGGTGATACCGTATTTTTGGATGCTGGCCCTGGATTTGCCTCTTATGATTGGTCGGATGGTGATACAGATCAAATTGATACTGTAACAAGCTCGGGTTTATACACCTTAACTGTAATTGACGCGAATGGATGTACACAATTCGACAATATTGGAGTAACAATTACAAATCTTGATAATGGAACGAGTACTTCCGGCTTTACAATCAGTTCAAACCAAGAAGATGCAACATATCAGTGGTTAGATTGTAGCGATGATTATGCAACAATTGATGGCGAAACAAATATGGAGTTTATGCCTTCAGAAAACGGCAATTACGCGGTTGAAGTAAGTATTGGTGAGTGTGTTGACACTTCAGCATGTGTTGCGATAACTGGAATGACAATTCAAGAGAATAGTAGCGCTAAATTTAGCGTTTACCCAAATCCAACAACCGGTTTATTTAATGTCGATTTGTTGGGAGTTTCTGGTGAATTGCAATTGGTTGTTTCAAGTTCAGATGGACAAATCATCTTGTCTCAAACTGTGGTTGGAAATCAAATTTTAACTTTGGATTTGCCACTTGCCAACGGAATTTATTTTGTTGAAGTAATTCAGAATGAATCCAACCAAACGCTTCGATTAATCAAACAGTAAGATGATATAGCCTCGTCAGTTCGGCGAGGTTTTTTTACCATCCACTGATATAAACTTTTGTTCCTACACCACAGTCATGTTTTTTACAATAAGCTCTGCCTGCATTTAAACAGAGTTGAACAGGATCGATATCATTCACCCAGTCATCAATTATTTGTTCTAAAACATAAGCGCCAGGAAAAAGTAGGGAATTAGTTCTGACCAATGGATAACCACCGGCCAGCATCAATTCTTCTTGTAAATATCCGTAGGAAACACATGCGTTCATGACGACATCAGTTCGTTTACTGGTGTTGTTAATCCATGGTTTAATATCGATATAATCCATAACCCCATTATGTCCATTGAAAATTATTAAATCGGCTTCATCGGCAACATTTAAGGTTTTATGACTTGGTAAATTCACTTGTTGTGAACGATGACCTGCAATAGCTGCTAGATAGTCGTTCATGGTTTCTTCCATCCGATCTCCACGGTAAGCATCTGCAATAAAATAAACGGTGGATTCAGGATAGTTCTTTTTGAAAACAACTCTTTCTAAAACATTCGTATCAAGATCCAATTGATTATAAACTAATTCCCAGTCCCGAGCCTTTGCGAAATAAGCTTTCGTTCCACCGCTTGTCGCCCAATATAAATTTGTTCTTAAACTTAAACCGTTTCCTAAGCTCTCACTGGTTGGAACAATTCCTTGATGCTCATTATCACAAAGTGGAATATAACCATGTACAATTAATGGTTCATTATTGGCTTTTTTTAGGGCAATACGTTTTTTTATGGCTGATCGACCAAACTCTTCACTTATGGGTTCATTTATAGTAATTGACGGCTCTAATTTCGTTTCTTCAAATCCTGTTGAATGAACCTCTGTTTGGCAACTAACAACAACTAAAAATGTTAAAAAATGTAAAAAATATCTCATATATGAATAATGCAAATCAGGTTGAAAGTAACAAAAAAGCGATTAATTGAGAAATCTCTTTTGTTTGTTGAAATTAACGATTTATGTCTTTTCAATAGCGGTATATTTAAACCTCTTATTAAAAATGACATGAGTAAAGCACAAGAATTGGTTATATCGCAAACTGTTGTGAAAGAACAAAAACGATTGTTTAATTTCATTCGTAAAAGGGTCAGTTCTCAGCTTGACGCAGAAGATATTTTACAAGACGTTTTCTTTCAATTGGCCCGTGTTTCAGGTGAATTCAATAATATTGAGAAAATAAGTGCATGGCTCTTCCAAGTTGCGCGTAATAAAATCACGGATTTATATCGCAAAAAGAAAAGTATTCCATTTAGTCAAATTGGAACAGCAGAGCAAGAAGATAGCGAATTTTCAAATTCGTTCGAATCATCTATTCTCGATTTTAAGGCGTTGCCGGATGAGTTGCTCGAACGAGAGAATTTAGCGGAGTTAATAAAAAACTGTTTAAAAGAATTGCCAGAGGACCAGAGGAAGGTCTTTGAAATGCACGAATATGAAGGTTTGTCATTTAAAGAAATTTCTGCTGAATTAGGTGAATCGGTGAATACTTTAATTTCTCGGAAAAGATACGCCGTGGTTCAACTAAGAAAAAAGCTGATACATGAATATGAACAGTTAAAATCTGCTTAAATTCGAAATCCCCAAATACAAATATCATCGATTTGTTCTAACTCACCTTTCCATTCTTCATACGCATTTACAAGGCGTTCACGTTGTTTTTCATAAGGTAAGTCTTTGTTTTCCAATAAGAATGATTTTACGCGATGAGGCATAAGTTTTTTACGTTTAGGTCCACCAAATTGATCTTGTAAACCATCAGTATAAAGAAAAAATAAATCTTCAGAATTGAACTTTATTTCATGATTTGTAAATGAGCGATCAGCATAAAATCGTGAAACTGATTGTTTATCTGCTTTTAATTCCTTTGGCTCCCCATTAGTGATATAATACAGGTGGTTGTTCGCTCCAGCGAATTGTAAAGTATTGCTTTTGCGGTCAATTCGACATAATGAAATATCCATCCCGTCGTAAACAGTGTAGTCACCACTTTCAAAGGTTTCAATGATTAGCGATAGACATTTGTCGAGTATTAGTGCAGGTTCGGTTAAGTTAAATTCTTTTACAGACCGATTAAGAGCGCTTGAACAAGTCATGCTTACTAAAGCGCCTGGAACGCCATGACCGGTGCAGTCGGCAACAGCGATATAGAGAAAATCATCTTTCTCAACCATCCAATAGAAATCTCCTGCAACAATATCTTTGGGCTTGTATAGCACAAAAGAATTGGGTAAAAGGCGATTGATTTTTTTATCATCCGGTAAGATGGCAGTTTGCAATCTTTTAGCATAAGTGATACTCGCCAAAATTTCTTCGTTTATTCGCGCCTTTTCATCATGCGAAAATTGCAGATCCTGTTTGTAAGCATCATTCTTTTTAACATAGATATAGATGGTGTAGCCTGCAACAACTAAGAGTATACATGATAGAAAGCAGAAGAAGGCAATTAAATTTCGAGTGAATTTACCCTCAATGCCCGCCTCTTTAATTTTGACTTGTAATTTAAATTCTTCACTCTTTTCTATTGCCGTAACAATGTTCGCAATATTGTCCATTATGCGTTGATTAGATTGAATTAATTGCAATTCTTTCTTTTTGAGTTCATTCTCATATTCTTTCTCTTCTGCTTTAAGTGTAGAAATTTCTCTATTTAAGGTGCTATACGAATAGTTGGGGACTTTTTTTTGATTCTTCGCTTGACTCCTGTTACCGAATAATTTATTTAAAAAACCAGCCTGGCGATCCTCTTTTTCTTTTGGTATTGCGACATCGGTGACTAATCCAACTTTGTTCTCGACTTTTTCAAATACACTGCTTACACTTTGCTCATTCTGCACAACCAGCAGCTCATCGAGTACATCGAATTTCTGCTGTGATAGTGCGTCAATTTGTCGAACATCTCTTAAAAATGCTGTGTCATTTTTTGCTGTACGATAAAGTTGTTTTATACTGGTTTGGACATTGCGAATTGATTCATTGTATCGGTTTAAATAATCATCGTCCAACGTGATGCCGTAAGATTTTACCTGACTCTCTGCGTTAGTCACCGTAAAGAGAACATTTTTTAGATGAACCAGTCGCTCATTCGGTTTAGCTTCATCTTCTATTTTCGTGACGATGTTCTGTAAAGACCAATTCACCCAAAAAGCACTGGCAATTACCATTAAAACAGTTGTAATTAACGCAATTAAAACACGATTTGTAAAGGGTATGCGTCGCATATATAGAGTAGAGCCTTTTCAGTTGTATAAGACAAAGTTACAAACATGTTACTTAAAAATGGTTATTCAGGGTTGAAATACAGTTTCTTTTAATGTTCGACCTTGTTCGTCTTGTATTGCAATTAAATAGAATCCTGCAGCATAATCGCGGAGTGCAATTGAAGTAATAGGTTCTAAATCGTTTTGATAAACTATTTGACCATTTAATTGTGTAATGAGCAAAGTAGCATTGGCAAATGGATTGTCCAAAAACACCGTTAAAACACCATTGATATGATTTATTTTTGCCCAGGGTTTTGCTTCCAACTTACCTGTTTCCGTAACGGTATATTCAAATCGTAAGGTGTCACTTATGCTAGCGTCATCCGGACTTGTTATGAGAAACAGAATGGAACCAGTTCCTAATGTTTCGTTGGCGGATAAGTTTAAAGATAAAAATCCTTGTGAACCAGGATCTAAATTTCCGAATGATCCAACTTTTGGAATGAGATTGAAGCATTGAAAATTCGTACAAGCCGAAGTACTCCATTCGTTCAGTAAATCATTGTCTAACACCTCAAAATCTAAAGAAAGACTTTTTGAAGAGTTATTTTCAATGTAGATGAAATCAGTGTCATAATAGTCTTGTGCTATCGTTTTGTTCACTTGAACATTGGGATTAAAATTTAGCGTTTGAGCAAAATTAAATAAGGGAATTGATAGAAGTAGAGTGAGAAAACGCATACCAGTTAAACGTAAAATTTATCAATTTGGTATAAAAATCAAAAGTAGACAATTTTACTAGAATGTTATTAAATCGTTTTAAAACTTAAGTTATCCTTAACTAACCGATAATTAAACGATTAAAAGCAACGCTTCGTCGAAAAAATACGTTTACCAAATAACAAAACCACCAAACAAATAAACTTATGAAATTGCTTTTAGCCTTTTTGTTCCTGATTTCATTTCATGCGAACTGTTTTTCTCAAGCGGGTGAGCCGCAGCCATATCCACTGTATGAATATAAAATCACCTTTAATGAAGTTCAATTTGAATCGGAATCTCTTCAAATATTAACTTCCGATAATGAAGAGATTTCAGGTGTGCAACCCATTATTTTAAAGGACGAACTAAATCAAAAATTTACCATAGATTTTTCGGCTTGCGAAGAAGGTGAATATTTGATTAAAGGAAGAAGAGGATCAATAGATTTAACGTATATCATATCCCGATAATTAAGACCTGAATACAATGAAAAATCCAAAACTATTATTTTACATTTTACTTCTTATTTCACCATTTCAAATATTTGGTCAAACTGTTAATACCTTACCGGTTAATCTCGTGGGCTCATCCGATCCCATGCCTGGTCCAGGTGGTTTTTTTGACCATCCATTTACACCTTCGCCTTTGACAGGTACCTATCACGGAGGTGTGTTTTATGGGGCAACAAAAGAAAAATGGGGATATGAAATTTCAGATTTAACAGTTGGAGAAGAGTACGTGTTGACTGTTTATTATATGTATGATCGCGTAATTGGTACACCGGCCTATGATAGACATGGTAATTTATCTATGTTAAGTGGGGCTGCTCTCGACATAACTACAATTCCATACGTGCCAGAACCGGAATGGAGGGATTGGTTTTCCATGGAAGTAACATTTACGGCTATTTCAGCGACAGATAGAATTGATATAGAGGCAGATGGGATTACAGACAACTCACTTTGGCTATGGACAGACATGGCGATTGATGGGGGAGGAGCCTGTGACGACATGCTTACAACGGTTTCAGCAACAGAAGTTTGTTTAGGGGAAGAGGTGACCTTAGAAGCGACTTCAACACATGGCGGAACAATTACTTGGGACGGAGGGGTGACAAATGGAGTAGCTTTTGTACCACCTGTTGGTGTAACAACGTATACCGCAACAAGTGATAGTGACGATGATTGTGACTTTTCAGTGGAGATTACAGTTTATGATTTACCCGTTGTTTCAGGAACTGCTGATGCAACTGAAATTTGCTTAGGAGATGAAGTGATTTTGACCGGATCAGGAGCGGTGACCTATGTCTGGGATGGAGGTGTTACTGATGGAGTGGCTCATGAACCATTAACAGCAGGAATTAATACTTTTACGGTAACCGGAACAGATGCTAATGGTTGTGAGAATACAGCTACGGTAGATGTTGATGTACTCGCACCACCAGCTATTGATGCAGGCGAGGATGTTGAAGTTTGTGAAGGTGGAGCGGTG
>NZ_LYPF02000017.1 GCF_001661595.2 Crocinitomix algicola
TACCTACCGCTATGTGACGGATAATGGAACTGTAAAAGAGGGACAAGGAAATATTAAACTGTTGACAGGAGAGTAGCAGTGAATGTGGAGTTGAACACTTCGCGTTAGGGATTGAAGCAATTGTTTGAGCTCTCCGTCTTAGACGGACGGAAGCGAGTGCGAAAAGCCCGCCACCCACAGTTGCAAACTGTTGGGGTGGAACGCCCAAAAAAATGAATATATTGTTAAAATTGAATGCAAAAATTACCCACTTTAAGGGATAAGCAAATTATTGACAAACCTGTTATTTGTTTTGATTCAGTCGATCGAATGATAAATTAAATTCAATGCGTTTAATCAATCACTAAATTACACCTCTGGCTTTGAGCTCTAAGTATTTATTAATTGTGTTTACGGTTAAATTTTCCGGTTTAGTTAAAACTGTTTGAATTCCATTTTTTCGTAGCTCTAGTGCTATCTTCTTTTTATCCATTCCATACTTCTCTGCAAAGGTTTTTTGATAGATGTCTTGGACATAAACAGTTTCCATTTGCGCGGCTTTGGCAACTTCCGTGTTTTCGAAAAACACCACAACCAAAACGTGGAGTTGATTGATTCGTTTTAACAAAGGCAAAATTCGCTTTAATGCATATTCAGACTCAATATTAGTGTAGAGCATCACTAAACTTCGACCTTTAATATGATTTCTAACACCTTGGTAGAGCGTTTCAAAATTACCTTCTAAAAACCTTGTTTTTTGCTTGTACAACAATTCTATTATGCGCTGCAGTTGCTTTGAAGACCGTTCGGCGGCTAATTTACTCCCTAATTTATCTGAAAAGGTCATTAAACCAGCTCTATCTCCTTTTCTAAGGCAAATGTTTGAAAACGCCAGAGTAGAATTTATGGCATAGTCCAATAATGTCAAGTCATTAAAAGGCATTCGCATACTTCTACTTTTATCGATAATAGAATATATATGTTGAGCGCGTTCATCCTGGTATTGATTCACCATTAATTCATTTCTACGACTAGTAGCTTTCCAATTAACAGTTCTGAAATCATCGCCTTGTACATAATTTTTGATTTGTTCAAATTCATTATTATGGCCTAAACGTCTTATTTTTTTAATCCCTGAAAGTGCAGTTTTAGCGAATACTTTCAACTCATATTGCTTCATTTGAAGTATTGAGGGATAAGTTGCGACACTTTCTTCTTGTTTGACAACAAGTTTACGTTGGACAAAGTGAGTAAACGTTGAGGCGTACACATACAAATCTCCAAATTGAAAAGCACCCCGTTCTGTAGGACGAATATTGTAGGTAAAGGAAACTGATTTATCAGGCTGTAAGGTTGATTTAAAATGTAGATCACGTAATTGTAATTGAACCGGTGGATTATCGAAAACGGTGATACTAACATTAAATGCATAATTATTTAAAACTTCTAACCGAACAGGATTATCATCTCCAAGAGATAAAGGGTTGGGTACTTTACGCTTGGCTTTAATCGGCTTTTTAGGCGCAAATAGAATCACTATTTCGAGAACGCAGATTGCAGTAAGTAGCATTAATAATACTTGACCAACTAGAAAAAAAACATTAATAGCAAATCCCACTACAAAAATCACAGCTATTAAAATTAATGCTGCAAAAAAGCGATACGATAGAAATAAGTCTCTTATATACCTCATTCGAATAAATTATCTCGGAACTTCTATTTCGTGGACAATTTCTTTTATCAATTCTTCGACTGACATTCCTTCCATTTCAGCTTCAGGTGTCATTATTAAACGATGATTCAAAACATGAGGCGCGACAAATTGCACATCATCTGGAATCACAAAATCGCGTCCACGTATTGCTGCAAAAGCCTTGGCTGTTTTTAACATAGACAATGAAGCTCTAGGAGACCCCCCTAGGTACAATTTTGCATGATTACGGGTAGCATTTGTGATGCTTGCAATATATTTTAAAATTTGATCCTCAATTTTTACTTGTTCAATCAAATCTTGAATTTGTTTCAAGTCTGTTGCTGTAAAAACATTCATCACTGTATTTAAATCAGGTGATTTTATATTGTTTTTATAGCGTTTTAATATTTCGTGTTCATCATTTAAATCAGGATAATCAATTTTGATTTTAAACAAAAATCGGTCGAGTTGAGCCTCTGGTAAATTGTAGGTTCCTTCCTGTTCTACGGGGTTTTGGGTAGCCAATACTAAGAAAGGAAAATCCATTTTATACACCTTAGAATCGTAGGATATTTGCCGCTCTTCCATTACCTCAAACAATGCTGCCTGCGTTTTTGCTGGTGCTCTGTTTATTTCATCAATTAAAACTATATTTGAAAAAACGGGTCCTTTTTGAAAGCTGAAACTCGCGTCTTTCATGTTGTACACTGATGTTCCAATAACATCTGAAGGCATCAAATCAGGCGTAAACTGTATTCTCGAAAAATCAACATCCAAGGTTTTTGAAAGAACTTTAGCGGTCAGTGTTTTTGCGACACCAGGAACACCTTCCAAAAGAACATGTCCATTTGCAAAAATGGCAATCAATAATAGATCAACCATCTCCGTTTGTCCAATCACAAAATTTCCTAATTCGCGGCGTGTCGCATTTACTTTGTCATGAATAAATCCGAGATTCAAAGTCGATTTAAAAATATCGTCTTGATTTGATTGAGGCTGCTCATTTACCGGTGTTTCCTGTGGATTTTCATCCGATTGATTCGTATCCTCGTTCGATTGATTTAAGTTGTTTTGATCTTCCATCATCTACAATTTTTATAAAATTTTTCGATTTTTTGGTGCAGATTAATCAATTCTTGATCTGTCACCGATGATGCATTTTCCAACGCATCAAAAGTTGAAAAAATATCCGTTATTTCTTCTTTTGAAATATGAGATTTAAAGGATAATTTTTCAATAAATTTTTCATCAGGTTGATTGCTGATGATAAAATAATGATTTGCAATAAAGTTTAAGAATGTACGCTCTTTTAACTTAACCAGCTTATTATGTTTTTTCTCTTGCAGATAAAGCGAAGAAAGCGAATTAATATATTGCAGTGACATATTTTCTTTTGACTCTGCTGCAGGAATTACATCTTGTTGTCGTTTACCTTTAAAAAGCGCGTATAAAATTGCTCCGATAAGCAAGATTAGCATTGCCCAATATAAAGGAGGGTTCTCCATAATAAATTGGAGCATACTTTGACGTTTTTCACCGCCCTTTTCACGGTCTTTATTCTCCGAATGATACTCCGTATAGAATTTATCCCATTGCATTCTGCCTGGAGGAATGTGTTTTAGGACGTTTTCTACATACTGAAAACCATCCCGTTTCATCATTGACACATTTGTAAATACATAAGGGTTAGAATGTAAATAAATTGTCCCAGATTCACAGATGATTTTCAAGAAGTTTATTTCATCTTTCGTATTGCCCCCTAACGATTCAATTGAATCTCTGATATCATACAATAAACCTTCATAATTAAAGTAAGCCCAGTCTACCTCAATTAACCTGTTTTCAAAGATATAATCAAATTGATAGCGCTTTGATGCTAAATTTTGATGATAAAATTTGAAATATTGCGTTGAATCTTTCACTTCTTTGTTTAAAACAGCAGTACGATTCTCAAAATAATTTTTTAAGAGATCCCAAGGAAAGGTTTCTGCAGCAATAAATGCAGTATTCCCTTCTGAAACGAAATTCATCAAATAAGTAACGGCAGAATCTTTCAAGAAGTTTCTACGACCTACAAAAAAATAAATATCATTCAGCGCTGGGTCATCAACTAACGTTTCTTCTAATGGTTTATCAATCTCTATGAAATTCCCAAAAAACCCAGTTGTATCCAGCAATTCTTTCATCATATAAGTTCCGTAAGGACCTTTATCCTCTGGCTCATAAGTTAACGTCCAACTATCTGTTACATAGTCATCGGTATTTACAGAACTGGCCCAATACATAACAAGTATCAGCAGCAAGACTACTCCCCCAACAATTCCTATTTTTGTGTACTTACTCAATTTTATTTAACTCCTAATTTGTTTAAAAAACGGGTGAATTTTGGTTGAATTAATTCAAATTTTTCCTTGTCAATTTCTCGTTTACCATACCAGATTATCTCAAAGTAATTTACAGAAGTATTGAAATCCTCAAATTCTTCGCGATTTGCCATTTCTCTTAAGTACTGAAAATTTGTTTTTTCCTTTTCCCAGCGAATCCAATTCTTTTGCGTTAAGTCTCTGACAATAAAAATAAAGTACACCCTTACTGCTCCTCTATAATCTTGTTTATCCAAGGCTTCTTTTAATAATCTTTGTAATTCAGTTAGGGGTATTTCAGTTGGATTTACTTCTTCAAACGTATTGACTAAAGGCTTAATTTTTTTTCCTTTAGACTGACTGTTGATAAAGAGATAATAAAGTAAAAATATGAGACCAAGAATAAATATACCGATAATGATGTATCCAAACACACCCATTCCACTAAAATTTGGCAAGGTAAAAGAAGGTGGAGCACTTTGATTAGGAGGGCTTTTCCGATAATTTGAACGTTCGATTCTTTTATTTTTTCCACTTCCCGAGCCTCCTGATCCACCTGACCCACCTGAACCCCCAGAACTTTTTTCATATTTTCGTTGCTCACGTTCAAACTCTTCGCGATTCTCATAAGTCCATTCGCGCCCAGGGCTATTCTCTCGCCCTTCATATCGAATACCATCCCTAATGTCTTGCCATTTATTTTGGTCTAAACCATGATCGTATAAATCATCCTGTCCAAAAAGAACAAGAGACCCTAAAAACAATATGGAAATAATCACTTTACTCAAAATCTAGATCTGTTTCAAAATGACGACTTCTTTTACCAAAACTTGTTAACCGATCAAACATACCTTTGGCTGTTTTTCTTTCTTGAACGCTATAATAGGACAAGCTAAAAGAAAATGAAGCAAGAGTAACTATAAGAAAAAGGAAAAAAATGTAGGCGACTGAATTTACGACAGCAATTACAACACGATATTCATCCAAAACAGTTATCAAGGTATCCTTGACAAAATCATTTATAATGGTTAGGATACCCAATTCAAATGGGTTATGCAATACGAAAAAGAAAATAATTGTAATTGCGATTAAGGAGATATTAGAGAGAAGAATATCTCCATAACCACCTTTACCTAAATCAAATGATCGACTTATAGCAGTAAAAAAATTAACATTTTCTAAGACAATTATAGAAGGAATAACAGTTAAGAATGGGGCAATTAAAATCAATAAAAACAACAATACCCCAGGAGAAAACAGAAATATTGAATATACCATCAACATGTACAAATACAACCATACAAAGTGTTTTAAAGCAAACTTAATGTAGAGCTGCATAAATTTTCCAGTCTTATTTTCCGACAATACAAAGAAGCCTGCAGCCATCAAAAATGTTAAGGGAACAGGCCACCCCAATAACTTGTAAAAATTAAAATCATTTCCAGTTCCAAACAGTGATCCAAACGTTTGATGCCAATCTAAATTATAATCAAATCGAAACCATTCTAGGGCAAAAACAAGAATCAACATTCCTGCAAATAAAGGAAAAACTAGATTAAAGAAGAGTTTAGACAATTTTGCTGAATGACTAATAAACAGTGTAAATGTATCTGTAAAAATTTCACCTGGTTTGCGAATTTTGTACCATACGATTTCCTTTTTTGGAATGAAACGAGGAATTTCTTGGACTTTAATTTTTTCCGGGAACTTTTTGGCTACCTGAACGGGATAATATACATAGTAAAAGAGAATGATTGCGAATGACCCAAAAATGATGAGCAATTTTAAAACAGTTGGTATAACTTGATAATGTCTGGTTACATAACTTTCTAAAGCTCCTGCCATTATAAATACAGGAACCAGACTTAACATAATTATCATTCCTCGTTTTGCCGAAAAAATCAATGACTGCATTCGACTATATGATTTTGGAAATATTAAACCATTTCCAACGGTTAAGCCGGCGGCACCAGCTATCACAATGGCTGAAATTTCGAAGGCTCCATGAATCCAAATTGTCAAGAAGGTAGTAAACAACAACCCTTTTGCTTTAAACCACCATTGGAAAGCGCCTAACATAATTCCGTTTTGCAACATTACCCAATACGTTCCTAAAGTAAATAAAATTCCACCGGTAAAAGCTAAAAAAGCAACACGAATATTATTGATGGTAATCGCAAAAAACATGGCCCCTTGTGAAGACTCTCCATAGACTCCCATTGGATTTCCGTTAGCAATACGTTCTTCCGTCGATTCGACGTAATAATCACCAAAAATCACGCGAACAAAGTCGACATCATAATGTTGAGATATAACACCTACAAGAATTGCCAAAACAAAAAAGCAAAAAGTTGCGACTAAATTTCTTCGTGCACGATACATTTCCAAAGGAACCACTTCCTTCCAAAACTTCATAAAATTACCGATAGGCTGTTTTCGTTGTTTATACAAGCTAGTAAATACACCTTGAGACAATTGATTAAGATAAACTCTAACGGATCGTCTTGGATAGAAAGTTTTGGCGTATGATAAGTCTTCGGTTATTTCCGTAAACAATTCAGAAACTTCATCTGGGTCGTTATTACTATTGTTGGACAATTTTTCAAAACGCGCCCACTTTTTTTTATTTTGTTTTATGAAATCGGTTTCTTTCATGTCATAAGTCGGATGCTAAAAATAACACTTTTTTCTTTTCACATCTTTTAAAAAAGTGTTAGTCTTTATTTAAAAAGTCAAATTCAAACGTTTCGTCGATTTGAATGGGTCACTTAACGATAATATAAAGCGAGTTATGACTTTAAAAATGTATTTTTGACGCTTAAACCTATAAAAAATTGAATATGTTAAAAGAGTTCAGAGATTTTATAATGACTGGTAATGTTTTAGAGTTATCAATTGCTGTAATCTTAGCCGGAGTTGTTAAGGAAGTTGTAACGGGCTTTACCAATTTAATTATGATGCCTTTTATTGGTCATTTCACAGGCGGAATGGATTTTTCAGACTTCAAAATTGTTCTTTCTGAAGCTATTATGGATGCAGAAGGAACAATTACTACTCCTGAAAACGCTATTTTATATGGACAATGGATCAATACAATTATTAACTTAATTATTGTTGGTTTTGTACTTTTTATGGTTGTAAAAGGATATAACAAACTTAAAAAGAAAAAAGAAGAAGCACCTGCCGCTCCTCCAGCACCTTCTAAAGAAGAGGTATTGTTAACTGAAATCAGAGACTTACTTAAAAAATAATAAGTAGCGTAAAAATTAAGAAAAAATGAAAAAAATATTTTTACTAAGCCTTGGACTTACAACTGTCTTATCATTTGCACAAGTTACTGAAGGTGAAAAAGAATTGACAACAGTTAACACCGATACAGTTGATGGCTGGAGCAAAGGCGGTTATTTTTCATTAAATGGTTCGCAAACCAGTTTAACTAACTGGGTAGCTGGTGGTCAAAACTCCGTGACTGTAAACGGTTTATTTGGTGTTTATGCTGATTTAAAAAGAGGTTCGATGACTTGGGAAAATTCATTGGACTTGGGTTATGGAATTTTGAAGCAGAGCAATGAACTATTTCAATCTACGGGTTCAAAATGGATTAAAACTGATGACCGAATAGATTTAACTTCTAAATTCGGTCAAAAAGCATCGGATAACTGGTACTATGCAGCCCTAACTAACTTTAGAACTCAATCTACTGCTGGTTATGCTTACCCGAATGACACCATCGAAATTTCTGGTTTTCTAGCACCTGCATATTGGTTAACAGCAATAGGTATGGATTATAAGCCAAATAAAAAGTTTAGTTTATTTGTTGCACCAATTACCTCTAAATTCACTTTTGTTAATGATCAAACTTTAGCAGATGCAGGATCATTTGGAGTGACTGCGGCCGAAGAAGATGCAAATGGAATGGCCATTGTTGGTACAGGTAAAAGAATGCGTACAGAATTTGGGGGTTACCTTAGAATGAAGTATAAAACAAATCTTGCTGAAAATATCACTTTCACCACCAAACTGGATTTATTCTCTAACTACTTAAACAATCCTTCTCGAGTAGATGTTAACTGGGAAAATTTAGTTGAAATTAAATTATGGAAGTTTTTATCTGCAACAATTTCAACTCATCTCATTTATGATGATGATGTAAACATCGCCATTGTTGATGCTGATGGTAATCAAACAGCTTTTGGTCCTCGTGTTCAATTCAAAGAGGTCTTAGGCGTTGGATTAGCATGGAAAATTGATCAAAAACCATAAACAACTAAAGATTTTATAACGAAAAAGGCGTCATTCTTTAAAGAAAAACGCCTTTTTTAATGGGAAAATGGGAAGGTTGAACTGTGCTGTCGTTAAATGGTATATGTTAGACTTAGTTTAGTTTTTAAGCTTCCCAATTTTTTCCGATGTTTTTTCGCTGAATCGGTCAACGTTATGACTCGGTTCAGTGAAGAAGTTGGTTCTAGCCCACCCTGAGCGTCGAGCGCAACTTTTTGCTTATATCACTTTATATATGTTTGTCGAAAAAAAAGGTAACCTACTATTCTAAAAAAAAAATCAACTATTCACTAACGAATAATTACAAACTACTGTTTTTACGGCAGTTAAAGGCGTAAACTCCAATTATAGCTTTTTTAAATTCTTTTCTTGAATTAAAACTAAACTCTTGTAATTCGGCACTTTTTACTTTTGGATTATCCACCCAGATTTTTACTGTTTCCCCGACAATATCAATTCTTTTAATAAGTACATAATGCTGCTCTAAGATTTTAAATTTGCCCCCAGGATTCCTCATTTGATTCCATGATGTCCATGCCAGCACTTTTACTCCAAGCCTTAAAACGTCGCTTAAATATTCTGGGGTAAAACTAAAATTACGAATCGGAACTTCTTCGATTTTAAAATAACGCGTTAAAAATTTTCTAATTTGATAAGGAAAGGTAATTCCTTGCCAATCATTGAATTTTGTACCAGGTTTATTATTATATCCGCTGATTGGATTCATAAAAGCTTTCAACGAAAGTTGAAGAACATGATCAGCTGGAGTTAGACCACCCGACGGTTCCATTTGTAATATATTTTTGTTAACCTTAACCCTTTTCAACAAAAAAGAAGGAGGTTGATAGCGCCCATTCACGATAAAATGAGCGCTCATCTTCACCAAAGTTATTGGATCTAAAGCTGCCGCTATTTTTACTAAGCAAGCAATACCACATAATGGATGAGCCCCTTGAGTAATCAGCAACGGATTATCAATGATGCTTTTTAAGGAATGCAAAAATTCTTTTAAATTAATGTTGCTGAAAGCAATCGAATACTTTAATTCATCACGATCTAATCGGTCAATTAGCATTAATGCTTTTGTCTGTTCATGTCTTATTAAATCTCCCATATTGAGCTAAGAACAAAAACAATGCTAAATTTTAAAATGGACTAGTTTTTTAATTTATTTAAGAAAAAAAGAAAAATTTTACCACGGCAAAAACAACTACGATTACCAAAATTCGGTGAGCTACAAGTGTTGCTTTAGGGTTTTGACTAGCGAACTTAGAACTTGTAATAGCCCCTAACATCTGACCCAGTGCTATTAATCCTCCGGCCCACCAATCAATCCATCCTTGCCAAACGAAAATCCCAAATACAGCTGCTGTATATGCACCAACGGAAACAATTTTAAGCGCGTTAGATTTAACCAAATCAATCTTTGCTACTAACACTGAAAAAGCGAGAAAAAGTACACCCATTCCCATCTGAATAAACCCTCCATAAATACCGAGTAAAAAATAACCAATCCATAAAAAAGGTGCTGGTATTCTACTTTTATTTTCAGGTGGATTAATCCACCTACTGGGCTTAAACAGAACGACGAAAAGCAGCAGTAACATCAAATAACCATAAACACTTCTAAAACTCTCATTATCCACAGTAAGCGCAAAATACAACCCAAGCATGGCTCCTAAGAAAACTGCCAGAATAATAGGGTAACCAATACGCCAATCAATTTTTTTATTTTTATGAAAAACACGCGTAGAGACTATAGATTGCGCTAAAATACCGACACGGTTAGAGGCATTTGCAACATTAGGTGGTAACCCCATAAATTCCATTAAAATTGTAAGGGTAATAGCCGACCCATTACCAGCCAATGTGTTAATAAATCCTGCAGCAAAACCGCCGAGAATTGCGATAGGATAAATCCAATACTCCATGCAATGGTCATTTTGATTCTGCAAAATTACAAAAGAATAAAGAGAGCAAATACATCTCAACCCAAGAATTCATTATTGTGAATTGAATCATTTAGAATAGAATTGAAGGACAGGTTAAGTCAACTCACTTTCAGTAATTTTCAAAAAATCTAAATTCCGCACATATCTAATTTATTTTAATTAGCTTCGCGGACTTTTTTTTAGAACGAATGTCATTTTACAAAGAAGATGTTTATGTTGACTGGATAGATCAACTCGCTTCAAAAGATTATGTTGTCATCGACAATTACTTAAGTAGTTCATTATTAAACGCTGTAGTCCATTTTTTTACCGATCGTTTAGCTGAAGATGATTTAAAAAAAGCCGGTATTGGCTCATTAGGCGATCACACGATTAATAAAAATGTCAGAGGTGATTACGTGTATTGGTTATCAAAGGAAAATGATGACAGTTTATCTGAATTTTTTGAGCAATCACAAGAATTTATTCAAAAAATTAAACGGTATTGCTTTCTCAGTATTTCTGATTTTGAATGTCATTTAGCCTATTACCCTATTGGAACGGGCTATAAAAAACACCTCGACCAATTTAAAGGTAGAGACAATCGAATTCTCTCTTTTGTTCTTTACCTCAACGAAAATTGGAAAATGGGTGATGGCGGTGAATTAATTATTCATGAAGCGCATAAAGAAATAAAGATAGCACCTTTAAACAACCGATTAATTCTGTTTAATAGTGCTACTGTTGTCCACGAAGTTGCCCAAACCAATCAACCTCGTAAAAGCATCACAGGTTGGATGCTAAACAATCCTGTTGGTTTAGGGTTTTTAGGATAAAAAAGCCTCAGATTTTGGAATCTGAGGCAGCCTTTCGATTTTAGGTTATTGTATGAATTGATAATCGAATTTTATTTAAACACCGGTTTTGCACAACCTTTACCATTCCAAGTCATAAAACCAACAGGCAAACCTTCGTCCAGCTCTAATTTATGCAAAAATATTTCTGCATTAGTTGATACCGAATTACCTTGTAAATTTAATCCAAGCATACTTCTAAGTTGGTTTGCTCCTGAATTACTTGCACTTACTGAAGCATCAACTTCCTCCCTAGACAAAATTTGACGTTCAGCATATAGGTTTGCCCAACGTTCTGCAATATTTAGTTGAATAAGCGCCGATTCATTTCCTTCACTATACTGACTTAAATGAACAGATTCGTCCAATATTTCGTCAACGTTCATCATCGTATTTCGCTCTTTGAAATCGTATTTAAGATTCCCTGTAAATAGGTTATTATTCATCACCATTGGAGTACTCTGGCTGTAAACCCCACCCATATGACCAAATCCAAACACATTCTTTTCTAAAGTCACTTTTAAGTTTTGATCCGTCTTTAGAGCATTTCCGCCATAACTTGCAATAGGATCATGTTTCCAATTGAAAAGACTCGTATTATTTTGAACATAAAATGTTGGTATTAAAGCATCATCTGATCCTACATATCCTGTTTTTAACTGGATACCATTACCCGTATTATTAATGCATAAATTATTAAATACAATGCCTTTCCCTCCTTGATAAACCATTACAGATAAAGCCCCTTGAGTTGGTGCGGTATTCATGACCACACAATTCTGAACAGTAATATTCGTGTATTTACTACCGGCTATCACAATACCTCCCGACTCGGGCGATGGATTATGATTTGAGGGGCCATGAGCAGTTCTTCGGATTGCTAACCCCTTATCTTCGTGATAACGGTTTCGCGGACCATTGTCAATGATTAAACCATCAACAATTATTTCGGAACCCGTTGCATACTGTCCATTTTCTTCGCGTTGTTTCGTGGTTGAGATATACAAACGAGGTTGAGTTGATTTCATATAATCATTAGTTCCCGTCAAGATTGTTTTATACTCTCCCCAAGGATCTCTTTTTGAAAAACTCTCATCAAAACCCCCGTAAATTTTTACCGGAACATTGATTTCATCCGAGCCCATCTCGCCCTTACTTAAATATGTACCTGCTGCAATATATATTACGTCATTCGGATTGAGCTTATGTATAATGTTTCCAAGGTCTTTTGCAGGTCTTTCTTTAGTGCCTAACTGACCTGAACCTCGACTTTTACTAATATACCATTCTCTCCCCTCATTCTTAAATTTAGGAGAAGTATTGGAAGTTACAGAAGCATCATTATAAGCCTCTTTCGTATAGTCAGATTTTGACGAACTAGATTCACTGTTTGTCAGTGAATTTTTAAACCTATTCAGGTTGATTTGACTCGCAGATATGAAACTAAAAAGAACTAATGCGGCGAATAAGAAAATTTGTTTTTTCATTCTTAATTGGTTTATTTGATTGAATGCTCAAACCTAATTTAAACCCCTAAAAAAACATTCACCCGTTTGGGTGAAATCAGCAATTTCACTCGTTTTTTTGAATTCTTAGAAGACTTCCCTTAACAGCCGCTTGCGTCCGATTATTAACATCTAACTTTGTATAAAGACTGAGAATATGCGTCTTAATTGTATTTACTGATAGAAATAATTTTTCCGCGATTTCTTTATTACTTAACCCTAAAACGAGTGCGTCAAGAATTTCCTCTTCTCTACTTGTCAACTTGTCCTGTAAAACAAGATTTAAATTTTCAAATGGTGACTGAACACTTTTCGTTTCTTCGAGTTGACTTTTCAGTTTTAATGTTTCATTCAACCTTAATTTCACTTCAGCACGCAAATTCTCCATTCGTACAGCCGAATTTTTCCGAATTGCGAGTAGGAGTATAATTAGCATAACGATTGATAAAACTGCAATTGTCAGCCATAGTCTCTGAACTGAAATTCGGCCTTCTTTTACTTTGTTTTCCTTATCCAGTAATTGATTTTCAATAATAATCTTATCTTTTTCTAAACTATCCAATATGTGTTTTTGATTATATTCAAATTGATATTTACTTCGTATTAGAGCCCGTTGATTTTCGATACTATTAATACTGTCATGCAATTCCGTATAAATTTCATGATAGAAAAGAGCCTGATCAAGCTTATTTTTCGCTTTGTATATGGCGTATAACACTTTAGCCGACTCCTTATTTTCGTACGTGTACTCCCATGTTTTAGCAATTTCATTTGACTCTTTTGCGAATTTTTCGGCAAGGTTCAATTGATTTTTAATCAAATAAATTTTGGCTATTTTAAATAAGGAAGCAGCGGTACCTCTGTGCAGATTTAAATCGCGTCTTATTTTTAATCCTTTTTGATAGTAATAAAGGGCGGTATCAATTTCATCCATGCGTTCAAAAACTGTTCCCATATTACTATAGGTATAAGATTGACCATATTTGTCATCGATTTTGGTTCGGATGGATAAAGATTTCCTAAAATATTCAAGTGCACGCTCGAAATTTCCTGCCTGACGATAGAACGAGCCAATATTATTATAATTTGTTGCTAGACTTTTTTCATTACCAAGCTCTTTATTGATCGTTACACATTCTAAGAAATACTGTAATGCTTGTTCGTCATTGTCTAAATCAACATGTAAATTAGCGAGGTTATTCAGAATGATAGGATATTCTGCCTTTAAATTTAGTTTTTGGGCAACTTCTAAGCTTTTTAAATTATAGGCCAAAGCTCCAGATATATCTCCCTTTTCAGCTTTTAGATACCCCATCCATCCATAAGCTTGTCCCATTCCATCTAGGTCATTGATCTTTTCAGAAATTTCCATGCCATCACTCACTAGAATTTCAGCGGAATCAGGATTACGATAAACCACTAAACCAGCAAGATGATAATAAGCATCCATTTTAATCGTATCCTCAATTCCTTGAAGATTTATCAATCGCAATAAAGAATCTTCTGCGGTTGTATTTGGATTTTGCGCAATCGAATAAGATAATTGAAAACAATATCCCAAAACGAATAAAACAGGAAATACGAGCCTAAGTCTATACATTTTACAAATCAATTGACCGTAAAAGTATAAGAATTAATAAATCAATCGATACACATATTAGATTGTGACTCAAGTTATATTTTGGCTAATGCAATAAAGGTATCACCTTCATCTAAGTCTGCAAGATAAGTCTCTTTTGTGTTCAAAGATTTAAAATCAATCCCTTCAGCTAAAACTTCTGTCTTGATGTAATCCTGATTAGATTCAATAGCTGCTTGAACAATTTCATTCGCATCAAAAGTTAAGGCTATTCGATCCATCACCTCTAAACCACTTTCTTTTCTTAGATTTTGAATTCTTGAGATGAGCTCACGAGCAATTCCTTCAGATTTTAATTCATCAGTAATTGTAACATCCAACGCAACAGTTATTCTTCCCTCTGAAGCAACCAACCATCCCGGAATATCATCAGTTACAATGTCAAAATCAGCACGATCTAATACAATTTCTTCCCCGTTCACTTCACCTTTCCAACCATCATTGACCTCAACCAACGTAATTTCAACACCCGACCAACCGGCTACCATTGCCGCAATCGCCTTCATGTGTTTTCCATACTTAGGTCCAATCGTTTTAAAATTAGGCTTTATTTTCTTTACCAACACACCTTCGGTATCCTCCAAAAGTTCAATTTCTTTAATATTTGTTTCAGAAAGGATAATGTCTTTTACGTCATTAATTCTTCTTGTAAAATCCTCATCTAAAACGGGAACCATAATTTTCTGTAATGGCTGTCTTACCTTAATTTGTGACCCCTGTCTTAAACTAAGCACCATCGAAGACACTTTTTGCGCAATGCTCATTTTCTCTTCTAAGTCCAAATCAATCTCTGATTGCTCAACCATCGGAAAATCAGCTAAATGCACAGAAATTGCATTATAACGATTACTGACCGAGTTTAAGTCTTTAAATAATTGATCCATAAAAAATGGTGCAATAGGTGCGCCTAGAATTGCAACCGCTTCTAAACATCTATATAAGGTTTGATAAGCCGAAATTTTATCTTTTGAGTAATCCCCTTTCCAAAATCGTCTTCTGCATAACCTTACATACCAATTTGATAGTTCATCATTTACAAAGGCTTGAATCAATCGCCCAGCTCGAGTTGGCTCATAACCATTATAAGCCTGATCAACTTCAGTAATTAGTGTATTTAATTTAGATAAGATCCAACGATCAATTTCCGGTCGTTCATCTTGTGATACTGGCTCTTCAGCGAAGCTAAATTTATCAATATTTGCGTAGAGTGCAAAGAATGAATAAGTATTGTATAGGGTGCCAAAAAACTTACGTTGAACTTCTGTAATACCTTCTTCGTCAAATTTTAAATTATCCCAAGGTTGGGCATTTGTAACCATATACCAACGCGTCGCATCTGGTCCATATTTGGATAATGTTTCAAATGGTTCAACAGCGTTGCCTTTGCTTTTAGACATCTTTTGACCATGCTTGTCCTGAACCAATCCATTAGACATTACATTTTTATAGGCAACCGAATCAAAAACTAAAGCTGCTATGACATGTTGTGTGTAAAACCACCCTCTTGTTTGATCAACACCTTCCGCGATAAAGTCAGAAGGAAACCCTTTGCGTTCATCAATTAAATCCTTATTTTCAAAAGGATAATGATGTTGTGCATAAGGAACAGAACCCGAATCAAACCAAACGTCAATCAAGTCTGCCTCTCGTTTCATCGGTTTACCCGTTGGAGAAACCAACGTAATCTGGTCAACATAATTTTTATGTAAATCTACTTTTTCGTAGTTTTCTTTTGACATATCTCCCACCACGAATTCGGACAGTGGATTAGCATCCATTAATCCTGCCGCCACTGCTTTATCTGCTTCCTCTTTTAATTCTTGGATAGACGAAATACAAATTTGTTCTGTTTTATCCTCTGATGTCCAAACAGGAATAGGTATTCCCCAATAACGGGAACGTGATAAATTCCAATCATTTGCCGTAGCTAACCAATTTCCAAAACGCCCTTCTCCTGTAGCAGCTGGATACCAATTAATGGTTTTATTTAGTGCAACTAATTGCTCTCTTTTTTCCGTTACTTTTATAAACCAAGAGTCCAAAGGATAATATAAAATAGGTTTATCAGTTCTCCAACAATGTGGATACGAGTGCTCATATTTCTCAATATGAAATGCCTTATTTTCGATCTTAAGTTTTAGTGTTAATCGTTCATCTACACTTAAATATGACTTTAAATCTGCAATGATATCTTTTAGGTTAGCTCGCTGTTTTTCTAATTCGACTTCCTTTTCTCCATCTTCTAAATACTCGGCTTTAACATACTCACCTGAAAAACCAAATACCGCATCCTTAACTTCTTTTCTGAATCGTCCTTGCAAGTCAACCAAAGGCACTGGATTTCCATTTTCATCCAAAATTAACATTCCTGGAACACCAGCTGCTTTCGCCACCAATGCGTCATCCGCTCCAAAAGTTGGTGCAGTATGAACAATTCCCGTTCCATCTTCTGTTGTTACAAAATCCCCAGAAATAACTCTAAAAGCCCGGTCTGCATTTTCATACGGTAAACAAAAATCCAACAATTGCTCATATTTGATGTCCACCAAATCTTGCCCCAAACAAGAACCTAATACATAATACGGAATTTTTTTAGCTCCCTTTTCATAAGTCAAGTCTTCCAATGAATCAACGCTCTTGTACTTTTTACCAAATTGTTTATTCACCAAATTCTTCGCGAGAATAACATCCATTTCTTCACCTGTATATTGATTCCACGTTCGAACAGCTACATATTCAATCTTTGGGCCAACCGTTAAGGCTGTATTCGATGGTAACGTCCATGGTGTAGTGGTCCATGCTAAGAAATAAGTATTTGGCAAATGAGCCAATTGAAACGGCAATTTTTCTAAATCTTTCACCTTAAATTGGGCCACACAGGTGGTATCTTTTACATCCCTGTAACAACCAGGTTGATTTATTTCGTGCGAACTCAACCCTGTTCCTGCTTTTGGAGAATACGGTTGAATAGTATACCCCTTGTACATCAGATCCTTTTTGTAAATCTGACCCAATAACCACCATACCGATTCCATGTATTTGCTCTCATAAGTGATATAAGGCTCGTCCATATTCACCCAATATCCCATTTCCTCGGTCAGTTTTGCCCATTCATCTGTGTATCGCATGACAGATTCACGACAAGCTTTATTATAATCTTCAATTGAGATTTTTATTCCAATATCTTCTTTAGTAATACCTAGTTCTTTCTCCACTTTTAATTCTACAGGCAAACCATGCGTATCCCACCCTGCCTTACGTTGAACTTGATATCCTTTTAGTGTTTTATAACGACAGAAAATATCTTTAATTGATCGCGCCATTACATGATGAATACCCGGCATTCCATTTGCTGATGGAGGACCTTCAGTAAAAATATAAGGAGTATGACCTTCCCTATTATCTATACTCTTTTGGAAAATTTGCTCTCTTTTCCAATTTTCCAACACCTGTTGAGCAACATTTGGTAGGTTTAAACCATTGTATTCAGCATATTTCTGACTCATAATTCTCTCTGTAATTTGAAGCTGTAAAATTAGACATTTTTTATGAGTTAAGAGAATAACCATTTATCGGATAAAATCATTTAACCATAGAATAATAACCTAAAACACAACCTTTATTTAGATATTTGCGTACTTACACTTAGAAAACTTAAAAATGAATACTGAAAATCAAAAACTTACGACTTTACACCTAGGTATAAGTGTTTAGTTTTCAGTAAAATAGAAAAAACAAAAAAATTGTTCTCTACGACATAACACTTAAGACCCATGAAAAAAAACACACTATTAACTCTAATAATCAGCTTAATAAGCTTTTATTCGCATGCAGCAGATCGCTATTGGATAGCGTCAACCTCAGCAAATTGGAATGATGTTTCAAACTGGTCTTCAACTAGTGGTGGCGCTGGCGGCGCTAGTGTACCAACAACTGGTGATTTTGTATTTTTTGATGCAAACGGTTTAGGGGACTGTAATTTGGATATTGATGTTGCTTTTGATGGAATAAATACTACGGGGTATACGGGAACAATTGATTTGTTAGGCTATAATTTCAATCCTACAATTTCAGGAACAGAGAATTGTCGCTTTCAAGATGGTGTAATCAATGATACACCAGGTACTGCTGAAATAGCTTTGACAACAATTGGATATATTTATTTCTATGGAACCGATTTTGGTGCAGCCATAGATATAGTTGCGTCAAGAATTTACCTAGATGCTGGAACATTTAATAGTACTGTAGAATTAGAACAAAACGGAGCTTCAAACACAGCCAGTGATGGTGGCTGTACTTTTAATAGTACTCTATCAATTACCAATTCAGGCGCTGGGCAATTGACTTTATCCAATATAAATCCAGATATTTATAATGGGGAGCTTACAATTAACAATACCGGTACTTCAAATATTCAAATTGCAAGAAACGGTATTGGAAATGAATTTAATGATAATGTTTTTCTTAACTCAACGAATGGAAGTGGAATTCGTATATCAAGTGGCACGGGTACCGCAAATTTAGCAATTGGTAAGACAATAAGTACAGGAGTTCTTGGTTTTACAAATGGCGAGTTAAGCTTCAACAAATTTACTCAGTTGGGAACAAGTGTTCAGTCAATTGTTTTAACAGGAGATGCAATTTTTAGATCCGAAAACAACACTATTTTTAATGCAGATTTAAATGTAGAGGCGCCACGCATTATTATAAGTGGGACAACTTTTAACGGCGTAACTACGATTGAAAAAACAGGAGCTCACACGGATTACTCTAATGGACTAAATGAATTTTCTGAAGATGTAACAATTATAAATTCGGGATCAGCACCAATCATATTTGGAAATTCTAATCCAGATAATTTCTATGCTGACTTAACACTTATAAATAATGGTACTGACGATATCCATATCGCTTACGCTAGTCTTGGAAACAACATTAATGGTGATTTAAATGTTACAAATACTGGTTTAGCTGAAAACATTTATCTAGCATCTCAAGCAACTAGTAGTTTAACAGTTTCAGGAAACTTAAACCTATTGAACGAAACAACTACTGATTATAGCAACATATTTATTGGAAATGCAGGAGATCTTTCCGTTCTTGGTCGATTGGATGTAGTACAGAACGGAACTGGTCTTAATAGTACAATCTATACAGCATATCATTCATCTTCTCAGGTTACAATCGGTGATGTTGCTCATTTTATAAACAATGGAACAGGTACTACAAAAAGGTTCTACATGGCCGTTTCTGGAGACATAGTATTTGACGATTCATTAATCATTGAGAACAATTCAACCGCTAACAATAACCACACCTATGCCAATCATTCCGCTGCAAGTTCAAACCTTTATAATGGATCAATTGTAGTTACAAGTACTACTGTAAATGGTGATGGGGTTCATTTTGGTAGAAACGGAGGACTTGGAGAATTAGCAAGTGGACAAACGATTTCAATTGGAGCAGCAGGATTTATTGCCGGGGAGCTCTATTTTAATAGCTTCATACAAACAGGTGCAACCGCTCAATCAATTACCTTAAATGATGACGCTCGCTTAAATCTAATAGATAGTGATTGGGGCGGAAATATATCTTTTACTGCTCCACGAATAACAACGAGAAATACGCATTATGCAGCTCCAGTTTATTTTGAAAAAACAGCCAATGGGGATGACAATTCTTATGGTGGAAATACTTTTGATGACAACGTCGAGATTAAAAGCACTGGTCTTAATAGCTTCACTTTTGCCAATAACGCTCCCGATACATTTGCATCCAATTTAACAATTAATAACGAAGGGAATGGAAGTATTACAATTGCTTCACAAACACCAGGGAACTACATTGGTGGCAATGTTGAAGTAAACAATTTAGGGACCGGAGCATACAATTGCTACGTTACTTTAGGAGAAAGTCCGAGTTCATCACTGACTATTGATGGAGATGTTAATGTTGATAACCTTGGCGATGCTAACAATGTTCGATTCTTGCTAGGATCAAGAGGAGAAGTTGTACTAAATGGAAACCTTACAATTGACCATAGTCCAACTGGAAATGCAGGCTATATATACATTGCAAATAGCGCTGATGCAGATGTAACAATTAACGGAGATACACACCTCAACTTATCACCGAGCGGTGGTTCAACTAAAAGGGTTTATATCGCACAATCAGGTGATATCACATTTAATGGAGACTTAACGATCAATAATGAATCTGATGCTCCCAATTCTGAAGTAGATATTTGTAGAAATAAAATAGCAAACACCATTGTAAACGGAAATATTGTACTAACAAACACGAGTTCTGATGGAATATTTTTTGGTAATAATCAAGGAACAACACTACTCGCTGATCCATATACAATTTCAATTGGAGCGGGTGGATATTCGGATGGAAAACTTTTCTTATATCAGTTCACCCAAGATGGTAGTACTCCTCAATCACTTCATTTAACAGGAACTGGATATTTGAGACAAGACAGCTGTAACTGGGGTGGTGACGTAAATTTCGTTGCTCCAAGACAGTACGTAAGAGATTCTCGTTTTCAAGGTACGGCATATATCGAAAAAACAGGGCTTTCTGAAGACCGTTCCTATGGCGGAAATATTTTTGAATTGAGCACAACCTTAAAGAACATCGGAGATGAAAACTTTATCATGGGATATAATGAACCTGATTCTTGTTTACTTGATTTAGAATTATACAATGAAGGGAGTGCCTCTTTACATTTTGCTACGCGAAGTATGGGTAATTATGTTGATGGAAATATAACGGCAGAAAACACTGCGATAGGTGCAGGAACATCTGCCTTAACTTTAGCAAATAATGAAGCATCTTCTTTAGTTGTGAATGGTAATATCACAATAGACAATATCGGGTCAGCTGACCGAGTTGATGCTAGACTCGCATACAGTGGTTTGCTTACAATTAACGGAGATTTAAATATAGACCATTCTCCAACCGGAAATGAAGGTTACATTTACATGGCTAATGGCAGCTTATCAAATGTTGAGATTAATGGTTCAACTGAGGTTAACATAGCAACAACTGGAGGAAATATTAGAAGAGCGTATTTTGGGTATGCTGGATCTATACAGTTTAATGGTGGTGTTACAGTGAATAATAATTCTAATGCAAATAATAATCAAGTGTATTTTAATCACCGAGCTACCAGTCATAACTCGTATAATGGCAATATTACACTTACCAATACTCATTCGGCTGGGGATGGTTTTTTATTTGGTAGCGATGGTGGTTCAGGAGAATTAGCAGCAACATATACTGTAAGCATAGGGCCAGGTGGTTTTGTTGCTGGTGATCTTTATTTTAGAAATTTCACCCAAATTGGTTCGACAGCGCAAACTTTAACAGGTACAGGAACTTCTTACTTTAGGAATTATGATAGTAATTGGGGGGGGAATGTGACTTTTACAGCTCCTCGTATGTATACCAATGGAACCCGCTATCAGGGAACGGCGACGCTAGAAAAAACGGGTGCTACAGATGACGCTTCACCCGGTGGTAATATTTTCGAACTGGATGCTACACTCATCAACTCTGGTTCTGGTTATTTTCTAATGGGTAATGGAAATTTTGATTTATGGCAAGCTGATTTAACTTTAGAAAGCCAAGGATCGGACCACATGTATATTGCTCACAATAGTGCGGGAAATATTATTGATGGAGACTTAACCATTAATGCTACGTCAACAGGTGCGACAAGCCAAAATATTTACGTTTCAACTTCATCGGCTTCCACGTTAGAAATTGGTGGTAACACTTCCATAAATAACACTGCAAATACAACTACAAGCAATATTTATTTTGGAGATGAGGGTGACATCGAATTAGCGGGTAACTTATCTATAATTAACAATGCTTATTCAACAAATTCTGATGTTTATATCGCAAGTGGAACAAACTCTCAAGTAACAATTAACGGTACCACTAACCTTCAAAATGAAAAAACCAGCGGAACCTCAAAACAAATTTTTGTTGGTTACAATGGAGATGTAGTTTTGAATGGAGAATTAATAATGCACAATTCGGCTGACGCAACTTATTCTGATATTAGTTTAAATGAAAGAGGAAACAGCTTAAATTTATACAACGAAAATATTGTCATAAATTCTGATGAAGCAGGGAATGAGGGTATTTATTTTGGACGTTACGACGGAGCCGGTACATTGGCTGCTGGTAAAACAATCAGTATAGGAGCAGATGATTTTATTGGACAAAATTTATTGTTCCGAAATTTCACTCAATTAGGTGGTACAGCACAAACTTTGGAACCAACTTCAGGTTTAACACGATTTGAAACGAGAGAGTCAATTTGGAATGGTGAAGTTACATTTTCTAGTCCACGAATTTACCTAAACAATACAACATTCAACGCGAATGCAACACTTGAAAAGACTGGAGCTCAAAATGACCACAGTGCTGGAGGTAATACTTTTAATGGCGTTGCAGATTTAATTACATCGGGTAGCAACAATTTTATTCCTTCTTACGGAACGCCTAATGATTTCAACGACGATGTTTATTACAGAGACTTGAACACAGGGGTTATTTTACCTACTTATAATTGTGAAAGCACATATGCTGGCTCTATATTTATTGAAGCAAATCAAGAAACAACGTTAGGTGGAGGTTCAATTGGACGTGTAATCTTTGATGGTGTTGGCCCACAATCTATTAATGTGATTGGTGCGACACCTTCTCCAAGAATTAGAGATGTACAAACTTTGAACGCGGTTGATGACATTACTGTAAACACTCCTTTTGAAATTATAAGTGTCCTTGACTTGGATCAAGGTAACCTTATTACCACCACAACAAATGTTATTAGCATGCGAGATAATTCCACAGTAAGCTCCGTTTCAGATAATGCCTATGTTGATGGCCCAATTATCAAAGTAGGTAATGATATTTTTACTTTCCCTGTTGGAAAAGCTGGTAAATACCGACCTATTGAATTAGTAACTGCACCTTCTAGTGGTTCTGCTCAATTTAGAGCTGAATATTTTCCAAATGACGTTGTTGACGACGGTATTTCCGACACACCAGTGGAGCCAACAATTCACCACATTAGTGATTGCGAATACTGGATGCTCGATCGTTTAGCATCGGCTAGTTCGGCAGTTGTTGGTATTTACTATGAAGATTTTGGAGCTGAAAATTGTAGTGGCGTAGAGGAACAAGCCGATCTTATCGTAAGTAGATGGACCGGTTCAATTTGGCAAGATTTAGGTAATGGAGGGTTTACCGGAACACCAGAAGATGGTTGGGTGCGCTCTTTAGGTGCGGTTACCGACTTCAGTCCTTTTACTTTAGGAACTATTTCTGCCCTTAACCCTCTCCCTGTTGAACTTGTGAATTTTGAAGCTAAAAAACAAGAAACTTCTACACTCGTACAATGGGAAACCGCCTCTGAGGTAAATAATGATTTCTTTTTTGTAGAGAGATCATCAAATGGTATCGACTTTGAGGTAATTGCTCAAGTTGATGGAGCTGGAAACAGTAATAAAACAATCTACTACGACTATATAGACGAAAATCCTCATTTAGGTATGAATTATTATCGATTGAAGCAAGTTGATTTTGATGGTGCTTTTGAATATAGCAAGACGAAATCGGTATTATTCGATGCAAATGTATCCATCAAGCTATTCCCAAATCCAATTCAGCAAGGGAATGAACTAATGGTTGAAGCTGACGCCAACATCTTAAACATTGAGATTTGGAATGAAGCCGGTAAGCAAATCAACGTAATGAATATTGATAAAAATCAGAATAGAATAAACTACGCTACATCTGAATTAGCTACAGGAATCTACTATATAAAAATAACAACAGAGAATGCTGTTGAGGTGAAAAAACTAATGGTACATTAAATTGAAATACACGGAGGTTTAAAGGTTATTGTTCAATAATCTTTAAACTTCCTTCATTTCCATAAGGGCCACGCTTTTGGCCATCAACTTTAGGTCTCCATAGTTCGCCTCCTTCTCCACCATAATTGAGTATAAAAACTTGATCAAAATAAGGTTTGGCACGTGGTGACAAATAAACGGTTACATCTCCTCCATCTCCACCTTTCCCTCCGCTTCTACTTATCCCTCCTTTTCCTCCAATACTTTCAATCTCTAATTGACCTATTTCAGGGATTAATGTTTTAGTAACTCTCCCACCAAATTCATCTATAATTTTTACTCGAATAAATGCCTTACTCATCGTGTCTATTACTGAAACAAACACCTCCAAATCTGGTCCTTTTCCACCAATTATTGCAGGATCACTGTTATTCGTTAACGTTTGTTCATTATCGATGAATTCAACATTTACTCTACCTGCTATAGGTATTTTCCGATATCCATTTTCTGTGGTCGAACGTGGATCAAATCCGTCTTCTCCTTGATAAACTACACGTTGCGTTAAATCATACCTAATTGGAATTCGTAAGAAATGTTTAATTTCTCCTTTACGTCGCAACTTAATTTTTAACTCTACAAAGGGGTTCAGATATGAGTTTTCTGAGACCCTTAAGCTCATCACTGTTCTGGACTTTTGAATCAACTCAACTCCATTCAACATCTCAAATTCATAATCCGAAAAATTAATGGTAAAATTCGAAGTTTGCGAATGAAGTTTAGTAGAATCACGTAAAGTTGTTGTAATGCCAACATTAAATTCTTGACCTGGTAAAAGTTCCTCTACTTCCAATGTAATCTTACCGTCAATTATTTTCTTTAATTGTCCCGGCTTAATTAACGAAAGTGCACTGAGCCCCACTATGCATGTGAAGAAAAGTTTTTTCAACATATTATTTTATAAGCGACGCACAGTTTTAATCAAAAATTATACCCAAATTACGCTGCGTTTTTATTTTTCTTTTCCTCCCTTTTTGATTTATAATATGGGCGAATGATCAAGCGTAATCCGTTATTATATTTAAAGTAGTTCCACATCCAATTCACAAAAACCACAACTCTATTTCTAAAGCCGACCAACAGCATTAAGTGCACGAACATCCAAACAAACCATGCAAATATTCCCTGAAATTTAAATCCTTTTGTTTCAACCACCGCTCTATTTTTTCCGACAGTTGCCATTGAGCCTTTATCATTATATTCAAATGGTTGAACGGACTTGTTTTTGAGTTTTCGATTAAAAAAATGCGCTAAATAAGCTCCTTGTTGCATGGCAACTGAACCCATCATTGGATGCCCATTTGGGTATGCTTCTGATTCAACTAAAGCTACATCTCCCACTACAAAAACAGATTCATCACCCGGTAATTGACAATAACCATTTACTTTTACCCGATTACCACGACCAATATTTGAAGCATCAATCCCTTTAGGAATTTGACCCTTAACACCAGCAGCCCAGATTAAGTTATCAGAATAGAAATCCTCGTTACTGGTATGCACCGTACCTTCAATGTAGTCCTCTACTTTTGTATTTTCCCAAATATGAACTCCTAAATTCTTCAAATAAGTCTTCGCCTTCGAAGACGACTTTTCATTCATTGCTGATAAAATTCTCGGAGCGGCCTCAATGAGATGAATTTTCATCATTCTCAAATCTAAATCAGGAAAATCCTTTGGTAATATTTTATTTTTCAACTCCGCCAATGCCCCAGCCAATTCAACTCCTGTAGGTCCAGCACCAACAATAACGAAATTTGTTAAGCGTTCACGCTCTTTTAAATCGTGCGTATTTAATGCGATCTCAAAATTCTGTAAAATCTTACTTCGTAAATCCAAGGCTTCAACCAATGATTTCATCGGCACCGCATTCTCCTCAATCGTCTTATTGCCAAAAAAATTATTCCCCGCACCAGTTGCAATAACCAAATAATCATATTTTATTTTCCCAATATTTGTATTGACAAGCTTTTGATTCAGTTCAACACCTTCAACCTCTGCCATTCGATAATAAGTATTGGGTTTCCGCCTAAGAATTTTTCGAATTGGATAAGCGATTGAATCGGGCTCCAAACCAGCTGAAGCAACTTGATACAATAAGGGTTGAAAAGTATGATAATTATTCTTGTCGACAAGAACGACTTGGTAATGGTTGGAATTGATTTGTCTGGCTAACTTTAGTCCGGCAAATCCCGCGCCAATTACCACTACTCGCGGTAAATCTATCGTTGGGATATTCATAAAAGCCTTTTTGTCAAAATTACAAAAAATAGTGTGACTTAAGGACTTAATTTTAGGAAAATCGCACCGTTATAGTAGAGGATAAAAAGCATCCTCCATATGGTCAATTTCACAGAGCTCATCCGTAAGTAATATAGAAACAATATCAAATCGAACCTCTTTATCGACCTCATGTTCTATAACATAGTGATTGGTCACTTTAATAATCGCTCGTTGTTTTTTTTTAGTAACAGTCTCTTCAGGTCCAGCCATAAATCGATTTGCACGCGTTTTCACTTCTACAACAACAAGCATATTTTCGTGCTCGCAAATTATATCCACCTCTTGATGTTTAAATCGAAAATTTCTTTCTTTTATTTGATAGCCTTTATTAACAAGATAATCTAATGCGATTGCCTCTCCTTTTTGGCCTAATTTATTATGCTCCGCCATTTTCTCGTTTTGGGTTTTCTCAAATTTACAATTTATTTTTTGTGATTTAAAATAGCATTCAAATGCTTACTTTTGGTAACCAATTTCATTAATTGAATTATTACAACACATGAATTTCAAGCTAACAATAGCCGTTTTAATCATAATTTTTGGCAATCAATTTTCTTTTGGACAAAATTATTCGTTCAAAAAAAAGTTCGGCACACAAAAAAATACAGTCTATTTTTATTGGGGATATAATAGAGGGATCTATTCGAAAAGCGACGTCCGTTTTTACAGTCCTGAATTCGACTTTACGGCTCACGACCTTAGCGCTTCTGATCGACCAGCACGAAATTTTTCTACTTATGTTGACCCATCCACACTAACCGTACCGCAATTCAATATTCGTTTAGGTTGGTACTATAAACACAGATGGGATATTTCTATCGGTTATGACCACATGAAATACGTTATGGATAAAAATCAAAGTCTTTATTTGGATGGAGATGCCGGAAACACTTCTACGAGTCAACTGAACGGAACATATAAAACCACTGACGGTTTAATTCCTATTCGTTATGAAGATTTACATTACGAGAATACCAATGGGCTGAACTACGTTTCTGTTCAATTAAACAATACAGTTCCCCTTTATAAAACGAAAAGAAGAAAGTTCGCCGTTCAAAGAAGAGTAGGTGTTGGTTTAGGACCAGTAATAACTCAAACCGATTTTAATTGGGACGGAGAAGAGTACCATTCGTTATACAAACAGTTTTTTTCAGGATATGGTATCTCATTGCACACCGGTTTAAGGTTTGATTTTTTTAATCATTTTTTCTTTCAATCGAATTGGTCTGGAGGTTTTATCCACTTACCAAAAAACCCAATTGCAACCAGTCAATCTGCCTATGCGCAGCACAAGTTTGTATATGGTCAATGGGAGTTGTTGGGTGGATTTTTATTCTATATAAAGACAAAAAATGGCTGTGATTCATGTCCTGATTGGAATTAAATTATCCTACAATTTCGACAAGGTTCATCGTTTTTTAACAAGATCTCAATTATCTTCGCTGCATGATATTTATAGATACACATACTCATCTTTATTCAGATCAATTTGACGAAGACCGTGATGAAGTTGTCAATCGTGCAATTGAAAGCGGTGTTCAAAAATTTTTCCTTCCCAATATCGATTCTAACTCCGTTCATGGAATGCATAAGTTGGTCGATGAATATCCTGAGAATTGTTTTCCCATGATGGGCTTACACCCCTGTTCTGTGAATGAAAACTGGAAGTCCCAATTAGACGAACTTAAACCATGGTTATCCAAACGAAAATACATTGCCATTGGAGAAATAGGCATCGATTTATATTGGGATAAGACGACCTTAAAATATCAAAAAGCCGCTTTTGCAGAGCAAATTAAATGGGCGAAAGAAATGAAACTACCCATTGCCATTCATGTAAGAGACGCTTTTAACGAAACTTTTGAAGTATTAGACGAATTAAATGATGACAATCTAAACGGTGTATTCCACTGCTTCACAGGAACTCTAGAGCAAGCTAAAAAAATTATTAATTATGGAGGCTTTAAGCTTGGTGTTGGCGGAGTTTTAACATTTAAGAATAGTGGATTAGATCAAACAATTAAAGAAATTGATTTATCCCATTTAATACTGGAAACTGACTCCCCCTACTTGGCTCCAACGCCCAAACGCGGGAAAAGAAACGAAAGCGACTACACCACATTGATAGCAAGTAAGTTAGCAGAAGTTAAATCGTGTAGTATTGAAGATATTGCAGATTCAACCACGAAAAACGCCTTGGAATTGTTTGATACGGTAAAATAAATAACTCGACCCGTTGACTCAATTTCCGAGCGACTATTAAAGTATAAATTGTTTATTTGTCAATAGCAACAGGCGAATGTGAGTTTCGAATTTTTTCGGCTTGCAAACGGTTCATCTGACAGATAAAAAAATTAAAGATAGATGAACAACCCTAAGGTTCTAATTATATACACTGGAGGCACAATTGGAATGATAAATGATTCCGAAACCGGCGCTCTAAAACCGTTTGATTTTGAGCATTTATATCAAAGCGTACCAGAATTAAAACAGTTTGACTATCAATTAGAAGCGTATTCAATGGGAGATCCGATTGATTCATCGGATATGAACCCAACGAATTGGGCAGAAATTGCTAAAACGGTCTTTGATAATTATGTTAACTACGACGGATTTGTAATTTTACACGGTTCGGACACTATGGCTTATACAGCATCTGCACTTAGTTTTATGCTACAAGGCCTTAAGAAACCAGTTATATTAACGGGTTCGCAACTTCCAATTGGACAAATACGAACTGATGGCAAAGAAAATATTATCACCGCCATCGAAATAGCTGGACTTAAAGATTATAGAGGAGAAGCAATAGTACAAGAAGTTGCACTATATTTCGAATATTCTTTATACCGAGGAAATAGAGCTCAAAAAATAAGTGCCGAAAATTTTGAAGCATTTAGCAGCTCAAATTACCCCAACCTGGCAGAAGCGGGAGTACATATTGATTTTAATGAAAATGCCTTATTCCGAACCCAGAAAAATGACTTGGAAATCAACACTAACTTTTTAACAGATATTGGATTGATTAAACTGTTTCCAGGAATGCCAATCAACACCATAAGCAGTTTCTTTAACCCTTCTGAAACAAAAGGAATTGTAATAGAAACTTTTGGTGCAGGAAATTCTTTTTCTAATGTTAAATTCGAGAATCTCATACGAAACTACATTGAAAATGGGGGGATTGTTTTAAACATTACGCAATGTGTTACCGGCGAAGTTGCTCATGGAAAATATCAAACCAGTGAACAATTTGCAAAAATGGGAGTAATAAGTGGAGGAGATATGACAACTGAAGCCGCTATCACTAAAATGATGTATGTTTTAGGTTCAAACTTATCTTTGGAGGAAAAAAAGAATAAACTCATGACCAATATCTGTGGTGAACGTTCTCCGGCCCGAATTCGAAGTTAACAAAATGTTAAGTTTAGTGGTGGAATTAATCCAAAGCTAAGCAACGATATTCTTCATTGCAACTTACAATGAATTTGAGCAATAGGACAATACAATGTGCTGGTCACAAATCATTGCGCGAAGAATACCGTGAAAAGGCTAAAAAAATATGGCTAGATTAAATTAAATTATAAATTTTTGTACTTTAGCACCTTGCTTTTGAAAACTAAAAAAAGAAGCAGAACTTTTAAATAATTTTTATTAAACAAAAAACAATGAAAAAAGTATTAGCATTAGTCGCTTTTGCAGGTTTTTTAACCTTTGGAATGTCTAATTCAGTTTTAGCTCAAGATGAAGTTACAGATTCAGCTGCAACTGAAACAACAGCAATGGAAACTGAGCAAGTTGAAGAAGCTGAAGGTGACGCATCTGAGCAACTTGCAAACGCAGGAGAAGAAGAAGAAGTTGGAACGTACTCACTTACAACTGAATTGAAAACAAGATTCATTGAAGGTGGTGCAGGTTTCATGGGAATTGTATTGTTATGTTTGATTCTAGGTTTAGCCTTAATCATCGAGCGTATCGTGTACCTTAACTTAGCTACGACAAATACAAAATCTTTACTTGAAAAAATTGAAAACGCATTAGCATCAGGTGGTGTTGAAGCTGCAAAAGAAGTTTGTAGAAATACAAGAGGTCCAGTTGCATCAATTTTCTACCAAGGATTAGATCGTTCAGATGAAGGAATTGAAATGGTTGAAAAATCAGTTGTTGCTTACGGTGGCGTTCAAATGGGACTAATGGAAAAAGGAATGTCTTGGATTGGATTATTTATTGCTTTGGCTCCGATGTTAGGATTCATGGGAACAGTAATCGGTATGATTCAAGCATTCGATGATATCGCAAATGCAGGTACAATTTCAGCAACGGTTGTTGCATCAGGTATTAAAGTTGCCTTATTGACAACTGTATTTGGATTGATTGTAGCAATTATCTTACAAATCTTTTACAACTATTTATTGGCGAAAATCGATAGCCTTGTAAATGACATGGAAGATGCTTCAATTTCAATGATTGATATTTTGATTAAGCACAAAGTAGCAGCGTAGTTAAAACCTACGATAAGACTTATTTTGTAACAATCAAAAAAATTAAAGAACTATGAATAATAAAGTAACATCACTTATTACTGGCGCAGTTGTCGTAATTCTAGCCGTAGTTGGTATCTTCTTAATTGTTTCGGCAATGGGGTACACGCACGAAATTGATGAAGTGACTGGTCAAGTTTTATCCGATCCTTCAGCAGTTTCAAATTCAGTGAGTTTTTCATTGTTTATTCTAGTCTTAGCTCTTGCAGCAATTGCAATCTTTACAATTATAGCCATCGCTATTAATCCTAAGAAATTTATTCCAACAGCCATTGGAATAATCGTATTTGGAGTTTTAGTTTTAGTTGGTTATTCAATGGTAAATATTGAAACAACAGGTCACATTGTGACATTAGAAGACGCTACAGAACAGAATTTACTTTGGGGTGGTATTGGAATTAAAACAACTTATGTATTGGTAACCGTTGCCATCGCCTTAATCATTGTGCAAAGTGTTCGAAACTTAATCGGATACTTCACTAAATAAAATTTAACTATGGCAAAAAGAGAAGTAGGAGAAATTAATGCAGGATCAATGGCGGATATCGCCTTCTTGCTCCTCATTTTCTTCTTGGTAACCACAACTATGGAGGTTGATGCGGGTATTGGTCGCCAATTGCCGCTGAAAATTGATTATGTTGGACCGCCTCCTCCACCAATTAATAAAAGAAATGTATTGGAAATTTTAGCCAATTCAAAAGATGAACTTTTAGTGGAAGGGAAACCAACGCAAGTTGATGAATTGTATGATATTGTCATGGACTTCTATACGGTGAATAAAAATCGTCCAGACGTTGATAAAAACATGCCGAACTATCAACAGGTAACCATCCCTAAATGTGAAACTGAAATCGCTGCTTTGCAAAAATTAGTTGAACAGTATCCGGACAACAAACAATATGCAAGTGAATTAGAAAAATGGAAAGAAAAGTTAAAGCTATGCCAAAGCTTTCCAACTAATTCATATAGCGAAATTCATAAATCAGCCGTTATTCAGCTTAAAAATCAAGCCGGTACGACCTACGGTTTATACATGGAAGTACAGAACATTTTGAAACAAGTTGTAAACGAATTACGAGTTGAAGCTTGTGAACAAATGGATTATCCTGATTACTTTGAATTAAGAGAAGACCGCGAAGAGGATCAATTGTATATTTCTAATTTGAGAATCTTGGTTCCAGAACGTATTATTGAATCTAAAATTGATCGTTAATTATGTCTAAGTTTAAAAAAGGAGGAAAAAAATCAATACCAGGGGTAAATACATCTGCCTTGCCAGATATTATCTTCATGCTCCTATTCTTTTTCATGGTTGCTACGACAATGAAAGAGGTTGATTTAAAAGTTGATATCACTAAACCAGTGGCAGATCAAGCTTTGCCAATTGAGAATAAAGATCAAGTAGACTTTATTTATATTGGTTATCCAATTGATGCTGAAGAAGGTACAGAACCACGTATTCAGCTTGATGACCGCTTGGCAACAGACGCTACTCAAGTTGGAGACTGGAAAGAATCAAAAGGACGTGAAGGCGTAAGTCCCTTAGACATCGTTACTTCACTAAAAGTTGATAAAGAAGTTGGTATGCGAATTGTTTCTGATGTAAAAGAAGAACTAAGAGATATTGATGCTTTAAAAATCAATTACTCTGCAGACCAAACTAAATAAATTTATTTAAAAGTTTTAAACCCATCGGTCGTTCGACTGATGGGTTTTTTTATACCTGTGAAATTTCATTTATTCATTATTAGTGCAGTATTTATTTTTGGATGCCAACCCAAATCTACTGAGGATGAAGAAAAAACACCTCCGTTTAATTCGTTCAAAAATTACCCGAAAAACTATTTTTTGGATTTAAACTTTAATAAAACGAACAAGGATTATGTAGCATTATGCAATAAATTGCCAAGCACACTTCTTCATTTCGATTATAACTATCATTATTTCTTAACGGATGATTCAACTGAAATTATATTTCCAAACGAAGCCCAACCTAACTGGTGTAAAATTTATCTTAAATCAAAAAAATATTTAAATAACCCTAGTAGACTTAAAGACTATCTTAAGAAATCTGCTGATATTATTCAAGAGCACCCCATCTTACCGATTTACATTTATAAAAAAGATTCAATAGCCTACAAACTATCATTTTTTGAACAAGAAACTTATCTTCGTTTAAAATTTACTAAACTTTAAAAATGGCCTTGATTAAATCTTGTCGTGGAAATACTCCACGAATTCCTAGCTCCTGTTGGTTAGCAGAAAATGCAACTCTTATTGGCTCAATTTCAATGGGGGAAAATTGCTCTGTATGGTTTAACGCCGTTGTTCGCGGAGATGTTAACGACATCATATTGGGTGATAATGTGAACATTCAAGATGGAGCTGTCATCCATTGTACCTATGAAAAAACCAAAACGGTTCTTGGTAACAACGTTTCTGTTGGTCATAATGCCTTAGTTCATGGATGCACAGTAGAGGACAATGTCCTCATTGGCATGGGTTCTATTGTCATGGACAATTGCCATATTGAATCGAACTCTATTGTTGCCGCTGGAGCTGTGCTTTTGGAAGGAACTAGAGTAGGAAAAGGAAGCGTATGGGCAGGAGTACCTGCTAAAAAAGTGAAAGATATATCTCCCGAACTTTTTAAAGGTGAAGTTCAAAGAATTGCGAAAAACTATCGCATGTATGCTAGTTGGTTTGAAGATAAATAATCAAAAAAAGAACGACATCATACAATAAATAGACTATTGATTCTGATTTATTAATACCTTTAAGGTGTACAAGGATTTTCACTATGAATATATTATTAACTACTGACTTTTCATACGGATCATTAAAAGCTGCCCGATATATTATTAACTTGTTTGGAACAGAAACAGTAGAATACACTCTTATAAATTCGGCTAATGTAAAATTCGCTGGTGCCACTTTTTATCAAGATTTTTTAGATGAAATTGACGCACACCATGAAAAAGAACTCATAAAAGTAGCACAAGAACTTCAGGCAGAATTCCCTTTAGTGAAAATCAAAACAAGTGCAGAAGAAGGAACGCTATTAGCAACCTTGGAGAAATATAAGGTGAATGAAAAAATGGATCTTATTGGACTTGGTGCTAACGGTTCCTCAAATCTCTATGAAAAACTCATTGGTAGCACTGCTTTAGATCTTATAGATTACGCTGAGATACCTGTATGCGTTGTTCCTGTCGTTGCCAAGATTGTAAATCCTAAACGCATTATGATTGCTATATCCAATCCTGAGCAAGGCCTAAAAGGGTTTGAAACACTAATTAAGGAAATGAAAGAGCAACCAAGCGAAATTCACCTCTATCATATTTCAACAAACGGGGAACAGTCTTTAGATCCCATTAAACAAAATCTCCAAACTTTATTTAACGCAACCATAGTTTTAACTCATCAAGCTGAAGATTCTGGTGCGGCTATTGAAAATCAAATATTAGAATTTGCAACTGCAAAAGGAGTGGATTTATTTGTGACGAGCCCTAAAAATCATAACCTCATCCAACGAATTTTTAAGCATAGCGTAACAAGACAATTGGTTGAACGAACTCATTTACCTATGATTGCTCTCAAAGACTGAGCTCAATAATATTATTCAGCCTTCCATAAGCTTCTACAAACCTCGTTTATCAAAAATACTTTTGTATAATTGGCTAGTTTCCACACTTATTCTTAACTTGTATACCATAAGCAACAAGTTTTAATATGGAAGAGTTAAATGTTTTTCTAGATACCAATAAATTCATATTCTTATATACTGTAATTCGTTTAATTTTAGGAATCTTGTTGTTCTTTCAAGCCTATGATAAAATTTTTAAGATTAAACTAAATCATGTTATAAGTGAAATTACCCATGGAGATAAATCCAGTCATGTCCACCCTACAATAACTAAGCTATCTGTTTATACCTCGTCCTACATAGAATTAATCGGGGGAATAGGTTTAATATTAGGAATATTTACAACACCCTTACTTTATCTTATTGGTTTACATTTAATGGTAGTTTGTTTCGCATTTTCCTTTTTAGATCCAGTATGGGATACCAAATTGGTTTTTTCACGATTAATCTTGCTCGCCTATCTCATTTTAAACCCAATACATTTTAATATCGTATCATTGGATTACCTAATTTTTTAACTGGAAATTTTTCCAATAGCACAACTCACAAAAGATTTTGCCTTCTTCCCAAAAGTGTTTTCTTCATTTATAGCTGGATATCCCAAATTTGATAACAGCCCAAGAAGGTCATTTTCTTTGTCCGAATTATCCATAGTAACCTGAACGGTGGACAAATCTTTGTCCACCGATACTGCTTTTACATACTGTAAATCTTGTAATCTTTGCTCTATCGTATGAGCGCAACCTCCGCATTTGAGGTTTTGTACTTGAATGGTTGTTTTAAACATCGTTTTAGATTAAATTAAAGAACGCCACGAACCTGCGTTATGCGCAATAAAACCAGAACGTGACAAAACCTGTTTCGCTTGCTCTGCTCTAGCACCAGAACGGCAAACTAAAATAATCTCCTTTCCTTTAAATGCTTTCTTTTTTTCATTTAATAAGTGTAAAGGAATGTTCTTACTTCCGGGCACATGTCCTGCATTAAATTCTTGTGCCGTGCGGACATCAATTACTAAGGCCCCTTTTTCTATTAATTCTTGATAATTATTTTGTGTACTTGTACCCGATTTAAACATACTAAATAGTCCCATTTTTATAAATTTTAAAGTGTTGTTGGACATACATAATCTGTTACAGGAACAGTTGTGCCTTTAATTGCACCAAATCCTCCTTGCACATCTATTATGTTATGAATTCCTCTTGATTTTAATATAGAAACAGCAATCATAGATCGATATCCGCCAGCACAATGAACAAAATTGTTTTGATCATCTGCAAATTCATTCAAATACGAATTTAGTTCACTTAGCGGGAAATTTTTTGCCCCTTCTACATGCTCTGAAAGAAATTCAGACGACTTTCTTACATCTACCACGCGATTATTTCCTTGCCCTATTTGTTGTGCAAATTCACTTGCTGAAATTGAAGTTACCTTTCCAATTTCTTTATTCGCCTTCTTCCATGCATCCATTCCCCCCTCTAAATAACCAATGACGTGATCGAATCCCACACGGGACAAACGCGTTATTGTCTCCTCTATGAATTCCTCCTCAACAATTAATAGAATGGGTTGTTTAACATCTGCAATTAATGCTCCCACCCAAGGGGCAAAATCACCATTTAAGCCAATAAAAATAGAATTTGGAACGTGTCCTTTCGCAAATTCTTCTTGTTGACGAACATCTAACATTACCGCTTCCGTTGCATTTGCAGCTTCCTCAAACGCTTGTGGACTTAATCCATTTTTTCCATTCTTAATAACTTCGTCGATATCCTCATATCCCAATTTATTCATCATTACATTCATCGGAAAATAGGCCGGTGGACTTGTTAAACCGTCTAGCACCTCAGAAACAAATTCTTTTTCCGTCATATCTTCACGCAGTGCGTAGTTATTTTTCTTCTCAAAACCGATACTTCCAACAGTTTCCTTACTCATGTTTTTACCACAAGCACTGCCTGCTCCATGTCCAGGATAAACAATTACATCATCCGGCAACGTCATAATCTTTGTCCGCAGACTTTCGTATAAAGTAGCGGCCAACTCTTCCTGCGTCATATTAGCTGCTTTTTGCGCCAAATCTGGCCGTCCAACATCACCAAGGAATAAGGTGTCACCGCTAAATATTGCATGTGCCTTTCCCGATTCATCCAACAATAAAAATGTAGCACTTTCCATGGTATGACCAGGCGTATGTAACACTCTAATTTTTACTTTTCCCAATTCAAATTCCTGGTTATCCTCCGCAATTATTGCATTGAAATCAGGTTTTGCCGTTGGGCCATAAATTATTGGAGCACCCGTCTGTTTTGATAAGGTCAAATGACCTGACACAAAATCGGCGTGGAAATGCGTTTCAAAAATGTATTTGATTTTTGCTCCTTCTTTCTTTGCCAACTCTAAATAGGGATTCACCTCCCTCAGTGGATCAATGATAGCCACTTCTCCCTCACTTTCTATATAATAAGCACCGTGTGCCAAACAACCCGTATAAATTTGTTCGATTTTCATAATTTCAATTTTTAATCAAAATTAAGTGAGATCAATATTTTTTACAGTAACATTTGTTACCTCTTAGGCTGATAAAAAGCAAGATTACATCACCATAACAACTTAAAAATCTAATAAATCAATTTTATTTCTTCCTAATTGCACGCGCCCTTCTTTCTCTAATTTTTTGAGTAAACGCGAAATTACAACACGAGAAGTATTCATCTCATAAGCTATTTCCTGATGACTTAGCTCCAGCTTGGTTGATTTGGTGATCATGACTTTATCCTTTAAATATTTATACAATCGTTCATTTAAGTCATTAAATGCCAAATTATCAATCGACTCAAGTAATTCATTAAAACGGTTGTTATAACTTTCAAAGACAAATGCCATCCATGAATCATATTTCTTTGTCCAAACTTTCATACGATCAGTAGGAACGAATAAAAACATGGTATCTCGTTCTGCAACCGCCTTTATTTCCGATTGTTTTTGTCCTAAACAACAGGTCATAGTCATCGTGCAAACATCACCACTTTCTAAATAGTATAAAACCAATTCATCACCATCCGGATCTTGACGCATAATTTTTATGGCACCATCCAACATCAGGGGCATTCCTTTTATATTTTGACCATAATCAATGATTATTTCGCCTTCCCTCACTTCTTTTAATATTGCCACTTCTGACATCTCGTCAATTAGTTCATCTTCGAATAAAAATCCGTATCGTTCTTCTAATAATGGTTTAATATGATGTTTCATAAACGAATTGTTAATTACTTACAAAAATAACACCCCTTTTTATAATTCTAAGTGACAATTATCACATCAAATATTTTAAGTTACCACTCCATAAAAACAAGGATTAATCGTAACTTGTAATCCATTTTATCCTTTAAAATTATGGCTGCATTAAAGACTAAGTACAGAGAACGAAAAGCGTATCGATTAGCCAATAAAATTGTGTTTTCTTATTTGTGGCTTTTTGCAAAAAAGTGGCTTTTTGGCCAAGCATACTTCGACAAAAGAATTGAGCAACTCAATTTAAAAAATGCACAACGTATAAAAAAGGCCATCATAGAATTAAAGGGCTTATTCACTAAAATAGGTCAATTACTTTCGGTGATGTCCAATATTTTACCTGAAGCTTATGCTACCGTATTAGAATCTTTGCAAGATAATGCTCCAGCAAGTTCCTTTGAATCGACACAAAAAACCATTCGTACCGAACTTGGTGAAGACCTGTCTACCATTTTTAACGAATTTGACCACAAACCACTTGCATCAGCTTCCATTGGGCAAGTTTATAGAGCGAGGCTTAAAACTGGGGAGGTAGTAGCCGTCAAAATTCAACATCCCGATATAGAACAATTAGCGCAAGTCGACCTCACCATCATACAAAATCTTATCCGTAGAATTTCGTTCGTGCTTAAAATCAAAGGAATAGATTATGTCTATCAACAGGTAAGGCAGATGATTGAGGCCGAACTGGATTACCAAAAAGAAGCGGAATCAATGATTCGTATTTCTGACAATATTGAGGAGTTTGAACGTATCATTGTACCTAAAGTTTACACGGCTTATTCATCTTCAAAAATTTTAGTGACAAACTTTCATCACGGTGTTAAAATCACCCAGTTAGAACAACTGAGAGAATGGAATATAAATACACAGGAATTGGCGGAGCAACTCATCACTGTTTTTTGCAAAATGGTCCTCGTGGACGGTTTCTATCATGCTGACCCTCATCCCGGAAATGTCCTTGTAAATAAAGAGGGTAAAATAATTCTTTTGGATTTTGGAGCAACAGCAGAGCTAAATGACGAGATGAGAAAAGAAATTCCTATTATCATTCAACATATTATTCGAAAAGATACGCCAAATATTATTCGATCACTGCAAAAAATGGGCTTTCTAGGGAATGATTATGAATCGCAAGAAGTAGCTGAGAAGTTGGTTGATGCCCTTACAACCTTCGTTCAAAACGAAATTAAAATTGATAATCTAAACATCAAAGATGTAAAATTTGATGATATAAAAGGAAGTAGTGTCGATCGCCTAAGAAAAGAAATAGGGATTCGAAACTTAACACACACCATTCAAGTACCAAAAGATTGGATTTTATTGGACCGCACAATGATTCTAATTCATGGAATAAGTGCAAGTATAGCGCCAAACTATAACCCACTGGAAACAATAAAACCTTATTTAAAGAAAATTGTCTTAAGCGATGGAGGCTTAAAGAACTTAATTCTTGACACCATTAAACAAGAATTCTCAGCACTAATCCAATTGCCATCCAGCTTAAATACATTTTTAGACAAAGCCAATACTGGAAAACTGGTGGTTGAAACCAGAAATAAAGATTTAAAACGATTGTATGCTCTGGGCCATCAAATGATGCTCTTCATAGCAATGATTGTCTTACTTATCTTATTTGAAAGCCCCTATTCTTTATGGTTAGACTTCTGGTTTTTCCCCCTTTTTATAGCGTTGGGCATATTCCTTTTTCTTTCTGTGCGCAGACAAAAGCGGAAAATGTAATTTTTAACAAGACCAAAACAAACGTGCATCAAAACAATTAATTCCCTATTTTCGCTCGTATGGAATTAGGTTATCTCGATTTAGGTATCATTTTTGGATTTTTTATTATCACTTTAGGGATTGGTGTTTTAGTTTCTAAAAAAGCGGGCAAAAATTCATCGGAGTTCTTTTTATCCGGTAGAAATATGCCTTGGTGGCTACTGGGTGTTTCAATGGTAGCTACAACTTTTGCGGCAGATACTCCAAATTTAGTTGCAGGTATTGTGCGGAAAGATGGAATTGCAGGAAATTGGGCTTGGTGGGCCTTTTTACTCACAGGAATGCTAACGGTGTTTATTTATGCCCGTTTATGGAGAAAGCTTGGAATAAGCACTGACTTAGAATTTTACGAAATTCGTTATAAAGGTAAGGCGGCCGCGTTTCTAAGAGGATTTAGAGCAATTTATTTAGGCGTATTTTTCAATATCGTAATCATGGCAACTGTTTGTTTAGCGGGAGTTAAAATTGGACATACGATGCTTGGATTATCGGCCTTTGAAACATTAGGTATTGCAAGTGTTGTCACCGTTTTATATTCATTATTGGGTGGATTAAAAGGCGTTATTCTAACTGATTTTTTTCAGTTTATAATTGCAATGGTGGGATCAATTTGGGCGGCCTATTTTATAATTGATCTGCCTGAAATTGGAGGGATGGAAGGATTGCTTAGCCACCCTCAAGTTCAAGAAAAATTAAATTTCGTTCCCCGTTCAAACGACAGCTCTGAAGTTTGGCTGAATCTTTTAATTATTCCTTTAGCTGTTCAATGGTGGAGTGTTTGGTATCCGGGAGCTGAACCTGGCGGTGGTGGATATATTGCACAAAGGATGTTGGCTGCAAAAGACGAAAAGCATGCTACTGCCGCAACTTTGTTTTTCAACTTTGCGCATTATGCTTTACGTCCTTGGCCGTGGATAATCATTGCTTTGGCTTCTTTAGTTCTTTTTCCTACCCTTGCCGATATAAAGGCACAATTTCCAGGATTGAATGAAGATTTATACCAACATGATTTAGCTTATCCCGCCATGTTAACCTATTTACCAGCAGGTTTATTAGGATTGGTTTTAGCATCCCTAATTTCGGCATTTATGTCAACCATATCAACTCACTTAAATTGGGGTTCGTCGTATGTGGTAAATGATTTCTACAAGCGATTCATCCAACCAAAGGCATCTGAAAAAACTTTAGTCCTTGTTGGGCGGATATCAACTGCTGTAATGATGGTTCTCGCTGCACTTCTTTCGGTCGTTTTGGAAGAAGCAAAATTTGCCTTCGATTTAATTTTGACAATTGGTGCAGGAACTGGTTTATTATTTATTTTGAGATGGTTTTGGAAAGCAATTAATCCCTACAGTGAAATTACCGCTATGTCCGTTTCTTTTCTTGTTGCCTTGTATTTTTTTATTGCAGATCGTGCATATCATATTACTTATTCAGAATCAACCAAACTATTAGCAGGCGTCACTATTACTACATTGTCTTGGGTTTTGGTTACTCTTCTAACCAAAAGTAATCGATTTATGAACCCAGAATTTCAAAATCGAGCTTTTAACCATACAAACAATAATTCACTTACCGATATTTCGAAAACTGACGGTCAAATTTCTACAGATGGACTTGAAACGAGATTTAAAAACATGGGAATTAAAGTTTTATGCATTTTCCTTGGTTCAATTGGGATTTATTCAGCCTTATTTTCCCTCGGCGAATATCTTGTAGGAGACCCTACCAAAAGTTTATACCTCGGGCTAGTATTTTTAATTTGTCTTGGGTTGATTGCTAAATTCTGGAAAAAACTATTCGATTAAATGTCGCTGAATGCGTTCGAGATTTTGAGGATATTTTTTTTCATATCCTTTGATTCCCTTCAACCATTCCATGGCAGCTCGGTAATTCCCTGTATTAAATGCTAATACGGATTGATTTAATAATGTTGGTTCGTAATTTGAATTGATACGATAAGCTTCATCTAAAACAAGCCTTGCCCGATTCATTTGGCCAAGACGAATTAATGAATACCCGTAATTACTCAAAACTTTATAATCAAATGGACTTAATTCAAAAGCTTTTGCATTGACCTCAACTAAGGCTTCTAAATCTGTTTTTTGATGATATCCCCATCCAATAAATGAATATATTGGTGTCCCTGAAGGGTCATTCGTATACCAAATACTTAGCGCTTTTTCTCCGTATTCAATGGACGCATTTGCTTGTAGGTTATTTTGGGCTTCAATCGCTAAATTTGTGTAATATTCCCCTTTTACGCGCTGTATTCCAATCCAAACATTAACACTTAGCAGAACGATATTTAAAGCAATAAAACCTCGGGGAAACCAATTAATTTTTTTCAAATCTACTTTCCATCCTTCGGTTAAGTAAGCTAAATAGGTTACACTTATGACAATGTGCAAAATCCGTTCTTTCGGAAAACTAAAAAACGCGATGATCATTAAGCCAATACTTGCCGCTAGAATAATTAATTTCGACTCGTTTTTATGTTGATAGATTTCCCTTAACGATTTTAAACCTACCCCGATCACAAGAACTAAAATGATAACTAAACCAATCCACCCGTTTTCCGACAATACCCATAAAAAATCATTATGTGGCCGTTTAAAAAAAGTGTTGTAATAACTAGCCTTTTCAATGTTGTTGACTGAAAATTTTGAATAATTATACTGCCAGTTTCCAGTGCCAACCCCAACTAAAGGATTCTCATGAATTAAGGCTTTGGTTTTATCCCAAAGTTGAAAGCGCTCTATTAATGAGGCTGTAAATTTATTTTGCTGAATTTTAGATGATCCGGATAAGAGTAATGAACCAATTGAAATCATCATTCCAAAAAAAACACTCATTACAGCTATTTTTTGCCACTTTTTCCAACCGAATGATCGTTTTACAATAAAATAAAAGGAGGTAAAAACAATTATCGCAACTATGACTTGACGAGTTTGAAGTAGGAAAATAATTGTCAAACCAATTGCTAAGATTAAACCATGAATTATTTTAAATCTTAACGATAAAGACTTAAAGCCGATTAAAGCGAACGGCAATCCCAAAAACAGAAAAGAACAAAACAAATTTTTATGACCAAACAACGTGTCAATTAAGTTTTGATTCATAACAAAACCTAGTCCAAAAATTAAATAGGTACAAATCAATATAAAAAGAACAATTTCTTGGAGAACGGTATGACCAAATTGTGTGCTTATATCTTTCAAACAAACTAGGGCTCCAATTGCAAGAATAATTTTTTGAGATTCATATATTAGATCTGCGCGATTAAAGGCCCAAAACCATCCACTCAAACTAATAAGGTAAAACAAGAAGAGTATTAAAATCAAAAATAAAGCAGGAAGAGAAACTTCTTTTTTGCGAAAAAAAATAACTAAAAGATACCACCCTATTATGAAATTTCCGAACGTAAATCGTGGTGTTTGAGAAGGCTCGATCAAGCTATCTTGGGCGACTAATGGGCATAAAAGGAAAGCTGCGAACAACCATCCTTTTTTTAAAATACTATTGGATTTCGTTTTTATAATTACTGTTTAATGTGATTAATTGTGCAGTCATATGTCATTCCTCCATCCATGGTCACATTCAAAATAAAATCGTTGTCAATGATTGTTCCTGAACCCGATACCGTATGATCTCCAATTTCTTGAGAAGGAATTATAATATCATTCCCACTAATTTTACCGATTACCGGCTCATCTTCAACCGTAAACAAAACTCGACGAATGATAATTTCATTGTTTTGAGTCAATGAAGTACGGATTGATGTGTGATATTGACCAGCCGTCATGGTACCGGTACAAGTTGGTGTTGCCTCATATGTCCCAATCATAAAGTCTGCGTCGTTAACAACGTTTACAAAACGTATAGCTGTTGCCGCTTGATTACCTTCCTGATCTTCAACATCGTAAAAAACACGGTATTCGCCAACTTTGTTTTTATTGACCACGCCCGAAATTAGAATATCATCCGAAATATCTCCGTCCCTATTATCCATTGCACTTGCTCCTGCTTCAACATATGATTCTCCCAAAGAAAGTGTTACCTCTTTGGCTCCATTTAACTTAATTACCGGCTGAATGTCTTTTTTTCGACAAGCCATCATTACCAATGCGATTACTGCAAATGCTAATCCTGTTTTCAATTTCATTTTAAAAATTTTAGGTCAATTATTAATTATTAAACGACAAAACTAAACTAAAAGTGTTTATCATCATCTATTTTCATTAAGACGAATGAATTATTTAAAAGGTTTGAATAAACCTGAAATTCCTTAAATACCCAATCTATATTTAAGCGGTGAAATGCTGCTTTTTATTTAAATTTGCCTTTTTTCAAATCAAACGGAATGAAACGAATAGAAATTAAACAATTATTAGCAGCCTCAAACTTTGGAGACAAAGTTCAAGTGAAGGGATGGGTAAAGGCATTTCGCCAAAATAGATTTATTCAGATCAATGATGGATCAACACTTAATAATATTCAAGCTGTTATTGATTTTGAAAATGAAGAAGAGGCATTAATTAAACGTATCACCACTGGCGCAGCGGTTGCTGTAACTGGTGTCTTAGAGGAGTCCCAAGGAAAGGGGCAAAAGTTTGATTTAATTGTATCAAAAATTGAAATACTTGGTGATGCTGATCCCGATGAAGTGAGTAAAACGGTCATGCAGCCCAAAAAACATAGTTTAGAGTTTTTGCGAGAGCAAGCTCATTTACGTTTTAGAACGAATTTGTTTGGAGCCATTTTCAGAATTAGACATGCGACATCTTTCGCTATTCATAATTATTTTAATGAAAGAGGATATTATCACATAGCAACCCCAATTATTACAGGTTCTGACGCTGAAGGGGCAGGTGAAATGTTTCGAGTTTCTACTTTAGATCCACAAAATCCACCATTAACAGAAGACCATAAAATTGATTGGTCCGAAGACTTTTTTGGTAAAGAAACGAACCTTACTGTTTCTGGTCAGCTAGAAGCAGAATTGGCGGCGATGGCATTAGGAAAGGTTTATACTTTTGGACCTACTTTTAGAGCTGAAAATTCGAACACCGCACGGCATTTAGCAGAGTTTTGGATGGTTGAACCAGAAGTTGCCTTTAATGATTTAACGGATAATATGGATTTAGCTGAAGATTTTTTAAGTTATATCTGTAAGTACGTGATGGAGAATTGTGCTGATGATATTCAATTCCTTAACGACAGAGAACTTAAAGAAGATCAGTCAAAACCGCAAGCTGAGAGAAATGAAATGAGCTTAATCGAACGATTAAACTTTGTAATTAACAACGATTTTGAGCGAATTACTTATACTGAAGCAATTGATCTACTACGAAACTCTAAACCGTATAAAAAGAAAAAATTCAAATACCCGGTTGAGTGGGGAACAGATTTACAAAGCGAACACGAACGATATTTAGTTGAAAAGCACTTTAAGAAACCTGTTATTATTTCTGATTACCCAGCTTCATTTAAGGCTTTTTATATGCGTTTGAATGACGACGGTAAAACAGTTGCAGCCATGGACATCCTATTCCCTGGTATTGGCGAAATTATTGGAGGTTCGCAACGTGAAGAAAGATATGATACCTTAGTTGAAAAATGCAAAGCATTTAACATTCCGGAAGAAGAGATGTGGTGGTATTTGGACACTCGTAAATTTGGAACAGCACCGCATGCCGGTTTTGGTTTAGGTTTTGAACGTATGGTGATGTTTACAACTGGAATGTCAAATATAAGAGACGTCATACCATTTCCAAGAACTCCAAAAAAAGCCGAATTTTAAGCCATGAAAAAAGTTTATTACCTCTCCACTTGCTCTACTTGTAGCCGAATTTTAAAAGAATGGGATTTGGATGAATCCTACACGTTGCAGGATATTAAAAAAGATCTAATAACAGCTGATCAAGTAGATCAAATGATTAAAATGGCTGGAAGTGCTTCGGCAATCTTTTCAAAAAGATCAATGAAATATCGGGCAATGGGGCTACACGAAAAAGAGCTAAGTGAAAACGAAATGCGCAATTTAATTCTTGAAGAATACACCTTTTTAAAACGTCCTGTTTTAATTATAGATGATGCAATTTTTGTTGGTAATTCGAAAAAAACGGTAGCTGCTGCAAAAGCAGAAATTGATGCAAAACGTTAACTTTAGTAGCCTAAATGCCAGTTAACTTTAAATCGCACTTAGCACTTTTGGTGCTCAACTTAATGTATGGCGCTAATTACGTTGTTGCTAAAGGCTTAATGCCAAACGTTATCGGTGCAAATGGTTTTATTTTGTTACGTGTTTTAGGTGCAACAATTTTATTCTGGATTATCTACGCTTTTCAGTATCAAAAAATCGCCCCTAAAGACTTCTTGAGACTAGCGGCCTGTGGTTTATTTGGGGTGGCAATTAATCAGTTGTTTTTCTTTAATGGAATTATGATTACCTCGCCAATAAACGCCCCGATAATCATGACTACAACACCGATTATTGTGCTGGTATTATCCATGCTAATTTTAAAAGAATCAACCACAAAACTTAAAGTAGTAGGAATAGTATTGGGTACTATCGGCTCTGTACTTTTTACTATCCTAAGTAAAAACGTTGGATTTAGCACTGGTTTAGGTGATGTATTTATATTAATTAATGCCATTTCCTATTCCTTATACCTCGTATTGGTTAAACCATTAATGGCAAAATACAAACCTTTTACAGTGATCACATGGGTGTTTACTTTTGGGCTGATTTATGTTAGCATTTGGCCTTTTAGTTGGCCTGAATTAAGTAGTGTACAATTTGATAACCTTAGCATTGATTCGGGTTTAAGATTAGTTTTTGTAGTGCTTGGTGTTACATTTATACCTTATCTACTTACCGTATTCGCTATGAAAAAACTCAGCCCTTCAACCAGTAGTACTTATATTTATTTTCAACCTATTTTTGCGGCTTCTTTCATCTACTTATTTTATTTGGTTGGATTAGAAGACTATACCCAAGACTTTACGATTGCCAAAGTTTTATGCGCTTTACTTATTTTTGCTGGAGTCTATTTAGTTATACGACCGGCCAATAAAAAGTCGAGATTAATTCCCCCTAAATAGCCGAATCGTACAAATAATTGTTTAGATTTGAATTAGAAATTTAGGACTATGTTGAATACGATAAATACCATTGAATTAGAAAAGAAAATTGCCGATTATAACATTAAGCAATTGAATGGGGATGTTTATCAAATAGAAAAACTCGGGGAAAAGGCAGAGATCATTGAAGTTTTAAATGTAGATATCGCTTTAAAAACAATGACCATTCGACACAATCATTCCGTTCACGATCTTGTTTTCAAAAACAACTTAGACTTCGTTCTTGACAAGATGGGAATTAAACGTGCAACCGATAATATCAGCACTTCCATAAATGCTCCAATGCCAGGTAAAGTTATTGGGATATTAGTTAAGGAGGGAGATCAAGTGGCTAAAGGTGATGGCATTTTAATATTGGAAGCCATGAAAATGGAAAATGTATTAAAAGCAGAGCACGATTGCAGCATTAAAAAGATTGTTGTTGAAGAAGCTGTTAGTGTTGAAAAGAATCAAGTTTTAATTGAACTTGCTTAATTTTTAATAAGTACTTTCTTTGATATCTAATATCCGACGCACACTTTTTACAAAATAAGTGAAAATTGGATGTGGAATGTCTTTACTGGAAATTATTTGAGGACAGAACATCGTGAACACAAAAAAATTATGTGTTTTCAACTTTAAAATTTCCGGATCAAAGTATTGATTTCGTGCACCAATTTCAAAATCTTCAGTTAATAACTCCGAATAATGTGGTAATATTGAATAGCGAGAAGAACTGTATTCGGTAACTCCTCTGTTCAAATAAATTTTACCAAATTCGGCTGAAAATCGATCAAGCGTAACACTCGTAAACTGATTACCTGTTACTAAATTATCCGAAATTATTTTTTCAGATTTAGGATCAAATCCTTTGTTCTCAAAGTGGGTCTGAACAAGGGTTTTAAAACAGTCACCCGTTCCTAACACCGGAATATCTTGCTGTATTAATTTAGAAATAATGGATTGAAAGAAAAAGGGATGTTGGTACGGACCGGGGGCAATAATTATTCCGTCAAAAGAGGTGTGAAAATTGTCTATTTCTTCAGAACATTCACGTTCGTTTAACCAATAATAATTTATGTCTTGATCTAAAACTTGTTGCGCATGCTGCAACGCTTGATTAGTTGCATTATGCGAATGATATGCGAAATTGTAATCACCTAATATAGCAATTCGAAGTATTCCATCCATAGTTTTGCTAATGCTTCCTGTTAAAATTAGAAAAAAAAAAGGGAGATTCAAAGAACCTCCCGTTTAATTAATATATTCTTAATACGTTTTATTCTAATTTAAATGCCGATCGAACATGCGCATTTTCGATACACTTTAAACTATCAATTACACCGTAATCTGAATTGAATAAGGAACAGTTGAATGTCGCATCAAATTGCATGTATGTACCTGTAGTATCTGATTCGTGAATCATGGTGTTGAAAACAAAATCTTTTACACAAATGGTTGATGTTGAATCACTTTCCCAAACTCTTCCATTTGGATCAGTCCATCTTACCACAACTCCGTTATGATCATATCCACCTGAATATACTGGTGTCGGATTATCTTCTAAAAATGCTTTCCAAGCATCTAAAGGCGGGTTATTTGATCCATCATCCACCCAATCAATTGATCGAACTTCAATTTCCAATCCACCGATAACCCCTGCGTCTTTGATAAACGTTCTGTATCTAGCGTTTGATGTACCATCACCAGTAGAAATTACTTTATCTGAGTAGTATTTACATGAATCTGAATAAGTCACCTTATTTACTGAATCAGCTACATCCATTTCGCATTCACAATTTAGGTCCACCAACGGAACTGGTGGTGGAATTACCTCATGATCGGTACACGAATGTGCAAGTGCAAGACCTGCAAACGCGAATAGAAAATATAGTTTTCTCATAACAATGCTTTTTGTAAAGATAAATCTTTTTTTCACAATACGCCCGTCGTTTGATTTTGGTTGCTTACAAAAATGAGAATTTAATACTGTTTAAGTTTTAACCAACAAAAACTGCAGGTTTAAACCAACGACTTCGAACATAACTCCTATAAACAAATCAAATTTACCCTGGTCAAATATTCTACAAAATCATTTCATACACCAGAAAACAAAATTACTGCACGAGATTAAGCCCTCAATTCTTGTACTTTTTGGTTAAAATAGAAGTCCTCCAATACAATACCTTCGCCAAATACATTTTCAAACGAATAGTCAATAATTTCAGAACCGTCCTCCATTGGAATGTGATTGACTTGATTCACTTGAAACTCTATTCCAAGTGCTGTTATTTTAGCTATTATACGATTGAGGTCAGATTGAGAAATCATCATTTCTGTTGCAAACTTGCGCCCTTTCACAATCACATCACAAAAAGCTTTCACAACGCTATCCCCTGATTCATAAGTAACTTGTTTAACTATCAGTTGCTCGTAAATTGAAATAATATTTTCCATAACATTTAATTTTGATACAATATTATTGGGGTAGATCGTAAAGTAATTACGTTCATCTTTTATCGTTTTAAAAAGACTTTTTTGTCACTTTTGAATGATGAAATACGTTAACCATAACGAAACCAACTATTTTATGTGATTTGTGAATTTATTTTCAAAAAATAATTGTCTAGTGTTTTTTTTAACGATAGAAAAATGTTAGATTTGAAATACCCAAGAAAGACTAAAACAAAGACAAACATGAAAAAAATATTGGTTATCGGTGCAGGGCTCTCCACATCATCTTTGCTTCGATATTTTACTCAAAATGCTGAAAAAGAAGGTTGGTTAATAAGGGTTGGTGATCAAGATGGAGCATTGGCTGCGTCCAAGGTTGCAAATTGTAAAAATGCTGAAGGATTTGAACTTGATGGTTTGGATGAAGAGCAACGTTCCCCGCTTATAGAATGGGCCGACTTGGTTATTTCCATGCTTCCTGCACGTTTTCACGTTGAAGTTGCAAAAGACTGCATTAAGCACAAAACCAATTTAATTACACCTTCTTATATTTCTGACGAAATGAAAGCACTTAACCAAGCGGCAATTGACGCTGGAATAGTCATTATGAACGAAATTGGTGTAGACCCAGGCATCGACCACATGAGTGCGAAAAAAATCTTGGATGAAATAGAAGAAGCTGGTGGTAAGATGCATATTTTTGAATCTTTTACAGGTGGTTTAGTCGCCCCAGAAAGTGATGACAACCCATGGAACTATAAATTTTCCTGGAATCCTAGAAACGTTGTTCTAGCTGGACAAGGAGGAGCTGCTAAGTTTATTCAAGAAGGGCAATACAAATACATTCCTTATCACCGATTATTCCGCCGGACTGAGTTTATTGAAATACCTGGTTACGGTAAATTTGAAGGGTATGCAAACAGAGATTCTTTGAAATATAGAGACGTTTATAACCTCCAAGATATCCCAACAATTTATAGGGGAACATTTAGACGAAAAGGGTTCTCCAAAGCTTGGGATTGTTTTGTACAATTAGGTGCAACCGATGATTCGTATATACTTGAAGGTAGTAAAAACATGACGCGTCGTGATTTTATAAATTCATTTCTACCGTATAATGTCAATGATTCTGTTGAATTAAAACTAAGGCATTATTTGAAAATTGATCAAGATGATCCGATGTTCATGAAACTTGAATGGTTAGGTATTTTTGACAAAGTAAAATATGATTTTGAGACGGACGTAACACCTGCACAATTTTTACAACGAATTTTAGCAGATAAATGGAAACTCGGCCCCGATGACAAAGATATGATTGTTATGTGGCATAAGTTCGTTTACAAAATCAATGGAGAATTTAAAGAAATTAATTCCCACATGGTGGTAAAAGGAGAAAAACAACCTTACACTGCCATGAGTACTACTGTTGGATTACCTGCAGGAATTTGTGCTAAAATGATACTAAACGATACTATTCAAATAAAAGGTGTACAACTTCCAATACACAAAGAAATATACGAACCTATTTTAGAAGAATTGGAAAAATTCGGTATCGTATTTCACGAGCAGGAAGTTGTGGAGCCAGTACTTTATATTTAATTACTGGCTCAACGCAACCACTTCTTTAACTTCTTTCAAGTTAGATTTTAGTAATTGTTCTATTCCTCCTTTTAACGTTGCAGTGGATGATGGGCATCCAGCACACGAACCTTTAAGTTCAACTGTAACAATACCATCTTCGTATCCCACATAATCAATCGCTCCACCATCATTTTCAACAGCTGGACGAACGTATTCATTAAGTAAATGCATAATTGGCTCATCAAATTCTGATGGCTCAAAAACTTTTCTTGGTGCCTTATCTTGTTCCTCTTCTCCGTTCGACTTAGGCTGGGTTGATGGCATCATAATTAAAACTTCTTTCCCATCCGCTAACCATTCACGAATAAAGTCTCTCAATTCCATCACTATAAAATCCCAATCAACGTTATCCGTTCGCGTGATCGTTACAAAGTTTCCTGAAATAAAAACACCATCAACAAAAGGAAAATTGAATAATGCTTCTGCTAATGGCGAATAACCTTTGGCTTCTGCCCCACTTTCAAACTGCACTGTTTGATCATTAATTAGTAAATATTTATTCGCCACAAACTTCATCGTAAGTGGATTAGGCGTCATTTCAGCATATAATGTAATCGGAACTCTTTTCTCCTCCATAATTCTTCATTTTATTGTACAAAGTTAAGGCTTATTTAGATGCATTCTATGCAAATAATAATTCGATTATTAAAAAAAACGGATAGCTCAGATAATCGGTCTTAAAAACTGTATATTTAGTATTAATGAAAAGAAAAGATTTTATTCGCGCCGCAACAGGAATTATGGCTGGTGTAAGTGGATTAGGATTGTCTAGTTTTAGTGAACTCAAGGAGTCTAATCCTCTTAAATTAGCACATAACCTGAAGCCGGGTTCAACAATTGCCTTAACTGCTCCAGCTGGCGCTATTTGGAATGCCAAACAGATTGATAAAATCAGAACAATTCTGAACGATGAAGGATTTAATATTGTTATTGGAGAAACAAATTACCAACAAGAAGGTTATCTCGCTGGAAGTGATAAAGAACGTGCACATGAGTTAATGTCATTTTTTGAAAACGATAAAATTGATGCTATTCTAACCATGCGTGGTGGTTGGGGATGTGCCAGAATTTTAGATTTATTGGATTACGATATCATCGCCAAACACCCCAAAATAATTATGGGATTTAGTGACATTACTTCATTAATCAACGCAATATATCTCAAAACAAACCTCGTCACTTTTCACGGACCAAGTGGTTATTCTTCGTGGGGAAAGTTCACATTGAACCACGTAAAAAAAGCTTTAGTAAGCACATTACCGTTTCAACTAAAAAATCCCCCAGAAAACAAGAAAGAACTTAAAACTTGGTCAACCGGAAAAGCAAAGGGACGACTTATTGGAGGTAATTTAACAGTTATTGTCTCCATGATTGGAACGGGCTATGAACCAAACTGGAAGGGTAAACTCCTTTTTTTAGAAGAAATTGGAGAGGAACCTTATCGAATAGATAGAATGCTTTGGCAATTAAAGCAAGCCGGTGTGTTTAAAAAAATAAATGGTTTAATTTTAGGCTCTTTTAAAAACTGTACCCCTGAAGAACCCGCCAAATCTTATGAATTAGCCGAAGTCTTTGAACAACACTTTCGTTCATCGCCAACACCAGTTTACCAGGGTGCATCTTTTGGACATATAGCACCTAAGTTTACAATACCAATTGGTGTTTTGGCTGAAATGGATGCCGATAAAAAAATCATTAATACCTTGGAAAAGGCGGTGAAAATTTAGTTTGCGAAAATCTAGTAAAAGCTTAATTTAGCGATTTAATTCATGCATACATGCACAAAATCAGTCGCGATAAGTTTATTTATCTAACATTTCTTGCAGCCTCAGCGGTTTTATTCTTTTTTTATTCGACCGTTCTTCTTGCGCCTAATGACTTTTTATTTGATGATGGCGGCGACGGCATAAAGAATTATTACACCTATCTCTATCATGCAAAATACGGTGAAAATTTTACCGAATTTACGGGGATGAATTATCCATATTTTGAACATATCGTATATACCGATGCTCACCCTTTTTTATCTTGGACAATTCATCTTTTAGGGTTAGAAAATTATGGGATTGGCATTATGAATATACTGATGCTTCTTTCTTATCCAATAGGTGCTATTTTTCTTTTTAAACTATTGCGTCATTTTGGTGTTTCAAATTGGTGGAGTTTAGGAGCTGCTGTGACCATTATATTTCTCAGCCCCCAAGTGTACAGAATGCTTGGACATTACTCAATGGCCTATGTGTTTGCGGTACCTATTATGTGGTGGCTATTGGTTAAATGTCAAACCATAAAAAAATTTAATTATTGGAATTTTATAATTGCGGGTTACATTCTCATCTTCTTTTTCACACACCCCTACCTTGGTATGATTTTAACCTCTTTTGGATTTGCATACTGGATTGTGCGTGCCATCATCAATCGAAATGAGATTAAATCCTCTCTATTAAAAATTTTAGCACAAGCAATTTTACCAATTGTTTTGTTTCAAGGTTTGGTATTTCTGACTGACACTCATGAAAATAGATTGTCAAATCCAGCTGGTTTTTTTGACTATTATGCCAGTTGGAAATCCTTATTAGTTGCTCATGATGGCCCTTTAGCTCATTTGGCTATACGTATGAAAATTAATATTGGGAACTGGGAATCTTGGTCATATATTGGTTTTTCTACTATTATTTTTCTGATAGTGATTGGTGTGTATCAATTTAAAAATCGAAAAGAGTTCAACCTAAAAGCTGTTATAGCGAACGAAATTATAATTTATTTAATTGCGGCTTATTTAATCTTAATGTTTGCTTTTTGTTTTCCATTAAAGTTTGATTGGATGAGATGGGTGACAGATTTGTTTGGCCCGTTGAAGCAGTTTCGCGTACTTGGCCGTTTTACATGGATTTTTTACTATGTCATTACGATTTCTGCTGTAGTTGGATTATATAGGCTCAGTCTTAAACACAAAAGAATAAACCTACTATTCATCCTTGGGTTAATTTTTACAACCTTAGAGTTTGCCCCAGTTCACTCAATGCTCTCTCGCGATATTATCCGCGGTAAAAATGCTTTCAAAACTGAATATGTAGCACCCGAATTAAAGGAGGTTATTGATTACGTCGAGGCGGCCAAATTTGATGCAATTATCTTTTTACCTTTTCAACACATGTCAAGTGAAAATATTATGTTATTGGGCGATGAAGAGGCCAATAAAGATGCATTTCTTTTAAGCTATCACACAGGTATTCCGCTTTTAAACTCTGTGTCTTCACGGATGTCTCTTACAGAATCCATTGATTTTAACAATTATTTTTCACCTGGTTTTATGGAAAAGATGTTGACCTATGACCTTCCAAAAGATGCAAAAATCGGTATTGTTAAACGCAATGGTGTACTCGATCCTCAAGAAATGAAAATGATCTGGGAAATGACCGATTTATACGAAAACGATCAATATCTCATCGTAGATTTTGACCAAAACCATTGGAATAGTCCACGCCGTTTTAATGAAATAGTAGAAAAAAATAAAAATGCAACAATACAGTTAAAAGAAGAATGGAGAAGTGACACATCGGACGTCTGGTTTTACACCGCCAACTATGACACCTGCAGTCCTCCGCCAAGTGAGTACCCATCATTCTATGGACAAAGTTCTTACTACGGTAAAAAGAATGGGTGGAACAGTATACTTACCTTAAACTCACATCAAATTCAACCCGGTAATTATGTGGTTCGTTTTTGGTATGACTTATTGGTCGATAGGCCTGATGTTTCGGCAGTTGTACAAGAAACACAAAATGACACCACCGTATGGCTGAATAATTTCCTGGTCTCGCAATCAACGGTTATTGTGGATAAATGGTGCATGGTTGAATTAGAATTTGAAGTTTCTGACAAAATGCAGACTTTGGATATTTTACTTACTGGTAATGGAAATATGCAGCCCTTTCATATTGATGAATTAATGATAAAAGAAAGTCCTGGTCCAGCTATTTTCAAAACAGTTAGGCGTGATAAAAGGGAGTTTATAGTTTACGACAACTACTGGATAGACGCCAATTCCTTCAAATCACAAGAATCAAGAGCGAAATAAAACGCGAAAAAAGTTAACCGATTCTCGTGCCAATATTTTCAGATTCACTTTACTAAATACCACACCAGGTTTCAATTCGACTTTCGCCGTTGCAATAGACACTTTTTGTTTAGCTGCTAATTTTATGAATTCAAGATCAAACAGAAAACGATCGATTTCAGTTTGCATGAAAATCTTTGCTCCTCGTTGGTTAAATCCTTTAATACCACATTGCGTATCATCAGTAGGCAGGTTTAAAAAAGACTTAAGTGTCCATCTCAAAAATTTGGAAATTACTTTCCTTAAAAAAGGTGTATTCTGATAATAACCTGCACCACGGTGTCCGGGCACAACATCATGACCTAACTGTAATTTCTGATAAACTTTAATAAAGCTATCTTGCGTGTATGGAAAATCAATGTCGGTATAGATTATATATGAATTTTCCGTAGACTTTACCCCTTCCCTTAATGCGAAACCCTTCCCTCTATTGTTTTCATATGTGATGATTTTAATCGTAGGTATTTCTTTATTGAGAATCATCAAGTCATCTTTCGTTACATTTTTGGTGGATCCGTCATTAACTAAAATAATTTCAATTTCGTGCGCTACAGAGCGTTGTAAATTACGATAAGAGTCAATAATGGTTCTTGTCCAATCACCTGTAGGATTATAACAGGGCAGTATTAATGCTATTTTATCTGTAGGATTGATGCTTAAAAAAATCGTTTTAAAAACAAAAGTGCAATTTAAGGTAAATTCTGTGAATTCAATCAAAAATACAATCAGATAAAACAAGCCGATTGAAAACAGTATTCATTTTAACTTCCAAAATATTTATTGCATTTTTGTGCTACTAAATTTACAATAAAACTATGGTTCGATATATTGTTGGTATCACTGGAGGAAGTGGTGTTGGTAAAACGACGTTAATCAATCAATTGTATGAAGAATTTGACGGGCGAGTATCTACTTTATCCCTCGACAATTATTATTTCCCAATTGAACAACAAGCAAAAGATGAAAATGGCATTGTTAATTTTGATCTGCCAACTGCTTTAGATGCCAAACAACTAGAACGTGATATTCACCATATAAAATCAGGTAAAACCTTACGCCAAAAAGTTTATGGTTTCAACAATCCTGCTAATGAACAAGAGTTTCAAGAGATTTATCCGAATGAATTATTAATCGTTGAAGGTTTGTATGTGATGTATTATCCTTTTATGCGAGAATTGCTGGATTATTCTGTTTATTTAACTGTTGATAAAAAGTTACAGTTAGAAAGAAGATTAAAAAGGGATATGGAAGAGCGAAACTATAAAAAAGAGGATATAATTTATCAATGGGAGAATCATGTAATACCATCTTATGCGAATCATGTTGAGCCTTTTAAAGATAAATCAGACTTGATTATTACTAACAACCAAAAATTTGACGATAATATTCATATCTTAATGGCTAAAATACATGAAAAATTAGACCTATAGAAAGGGTATAATTCTTGTTGAGAAAAGATAATGAATTTGAAAACAAAAAGGCGCTTTATTTGGACAGCTGGAATAGGATTTCTATTCTGGATTTTAGGCTCCTATTTGTTTCATTATCATCTTAACGTCAACATAGGAGAAGGTGGGATTTCAGATTTCGAAGCTGCTTATCAGGAGAAATCTACCGAATTATATAAAGAGTTGAATCAATTTTCATCTCGATTTCCTTCACAAAAAACTGTAGACGCTCGATTTGCACTTGCGCAAAAACTCGAAAAAGAGACGGGATTTTCATTTTACTCGTTCAATGGGGATACCCTCGATTTATGGTCCAGCAATCGAATAGCTGTTCCACACCCCAGTGACTCTTATTGGGAGCATAACGAGATCGTTCTCCTCCAAAATGGTTGGTATAAATTAGCCACTTACAGAGACGAAGAACGACTATTCGTTGCTGCTTTTTTGGTTAAAAATGAATATTACTATGAAAATGAAGATTTGGTAAATGAGTTCTCTCCAGAACTAGCACCAAACCTCAGTGGCGATATTTCATTTTCCGAAAAAGGATTTCCGGTTCACAACATAAACGGAGAACATATTTTTTCAATTATTCCAAGTGATGAAACAGAAAAAAATCTCACATTAGAATTAATCGTCTTTAGCTTGTATTTGGTTGGATTTCTTATTCTTCTTCAACTATTAATCAACGCTTTTCAACGTCTATTAATTACAAAACCAATTTTATTAATTCTATTTCCTCTTGGGATAGTCTTATTGCGCTATTTGTGGTTAACCTCCGAATTCACAGGCTTATTTTCTGATTTCGAATTATTTAACCCTGAGCTATTCGCCTCCTCCAACCTTGCACCTTCTTTGGGAGACTTGATTATCAATATTTCCATCTTTTATTTTATCGTTCATTTTTTACTAAAGCGCACAAGAAATTGGTTTGCTACTGGAAACCTTAAATTGAAACTCGTTGTATTTGTCGTTCCTCTTTTTCTCTCCAGTTTTTACATCGCTTTCCAAATCAATGAAATTATCCACTCCCTAGTCTACAACTCTAAAATTCCCTTTGATTTAGAGCGCCTTTTTGATCTGAACCAATACACTTTTGTGAGTATTGCATTAATAGGTGCGAGTTTCTATGCCTATTTTAAACTGGTTCAATACATTATTATTCAATTAAAAGCCAGCAAATTTGAATGGAATAAATTGGCCTTTATGTGGGTAATATCCTCGGGCGTTTATATTGTAACCGATCAATATTATTTCGATCAAAGTTTGCTCACCTCTCTTTGGCCAATATTTTTGAGTGGTTCGTTATTATGGTTTCATTTTACCGAGAGTGATTATAAATTTGCGCATGTAATCAGCATGCTTGCTTTTATTGCATTTTATGCCTCTTATATTTTGCAAGGTTACAGCGCCGATAAAGAAAGGGAAATTCGAAAATTTCAAGCCGACAAAATTGCTAAAGACCGGGATCCTTTGACTGAAATTGATTTTGCAGAATTAGCAAAAAAAATGGAAGCTGATGAATTTTTAGCTCCCTATTTTATTGGTAATTTTGACCACTCTATATTCAGTGAAACTATAGAAGAGCGGTATTTCGATCGGTTAAAGGATAAATTTCAATTTAAGTTTTTCCTATTCGATTCGAATGAAAAGTTGCTATATGACCCTCGTAATTATGACTTAAAATCTTTTGAGCGCTTTGAAGAAATCATCAAGACTTCAGGAATTTCAACGGCAGCTTCGCCCGATTTGTATTTTATAAACAACTACACTGATAAACTCAATTACCTATCAAAAATAGATATCATACATAAAGATTCATTGTATGGTCATTTATTCACAGAATTTCGTTCCACAAAATTTCCAGATGAAATAGGTTTACCATCCCTACTACTAGACGATAGAACCGCAAACATCAATCACTTAAAAAACTACTCCATTGCAAAATATGTGAACAATAACCTTGTCACGCGGCGTGGTGATTATAATTATCCAACTTCCGCATTTTATTGGGTGAACAAGGTTGGAACGTTTACTGAAAAAGGAAATTACAATCATTTTGTTTACTTGAGTGAGGAAGGTGATTACACGGTTGTATCGAAAGAATCTTCTACGGGAATAGCCTTGTTTACTTCTTTCTCCTACCTCCTTATAATATTTGGCGTATTGCTTTTAATCCCTTTAATTTACGTACAACTCCAACGAAAGGTCAATTTTAACAATATCAAACTTAATGTAAAAATTCAGGCTGTATTAATTAGTCTCATCTTTATAACACTTGTCGCATTTGCTGTTGGTGCTGGGGCCTATGTTGCAGATATCAACCTAGAAACCAATAAAGATTTATTAAAAGAGAAAATTGGCGCCGTAAAAATTGAAATTGAAGATCGATTAAAACAAGAAGAGGAGGTAGACGAAACCGAAGCAGAATATTTAGAATTCTTGCTAACAAAATTCTCCCGTGTGTTTGTAACGGACATCAACATCTTTGATCATAAGGGTGATCTTCTCGCTTCAAGTCAACCAAAAATATATTCTCAGGGCTTAGTATCAAAGAAAATGAATACGTCAGCATATCGCGGAATTTATTTAAATAATCAAAGTGAGTATATCCACAAAGAAAGAATCGGTAAACTGGAATATTTATCTGGATATCGTCCGATATATAATGACCAAGGGAACTTTTTGGCATTTTTAAATGTTCAATACATTTCTCGACAACAAGAAATGGAAAATCAAATCTCGGGGTTTCTTTTGGCTATTATTAATATAATGGTATTCATGTTGGCCTTTTCAACGATACTTTCTATTACAGTTTCCAATCGATTAATTCGACCTTTAAAATATATTCAAGAAAGCATTAAAAACGTACAAATTGGGTCTGGATCTCAGTCTATTGCTTATCATAGAACCGATGAAATTGGTGATTTAGTGAAAGAATATAATAAAAAAGTGGACGAACTACAGAAAAATGCAGAGATGTTAGCGAAAAGTGAACGTGAAAGCGCTTGGCGTGAGATGGCTAAACAAGTGGCGCATGAAATAAAAAATCCATTAACGCCGATGAAACTATCCATTCAACATTTATCGCGTTCGGTTCAATTAGCGAATGAAGAATCAGAAGAGAAATTACAGCGGGTCACAAAATCTTTAATCGAACAAATTGATGCATTAACCACGATTGCTAACGAATTTTCGAACTTCGCAAAAATGCCAAAGCCAAGTGAAACAGAAGTGGATTTGACCGAAATTCTACAGAGCACAATCTCCGTATTTGCTGAATATGATCAGCATCAAATTAACCTTCATATTGAGCCAAAAACGCCAACCTTAGTTTGGGCAGATAAAGATTTATTATTGCGTGTTTTTAATAACCTCACAAAAAACGCCATTCAAGCTATTCCTGTAGGTGAACAAGGCCTTATTTCGGTCACACTAACCGAATCCGAAAACTATTACAAAATTGAAGTTAAGGATAATGGAGTAGGAATTAAACAAACCGAAAAAGAACGTATTTTTGTTCCCTATTTCACGACTAAATCTAAAGGTACTGGTTTAGGGTTAGCAATGTCAAAACAAATTGTTGAAAGTATGCAGGGAAAAATTTGGTTTGAATCAGAAATAAACGTTGGAACATCATTTTTCATTAACTTCCCAAAATTAAATCATTAACATGGAAACGTACACCCTAATTATAGGCATATCACTGGTCATTATTATTTCTTTTTTCTTCAATATTTTTGCTAAAAAAACAAATATTCCTAGTGTTTTAATGCTCATAGGTTTGGGAATTTTGATTAAAGAATTTTTACCTGGAAAATACAATACTGAGGATGTAGCCTCATTAAGTACACTAGAAATCATTGGAAATGTAGGATTAGTGATGATTGTGTTAGAAGCAGCACTCGATCTGAAGCTTACGCGTGAAAAAAAGAGTTTAATTATTAATTCTTTTATTGTGGCTTTAACTGCTTTAGTCATTTCCTCATTGGCGATAGCCTCCATTATTTATTATTTTATTCCTGCTCCCGAAATGATCGATCCAAATGGTTGGAATTACTTTTACAAATGTATGATTTACGCCATTCCATTATCTATCATGAGTTCAGCGATAATCATTCCAAGCGTTGGCGGATTAACCGGAGTGAAGAAGGAGTTTATGGTTTATGAAAGTACTTTTTCAGATATTTTAGGTATTATGTTTTTCTACTTTATGTTAGGAGCCGACAAAGAAGCTAGTTTTCAAGCCGTCTCTTTAAATATTGGGATGAACATTGGTGTTACTCTCATCGTTTCAATTTTATTGGCTTACGCTTTAGTTTTTATTTTTCAACGTCTCACTTCACAAGTCAAACTATTTTTGGTGATTTCTGTTCTTATGCTGATGTATGCTTTAGGTAAAAAATTTCACTTATCTTCTTTATTAATCATTCTCGCTTTTGGTTTAGTTTTAAACAACACAGGCATTTTCTTTAGAGGAAAGGTGATGGGAAATTGGGTCAACGAAGAAAAAGTGAAGCCAATTTTACATGATTTTCATTTGTTAACATTAGAATCAGCTTTTGTTATTCGAACCTTCTTTTTTGTGATTTTCGGAATGTTTATCACACTAAATTCCATTTTTGACCCTAATGTTGCGCTGATTAGCTTGGGAGTAATATTAACACTTTATATTGTTCGATTTATTATTTTGAAAATTGTAGTTAGACGAGATATTACGCCTCAATTATATATTGCGCCTAGAGGCTTAATAACCATTTTATTATTTTTTGTAATTGGTGGACATCCAGAATTTGCAATTGAGGCTTTTGATGCTGGTATTTTATTATTTGTTATCCTAATTTCAAGTATCATTATGACCGTTGCGTTAATCACTTATCGCGGTGAAAATGTTCGGGAAGTTTTATTAGGGCAATTGCCAAAAATTAAAGTCGATAAAAACAATGATGGAAAAGATGATCATCAGGAAACCATTGACAACAATGTTGAAAAGCAAGATTTTAATCAGTTTTAGTATTTTTATCTGCCTTTTTCCCTGTTACTGATTTTGGGATAAATTGGTAAACTATTTTTGGTTGATGATGTTCTCCTAACGACTCTTCTTTATGGGGAGGTACAAAATCCTCTTTCCAATATTCTAGCTCTGGTTCAATTCCTAATTCCTCTTCAATTTCGTAGCGCATTTTTTTAGGTTGCGGTCCTTTTTGTTTAAAAATAACAGCCGCAATAATTCCGGCGAATAATCCAGACAAATGACCCTCCCAAGAAACACCTACTTTAATAGGGAAAATACCCCAAATCATACTCCCATAAATGAAAATCACAAATAAAGAGATTGCGGCAACACGCATGTTTTTTCGAAAAAAACCACTGATTACGAGAAAAGAAGTCAAACCATAAATTACACCACTCATACCAATGTGATAATTTGGATTGCCCAAAACCCAGGTACCTATACCTGATAAGAAAAAGATTAATAAGTAGGTTTTAGTAGCGATTTGACGATAATGATAGAATAATAACCATGTTAGAATAAACGCCGGAAGCGAATTATTCAAAATGTGTCCGAAATCACGTGTGCTGTGTAAAAATGGAGAAGTGAAAATTCCTATTAATCCAGACCATTCACCTGGCCTGACACCATACTTGTACCAATTGAGGTCAAACGTATAATCCATTATAAAAACGAGCCACATTAACAGCACGATAGTAAACGAAATTGCAAATGATATACGTGTTACTTTTCGATTCATTAAAATAGGAATATCAAATACACTGCCCAAACCTATCTTATGCCAAAAAGGCGTGAACGAATTAACTTTCACGCCAAATATGGTAAAATCAATTGGTTAAAACGTCAAAATTAACGTGTAGCCGTTTTTAATGTTTATTCTACAGTAACAGACTTAGCCAGATTACGAGGTTGATCAACATTACAACCTCTCATTACGGCAATATGGTAAGATATCAATTGAAGGGGAATTGTCGCTAAAATTGGAACAATAAATTCATCCGATTTAGGGATTTCAATAATGTGGTCCGCAATGTCCTTAACCGCAGTATCTCCTTTGCTTACAATTCCTATAATTTTACCTTTACGCGCTTTTACTTCTTGGATATTACTCACCACCTTCTCATAGTGCTCACCATGTGCAGCAACTACAAAAACTGGCATATTTTCATCGATCAAGGCTATTGGCCCATGTTTCATCTCAGCTGCAGGGTATCCTTCTGCATGAATATAACTGATTTCCTTCAACTTTAAGGCACCTTCTAAAGCAATTGGATAAGACGTTCCTCGACCTAAATAAAGTGCATTCTGCGCATCTTTATATATTTCAGCAACACCGCGTATATAATCATCACTTTTTAATAGTTCCTCAATTTTTTCCGGTAAAGACTCCAATTCATCTAATAACAACTGGAATTTTTTGTCGGCAATAGTTCCTTTTCGTTTTCCTATTGCCAATGCCATTAAAGCTAAGACCACTAATTGAGTGGTAAATGCTTTAGTTGAAGCAACACCAATCTCAGGGCCAGCGTGTGTGTAGGAACCAGCGTCAGTTACTCTAGAAATTGTCGATCCTACCACATTAACAATACCTAACAAAGTCGCTCCTTGTTCCTTCGCCATTTTTAAAGCCGCAAGTGTATCTGCTGTCTCACCAGATTGTGAGATTGCAATCACCACATCATTTTTATTGATAATCGGATTTCTATATCTAAACTCACTAGCATACTCAACTTCGACCGGAATACGCGCTAAATCTTCAAAATAATATTCTGCAACCAATGCAGCGTGCCATGATGTACCACAAGCAATTATAATAATTCGATCCGCTTTGGCTATCTGCTCTTCATAATCTTTAATCCCGCCTAAAGAAACACGTCCAGATTTGGCATCTAAACGCCCTCTAAAACTATCGTGAATTGCACGTGGCTGCTCATAAATTTCTTTTAGCATAAAATGCTCATACCCCCCCTTTTCTAATTCCTCCAGCTGCATCTCTAACTCCTGTACATAAGGAGAAATTTCTTTATTACTTATGCTAATTATTCTTAATCCATTTTTTCGATCAATAATTGCAATTTGCTCATCCTCCAAATAAACTACATTTTTTGTGTACTCAACAATTGGAGTCGCATCTGACGCTAAATAATATTCATCCTCGCCCATTCCAATTACCAATGGACTACTTTTTTTAGCGGCAATTATTTTATCAGGATCTTCAGTAGAAACGACTACAATAGCATAAGCCCCATGCACCTCGTTTAACGCGATTCGAACAGCTTCGACTAACGAAACTCCGCTTTTCTCTTTGATATCCTCAATAAGGTGAACAAGGACTTCAGTATCCGTCTCACTCTTAAATTCGTGCCCTCTTTTTATGAGTTCCTTCTTGAGAATATCATAATTCTCAATAATTCCATTATGCACTAGCGCTATAGAACCATCTCCAGAGCAATGGGGGTGAGCATTCACATCATTTGGCAAACCGTGAGTTGCCCAACGCGTATGACCAATGCCAACTGTCCCTTCAGTTGAATGTCCATCTACAAATTCAGTTAAGTCGATGACTTTACCTTGACGTTTGTAAACATTTAAATTCGTTCCATTTTCCAATAATGCGATGCCCGCACTATCATATCCTCTATATTCTAATCGACTTAGGCCTTTAATTAAAATAGGGTATGCCTTTTTATCCCCTATGTATCCAACAATTCCACACATATTGGTCTAATATTCTGTATAAGTAATTTCTAATCGCGGTTTATTTTTCAGAGTCGTTCTTTGGCCATTAAAAATAATGCGCTCTACCGTTGAAGCGAAAAAAGCGGGTGAGTACACTCGATAACCCACATTCTCAAAATCGCCATTTAACAATCCTTGAATTTCTTGTGTCATGATAAAACGGTATTCTTTCGCGTCTTCATCGTAAGTAACGGAATTGTCCGTTGTTGTCGATCCAAAACCATAATCTTCAGTAAAGGTAGATAATTTACTATCTACAATTCGTGCAATGAATAATCGTGCTGAAGGGTCAAATACATCCGAAGCATAATCTTGAATTGGTAGCACCAATACTGCTCGATTTATTATTCTTGGATTAGGATTTCCTAAACTATCTTTATAAAACTCCTCAATGTGCGGAAATTTTATCACTCCTCTAATTGCTCCCCCTTGCACATAAAAAGTTTCTTCACCCATTGAAGGATTGTCCTCTGCTAATTCCACTTGCGTTCCTGTGCGGTCATATTCTATTTTATTATAGCGTGCTGTAGAACTATTAATGTCAAAATCGAAGCTATCGTATTCATCCGAAACAGTATGATAGTAAAGGGTAACCTTTGATACGGCATCCTCGAGCGAGAAGTATAACACTGTTCCATCACCACTTGATAATCCAAACTTTGGTGCGTCTGGAACATTGACTTTTATGTACAATCCTTTAAACGTATTTGTTGCAAAATTTTCGTTCAATAAACCTGCATTGGCATCAGCTATAAAATCCATACCTAACTCCGTTTTAAGCGGAATTCGCAGGTGCGGCACGATTGTATCTTCTCCAACAATTTGATTAGCGACAAAATCTGGCGAAAATACAGCGGGATCATCAAAAGTTAAATTTGAGCCTATTGTTGTCGGCTCCTCAAAAGTATAGTAAACCTGACTCGTTCTTTCAAGGATATCATCTATTTCATAAACCTCAATTGAGATATCTTGAAAATTTGCGTAATAATTTATCGAAGTATATCGTAAAGAAAGTATAACCGAGTCCATAATCACTTCACCGGCATCTGGAAAATCATTGGTGATATTATCAGGAACAATTTGTGTTACAATTCCACAATTTACTGCTCCAAATATTGGGTCATGATAAGCTCCTAATAGACCCACAGAGGTCTCATCACTTTCCATACTATCAACAAATTCGGACTCTGTATAAACAGTAAATGTATCCGTTATTTGAAAATTCAAATTTTGATTATCCAAATTACTACCTACCGCGGACTCATCCTTTTTACACGCAGTGAATAAAATTACTAAGCCAAAAAAAGTGGCGGAAAGTGTTAAAACTTTCCGCCTTAAAATTATTTCTTTTCTGTTTGTCATCTGTGTACAATTCCTTTAAATTGTCTAATACGTTTGTTTGTCAACAGATGAAACGCAGTTATCAAATTTGATCCTACTTCGTTTCGCGCATTAAACTACGATCTCTTCTACTATTTGGTCGTAAAATTCATTTACCGGTTTAACGCAAGATTCTTCCGAATAGTATTCCAAGAATGGAGTGTCAGATTCTTTTATTGCTTTTACAACATCCGGATCAATTGATTCACTTCCCTGAATTACACCATCAGAAACCTGCATTGCTTTTTTCGTCAATGTTACAAAATCAACTTCTTTTAATTCGCTGATATCTGCTTCATCAAAGCCGTCAAATTTAAGCTTTTCGTAAAAGTTTGAATCCCAATTTTTGTTAAATCCATTGTCGTATACCGAATAAACCACTTTTGCATCAGCAAAATGTGGGTCGTTTTGATACAATTTCTTTATATAGAGTGGAGTTAAAGCAGTCATCCAACCATGACAGTGAATGATATCTGGTTTCCATCCTAATTTTTTTACAGTTTCCAATACTCCTCTTCCAAAGAACATTGCACGTTCGTCATTATCTTCAAAGTACTCCCCGTTTGAATCTGTAACAGTTGCTTTTCGTGTAAAAAAGTCTTCGTTATCAATAAAATAAACTTGAATTTTAGCTTGTGGTACAGAAGCCACTTTTATTATTAATGGATGATCAACATCGTTAATTATAAGGTTCATCCCAGACAAACGAATTACTTCGTGTAATTGATGCCTTCTTTCATTAATACAGCCGTAACGCGGCATAAATGCTCTAATCTCTTTTCCTCCCTCTTGAATTCCCTGTGGCAATTTTCTTGCTGCCGATGCAATATCTGATTGTGGTAAAAAAGGTGAAATTTCTTGCGAAATGTATAGTACTCTTTTCTTCTCCATAAAGTTAATAAGCTATAATTTGAGTACAAAATTACTAAAAAAAAGGCAGAAATTCAATTGTAAAGCATAGATTTGTAGGCTTGTTCAAGAATTTTGATGTGATAATTGCAAAGAATCAAAGTGAATTAAGTGCTGCAATTGCGGCATTAAAAAATGAAAATCCATCGGCAAAAGTTGGATTTGTTCCAACCATGGGTGCCCTGCATCCCGGTCATATGACCCTTATAGCAAACGCAAGGCAACAAACTGATATTGTTGTGTGTAGTATTTTCGTTAACCCCACCCAATTTAACAATCCCAAAGATCTTGAAACTTATCCTCGCACGATAGACGCCGACAAAGAGCTTCTATTAAGAAATGGCTGTAATATTTTACTTCTACCGGATTTTGATTCCGTTTACCCAAACGGTGTTTTAAATTATGAAATTGATTTAGGCGGAATTGATAAGCACATGGAGGGAGCGTTTAGACCCGGTCATTTTAAAGGCGTTTGCATGGTCGTGGAACGATTTTTTGAAATGGTTAAACCCGAAATTGCATTTTTCGGACTGAAAGACTTTCAGCAATTGGCTGTCATCAAAAAGATGGTTCAAGTTAAAAGATTACCTGTAACTATTGTTGGTGTTCCCATTGCAAGAGCAGAAAGCGGATTAGCATTGAGCTCGAGAAACGCTTTGCTATCAGACACTGAAAAAGAAGAAGCCGCATTAATTCACAAAGCACTCTTGAGTGGAATGAATCGCTATAAAGAAACGGTTGATGCTATGGCTATTCGATCTAAGATAGAATCAGAATTTCTAAACTCTAGTCTCACAGTAGAATATATCTCATTCGTTGACAATAACACCCTTCAAGAAGTGAACAAAGTAGACGCAAATACCACAGTTTGTATAGTTGTCTATTGTGGAAATGTAAGATTAATTGACAATATGCAGTTTTCTGAGGCGAAGTAAAATAAGTCTTTTTGTTCCGAATTACGCTTTTATTCAAATTAATGCTGACGGTATAGTCAAATTAACTATTTTTGCCCTTCATTTAAATCGTATTTAATACTATGTCATATCTATTTACATCTGAATCCGTTTCAGAAGGTCATCCAGATAAAGTGGCAGATCAAATATCTGATGCACTTATCGACCATTTTATGGCATTTGATCCTCAATCAAAAGTAGCGTGTGAAACGCTAGTTACAACCGGCTTGGTGACATTAGCAGGTGAGGTAAAATCAAATGCTTACCTAGACGTACAACAAATTGCTCGTGATACTATCGCGAAAATTGGTTATACAAAATCTGAATATCAATTTGACGCCAAATCGTGTGCTGTTATCTCTGCTATTCATGAACAATCCGATGATATCAATCGTGGTGTTGATCGTGAAGACCCGATGCAGCAAGGAGCTGGTGACCAAGGAATGATGTTTGGTTACGCGACTAAAGAAACTGCTAACTTCATGCCTTTGGCATTAGACTTATCGCATAAAATTTTGCAAGTTCTTGCTGAATTAAGACGAGAAAACGATTCTATTACATATTTACGTCCAGATGCAAAAGCACAAGTAACGATAGAATATTCTGACGATAATGTCCCTCAACGTATTGATTCAATAGTTGTTTCTACTCAACACGATGATTTTGATTCGAATGATGAGGTTATGCTTAAGAAGATTAAAGAAGATATCGTTTCTATTTTAATTCCTCGAGTAAAAGAGCAATTGGCGCCAAATCTTCAAGCATTATTTACCGAAGATATTACTTATCACATCAATCCTACTGGTAAATTCGTAATTGGTGGTCCGCATGGTGATGCTGGTCTAACTGGACGAAAAATCATTGTAGACACCTATGGTGGAAAAGGAGCACATGGAGGAGGAGCATTTTCAGGAAAAGATCCATCTAAAGTTGATCGTTCTGGTGCATATGCTACTAGACATATTGCTAAAAACCTTGTTGCTGCGGGTGTAGCAGATGAAATTCTTGTACAAGTATCATACGCCATTGGTGTAGTCGAACCTACTGGAATTTTCGTTGATACCTATGGAACAGCAAAAGTTGATAAAACGGATGGTGAAATTGCAAAAATTGTACGGGAGATATTCGATATGCGTCCGTATGCAATAGAAACACGTTTAAAATTAAGAAATCCTATCTATTCAGACACTGCAGCCTACGGTCACATGGGCAGAACTTCTGAAAAGAAACAAGTAACGTTTAGCAATGCTGGACGTCAAGAAACTGTTGAAGTTGAAACTTTCACATGGGAAAAATTAGATTACGTTGACAAAGTAAAAGCTGCTTTTAACATCTAATCAATCAAAAACTATAAAACATCCGCGTCATTTTTTGGCGCGGATTTTTTGTGTCATGAATTTTATTAACTGGGGGTTAATTGGACTATTTAGCGGAACCTTCTTATCTGCCACGCTTCTCCCATTCCCGTCAGAAGCGCTTGTCATTGCGTTTAACAATCTCAACTATTCTTTTTGGACAGTTTTATTCACGGCGAGTCTAGGTAATTTTATCGGCGGCTTAACAAACTATTTCATCGGATACAAATCAAATGTTACACTTTTAAAAAAACGTTTCCAACTTAACGAAAATCGAATAATAAGATGGGAAAGGCGCTTAGCTAAGTGGGGGATGTGGTTGGGGCTTTTATCCTGGATCCCAATTATTGGCGATCCAATGGTGGCTGTTATGGGCTTTTACAAAGTAAAGCTCTTACCTTTTGCTCTTATGATGCTAATTGGCAAGTTTTTTAGATACTATATAATCCTGTCCTTACTCTGATTGTAGACTTTATCAATGGAGTCCTAAGAGTGTCATTGTTTCATTGGATGCATTCTGTTCAGCCTCCTTTTTCGCTGTACCTTTACCCATTCCCCATTCCTTATTATTGATGATGACACGTGCTGTGTAAATAAAATCATTCTCTTTTGTTGCTTCATCAATGATTTCAAAAGAAATATTGAACTTATTCTTTTGACCCCAAATTAGCAACAGACTTTTAAAATCCATCTCTTGAGAAAGCACTTCCTTAAAATTGATGAATTTTTTGATGACATATTTTTCAAAGACAGCCCTAGTTGTATCATAATCAGAATCTAAATACATCGCACCAATTAAGGCCTCCATGGCATTTCCTTCAAGTGTCGCAACTTTTATAGAGCGTCCTTTTCGGTAACGCATATATGATTCTAGCTCTAATTCACCACCAATATAAGCTAACATCTTCCGATTTACAATCTTCGCTTTAACTTTTGTTAGGTAACCTTCATCTTCATTTGGGAATCGGTCATACAGATAATGCGCAACGATGAGATCAATAACGGTATCACCCAGATATTCTAAACGCTCGTTGCTCTCACATTCTTCCCGCGTATTACTAAAGGATTTATGCGTTAGTGCATCAATAAATAAATCTAAATCTATAGGACGATAATTAAACTTTTTTTCAAGGAAGTCCACCAACCGCTGCTCGGAAGGGTCTCTTTTTTTAGCAAAAAGCTTCGGGACACGTGAAAGTTTAGTCCTCATAAGATTTGAAAATCACAGATGTATTGTGACCTCCGAATCCAAACGTATTACTTAACGCGTACTTTACTTCTCGTTCCTGTGCTTTATTGAACGTAAAATTGAGTTTGTTATCGATTTCCGGATCATCCGTGAAATGATTAATTGTTGGAGGTACTATATTATTTTGAATTGCCTTAATACATGCAATTGCCTCAATAGCTCCAGCAGCACCAAGTAAATGACCTGTCATTGATTTAGTTGAGGAGATATTCAAGTCATAGGCATGTTCACCAAATACATTTTTTATCGCCTTCGTTTCAGCGATATCCCCAAGCGGAGTTGAAGTACCGTGAACGTTAATATAATCAATATCTTCTGGTGAAAGATTTGCTTCTGCAAGCGCTTGTTTCATCACACTAATTGCGCCTAAACCTTCCGGATGCGGTGCAGTGATATGGTGTGCATCAGCAGATAGGCCGCTTCCCACAATTTCTGCGTAAATTTTAGCACCACGCGCTTTTGCATGTTCCAGTTCTTCAAGAATAAGTGCTCCTGAACCTTCGCCAAGAACAAAACCTTCTCGATCTACATCGAAAGGTCGTGAAGCCGTTTTAGGATCATCATTCCGAGTAGACAATGCTTTCAACGCATTAAATCCGCCAACCCCAGGTTCATTAACACATGCTTCAGAACCTCCCGAAATAATGACATCTGCTTTGTTCAACCTTATCAAATTGAAGGCATCAATCATCGCATTGTTGGATGAAGCACATGCTGACACAGTAACATAGTTTGGTCCTCTAAAACCGTATTTCATTGAAATATGGCCGGCAGCAATATCAACAATCATTTTTGGAATAAAAAATGGGTTGAATCGAGGTGTACCATCACCAGAAGCAAAAGAACTTGCTTCTTCTTGGAAGGTTGTCAATCCACCTATTCCAGAGCCCCAGATAACACCAGCTCTATCGAGGTTAAGATTTTCCACATTTAAACCCGAGTCCACCATAGCTTCAGCGGTAGAAACTATGGCGTACTGAGAAAATGGGTCTAATCTTCTCGCTTCCCTACGATCTATATGATCTTCAACATTGAAGTTCTTCAGCTCGCAAGCAAACTGAGTTTTAAATTTTTCAGCATCAAACTTTGTGATTTTTGCAGCACCACTCACCCCAGAAACTAAACCTTGCCAATATTCATCTGTAGTGTTTCCTATTGGTGTTAACGCTCCTAGTCCAGTTATTACTACTCTTTTCAACTCCATTCCTTTGCTTTAAATTAAACTCTAATGATTTTTAGAAATTATTTTGCGTTTCCTTCGATATAAGAAATCGCATCTCCAACAGTTTGGATCTTTTCAGCTTGATCGTCAGGAATTGCAATATTGAACTCTTTTTCAAATTCCATGATCAATTCTACAGTATCCAAAGAATCTGCACCTAGATCGTTTGTGAAGCTTGCTTCTGCATTTACTTCATCTTCTGCTACTCCTAATTTGTCTACGATAATAGACATTACTTTTGATTTTACATCAGACATATTATCTGTTTTAAATGGTTTATTCAGTCTGCAAAGAAAATACTAAAAAGGCAGAAAATCAAAATTTACATGTAATAAATTGATATTTCTTCCAAGTTTTTTCTCTCTAAGTCAGGCACAGTACAGGTTTCCTTAGCATAACCTACTGGCAAAAGTAGGTAAGGTTTCTCGTTTTTTGGTCGGTCAAGTGCCTCAGCTATAAAATTCATTGGACTTGGTGTATGCGTTAAAGTTACCAAGCCGGCTTGATGGATGGCCCCAATCAAAAATCCACTAGCTATACCGACCGATTCGTTTACATAATAGTTATTTATTTTCTTTTGATCATCATTAAAATCAAAAGATTTTTTCATCACGACAATTATCCAAGGCGCAATGTCAATGAATTCTTTAACTGCATTTGTACCCAAAGGCTCAAGATCTTTTAGCCAACGTTCACTCATTCTTCCACTGTAATTCTTTCGCTCTTCTTCCTCCGCTAACTTTCTTATTCGATGCTTTAGATCGGAATTACGTATAACACAAAATGTCCATGGTTGTTTGTGCGCACCTGAAGGAGCAGTCCCCGCCGTTCTGATGATATATTGAATGACTTCTTCAGGCACATCTCTGTCGGAAAACGCTCTAACAGATCTTCGTTTATTCATGAATTCATAATGCATTTTCGAACGTTCAATCATCTCCTCTTCTTCAAAGAGCACTTGTTGATAAGGAATCATCTTTTGATTTTCTTCTTCCATAATTAGCCTTATATTGAGGGACTAAAAATAACGAAAACTAAGCAGAACTTTATAATACTCTTACCTTTGGGTCGTATTTTAAATAAATTATGAAACATCGAATAGCTATATTTGCTTCTGGTGGTGGTAGTAACGCTGAAGCCATCATGAATTATTTTCAAAATCATTCAACAATAAGTGTTGCATTAATCGTTTCCAATAAATTTGAAGCTTACATTCATGAACGCGCTGCGAAACACAAGATTCCTTCGTACACACACACTGCTAAAGGAATTGAAAATGGAGAAATTGAAGCTGTTTTAAAAGCACATGAGATCAACTTCGTTGTTTTAGCTGGTTACCTTAAAAAAATAAGTCTGTCATTAGTGAATAACTATCCCAATCGAATCGTTAACATACATCCAGCACTCCTTCCAAAATATGGAGGAAAAGGTATGTACGGAATGAATGTACACAAGGCCGTTGTTGCAAATGGTGAACGGGAGTCTGGTATAACCATACATTACGTTAACGAAAATTACGATGAAGGTAATATAATTGAGCAACATAGTTGTGCAATAAGCCCCGATATGACCGTTGAGAATGTTCAACAAGCTGTATTGAAGTTAGAGCATACTTTTTTTGCTCCTTGCATAGAAAGAATAATAAACAAATAAAGGTCAAAGAATTAAAAAGATTATCTTTGCCGACTTTTTTAAAACCGCCTTGTTATGAATTACGACGATTTACTAGAAATAGGAAAAGCATTTATGGTTCTTTTCGCTGTGATTGACATTTTAGGATCAATTCCAGTCATTATAAAAATAAAGAAGAAATCAGGTGATATTCACCCGCTAAAAGCTTCGCTTGTTGCGCTTGGAATTATGCTAGGCTTCTTGTTCATAGGAGAAAGTTTACTCGGTTTTTTTGGTGTTGACACAAAAGCGTTTGCTGTTGTCGGATCATTTATCATTTTTGCTTTGGGAGTAGAAATGATTTTTGGTGTTCAACTTTTTAGAGATGAAGATGAAAGTTCAAAAAAAATAGTTTCAATAGTCCCTATTGCATTTCCAATAATTGCAGGTGCAGGAACGATGACTACTATTGTATCACTTCAAGCAGAATACGAAGTTTATAATATTGCCATTGCCATCATCCTCAATATACTTTTAGTTTTCTTCGTACTAAAACTAACTAAACGAATAGAAAAGTTTTTAGGTAAAGGAGGCATCGCCATCCTGCAAAAAGTGTTTGGAATTATTCTTTTAGCAATTGCTATTAAATTATTTGCGGACAACGTTACGGATTTATTTTAGGCATAAATTTTGACTTTAATTATTAAAAAGTAATCAATGAAATACCTCTTTCTATTATTATCAGTTTCTTTTAGTATCGTTGGAACGAGTCAAGTTTATAATTTCGGAACGGATGAAGTAGCCTTTAAAAACTTTATGAAACATGGTTTAACCTACCGAAAATGCGGTGATGACTACATGGATAGCTTGATGATATCCCATTTAGAGAAATACTGGACTTGTACTTCATTTACTGTTTTAGAAAAAATGGTTAAACCCGGTGAAGAAGAAACCTTAATCTTTATTACGGAGAAAGAGTGGATGAAAAAACACATGATTGACCGAAAAAATCAACATGTATTAGTTGTATTACCCGCTGAAGGTTATCGAGTGCATCAACAAGTGACAATGGAAAGTACACTTGGCTATATGTACCTGAATGGTTTTTATGATTTGGTAAAAGAGGAAGATGAGCATCGTTTTTTATATATGGCAATAAAAGCAATTAACGACGGCCTATCAAGTATAATGAGTCAAGCTATAAATGGAGAGCCAATTGAACTAAACGAAAAAGTAGCGGAAGATATTCGTGGTAAAGAAGGTCCAATTGTTGGAAATACACTGATTTTAAACAGAGAACAAACAAGGCATGTTATTCAAAAAGAAGAACTTGATAAACTAGGAATTAAATACCGATTGTTTGCTGAAGAAGAATATTACGAGGCGATTGAAAAAAAAGACCCAAGTCACCTTATTTTGTATTTTGCTGTAAATCGTTTTACTGAGGTGGCTCTACTCAGATTGTCCGATGGTGAACTACTATACTCCAAACACTATCGTGACGCTGTTAAAAGCATAGACAAAAAGACTTTAAAATATATTGCAGAATACTTCAAATAAAATAGTCTTCCTAACCAATTTACAACCCGATTAAATTCTCGTACCTTTGTAATGATGAATCAGAAAAGAAGACCTGTATCCGATTGGTTACCAATCACAAAAAAAGAGCTTGAAGCGCATGGATGGGAAGAGTTAGATGTTGTTCTCGTTTCAGGTGATGCTTATGTAGATCATCCTTCATTTGGTCCGGCAGTTATTGGTCGTATTATTGAAAGCGAAGGTTTTAAAGTAGGGATCATTCCCCAACCGAATTGGCAGGATGATTTGCGCGACTTCAAAAAATTTGGAGCTCCCAAATATTTCTTTGGAGTAACTTCTGGTTGCATGGATTCAATGGTAAATCACTATACCGCAGGAAAAAGAAAAAGGTCAACCGATTCTTACACCCCAGGTGGTCAAGCAGGTTTTCGACCGGATTATGCGACCTCGGTATACACAAAAATTTTAAAGGAATTATATCCAGACACCCCAGTAATTTTGGGTGGTATTGAAGCTTCACTTCGGCGAGTAACACATTACGATTATTGGTCGGATAAACTAATGCCCAGTATTCTAGAAACAAGTGGAGCTGATTTATTGGTTTACGGAATGGGTGAACAACCTTTGCGTGACATCCTTAAACTTCTTAAAAAAGGAGTCCCGCTAGATTCTTTAAAAACAATTCCTCAAACAGCAATTCTTCAACCGAAAGAAGAATCTCTACCAAAAAATAAAAATTGGGAAGATGTTGACCTTAACTCTCATGAGAATTGCCTGGATGATAAAATTTCGTACGCAAAGAACTTTAAAATTGTTGAAGTTGAATCCAACAAATTAATTGCAAGACGAATACTACAGGATATTGGGGAAAAACGGCTCATAATAAATCCGCCATATAAAACTATGACGGAAAATGAAATTGACCAATCATTTGATTTACCATATACACGGTTACCACATCCGAAATATCACAAAAGAGGCGATATACCGGCATATGAGATGATTAAGTTCTCCATCAATATGCACAGAGGTTGTTTTGGAGGATGTAGCTTCTGTACGATTTCTGCTCACCAAGGAAAATTTATTGCTTCTCGAAGTGAAAAATCAATTATGCGTGAGGTTGAACAAGTGGTAGAGGATCCCGATTTTAAAGGCTATTTATCTGATTTAGGAGGGCCTTCTGCAAATATGTATCGAATGAAAGGCATTGACGAAGCAATTTGCGAAAAATGTGTCAGTCCTTCTTGTATTCACCCTGTAGTATGTTCTAACCTGGACACCAATCATAAGCCACTTACTAATTTGTACAAAAAAGTTGATCAACACCCAAAGATTAAAAAAGCATTCGTAGGGTCAGGTATTCGATATGATTTATTAGTTAAAGATTATAATAAGAATTTAGACGAAGAATCGGCTGAAGAATATCTCGAACAAGTTGTTACGCGCCATGTTTCTGGTCGATTAAAAGTTGCCCCAGAGCACACTGCTGATGATACCTTGAGGATTATGAGAAAACCCTCATTTAAACATTTTCACAAATTCAAAGAGTCCTACGACCGTATCCAAAAGCGAAACGGATTGAACCAGCCCCTAATTCCTTATTTTATTTCATCTCATCCTGGATGCAAAGAAGAAGATATGGCAAATTTAGCGGCGGAAACAAAAGAAATGGGATTTCAATTGGAACAAGTTCAAGATTTTACACCGACTCCAATGACTGTTGCCACCGTAATTTATTATGCTGGCGTGCATCCCTATACGTTAAAACCCACTTTTGCTCCTAAAACGAAACAAGAAAAAAAAGATCAACATCGCTTTTTCTTTTGGTACAAACCTGAAAATCGTCAATGGGTGAAAGACAAACTTCTTCATGCTGGAAAACCTGAGCTGTTAGAACGCCTTGTTGGTCCTAAAACCAATAAATCTTCCAAAAAAGAAATGCCAAAATGGTTAAAAGAAAAAAGAACCAAACAAAGTCAATTTAAAAGTAAAAAACGGCGGAAACACTAAATATTTCAGATGCCATACCTTACTTCGTGATTGTTAATTTTGGGAACTCCAGCAAGAACTGGGTAAATATTGCGTTTTTTGTTAAATAATTCGATGTTTAAATTGTTTGTGTGTTATTTGTAACGAATTCAATCAATTACATAAAAACCCATAGGGGATAATCGAACTTCACCTGTATCTAGTTTGAATTAACACCAAAATACATTAACATGAGAAAAATTTTACTCCTAGCTGGTCTTATGCCTGCCCTGTTTTCATATGCTCAGGGTACGACTGAAAATAGATTAATTGGATCTACTCGGGATGCAGAAATTACCTTTTACACTGCCGATTTCGCCGATTTTGAAACCAACACCCTTGATTATCACGCCCATGCGATAGCTCTTAACCCAGCCGACAGCTTATTATACGGACTAATAAACGAAGACGAAGGTGGAACAAGAAATTTGTATAAAATAAATCCATTTACTGGTGAATTAGAATTAATTTTCGAATTTGAAGTTTCTTATTTTAATAGCGCAGACATAGGATCGGATGGTAAAGTGTATATGATAACAGGAAATGGTGATGGTACACCTGGATTGATTTATTCCTTAGATGCAGTAAGTGGTGATTTCGAATTAGTTTATGATACGGAACTTGAAGGACCATTCGGTTTGGAATACAACACACTAAATAATTCACTTTACATTTTCCAAGCCAATGCGCTTGATGTATCCATGGTACACCGGTATGATTTAGCTACGGGTGATTTCACTGGCACAAGTTTGGCTGGTGGTGAAGATCTAGAAATTCATGGTGCTTATTTCATTGAAGAAGAAAACCAGTTTGTGATCTCAGAATATTACGGGGAAATTACTACAACTACCACCGAAGAATACGATAATTTAGAGCCATATTTCACCTCTACCTATGCTCCTTTGGATCATTGCCATATTCAATTACTACGCGCTGAAGCATTATCAATTGACATGGAAGCTTGCCCAGGAGATGATAGCACAAGAATCGAGCTATTATATGATGTAAATGATGTAGAATGGTACTTAAACGGCGAAATCATAGATGGAGAAGAAGATGATTTTATCTATGCAAAAAACACAGGATATTATCAAGCGCGCGTACAAATTGGTGAGAGTGATAACTATATGCTTTCAGAAAGTATCGTTGTTGAGTTTTACACTGCACCATCTGTTGAATTGTCACAAGAAATGGATGATCATTTAATTTGCCCTGGTGAAACAATAATTATCGATGGTGCTGCTCCAGGTGGTGGAGAAGTACAATGGTATTTGAATGGCGATCCAATTGTAGATGCGACATCATCTTCATATGATGCAACATCTCCAGGTGTATATAATCAAATTAAAACTAATTTAAGTGGGTGTTCCGATTCTGCTGCTGTGTCTTTCGTAATTGAACCCGATGCTGGTCCAGAAGTTGAATTAAGTTTAGATGGTGATGAATATTTATGTCCTGATGAAATTATTACGCTTACTGGAATCGATGACGGAGAAATCCAGTGGTATTTAAACGGAGAATTGATTGATGATGAAACGGATATTTCTATTGACATAACAGAAAGCGGTGTTTACAATCAGTTCGTAATTAATGAGCTTGGTTGCGCTGATTCTGCAGCGGTAGGAATTACAATACTATCAGCTGATAACCCAACTGTTGAAATTACCACCCCAGCCGAAGATTTAATTTTATGCCCTGATGAGACTATACTACTGGAAGGAACCACAGGCGAGTCATATCAATGGTTTTTAAACGGTGATGAACTCGCAGGTGAAACAGACAGCGATCACGAGGCAACAATATTTGGTCATTATAATTTAGTTGTTACCAATGAATTTGGATGTTCTGATTCTACTGAAACAGGCGTGACTATTGAAGCAGGTGAAACTCCTTTTGTAGAAATTTCAAATGAGTTCGATGACCATTTGATCTGTTCAGGTGAAACTATCGTTCTTGAAGGTATTGCGGGTGCCGAGCTGCAATGGTATAAAGATGGTGATATAATTGCTGGCGAGACAGGGACAACCTATAATGCAACTGAAATTGGATCTTATAACTTAATGATCACTAACGAAGGTGGATGTTCTAATTTTTCTGACGACGATTATGTCATTGAAGAAGACACCGACTGCGGATTAAGTATAATCGAGGATGAGGAGTTGACAATTAATGTTTACCCTAACCCCGTAAAAGATATACTTTCAATAGAAAACGTAAACAACCTAAAAGGTATTTCAATTTATGATATAACAGGACATGTTGTTTATGAAAACAGAGCAGTCAACACAACAAATACAACAGTAAATTTTTCAGAACTAGCAGGTGGTATCTATTTGGTGCATTTGTTAACCGAGAAAGGAACTAAAATTGTAAAGGTTAAACATTAACAAATCTTCATAACCAAAAAAAGGCCGTTGTCACGCTATGTGATGATGGCTTTTTTATTACTTAAATCTTATGTAGTTTCGGTCAAGGTAAATTTGAATCCCACCCGATAAATTTGGTAGAATAGTTTGTCGGTCCACAAGATGATATGCTGACCTGTATTGAATTCCAACGGCTAACTCAACACCAAAATGCCTAATAAACCTATATCGGTCGGAAGGAAAACGTAACGATCCACCAATATTTAAAAAATATTCAGCATACGGATGTGTTTCTTCCGAAAGTTTCATATTTCCAAACAATGAAGCACCTTCAATAAAAAAGAAATTTTCCGCTAATAACCCCGACTTCGTAAAAACGATTGTTGAATTTAATGCTTTAATTGTTGGATGAAATCTCAAAACTGGACCTACGGTAAAAACTCCAAATGTACTTTCTTTGCTCCCTATGTGATGAAGTTTCGCTCCAAGTAAAAAATGATCTGTAACAGCGAAATTATAACCAAAAAACAAATTACCGCTTGAATTAACTGCAGACTTTTCTAAAGGATTTCCTAATGAATCAACTGGAATTGGATAATCCTCAAAAATCGCGTCAGAATCATTTGGAGCATAATTGGTTAACGTAAAAAAATTATTCCCTTTGGTAAGTTGCGCAGTGGCAGAATACAGTCCAAATAATGAACTTAAAATCAATATAAATCGCATAATGTTTAGGTTAATGACTTACTAAACCTATGCATTTTGAATTAAGATTCCAAATCTATATTACAATCTTGTTCAAAAATCGATTCGTTTCTCCCAATCTTAATCTTAGCACTTTTCCCAATCAAAACAGCACGATTGTCTTGTATATGACCTGCGGGGAAATTAAATCCCAAAGGAATATTTAATGGTTTAACATGATCATAAATAATTTCCTCAACAGATTTTCCATATGGAATTTCAGAATCCTTTAGGTTTGTCATCCCTCCTATAACCACCCCTTTCAAACACTTTAATTTATTCGCCTTTTTTAAACTGTAAAACATTCTGTCAACCGAATAAAGTGCTTCACCAACCTCTTCAAGAAACAAAATTTTATTGTCAAAATCCACATCAGAATTAGTTCCAATTAACGAATAAACAATTGCCAAATTACCGCCTACGACAACCCCTTCAGCATTACCTTGAATATTATATTTTTGGGGATCAAACGAATAAGAATTAACACCTCCATTCAACGCATTAATCAACGAATCAAGTGAATCAGCCGTATTCTCTTTAAAATTTAGCGGAGCCGTAGCATGCAAGGATGGATTATTAAATTGACCAAAAATATGATGATGAAATACGGTTATGTCACTGTATCCAACTATTAATTTTGGCTTTTTTACAAATTCAGTAAAATCTAATTCATCAATTATTTGTACCGAACCATACCCTCCTCTAGCGCACAAAATGACATCAACCGAAGAATCGTCTAAGGCGTTTTGAAAGTCCTTAAATCGCTCATCTTTTGTTCCAGAAAAATAATGGTATTGGCCTCCTGCAAAATTTCCTACATCAACTTTAAACCCTTTTTCTTTTAGGTATGAAACAGCAAAATTAATAGCCTCTTCATCAATTTGTTTAGCGGGAGATAGAATTCGAATGTGCTTCATGGGTTAAAATTACACAAAGTAAAGAATGAAACCTGTCCATGTATGAAAAAAATAACCCGAACTCATAGATTTTCGATTCAAGTCTTTATCCATTAAAATATCTCATGATTCACCGTATATTTGTATTTTAATTCATCGTTTTAACGATGGGAAGAAATACTTGATGGAAGAAAATAAATATACTGTTACTGCCGCATTACCCTATGCAAACGGACCACTTCACCTAGGACATATCGCAGGAGTTTATCTCCCTGCAGACATTTTTGTGCGTTTTCTAAGAATGAAAAAAGAAGATGTTGTATTCGTTTGTGCAAGTGATGAACATGGAGCAGCAATAACGCTTCGTGCGAAAAAGGAAAAAACTACACCGCAAGAAATTGTGGATAAATACCACGAAATCAATAAAAAGGCTTTTGAAGATTTTGGGATAGAATTTGACATTTATTCGAGAACCTCAAATGAGATACATCACCAAACAGCGAGTGATTATTTTAAAGTATTGAATGAAAAAGGAAGTTTTATTAAAAAAACAACCGAGCAGTATTATGACGAGGAATTCAAGCAATTCTTAGCCGATCGATACATTACAGGAGAATGTCCGAATTGTCACAATGAAAATGCCTATGGAGACCAATGTGAAAAATGTGGTTCCGCATTAAGTCCTGAAGATTTAATAAATCCAATTTCTACTTTAAGCGGTAAAACTCCAATCCTAAAAGAAACTTCTCACTGGTTTTTGCCGATGGATCAGCATGAAGATTGGTTACGAACGTGGATTACAGAAGGAAAATTAGACGGTGTTCAACAACATGACCCTAAACTATGGAGAAACCAAGTAAATGGGCAATGTATGAGTTGGATTGATGGCGGTTTGCATCCAAGAGCAATGACAAGAGATTTGGACTGGGGTGTAAAAGTACCTGTGGAGGGAGCCGATGGAAAAGTTTTATACGTATGGTTGGATGCTCCAATTGGTTATATCTCTGCAACCAAAGAATGGGCTGCAACACAAAATAAAAAATGGGAAGACTATTGGACAGGAGATGCTAAATTGGTGCACTTTATCGGGAAAGACAATATTGTGTTTCACGCTATAATTTTTCCGATTTTATTAAAAGAACACGGCGGATTAATTTTGCCTGACAATGTTCCTGCCTATGAATTTTTAAACTTAGAAGGCGACAAATTTTCGACCTCAAGAAATTGGGCAGTATGGCTACATGAATACCTTCATGAAAATCCAGATAAAATTGATGAATTAAAGTATGTGCTAACCGCAATTGCTCCAGAAAGCAAGGATGCCGAATTTACATGGAAAGAATATCAAGCAAGGATAAACAATGAATTAGCCGATGTTTTAGGTAATTTTGTTAATCGTGCAATTGTTCTTACCCATAAATACTTTGAAGCAAAAGTCCCTTCGCGAAATGAACTTCTAGCTATAGACCTCGAAGTGATTAATCAACTAAAATCATTTCCTGAAAAAATAGAAGACCTTTTGCGCAGATACAAAATTAGGGAAGCACAAAGTGAAGCGCTGAATTTAGCAAGGTTAGGCAATAAATATTTAGCTGAAACGGAACCGTGGAAATTAGCAAAAACAGACATGAATCGCGTAGAAACGATTCTAAATATTGCGCTTCAAATAACTGCAAACTTAACCCTAATTCTTGCACCATTTTTACCTCAAAAAGCAAAAAAAATCGCTAGTTTTCTTAATTACAATGAATCTGATTGGAATCAAGCTGGTAGTATAGATCTATTGCCAGATAATCACGCCTTAGACAAAAATAAACCAAGTATCTTAATCAGTAAAATTGAAGATGAATTTGTTGCCAAACAAATTGAAAAATTAGAAGCTAGTAAAATGGAAAATCAAACAACTACTTTCCCTCCACAAAAAGAACTTACACAATTTGATGACTTTATGAAAATGGACATTCGTGTAGGTGAAATTTTAACCGCTGAGAAAGTTAAAAAAGCAGATAAACTTCTAAAACTTACTGTTGATACTGGCGTAGATAAAAGAACTGTTGTATCAGGAATTGCAGAACATTATTCGCCTGAAGATGTTATAGGTAAAAAAGTAAGTATTCTTATGAATTTAGCTCCTCGAAAAATTAGAGGTGTAGAGTCACAAGGAATGATTCTCATGGCAGAGAATTCTGAAGGAAAATTAAGCTTTGTATCTCCAGAAGAGGGATTTGAAACTGGAGCAGAAATAAGGTAATAGTGTTTAAGACAAACTAGGATGAATCAGGACCAAAAATATTGCAATAGTCTCACAGAGTTTTCGCGACTAAAGTCACTTGAAGTTAAAGTAGGAGATATTGCTTTTGGTGGAGACAACCCAATTCGTCTTCAGTCGATGACAACCACTGACACCATGGAGACTGAGGCTTCTGTTGAACAAGCCATTCGCATGATTGATGCGGGTTGCGAACTCGTTCGATACACTGCTCCATCCAAAAAGGAAGCTGAGAACCTAAAAAACATTAGACAAGCTCTAAATGAACGCGGTTATACCACGCCAATTGTTGCCGATATTCATTTTACACCGAATGCGGCAGAAGTTGCAGCCTTACATATTGAAAAAATAAGGGTCAATCCCGGAAATTACGCCGATAAAAAGAAATTTGAAGAGATTGAATACACCGACGAATCCTACCAAGAAGAATTAATTCGAATTCGTAAAAAATTCACTCCCTTAGTTTTACTCTGCAAAGACCTTAATCGTGCCATGCGCATTGGGACAAATCACGGGTCTCTTTCTGATCGAATTACGAGTCGATATGGAGATACACCTCATGGAATGGTTCAATCTGCGTTGGAATTTATTGAGATTTGTGAAGATAATGAATTTTACAATCTTGTAATTTCAATGAAATCAAGCAATACGGAGGTTATGGTTCAAGCTTACCGTATACTTGCACAAAAAATGATTCAAAAAGGGCGAGTTTATCCTTTGCATTTAGGAGTAACCGAAGCTGGAGAAGGAGAAGACGGTCGAATTAAATCTGCAGTAGGAATAGGGACATTATTAGCCGATGGATTAGGAGATACGATCAGGGTATCATTAACCGAAGCACCTGAAAATGAAATTCCTGTTGCTCGTATTCTTGCAAAACGTTTTGAAAACTTACCGAAAGACCATCATTTAATAACACCGATTACAGGCGCACTCCCTTACGATCCATTCACCCATACACGAAGAGAAAGTCATGAAGTAAGAAATATTGGCGGACATCAGGTCCCTGTAGTTGTTTCAGATTTAAGTCAAATTTCTGACATTAAACCCGCGCACTTTTTCGCAAGCGGTTATAATTATAATGTCCCAGATGATAAATGGCATTTAAAAGAACTTTGTGCAGATTATATCTATACCGGTAAATCAATTCCGAATTTTGAACTCCCTGGTTCACTTGGTATTATTTGTGACGCCCAAGTTTGGGAGAAGAAAAATCAAGTTTATCCGTTATTTAAATGGCATGAATTTTTGGTGAGTTCACAACAATCTGAGGAATTAAATTTTGTGAAAATTGATGCTGATCAATTGGATGACCTCCACACAATTAAAGCAAATTCTCAATTTACAAATGTTGTTTTAGTCTTAGACACCGACCATCCTCATCGTGTCATGGCGAATCGACGTTTTATGATTGAATTAATGAATTTGGGGATTACCAATCCTGTCATAATAAAATCAAAATATAACGATTTAGATAACGAAACTTTTCAATTATACAGTGCAGCAGATTTAGGGTCTTTATTACTCGATGGATTTGGTGACGGTATACAAATCGTCACTGAAAATACTGGCACACCACAATTGGTTACAGCAACCAGCTTTGGTATTCTGCAAGCTTCCCGAAAACGGATCTCAAAGACAGAATATATTTCATGTCCTTCTTGTGGAAGAACGCTATTTGATCTTCAAGAGACAACGGCCAAAATTCGCGCTAAAACAAATCATTTAAAAGGATTGAAAATCGGCATTATGGGTTGCATTGTTAACGGTCCAGGTGAAATGGCAGATGCCGATTATGGTTATGTTGGCGTGGGAAAAGGAAAAATAAACTTGTACAAAGAAAAAGAAGTTGTCAAACGAAATATTCCTGAAGGAGATGCCCTGGATGAATTAGTTAACTTGATTCGTGAATATGGTGATTGGGTTGAACCAAAATATTCTGAAGCAGAAGAATAGCCTTCATAGATTAAAAAAAACATGCTTTTTAAGTTCACTTCATTCTTTGTATATTTTCTAAAAATTATGCACAATGAAGATATCTCTTACACTTTTAACACTTAGTTTTTCTTTCGTAATATTTTCGCAAGATTGGGAAGAAAAGGCAAGTCTACCTGCAGCAGCTATTGAACGTCATCATCCTATTACTTTTACAATTGGAGGTGTTGCATATCTTGTAACTGGCGCAAAACCCGGTGCAGGCGTACTTAAAGATTTTTATTCATACGACATGGACACGGATACCTGGTCAACATTACCAGATTTCCCCGGTCAAGCTAGAGGTTTTTCATACGGCGTAAGCACCAATGAAAAAGGGTACCTTGGATTTGGATTATATGAAAACGAAGATACTTTTGAATATTTTTCTTTAAATGATTTCTGGTCTTATGAACCAATATCAGGAGAATGGACCGAACTTACACCTTGTCCATGCATTTCAAGATGGCACCCCGCAATGGTTCAAGTAAACAATAAAATATATGTGGGATTAGGTGGAAGCGAGTTTGGTGATTTAAAGGACTGGTGGGAATATGATATTGAAACAGACACTTGGACCGAAAAGGAGGAGTTTCCTGGGACAGAAAGACACCATCCCTATTACTTCGGAATCGGAGACGACGTATATGTAGGATTTGGTCATCATAACTCATTCATTTTTAATGATTTTTATCGTTATAATCCCGCTACAGATTCATGGACCGAATTAGGCACTTTTCCAGAACAAGGTCGTGTTGCAGGAACCCAGTTTTCTTACGATGGTAAAGGGTATATTTTAAGTGGCCAAGGAGAAACACATACTAATTTACCCACTGGTGAATTTTGGGAATATGATCCAAGTGACGACAGTTGGACTGAATTATTGGCTCATCCCGGAGCTGGCAGATGGGCACCCGGTTCATTTGTGATTGATGGATTTGCTTTTTTTACATGTGGAGAAGCGAATGCCGGCGAACAAAAAGATTTAATTTCCTTTGCATTAACACCATCTGCAAATATTGAAGAAATTACTTCAGAACTAGAAATTTACCCTAATCCGACGCATGGGAAAATTTACTTTAAGTCTGATGAAAAGTGGAACAATGCCACAGTGGAAATATTGGATGCCACTGGCAAATTAGTCGACCAAACAACTATTCTTAATCAAACCATCAATTTAGAAAAATTGCAAAAAGGAGTTTATTTACTTCGGATTAAAGGGAATAATACAGTTCGTGTTGAACGCGTTACCGTACATTAAATAATACTAATGAAAGGATTCTTTATAGTATTTTCATTCTTCATTGTCAGTCTATTTTCATCTTGTGATTCACCATCAACAGTATTGCAAAAACCGATAGAAAAGAAAGCGCAAGACCCTGAAAAATTTGTCCTCACCGGTGAACTAATTCGAAAAGGGTTGATCAAAAAGAACGGGATGGAAACCGGATATACCGATCTTTACATTCGCGCATCTGTTCAAGATTATTACATCAAATTTTGCGAAAGTGAAGTGGATCGAGGTGTGCTTGAACCACTAATAGGACAAGTTGTTTCAATTCATGTCGTCATTAAATCAGGGCTTTGGGATGATTGCGACGAATCGGAAACAGAAGAGCAAAGCAGAACTGGAAACTATGTTGTGGTGAAGGAGTTAATGAATTAATCCTCATCATCTTGGTCATAATACCCTTGGCGAAGAAATTTTTCTAAATGCCTACGTTCTTTTGTTGTCGGTTTTCCCATTCCATTATGACGATATGATTTTTGTGATGCCTGAAATAATTTATATTTCTCTATCTCTTCTGTTGGTGTGATATCGCGGATATATTGTTCGACCAACTTTGCTCCAACTCGCTTTTCCAATAATTCTAAAACCTTGTACGAAAAAACTGCTCCGCTTTTTTTAACGGACACAATATCGCCAACTTTCACTTCTTTCGATGCCTTCACGGGCTCATCATTCACTAAAATTTTATTCGTTTTACACTGATTCGCCGCTAAACTCCTCGTCTTAAACAAACGTACTGCCCAAACAAATTTATCAATCCTCGCCATTATAATTCAGCTAATTCCGCCTGTAATTTTTTAGTTAAACTTTTCACTACCAAAGTGTATGAGTCATCAATCCATTCGAATACTAAACGGTCGCTCGCATCTGCATTTACCGTCACCGTATTCCAATGTTTTTTACTCATATGATAACCCGGTTCAACAGCATGGAATTGTTCTCTCAATTCAACAGCCTTATCTGGTTCACATTTCAAATTCATACTTCCAAAACCTTCGATATTTGCCAATGCAAACATTTTACCCATCACCTTAAAAACAAGGGTGTTTTCATCAAAAGGAAAACTTTCAGTAACGCCTTTTTTCGCGATGCAGTAATTTCGAAATTCTTCAATATTCATCTTTCTACACTTTGACTCAAAGTTAATCAATTTTAAGCGAAAGTTAAGCGTCCTATTATTGACAATCGACTTCCTAAAATAAATTTTTGCCCTAATCGTTAAAACCTTATATTTGCAGTCTAAAATTGAAATTAATGAGTTTATTGACAGTAGGAAGTGTGGCCTTTGATGCCATTGAAACACCGTTTGGAAAAACGGATAAAATTATTGGTGGTGCAGGTACTTACATTGCCTTATCTTCATCTTATTTTACAAAAGATCAAAAAATTGTTTCAGTTGTTGGAGAAGATTTTCCAAATGAAACCTTAGAAGATTTGCAAAAAAGAGGCATTGATATTGAAGGAATTCAAGTCAAAAAAGGAGAGAAAACTTTCTTCTGGTCAGGTAAATATCATAACGATATGAACACGCGTGATACATTGGTTACAGAATTGAATGTTTTAGGAGAGTTTGACCCTGTTATTCCGGCCGCTTATCAAGGCGTTGAATATTTAATGCTTGGAAATTTAACACCAGCTGTTCAAAAACAAGTTATTGAACGTTTAGATGATCGACCAAAATTAATTGCAATGGATACCATGAACTTTTGGATGGACGTTGCTTGGGATGATTTAATGGAAACGATTAAAATGGTAGATGTTTTAATCATCAATGATGAGGAAGCTCGTCAATTGTCAAAAGAATATTCTTTAAAAAAGGCGGCCAGCGTTATTATGGGCATGGGGCCAAAATATTTAATCATTAAAAAAGGGGAGCACGGCGCTCTTTTGTTTGGTGAGAATGAAAATGTATTTTTTGCACCAGCATTACCGTTAGAAGAAGTGTTTGACCCAACTGGAGCAGGAGATACCTTTGCTGGAGGATTTATAGGATATTTAGCTAAAACTGATGATATTTCATTTGAAAACATGAAAAGAGCGGTTATCACAGGTTCTGCCATGGCTTCATTTTGCGTTGAAAAATTTGGTACTGAACGTATCGAAAATTTAAGTCAAGATGAAATCTACAATCGTATCATGGAATTTGTTGATTTAGCTTCTTTCGAAATTAAAAAAGAACTTGTTTAATCTTATCAATAACAACTACTGCACGTTTTGATTAAAGTCAAAACTTCTACCCTAACATCGTTTAAAAAATGAAAGCTGAAATTGTAGCGAAAATTAAAGAATTGGCCGAACAAGAATTGGTCATGCCTTCTTTAAATGAATTCAATGATTTAGTTACTGAATTCTATAAAATTCAAGACGAAGAAGAGCGCCAATGGGAAATTAAAAAATTGGAACGAATTGAAGCTGGTGAAAAACCAGAAGCAATCGAAAAACCAATCTATCCTTTGCTCGCTGAATTTAAAGTCTTTTCTAACCTTTTTAAAGAGAAAAAGAAAGTAGAAATTCAAGCAAAAAAAGATTCTGAAAAAGCCAACCTTCAAAAGAAAAAAGCACTTATCGCTGCATTTTCTGATTTAGTGCAAAACGAAGAAAATATTGGGCGTGCTATTGGACGTTTTAAAGATATCCAAGAAAGTTGGAAAGAAGTAGGACCTATTCCACGTGATAAGCGTCAAGCCATTCAACAAGAGTTTTCGCAATTGGTAGACACTTTTCAATACAACATTAATATCTATAAAGAAATTAAGGATCACGATTTAACGCGTAACTTAAAACTTAAAGAGGATGTTATTGAAGCCTTGAAGGCCTTGCTTGAAATGGACAAAATTAAAACAATCGAAAAAGAATTGCATCGACTGCAAGATGAGTGGAACGCCATTGGTGGAACCCACCAAGACGATTGGGAAAAAATTAAAGAAAGTTATTGGGAAATTGTCAATAAAGTTTACGAAAAAATTCATGCGTTCTATGATCAAAGAAGAGCAGAGCAAGCTGAAAATATCGTAAAAAAGAAAGCCTTGATTGAGCAAGCAAAAGAAGTCATTTCTGGAGAACTTAAATCGCATGCACAATTCAAAAAAACAACTGACGAATTATTAGCATTACAAGCAGAGTGGAAAACAATAGGATACGGACCAAAAGAGGAAAACGATCAGGTTTGGGAAGATTTTAGAGCTGTTTGTAACTCATTTTTTGACCAAAAGAAAGCGTTTTATGCTGAGCGTGACCAAAAGTTTGACGGCATTAAGAAACGTAAAGGAGCTTTGATTGAAGCAGCACATGAAATTAAAGATTCTACTGATTGGAAAACGGGAACACAAAAAATTATCGCGCTTCAAAAACAATGGAAAGAAATTGGTTCTGCTGGTCCAAAATTTGAAAATAAATTGTGGAAGAAATTCCGTGAACCAATCGATTATTTCTTTGCGGCAAAAGAAGGTCATTTTGCAGAAAAAGATGAAGCTAACAAAGAAAATTTAACTAAAAAAGAAGCTTTAATTGAAAATATTAAAGCGTATGAATTGAACGAAGACCCTAAAAAGTCTATCGAAGATTTGAGAGCTTTTTCGGCTGAGTTTGCTGAAATAGGTAATGTTCCTTTTAAAGATAAAGACAAAATCTACAAAGCCTATAAAGATGCACTTGATGCAAAGTATGATGCCATAAAAATGGAGAAAAATGAAAAAGATAAAATTCTTTTCCAAGCTAAAATCGACTCCATAAAAGGAAATGCGAATAGTGATAACCTCATCGAAAAAGAACAACGTGCTATTCGAACTAAAATAGATCATTTGAAAAAAGATTTACTACAGTTTGAAAATAACTTGTCGTTTTTTGCTAATGCAGATGAATCAAACCCATTATTTAAAAACGTAATGGATAATATTGACAAAACAAAAGCCGAAATAGAAGCTCAAAAAGCAAAACTCAAAATGTTTAGAAAGGCCAAATAATGAATAAAGTAGTAAACGTATTTTCAGGTATTATTCTCGTACTTTTCTGTGCGTTTGCTATGGGGATTGTATATGACCTTTCATTAACGTCAAATTTAGCGCTAAAAAACCTTCCTTACCGCTATGAAATTGCTTATGCTGTAACCTTGGTTATAGCACTTTTAGGAAGTTTGCGAATAGTGAGAAGATGGCAAGGGGCAAAAGACATGGTTCGTTTTACAAAATTTACCTTCGAACGACCAATTGGTGATGCTGCAAAGCGTTTATCAATCGTCTATTCGGTAGCAGAGTATACATTCACCCTTCTTTTACTCTATGTTTTCTATCAAATGTCTAGCCTAGATGCAAAACTTGTATTTCCAATAATGGTTGTACTCGCTTTATTGTTTGCAGAAGGATTGGTTTTTTTAATGCGTGTAGTGCGAGGTGGTAAGGCATTCAGAATTGGTATTAATAAATCTGTTATTGCTTATTTTGATCGTGAAATTCACCTCATTTATTTTACGGGATTAACGCGGGTAGAAATGCACCAAGACATGATAAATTTTCAGTACAAGAAAGATTTAAATATACTAATGCCATTAGACGTCATTCCGACAAATGAACGGGTTGCCTTTCGAGATGCCGTTATTGAAACATTGGAAACTGAATTGAAAGAGAAAAAAGGAAAAATTATCTATATTGACGATGCCTTTAGAAATTTAAAATGATCCAACGATATCCTTTTATTAAAATTCCTCTTTTACTTACGTTTTCTTTATTCTTGTTTCATCTTGCCCAAAAGGATTTTGACAACCCCTATGAGCGTCCAATAGCCGGAGACGCCCAAGCATATTACGCTTATTTACCCGCCATTTTTATCTACAGTGATCTATCATACGACTTTTTAAAAGAAACGAATCAGAAGTATTACCCAACAGAAATTCAAAAAGACTTTTTAAAAGAGGCAGGCGAAGGAGTGGTCAACAAAACCTTTCCCGGGGTTGCGGTACTTTATTTGCCCTTTTTTCTAATCGCTCACGTACTTTCCTTACTGTTTGGTTTACCTGCGGATGGTTATTCCTTTTTATACCAACTCCTTTTTGATATTGGTTTATGGACATATCTTTTTCTTGGACTTGTTATACTCAATAAAATACTGTCCTTTTTAAACTTCAATAATCGTGTCCGCAATTACACCCTTTTAGCGCTAGTGCTTGGAACGAACATCTTTTTTTATTCAGTTTATGACCAGTCTGTTACGCATATTTATAATTTTTTTATGGTAAACATGTGTGTGTATACCTTGTTTAAGTTTAAAGAAGATGGTCAGTTTAAATGGGTTGGTATTTTAATGTTTTTTTTAGCATTAATGGCAATTACAAGACCGACAAATGGTTTAGCATTAGGATTGCTCGTATTTTTCTTTCCGTCTTGGAAGTTTTTCCGCTCAATTTTTCAATCTGCATTCAAACCGCTTAACTTTCTCAAAATTGTACTCATCATCGTGCCTATTATGGCTTTGCCTTTCTTGTTATGGAAAGCTCAGGTGAATTCTTGGATTGTTTATTCATACGGTGAAGAAGTTTTTGTGTTTTCTCAACCTCATCTGCCCGAGTTTCTATTCTCCTATTTTAAAGGTTGGTTTACCTATACGCCTCTTGCACTTGTTATGCTCATTTTAGGATTTTATTTTCTTTACCATAAAAACAAGACGCAAGTATGGATTGGCATTATGTTTTATGCTATTTGTGTTTACATATTTAGCTGTTGGTGGTGCTGGTATTACGGAGCAGGAATGAGTCAACGCGTAATGATTGACCATTATATTTTATTAGCGTTCTTAATGGCCTTAACTTTTCAAAAAATTGCAGCGCATAACTGGCTTAAATATAGTGTTTCGATTATTACCATTTTAACCATTGGCTTAAATATTGTTCAAGCCTATCAAATTAGACATGGTATCATCAGCGGAGGTTCTGCTACGAAGGAAAAATATTGGGATACTTTCTTGGATTTAGATAAAAAAGCAAGGGTATATCCTTTTGATCATTGGAAGCTTGAACAAACTATTTCAATTGATCTAAATCCTGAAAGTAAAAACACAGACAAATCAACTCCACGGTTTATTGAGGATGCTTGGACCACTGAAGTGAACGAATTTCAACCGTATTCAAGCTCGGTTTTATTAAAAAACTTAAATTTAAGAAGAGGAGCAAGAATGAGACTTAGTTTTGAAGCTCGAGCAAGACATGATATTAAAGAAACGCGAATGGTGTTTGTCAACAACAAAGAATTGATTGTTTTTGGTTTAGATCAATACCTGAAGAAAGATGAATGGGTACGCGTTGAATGGCTTTATGAGCCTCTCGATTCGATTAACCATGTTCCAAGTGTATATTTTTGGAATGGAAACTCGCATGAAAAGGTAGAATTTAAATCGTTTAAAATTGATTTATTTTTTGCTGAAAAGTTTCTCTAAAATGATTGATTAATGAATAAAGATACAGCGCAAAAATTATCAGTTGTTATCATTACCTATAATGAAGAAAAGAATATTGTACGTTGTTTAGAATCTGTCCAGGCAGTAGCGGATGAAATTATAATCGTTGACAGTTATTCTAAAGACAATACCGAATCCCTTGCTAGCGCATTTGATGTTCGCTTTATCCCGCATTCATTTGAAGGTCATATAGAACAAAAAAATTGGGCAAAAGATCAAGCCAAGCACCCCCTAATTCTCTCGTTAGACGCTGATGAAGCATTAGATGAAAAGCTCACAGAATCCATCCTTTCGATCAAAAATAATCCTACTGCTGATGGTTATAAAATGAACAGATTGACCAATTATTGCGGAAAATGGATTCATCACACCGGTTGGTATCCCGATACCAAATTAAGACTTTGGAAAAAAGGCAAAGGAGAATGGACAGGGGAAAACCCGCATGATGAATTTAAACTCTTTGACCAGTCTACAACCATAAATCATTTAAAAGGAGATATATTACATTATAGTTATCATCATCCCGAAGATCATGATAAACAAATCGCTTATTTTACAGATATTGCCGCCAATGCTTTTGTAAAAAAAGGCAAGAAACCTTTCATATTTCAGGAATATCTGAGCGCGTTTTTAAAGTTCGTTAAATGCTATTTTATCAAATTTGGCTTTTTGGATGGTAAAGAAGGGTGGATAATTAGTAAAAAATCAAGTTATGCAGCTTACCTGAAATACAAAAAAATCAAACAGCTCTTAAAGTCGTGATAAAAGATCCAAAAAAAATTGTCATCAGCCGAACAGATAGTATTGGTGATGTTGTTTTAACCTTGCCATTGGCAGGAATTCTAAAAACAGCTTTTCCCAATACTAAAATTATCTTTTTAGGTAACACTTATACAAAACCAATCATCCAATGTTCGTCTCATATTGATGAAGTTTGGGAGTGGGCGGAATTGGAGAAAAAAGATGAAAAACACCTTGTTGATTGGTTGAAATCTCAAGAAATAGACGTTTTCTTGCATATTTTTCCACGTAAAAAACTAGCACAACTCGTTAAGAAAGCAGGAATAAAACATCGTGTGGGTACATCGCATCGCTTATACCACTTGTTAACTTGTAATCATCGCCCAAATTTTACCCGAAAAAAATCAGATCTTCACGAGGCACAGCTGAATACCAAACTTCTTATTCCTCTTGGAATTCAGAAGGAATACTCCTTAGATCAATTAGGGGAATTTGTAGGTTTTCACAAAATCCCTAGTTTACCTGAAAAATTCAAAAATCTAATTGATCCCACTAAAATCAATTTAGTATTGCACGCAAAATCACAAGGTAGTGCCATTGAATGGGGTGTTACCAAATTTATACAACTGGCATCAACCTTAGATGCTCATAAATTTAATCTCTTCTTTACTGGAACAGAGAAAGAAAGTGAATCATTTCGATCACAACTGCCATCCAAAGAAAATATTCATGACTTATCTGGTCAAATGACCTTGGATGAGCTGATTGCTTTTATTGCTAATATCGACGGACTTGTTGCTGCCAGTACTGGTCCTTTGCACATAGCCGGTCTAGCCAACCGTTATGCCATCGGTCTATTTTCTTCTATCCGTCCTATTCATCCTGGTAGATGGAGACCATTAGGAGAAAATGTAATCGTCCTCGTAGATGAAAAAAATACTGACTTTTCCCAACCATTAGCAATAGATACACGTGATGTTGTTGAAGCCCTAAACTGTTTAGAAAAGAAATAAGCCCGGAACCTCTCCTGAACCGGACTTATTAAACTTTGAAATGAAAAAAACTACTTACTCTGTTTCTAAATATAAGTACTATTCCCCTGTAAAACAAATTTTTCCCGTAAAATAGAAGCAATTTATCTCGAATCAATCCGAAAACCTCTGTATTTCTGTAATTGTTAATCTAAACGTTTAAGGTCATTTTATTATTATTGCTTAACTCTTGCGTATTTTTTAAAACCACCTCAATAGGTGCACAAATCCAATTGCCATTTTTTGGCAAGGAATTTGTTTTACCTAGAATATTAAACCAATAAAATTAAAGTGATGAAGAAATTAAGTATGGTAGTTTTTGCAATTGCTACTATCTTGGTGAGTCACGGAATGGAGAACTTGCCAGGAGATGAAATTGCAGCAGGAACCTTTAAAAAGGTAGAGAACAAAGCTTTTAAACCGGGCGAAAAACTAATTTATCGCCTTACCTATGGAATATTCGATGCGGGAGAAGCAACCTTAACAGTTGATGAAACAAAAAAAGAAGTGAACGGACGCAAGTTATGGCGTGTAAGAGGAATTGGAAAAACCATTTCTGCCTTTGAATGGTTTTACAAAGTAAACGATCGCTACGAGTCTTATATGGATGCAGAAGGTATGTTTCCATGGTTATTTATTCGTCGTGTGAATGAAGGAGGGTATAAAATAGAGCAAGACTATACTTTTTTTCAGCACCAAAACACCGTTGATAACGGAGCAGGTAAAAAATTTAACGTGCCCAATATGGTACAAGATATGATTTCTAGTTTCTATTACGCACGTACTTTAGATTTTAGCAAAGCCAAAAAAGGAGACAAATACCTTGTAAATATTTTTTTAGATGACGAATTATACCCAACTCAAATCAAATTCTTAGGGAAAGAGGTCATCAAAACAAGGACAGGGAAATATCGTTGTTTAAAGTTTGCTCCTGTTGTTCAAGAAGGTCGAGTTTTTAATAGTGAAGATGATCTTACAGTATGGATTACTGATGACGGAAACAAAATTCCAATTATGGCGAAAGCTAATATTAAAGTAGGATCAATGAAAATGCATTTGGTTGATTGGGATGGCCTATCTAATCCCATGGCTAAAGTAGAAAAATAAATTGTTTTTAGATTTAATAATTGATAGGTGGATGAACCACACCACTAAAAAGCTGGTTTAATAGTAAGACTCATCAAAATCTGTTTTAATGGATTGGGGTGAGTCTTTTTTATAGTGCGATAAGAACTTCTTTATCACAAAAAACAGACATCAATCTTTTATAGGTTTTCCTGTACTCTAATGGTAAGACTTAAACGACTATTTCATCTTAGCCATTTCTCCCTTTAAATGTGAAATTACATCCACCTCAACGGGATCAATATTCTTAATTTCAGAAATAAAGTACGAAACCCAATCACCAAGATGTATAAGGAAAAAAGTATGCTCCAATTTAGTTGTTCCCCTAGCCTCAACTTCTAAAATAGTGTCCGTATAGTTTTGAATTACTTCTTTACAAATTTCCCAACGTCGATTCGTCCTAGGATGATTCAAACTTGATTTCAAAAAAATAGGTGCAATATTTTTGTTGCCGCCTGCCCATCCCACAAGTTCGTTATGGGTCATTTCTGGTAATACATGGTGCCAACAAAGTTCTTTCCCATTTTCATTGATTTGTTGTCTCCATCGCACAGCTACACCTTCAAAATCATTTCCTGCATAAATAATGGAGCGTTTTCCTTGAAACGCCTGTGCAATCCGCATGGCTTCTTCTTGTATTGCATGCTCTTGATCATCCAATAAGTCAATCACCTTATCCAAATCTGATTTGAGATTGTATTCAATCAAACCATACTTAGACAAAAGATATAATTGCTGAACTAAAGAATAAGCTAACATCGCACGAGGTTGCTCTCCTCCTGGAACTTGACAATAATTCCAATTATTCGTTTTAGCCGAATCTAAAATCTCACCGCCGGATGTAATAACCGCAATTTCTGAACCTCTTTGATTACATTCTGCCACTGCACTTAACGTTTCTTCCGTGTTTCCAGAATATGAAGATGCAATCACCAATGTGTTTTCATTTACCCAAGCAGGAACTTCATAATCGTTAATACATAGAAAAGGAACTTTCAAATCGTTCTTCAAGAGCAAAGCGATTATCTTACCACCAATTCCCGAACCTCCTAGACCACACACCAAAATTGTATGAATCTCTTTTGAAGCTGGTTGAAAATGTGCTTTTTCGCCGATTTGTATGGCTTCTTTTATTTGCTTCGATAAATTGGCAATCAGTTCTTTCATCTTTGTAAAATTCAATTAATTGAGTTGCGAAATGGGGTTAAATTACATGCGTAATCTTCTATTTAACACCATGAATGTACAAAACAATTTTCAAACCCTCAAACATAGTACTTTTCAACGTGAAAAAAGGGCTAAACTTAAAGTAATTTCGTTAAATTTCGGTTTCAAATATCACATCCCACCGTATTAACAATTATCTTTGCAATCTTAAATTGCTGAAATTATGAGTATGATCGAGCTATCCGACCAAGAAATTCAACGAAGAGCTTCTGCTGAAAAATTGCGTGAATTGGGCATTGACCCTTTTCCAGCAGCTTTATATCCTGTTGATCATTTATCAAAGACCATTAAAGCCAATTATGAAGAAGGTAAAAAGGTGGTAATTGCAGGGCGTTTAATGCGAAAGAAAATTCAAGGAAAAGCCTCTTTTGGTGAATTGCAAGATAGCGCAGGTCGTATTCAAATCTACATCAATCGGGATGAAATTTGCCCCGGTGAAGACAAAACATTGTACAATGATGTTTTTAAAAAATTATTGGATCATGGCGATTTTATCGGAGTTGAGGGCCGTGTTTTTAAAACACAAGTAGGTGAAATTTCTGTTAAAGTGGAAAAATTTACGGTACTCAGTAAATCATTAAAACCATTGCCACAACCTAAAACGGATGAAGATGGTAAAGTGCACGATGCATTTACAAACCCTGAACTAAGGTACCGCCAACGCTATGTTGATTTAGTGGTGAACCCACAGGTAAAAGAAGTTTTTGTAAAACGAACAAAGTTGATGGCTGCTATGCGCCAATTCTTCAACGATAAAGGTTATTTTGAGGTTGAAACCCCAATCCTACAACCAATACCTGGAGGTGCAGCCGCACGACCATTCGTAACTCATCACAATGCATTGGATATCCCTTTGTACATGCGTATTGCTAACGAATTGTATTTAAAACGTTTAATTGTAGGAGGTTTTGATGGCGTATATGAGTTTTCAAAAAACTTCCGAAACGAAGGTATGGATCGCACACATAATCCTGAATTTACCGCAATGGAAATTTATGTTTCCTACAAGGATTATAATTGGATGATGGATTTCACCGAAAAATTATTGGAACATTGCGCAATTGCCGTTAACGGAACTTCGGAAGTTGTATTTGGTGAGCACAAAGTAGATTTCAAAGCGCCTTATAAACGTGTAACCATGCGCCAGTCAATCATTGATTTTACAGGTTTTGATATTAAAGATAAATCCGAGGACGAATTGCGGCAATGGTGTTTATCGAACAATATTGAAGCGGACGAAACAATGGGACGAGGCAAACTTATTGACGAAATTTTTGGAGAAAAATGTGAAGGAAATTATATCCAACCTACCTTTATTACGGATTATCCTAAAGAAATGTCCCCATTGTGTAAAGCCCACCGCGACGACCCTAGTTTAACTGAACGATTTGAATTAATGGTGTGCGGAAAAGAAATTGCCAATGCATACTCCGAATTAAATGATCCTATTGACCAACGCGAACGATTCGAAGAACAGTTGCGACTCGCTGCTAAAGGAGACGATGAAGCTGGAGAATTTATCGATCAGGATTTTTTAAGAGCTTTGGAGTATGGAATGCCACCAACATCTGGTCTCGGTATTGGAATTGATCGTTTAGTAATGTACTTAACCAATAACCAATCCATTCAAGAGGTTCTATTCTTCCCGCAAATGAAACCTGAGAAGTTTTCTGAGAAAAAATCACTTGATTTAAACGAAAACGAAAAGGCTATTTTCGATATTATTTCAGAGCGTAAATCAATGAATTTGAATGATTTAAAAGAAGCTACTGGATTATCAAATAAGCAATGGGATAAAGGAATTAAGGCACTCGGCAAGCTTGGAGTCACAAAAGTGACGAAAACAGACGATGATTTGATCGTTGATTACACGGGCGAGTGATAAGCCTAATAAAGACAACACTTTCAAAGTAAAATAATAGAAACACACAGTAAAAAATACTGTGTGTTTTTTTGTTATAAGTTTGTTACATTTTTGTTACTTTCGTAAATAATGCCGAATGTTCATCTAAGAGAAAGAAAATTAAAAGACGGAGTAGTTGGATTCTACTTGGACTACTATGTGAGTGGAACTCGCTACTATGAAACATTGGATATTAAAATTCGACCTGAGTACGATAAGAAAACTCAAAAAGCACTTAGAAACAAAGCAGAATCAATTCTTTTAAGTAAACGATCTGCGATTCTAGTCAATCAACACCCAGAAGTTTTTAAGAGAGATTTAGAACGTGGCAGAGGTAATTTCTTCATTTTGTTTGAAGAAATGAAAGAATTGCGTAAACAGACGTCTCCAAACACTTATAGCGTATGGGATAATGTAGAGAAATTACTTGAAAAGTTTCATGGTTCAAAACAGTTAGAATATCGACATGTGAATCTAAATTTCTGTCAACGATTTCTTGCGTTTTTAAGAAAGTACAAACACCCTACCAAAGGAACGTTCGCGAATAGCTCTATTCTTACCTATTACAGGAAGTTTCAAAGTGTAGTAAAAGAAGCTCATAAAATGGGCCTTATTAGAGAGGATTACTCTTCAATGGTTAAGCGTCCACCAAAGGATAAACGAGACGAGATAACACGAGATACTTTAACTATTAATGAGATAAAAGCTATCAAAGAAACGCCATTCTTTAACCCAGATATAAAAAATGCTTTTCTATTTGCTTGTTTTACAGGTTTAAGAGTTTCGGATTTACGCAGGTTAACGTGGAAAGATATTTCACTCATAAATAGTGCTGAAGGTGATAAAGATACTATTTACATTATAGAATTACAACAAAAGAAAACAAGAAAGCCAGTAGTGATCCCATTCACTCAGGATACGTTTGATTTGATAGGTAAGAAACGAGGATTAGACGAAGACAATGTTTTCACTATTCCTGATACAAGTGGATCAGCTAGTAGAACTGTACGTAGGTTGTTAGAACGTGTTGACTGTGACTCTCTAAAAAAGAAGAAAATCACTTTCCATTCGGCTCGACATACTTTTGCTACACTATGTGTAAATTCTTTTGGGGATATGTATGCTACCCAACGATTGATGGGACATCGATCAAGCAAGTCAACGGAAGGTTATGCACAAAAAGAAGTTTCCTCATTAGTCAAAGCGATCAAACAATTACCCTCATTATAAAACATTAAAACTATGACATTAGAACAAATTCAAGAACAAGCGGATGCACTATTTCAGGAGTTGAATCAACTTAAGGCCGTAGAAGAAATTCAAGACCATTTCAATGAATCATTTCGCGCAACTTGTATTAATAAACTCAACAACTTTTTTCAAAAAGCATCGCGTATTAATACTGGGGTTCAATACCATATCGTTGGTGTAAACAAAGGAAATACATATAAAAAAAGTATTGTAGTTTTTGACAAAGCCCCTTCCCCTATTGATGTCGAATTAGTGTGTACACATGAACATATTCATATCCCAAATTGGTTTAAACAGGTTTGTGAAAAGTATCTTGGAATCCATTTTTCACAAACAAATAACGACACAGCCTATTATGAATATTATTGGGTAATAAAGGAGGTTCAAGAGCTTAAGAGTCTAATGAAAAACTACCAAAGCGACAATGATGACATTTATCAAGTTCTAGAGCGTTATATTTTCTCATCTCAAAAAATGAATTTATTCGGAGAAGATATGAAAAGTCAATTCGCAGATATTGAATTAAAAGGACTTTTGATGATTTTGCTTGAAGATTTTGAATTGTACGGTTGGGACATTTCTAGCAATATTGGTACAGATAACAATGATCCTCGTTTTTTAAAAGTTTACATTGAAAAGAAAATTTACATAAATGTTCTTGAGGTTTTGAATGAACTACTTGAAAAACAAAATCTTGCGAAAGTTTATGAAATAATTCGTAATTCGATTCATAAAGCGAATCAAGAGTACCTAGGAGCAATCATTATAGGTGAAAAACCAAAAGTTCACTGGAATTTCACTGATGTTTACTAGTGTTGATTCAGTTTTTTATACCATTCAACTTGTATTAAATTTAAAACAAGTCGCTTTTCAAAATCTTCGTTTTTTCTTTTATAGAAGTGTGACTTAACACCTTGAATTTCCCTACCTATAAGAATATATGATAGGCTTGTATAAAACTCATTAGAGTTTCCCAAAATCACATCGACACTTAATTGACTGACTCAAATGTAAATAGATTACGTAGTGAGCATTTAAACTTGTACAAGTTTAAATAAAAACATCTGATATTATCCTATATTTTATCCTTATGCATTACTATATTTATCGACATGTTCATCAAAACTGAACATTATGAACCGTATAAAAGAAGTTTTAGAGGAAAAAGGAATCAAGCAAGTTTGGCTTTCTAAAAAGCTTAATAAAAGCTTTAGCATGGTGAACGACTATTGCAACAACAGGAGGCAACCAAGCCTTGAATTATTGTTCGATATCGCAAAGCTATTGGATGTGGAAGTAAAAGATTTGATAAAAGACAAAAAGTAATGGAATTTAAAGAATATCAGAAAAAAGCGAGTAAAACAATTCAGGATTATGCAAAAGCAAAAGAAGCAAGTGCACTGATTCCTTTCTTAGGATTAATTGGTGAAGCTGGATCTGTAATTTCTGAATTAAAGAAAAGTTTACGTGATGGTGAGTCCTATACTAATTACAACAATAAACTGAAAGAAGAGCTTGGTGATGTACTTTGGTATATAGCTACAATTGCCACACAATATGATATAAACCTTGAAGATGTTGCTTCGAGTAATTTGGATAAAATTATCGATCGCTTTGATAATTCCTCAACTTCAAATTTCATTACATATGATGAGTCATATCCAAAAGATGAACAATTTCCTAGAGAGTTTGAAGTTGTTTTTGAAGTGATTAATGATAATGGAAGAGAAAAGGTTCATATCATAGAAAAAAAGACGGGCAACCAATTAGGTGATGAAATAACTGACAATTCCCATCAAGATGATGGGTATCGCTTTCATGACATTTTTCACTTTGGCTATGTTGCTTTTTTAGGTTGGTCACCTGTTGTTCGCAAATTGATGGGGTTAAAGCGAAAAAGTGATGATAATATTGACGAGGTAGAAGACGGTGCTAGAGCAACAATTACTGAAGAACTTGTTAGCTTATACATCTATAACCACTCTTTAGATCATCAGTTGTTTAAATACAGTAGTAGTGTTGACACCGAGGTTCTAAAAACGATTCAAAAGCTAGTAAGTGGTATTGAAGTTAGTAGTTGCACTCAAAAGCAATGGGAAACGGCTATTATTAATTCTTATAAAGTCTATGATGAATTAAGGCAAAATAATGGAGGTAGGGTTTTGGTAAGTATTAAAAATAGAAAATTAATCTACCTAGGAAAAAATTAATTATGGAAGGGAGAAATAGAGCAGACAAAATCGATAAGTTATTTAGACTAATTTCTGAAGAGAAAGAGGATGACGTACCTTGTGTTTTCATAAGCTATCAAAGAAATGATGAGGATTTCGCAAAATCTGTAGCAAAATATATTAATGACCATCAAATCGATGTATTCTTTGATTTAGAAGATATTCATTTAAAGAAAAGCAATTCTCCAGAGGATGTTACTGATTCTATCAAAGCTGGTTTAAAGAAATCAAATTATATGATTGTAATAGTTTCTTCAACAACTGCTTCATCGCCATGGGTGCCTTTTGAAATTGGTTACGCATATGATCAAATGGCTGAAAAAATGAAAATTTTGAGAAACCGAAACTTACCAATTAAAAGTTTACCAGATTATTTAAAAACTAAAGAAATTTTGAATGGGTATTATTCTCTTAATACTTTTTTAAAAAATGTTCGTAATAGCTACAAGTTGTATGAGTCCAAGATTCAAAAAGGACAAAATATTAAAACCTTCAGTTCACTAACAAATCCTCTAAATAAATACCTAGAAAACTTATGAGTTACAAAAGTCCTTTAGCAATTTTTATTATTTGGCACCCTAGTTTCGAAGATGGGCAGAAGATAGCTGACTACTTGTACTCTGTTTTTTGCCGTGATTCTGATAAACCGTTAAATCGGACAATTGGAATACCTGTTTATTTCAGAAAGGTTAATTTTAAAGATACAAAATCTCCAAGAACAATCAACTATAGTGAATCAACTTTTAATGCCATAGTTCCATTAATAGATGATGATTTTGTGAACGATAAGAATTACAAAACTTATATTGAAGAGGTTCTTTCTTACTCATTAATAAGTAAAGGAAAGACTAAAGTATATCCTGTTGCAATTTCAAAAAACGCCTATGGCTTTTCAAAGAACCTAGGTCAAATAAATTTTTTACGGGCTGATAAAATCACGGGGGAAAAGGAGTGTCAAACACAAGATGAAAACAGTGTGTTTCGCTATTTAAGGCTCAATATAACACATGAGTTATGTCGATTAATGCTCAACATGAAGAAGGCGGTTGATGAGCAAGAATCCTTTGAACATTTACCCCCTCCAATAAAGCTGTTTATTAGTCACTCCAAACACGATGACTCTAAGTATGAGGCTATGAAGTTTAAGGATTTTATAAATTCTGAAACACAATTAAAAACTTTTTTTGACGCAAATGATATTTCATTTGGTTCAAATTTCGGAGATGAGATTAAAAGGGCTGTTGAAAATTCAGCCCTTGTTGCCTTCCAATCTGATAGTTATGCTGAGCGAGAGTGGTGTAGAATTGAAGTATTGACAGCCAAAAAACATGGGTGTCCAGTTGTAATCGTAAACGCAATTAAAAATGGTGAGAAAAGAACCTTCCCATATATGGGAAACTATCCCTCAATTCGATTAAAAGATAATTTCGAAGACATTATATGCTTGACTCTTGAACAAGTTCTCTACAATAAGTATACAGGGATGTTATTAGATGAAATTACCACTCTTTATGGTTTAAAGGCTGATTCTATACTTTCTACAACACCAGAACTTTATAGCTTTTTGCAATTGAAAGACCGCAAATTAGATGTTAGTAATAATTCAGAGTACAAATTAATTGTTTACCCTGACCCTCCTTTGGGAACAGAAGAAACAGAACTATTAATGAAAATGGATGAGTCTTATCATTTTGTAACTCCAACGACTATCCCGTCCTTAATATTGAAACAATGAAAGAACAAATTAACATATCTAATCGATCGGATGACAGCGGCTCAAAGAATGACATTGTTCTAAAAAATCAAGATCGACTAGCAAGACGATTTCTACTTAAAGATAAACGCATAGGCATATCAATTTCAGAATGTGAGGACTTGGAAGAATTAGGATTTGACATAAACCATCTTCGAGACGCAATGATTGAAACTGCAAAGTATGTATTATCGTTGGGTGGTTCTTTGGCTTATGGTGGAGATCTTAGGAATGGCGGATTTACAGAATTATTCTTTGATCTATTAAATTACTACAACATACCTGAATCAAATGAAGAGAGATTTTATAGTTATTTAGCTTGGCCTTTGAGTCTCAATTTAACTAAAAAACAACGTGCGGAATTAGCCTCAAAAGTGACATTTATTCCTGTTGATCCCCCAGCTGATATTGAAATAAAAGATTTGAATGAATTTTTACCTCCATCAAAGGGAAAGAACCAATATATCTGGACACGTTGCTTAACTGAGATGAGAGATAAAATGAATCTTTCGTGTGATGCAAGAATATTTATCGGAGGAAAAACATCTGGATTCAAAGGGAAATATCCAGGAGTTCTAGAAGAGTTTGTTCTCTCGTTGAAAAAGAAACAGCCAATTTTTTTGATAGGTGCATTTGGTGGAGTGACAATGCAAATAATTGAATCATTAGAAAATCGAGAGACCTCCATATTTAACCAGGATTATATGGCTGATAATGAAGATTATCAAGAATTAATTACATTATTCGAACAAAACTTTTCAGAGAATACTGTTAGTTATTCGAAGATCAAGGAAGAAATTAATAATCTTGGTTGGGATGGAATATCTAGTCTCAATGGTCTGACAGTATCTCAGAATAAACGATTAGCGACTACTCCACATATAAGTGAAATCATTTACCTAATCCTTCTAGGACTAACTCAAAAGTTTAGTTAGAACATTTATGCTTTTAATGGAGAGAAGAAATATAAAAAAAGATAGTGATGTCCTCGGTATTGGACTAAAGCCAACAATTGTATTTGATACATATTGGAAGTTCGCATTTGAACGACAAAACATATTCTTTAATAGACTTCAAAACAAACCAACATTAACTAATGATGTCATTCTGAAAGAATACAAGTTTACCAATGCATATAGGGTATTAGACCGAGTTAGTCAATATTTAATTTCTAATGTGATTTATTCATGTGACAATGACCCTAGAAATATTCTTTTCAGAATACTTGTGTACAAGGTTTTTAATAAAATAGAAACATGGGATTATTTAGAAAGTGAATTATGTCAAATCAGTTATCAATCTTTCGATTTTGACAAGTACGACAAAATTCTAACTAAGTTGTTAGACAATAAGGTTTCCATTTATTCGGCAGCATATATCATGGCTTCGGCAAAGTCAAAGTACGGTCAAGGGAGAAAACACCAAAATCATTTATTGATGATAAAAGAAATGATTGAGGATGGGTTAGCTGAAAAATTGATGAGAAGTAAAAACATGAAAGAGGGGTATGAGCTTTTGCTACGCTATCCTTCAATTGGAACATTTCTCGCTTATCAACTTATAACAGATGTTAATTATAGCGAACTCACAAATTATAATGAAATGGAATTTGTGAAAGCAGGCCCAGGAGCAATCGAAGGTATTCAAAAGTGTTTCAGTGACATTGGAGATAAGAGTTACGAAGATGTAATTAAGTACGTTACCAATACGCAAGAATATCATTTTGAGAGGTTAGGCTTAAATTTCCGCTATTTAAACGAAAGAAAATTACAACTTATTGATTGCCAAAACATTTTTTGTGAAGTTGCAAAATATTCAAGAGTTGCACACCCTGAATTTTCCGGATTAAATGGACGCAGAAGAATAAAGCAAAAGTATAAACCAAAAAGTAAGGAAATTCAGTATTGTTTCCCAAACAAATGGAATTTGGATATCTAATAATTTACATATGGCAGATACCAGTAATATATTTATAAGCCATTATGGCAAAGATGATCATCATGTCCAATCATTGAAAGAAAGATTAAAAGGTGGTGGATTTAATGTTAGAAACTTTTCTATTGATAGTACAAAGCATAAAGATGGTCGTAAACCTTCAGATGCCGTTGTAAAAAGACTATTAAATATAAGGATAAAGCAATCAAGTACCGTTATCTGTTTAATTGGTCCAGAAACGCATAATAGAAAGTGGGTTAATTATGAGATTCGAAAAGCCTACGCTGAAGGGAAAAGAATAGTAGGGGTATACACCCATGGGAATAAGGATAATGTCGAACTTCCAACAACTTTTAAAAGGTACGGATCAGCATTATTAGGTTGGAATTCGATTGATAAATTGGGAGATATAGTCAGTGGAAATAATTCCGATTTTGAAAATGAATCAGGAGGAGTAGCTTCTCCATTGTATAACATTAAAAGAATATCTTGCTGATGAAAATTTATAGTTACGTAGTCCATCATGATTTTGGTTTAGCTCCAAATCCTTTCGGTAAATACTGTACTTTAACCGTTTGTAAACCAAAGATTCGTAAAAGTAGCAATCTTGAAATTGGTGACTGGATAATTGGAACAGGTTCAAAGAATATAGAAGACACAACGGGTTTTAAGTGCTTAAATAGATTAATATATGCTATGAAAGTATCCGAAAAAATTCCAATGGAGGACTATTGGAATGCCCCAAGGTTTCAATATAAAAAACCTGTTGTCAACGGTAGTTTGGTAGCAATGTATGGTGATAATATTTACTATAAGAACTCAGACAACGATTGGTGTCAAGTAAATTCAGCACATTCACTTGATCATGGACAAAGAAATGAAGGCCATTTGGATACAGATGTAGGTGGAAAATATGCCTTAGTTTCGGAAGAGTTCTTTTATTTTGGTGATTCAGCTCCGATAATTCCTGAGGAATTTTCTGATTTTATTAAACCGGGTGTTGGTGAAAAAAAGATAACTGATGAAAAGGAAACATTAAAGTTTGTCCAATGGCTTGAATCCAATTTTGACACAGGGATTAACGGTGATCCAATAAATTGGCGGGAATATCAACAAACTGAAATTATTATTGAATAGTTGATTTGAAATGTAAATCGCTTCTAATTTCGAAATCTAATTTTCTTTTCAACTTGTTTCAGATCTGATACAAGTGTAACTAAATACACTATTTTACACTGGGTCAATTGATTAGAAAACTGATGTGGGAATTCATGTTTTATTTATGATTGAATCGGTATAAAAGTGAAACAAATTAATCAAATTTTGTACAACTAAACTATGTTTATACTTTTGTAGTAAAAATGACGTACGAGGGCGAAACTGGAGAATTCTTTGAGTTACAGAAGCTTGACAGCTTTGGCTTTGAAGGGCTCATCACTCAAAGGGATGAAACTTTAAAGATTATTTGGTTCAAAGAAAAGAGTCAATTGCTAATTGACAAAATCGAGTACAACTTTTCTGAAAATCAAATAATTTTTTTAACACAGTTTCATAATATAGAAGTGATTTCGCTCCAAAAAGCTGAGATTTTAAGCTTCAATAGACCATTTTATTGCGTTGTCGATCATGATAGTGAAGTGGGATGTAAGGGTGTGTTATTCTATGGTTCAGCTTCGGAAATTCCAATAATTAACTTGAGAAATGAAGACTTAGAAATCATGCAGACTGTATGGAAGTTGAGCAACTTGGAGTTTGAAATGAGAGATAGTCTACAACTTGAAATGCTCCAGATGATGCTCAAGCGTATTTTAATATTGTCTACCCGAATTTTAAAAAGAGATAGTTGTTTGCAAAAAATCACGAATGAACAAAACAACATAATCAGAGAGTTTAACTATCTAGTGGAAAAACACTTCCGTACAAAGCATAGTGTATCAGAATATGCTGAATTGCTTTACAAGTCTCCTAAAACCATTGCCAACACGTTTAAAAAATTGGGAGAAAAAAGCCCATTGCAGTTTATTCAGGAGAGGATTCTACTAGAAGCACGAAGAATGCTCTTTTACACAGATAAAGATGTGTCAGAAATCGGTTATGAACTAGGCTTTCAGGATGTGCAGAGTTTTAGTCGCTTTTTCAAAAAACAAGAAGGGAAATCTCCTACTGACTATAGAAGTAATTGCTAAATCAATAACGAAATATCATTTGAGGAAAAATTGCCAAGTTGAAGGGAATTCTCCCCTAACCTCATTCTGTTAGTATGCTTGATATTTGCATTGTAATTAATTATTAACATAAAAAACAAGCAATTATGACAACTACAGAAAACACATTCAGCGTACCAACAAAAGCAGAAGTTTCAGAAAAAAATCAGGCAACTTTTGATCAGCTAGAAAAGCAAATCGGCTTTGTACCCAACCTTTATGCCTACTACGCAAAAAACAACACGGCATTAAACGACTATCTAGCACTTCAAGGAAGAAAATCAACCCTACGAGCCAAAGAAAAAGAAGTGGTTAATCTTGTAACAAGCCAAATTAATGGTTGTCGTTATTGTCAATCTGCTCATACCGCTATTGGGAAAATGAACGGATTTAATGATGAGCAAATTCTTGAAATTAGAGGCGGAAAAGCAAGTTTCGATTCTAAGTTGGATGCTTTGGCAAAATTTACTGCTGCTGTAGTTAACAACAAGGCAAAAATCAGCAATGAAGCTAAAGAAGCATTTTTCAATGCAGGTTATAGTGAAGTCAATATGATTGATGTAGTAATTTTAATTGGAGATAAAATTATGAGCAACTATATCCACAACCTAACAGGCTTCGAAATTGACTTTCCAATTGCACCAGAATTATAATAATTACAAACAAAAAGTAAATCGGTAGAGTTTCTATCGGTTTACTTTTACTTAAACCATATAAATATGAGTGATATAAAATTCAAAAACACCCGATTCAATCCCGAGCAAACCCCATTTTTAGACTTAGCCAAACAAATGGCACAAGCATTTGGTTACACAGCTAATCTTGATACAGATCAAAAATTAGCACAGTTACTTCGTTTAAGAGTAGCTCAAAAAAATGAGTGTGCCTATTGTGTAATTCTGCATGCTAAAACAGCAAGAGAAGTTGGAATTAATGAAGGAAAAGTAGACAATATTTCTTCTTATTGGAATAGTGAGTTATACACGGATAAAGAAAAATCAGCATTACGATATACAGATGCTTTGTCGGTTGGTACACATCCTAATTTTCAAGAGGTACATGACGATTTAGCAAAACATTTTTCTGAAAAAGAAATAGCAGAAATAGCAGCCATTGTTATTAATATGAATTTATGGACTAGACTAAAATTGGCTCAAGGCGAAACACCTTATATCGGTTAATATGGATTGGTATATCCCCATTACAATAGTTCCGGGTATTGGAATGTTTGTGCTTTCAACAACATCTCAAATGATGAGTTTGAGTACAGAAATAGGTCAGCTGATTAAAGAATGTAAAAGTGATTTTCAACACCATATTGCTGACCTAAAAATTCTGCAACTTACTCGACTTACTCGTGCAGCCACACTTTTATACGTAGCTGCAGCACTATTTGTTCTGTCAGGAATTTGGGGAGCCATTAATCAAAACAGCGAATGGAGTGAGTGGATTCTGTTTGGGGGTGTTGCCTTAACCTTTATAGCTCTTGGTTTTTTAATTAGCTACAGCTACCACACTATAATTATTAGAAGAAAACAGCATAATCATACGCATGAAACAATGCTAAACAATAAAAAATAAACCTATGGAAGAAATTAAATTGTATGGAGCCGATTGGTGTCCAGATTGTAGAAGAGCTAAAGCATTCTTAAAAGAAAACAACGTTGAATATACTTTTATTGATGTAGATTTAGATGAATCCGCAACCAAAAAAGTAGAGTCCATCAATAACGGAAAACGAATTATCCCAACTTTAATCATTAATGGAAAAACGTATACAAATCCAGATAATGCGACGCTAGGTTCGGTATTGGGTGTAAACGAAGAAGGACGTGTTCAGTTATATGGTGCTGATTGGTGTCCTGATTGTAGAAGAGCAAAAAGATACTTGCAAGACAACGGTGTAAACTATCAATTTATTGATGTAGACGAACACGATTGGGCTACAAAAAAGGTAGAAGAAATTAATAAGGGTAAGCGCATAATCCCTACAGTTTTAATTGATAATCAACCCTACACCAACCCCGACAATGCAAAGCTTAAAGAATTACTAAAAATTGATGCGACTAAAGAAACCAAAATTTTTGACAGTATTATTATTGGAGGTGGAGCAGCTGGGCTAACTACTTCTATTTATGCCCAAAGAGATCGTTTTGATACGCTTATTTTGGAGAAAAAAACCATTGGAGGAAACGCTTTTTTAACTGAGAAAATTGAAAATTATCCTGGCTTTACCTCAATTTCAGGGCCAGCTTTGATGGATAAAATGGAAGAACAAGCCAAAACTTATGGCGCTACCATTAAAACAGGTCAAGAAGTAAGTAAAATTGAAAAAGAGGGCGAACTGTTTAAAATCACAACCAAAACAGACGCGTTTTTTGGAAAAACAGTGGTGCTTTCTACGGGTTCAACGTACAGAAGATTAGATATTCCTGGAGAAGAAGAATTAATTGGTGGAGGTGTACATTTTTGTGCTACTTGTGATGGTGCGTTTTACCGAGATCAAGAAATTATTGTTGTAGGTGGCGGTAATTCTGCATTAGAAGAAGGTATTTTCTTGTCAGGATTTACTAAAAAAGTAAAAATCATTAATAGGAACGATAGTTTTTCTGCATCCGAAACTTATGTAGAGAAACTGAAAACCATTGATAATATTGAACCTTATTATAATAAAGAATCTATTGAGTTCTTGGTTAACTCCGAAGGAAAATTTGATGGACTAAAGGTGAAAGACAAAAACTCAAATAAAGAAGAAGTAATCAAAGCAGATGGTGTGTTTATTTTCATTGGATTAATTCCAAATAATCAACCATTTAAAGGACTTGTAGAACTAAATGAACGAGGTTTTATAAAGTCAAGTGGATTAGCAGAAACATCTGTGCCTGGAATATTTGCAGCAGGAGATAATCGTGAAGGAGCAATTGCTCAAGTGGCGGCAGCAACAGGAGAAGGAGTTTTGGCAAGTTATGGCATCAGAGAATATTTAAAAAATTGATTTTTTAAACTCTCACAATATATAAAACAGCCCTATGGGGCTGCTTTTTTTGCTCTTTATTTTCTAAAAAATTACCCAATTAAACCACCAATTATAATTTCAAGACTTCAATTTTTCAAATAAAATATTTACAAATTTCCAAAAATTTTATTAGAAAAAACTACACTATCTTTTGTTTCATATTTTACTCTAAATACAGTTGGAGTTATCCCAAAATTTTGCCTTAATGTTGTTATTGCATATTGATTAGGAGGGAGGAAAATATCATTTTTTTTAGTCCCACAGTATAAGACAATTGGTTTCTCCAGTTCTATCCAATTGCCTAACGAGTCTTGAGCCTCAGTAACCATTGGCAAAAGTTCTCCATAACCAATTTTTAACGTGTCGAGGCTTAAGTTTTTTATAAAAATAGGATATGATTTTTTCTTTATTCGATATTCTGGGGTCTTATAGTATTCTCCGATAGGCATTGGAAAGCCAATCGTTTTTGATGTATCAATGAAAATACTAATATCGTTTTCATTAGGTATTCTATAGGGGCTGTACTCAAGTTGTTGTGGAATGTTTGAAATTTTGTAGGTAACCCTAATTGAATCTTTTAATGGTCCAATGTAAATCGGAGTGAACTGGGCTACTATACGGTTTATTAGTGTATCTAAAAAAAGTTGATTATCAAACCTATCTATTAGTACTATTTCTGGAAGAGATAAAGAAGAGTCCGTAGTAAGATTTCCATTAGATAATTTCTGCTTTTGCGAAATATCTTGACAGCTAGTTACAAAAAAAAATATTAATACACCTAAAAAAACCTTTTTAATACCCATAATGTTAAAATTATTCTACTCCCATTTTTTTTACTATATCCTGTAAGAAAAACTATACTTGGCCATGCGTTCAAATATATACAAATTCAGATTATACTCAAAATTCGGAACATATTACCTGCAACCAGCTAATATACAGTTGTTTGGTTGTAAACATAAAGCTAAAGAGGGTGTTGTTATTACAAATTGAAAAAGGAGTTTATTTGTCATTTTTTTTGAGGTTTTAACTCAAAAAAGATAAAGAAACGATATAATTAACTCAAAATTTGTGTTAGGTGAAATAAGTAGAACTCTAACTGGGAAAAATTGCCAATCGAGTGGGAAACTCGACCTAACAGCTACACACTAAACCAACTTAAATTTGTAGCATACAATTAACGAAATAAAAAAAGATAGGAAACAATATGAAACAAGAACAAGCTTCAATAAAAGCACCAGAATTACGAATAACCCAATGGATAGATGAAAGTGGAAAGGAATTAAAGAACCCTGTAAAGCTAGCAGACTACAGAGGTAAATTTAAGGTGATTTATGCTTTTCAACATTGGTGTCCGGGGTGTCACAAAGTAGGCCTGCCTTCTTTACAGAAAATGGTAAATGCTTTAGCGGGAAACGAAAACGTTAAGTTTTTAGCCATACAAACCGTTTTTGAAGGAGCGTCAAAAAACACTTTCGATAAAATTATTGAAACCCAAAAAGAATACGGTTTAAATATTCCATTTGGGCATGATGATGGCAGCCAGAACAATGAAAGCAGAAGCTCTACCATGACGGATTATCAAACAGGTGGTACACCATGGTTTATTTTTATTGATGAAAGTGACAATATAGTTTTCGCTGATTTTCATGTAAATACAGAAGCGGCAATTAATTTTTTAAAAACCAGATAATTATGAACACTGAAAAAATACAAATAGTAAATAGAAACGGAATTAAACTGAATACTTCAATTGATTTTCCCAATCATCAAAAACCAAAGCAATTTGCTCTTTTTGCACATTGTTTTACATGTACAAGTCAATTAAATGCTGTGCGAAATATTAGTCAAGCACTCAACAAAAAAGGCATTGCTGTTGTACGTTTTGATTTTACTGGTTTAGGGAAAAGTGAAGGGGAATTTACCGAAAGCCATTTTGAAGCCAATGTTGAAGATTTATTGGATGTAAATCAATTTCTAATTGAGAATTATCAAACTCCACAACTCATAATTGGTCATTCTTTAGGTGGGTCTGCGGCTATTGTTGCAGCGTCAAAGCTAGATAACATTAAAGCTGTAGTAACTATTGGTTCTCCCGCTGACATTCAGCATACAGCTCGCCATTTTGCAAGTCAAGCCGAGGATTTAAAAATAGGGGAACATACAGATGTTATTATTGCTGGACGTAAGTTTACCATTAGTGGTGAGTTTGTAGAAGGCTTTAAAAAACACAAATTATCGGAGACAATTAAATCTTTGAGAAAGCCAATTTTGGTAATGCATGCACCTTTTGATGAAATTGTAGGTATAAAAAATGCGCATGAAATTTATCACAATGCTTTACATCCAAAAAGCTTTGTGTCTTTAGATAGTGCGGATCATTTGCTTACCAAAAAAGAAGATAGTTTGTATGCCGGTGAAATGATAGCTTCTTGGTCAACAAGGTATATTGATTTGAAAGCTTTTGAAACACCCAATCCAGATACTCATCAATTGGTAGCACACCTCAATTTGGTGGAGGACAATTTTACGACAAGCATTAACACTAAAAACCATGGAATTATCGCTGATGAACCCAAAAAAGTTGGCGGTAATGATTTTGGAATGGCACCATTTGAGTTGGTTTCCGCTGGCTTGGCAGCTTGTACAGTTATGACCTTGAAATTGTATGCACAGCGTAAAGGCTGGGATCTTAATGAAGTTTACACCTATGTCAACCACAGCAAAGAAGTGATAGATGGCGAAAAGAAAGATGTTTTCTCTAAAACACTTGATTTTGTTGGCGATTTAGATGAAAAACAAAAAGAACGATTAAGACAAATTGCAGGTAAATGCCCTGTGCATAAAACCCTTCAGCAGTCATCAGAAATAAAAACAGAAATAAAAAATGGATAATAAGTTAACACATAACAAATTTGACAGACATTTTGAATTGTGTCTGAATAATAACGAAAAAGCCTATGTGAGCTATACAAAAAGTGGAAATCATCTCAACCTTGTTCATTCAGAAGTGCCTAGTCATTTAAGAGGTCAAGGAATAGGCAGAGAATTAGTATTAAAAACCTTTGATGCTATTCGGAATGAGAAATTGACCGCTACTGCTCACTGTTCGTATATCAGAGCGGTACGGCAACGAAATCCGCTATATGCAGATGTGATTAGCCTCTAACCAAAAAGGAATAAATGCCACTTTAAGAGGAGTAATAGCCTACAAGAAAGCACTTATAAGCGGGTAATTTTGTAATGTAAAATTAGTAAGTATTAAAAAGGAGAAATATTATGAAAAATGTAAAAAAAGCATACGTCGCAGGAGGTTGTTTCTGGGGTATGGAAGAATTATTCAGAGTAAGACCTGGAGTTATTGATACTGAAGTAGGTTATATCGGTGGTCAAAATGACAACCCTACTTATAGAAACCACCCCGGACATGCAGAGGGTATAGAAATCACTTATGACCCGAAAGTTACCAATTTTAAAGAAATATTAGATTACTTCTTTAGAATGCACGATCCAACAACTGTTGACAGACAAGGTAATGATAGAGGTTCAAGTTATAGATCGGCTATTTTCTTCCAAAATGAAGATGAAAAAAATGATGCCTTTGAGGTAATTGATTTGGTAAATAAATCGAACAAATGGCCAAATAAAGTAGCAACTACTTTAGAACCCTACTCAACTTTTTGGGCCGCAGAGCCTGAGCATCAGGATTATTTGCAAAAACACCCGAATGGATACACTTGTCATTTTGAAAGATTTAGTGATAGTTTCTTAAGTGACGCTGCATAAATTTAACAAACTCTGAAAGCTAGCTTAACCAGCTTTCAGAGTTATTAAAACCAATAAACATGACAACAATTCAAAAATTACAACCCTGGAACTTAGAAACTATAAACACCGATTTTGTTCCAAAGATTGAAGACTTTATAGGAAAACCATTATTGATACTCTTTTTCAACTTGAACTGTCCGGGATGCGTGGGAAGAGCAATTCCGTTTGCAAATAGAGTAGCTTTAGAGTACAAAGACAAAGTAAATGTTGTTGGTATACACAGCAATTTTGAAGGGCCAGAATTGTCGGATGAAGAGATTACGGATAAAATGAAATCATTATATGCCCGATTTCCCTTTTATAGAGATGCTGGATTAGCGAGCACCTTTTACACATACCAAGCAGGAGGAACACCACATTGGATTCTCTTAGATTCAGACGGGGCTATTGTACAAAATATTTTTGGGTCTGACCCCAATAGGGCTTTGCTTAGATTAGATTTAACCTTAAAAGAATTATTATGACACACAAAATATTACATTTAATTAGCTCGCTATTAATGTTTTTTTTCGGCATTATGAAAGTTATAGGAAGTGAAGCTAGCCGAAAAGGATTTGAACAGTTTAGTCCTAAAATTGGGATCGACCCTGAGTTTTTTATGTATTTTACTGGAACGCTTGAAGTTTTAGTAGCCGTTCTTCTTTTGGTATCAATTTTTGAGCTTAAGAAAAAAGTTGTTGTAGGCGTTTTTGCTCACCTGATGCTGTTTGGGACAATGTTTGGTGCCTTAATTACCGAAATATTTTTTAGAGACCAAGCTAAACTTGCACTCGTTATAATTGCAATTGTACTAGCTTGCATAGCATTGTATTATCTACGGTATAACATTTTAAAGTTTTCTAAAAATGAAAGAACTGGGTAAAGTAGGGTTTGGTGGCGGGTGTCATTGGTGTACTGAAGCAGTTTTTTCAGTTCTTAAAGGAGTTGAGAAAGTAGAACAAGGTTGGATAAAATCAACGCCACCTTATGATACGTTTTCAGAAGGAGTTATTGTTCACTATGATAACAAAATAATTTCACTCGAAGAGCTAATTGAAATTCATTTAAGTACACATTCTAGCACCTCTAATCATAGTATGCGTGCTAAGTATCGATCGGCAATTTATGTTTTTAATGATACCGATAGAAAACTAAGTGAAATAATATTGAACTCTGCTTGCATTAGTAACGAGAAGAATTACATCACTAAGGTATTTTCGCTCAAAGAGTTTAAAGTTAACCATGAACAATATTTGCAATACTATACAAAAAATAAAAATGCTCCATTTTGTAAAAATTACATAGAACCAAAATTAGGCTTAGTCAAATCGAAATTTCCATCGAACGTGTCAATTATATATGATGGGAAATTTTGATAATTCGAAATGTGGTTTGGCAAACTGCAATACGAATTGATTACACGATATTTGTATTATTCTTAATAAAAATGGAGCACATAGATAAAAATACTTACTTAAGCGATCCAAAACGATATGAAATAGTTTCTGGAGAAGTAAATGGAGCGCCACTTTGTCCTTATGGAAACAAATATAGGTGGGTTGTCATTGATAATAAAACTAAAGAATTTGTACGGTTGTCTCATACAGCCTTTAAAATTGCTAAAAATAAAAGTTATGAATAAAATTATTAATTGGATTAAAACTAAACTTACAAGTAAAACTGAAGAACAAATTACGCCAGAAGGTTATTGCCCAGCGTGTTGGGGGCGTCAGGAGTATGGTGGAGAGTTTTATGAAGCTGTGAAAAGAGAAGGTATTAATACCAACAATATTGACAGCAGAAAAGGTTGGATACAAGGCTATGTATCTAAAAATTTGACTGGAATTCAACTAAAAAAGAGTGATGACGGATATGTTTGTCCTAATTGCAATTTGAGTTATAAAAAATAAAAAGGAAATTATGTTAAACTGGAACGATGTTATAAAGTATACTAATCATGGTAATCCTACTCCACCTCGAAGAGTTGAAAAATCTGAAGATGAGTGGAGAAAGGTTTTAACAGCAGAGGAATTTCGTATAACACGAAATAAAGGTACAGAACCCGCCCACAGTTCTGAAATGTGCAGCTTGTTTGAACCAGGAAAATATAATTGCAAATGCTGCAATACTGCGTTATTTGATTCTAAAGGAAAATTTGAAAGTGGTACAGGTTGGCCAAGTTTTTCTGAACCCATAAATATTAATCACATAGCTTATCATAAAGATAGCAGTTTTGGTATGATTCGAGTAGAAACTACATGTAACATTTGTGACGCACATCTTGGTCATGTTTTTCCTGATGGCCCAGCACCAAGTGGTTTACGCTACTGTATTAATGCCCTAGCAATAAAAAAGGAGAACTAAGCACCTGGATAAAAATATTCAACAGTAGTTTATTTCTGATTACAAAAGTGAAACAAGGGATCACGGTTTTTATTACTTTAACATAAACACACATGAGCGTTAAAGGAAGTAAAACTGCCTGTTCTGGGCTAGATTGGAATGTCATGTTGGGTCTTTTGGCCCAACTTAAAAAAGACAAGAAGTGGCAAGATTATCTCTTGATTTGTATTGGTTCATACCTCGGATTAAGAGCATCCGACTTACTTAATTTAAAATGGGATGACATCTTGGGTAAATCAACCTTGGAGCTAAAGGAAGGTAAAACTGGAAAGTCAAGATCAATTCGAATAAATCCGAATTGCTTAAATGCAGTTGAATTCGTCTGGAATCATCAACCTAAAAAACACTTTCATACAATAGATCACTTCATTTTTGTAAATCGAAGAGGTAAGAAGATTTCCCTCCAATACATTAATAGAAGGCTCAAAACCATCTTTGAAGAATACAAAGTGAAAACGGACAATCCAAGTACACACACCTTAAGAAAGACATTCGGAAGACGGGTTTACGAAATGGACGATCAAAGCGAAAGAAGCTTGATCATGTTGTCAATGATCTTCTCGCATTCCAATATTGCAATTACAAAGCGATATTTAGGAATAACACAAGAAGAGATTCAGGACGTTTATTTGAGCCTTTAATGCCTCCCCAATATTGGTTGTAGTTCCCTTGCTAGATTTGATTCTATAACCTGCATTAGCAAAGCCATGTCTTGACTAAAGGGAATGTAATTTAATCTCACTTTTAACCCAATTTGTTTAGCCCAATGATATAACTGCAAACCTTGAGTATTGTGGTTGTGATAGTAACCTAGATGTACATAAAACCGTCCTCTCATATTACTTTTTACTTTCCCAACATATAGCACTTTTGAAGTGTTTGAATACGACTTCTTTATAGCGGGTGTAGCCTTCTTTTTAAGGTCTTTATATTGCTTGTGTGAATTATAAACATCAATTGTTGTATTCTCGGATATCACTTCAAACCAATACAATACAGGAGTTTTATTTATTTCGCTCAATGTGGTGAAGAATGGTTCTAGTTGCCCAAAATCCTCAGCTCTTTTACCACATGAATCTGGAAGATTTTTACAATCAATTTCTAAAGAATCAACTTGTAAGTCGGCTTTTATTGTACTCTCAAGGGAATTAGAAAGAACTTGACAAAAACGTTTTATAGAATCGACACTCATTTGAATTGTAATTTGACCACAAAATAATTAATCACATTGTTTTACAAAGTCTTCAATCTCACTATTTTCCTATTGGAAACAAGTTTAGGGTTATCTCTTAGCCTTTGATACACTCCAAACTGACAAAGTCCAACTTCTAAACCATAAACTTTGAGGTCGTTCTGATCATCTTTAAAGATTCTCTTTTCGTTAACTATTATATTATGCATTGATTCATCAACTTCAAATTCTCCGAAGAGTTCTTTTTGATGATGTCTTAACCAAACCACTCTATCGCCATAGTTAAATTCTCGAGGAGAAATATTCGGAAACAATAATTGTAAAACCTTCTTTGCTCCTGGTCCAGGTACGCAAAATGGTTCATCATGATTTACATTTATTTTCGGATTGATACTGTTGGAAATTGCACAATGATATCCATAATACTGCCCAACACCTTTGGTTGAAGAGACATTCTTATATAGCTCTTGCAAACTTTGAGCGTTGATGATTTTATAAATTAATCCACTTTCAATAAAACTAGCTACCCATAGCATTATGTTTATGGGATACAAGTTTCGTTTTTTACCTTCTTTTATAGATACAAATGTATTTGCAGCTTCAAGTAAACTTGTTCTTAATTCTGTTCTACCATAGATATGATTACCTTTCCTTCTTGCATCATTTAAATTCTCATTAATCCAATCTTTGTATTTCTGATCAACAAGCAACCTTTTAAAATCAATTAGAGCATTTTTCGGATTACCTTCTTTAGTGGCTATTTGATGAATACCCCTCGCACCATAAAAGTGTGAGATAATTGTATTACAAACAATGTTTTCAATATCAATATCTGACAAAACAATATTCTCAGCGATATATCTTGTTCGATCATCATAAGTGATAAACAAAGGGAAGTACTCTGTTGACAAACTTAAAGCAACAACACCATGATCGTTATAGCTATTTTTTATCCCAAGCTTGAATAATGCTTGGTTGTTTATTTGATGAAAAAAGAACTTAATTTCAGAAAGAGTTTCTTTGTCAATTATGTCAAATGGTAGTAAGTTGTCCTTTAAATTGGTGAATTTCATTATGCTTATCTTTTGATAAAGATATGCATTAAACTCACCCCTGATTCCATCTCAAGCAACTGAAATATAACGCTTTAACTCCTTCGGCACTCCTATCACTTTTATAGGAGAAAATAAAAATCAACTTTCTATTTCTGACTCAATAATTCGAATTGTCTCATCATACGGACGAAGCAGATCATCTACAGATCTTTCAAGAGCCAATGCTATTCGATAAGCACTTGAAATGGAAGTATTCACACCTGCAGTTTCAATACGCTTGATTTGAGCCAAACCGATATCTGCCTCATTTGCTAAATCTAATTGCGTATATCCTTTGACTTTTCTATACTCGGCAACATTCCGAGCCATTCTTCGGATCAACTCTTCGTTATGGGCGTATTTTAAACCTTCATTACTCACTCGGTAAAAATGTCCACCCAGATTTTCTTTTTAGCATCAAATTTGATACTTTAGTATCAAAAAAGTAAATCGGCAAAGTTTGTCGTTTTCGTCATTTAACTTTAAAATCCATATAACATGAGAAAACTATTCATTGCTGGAAGTGCATTATTTTTTAATTCATTTCTATTTAGTCAAGTTACATTAAACAAAACAGTACTAACTTCAAATGTTGAACAGATACAAGCAGCCGGTTCAGGAGCTTATTTCTCAACATCTTCAGATTTTTATTCTTATGCATGTGGAGATGTCGCTGAAACTCACCTTGCTAGTTCTTCAGTAAACGAGATCTTCCAAGGAGATGCGTATAGTAATGACACTTTAAGTGTTAATGAAGCTAGCTCTATTCTTTATTATGGTATTAGCAACGTCTTAACAGACGGAACAAATTCTCATAACATGTATACACCCGTAAACGCAATTACAACTGATGGTGATTCCGTTTATACCATCGTTGTAAACCATTGCGCCCAAAACACCCCACTGTAAACGGAACTTATTCGGCGGAAGTTTAACTTGAACAAGATCGTTCACAAAACCTAAGCGGAACTTGACAAATAAATTACTGACATTTATGGCAACCAATTTTTGTGGTTTGGGTAGGAACCAAAACGTAGAATATGTCCCAAGAATTGGAATGTCGAATAAAAAATTTAAGTGTCTCACTATTCAAGCTTCGGTTTTGACTCGGGAAGTGTTTCGTGTGTAGTGCAATTAGAACGGAACAAAGCGCAACAAAAACGGTTCACAACAACAACTAAAAATCACTGCCTCGCTTATCCCACCCGCGGGAAGCGCCCGTTGAGTGCCCAGTAGTCGGGTAGCCAACGCACAAAGTTGCCTGCGCACGTCGCGACGCAAATAAAATTTGCTATTTTTAGTCAAACGTTGGGTACAATACGAAAACAAATAGATGAGCGAAAATACTTTTGGAAAATATTTAGATAATTATGCCTCAAAAACGATAATTACCTTATTCGGTTTAGTGGCTGCTTTTGTAACAATATACGCATTTTGGCAAGAGAAAACTGTTGACTTGAGATATGAAATCATAGCTAATACCAATGTACTTGACTTTAATGCCGACATCAATAAACTTGAAGTACTCTACGATAGTACAAGTCTTAAGAAAACTGGAGAAAACTTAAGGATATATACAGTAAAAATAGTCAACAATGGACAAGAAAATATAATTAAAGAATTTTACGATGAAAATGAGCCTGTTGGAATAAAAATAACTTCTGGTAAAATAATTGAAAAACCAGAAATCATCCAATCGAGTAACGACTATTTAAAAAGAAATGTAAAATTCACTGAAACAGAAAACGAAGGCTTCTTATTTTCAAATGTAATAATTGAATCAGGCGAATATTTTACTATCAAACTTCTTGTATTACACAAAAACAGTAATATTCCACAGATTAAATCTTATGGAAAAATAGCAGGACAACAAAAAATTGATGTTGTTAATGCTGTTGATGTTAAAGAGGAAATGACTTTTTTAAAAAAAGTATATTATGGCAGTTTTTGGACTCAACTACTTCGATTGGTTTCATATTTCATAATAGGTATATTAATCATTGCGATTTTTGCATTAACATCTCAAAAAATTGACTCTTCAAGAGAAAAGAAACGTAAAAAGAAAAATTTAAGTGAGTTTAAAAATTTAAAAACATATCAATATACTCGAATGGATGACGCCATTTTTGACAGGTATTTAGACAATGGTGGTTACGAACTTAAGAGAATGTCAAAACTGATTGAAAACGAGAAAGAGTTAAATGACACATACAGAGAACTTTCAGAACAAGTAAAAAGTAAAGAATACAGAAGATACAGAATTGGTGGAGAGGATTGGTCCGTAATCAACGAAATGTTGAATGACGGAATTGTTTTCAAGGAAAATGAAAAATTAAGTATTAATCAAGCTATGAAGGATACTTTAGAGAAGTTTTTAAACTTTTTAACTGATAAAGGAGAGTTCAAGAGAAAGCATAAATACTATCCTTATGACATCGAAAGGAGAGTTGTAATTGAAAAAGACGAATAAAAAGTACTGTACCCAACAATGGCTATAAGTAATTGCTTGTTCTCGCCTACTTCTGAAAATCCTCGCGGATTTTCAGTTTGGTGTGTACTTGCAAAGTTAAGTGCTAAACCACGCAACTACTCATAGCCGATACCGTTAGCTGTAATTTAAACCAACCAATGAACAAAGAACCAAAACCGAAAACGTTATTACTATCTATCGGATTTATAATCCTGTTTGTGGTAATATTTGTAGTACTTTCCCAAATAAAACAATTTTTACCAGAAAATCTTGAACGATATTCTCACGGAATATTAGGCACAATCTCTGCTTTTGCAACGATTGGGTTGTTTTTAAAGTTCGAAAAGAAAAAGCTGAAAGATTACGGATTAGTTTGGGAAAAGAATACACCAAAAAAAATTATAATCGGAATTGCAATTGGAATGATTCTCGCACTCATAATGATTTTCTCGCAAGTGCTTATAAGCGGTTTGGAAATAACGGTTTCCGAAAACCAAAACTTCCAAACCATTTTAATCTCAATACCGGCGATTTTGATTTTAGCCTTTATGGAAGAGCTTGCATTTAGGTCGTATCCGTTTATTAAATTGAATAAACAATTCGGATTAAGAACAACCCAATTTTTAATTGCAATCTTGTTTGCTCTTTACCACGTTGCAAATGGATGGTCAATCGGATTATCCTTTCTCGGACCTGGAATTTGGTCATTGGCTTATGGTCTGTCAGCTGTTGCATCGAAAGGAATTTCTGTGCCAACTGGCTTACACAGCGGAGTGAATATAATTCTCGCATTATTTATCGGGAAAAAAAATATTGAAAGTCTTTGGGTAATCGATTTTCCAACGGAAGTTTCGGAAAATGTAATCATAGCCAATCAAAATGTTGGAATAATAATTCACGTCAGTCTATTAGTGCTGTGTATAATTACAACTGAAATATATTTACGGAAGAAAAAAACTACAGCTAACAATGTATAACCGCAATTACGGCGGATTCGACTACGTCCGAATCCACTCGGAATTGCTAAAGTCAGTGCCAAACCGAAAATTAACGCATATAAACCCGTAACTGACGGTTATACGAGACCGTTGTAAACTATTACGTGAATGAAATTTAAACTCAGGAAAAAAGAAGCAAAAAAAAACTTGTTAGCTGGTTTAGTTAATCTACTTGTGCTTATATATTTTTCTCGTCAAATTTTAAAAAATAAAGCTGTCTCAGAGGAGTTTTCGTACATTATACAATCAGTAGTTGCTGTTCTTGTGATTATACTTTTGGTTAACACTTATATAAAAATGAAGAAATTGATAATTCTTGATTTGACGGAGGAAAATTTAAAATATCAATATATCCGGAATAAAATTGAAAAAAATTCCATTAGGAAGATTGATTTAATACATGGCCATGTTAATTCTTTTGCTCTTGTTTTCATGAAAAATCAACCAGAATCGAAAATTTATCAATTGCGAAATAAGTATTTTAATTATAAATACGGAACCCCATATTTAATTAATTTGGATAAAATAGAAGGAGAAGTAACGGAAACCTATCAAAAATTATTAGAATGGAAGAAAACAGTTTATAACAACAAATAAAATTTACCGCTAAAGCGGTTCGGCATAAAATGCCTAATTTTATTTAACCGTTGTAAACCATTGCGCCCAAAACACCCCACTGTAAACGGAACTTATTCGGCGGAAGATTAACGTGAACAAGATCGTTCATAAAACCTAAGCGGAACTTCACAAATAAATTACTGACATTTATCGCAACTAATTTTTGTGGTTTGGGTAGGAACCAAAACGTAGAATATGTCTCGTGAATTGGAATGTCGAATAAGAAATTTAAGTGTCTCACTATTCAAACTTCGGTTTTGACTCGGGGAAGTGTTTCGTGTGTAGAGCAATTAGAACGGAACAAAGCGCGACAAAAACGGTTCACAACAACAACTAAAAATCACTCCCTCGCTTATCCCACCCGCGGGAAGCGCCCGTTGCGTGCCCAGAAGTCGGGTAGCCAACGCACAAAGTTGCCAGCGCACGTCGCGACGCAAATAAAATTTGCTATTTTTAGTCAAACGTTGGCGGTAATTAAATATGCAATATTCTATCGATAATAATACACTAAGCTTAACTGTAAAAAAGTCGCATTTTATCCTAAGATTTTTATTATACTTTATGTCTTGTGTAATCTTACTCGGCCCCATTATTGGTTTTATTATTTCGATTAAAAGCGGACAACCTTTTCACTTCAAATTTCTCATTGGAATGGCTATATCTTCAATTATAGGGTTTTATATCTTAAGATTCGCTTTATGGAATTCATTTGGTAAAGAAATAATTGAATTAAGCCCTGAATCAATTTCCTATACTACTGACTACAAAATTTATCGTGACAAAAAAAATCATAAAAGAGAAGGAAACCTTACTTTCTCATACAATCCAATAGGATACATCGAAGACCAAATGGGTTGTCTAACTATCAATACTGGGACGGGTACAATCCAATCTGTTGTGAAAATGCCCATTATTGATATTAACACTTTAATAAAAGAGTTAAATACAATCAACAATCTGTAATAATTAAAGGTTGGAAAAATCTTATTTGACAAAATAACTTATATTTACACCAACTATCTGTTAATCCTTTTAAAAACAAGGACTTCTTATTTGATAGCTACTTGACAAATGGAAGAAAAAGAATTAAAATCACTTATTAAAGAACTAGTTACTTACTCTAACGAAACAGAATGGGTAGAATTCAAATTAAACTACCATTCTAATGAAGAAATAGGTGAAAGGATTTCCGCCTTAGCAAATGGAGCTTGCTTAAATAAAAAACAATACGGATTTTTAATTTTCGGAGTAGAAGATAAAACACACAACATCAAAGGAACAACCTTCAAAGTAAAATCAGCGAAGAAAGGAAAAGAGGAATTAGAAAATTGGCTAATACAACGCTTAGACCCAAGAATAGATTTTAAAACATATGAATTTTTCTATTCCGAAGACATTAGAATTAGTATGTATGTTATTCCTGCCGCTGTAAATAGACCTGTTAAGTTTACTAATCAAGCATATATAAGAATCGGCAGTTATACCCGATTACTTAAAGATTTCCCTGACAAAGAAGCTAAGATTTGGAACAGAAAAAACAATATAAAGTTTGAACTTCAATTAGCAAAAGAAAACTTGGATTCTGATTCTGTAGTTTCTTTATTAGACACCCATACATATTTCGATTTACTTAAACTTCCTTATCCTTCAAATCGTCAGGGAGTTATAGACAAATTTATTTCTGAAAATTTAGTAGAGAAAAAGACCACTAAATATTCAATAACCAATCTTGGAGCAATTCTATTTGCAAAAAACTTAGATGATTTTCCCGACTTAAAAAGAAAAGCAATTAGAGTAATTGTGTACAAACACAATAATAAAATAGAAACCATTAGGGAGCAAATCGGAGGGAAAGGTTATGTTTCTGGCTATCAGGGTTTAATTGATTGGGTAAATAGTCAGCTACCTGCCAATGAAGAAATTGGAAAAGCATTTAGAGATGATAAAAGAATGTACCCCGAAATTGCTGTTCGTGAATTACTAGCCAATGCAATCATACACCAAGATTTCGAAGAAAAAGGATTTCCTATGGTTGAAATATTCTCTGATAGAATTGAAATCACCAACCCAGGAATTCCTCTAATCACCCCCGAAAGATTTATTGACGAATACCAATCCCGAAATGATACACTAGCTGATTTAATGAGAAGGCTTGGAATATGTGAAGAAAAAGGAAGTGGTATTGATAAAGTAATATTTTATAACGAAGTCTATCAACTTCCTGCTCCCGAAATTCTAATCCAAGAAAAACATACAAAAGTTATTATGTACTCATACAAGACTCTTAATCAAATGGACAAAAAAGATAAGATTAGAGCTTGCTATCAACATTGCTGTTTAAGATATGTTTCAAACGATAAAATGACAAATCAATCATTAAGAGACCGTTTTCAAATTGAAAGTAAAAATGCTGCTATTGCATCAAGAATAATAAAGGAAGCTTTGACTGCTAAAGTTATAAAAGAAGATGACCCTGAAAGTAATTCAAGAAAATACAAAAAATATATTCCGATATGGGCTTAATTTTTATTTGATGGTTATTTGATGCATCATGTGTAAACATAACTTAAAGCACTGAAAAACAAAGAAATGTTATTTGATAAAATAAAAACTACCGCCAACAAAACCTAAACTGCATTAAAACGCAGTTTAGCCAAACCGTTAGCTACAATTTACAAGACAAAAAATTCCATATTAATAAATGAAAAAAATAGAAGTTGTTGCAGCAATAATTAAACTCAAAGACGAAATTCTTAGTGTACAGCGACCTCCTCATAAACTAGATTATATTTCTGAAAAATTTGAGTTTCCTGGTGGTAAAATAGAAGCCGGTGAGACAAAAGAGCAGTCACTAAGACGTGAGTTGAAAGAAGAGCTAAAGTTGAATGCTGATATAGGGAAACACCTTATAACGGTTGAGCATAGTTATCCTGATTTTGAATTAACAATGCATGCATATATTGTAAATGTAAATTCAAAAGATATTTCCCTAACAGAGCACATATCCCAATTATGGTTGATTAAAGAAGAGATCTACTCTGTAGATTGGGCAGCAGCTGATATCCCGATAGTTGATAAATTAAATTCTATTGAATGGAAGACTTTATAAGTCAATTTAAAAAGAGTCTCGAAACAGGATTTATCGACAAGAATATAGGGTCAGAATTTCTGTATCAACCCAAGTTGTTGGTGAACAGTAAAAACCCTAAAAAGAAAATCCTGTCTTCCTTACTTTGGGAATTACAAACATGCGAGAGTTTTTTCATCTCTGTTGCGTTCTTAACCACAGGTGGCGTTGCGACAATAATTAATGTACTCCACGAATTGGAGCAAAAAGGAGTTCAAGGCAAAATAGTTGTCTCCCAATATTTAAATTTCACTCAGCCGGAAGCACTTAGAAGGTTACTACAGTTTAAAAACATTGAATTAAAGATAGCAACCAATGTAGATGCACATTCAAAAGGTTATCTGTTTAGAAAGAAGAATCATTATAGTTTAATTGTCGGTAGTAGTAATCTCACTCAAAATGCACTAGCTAGTAATAAGGAATGGAATCTTCAAGTATCTGCGATAGAGGATAGTAAGATTATACATAAGGTGCAACAAGAATTTGAAAGTGATTTTAATGCGGCCTTACCAGTTACACCTGAGTTTATAGATGAATATGAAAAGATTTACGAAAGAAAGCGAATAACTTTATTAGCGACAGATGAAGAAAAGTTTTTTGAGAATAGGGTCGAGCCCAATGCTATGCAAACTACAGCTTTGTCGAATTTAGCCAACATACGTTCTGAAGGAAAGAACAAAGCATTGATTATTTCTGCAACAGGAACAGGAAAAACTTTCTTAGCGGCTTTCGATGCTCAATCCCAACAACCCAAGAAATTACTATTTGTTGTACATCGATTAAACATTGCTAAAAAGGCGATGAAGACTTTCGAGAAAGTGTTTTCAGGGGAAAAGTCCATGGGAATTTATTCAGGCAGTACAAAAGAAATAGAAAATGACTTTCTATTCGCAACTGTACAGACGATTTCAAAACTTGAGCACTTAAAAGTATTCCATCCGAATCATTTCGATTATATCATAATTGATGAGTCACATAGAGCTGGAGCACAATCTTACAAAAATCTTATAGATTACTTTACGCCTAGGTTCTTACTTGGCATGACGGCTACACCTGAAAGAACTGACGGTGCTGATATATTCAAATTGTTTGATCATAACATCGCTTACGAAATTAGATTAAATGATGCAATGGAGGAGCAGATGCTTTGTCCTTTTCATTATTATGGTGTCTCGGATTTATACATCGATGAAGAGGAGCAAAATGACACTACACTATTCAATAAACTCACTTCGAACGAAAGAGTTAAAAGGATAGTTGAAAAATCTAAATATTACGGTACTGATAATGGTATTTGTCGAGGACTGGTGTTTGTTTCAAAAGTTTCTGAAGCCCATGCATTATCAGAGAAGTTCAACGATTTAGGTTTTAATACAGTTGCTTTAAGTGGAAGTAATTCAAATGAAGAAAGAGAGCTTGCCATAGAACGCCTAGAATCTGATAATGAAGCCGAAAGATTAGATTACATTTTTACAGTAGATATATTCAATGAAGGAATTGACATACCTAAAGTCAACCAAATCATTATGCTTCGCCCAACGGAGTCAGCTATTATTTTTGTTCAGCAATTGGGTAGAGGTCTTAGGAAACTTGATTCTAAGTCGTATTTGACAGTTATTGATTTTATAGGTAATCATAACAACAACTATTTGATTCCAATTGCTTTGTATGGTGATACATCATTTAATAAGGACAAATTACGTAAGCTCTTGTCAGATGGTAGTACTGATTTGCCCGGTGTTTCTACGATAAACTTTGATAGAATTTCAAAAGAGAAAATTTTTGAATCTATCGACTCAGCAAACATGCGTTTGCTAAAGGACCTAAAAAATGATTATTCTTTACTAAAATTTAGATTAGGCAGATTCCCGTTGATGATGGATTTTATTGATTCTAATTCGCGAGACCCCTATCATTTTGTCAAATATTCAAAGTCATACTATGACTTTATTAGAAGAGTAGATGGTGATTATGAAGTTGACTTAGGAAATAGTCACAGTGAAATCCTTCGTTTATTTTCTTTAGAGATTAACAATGGAAAACGTATTGAAGAGTCACTTCTTTTAAAAGAACTTTTAAAGAAAGAAAGTCTATCCATTGAGGGTTTTAGGTTGTCTGTCAAAGAAAAATTTAACTTCAATGTTTCTGATGAAACAATAGAATCGATAATTAGGAATTTGAATTTTGAATTTGTAAAGAAGGAAAAGGAAATTGTAATCTTAGAAAATGGAAGGATTAGGCGCCATGCTAACTTTACAGCGTTGCTTGAGGATGCGAATTTCACTCTATTTTTAAAAGACAGTATTGAATACTCAATCTATACATTTAGAAAAAATTATTCCAAAAGTTCCTTTACTGCAGGATTTATACTTTATCATAAATACAGCAGGAAAGATGTTTGTCGGATACTTAATTGGGATAAAGATATCAGTAGTACTGTATATGGTTATCGTACAAATAAAAGTTCTACACCTTGTTTTGTCACATACCATAAAGGAGATGACATTGAGGGATCAATTGATTACAATGATCATTTTGTTTCGCCTTCTGTCTTTGCTTGGGAGTCAAGATCAAATAGAAAAATTGAAAGTCCCGAAATTCAAAATGTAATTAAATCTGAACGCATATTGCTCTTTATAAAGAAAGCGGACTCTGAAGGAGCCGAATTTTATTACATGGGTGATGTGGGAATCATTCCGGAATCTATTGAACAAGGTGAGATGGAGGATACTGCTCAACCGGTAGTTCATTTCAAATTTAAATTGCAAAACCCGGTGCCTGAAAATCTTTATGACTATATCACTGATAGAAATTTGGAAAGTTTAGAGGCTCAAAATGATATAGAAAGCCTTGACATGGAGGAAACTAATAATCAGGATGAGACAATAGATAGCGCTCCTGATTTTAAAATTCCTTTGTTCGATTTTTATGCGGCAGCAGGCTCTTTTAGCGATATTCAAACTGCAGAAGATTACACTATGATTGAAGTTCCAGAGTTTTATCATAAGGAAGGATACTTTGCATGTAAAGTGATCGGGGAGTCTATGAACAGAAGAATCCCTAATGGTTCAATATGCATATTTAAACATCCAGTAGTAGGTGGGAGAACAGGCAAAATATTACTTGTTGAATATTACAACAAACAAGATCCTGAAATGCAATCGCATTTTACTATAAAAACTTATAGCAGCATAAAAGCCATTACGGAAGAAGGATGGAAACATGAAAAAATTATATTAAAACCCAACTCTTATGATGCTAGTTATGAGGACATAATAATAAGTGAGGAAGATATAAGGGACAACAAACTTAATGTAGTTGGAGAATTTGTAGGTATATTAAATAAAAAACTGTAGCTAACAATGGCTAAAAAAACTATATCTTCATTCAAAACAACGGTAAACTCGCTCAAGCTGATATTTACCTTTGTACGTTACAAGCCATTATATAGACGGATCGTACATAAATGAAAGAATACTTTGACTTGCAATTAGTAATGACTAACCGAAAGATTAAAGAATCGGGAATTAATCCTGCTTTGGGATATCTTTTGGGGTTACTTACATTAGTCTTGCTCTCGGAATACATTTTTCATAAGACCGAATTTGCTAAATATGTGGTCATCTTAACTTGTCTTAGTTTTCAATTCAGACTTTCTGAAAAACACAGAATGGATTTCTTGTTGTCCACTTTTGGTGATAAATCAAAGTATAAAATAAGGGTTTTAGAAAACATAATCGTATGTCTTCCATTTGCTTCAATCTTAACATTCAAATTTTTATTTCTTGAAGCCATCATTTTGTTTTTATGTTCGATTTCTATTGCCCTATTCTCTTTTCGCACTAGCCTAAATTTTACAATCCCAACACCCTTTTCTAAAAATCCATTTGAATTTACCACAGGCTTTAGAAAGACCTTTTTAATATTCCTTTTGGCTTATGCATTGTCTGTTATTGCAATCAATGTAGGCAATTTTAACTTAGGGATATTCTCAATGTTACTTATATTTCTAATCACTTTGAGCTATTACTCAAAACCTGAAGAAGAGTTTTATGTATGGGTTCATGCCGATACTCCAAAATCATTTTTGATGAAAAAAATGATGATTGCAACAAAAAATTCTATCCTATTGACAATTCCAATTTCCCTTGGGTTATTGGTTTTTTATCCAACCTATTATGATTTGATACTACTCTTTTTACTCATTGGTTTTTTATTTTTATGGACAATGATTTTGGCTAAGTACTCGGCATTCCCGTCTGAGATTAATTTGCCAGAAGGAATTATAATCGCTTTTGCTCTATCTTTTCCTCCATTGATTTTATTGATAATTCCATATTTCTACACAAAATCTATTAAGAACCTTAGAAGGATATTAAATGATTAAAATTAAAGAACTTAATAAGTACTATGGAAATAATGAAGTGTTAAAAGAAATTAACATGGATTTTTTAAGAGGCAAGGTTTATGGCATTGTTGGAGAGAATGGTGCAGGGAAAACCACCTTATTTAGATGCATTGCAGGTTTAGAAAATTATAGCGGAGAAATAATTTCCCAAATTACACCTTTAAAAAATCATTTAGGATTGCTTTTTACAGACCCTTTCTTTTTCTCAAAGATAACAGGCAAAGAGTATATAAGGCTTTTGTGTAATGCACGGAATAAGAAAAATGTCAATATCGATCAAAAGAATATTTTTGACTTGCCACTAAATCAATATGCTTCCTCCTACTCAACAGGGATGAAAAAGAAGTTAGCAATAACGGCAATTCTACTTCAAGAAAATGAGTGCTTTATTCTTGATGAACCTTTCAATGGTGTTGACATTCAGAGCAATATTGTTTTGACTGAAATAATTTTGAAGCTTAAAGAATTGAACAAAACAGTTCTAATTTCATCCCATATTTTTTCAACTTTAAGTGATACATGTGATGAAATATATCTTTTAAGAAAGGGGGAGCAAATCAAATCAGTTCAAAAGGAGGACTTTAAATTATTAGAGCAAGAAATGAAAGATTTTACCATTGGAAACCGAATTGAAAAACTTGAACTTAAATAAGAAAAACGGCTTATAACAAAGAACTGTGCTAAAAAACAATTAATTTTTCAATTAAATTACTTTTGAAACAGGTTGCGTACTTCTATAGGTCTGGTCATATTTAACTCCTGATTTAGCAATTGCAAAGGCTTGTTTTATCAATTTATCAGCCACTGCAATTAAAGCGAGCTTCTTACTCTTTCCTTTTGATACTATTCAAACAAATACCTCACAGCATGCTTTGTTTGATTTATATGTGGGTGCTATGAACAATTAATGGACATAAACCTGTCATTTAGAGGGATTAACCTCGGAATCTAATTTTAGTGAAGGATAATGTCTACCGAACTGAAGGAATATAAAACGCCACACAACATAATAGCTAAAGCTAATGTCCGAACCTGGGTTGGTACACTTTCGCCCATTAAATGTCCATAATCAGGGCTGCCATCACTCGGTCGGACCAACCAGAATCCAGGATTTTTTGCCAGCACACTTCACTTCAGCATCTGAAAACAAATTACAATCGGTAAAATAAACACTTTGATTTACAATATTTAACAACTTTCATAGTTTGTTTTTGTAAAAGATCATAATATGAAAAATTCACTTTTTTACTTAGTATTTGCAGTGGCTTTGATGTCGTGCAAAAAAGAAGCTGTTGAAGTTGAAGAAAGCGGTTGCGAAATTCCCTCAACCTTTGGTTTAGCTGATACACCAGGCAGCTACTGGGTTTATGATTGGTATGAGATTGATAATTTTGACAATGAAACTTCCCTTCATATAAGAGATAGCATTTATGTTGTAGGAGACACTATTATTAATGATAATATCTACACTTTTTACTCAGGAACGCACATGGGCGTTCCAACGAAGAGGTTTGTACGAGATTCTAGTGGTTATATTGTCAATTCCACTGGATTCATTTTATATAGCACCACTACTGATAACGATACTACACATTTCTTTGAAAATGTAGGAAGTAACTCAAAAACATACTGGATTTCTAAGAAAGCAACCGAATCAGTTATCACACCATCTGGTGTATATGAAGTATTTGGTCGCGAAGGTCATTTTTACAAGACCAATGGTACTCCTTTTACTAATTGTGATTCCGTATGGGTTCAACAAAATTTCTATGATGAAAAAAGTGGTTTTGAAGTTTTAAGTCAAACAGCAATTATATCTCAATTACAAAATGATTGTATATTCAGAGAAAAAAGATTAGTTGTTCAATATACCCCTTAAGAAGAACCACACTAAAATCCTATTAAAACCTCTAAATTTAGTTAAGGTATTATCACATCTAATAAACTAAAAAATTGAATTTTCTGATTGGAAAGATGTTCCTAATAAAGTTTTTGTTCGAAAAGATGGAATCAAACAGGTTTATTTTCAAGACCCGGATGGATATTGGATTGAGTTAAATGATGATGTTTGAAAAAAATTATCAACTGGATTTTTTTATCTATTGCCTCTTGTTCCTTTTCTAAAAAAAGAATTTATATGGTTTTACTTTAGGCAAGAGTCTTTATTTGCGTAGAGAAATGTTCTATGGAACAAAAAATAAATTCATTCCGCGTATTTTAGGATTCACGATAAATCCCTAAATTTACTCTACCCATATGCTGTTACGAATAGCAACAACTATATGAAGAATAGATTAATAAATTATTTGCAAAAAATAACAAGTTTAACGACTGACGAGAGCACTATACTTTCGGAAAGTATGGTTATTAAAAATTTCAAAAAAGGAGACTTTTTGATCAAAGAGGGACAGTATGAAAAGGATAGTTTTTTTGTTTCTGAAGGACTTGTAAGACAGTATAAAATTGTTGATGGAAATGAAATTACAACGAATTTTTTCACAGAAGAGCAGTGGATTATTTCTTTCGAAAATATTGACGGAAAATCTTTATCAAACTACAACCTGGTTTGCGTCGAGGACACAACTGTTGTCATAGGGGATGAAGAGAAAGCACAAAATTTATTTAAACAATTTCCTCGATTTGAAAAGATTTCCCGTCAGATAATGGAAACAGTATTCAAAGAGCAGCAAGAACAAATGATATTACATTTAACCGATAAACCCGAAGAACGCTACCTAAAATTATTGGCGTCAAGACCGGACATCTTTCAACGCGTAACGCAATACGATATAGCTTCTTATATTGGTGTAAAACCTGAATCATTGAGCAGAATTCGAAAGAAACTAAGCCAAAAAGGACAAATTATTTAATAATCTCCCTTTAACCTTAACCATCGAATAGCATATGCAACTATAAAAGTTGTTGTTGCAATTTCAATCACTGCAAAGAATAAGTAATAAGCTGTTGCATCTCCCACAAACAAAGTCGCAATCATTGCCAAAGTTTTAACACCTCCAGCAAAAATATTGGCCCAACAATTGACTTTTTTATTTAGCAACTTTGAAAGCAAAACCATTGCTATCGGTATCTCCATCAAAAGACTAGCGTAGAATAAAAAACTTTCATTAATCGCTAACCCTTCTACATTTCCTGCTAAATATTGATTCAACTGGCTTGAATCCATCAATCCAATTAAATCACAGTACAAATAATTCAACGTGACAAATATCCAAAGAATACTCAATACTTCTTTTTTCTGACTCATATCGTTCGTTTTTTAGCTTTTGGCTTCCATCTAATTGCGTCAATAGTTATATATGTTGTTGCCGCAATTTCAAAAGCAGAAAAGAGTGCATAATGAGGTGTTGGTTTTCCTACAAACAAAGTTCCTGTTTGTACTAAAGTCATAACTGTTCCCGAAGCAATCTGTATCCAACGTAAGGTTTTTTCATTTTTGATTATATGTGGTAAAAACACATTAGCTATAGGAATTTGCATAAACCCCGCCGCTACGGTTAAAAAATTAGGCGTTATTTTAGTTCCCTCTACTACTCCCGCTTCATACTGTGCATGAATATTTGCATCCATCAATCCAACAAGGTCAGCATACAGGTAATTTAATGAAGCGAAAGCCCACATACTCGAATATAAATTCCGCCTATTTTTTAGAAACGGTAATGTTTCGTCTTGCGGTAGCCTGAAGTTTAGATCAGGATGATTAGAAATAGGAATAGAAAATTCTTGAGATTCTTTTTCTTCAATTAATATATTTTTATTCTTGTTTTTTAAAGGTGATAAAATGGTTTTTTCTTCTGAAAAAACGCTCAATTTACTAGATGGAACAAGGGGGTTGAACTTTAGGATATTATCAGGTTTATCGTGATTCAAACTTTTCTTCAAATCAACTTTCAAGACATCAACTTGTCCAAAACTCGCTATATTTAGGAGAGTTAAACTCAATCCTATTGCAATACTTTTTTTAAATTTCATTTGACTATTGTTTAATTATACTGCAAAAGTATTTGCGCAAGATTTCACTTTCATTGACTTTGGTTAAGAAATGAAATCAATAGATTTAAATTGATTAAACCAAGTTGATCATAAAAGAATTAGTTAAATTTTGGTTCAAACCATCAATCGTAAATAATAGCTATTTAAAAATTTTTAGATCGTTAAAAACATGAAAAAAACTATATCTCTTGAATTTTCTCATTTTATTCGGGTGTAAGAGCGACCCTATTTGCATGGTGAATAAAAACAATGCTAACAAACAAGTATATGATCTAGAGGAAGCTACTTGCTTCATCGCTTTACAGTTAAATGCCAAAAAATCAGAATTGAAGATAATTAATAGGGCTTTAATTGCTGAAGATAATTACATGAATAATATTGGACTTATACAGCAAAATCCGAATATACTAAATGAATCAGAATCGAACTTGGAAATGGATGTAGATGAACTCATAGAATATACTCTTAATATTGAAAAAGTGAATATAAGACGGGAGAAGTTAGTAGAAATCTACGATGCAGAAGTAGCATATTTAAAATTTATTGGAGTAGTAGACTAAAAACCATTTCCGCTTTATCACAAGTAACAATTAATAGATTGGCCAAATGGATAACAATTAAAAAATCGATGTGTTGGCCTATTAATTTAGTTTTGATTCAATGTTGGGTATACTACTTACAATGAACGATGCAATTTTGAATCTTTGCGGTAATCTTTGAATTGATTTCTAGTCTTTTTGTATATTTTGTGATCAAATTCATGTGTGAAAGGAGCTATAAAAACATTAAATGCCCTATTATTAAAAAATTGAAATATGACTAGAATAATGGTAGTACTCCTACTTTTGATTTTATCCTTGAATGCATTTAATCAAAAGGGGCAAACCTCATTGGTTTTTCAAACACCTCAGATTATCTCGCCCAACAAAGTTATTTCATCTCCAAACTGCGAGTATTTTGTATTGACAGATGACATTTCTGCTGGTAATTTATCTTTTGCACTTTTCAAAGTAAAAAATCACACACTTATTTCGTCCAAGGTAATATCACTTGATGCTGAAGACAACTGTTTTAGCATAGATGTTCGAGCCGTTAGTAATGACGGAAAACACTTATTATTGGAAAAGGAATGTAGTGTTTTTGGAGATGAATCAGCATTCTTTATTTATGCTGTTCAAAACGATAGCATCATTGAAGAGTCGGATTTTGAGATTGATTGGAATGCGTCTAGTTATGAAAATCAACACTATGAAATCTCAGGTAATTTTAATTTTGGTTCTAACTTCTCAAGTCAATCAACTAATTCAAATTTCCTTGTAGAGCATTATAAGTCTGTTAGAATAATTGACGAAGATACTGATGAGTTGGTCTGGAGTTCTCAAAAGCAAAAATCTTCTATCTATAACAATAGATATCCTATCTATTTAAAATCTAATCAAGTTGTTCTAAGCTCGAAAAATATGAAAGACAGAAAAGAACACTTCTATTGGTATGATTTTGTTAAAAAAGATACCGTTTTCACAACCAAAAACCCTTTCAGAACAATAAGTGTTTACACTTCTTATTTAATTGATGGAAAGTTGATATTGAATACTAGAAGCTATCCTTTTTTCAAGATGGACTCGCAAATTGAAATTGATTTGAGTTCAGGAAAGTTTTCGGATATTGATTGCCAGAAATGTAAAGAAATAATCAAGTCATCTAGACTGCTAATTAAAGATAGTTTGGCAATGGGCGGCCCTCAATTCAAAGATGCACATACTAGTTTATGGACTATTTTTAGAAAATACTACAACAAAGATGGGTCTCTTAAAGACCCGAATAATTCGGGGCCAATTAAAAAAGATTTTTATCCCGCAAATTTTTGGAATAGAAATGCTTTGGTTGATTCGCTTGCCTATAACTTTTATGTGTTATCGAGCTATAACAACAAGGTGGTTTATGCTGACATAACTTCTGCCGGATTATACACAATAAGACAGGAGACAAATCTTCAATTTTGGAATGGAGATAAAGAGAAACCCGAAGAACGAAAGGTGAATATGATGTATATTTCAGATCATGGTCCATTTTTTTACACAGACGATTTATATTACATGACTTTCGGAAACCCAAATGGCATTATAAGCATCAATTATGATGGTAAAGTATACCCCTTCGAACAATTCGACCTCAAATACAACCGCCCGGACATCATTTTAGACAGACTAGGCTATGCCGATTCATCCCTCATTTCCGCCTACCACGCCGCCTATCAAAAACGTCTCAAAAAAATGGGTTTTACAGAAGAGATGCTGGAGGATGACTTTCACTTGCCAGAGATTAAAATCGAGAACTTTGAAGAAATGCCAAAATTGCATGATCAAGGAAGTATCAATTTAAAACTAAATATCAAAGACAGCAAATACAAACTTGACCGAATCAATGTCTGGGTAAATGATGTGGCTATTTACGGAACCAACGGCATCTCTCTAAGAGATAAAAATGTACAAGAATACACAACTAACCTGGAAGTTTTATTGGCAAAGGGCAACAACAAGGTACAAGTATCAGTGCTCAACCAAGCGGGTGCTGAGAGCTACAAAGAAACTTTTGAAATAGAATGTACGGTAGGTAAAGCCCAGCCAGACTTGTACCTCATCACCATTGGAGAAAGCGAATTCCAACAGTCAGACTATAACCTCACTTATGCGGCCAAAGACGCCAAAGATATGGCCGCTCTTTTTGAGAAAAGTAAAGTCTACAGAAATGTTTACACTAAGACTTTGGTCAATGAACAAGTCACCACGGCCAATGTAAAAGCACTCAAATCATTTTTAGAACAAGCAGACATCAATGATGAAGTGATGATCTTCATTGCCGGTCACGGCGTGCTCGATGCTAACCTTGATTACTACTTTGCTACTTATGACATGGACTTTCAACAACCACAAAATAAAGGCTTGGCCTATGAGGCTTTAGAAGGATTGATAGATGGTATTAAACCACTTAAGAAAACGCTTCTCATTGATGCTTGTCATTCAGGTGAGATTGACAAAGAAGAAGTTGAACTAGCTGAAGCTGATTCAAATGAAGATGGTGATGTCCAGTTCAGAGCAGTTGGTAAAACAGCAACTCCAAAACTTGGAACTCAAAATACATCTGAATTAACTAAATCATTGTTTACAGATTTAAGAAAAGGAACCGGAGCCACTGTAATTTCTTCTGCCGGCGGAATGGAATTTGCAATGGAGGGCGAGGATTGGAAGAATGGACTCTTTACTTATTGCTTTATCAAAGGCATTAAATCAAAAGAAGCAGACCTGAACAAAGATGGAGAAATTTGGCTATCTGAAACCCAACAGTATGTCTCAGATCAAGTAAGCCTTTTATCAGGAGGTAAACAACAACCAACTTCAAGAATAGAGAACCAAACAATCGATTTTAGAATATGGTAAGATTAAAAACGTAATGACGGAAAATACTTATTATTAGAAAACACAATTGTAATAGCAACCCCGACACTCTAAAAATCTCTGAAATTTAAACACTTATATAACATATCGTTAACAACCTCAACCGAAATCAAAGAAAATGAAAAACAAATACTTCGGACGATTAAAACTTTAAACAAATTATTAATATAGACTATGCAGGACTATAGAGACTTTGCTGCTAAAAATGGCGTTGAGCTTTTAGAGAAAGGTCCGTGTCAATTCTGTGGTGCAAATTTAAGTGAAGGAATAGCTGCGTGTGTTGAAGCGTTTAATACCGGTTTAGATTCCAAAATTGATTTTAATAATCCAGCAAATCTCATGTATAAAATAATGAGTGTGGATGCTCACACTTTACAACACCCTGAAATTCACGGCCGATGGAATAATCACTTACACTTAACACGTTTGCATTTAGTTTTTAAACACGAATTAATCTGGACACATAATTCAACCGTAAAACTTAGCCGTCAACTCAATAAGTATAAACGTTTTAACCGTGATGAATATCTCCTTCCACCTAAAAAACTTGAAAGAGGAGAAGTTACAATTGATCAATTAGTGCAAAAAACGCTCGACGAAGAAGCGTGTAAAAAAATGATTGAGAAATGGGCGAAAAGCGTATATGATAGCTGGAAAATTCATCATTCCACAGTTGAAATAGTGGCTAAAATGTTTATTTCAGAATGAGTAGGAATGACCGGTCTACCGTTGATGACTTTATTGCAGACATATAATTTTTAAATTAAAATACGAATTAGAAATGATCAGAATTCATTGCTTATTGTTCGGTTTAATTCTTGTTTCAGTTAGTTTTTCGCAAACTAATAACAGCATACCAAACAATCCTTTTGATTACAAATGGTTGGATCAACAATTTCCCATCGACACATTAATTTCATTTGATAATGATACCCTGGTACTTTCTGAAAACCAAAAATATTATGTCATCAACTTTTGGTTCAGTAGCTGTATGCCCTGTATAGCAGAAATAAAGTGGTTAAATAAACTAAAAGAGGAATATCAATCTTCCGAACTTGAATTTTTAGCCGTTACTTTTGAAAAAAAAGAACTGGTAGATACATTTTTAAAAAATAATCAATTTGAATTTCAACAATTTTATATCGAAGAAGAAAAAATTAATGAAAATGCTCTTGCCATTGGCTATCCAACAACTCTTATTTTAGATAAATCAGGAACGGTTTTTTTCCATAAAACTGGTGGATACCCAGACGAGGAAGAAGCTGAAGCGATTTATAAGATCCTTTCATTAGAAATAGAAAAACTTTAGTTTGTTTTTGAGGTAATCCCCCTATTCGATAGATGAATTTAAAAATAATTTTTTATACTAATAAAATCCATTTTATTCAGTGAATCTTTGATTATCTAGGCATTTTTAGTATTAAAATTGAAAATAGGCCAACATATAGTCTGAAATCCTCAAAACAAACTTAAAGTCGTAATTTCTTACGTGGAACTAACGGAATTGATTAGTAAACGAATTGATATTTGTTATTTTTACCGTAAACTGAGCGAATTTTTTTCGGAATTATGACTGAAATCATTTTTAAGATACTGGGGATATTACTCGCTATATTTAGTTTTCTTCCTTTTTTTAGTTCTAAACATTGGTTTTTTAGAATATTTGATTTTTTAAGAATTCAATTAGCTGCGCTGTTAATTGTCACATTGGGCATTACGTCGTTATTCATATCATTCACTTCAATAATAGACCTAATTGTTATACTTTTCATAATCGCAGGAATATGTTGTAATTTAATTATTATTGTTCCATATATATCTTTAAACAAAAATATCCAGCCAGCCGAAAAACAAAGTGAAATTGTAGTTTTATCGGTCAATGTTAAACAAGAAAATAGCAACTACAAACATTTAATACAGCTCGCAAAAAAAATTCAACCTGACATACTACTCACAATCGAGACAAACAAAGACTGGGAAAATAATCTGAAGGAGATTGAAAGCAATTTTAAAACTGTTATTCGCGCTCCAAAAGAGAATAGATACGGAATGCACCTCTATTCAAAATTGGATATTCAAGAATATAAGATTAATTATTTGATTGCTAACGAATACCCCTCTATTAAAGCAAAAATGCGTTTTAATAATTTTGCTTTTGATTTTTGGGGAATTCATCCACCACCTCCCAGTCCAACTGAAAAAACCACTTCAAAACAAAAAGATGCCGAGCTCATGAAATTGGCGAAAATCATCAGTGAAAGCGAAAATCAAACCATCGTAGCTGGAGATTTCAACAACGTCACATGGTCAAAAACTTCCAAATTATTTGGCAAAATATCTAACCTAAAAGACGCAAGAAAAAAAAGAGGTATACACCCAACATTTCCAGCAAATTACCCTTTATTTCGATTTCCAATCGATTTGATTTTTCATTCAAATGACATACAAATTGGTCACTTGAAAACCGTTCAACTGATAGGTTCAGATCATTTACCCTTACATTTTTCTTTTACGATACACAGCGAAACAAAGAAAAAAAATAATGTTGATAGAGAAGTTGAAAATCTTGCTGACAAAACGATACAACAAGGTAAAAAAGCAGCAATTTTTGAAAACTGAAGGCTATCCAAAACGCTATTGGTCTAGTTGGGAGAATTTAACCCAAGTTTATTTCCTTCACTGTCAATAAATAAAGCAAAAAAACCACTTTCATCAGCATGAGCGGTTTTGGGTAATATTATTTTTCCTCCATTTAATTCTACTTTGTCTAAAACAATCTGTAGATCGTCTCCTGCGTTTAAATAAATCGTTGGACCGGTTGGACCTGGTTCGTATCCTTCTCCTTGAACTAAAATCCCTGTTGCTACTTGTTCTTCGTATGGAAAAATGCCCATATCCATCCCTGGAATTGCCATTTTTTCTATCTGAATATTCAAAATAGCTTCATAAAATTTAATGGCCCTAGATAAATCATTGGCCGGTATCTCAAAAAGGGAAATATAACTTTTCATTATCTGGTTTTTTTCATTATTCAACAATTCTTGATTTTCTGTAGATTCAGTATTTTGTCCAAACCCTGCAAAATTTCCTATTGCGCATAGCATAGAAACACTCAATATTAATCCTTTCATTTAAAATAATAATTAGTCAGGCAAACTTACGGTTGATTCAAGCAATGAAATTGTAAAAATGCGACATGGTTAGTCTTTATAAAAAAGTGAGGATAATTGCATATGCTTATCACCCAAAAATTCTTTTGGCGTTGTGCCGATGAATTCCTTAAAGTCTTTTATAAAATGGGCTTGATCAAAGTATTCACTTTCATAAGCAATATGGGTCAAATTTTCATGATCGGACAAAAGAAATTTTAATGCAGTTTGTAAGCGTAAAACTTTACCAAGTTGTTTTGGGCTAATCCCGATTTGTTTTCTAAAATTTCTTTCCAGTTGTCTTCTTTTTGATTGTTGATTCTCCAAAATACGACCAATTGATTGACGACCCTTTGACACCAGTAAAGCATCAACTGTTGTTTTAACCAAATTCTCAATGGCATCTTGTCGGTTTAACCGTGAAAATAAAAAGTTTTCAATAATTTTAATTCGCTCGTGAGTTGAAGAGGCGCTAAACATATCCTTTTCAAGTTGAAAAGCTGTTTCAGCTTTAAAAACATCGGTTAATGGAACTTCAAGATCGAGTAATTCTGCCAAGGGTGTATTTACAAAATGTGTAAAACCGTAAGGATAAAAACAGACAGCAAACGAATCTACATCTCCCAATGGCTCAATAAAAAAGGATTTTGTTCTTTGACCCATCACCATCGATTTGGGGTGTACAACAAAATCAGTAGCTGAGATATAACGCTTAATGCCCTCCTTTAAGTTAAATGTCATCTCAATACAACCATCCGGAATTATTTTTTGTCGATAATTCTTCGGATCGTAAGGCACTTCTAATGTCCAATAATATTTGACGAACGCACTAAGATCGGTATGAGGTTGGTAGGTTTGATAGTTCATCATTAACTTAAACTAAGTATTCGGTTAATTTATAACTTAAGTGCAAATTGCTTTCAATGTTTCCATGATTTTTTTTTCTCGAATGGATAAATCAACAAAAATTTCTGATGCTAGGTCTAAGCAACTAGCATCTTCTGTTTCACCAATTTTAACAAATAATTCCGCAATTTGCTTCCATAATGCCGCTATCTCACGATAATTCATACTTGCCGCTATCAAATCTTCAGAATTAAGCAGCTCTCCGCATTCTTCGATAAAATCACCGTATATGTTTCTAAATAAGGAGCCTCCTGTTCCTCCATTCTCCATTAAAGAAGCAGAGGTTCCAAAGTCTTTTTTATGGTCTACGCTGGTTTTAAACCATTTTTTTATTTCAATACTGGTTTTAAATATTCCCTTATAACCAATATTCTTAATTGGAGGATTCAAAAAATCGTTCGCATTGTTCCAAATTGCCTGCTTAACTACTCTTTTTAGATCAAATCCTTCTTGGTTTTTATCAATTGTATACGACAAGTTTTTAGAAGACATCGGCCCTTTTTCATTTCGAGCTAACGCGAGATTTTTTAACAATGTTTTCGCATTTCTGCCTTGTTGATTAGTATCATTTAAGTATGCAAATTCATCATCAAATCCATAGATTGAAGCATAGTGTCCAGCGAAATGAATTTTTTTTTCGAAATAGTCTAAATGATAACAGTCTAACTTTAAGCCTACCGCTTTTCCCTTTTCAAGTTCCAGTTTTACATTTTCCCATGCCTTTTTTGTTGAAGATGTTTCTTTTACATTAAGCGTTAAATTTAAATTTTTACAAATATTTTTAGTTAGTTCATCAGGCTTTATTCTCCCACCAATAAAGGGAAAATCCATGATTTTCATGTTCCAAAAAATATACCCTAAACCTTCTCCTAAACCAAACAACATGGGTTCAGAAAGATCAATCCCTAATTGGTACAGTAAACTACCGGTTGTCGTCGTTTCGCAATGCTGTCCATTAAAGGGTTTAAAATTTTCTATTATCATAATATCATATTAGTTCAGCACAAATTTGAGAATGAACCATGACAGCCCTATGTCAACTTCTATTATTTTTTTCAATGAAATAGGATGTTAAATCAAATTTTGGACGATTAGTAAAATGTGAATTTGTTATTTCGTAATTTAATATGCGGTCAAGTCTAAACTCACGATAGGCTTTTTTAATCGTACAGAATGATATCAAAATCCAAGCGCTACTAGAGAAATATAGACCCAATGGTTGAATTTTCCTGTTGGAGATTTCATCGGTATGAAGTGCATGATACTCGATTTCAACAAGCAAATTTTTTAGAATTGCTTTTTTTAAATCTGAAAGTGAATTACTTCGATAAAAGGTTTTTAAATGGGATGGTGCAATCCTTTCTGCGAGTTTTTCAAAATAATCTTTTTGATCCGTTTTTAAAGTTGACTTAATTTTGATCAAAAGGGAGTCAAAATCTTTTTTTAAAGATGTATCACCTTGATTTTGTATGAATTTTTGGGCAGAAACCAACGTACTAACCTCTTTTTCATTGAGCATAATAGGAGGTAAATGATAGCCCTCTACTAAAAAATAACCCTTCCCGTTTTCCGACCCAATTGGTACGCCGGCATCTTGTAAGGTATTAATATCACGATATACCGTTCTCAGACTAATTTCAAATCGTTCCGCTATTTCTTTAGCAACGATAATTTTTTTTGATTGTAGTTGTATCAAAATAAGTGTTAATCTTGAGAGCCTTTGCATTTATACGTACAGTTAAGGTGTGAATCAACTTTTAGCTTCTAATTTTATTCTACAAAAGTAAAAATATATCACCACTCTATTCCTAAGACTTAAACCATCATCTATTGATTGTTGTTCAATATTTTAAGATGCAAAATATAGTATTCGAAAGAGCTAGTTATAGCATTTATTTTAGGGTTATTAATCAATTTGAGTCTATAAAAGATAATCAAAAACACTACTATGATATAACTTATTCAAATTCATATACCTGACTTTTTGATTGAACAAAACACAATGCCGATTAATCAATAAAAACGACCCTTGAATCAACAAAACTGAAAAACATCAAACGCTTACCGAACACTTAACGTTAAGAGATTAACAAAACCTTCGCTACATGGTTAAAAACTACCACATTTATCAATTTTTCTTGACAGTTATCATAATATTCAGTTGTTTATGTTTAACAGCTCAAGAAGAGCATATGAACTGGCATTTTGGCAATGGTGCAGGATTAAATTTTAGTTCTGGAGATCCGGATACATTCGTTGGCAGCGAAATTGAAACTACTGAATCTTGTTACACTGTTAATGATAATGAAGGCAATGTTTTATTCTATACAAATGGATTAAAAGTGTGGGACGCTACAAATACCGTAATGCCTAATGGTTCGGATTTACTTGGTAACACAAGCGCACAATGTATAGTGTTACCTAGACCAGATAACCCAAATCGATATTTCATCTTATCAACTGATGCCATTCGTTTTGATGGATTAACACCAAACGGCTTGGTTTATTCAGAAGTTGACATGACACTTAATGGAGGCTTGGGAGATATCATTCCGTCTGAAAAAAACGTTGTTTTAAGCGCTAGTGCTGGAGAATGGTTAACAGCTATTCCTCATGCCAATTGCACCGATACTTGGATTTTAACTCATGGTAAAAGTTTTAATAGTGTGTTGATGGCATTTGAACTTACTAGTGAGGGAATTAATCCTGTTCCTATTAATTCAGATTTGGGAATCGTTTATGAACCTGGTTATGAAGCATTAGGAATTATGCGACCTCATCCTGACGGGACAAAAGTAGTCATGACCCGACCAAAATTTTGGGCTGTTGTTGATTTATTTGATTTTGATAAAAGTACCGGAATTGCATCTGGATTAACAAATCTATATACTGAAGAAGGCTTAAACCGGTCTTATGGTATTGAATTTTCTCGAAGCGGAAACGTTTTATACATCGGTCAGTTTGCGGAGAGCAAAATATTTCAATATGATATGCTTGCTGCTGACATTCCATCAACTCGAACGTTTATTGGAGAACTCACATCTGATGGCGAGATTGGTCAATTACAAATCGCTCCAAATGATAAAATTTATGTGAATTACAATATCTTTCCTTTTGGAGGAAATTTTCTAGGTGTTATTAATTCTCCTGAAACCATAGGGCTAGGATGCGATTTTATTCAAAATGCAGTCAGTTTAGGTGCTGTCACTACAATTTATGGACTCCCTTGGTATTATTCGCCCGAATCCAACACAGAGTATTCGATAGATTTAGGAGCAGATACTGTTTTATGCGATGGCGAAGAATTGATGTTAACGCCGTCCTTAAGTATTGATGTTGAAGCGACGTTTGAATGGTCTGATGGCAGCACAGGAGAAACACTAAATACATCTGAACCCGGAACATATTGGGTAAATACACAAGCCGGGTCTTGTGCTGTTGTTTCCGACACAATCAATATAGAAATCAGTGATGCCAGTATTGAATCGCTGGTAATTGACACAATTGGTTGCAGTCCCCTTGAAGTTAAATTAGAAGCATTGGTAAGCGGAGATATTGCCATGTGGAATTGGGAGACGGGAGATGGAACTATCGTTAACTCTCCTTCATCAATTTACACCTATAGCGAACCTGGCACATATACAATAGAACTCTCTGCCATTTCCGAGGAGAACTGCTTTCTTGTTGATCCAGACCCTATTGTTATCACTGTTCTGGAAAGTCCAGATGCTGACTTTACGCTTGAACCATCTGCTGTAGTCTTGGATGAATTAGTTCATATAACGGATAATTCTACCGGAAGTATTCTCACATGGGAATGGTTTTATCGTGATGAACTTATTAGCAATGATAACTCTTTTGATTGGGTTTTTGAAACCATTGAAAGGGATGTAATCAAGTTAGTCGTGACAAATTCAAACGGTTGTTCCGATAGTATTATTAAAAAGATCAATTTTGAAACGCAAGACATTATTTATATTCCAAATACATTTACTCCTAATGGAGATGGAAACAATGATTTGTTTCAAGTTGTCGATTATTATGGGATTGTCGATCGATTTGATATTTACAATCGATGGGGTGAGCTCGTTTGGACATCAACCAGTAACACGAATGGTTGGGATGGTTCGTACAATGGAGTTTTAGCCCAAGATGGCGTTTATACCTGGAGAGTGATAACCACTGTTGATGAAACTGCAAAAAAAGAGTTGTTTGGACATGTTTTATTGTTGCGCTAGCACATAATATCATTTTATACACACACATTTCTGAAAGAATTCATCTTTCGATTCGATGCTATCAATTATTTAAAATTTAGACGAACTATAACCGTGCAACCTTTAATCAGCTACAGAACTAAAATGTCTTGATTAGTTCTAACGTCGAGATATTGAATAAATTATTCAATATTTTATCCTTATTTTTGAATAATTCAAGCGGATGAAACATGAATGATCCTATCGATCAAATCAAAAAGGCAATTTCAAATTACATTGATGTAGACGATTTAGAGTGGGCCGATTATGCGCAAGATTTTAGCTTAAAATCTGTGAAAAAGAAAGAACTAATTCTTCAGCAAGGTCGCATCTGTAATACCGTTTTTTTTGTTAGAAAAGGTCTTTTACGTGTGTTCTTTGTAGATGCTAATGGTGAAGAAAAAACGTTTCATTTTTCGATGGAAAACACCTTTTCAGCCGACTATGAAAGCTTTTTGAAGAAAAAACCGTCTAATTATTCTATTCAAACACTCGAAGATTCAGAATTGATTTTAATGCCTTTTGAAATGTTACATCGAGGTTATGAGATTCTGAAAAACGGGGAAAAACTTGGGAGGTTACTAGCCGAGGAATACTTTTTCTTATTCAGTAGTAAAATACATGCTATTTACACCCAGTCCCCCATGGATCGTTACAATCAGCTTAATAAAGCCTATCCTAACTTATTACAGCGCGTACCTCAACATTATATCGCCTCATTCTTAAACATTAGTCCGGTACATCTTAGTCGACTAAAAAATCAATCCGCTTAAATCATTAACATTTGTTATTGTCCTTACTTTGAATCACAAGTAATTTCGTATTTAAGTTCATTAAAACCAAATGAAAAACTTAAAAGACAAAACAGCTTTAATCACTGGAGGTGCATCAGGCATTGGTAAAATAATGGCCAGATTACTCTTAAAAAAGGGAATGAAAGTGATTATTTGGGATATCGATAATCAGAAAATAAATGAGACCGTTAACGAACTTTCTACACATGGTCAAATAAGCGGAAACTGTGTTGATGTCTCTAATAAATCACAAATTGAAGACACCTCAAAAGAGTTATCTAATAAAGGATTACAAGTCGACCTCTTGATCAATAACGCCGGTATTGTAGTTGGTGAATATTTTCATCAACACAGTTCAAGCGATATAGAGAAAACAATAGCGATAAATACCATTGCACCGATGAATCTATCGTTAACATTTTTAGAAGGAATGATGGAACGAAACGAGGGTCATATTTGTAATATTGCTTCTTCGGCGAGTTTGGTTTCTAATCCTAAAATGGCGGTATACGCAGCCAGTAAATGGGCCGTATTTGGATGGTCTGATAGTCTAAGGTTAGAGATGAAGCAACTCAAAAAAAACATAAAAGTAACCACAATATTACCTTATTATATAGACACGGGGATGTTTAGCGGTGTACAATCTAAAATTCCTATCTTAAAACCTGAATCAGCCGCACTTTCCATTATTAAAGCCATTGAAAAAAATCGAAAAATTCTTTCGCTTCCTGGCTATATCTACCGAACAACTCGCATAGCTCAAGCGTTATTCCCTATACATTTCTTCGATTGGTTTGTCGGACAAGTTTTGGGAATATATAAGACAATGACAACCTTCACAGGACATAAAAAATAACATCATGCAAGAAACTTCCAAGCACACGATTGATACCTTATTACAGAAACAAAAATCTTTTTTTTCATCGGATCAAACCAAGTCTATTCCTTTTCGAATTGCTCAGCTGAAAAAATTAAAAAAGATGGTTTTATCCAATCAAAATTTAATCGAAGAAGCCTTGTGGAACGATTTACATAAATCGCCTGAGGAAGCTTATTTAACGGAAATTAGTTTGGTAACAGGTGAAATTGATTATCACCTAAAACGACTCAAAAAATGGGCTCGCCCAACTCGAGTTAAAACACCGATTCATTTATTTCCGTCGAGCAGTAAAATTATTCATGAACCGCTAGGAACAGCATTAATACTTGCCCCATGGAACTATCCTTTTCAATTGTTAATCAATCCATTAATAGGCTCAATTTCCGCAGGCTGTACAAGTATCATTAAACCTTCGCCTGACACACCAAACGTAGCGAGGGTTATCGAAAAAATCATAGAAAAAACTTTTGAAGATTCTTACATTGCCGTTGTACAAGGCGGAAAAGAAACAAATACAATATTATTTCATGAAGCTTTTGATATTATCTTCTTTACCGGAAGTCCAAGAGTAGGAAAAGTTGTGATGGAAGCCGCTTCAAAAAAATTAACTCCTGTAGTCCTAGAATTAGGAGGGAAAAGTCCGTGCATTGTTGACGCCGATGCCAATATAAAAGTAGCAGCTAAACGAATTGCGTGGGGAAAATTAATCAATGCTGGGCAAACGTGCATTGCGCCAGATTATCTGTTTGCGCATCAAGACATCAAAGATGAATTATTGGATGAAATTGCCAAAAATTTCGTAGAAATGTATGGAAATGATGTAAAAAACAGTCGCTTTTATCCAAGAATTGTGAATAATAGAGCAGTTGACCGTTTAAGCAAACTTATGAATGAAGGTAAAATTCACACGGGTGGAGAAATTGATGAGAAACAAAAATATATTGCTCCAACCATTATTGATAATGTTCTTCCTGAACATCCAATCATGCAAGAAGAAATCTTTGGTCCCATATTACCCGTGCTCACTTTTAGTAAGATTAATCAAGTGACTGATTATGTTAATTCGCATGAAAAACCCTTGGCATTTTATTACTTCGGAACCAATAATCAAGCTAAAAATGTACTCAAAAAAACATCCTCTGGAGGAGCTTGTATCAATGACACATTAATGCACATTGTTAACCATAATCTTCCTTTTGGAGGAGTTGGTAATAGTGGAATGGGAAAATATCATGGGAAAGAAAGTTTTGAAGTATTTAGTAATAGACGAAGTATCATTACTACACCAACTTGGTTAGATCTTCCTGTAAGATATGCACCATTCAAATACTTTAAATGGGTGAAGAAAATTATTTAAATTTTTGACCTCTTATAAAACAGTCCAGCAAAAGATAAACTGACCCAAACCTTTAATCTTCAATATAGTACTGTTTCCTTCAACAATTTGTTAAAAAGAACTTACACTTCCTTAACTTCTCAAAACTGTTGTGAAGATTATACATAGCTTCGTTCTTACGAATTAGTAATTACATATTCTTTTATTAAAAGTCAGAATATTGCTGAACAAGACTTAAAATTTGAAGTAAGCGTAACATATTTGTAATAGAATGAAAATAATTTTAAAATTTATCGTTGGCTTGATGCTTTCTACATCAACAGCTTTGATTGCTCAGGACCAAAAATCTAAACTTAAAGAATGGGGTGATACAGAACTTACTTGTTTTGGAAACAATTGTAATTCAACTGAAAACTATAAATTATCTCTCCATGAAATTGACGATCCTTATATGTGGTATGCGCAAATAAGTAGTCAATATCGCACGGCTAATTATTATGCCGTACCAGAACAACAGCCCTATCCAATTTTTTTGACGAAAGGAACAGATTGGGGAGATGATAAAATGATCTACTTTCTAAATTTTACAAGTCAAGGAGGTAATTATTATAATAAATCAATCCTTATAATTGATGATTTACTTTATGTGATTGAAGAAGAACAAAATCATTCATGGAAAGCGCATCAAATTTTTTCAAAAGACAATTACAAAGGGGTCAAAGGAATGATTGCCAAGGAAAAAAAGATCAAGGAGTTGGCGCAAATTGACCACGATAAAATTGTAAATGATTACATCAATAGTCAAAAAGAAATATTATCCGCTAAAACACCCGAATATAAAGCTAAAAACCAGGAGTATTACGATAGATTTAAGCTTGAAAAAGGGTGGGCAAATCAAGATATTTCTGATAGTTATGAAATTCTTAAAGAACAACGAATTACCAATGTTGTACGTGTAAAAAACAACAAAGCTAATACCGTTTTTATTGGGTTTGATGGTCCGGGTTCTATTCCAAATAGCAAATTAAAACCAGGTGATGAAATAACAATTGAATGTAATTTAGCTGATATTTATTTGTTTTTATCTAATGATAGTAATAGAGAACCAGTTAAATTTTTGTTTACTCCTGAAGATTGGTGTGGTAAGCAATATATTATTAACTAGAAGGTAAGCCACAATAGGTTAATCAAAAAGTAACCTATTTTTTTCATAATAAGGGGAGTCGAAAATTCGACTTCCTTTTTTTATTTGACGGATGCACTAATTCTTCGTTCAATTGAATAAATTAATGCTTCTCTTTAATCAATAAATCAACTAACAAACCGAGTTTTGTTTTGTAGTGCCCATTTAATTCGCCTCTTTCATCAAATAGATCTGCATATTGCATGGGAACGCTGAAAGGGAGCGTCCAAGCACGAAGGGCTTTAGCCACTTGATCCATTGCATTAATACCGTTTACCCCGTGCATTCCACCTGCCCAGCAAACAAATCCAACTAAACTTCCTTCTAAATAAGTGTTAGGCAAATCATTTCCGTATTCAAGCCAATCTAAACAGTTTTTCATCACCCCTGTCATGCTCCCATGATACAAAGGCGTTAACCATAATTGTAGATCTGAACTCCGAAATAAATGGTTCATTTCATTAACTGATTGGGGAATTTCCGCCGGGTTTAATTCAAATAATGGAATGTCTGCATCTCCAATATTAAATTGAATAACTTCAACATTTTTTGCAGCTAATGCTGCTGTTATAAAACCACTTACCTTACCAGAAGCTGACTTTGAACTGTACTCTGGTGAACCATTAAAAATTAAAACCTTCATTTTCTTTTCCAAATTACTTTCGGTAAACCAACCTCTCCATACATTAGCGTTTTTACAATCGGTTGTAGTGTTTTGCTAATTTGCAAATAAATTGCTGGCGGTATTCCTGGTCGAGCGATGATAACAACCTTCTTATCTTTATAAGCGTCAAAATTAAGTTTTTGCAATTGGTTTTCCCAGTCTTTTATTATGGAATCATGTTTACGAGCAAAAGAAAGTTCTTTTACAACACCATTTAATTCACAAGTCATAAACATATACACCCATGAAGGAATTATTGCGTCAGTCGAACAAAAAAGGGCGAGTTTTTTATTTTTAAATTGGTTCCAATCGAATTTTGCAACCTTCGATTTGAATTCTTTTTCTCTAACTACCAGCCCTTGAAATAAAAAACTAGCAAAATCGAACTCTTCCCATTCATTCCCCTTTAAAATTTCAGCTAAATCAATAGAGACTATTCCTGTTTTAGCAAGTTTGGTATTTACATTTAGTGTATTCATTCGATTCTAAAATAAAAGAAGAAGCACTGACCTGTACTCCTTCTTTTGAACTAATCATTATTTATTATTTGCCTATCTTTCCCAAAGCCTCTTCATATCGTTTTTCTACGGCCTCCCAATCTAAAACATTCCAAAATGCTTCTAAATAATCTGGTCTTCGGTTTTGATACTTTAAATAATATGCATGCTCCCATACATCAACTCCAAGAATTGGATATCCTTGACTTGTAGGGTTAGTGTCCATTAATGGATTGTCCTGATTCGCTGTTGATGTAACTCCAATAGCACCGTTATAATTGACAAATAACCAGGCCCATCCGGATCCAAATCGGGAACTTCCAGCTTTATTCAAAACTGCTTTAAAAGATTCTAAACTTCCAAACTGATTATTGATTTCCGCAGCTAACTTACCTGTTGGCTCCTTTTTTGGATTAGGCGATAAAATCGACCAGAACAATGAATGATTATAATGCCCACCACCGTTGTTACGGACAGCTACTCCATGGTTGCTAATTGCTTTTAAAATATCCTCTAATGACTCATTCTCAAATGCAGTACCTTCCAATGCATTATTCAAATTATTCACATAGCCTTGATGGTGCTTTTGGTGGTGAATCGTCATTGTTTCTTTATCAAAATGTGGCTCCAATGCATCAACGGCATAAGGTAGCGCTGGTAGTGTATATTTCATATTTGAATTATTTATAGTGTTAATTTGAGAACAAAATTAATCGAGAATTTTTAATAAAACAAGTAAAAACTTGTTTTATTTAGATTTTGCTTTTTCAACTTCTATCATGCCAAACGCTAGTAAAGCGTAATAAAAACAATATTATAAGCTGTTAACAGAAAGATTTCGTAAATTTGTTATTGGATAATAAAACAAGTATTTTGAAGCAAAAAGAAATCCGTCAGCAAATATTACACTTCATTAAAACTGAGCATGAAGTGACTGCCGGTTTATTGTCCGAAAAATTAGGGGTCACGAAAGAAGGCGCTCGTTTACATTTGGTCAAGCTTGTCAAATTAGGATATATCGAAAAGTCTGCCATTAGTCAAGGAGTTGGTCGACCAAAAACAATTTATAATTTAACTGAAAAAGGTGAACAAGAATTTCCTGACGCTCATGCGCAAATTACTGTTGAATTATTAAATTCTGTCAAACGACTATTAGGTGACAATGCGCTTGAATTGCTAATATCTGACAAAGAAAAAGAAACTTTCAATCGGTATCAAAAACATTTGGCAACATGCGACACGTTAGAGTCTAAACTAGAAATGTTAGCGAAATTACGGACTCAAGAAGGTTATATGGCCCAATGGGAAAAACAAGAAGATGAGTTCTACCTTATCGAAAATCATTGTCCTATTTGTGCTGCTGCAACCACATGCCAAGGGTTTTGTCGTGCCGAACTCAAAAACTTCAAGCAATTAATCGGCAACAGCTATCAAGTTGAACGGATCAAACATATTGTTTCTGGGGGTCAACGTTGTGTTTATCGCATTACGGAAAAAGTCTAAGCTCTTTTACATAAAGAAGACGAAAACAACGTAAAATTACTCGTAAAATGCTTTACCTAATCGTCTAGCCAAGTACAAATAAGGATGGTGGAAATGGTGAGAGAAAATTGCTTCCGGATTATTCGGAAATTTATCATAATAGTTTTGGTCAGGAGTTAACACAATTGTAATTCCGGTCCGGACATAATTATTACTTTCAACATAATCTGGCACACTCAACCCTTCTAATTTATTTGCAACTAATTTGTTGGCCATTTTCCCGAGATATTTCTCATAATTTTTCTGTGCTTTTTTTGTAGGCTTATCTAGCTTTTTATAAATTCTTTTCATCACAACACGTGCAGGCAATTTCTGTTTTTTTATAATTTGATCAACATTCACAAAAGGATTTACAGTATTAAAATCATTCAACGTTTGAATTGACATTGGGACTTCTGGAACCCAATCTGCACTGTTCACTACGTTGAATCCCCAACCGTTTTGGGTCATAGCCTCATAAGTATAAGCAAAGTATAAATTTCCGGGTTTTGGAGCAGCACTACAATACGTCTTAAACTTAAGGTCACTCGGTAGATTTCCTAATAATTGTTGCCGTCGGAGATGTGCAGTTAATAAATAGGCAATCGCTCCACCTTGGCTATGTCCCGTAATCAAAAAATCCTTAGTTCCTTTTTCATAAAGTGAGTCAATTTTTGGCTGAATATCACGAATTAAATACGCTAATCCAACAGCCCAACCAACATGCACAGCTGCTTTTGGATCAGCTGATAAATCATACTCAAATTCTTTATTGCCTTCTATTATTATGGTTCCTTTAGCCGGAATCATAGCAGCATAAAAATTCTCTAACCAACTTTCAGGTTTTTCTGTAGTTCCTCTTAAACTTATAGAAGCAATATTTTCTGAATTCAACCAAAGATCCCATGAATTGTCTAAACCTATATTCTCAGATTGATAAATCATTTCAAAAGATTTAGGACGGTCAAATTCTGATGCATAAGAGCTGTCTTTCACTGACTGAACTGATATTAACATTTGTTCTATATACTCATTGCGATCAAAACCTGGTTTTAGACCTTGCGTAAACCCTACTAAACCAGCTGCAATAAGATATAAAAATCCGAAATATTTCATGTGTACTAATGTTTATCTTTCTATACGATAAACATTAGCATTATGTTCCAGTGGTTGATTCTTAAATAAGAAAGATCTTCTTACCCGTATGTGTTCAAAAGATTGTTTTCGTAAATGATTAAATCATCACTAAAACTTGTTTTACTCAAACCTCAAATTTGTACTGATTGCGATTCTATTCCAAGCGTTAATTGTGGTAATAGCCATAATAATTGCAATAAGATGTTCTTCATCAAATAGCTTTTGAGCACGGCTATATGTTTCATCGCTCAAACCGGCCAAACTAATCATCGTAATTTCTTCTGTCATTTGTAACAAGACTGCCTCTTCATCAGAAAATAACTCTGATTCTTTCCATGCGTTCAGTAACAATAATCTTAAATGAGTTTCGCCACTTTTCAGAGCCTCATGTGTATGCATATTAATGCAATACGCACATCCATTAATCTGAGAAGCTCTCATTTTGATGAGTGATATTTGCCGTTTATCTAATGGCGAATTATTTAGAAATTGTTCCAATTGAAATAAACCTTCATAGGCTGCAGGTTTTACTTGATAAATGTTAATTCGATTTGTCATTTTGTTTTCATTTTTAGTGATAACAAAAGTGAAAACATCTGCCTTTAATTTTCTTAAGCTAGTTTAAGAAAGCTTTTTCGAACGAATTTCACTCACATATTCCGGACTTAACCCAAGGTACGACGCTATTAAATACTGAGGTATTCGTTGAGCAAACTCCGGGTAATATTGCACAAAATGAAAATAACGTTCTGCCTTAGAGGCTTCATAAATATACTTTATGCGATAAAGAGCTGCGCCATATGCAATTTGATAAAGGGTTCTAAAATAACGTTCTATTTTAGGATTAAATGCCAATAATTTTTCTTGGTTCTGTTTAGTAATACCCAAAATAGTACATCCTTCAATTGCCTGAAAATAAAATTCCGTTTTATGACTGTGATAAAAACTCAAAGGGTCATTCATCCACCAATTTTCAATTGCAAACTGAACGGTTTGATTATCTCCCTTTTCATTTATAAAATACATGTGTAAACACCCGCTAACTACAAAAAAAAGATACTCAGAACTGTTCTTATACTGCTGAAGATGATCTTTTTTACTCAGCTTAATAACGTCAAAATAATGCTCAATTTCCAAAAACTCCTCGCGCGAAATAGAAATATAGCGTTGTATGTGATGAAATAGTTCTTCCAAACCTAATTTGTTGTTGTAAAATCAAAAATACATTGCATTTCTGTGCGATACAAAAAACTAGTATTTATTCTTTCCATAAAACTGCTATTTTCAACACCATTCTCAATCTTGTATCTTCTCTTCTTCATAGAAATTTAGAACTCCCTTTTAAAAACAAACAGTTTGATAGTTAGTTAATTTAAACCAAATCAATATATTCAACTTATTTTACAGCATTCAATCAGCAAATCATTAATTCATGAAAGCGTGGTTTCAACATAAATACGGCTATATAAATATTGACGCTGAAAATATCTACATAACAAAATCTGGAAATTGGTCTGAAGTAACTGAACTCCATGAGAAAAATTACAAACCGTATCGATTTACAGACCTTAAAACTAAATTGAAAATAGGTATTTATCTCGTTTTTTTATTTAGTGTGGTTTTTTACGCCCTACTTGAGAATATTTTGTCCGGTAATTTAAAGTTAGTTCTCCTAGTCGGACTGCCGCTATTAGTCTATAGTGCTTATCATTATATCATACCCGAATTTGGAAGCCATTTTAAAATTCCATTCTCAAAAATCATAGAGATACGAGTTGAAAAATCAGTGGTGTTTTTTGAATTTTATGATGCAAATAACCGTAAAACAACAAATACCTTTAAAAGAATCAATACTGAAGGATTAAACCTGCTAAATGAAATTAAGAACGCAAGGAAGTCAATAAACAAAACATAGAAACACCTATAATTAAGCCTTGATTTATCAACAATGACTTCAATACTCTTCTTAACGTTTGCCTGAAAATAACCAATTTTTTCAATTGGCGTCGCGAGGTGTGTGGGCCAAATCCCGGACTGTGGGAGCGTCCGCCGTGATGGCAAAACCAAAACCCTGAACACACAATGGGCACAAGTGCGTTGGCAAAAAAGGGCGAACGTGATTTTTAGGTATTATGTTACCAACTGTTTTTCAATTCGTCAAGGTCTTGCCTTCCGACAATAACAATTATTTGAACCACTTCATTTTCTAGTCGGAAGAACACTGAATCTACTCCGAAAACACATCTTCTATAGCCTTTTCTGATGTAGTCCACAGATTCAAAAGCGAAAGGGTTTTTAGCTATGGAATCGAAGCAGTCAAAAAAATCATTGAAGTATTTGTCCGCCTGCTTTACACCAAACTTCTTGGTTCCATACTGGTGAATTCTAATCAAGTCTTCTTTTGCAGATTCACTAAGCAGATATTTAGCCATTTAGTCGCTTTTTTGATTCCGCAAGAATTTGTTCTTTAGAATCATTGGTGAAGCCACTTTTTTCCGCTTTTTCCAGTTTTACAGCTAACCAATCAATTTTTGCTTGCTGATTGCGAGCTTGACGAATAAGATCATTTACTAATTCGCTCTTACTAGAGTATTCTTGTGATTCCACTTGAGCTTTTAGCCATTCATCATTAGGCTTGGTAAATGAGATACTTTGTCGTGACATAACTAATGTTTGATGTAAAAGTACACCTTATTCGCACCAAAATCAAGTTTTCTCGAGTTAAATTGTAACAGTTGGTAACAATAAGATAAAATTCATAATACTCAGGCAAAATATTAAACAACGACATTTGCCAATTATGAGAAACTTTTCTGAATTATTATTGATAATCGCAATAGGCATTGTTTTGTTGGCATGTAACAACAAAAACGAAGATTACGATAATACCGAGCAGCTGACACAGGAGGAAATCAATTTTGAATTAAGTCAACGATATTGCACAATGTGTCACCAATATCCTTCGCCAGAACTATTGGATAAAAAAAGTTGGAAAAACCATGTTATACCAAGAATGGGTTATATGTTAGGAATTTATCCAGATTCTACCTACAGAGATTCATTATTAGAACCGGGAATTGCAGGTCAACGCGTTAACAACGCCAATATTTTCCCAAAACAACCGCTAATCAACGAAAAAGATTGGGAAAGAATAAAATCCTATTACTTGACAAATTCCCCAGAAAAATTAGCTCCAGCAATAGCTAAAACAATTCCAGAAAACCTAACTCAATTCACTCCAGAAATCCCTTCATTTAAGGTCTCTCCACCAAGCGCTACAATGATTCATTTTTCAAATGATCAAACCCTCTATGTTGGGGATGCAATTAGTCAAACTTTTTTAGAATTTGATAAAGAATATTCCTTAATAAAATCAGGAAACGTTAAAGAAGGTGCTGTGAGTTTATACACGGATGAAAAAAATATTTGGCTCACAATTATGGGCTCATTTTCGCCTACCGATAACCCATTAGGTTTTTTATTAACGATTCCAAAAAAAGGAGGGGCAATGGCTCGTGTTCCGATTAAAAATTTATGCCGCCCCGTGCATAGTTCTTACGCAGATTTTAATGGGGATGGCGCTACGGACATTGTCATTTGCGAATTTGGAAAATGGACAGGGGAACTGAGCTTATGGATAAATGATGGCAATGATAATTTTACCAAAACGACCCTGCTAAATCAAACAGGAGCCTTGAAAAGTGAAATTCGTGATTTTGATGGGAATGGAACACTGGATATTATCGCACTTTTTGGTCAAGGTAATGAAGGTGTTTCAATTTTTTATAACGATGGAAGAGGAAACTTTAACCGTGACCAAGTTTTACAATTTAGTCCGTCAAACGGATCTAGTTCATTCGACCTGTTTGATTATAACAATGACGGATTTATTGATATAATTTATACCGCTGGTGATAACGCAGACTTCGACCCAATAATGAAACCCTATCATGGTATTTATATTTATGTTAATGATGGCAACAATCAATTTAAACAGGAATATTTTTTCCAATTAAACGGAGCTTATCGCGCAATCCCTGCTGATTTTGATCAAGATGGTGATTGGGATATTGCAGCAATTTCTTTCTTTCCTGACTATGTGAATTCACCGAATGAGAGCTTTGTCTACCTCGAAAATAAGGGGCAAAATCAATTTTCAGCTTCAACATTTGACAATCATTCGTTAGGACGATGGATTGTGATGGAAAAAGGAGATATCGATCAAGATGGAGACTTAGATCTTTTTTTAGGATCCTTGGTGTTCGAAGTTATTCCTAAAAATGATGATTTAATGAATGGATGGATAGAAGGAGGAATTCCTTTTATTGTGCTGAAAAACAACTTTTCAAAACAATGAAATCAATGATTCTTTTTAGTTATAATCACACTTAACTAATGCCTTCCATTATTGTTGAAAAACCAACGGCAAAATTGCCTAAGCGAATGATATAAACTTATCTATTCTTAAATTTTATACCGCAGCATTCTATCAACTTTAGTCTCGAGTTCCTTTTCAACTCCCTTTTTATTACATTTACAAATTGTAATAACAGTAAATATGGAACTTCCTGAATCAACACTAAAAAAAATCAAAATTCTAAAAGAAAAATACGCCTCGATCGGACAAGATTTAGACTCGTATTTAGATGGACTGATTTATGCCAACCCATTAACTTACTGGGATTATATTGAAGTAGACGCACTATTAAGTTTACAAAAACCAAAAACAGATTTCCCCGACGAAAAAATCTTTATCGTTTATCATCAAATAACTGAATTGTATTTTTCGCTCATTTCACATGAGATAGAACAGATTTGCAAAAACGGAAAAAACATTTCCGAACACGGAGAAGATTTAGGTTGGAATTCTTCGCTTGACTTAGCGTTTTTCATCGAGCGATTAAAACGTGTAAACAAATACTTTGAAGCACTTACCAACTCTTTCGATATTATGCGTTTTGGCATGGAAAAAGAGCAATTCACAAAATTTAGAATGTCACTACTATCGGCAAGTGGATTTCAAACAGCAAGTTATCGTTACATCGAAATAGCATGTACCGATTTAAAGTATTTGGTATTCGAAGATCAGAGAGAAAGCCTATTTGATAGTGATATTCATACCCAATTGGATAATATTTATTGGCGAAGAGGTGCAATAGTAGAAGATACAGGAGAAAAAACACTCACCCTTAGAGATTTTGAAAATAAATATTTGGAGGATTTTCATGAATTTGCGGATAAGTATCAGCCTATCAACCTTTGGAAAAAATACAAGGCGCTTGATGCTAATGATCAAAAAAATGAACAGTTGGTTAAAGAACTGCGCGAACTCGATGTCAATGTAAACATCAATTGGCCATTGGTCCATTTTAGAACGGCCGCTCGTTATTTAGCAACTGGAAAAGGTGATGAAAAAGGGACTGGTGGAACGAATTGGCAAAAATACTTGCCTCCCCATTTTCAACGTCGAATATTTTATCCCGAACTTTGGTCAGAACAGGAACGTGAAGAGTGGGGTAAACACTGGGTTGATGCCGTATTCGCCGATCATTTAAAAAAGGAAAATCACCTGCCAAAATAATTCATCGTTTATAAATCGCGCTGATGGTTACTCTTCGACAAGCTAAAACTCAAGATCTAGAAGCTATACGTTCGATTTTTAATCATGCCATCCTAAACACAACTGCTGTTTACACCTACAACCCATTTTCAACCAACGATATGGACGTATGGTTTCAAACTAAAAAAGAAGGTAATTATCCTGTAGTTATAGCCGTTAATATGGCTGATAATGTAATTGGTTTTGCTACCTACGGAGCTTTTCGACCGCACGCAGCTTTTCAGTTTACCGCAGAACATTCGGTCTATGTTCATCCAAATCACCAAAATAAAGGAGTTGCAAGCTCATTATTAACCAAACTCATTGAGCTCGCCAAAGCGAATAATATTCATAGCCTGGTGGCAGGAATTGATGCGAATAACACCTCGAGCATAAGCTTACACCAAAAATTTGGTTTTGAAAAAGCAGGTATCATAAAACAATCAGGGTTTAAGTTTAACCAATGGCTTGACTTACAATTCATGCAAAAAATCCTTTAATTCACTCCATTTTTAAAGTTTTAACTCCTTTTCTTGCGATTTTCATCAATTATTTGCAGATTATAATCAATCCCATTTTTTTATTACTATTTATTGTCACAAAATTATGAATTTAGACTACCTGGATATTCTCTTGGAAAAACTCACTGATTGGGGAACAAAAGTCGTTTCCATGTTGCCAAATATTGGATTGGCTTTACTGGTACTTTTAGTTTTTGTGTTCCTCGGAAAACTGACAAGAAGACTTATACGAAAAATTCTTACTAGAGCTTACAACAATGAAGAACTCACGAGTATTCTTGCTCGCATAGGGTACATCGCGGTTGTATTAGGCGGTGCAATGGCTTCATTGTCCATCCTCCACTTGGACAAAACTGTTACATCCCTTTTGGCAGGTGCTGGTATCATCGGTCTTGCATTAAGTTTTGCTTTTCAAGACCTCGCTGCCAACTTCGTTTCAGGCTTTTTCATGGCGCTTAAAAAACCCTTTGAAATTGGCGATGTAATTGAAGTTGAAGGTTATACTGGAACAGTTTTAGCAATTTCTTTGCGAAGCACCGAAATAATGACTTTTGATGGCAATGAGGTCGTGATCCCAAACCGTAAATTATTTGAAAACCCACTCACAAACTATTACCGAACGAAAACGCGAAGGGTTGACCTTAACATAGGGGTTTCATACGCCGAAGATCTTGATCAAGTTCAACAAATTACAAAAAACGCAATCGAGCAAATACCTTCACTCGTTGAAGATAAAGAAGTACTTGTTATTTTTCAGGAATTCGGAGATAGTTCAATTAACCTACAAGTTCAATATTGGGTCCCATACGATAATTATTCGCAATATCTCGTTGGCATAAGTGAAGGGATTAAAGCCGTGAAAAAAGCTTATGATAAACATAACATCCTCATTCCATTCCCTATTCGTACAATGGACTTTGGCATTAAAGGAGGCGAAAAATTAGACTCCATGCTCAATTCCTCAACAAACAATTCTCCAAAACTTGACGAATTTTAACATTCATTTAAAATCAAATTCGGAACGGTATTTGTAATTTAAACCGTAAAGAATGAAAAAGATGAAAACAAAAAAAAGAATCGGGATTGCACTTACCCTCGGGATATTAGCAATCAACTTCAATACTGCTCAAGCACAAATACTGAAAGATTTAAAGAATAAAGTCGAAGAAAACGTTTCAACCTCTTCCTCCAACCTAACAGAAGAAGAGGTTGCAAAAGGGTTAAAAGAGGCCTTAACGCGTGGCGTTGAAAAAGGTGTGGATCAATTGTCAAAGCCTGACGGCTATTTCAAAGATTTAGCGATAAAAATTCCACTTCCACCAGAAGCTCAAAACGTGGAGGAAAAGCTACGTAAAATGGGACAAGGTCAAAAAGTGGACGATGCAATTGAATCCATAAACCGAGCAGCAGAAGATGCAGCCAACGGCGCCAAAGATATCTTTGTAACTGCCATTACATCTATGAGTTTAACCGACGCTATGGGAATTTTAAAAGGTGAAAAAAACGCAGCAACAGCCTACCTCGAAAAAACAACCCGAAGTTCGTTATTTGAAAAGTTTAAACCGGTAATAAAATCATCCCTTGAAAAAGTTGGTGCAACCAAACATTGGAACACCTTGTTTACCACTTACAATAAAATTCCAATGGTACAAAAAGTCAATCCTGACTTGGAAGAGTATGCCACCAATAAAGCTATTGATGGACTATTTGTTCAAATTGCAAAACAAGAAAAAGAAATTAGAGACAATCCAGCTGCCCGTGTCAGTGATCTCTTAAAAAAGGTTTTCGGATAATAAATTAACACAGAATTTATTAAGGGCCTCAGCATGATTGTTGAGGCTTTTTTGGGCGTTACCCTTCTGCCTTTCCTGTCGAAAGCCTGAAGGGTCGGGCTATCCACACTCGCTTTCGTCCGTCTGAGCCGGACGAAGAGCTCAAACACTCGTTCCTATCCCTAACGCAATTATAAGACAACACTTACGTTTATTAAGGCATGAACTTTAACCTGATTCTTTTATTTTGGATTAATTTAATTGGCTATAACCCTTTATTTTCGCAAAACTTTAATTGGTCTTCAATCACCACAACACCTGGGTTGGGCAGAGACGATGCCGTTTCATTTGCCATTAATGAAACAATTTATTTTGGCACTGGTAACCATGGAGGATTTGCTGAAAGTAATCAGTTTTATGCATTTAACATCAATACAAATAGTTGGAAGGCAATCGCATTTTTCCCCGGTGAACCACGCCAATATGCTTTTGCAGCTGTTTCAAATAACAAAGCATATGTTATTGGTGGTATTGACTGGAACAATATACCATTAAACGAAGTTTGGGAATATAATCCCGTAACGAATAAATGGACTGAGAAAAACATTTTCCCTGGTGCAAATAGATGGAAAGCAACAGGTTTTGTAATAGAAGGTGAAATTTATTATGGCACCGGTCGAAACTGGTCGACATCATTTAATGATTTTTGGAAATATGACCCAATTGAAAATAATTGGCAAAAACTTAATAACCTGCCCATCAACCCACGAGATGAAGCAATATCTTTTGCACTTTATAATAAGGGTTACCTCGGACTCGGCAGAGATTGTACGGATGTTTTAAAGGAAGATGTTTGGGAATACAACCCATCTAGTGATCAATGGAAATTTGCTAGTTTATTCCCCGGAGGACCAAGGTGGTATGCTACTTCAGAAACTTTAAATGGCAAAGGTTACATTGGTACTGGTGAAGATGAAAGCGGTACCATGTTTAACGATTGGTGGCAATTTAACCCCATCGGTTTTTCATGGAAAAAAATGCAAAACCTTCCCGGTCCTGAACGACGAGGTGTGACTGCTTGTGCTATTCATTCAAATGCCCTATTTTTATGTGGCGGGCTTTCCTCTTCATTTGAGCGATTAAAACGTATTGATCAATATTCGGAAATCAATAATAATGAGCAAACATTTAGAGCATGGTCCACTAATGACTATATTTATGTGTCACAATTGAAAGTTAATGGCATAATTCAAGTGTTTAATATAAATGGTCAATTGGTTTATTCGAAGTATACAGATAACGACCATTTGATTATTTCAACAGCAAATTGGACCAACGGCATGTACGTGATCCATTATCAAGAGAAATCAATCAAACTTATCTTATTATAGATACCACCATAATATTAACCCAAATTTCACCTTCAAACAATTGGTAATAAATAGATTATTTTGTAACTTGTTTAACCTACGACCCAACTTAACCTACTCAAAATAGTATCATATGAAGCAACTATAATTATCGGTTAACATGACCAAGAACTATCTCCCGCCACAAATAGTGAACCTGCTATTGTTTTCAATGGCCCTATTTTCTATTCTAACAATTGTAGGCTGGATAGCAGATGTCCCAAAACTGATTTTTCTCTTTTCTGAAAAATCAACGATGAAAGTCAATACAGCATTGTGTTTTTTAGTGATTGCCTTCGCAGCAAAAGTTAATCATTCGGCTTCATCATTACTGCAGTTCATAAAATATACCGGCGTGTTGATTGTCTTGTTTATTTCGAGCAGTGTACTCATCGCATATTTATTCGACACTTCTCTATTTATGGACAATCTTTTTGTTAATGACATATATTCGGCAGAAAACCCTGGTCGCATGTCTCGAGCTTCAGCGTTATGTTTTTTATTTTTTTCAATGGGTCTCGTGGGGACAGCTTTGAATAATCAAATCATCAGGAAAGGATTTCATTTTTTTTACGTAGCTGTGCTTATCATTAGTTTTGTTTCTTCCGTTTCTCACTTATTGGCTGTACCTATGGAGCATAAACTGCCTTTTTTTCAAACCATGTCGGTTCAAACTTCCTTATTTTTAGTGTTTTTATCCTTGATATTACTGTTAAGACGTTCTGTTTTTTCATTCGGAGAGTTTTTTTTAAGTAGCATGACCGGTAGTAGGCTGGTGAGAGTAATGATGCCATTTGTAGTAATCACACCTGTTATTCTTAACTATTTACTCATTTATTTTTCGAATAAACATTGGGTTGAAATTGATTTTGCGATTGCGATTGGTGCTGTTATCTATATCATTGTTAGCATCATTTACGTTGCGTATTTTGGAAATCGTTTAAATAAAATAAACCAGCGAAGTAAAAAATTACAGCGAGAATTGAACCAATCTAAACAAATTGCATTAAAAATAAATTTGTTGCGAGAAACACATCATAGGGTCAAAAATAATTTTCAGCTTGTAAATAGCTTATTGCGTATCCAATCGATGAAATTGACGGATGAGAAACTTATTTCTGTTTTAGAAGATTGCCAAGACCGCATTCGAGCGATGGCTTTATTGCATGAACAATTATACCGAGAGGGAAATTATGAAAAGGTACAAATTAACGCCTTTATTGAGGCCATTACTAAACCTTTAATCGATGCATATAAGCATGAAAAACTTATAAATTTAGAATTTAAAGTAAGTCCTAAACTAATGGATATGAATATTGCCATTCCACTTGGTTTAATCATAAATGAAATCATAACAAATTCATTAAAACACGCATTTGTAGGTAGAGCTGAAGGAAAAATAATAATAGAACTGAACGAAACAAATGAGGAGTTGTACGAATTAATAATTGGTGATGATGGAATCGGGTTGTCCACAGAGCTGGTTTCTGAAACCATTACGGAAAAATCAATGGGCCGTGAATTAATTTCAATATTTAGTGAACAAATTCGGGCTAAAGTTGAACGTCTTAATCGGCCAGGTACGTTACACCGGTTCACTTTTTCAAAACAGTTAATGCACTAATTTTACTTTGCGTTAGGGATTGCAATGGATAGCCCGCAAGCAATCTGCCTGTCTATGCTATGCATGAGATGGAAAGGCAGATAGCGAGGACTACGAATGGAAAGCCCGCCACTTTTACGCTGACTAAAGCGTAGAAGGGGAACGCCCTAAAAACAAAAACTACCGCAATATATTGGTTTCTTTTCCAAACTGCTTAAAGGATATAAATACGGCAACGGCAGACAATAAAATTAACGAGGTAAATGTAATGATCAAGGGAATGAGAGGTGCTGTTCCTGCAATCATTGCTTTTGTAGCCAATACAATATTGACAATGGGAATAAACGCGGTAACATAATCTAACTCAAAACCTGGTAAAAAACCGATCATGGCGGGTAGAATAACTGCCATATTTAGTGGGGTAAGAATACTCTGAGCTTCTTTAAATGAACGTGCATAAACTGACACGGGTATCATAATTCCTGCAAAAAAGATGGCAACAGGAATTAATAATAGATACAAAGTGATGATTAATTGAGGACTAAGAATTTTATTAACCTCTACCATTAACCCATTTCCATCAGCCATAAAGTTTAAACTTACAAAAAGGCCTATTAATACAACTGAAGCACTTATTAAACCAAAGGCAGCAACAACAATCATTTTACCAACCAAGAGATGAACCCGATTAACCGGAGAAGCTAGCAAGGTTTCAATAGTACCTCGTTCTTTTTCTCCAGCAAATAAGTCAATAGCCGGCAACATGCAACCCATAAAACAAAATGCTAAAAATATATAAGGTAAAATTCCACCAGCATATTTGCCAATCACCTCTTTAACCTCACTTTGATTATGTAAATTACGTTGAACCGGTTGTGCATAGTTAACAGGTAAGTTTTGACTTTTTAGGCGTTCTTGGACCAAATCTTCGTCACGTAAATCTAGCAATTTCTGAAATCGATCAAACTCTTCGTTGTCAGCTTGTCGATAATATAAGCTGTACGCAGCCTGCTTTCCACTTTGATAATTTGAATCAAAATTAGCAGAAAAAAGAATCGCCAAATTGATTGAGTCTGATTTTACATCTTTTTGCATTTGAACTGAATCCGAGTAAAGCGTAAAGGTATAATTGGCAGCAGTGTCCATTTTTTCAATGTATTTTTCAGACTGTCCGTTTAAATAATACCCTATTTCAAGTGTTTTCTCCGCTTCTTTTTTGGATTGGGCTAATTGCAATGTTGTAATCAAATACATGATTAAAGGAAAGGCTAATAAAGGAATAAGAATCATTCGCATTAATGTCCGTTTATCTCGAAACATGTCAAGAAACTCCTTTTTTGCTATTATAATGATCTTTTTCATGCTTAAATATTTATGGGAGAATTATGGTTTACTATTCGAATAAACTCCTCTGTTAACGAACTTGTTTTCATATTCGCACGGAATTGTTCCATTGTATCGCGGAATAACAATTTTCCTTTGTTAATTATTGCCAAATCATCACAAAGTAAATCAACCTCTGACATGATATGAGAAGAGAAAATGACAGTTTTACCTTGACTTTTACAATCTCGAATTAGTTTTATGATATTTTCAGCGGTTATAACATCTAATCCGGAGGTTGGTTCATCAAATACCACAACTTCTGGATCATGTATCATCGTCCGTGTAATCGAAACCTTTTGTTTCATCCCAGTAGAGAGTTGACCAATTCTTTTTTTTGCAAAATCATGCATATCTAATAGGTCGTAATAATGTTGTTTTCTTTGTTCAAAATCTGCTGGGTTTACATCGTTTAAATCAGCAAAATACTTCAAAACTTCATCAGGTGTTAATCGCTCATACAGTCCGGTTGATCCAGTTAGAAATCCAATTTTTTTACGAACTTCATTTGGTTGCACGGCCGCATCAATACCTGCCACTTCAATTTTCCCTGATGTGGGACGAATGATTGTTGAAATCATTCTTAAAGTTGTGGTTTTACCTGCCCCATTGGGTCCCAAAAGTGAAAAAATTCTGCCGGGCTTACAAGAAAAAGAAATGCCATCAACTGCAATTGCTTCTTTAGCTTGAGTATTAAATTCCTTTTGCTGCTTCTTATTCAGTATATAGGATTTCCTCAAATTTTCAACTTGAATCATAGTACAAAGATTAATTGGTTTAAAACTAACATTCCTGTATTAATAAACAATGAAAGAGAATTATAATTTAATACTTCTTAACCTTTACTTTTGTCAAAATTCAAAAAACTGAAACCAAACTACATGCGAATAACAAAATATATTGGCGTTTTATTGATTCAACTGATCTTTTTAAGCTGTGAAAATGGTAATCAACCTAAAACCGAGTCAAAAAAAGATAGTGTATATCTTGCACCACCAGTTGTCGAATTTGGGTTTGTTTTAGATTCTTTCCAAGTCTTCAGGGATACTGTTCGTCCGGATTGGACCATGAGTCATATGTTTGCACCACATAGTATTTCGCAATGGGATATTAATCGTGCAGCGGAAAAAGCGGCGGATTCACTAATTGGTTTACGTTATGTAAAAGAAGGCACGCCTTTTTTAGTTTTATCTAAACTCGGTGACACCAGTCGTACAGCACAATATTGTATATATCCAAAAAACATTGTCGATTACATTGTTTTTGATTTTACAGATTCTGTTCACGTTGAAAAAAGATCAAAACCAAATGAAGTTCATGAGCGAATACTTTCTGGAGAAATCATTCAAAACTCAAATTTAACTTTTGCTTTGGACCAACAAATGCAAGATTTAAATATGACTGGTGAAATGGCGGAATATATAGCTGGAGTTTTTGCGTGGACAATAGATTTTTTCAGATTACATCCAGGCGATGAATTTAAAGTTATCTATGAAGAAAAGTCAGTGGAAGGCGTTCCTTATGCTGTTGGAGGTATTTCATCGGCTTGGTTCAAGCATCAAGGTCATGAATTCTATGCCTTTGAGTATACATTGGATTCGGCAACAAATAAAGTTGGTTTTTTCAATGAAGAAGGAAAAGAAATGCGTCGTCCATTTTTAATGGCTCCTGTTAAATATTCGCGAATCAGCTCTGGATTTTCTAGTAGGCGATTTCATCCCGTTCAACGACGGTGGAAAGCTCATTTAGGAACCGATTATGCCGCGCCTAAAGGCACCCCGATTATGGCAACTGCTAATGGTGTTGTAATTAAAGCTTCTTACAGCGGTGGGAATGGTAATTATGTTAAAATTAAACACGACGAAACGTATAGCACGCAATACTTACACATGTCAGGCTTTGCAGAAGGTATTAGAAAAGGAGTTTTTGTAAAACAGGGTCAAGTCATTGGCTATGTAGGAAGTACAGGCTTAGCAACCGGTCCTCATGTTTGCTATCGTTTCTGGAAAAACGGTAAACAAATCAATCATCGCGCAGAAAAATTTCCTTCATCTGTTCCTATGGTCGACTCACTTTTACCTGATTATCTTGAATACATTAAACCGATAAAAGCAAAGATTGACGATATGCCAATTACTCCTTATTTACAACAAGAAATGCTAGATACAGATTTAAACGAAATTAAGAATCCAGCATAGTGAATTCGGTTTATATAAGTTGGACAGTTAACATGACCTAATAAATAATAAGAGCTATTTTTTTTTGCTCTCAAGCTCTTAAATACCATAGTCCGACACCATTAAGCTCTAAAACCTCTTGTCTTAATGTAAACGATTTTAATTTTTGCTTTAAAAAATGATTTAGTGTTTTCAATAAAAATCTAATTAGCTAAATCTGTACTTTATTTTATGCGTTGTTCTTTGCGAGCCTTAAATATTTTTATTTAAACGCTAAAATTCAAAAATGTTTTTTACATTTGGACAATATTTGTCTAAAACAATTTTGAACAATGAAAACTTTAGGTGAAACATTGAAATGTGCAAGAGAGGAAAAAGCAATGATTCTACGAAAGGTTGCTGCTGAAGTAGATATTGACCAATCTCTTATAAGCAAATTCGAGAAAAACGAAAGAAAACCGACAATGGAACAAATCGTAAGACTTGCAAAGTTTTACGAACTTCCCGAAAATGAACTTATCATAAATTGGTATTCGGAAAAAATTGCAGACGAACTAAAATACACGGAATCGACTTCCGAAATATTGAAAGTAGCAGAAGAAAAAATTAACTATTATAAAGCTCAAGAAAATGGAAAATAAGAAAATGAGAGTTGCAGAATTATTTGCAGGAGTTGGAGGGTTTCGTCTTGGACTTGAAAAAAGCAATTACGAAGTTGTTTGGAGTAATCAATGGGAACCTTCAACCAAAACGCAACACGCATCAATGCGTTTATGAAGCTCGTTTTGGAAATGAAAATCATTCTAACGAAGATATAAACGAAGTAGTAACAAGAAATGTTGAAGAAATTCCAGATCACGATTTATTAGTTGGCGGTTTTCCTTGTCAAGATTATTCTGTTGCGACTACATTGCATAATTCAAAAGGCTTAAAAGGTAAAAAAGGTGTTCTTTGGTGGTCAATTCATAAAATTTTAGAGAATAAAAAGAACAAGCCGAAATATCTTTTTTTAGAAAATGTTGATAGACTTTTAAAATCACCAGCAAAACAAAGAGGACGTGATTTTGCTGTTATGTTACAAAGTTTAAATGATTTGGGCGTTACCTAAAGGTCGGGCTTTACGCACTCGCTTTTTTGTTCCTATCGTCTCAAAAAGAGCTCAAACAATTGCTTCAAACCCTAACGCAGATTAGAACTAAAATTAAACAAATGAATAATTATCAAAATTGGATAATAGATGAACTTGAAAGTTGGAAACAAACTTTTAACAATCAATATCCTGACCATATGGAAGAAGTGATTTCTGAAGAGAAAAAAGGCTATGATGAAATTCAAAAATTAATAGAAAGAATTTCTAATAATGAATGCTCAAAAGATGATTACGAATCCATTTTATTTCATCTTTGGCAAATTAAATATGAATCATAAATTAATTTGAAACTGTATTCTTTTATTCCTAATTATTTTTTCTAATTCCTCAATTGTTAGCATTGCATAGGAAGGTGATTTTTCGTTTAAACAAACGAAACAAAACCTAAATCTATTGCCTAATAATTTTCCAAAATTAAATTCATTTTCTGTTGCACCAAAAAAGAACCCTTTTGGATTTTCAGGAAGGTATTTTTTAGTAGTTTTTAATTCGACAAATAAAATCTCGTCAAGATGCGTTTCAATGTAATCTTTTTCAAATTTAATTCCTTTAAGTTTTGGTATGTAAACCATATCAAAAGATTGCAAGAAATTATGAGGAATATCAACTTTATCTAAAAGCTCTTTCTTCATATCCTTATCAATCTTAAAAAAACCTGTCTGTTCTTCAATAAGATAATTTATTCCTTGCTTTTCAGTAACATTATTAGATAATGTCAATTTAAATGAATGTTTTCTTGACATTAATCTTGAATTTTTAATTCGTATTTTTTTAGTAACTCTTTCGCATTATCAAATTTTAAAAGCTCATCAAGAGTTAAATTGAATGATTTAGCAAAAATTGCCATATTGGTAAGTGAGATATTGCGTTCTGCTCTTTCTATCATTCCAATATAAGTTCTGTGAAATCCAGTTTTGTGTGATAATTGCTCTTGACTCAAGTTTTCTTGAGTTCTCAAATAGCGAATTCTATCACCAAATTCTTTTAAAAGAAATTTATTAATCATAAGCCGAAACTATACTAATTGTATGTTTTGATCAACCGACAATATGTATCATTAAGAAATTGCATTGCGTTAGGGATTGCAGTGGAAATCCTTTTTGAGAGACACGAACAAAAAGATTGAAACGAAAAGCCCGACCGAAGGGAACGCCCAAATAAATGGAAAAGGAAATTTCGGTCAGATTTTAGAGAAATTCTATTTTGGTTACGAACCAAATTCTGATGCAGAACCAGATTTTAAAGAAGCAGGTCTTGAACTAAAATCAAGTCCATTAAAAACTTTAAAAAATGGAGAATATCGTTCAAAAGAAAGACTTGTTTTAAATATCATTAATTATTTAGAAGTTCACAAAGAAGAGTTTGAAACTAGTTCATTTTGGAAGAAAAATGCACATTTACTCTTAGTATTCTATCTACACGATAGAGAATTAAATTTACTTGACTACTTAATAAAGTTAGTTGACGGTTGGCAATATCCGAACGAAGATTTAAAAATTATTAAGCAAGATTGGGAATTTATCAATCAAAAAATAAAAGACGGAAAAGCTCACGAATTATCAGAAGGAGATACATTTTATCTTGGAGCTTGTACAAAAGGCTCAACAGCTCTAAAATCATATAGAGACCAGCCATTTAATAATGAAAAAGCAAAACAAAGAGCATATTCTTTAAAACAAGGTTATGTCAATCATATAATCGCAAATATTGCTCAGGAAGAAACAGCTGTTTATGGAAAAATAATTGAGCAACCAGAAATTTTAGAAAAAGTACGTTCAATAGAAGAAATAGTAATTCTAAAATTCCACCCATTTTATGGAAAATCCGCTGAACAAATTGCACAAGAATTAGGTTTAGAATTAAACCAAAAAGCTAAAAGTTATTTTGCAAATCTTACAAATGCTATTCTTGGACTTGAACTCGGTCAAAAGATAGAAGAATTTGAAAAAGCCGATATACAAGTAAAAACAATTCGACTTAAAGAGAGTAATTTACCAAAAGAAGATATTTCGTTTCCTACATTTGAATATCAAGAACTTGTAGAAAAAGATTGGGAAGATTCAGAATTTAAGAGCATTTTGGAAAGTAAATTTTTCTTTGTGTTTTATCAATTTGAGGGAGAAAATTTGATTTTAAGAAAGGTAAAGTTTTGGAATATGCCCTACTCTGATATTGTTGAAGCCAAAATTGTTTGGCAAGAAATGGTAAAGACAGTTGCCAGCGGAAAAATCGTAAGAGAAGTAACTGAAAAAGGTGTGAGAAAAACTTATTTTCCAAAGAAAACTGAAAATAGAATAAGCCACGTTAGACCACACGCAAGAAATGCAGCAGATACTTATGAATTACCTGTAGCAGATAAATTAACAGGATTGACTGAATATACAAAACATTGTTTTTGGCTAAACGCAAGTTATGTGCAAAACGAAATATATTTGAAATGACTCAATGCTCGTAAGCTATCGATAACAACACTTAGAAACAACAATGTAAACAAAACATTTAAAATTGTTCTTTTTCGCGGCTCATAGGATATCTTGATAAATAATAAAATTGCATACCAAAATTAAGATTTAAACTAATTAAAAAACAAACCTGATTGTTTTTGAATTTTAAGGCGGAGTCTCTATTTTGTTTTTTAAATTATAAATCCAAACATTCTTGTAATGCCAATTTTTCAAGCACTGTTACTTACATTATATATTTCATTACAAACTTATAACAATACTACAACTACCGCTTAAACAAAAGTCTATTTAGAAAAATCAATAATATTGCTCCAAAAGTGGCAGTTAAAATTGAACCAAGCCATCCTGGTGAGCCATCCGAAATTCCGATTAGCTGAAATACCCATGCTCCAAAAAATCCGCCAGCCAAACCAAGAATGATATTCCAAACTACCCCCTCAGATTTCGACTTCATTATTCCACCGGCCAACCAGCCAGCTACTCCTCCAATTATTAATGCGACAATTAATTCCATAGTTTTACATTTATGATTCACTATAAATTAATCAAAACAATTGAATTAACGGATACTTATTCGCTCAGTAACGAAGTATATCGATGAATGAAAGACAACCATTATCGGAGGAGGGTCACATGTCCGCTTACTTCATGTTTTTTATCGCTCATGGTCTCTCCAAACTTAATGAAATAGGTATACACTCCATCTTCAACTATTTCACCGTTACCGTAAGTACCATCCCATCCTACTGCAACATTGTACGATTCAAATACAATTTCACCCCAGCGGTTATAAATCACCAGATGATAATCATAAACATCTAATCCCAAATCAAAAATGGGTTTAAACGACTCGTTAAAAGAGTCCCCGTCTGGGGTAAATGCGTTAGGAATGAAATAAAAAAGTGCATCCTCAATATAGACCTTATCAGTAACTTCATCAAAGCAACCAAAATTATTTTCAGCACGAAGGGTTATCGTATAAGATTTATTCCCAACCACTGGATAACTGTGCGTTGGATGCTCCAGATTAGATCCAGAACCATCACCGAACCACCAATCATATGTGGTTGCGTAATCAGATTCATTGATAAATTCAACTTCTGTATTTGTGATATTACTCGATTCTGGACTAAAGCTAAATGCAGCCACTGGCGTATGAATTACTTTAATAAAATTCAGTTTTGTTTCAGTGTCTACACAACCGTTTATATCTACAACCGTTACATTGACATCAAATTCTCCCACTGTCGAATAGGTATGGTTAACTGGACTTCCAATACCTGAACCACCATCACCAAATGTCCAGTTATAAGATACAGCTGGTGTTGAACTTGTAAATGTGGTTTCAAAAGGCTCACAGCCTGTAGAATCACTTGCCGCGAAATCAGCAACTGGTAAACCGTGAACTGTAATCGTAATTGCATCAGTTCCCGAACAACCTCCAGTTATTGTTCCCACCATATTGTAAGTATAAACACCTGCGGAAGGAGGCGTAAAGGGAACTCCATTAGTAACACCGCCATCCCAAACGTAAGTATCTGCACCACTACCTGATAAAGTTACTGATTCACCCAAACATAGTTCAATATCGGAAGCATTTGCGGTTACGGGTATATCAGTTAGAACCGTAAGCGTAACCGTTGCGGTGTTCACACATCCAGTAGATGTATTTGTTCCAGTAACGGTATAATTAAACGTTCCTGCTGCAGCCGGTGTATAACTTATTCCATCAACTACTCCACCATCCCAAGAATATGTATCAGCTCCTGAACCTGTAAATATTACCGATTCTCCTAAACAAATTTCAGTGTCATCCACCGTTCCAGAAACAGCGGGTAAATCATGAACTGTAAGATCAACCATTGCTGTATTTTCACACCCTTCATCTGTTTCCCCAACAACGGTATAAGTCTCTGTTCCTACATCTTCAGGAGTAAAACCTACCCCGTCCGTTACTCCCATATCCCAAACATAACTATCCGCACCACCACCGGTAAACACAACAGATTCACCAATACAAATTTCGGCATCATCCACAATGGCTGTTACTGTTGGCACTTCATTGACTGTAATCTCTACTGAAAAATCGCAATCATCATCATTGTCACTCGTTGCTGTGTAGGTAGTTACTCCAACCGGCGGTACAAAGGCAACCCCATTCGTTACTCCTCCATCCCAAGAAATTGTTCCTCCATTTGTCGAAATGGCCTCTAATGTTATTTCTTCTCCTTCACAAATTTCAGTAGTCGAAACTGTAGTTTCAAGATCATCACAAGGCGGATCAAATGGAGTTCCTTCCAACACAATAACACCGTGAGGATCTGGTCGTCCTGCACCATCTGAAAATGGCTCAAAAACAATTCCAATTACCCCCACTCCAGGAGGAATTGCAAAATCAGCGAAATCTAACACTTGAGATGGACGCTCATAATTAAAACCAAAAACCATAGCACCACAAGTTGCGAGTGAACCTACTGCATTTGTCGTAACTAATGTTAAATCGTAATCTGCAAAAGCAGTAGTAGTTCCATCTGATAGACGCAAAGCAACATGCCACGACTCTGTATACGTATGTAAAGAAACTAATAACACCTCATCTCCAACTCCATCATAATAGGTAACACCCGAATTCCATGTCCCTGAAAATGACCAACCCAAAGGAACTTCAGCTGCACCATTTTCAAAATCGGCATCGCCTATTTCTGCGTTGATAACAGCAATACTACCACATGGCGCACCCTCGTCTGGATTTGTATAATCTGTTGCATAATCAATACCTGTGTATGGACCGACAACTTGGCTATAGAGAAAGCTTGTTGAACATATAAATACTGTTATGATTATCGTACGAAAGTTAAATTTGTTCCTGTTTAAGGTCATTAGTTTGAGTTATGATGGGTGAGTTAAATTATTTCACTCTCCTGACGTAAACAATCGACGAAGAGTTGCTTTTTCATGTTTAAACAGGTTCTTTTTTAAGATTAATTTAAAACAGCCTATCTCATAAGGTTCACAAAACCACTTTCATAATGCTTTTTATCCGTCATTGTTTCTCCAAATTCCATTTTCCAAACATAAACACCATCCGGAACGATGTCTCCATTTCCGTAGGTTCCATCCCATGCTCCTGTAGCGTCGTAAGATTCAAATACCATTTCTCCCCAACGGTTAAATATCATTAAGTGAAAATCGTAGATATCTAACCCGGAAGCAAACTGAGGTCTAAATTTATCGTTGAACGAATCTCCATCAGGCGTAAAGGTATTTGGAATAAAATAAATCAAAACATCGTTTATTTTAACTCGTTTTGTGATGGTATCTGCACATCCAAAATCATTAGCAGCAATTAATGTCACAGGGTAGGTTACGTTACCTACTTCGGGGTAAAAATGTACAGGCTCAAATGTCGATGAGTTCGCTGTTCCATCTCCAAAACTCCATTCATACGTTGTCGCATAGTCCGCATGATTGATAAAGTTAACTTCTGTATCCATGATATCGATTGCTTGTGGAGTATATGAAAAATCTGCCACGGGTTGCTCAAATATTTCCACAGCATTGGGTTGAACAAAACTCGCAACACATCCTTCGATAGAAGTTATTGTTAATGTTACATCATAAATTCCTGCCGAATTATATTGGTAAGATGGTGCGCTTGCTGAACTTACTCCGCCGTCTCCAAAATCCCAGAAATAAGATGCTCCTGGAGTTAAGGTCGTGAAATTAATCGTATGCGGATTACACCCTTTCATCTCATCCCCCATAAAAGAAACGTTTGGTAAAGGGTGAACTGTTACTGTTACTGCGTCG
>NZ_LYPF02000018.1 GCF_001661595.2 Crocinitomix algicola
AGAGTTGAACACTTCGCGTTAGGGATTGGAGCAATTGTTTGAGCTCTCCGTCCGTCTGAGACGGACGGAAGCGAGTGCGAAAAGCCCGCCACCCACAGTTGCAAACTGTTGGGGTGGAACGCCCAAAATAAAGAGCAAATGCACTCGAATTATATACCTTTCGTTTTATTCCCCAAAATATTTAAAAGCTTAAAAAGTGTTTGCTGAAAAATTACAATTTCTTGCTCTGATATAGTATTATCTTGAAATGAACTGAGAATTTTGGCAGGAACTTCACTAGCCTTCTTTTTTAAAGTTGTACCTTTTTTTGTTAGAGAAATCACAACTGTACGTTCATCTTTAGAAGATCTTTTTCGTTCAATAAGACCTTTTTTTTCTAATCTTTTGAGCAGCGGAGTAAGTGTATTTGACTCTAAGAATAATCGCTCGCCAATGCTATTGACTCGTTGATTGTTGTTTTCCCAAAGCGCCATTAAAACCAAGTACTGAGGATAGGTGATATCCAAGGATTTTAAAAATGGCGTATAAATTTTTGTGGTAAGTCTAGAAGTTGCGTAGAGCGGGAAGCAGAGCTGATTCTTCAAATACAATTCTGGAAATTCGGTTTGTTTCATGTCAAAAGATTTTTGATATAATCTTCCATTTTTTCTGGTGCGGTGGTTGGAGAAAATCTTTTTGCCGGCTTTCCTTCTTTATCGAAAACAAATTTGGTAAAATTCCATTTTACATTATTTCCAAACAGTCCCCCAGGCAGTGCTGATTTCATATACTTATAGAGCGGGTGCGCATTATTCCCATTCACTTCAATTTTTTCAAACATTTGAAATGAAACTCCATAATTAACCTGGCAAAACTCACTTATTTCGTTTGAATTACCTTTTTCTTGGTTTCCAAATTGATTACATGGAAACCCTAGGATTACTAGGCCTTTATCTTTATATTTTTGATACAGATTTTCAAGTCCTTCATATTGCGGTGTTAGTCCGCATTTACTCGCGGTATTTACGACTATAATTGTTTTACCCTTAAACTCATTTAATTTTAATTGCTGACCATTTAAGGTTTTCGCTTCAAAATCATAAATTGATTGATTTGATTCAGCCTGTTTTGATGGACGTTTTACTAAATAACTTAAAGCACCAGTTGACCACAATGCCCATAGTATAAGTACCGGTTGAAAAAACAAACGAAGAAGTCGTTTTTGATCAGTATCAAGGCCAAAAGCATCAATTTCATTTGTATATTGCGAGATATTGCCTGGAAAAATTAAGACGAAGAAAAGCGCCAATGCCAGTCCGACTTTTACTTTATGTTTCCATAAAAAAATCATGGCCAAACCTAAGCCAATTTCGACAAATCCGGACGCCAGAACTACAAAATCCATAAACCCTTCATTAGAAGGCAGCCATCGTGGTACTTGCGCTAAAAATTCTTGCCGTTGAAAAGTTAGGTGCCCTATTCCGGCAATGGTCATAAAGAGACCTAATACTATTCTAAAAATGTTTTGAATCATTGGTTTTATCGTATTCATATCGTTCATGATTAAATCGTGCACGACACAAATATACAAATAAAACACAATCGTCTTTAAACTACTGGTATTTTTTTATGAAATCAACATTCTTCCAGTATACTCGTACCCCTAGAATAATCTCCTGAGGTCCATTCCCACGTTTCAAGCAATCTTAATTTTCCATTTTCAAGAATTTCGGGACGGGATGAACATTTTCCGGTCATAAGTTCCCCTTTATTATTAATTTGGTGGTAACACATTTCAATATTACCGCATTCATCAACCTTACCGAGTAGCTGTCCTATTTCAATTAATCCTCCTTTGTAAGTTGCGGTAATGATATTTTTAGTTTGCTTGTATAAAAAATGTGTTTCATTTGTAACTTCACCATTCGCTGAGCTTGAAACAGGCTTAAAAATTCGATTATTATAATTTATTTTCATTTCGGATAATTTAATTTGGTACTTACTCATTGACTTATTCAACCATCAAAGAGCTTCTTCTTTTAAGACTTCCTAATACAGTTTATAGCGTGTTTTTCCTTCACCCGTATATTATAAATTGGGTTGCCAATTAATTCAGGCAAATGATTTAAAGATAACAAGCATAAGCTTTTATTTTCATATTAAAATACTCATAATTGACACTTAAGCTTACTTGAGGAAACAGTTTACGTTTAAATTTTGTTCTATCAGCTAGCTCTCAATCTATGCGATCAATTTTTTAGGGCGTAATGCTCTTATTGGTTGTTCGATTTGGTTTGATCGTTTGATTTTTAAACACGGAATTATGACCAATTAAATAATCAGTCAGGTAGAAAGTTCAAACTCCTATTTGTTCATTTACCGCAATTTAACCATTTAAATTACTTATAAAGTTATTGGCCCGTTCAAAATGAAGTTTTTGTTTATCAGGTTCCATTTTATTTAGTGTGTGCACCATCATTGACGAGCGCGGATTATTTTTAAAGAACCCTTGATGTTCGGCTATAAACCGCCAGAATAAACCATCCCAAATCGCCTCCCAACTTCCTCCTTTATAGTTACTCATTTTTTTTATATAGTTTGAGCTACTGATATAGGGTTTTGTTGCAAAAGTTCCTCCATCTGCAAATTGACTCATACCATAAACATTGGGCACCATTACCCAGTCGTACGCATCAATGAACATCTCCATGAACCAACGATAAACTTCGTTTGGATTAAACTCGCAGAGAAGCATAAAGTTTCCGAGAATCATCAATCGTTCAATATGATGACAATATCCCGTTTTTAAGACTTTTTTTATTGTTTCATCAACAGGAAGGATCCCAGTTGTCCCCTCATAAAAAGAAGATGGGATTTTTCGATTAAAATTCCAAAAATTTCTCGTTCTTGAAAACGTTCCTTTACATTCGTACATACCCCGAACAAACTCTCTCCATCCTATAATTTGACGAATAATACCTTCAACAGAATTTAATTGAATTTCTTCTCTACAGGCAAAAGCTATCAATTTTTGAACTACATCATTTGGTAATAAAAGGCCAACATTCATAAGAGGAGACAACAAACTATGATTAAGCAGTAAATGCTCCTTAACAATAGCATCTTCGTATGGTCCAAACTCAGCAAACCTATTTATTAAAAATTCGTCTAGCCATTGACTTGCAGCATGATGGGATATAGGGAAAATAGGATCAATTGTTATCGTCCCAGGATTATCCTTAAAGTTTTTTTGTGCATAGTTATATGCCTCTGTCCAGGCTTTATTTCGACTTGGGAATCGAACTGGTGGCGGAATTTTTCCTTTTGGGAATTTTTTCCTGTTTTCCTGATCAAATGTCCATTTTCCGCCAGTTGGTTTATTTTCATCGTCAATTAAGATCTTTCTTTTTTTTCGCTCCTGTTTATAGAAAGTAGTTTGGAAATAAAATTTTTTAGAAGGTTTAAAAAAATGAGCTAAGTCTCTCGAGGTATTTAAGAATTGAGGACTTTCCAATCTGTTTAAGCTACAATTTTCACCAATTGTTTGGATGCGTTCATCTAACCATTGATCTGTAGGATCGATATAATTTATGACCTGAATATTTTTAGCTTTAATTTCAATATTAAAATTGCGTATATCTGCTCGTGGATCATCTGCCTCAACATAAAAAACTTTGAGGTTGTGATTTTTTAGAGCCCTTTCGTACGCCTTCATAGTCGCACGATGAAAGGCAATTTTTTGCTTATGAAATTTATACTGTTTGAAAAATAAAAACTCCTCAATTAGGTAAGTATCCTTTCCATTCTCTAAAAGAGCATTTGACTCATATAGCTGATGAGGAAAAATTAAATTGACTTCTTTCATCTGTTATTTTTATTTTGCCTACACCGTTGACTACAATATTTTACCTGTTCCCAGTTCTTTTCCCATTTTTTTCTCCAGGTAAAAGGTTTTTTACAAACGTGGCAATACTTAATTTCATGATTAATTTTTGACATTAAAGTGAGGAATTTCATTTATTCGTACGTAAGGGTAATTGGCTACTGGCGTCAAAGCATAATAATTGTTCAATCCTCCAATTCCAACCGCCTCATAAGCTGTCAAGTTTAATTGTCCTTTTTCATTTAACAAATCATCAGGTAAATCCACTAACACGACTTCACCAACTACAAAAATGCATCCATTAGGTAAGTTTATACTTTCAAGAAATTTCATACCAATTTTAACTTTACTTTCACCAACGAATGGTGCAAAAAAACCATCAATAAAACTCCGTTTTAGATTCATTCTATCAAACTCTGATTGAGCTTTTGGAAGCTTTGCAGAGGTGTAGTGCGCTTTTTCAATAAAACTCTCAGTAATATGATTAATGGTGTAAAACTCAGTTTCTAAAATGTTCGCATAGGTATCTTTAAGTCCGTCATTTTGTGGACGCATGACCATTCCAATTTGAGCAGGATATGAACCCAAATGCACCACAGAAGAGAAAATAGCCACATTATCTTCCCCGATTTTTGAGCGTGTACCAATTAAATTAGCAGGTTTTATGCCTGTAATTGAATTAATTAAATTCAACCTAAACTTTCGATCAAGGTTATTGATTTCTTCTTTTTTTAGTTGCATTATTTCGTGTATGAGTATAAATTATTCGTTGATTTTCTTTCTGTACTAATGGATTTTTACGATGACTCCATATTTTATTTCGTGCTTTTTTACCTGCATTTTCAATATCAATAATAGGCTCAGGATAACCCAAATTAAGTTTTAAGAATTGCTTTTCAATTGGGGGAATTTTCCATGGTTCATGAATGAGATGAGCTGGCACAGCCTCTAGTTCTGGCACCCATTTTTTTATAAATATCCCATTCGGGTCATGATCTTGAGATTGTTTGATTGGATTATACATTCGAATTGTATTGATTCCAGTAGTTCCTGCTTGCATTTGAATTTGCGGATAATGAATACCGGGTTCATAATCCAGGAATAATTGAGCCAAATGATACGCACCGCTTTTCCAGTTGCAATCAAAGTGATGACAAAAGACGGATACAAGCATGGCTCTCATTCGAAAGTTTATCCATCCGGTTTGCTGCAAACAACGCATGCAGGCATCAACTAACGGAAAACCTGTTTGTCCACTTTTCCATGCCTCAATAAGTTTTGGGTCATTCGAAAACTCTAATATTTCGTACCCTTTATTGATGCATCTCAGCTCATATTGGCATTCAACCTCAAATTTTTGTATGAAATGACAATGCCAAATCAACCGAGTCAACATGCCATTAAAACCGCGTTTATAGCGTTTATAATTTTCGTGAGATTTCACAAACTGATAAGCTTGTTTTATACTTAAATTACCCCAAGCTAAATAAGGTGAAATTCTACTACAAGATTTTCTACTTTCTGAAGGCTTTGAGATATATCTACTATAGTTCTTTCCACGATCTTCGCAAAAAGATCTTAAATAAGCCCAAGCCTGATTCTCTCCTGGTTTTTGGAAGGATTCGGGATATTTTTCTAACTCATTTTTTATTTCATCTGGAAAGTTGAATGGATGCACTACTCGCTTTCTTTGAGTCCTCGAAAAAAAATTTTGAATGACCGGTTTCGAGACTTCATTCATCCATCTTTTATCCCAATCTGTCCTACTTTTTAATCCTCGAATAATACCATCTCGCTGGAATTCTATCCAATTTACTTGATGCTTTCGACATAACTTAGCAATTGCTTTGTCTCTGACCCAAGTTTTTTCAATTCCTGACTCTTGATATGAAAAGATTTTTTGTACTGTATAATTTTCGAATAGAAAATCAAATACAGGAACGGCATCACCATAACAAACCACAATTTCACGTCTAAATTTTTTAAGCTTTTCATTCATTTCAATTACCGCGTGATAATTAAATTGGTGATGCCGTAATGAATTGTCTGGAGCGGCCATTAAAGTTGGCTCAAACAAATAGATGATTAAATAATCAACCTCATCCTTTTCTGCGTAAAATAAAGGTTGATGGTCTTGCGTTCTTAAATCTCGCTTTAACCAAACCAGGTTGATTTTTTCTTTTACCATTCTAACTGTTTTTTACATTTCTTCCAAAAAGCAAAAAAGGACGAATAATCGTCATTCAAATCCGATAACCAATCTCGCGGGTGTTCAATTCCTCTGTAACTTTTATTTAAAGGATGCTCTTTGTAATTTAGGTTTTCTACATCGATTGATTCGAGCAAAGATTCAAATTCTTGAACAACACATATAATTCCAGGAATATGCCTTGCGAGTTTAACGGCAAAATCTAAACAATGAGGTGCTATTGGGAATTGTTCAAAAACACTCGGTTCTAACAATAAAATTCGTTGAGCGTCTTCATGAGTTTCCCAGAAATGGTCAAGGTTATAATAATTATAAACGAAAGTTTTTTTATTCTGTAAAATGGTCGTTTCAGCGTATGATCCCAAATCAACTTTCAATTGAAAATTCGACAAATTGGTAAGCGATTTAGGTATTGGTAAGTTTGGCAATTCATCGTACGAAAAATCAAGAAACGTATTTTTTTGTTTATCATAAAAATAACGGTTGATATTGTCCTGATTGGCGAAGTATTTTTTTTTCGAATTTGTTCCAGCAACCCATTGCCAACTTAAGTGGTTACTGGCTAAATCACCATCCAACAAGTGAGCATACATCCAATTGGCTGGCATCAGCCAATGAGAATGAGCAATATTTGTGATAATTGAAGCAATATACATGCGCATATGGTTGTGCATTTGTCCCGTTTCATAGAGTCTTTTTATTGCTTTATCTATTTGATAAATACCCGTATCTCCTTCTAATAAATCTTTGGGGATTTGATAATTGGATACGGGATTTTGGGGTGTTTTTAAATCAAAAAAAATTAAATGATCCTTTTTTCGCCATTGGATTTGCCAATAATCTCGCCATGCCAATTCTTGGATTAATTTTTCAGCATCTTTCCACTTTACGCCAGTCTGTTTGACCCATTGATAGATCTGCCTCGTTGAAATTATACCTCGCGAAATATAGGGACCAAGATTTGTAACTGCTCCATCAACATAATTACGAGTTTGGGCATAGGTAATCGGGTCGATTGCCAACAATAACTTATTCAGCTCTTCTATTTTTGTTGGAAAAACTATCGCTTTGAAATTTTATTTTGGGAAATACTCTTTTGTCGTGAACACTTGAACCGCTTTATCTGAGCAGAACGTTTCGCAAGATGTTTACTACTAACGCCACTATTCACTCGTTTTCTCCAAAGTTTAAAAGAACTTGGCTTAAGTTCTTTTCGCATTATTTTTATGACCTTACTTTCTGATAAACCAAACTGAAATTCAATGGCTTCAAAAGGTGTTCGATCTTCCCAGGCCATCTCTATTACTCGACTCACTTCTGACTCTGTCATGGATTAAACTGTTTTGATATAATCGTTTTTTGAAGAATACTTTTCTCCCTGCTGAGCAGCACAAAAGCTCCTTTACAAAATTCAAACAGTTTTCCGCGTTATTTTGTTCGAACAAGTTGACGATTTAACCCTAATCAACCCTATCTAATCGACTTAAGTAATTCACTTGTTTTAAATCGAGTTTCTCCCCTATCTCGAGCAGAAACGCTTTTGCTTGTTTATAATCTCGAAACTCTTTTAACTCTATTTTCTCTTTTTGGTTTTGGATCAAAAATATGGAATAAGATTTTACGTTTATTGAGCTAGAAACACTACGGTAATGAAAGGTCTGCGAATTACTTTGCCCGCGTAGTTCAACCCTTGAAAATTGATCTAAACTCTTCCATGTACCAACCCTAAAGAACAGTATATTAAAATAATGTTTTACTTTTCTTTGCTCAACGTCAATCACAGTTCCGTTAATAGATAGAAATAGAAAAACACCGAATAAAAATAACAGTGTGGAGAGGTAGTTATTTAAATTAAAATAGCTGTATATACCACATGCTATTGCCGTCAATCCTATATAAAAAAAGCGAAACGTTGGACCATTTATAACATTCAACTTTCGTTTAGCAATCTTTGATTTAAACATTATTTACAACAAAGTAAAACTAGCCGTTAAACCAACACTAAAATTTCTTGGTAGCTGCTGAACACCGAAAATTGCTCTGGTATGTTTTCCTTTTTCTTCAAGAAGATTCACAAATAAATCAGAAGCACCGTTCACTACTTCAGGCGAGTCGTCCCAACCTTCTACACTTTGATAATAGGCATCAATGTGATTTAAACCTTCAATCCGTTCGAGTCCAACTTTGCCATGAACTTGGGCAAGCACGTTTAACGCGCAAATTTCCATGGCTTTATACCCTTCCTTTGTAGATAAATCTTGTCCCAATCTTCCTTGAAACAAAAACTCGTTATTTACAATTGGAAACTGAATAGCAATATAAGCTATACTCCCACGAATATTTACAGAAACATAATTACCTCCTGGCGTTGAGACAGCCGGTAAGTCGTGACCTAATTTTATTAACTTATCTTTAAAATTCATGAAAAAAATTATCTTTTAAACATTCTTATCTTCAAGAGCTCGCTCTAGATCTCTTTTAAAGTCAACCGGTTTATCAACATGAAATGCTATTTTTTGATATTGTTTTTTAATCCCATAAATACCAATTAAAGTAGTTGGTTCACTCAAAGTCAAAATAATATTATGGCTTTCCAAATCACCTAAAGGAGATAGTTTTTTCGAATTTTGATCCTTCTCCAAATCAGTATTTGTCAGTTCAATTTTTAGAATATGTTTTAAGGGAATAAGACTCTCGTTCATGAAACTGTAGCGTAGACGTAGAATATCATTTTCAATTTGAATTGGTCGTTTACTTAGCCCTCGAGCAAATCCAAAAAATTGTAAAGCAGTGTACAAACTCAACCCACTTAGAACCCATGTAAAAACAGGACTCCAATCATACAAAAGAAAATGGAGGGCAACGGTTTCAACCAGAATCACCATGATTAAAGCCCCAAATAAAGCTGGTGCTCCATTTTCTTTGTGATAAGAATATGACCTCTCATTATCCCCTTGTTTATGCCAATTAATAAAACCATAATAAAAAACAGCGATTTCAGTGGCGAATGGTGAAACCAATCTCTTAGGAAGAATTTGGGAGCAAGCCATCTTTAGTGCATCAAAAAAGTCAGGAGAATGACCTGCAAAATGCTTAAAAGTTTTAATGGTCTTTCTTACTTTGATTATTACAAAGGAGAGCAGAAAAAGCTCGATAAAAGGCAAAGCCCATGTTTTAAATAAAGAAAGGTAGAACTGGTTTGCATCAGGTAAAAAATAAGAACCCACAACGAGTCCAATAATCATTACTGGAACAACTGTGGTTTTTGGAATAGATGATTTTCGGATTAGAAGAAAATAGACCAAAGGGATTGTTATCAAAAGATCAATGGTAACCGCCAAATCAAGGTAATTAGTTGTTTCAATCGTTTTGGAATTGCTCATAAAAATAGTACAAACCAATAATAGAATTGGCAACCCAAAAACCAAGAAGCTACGATTAATTCCTATTGTTTTTCCCATGATTTAAATGTTAAATATCCATTCATAATTTCCTTAATAAAGGTAAACATTAATCACCAAAAGTCATCAAAAAAACAAAAGTCTTTGTGCAGAAAACTGGTTCAATATGTCAATTGTTTTTCTAATAAAATCATATGTCTACATTGAATTCCGTTTTCATAGATTGGTGATGGGTAATTCTTAGTGAAAAAGTGATGAAAAACATCTTTTATTTCGAACCCCATTTTCTGATATAAAGCTAATTGATTGATACTGGAGTTTCCAGTGCCGATTTGCAATTTTTCATATTTTTGTTTGATCGCTTGTTTTTCTGCGAATCTCAATAATAATTTACCTAAACCTCTACCTTGCACTGATTCTTCAACCGCAATATTTACGATTTCCAACACTCTTTCTGTTCGCTGCTCTAAAACTATTACACCTTTAACTTTATTCTGAATTTTTAGAACATAACATTCTCCTGACATTAAATAATCTTCAATTTTAGTTCTGTTTGGGTCAGCTGTTAGCAATAAATCAAAGGGAGCCAATTGATTTTTCTCCAAAATGGAAATATGTATATCTTCATTTATCAACTTTCACTAGATTATTAATTATCGAAAGAATTCCTGAACTCTTTGGGAGTCATCGCAGTTTTTTTCTTAAAGAGTTTATTAAAAGATGCTGGATATTCAAACCCTAAATCATAAGCTATTTCACCAATCGACAACTTACTGATGACAAGCCGCTCTTTTGCTTTTTCAATCAGTTTATCGTGAATATGCTGCTGTGTGCTCTTACCGGTTAAAATGTTTAGCATATTACTCAAGTAATTCGACGAAATTCCAAGTTCACTCGCTATATATTCAACCGTAGGCAGACCCTGTTTGATGCCATCTGCATTATTAAAATGCGCTATTAACAATCTTTCAACTCTACCCAACAGTTCGTGGTTAGGTTTATCACGAGTTAAAAACTGTCGTTGATAAAACCTTTCTGTATAATTCAACAATAACTCTATTTGAGAATGGATAATTTTTTGGCTGAATTTATCCATATTTCCTTTACATTCATGTTCAATATTTTTCAAAATTTCCACCATTTTCATTTCCTCATGATGGGACAAGAAAAGAGCTTCATGCAGGGTGTATCCAAAAAAGCCACAGGATTTAAACTTGTTAGCCAAAGTTGAATTCCAAATAAAATCAGGATGAATGTGCAGCAAATAACCAGAAGGCTTGGCAAATGATTTTATATTTGGATTTTCCTTCAAACTTATGATCTGGTTTGGTGCAATAAAAGTCATTAAGCCTTCATCAAAATCATATTCGTTTTGTCCATAATAAAATTTATGCTTGACATTTTTTTTAAGTCCAATTGTATAATAAGCGTGTGTGATTTTCATCTCTTTCGCTATTGGAGGGTATTTGACTCTACCATAATCAATTAAACTAATTAGTGGATGGAGAGGCGGGGGCAAATCCACAAACTTATGATATTCACTAATATTCGAAAAATGCTTCAACATTGAGGTAAAATTACAGTAGCAAGATAAGAAATAATCAGACTAACATCCCGCCCGAAACTTCAATTCGTTGTCCGTTAATCCAACCAGCATCTTCATGACATAAAAAAGCAACAACTCCACCTATGTCGAATGCTTCTCCTATTCTGCCAAGAGCTGTAAGATTAGTTATAACCTTTCTTTTGGTTTCATCGTCCCGATTTGTTCCTCCTCCAAAATCTGTTGCAATTGCACCAGGCGCAATAACATTTGCAGTAATTTTTTTCGTCCCAAGCTCCTTGGCCAAGTACCTTGTAAATACTTCAACACCTCCTTTCATGATCGCATAGGCCGATGCCCCCGGAAAACTGAAACGCGTTAGACCGCTGGAAATATTAATAATTCTACCGCCTTCATTCATATTAGGTAAGAATTTTTGCGTCAAAAAATAGACACTTTTTAAATGAATATTTATCAGTTGGTCAAAATCGCTCGGTGTTGTATTTTCTATTGTATTAAACAAACCTGTGCCTGCGTTATTAATTAAATAATCAATTTTTTCCTCCTGCCATTCATGCTTCAAATAATTAGTTATCCTTTCACAAAAAAAATCAAGTTTTTCTGGCCGTGACGCGTCATATTGAAAGGCTTTTGCTCGTGCTCCTATATCTTCAATTTCCCTTTCAACTAATTTTGCACTACGCTCATCTGTGTGATACGTAAACAATACATTCACCCCATGCTTGGCAAGTCTTAATGCCATTTCTTTACCTAAACCTTTGCTTGCACCTGTTATTAATGCTATTTTTTTATCCATAACTTGTCTTTTATAATACATTACAAATTACGGACTTAATACTCGGCTAAACTTTTCCAAATCTCTGGATTAGTTTGCCAAAACAAGGATTACCTATTTAATCAAGTTAATGTGGGTAATGTTTTTCATTACTTCTATTCGATTGATAATTGAATCTATTATTAACTGATAAAGTTGATCACCTAATATCTGATCTTCAACACCGTTATCAATATTCGGATTATCATTAACTTCAATAACATATACTTGACCGTCAACATATTTTAAGTCAACACCATACAAACCATCACCAATTAGTGACGTTGCTTTAAGTGCTATATTAATTACCTTTTCTGGGACCATATTAATTGAAACGGTTTTGTGGCTACCGGATTTATCTTCTTCTTCACTTTCCCAGTTATAAATTTGCCAGTGACCTTTCTTCATGTAATACTTACACGCATAAATTGCTTTGTTATCGAGGACGCCAATTCGCCAATCAAAATTTGAGTATAAAAACTCCTGACAGATTACCATATCTGTTTTTCTAAAAAGCCTGTTCAGTTTCTTTTTTGCCTCGCGTTTGTCATTAACCTTTATAACACCGAGTGAAAAGGCACTATCTGGTTGTTTTAAAACGGTAGGATATTTAATTGAATCTAAGAGTTTTTCATTCAACATGTTTTTAGCCAACGCGAGTGTGTTAGGCGTTTTAATTTTGTGTTTTTTGAACAGCTCATGCTGATAAATCTTATTGGAACACTTCAAAATTGACCAAGGATCGTCGATAACCACAAGACCTTCGGCAAATGCTAGGCGCGAAAGCTCATAAGTGTAATGATTTACATTGGTTGTTGCACGTATAAACAATGCATCGAATTCGTTAATTTTATTAGCATCATTTTTGGATATAAATTCAACATAAACCCCTTTTTTATTCGCAATTTTTCGAAATTTTTCAAGCGCTTCTCGGTCAGAAGGAGGGTGTTCTTCAAAAGGGTTTACCAGTATTGCTAAATCATACTTGTAATTATTCAGCTTTGGGATATTATACCGCTTCTTATTAAAATGTTTGTAGGCTGCTTGATAAAAAAAATCCTTTTGCTCATTGGAAACCTCATTAAAAGTAACGACCTTGATATTTTTAATAAGCCATGTTTCTGCTTTTACAAAATTCACGTTAAACATGGGTATTTCGAATAGTTGAAAAAGTTTTAGAGCTAAACTTTTATAGGATTTATTAGACGATTGCCCGAAGTAAATATCCAACGATAATTTACTATCTTTCACTTTAGCCAACAAGTTATTTACTTGTTCGCTTAACTCCGCATATAGCGACTGAACGACATGTGCAATTTGTACATCTTTTATCGTTGATGAACTTGGAATTACGCGTTGACCACGCGCAGAAGCTAGCAATGAAATATAATAACCGTAACTCTGGTATTTATATGAGCTACATAAATTAAAAATTCGAAAATTTGCGTTGTTTTGATATAATGGGTCATTAATATAATCTTTAACAGAAACAACCTTCGCTTTGATAGTGGAATCTTGCCATATATATGGTTGATCTATAACAATCAGGTTACTTCTTTCTGGAGAGACATATTGAGCGCCTATTTTGAGTCCCATTTTAAAAGCATCCTCTCCGTTTGAATAATAGGATTTCAAAGTTTTTATAACAGAAAAACCCTTAGATTGATACCATTCCACCAATTTAAAATCTTTCGTTCTTACTTCTAACGATAGGCTCGAAAACAAATTTGTTATCGCATAGTTTTTAATATATGTTAGCAAATCACTTCCAACACCCAACTTTTGGTACTCACGCAATAGACCAATAGAATAGATACGAATCATGTGTTTATATTTGAAGAGAATCGCAGCACCAATAGGCTGATTATTTTCTAACGCGTTCTCCGCTATTACAATTTCTTGAAAAGTACTGTGGATACTATTTTTTAAATTTTGTTTTGAATTTTGTTGAAAAACTGGGAATGCAGATTTTTCCAAGTGTAAAAGAAATGCTAAATCGGATTGTTCAGCATTTCGAAAGTTTATTTTCATTTTAAAGTTTTAAGTCCATTATCGAATGTAAACTTCGTTATCTAGACCGCAGTTATAATTGGGCGAAAGGTAATTCTTTTTTAAATATTCCATCACTATTTAAAAAAAAATTTAGAGCCATCAAAAACACTGTAAAACAGTGTTTTAAATCGAAATAAAAAAATCAATGATTGGCTTTTTTATTTTGGAAACTATTCCATATTGTGCCGACTGCTAGGCTCGCTCCAACCTTATAATAAAAACCATCCAAATCATGTTCCTTATCCAATAATACAAACCTATAACCAGCACCCGTTTTAAATTTTAACCTATCATAAATTCGCAAAGAACCATGCACACCTAATTCTACAGGACTTATGAGCTCATCGTAAAACTGATGTTCGTGCGGCAAAGTTAGATTTCTATAAGAGGCAAAGCCAACACCAATGTGAATATAGGATACAAATTCGAAACGTCCAACCGAATAAAACGTATACTCTTCTGCAAACCCTAAGAATTGCACACGAACTTGTTCGTTATTTCCGGCCCAAAACAAATTATTGTTATAAGTTATGACATGTTTTAATCGCTCACCGTATTGAATTCCAAAATAAACTCCATAGATTGTGCTTGGGTCTCCTAAAAGATAAGTCCGTCGGTTATTTAAACCATAGGTTAATGATTTTTTCTCTTTTAACGGAGCAATTAATAAGCTATCAATCTGCGCATTAACATCTGCATCAACACATAGAAAAGCAACAAACACATGGAGTATCAGCAATTTACCTTTGAACACACGAGACAACATAAATAGTATTGCTTGCAAGATTGAATTAAATCAACAAATTTTAACAGCAAGATCGCAATTAAATCTAAACTAGCCGATTCTCATCCCATTTTCGACCTTGAGGTCTGGAGAAATGATTGTTACCTCCCCTTCATTTCCAACAACTCCCATTACCAAGCACTCTGACATCATTGTAGCAATCTGTTTAGGAGGGAAGTTTACAACGGCCACAATCTGTTTCCCAATTAACTCTTCCGGTTGATATTTTTTTGTGATTTGAGCAGAAGTCTTTCTTGTTCCAAATTCTCCAAAGTCAATTGTCATTTTATAGGCTGGATTTCGGACTTCTTTAAAAACCTCAGCCGTTAGTATAGTTCCTACACGCATTTCAACCTTTGTAAAATCAGACCATTCAATTTCCGTTATCTTTCCCATATTTCTTTAAATACTCATCAAGCGAAAAACCAATAATCATTGACTGGCTTTTTGTTCCAACTGTTTAATTTTTCTTTTATTTCTATTTTCCCATCTGGCGAAGCCACTACAATGATTATTTGAGGATTTTTTAGGGAAGCAACAGTATTGTAATGTTCCATTTTGACACCATAAATATCCTTCCCTATTTTTCGTTCATTATCACAAACCCAATGAAAGTTATCCTTGTAACTTTGAAGAAGTTTTGCCATATCTTTCCCATTCCTACCCGCACCCCAGAGTACCAAGGGACGATTTTGATCTCGATCAATTTCGTAAAAAAAACGCAATTTCATTTCAAAATATCGATTATCTTCATATTCCTCCCAAGTTCTAGAAATTCGGTTAGATCGATCACGCCAATAATGTAAGATTTTATCAATTCCAATAACTTTCAGTTTAGCCCGATACATTCGAAAACATAAATCATAATCTTCGGGGTAGATGATGGGATTGAATGCATCAATAGCATCTAAATCATCCTTATGAATAATCCAACAATGAGAAGGAATCACACACTCTTTATAAATTTCCTGATAATGCGAACTTGTTCGTGCCACCTCATTCAGCCATTTCTCATAGCGTAAAAAGCCATCCCCAACTACGCCTTCATCAACAAAATGTTTTGTTCCGCCCGCTATAACATGTCCTTTTCCATATTTTAACCATTCATCTACTAAAATTTGCAACTTATAATCGGGCATTTTATCGTCAGAATCCATTCGATTTATTAACGAACCTTTTGCACGAGCATAACCATACTGCAAAGTAGGAATTAACTTAGGTTGATCACTATTTAAAAATTTAATTCGCTTATCCTTTTGGGCATACGCATTTATGATAGCTGGCGTATCATCAGTTGAATGATCATTAATTGCCAAAAGCTCCCAATTGGTGTAAGTTTGATTCAAAACAGAATCCAAACAAGCTTCTAAAAATGGACCGGTATTCTTTGCAGCTAATATTATTGAGACTAAAGGTTCTTTTTCCATGCAGACGGGAGTTTTTTTTCTATTTCTATTGCTGTAAAATCTTTCGTTATTTGCGCTCCAAACAGGTAAGCATGTTGAGCCATTTCCTGCAAAGCTTCTTTTAAAGGTTGACTGGATATTGGTTTGAAAAACTGCTTAAACTTATCATGATTTGCGTAGGCATGTTTCATTTCATTTCTTGCAGGAACATGATTGATCGAAACTTCTTTACCCATTACTTCCATAACAGCTAAAGCCAGTTGATTAACGGAATAAACATCATCTGCCCCAATATCAAAAATCTCATTATATGCCGCTGAACAATTAACCGACTTTGCGATGTATGGTGCAATAGACGAAATGGGTGTAAATGCCCTGGTTTGTTCACCATCGCCAAAAATAGTTAGTGCTTGATTTTTCATTATTTGGTTCATAAATATACCAATTACATTCCTATACTTATCACCAATATTTTGCCCAGGTCCATACACATTATGTGGCCTAAAAATAATCGAATTCAAACCAAAATGGTTATGTGCCATTTCCAAATCTTTTTCAACTGCAAACTTAGCCATTCCGTAAGGATCTTCTGGCTGCGGTATTTGCCCTTCGTGATGTGGTAAATCATTTTTTCCATACACAGCAATGGAAGAGGCGAAAACAAAACACTTTATATTATGATTAACAGCTGCATTGATCAAGTTCACACTCCCTATTAAGTTGTTTTGATAATTGAACCGTCGAATAAAATGACTTAAGCCTTCCGCAGCATATGCGGCCATGTGATAAACGTAATCAAATTTATATGTTTCGAACAACTTTTCAATCAATTCAAAATCAAGGATTGACCCTTCAATAAATACACAACCATTCGGTATATTATGTTTAAAACCACCTGATAAATCATCGAGTATAACTACTTTATGTTTTAACTGAATCAGTTCTTTTGCTATGTGCGATCCAATAAAACCTGCTCCACCGGTAACCAAAGATTTTTTTGACATAATGCAAAACTAGTGGATTTTAAATAGAAACCATCTTTAGTTTTCATTCATTCAGGTTCCAATTGTAAGGCAAATAAGAAATCTCTGCTTTATCACTTATTGGTGCTGGGGCGTATTTATTAATGAAGGCTAAAACCGAAGATGTACCTTGTTTGAAATCTCCCGAATACCATTTAAATAATTTTGACAATTCAACCTTATTTGAGGAGATTTTATTTTTTTTAGTATCCCGAAGAAAAGCTTGAGTTTGATCAGTTAATTGAGCATCAAGTTTACTTCCAATATAAGCTTCATTCCTTAATTTAGGACATGATTGAGCGGCACAATTCACCGCAAAATGAATACGAGGCTCATTAAATTCTTTACGAATTATACCGTGTTCGATATTATTCAAATCATATGTTTCGTTCCCAATTCTAATGAACTTTATATCCCAGGGCGTATTCACTTTATAGATTCCACCACCTAATTCTTTAATACTTTTTACTGGATAATTTTTGACAATTAATTTTACTGTAAAAGCATTGTAAGCATTAATCCAAAAGGCGAGTTGATTCTCTTTTGACCAAGATTTTTGAGGATGGTTTTGTGACAACTCAGTTAAATATTCATCCAATCGTGCAACGTCCTTTTTAAACCCTTTATAATTTACCTTACCATCGACAGAAACATATTTTTTAGTTAAATTGTTCCATATACTGTGGTCATGAATAGTTTGAGAAAATGCCGTTGAATAAATCCCGACTATAAAAATTAGCGTAAGTAATTGAAAAATTTTCGTCATTATACTAAAGTTGATTTACATTGTGAAGCTATCGATAATTATACCAACATTAAACGAGGCTCGACTAATTGGTCGACTTCTAGATCGTTTACTTACAGAACCTGCTGAAAAACTCGACATTATTGTTGTTGATGGCGGTAGTAAAGATGAAACCCTAAAAATTGTACAGTCTTATCCCGTGCGTATTTTTAAGTCTGCTCCATCACGTGCTAAACAGATGAATTTGGGGGTTGAAAAAGCTAAATTTGAAAATCTTTATTTTGTTCATGCCGATACTTTACCACCACTTAACTATCTAGAAGACTGGAAGGAATTGGTTTCGCATCCAGCAATTAAAGCTGCCTGTTATAGAAGTAAGTTCGAATGCGATAAACGTGTTTTAAAAATCAATGAATATTTTACTCGTTTTTACTGGTTAGCGGCGCGGGGTGGAGACCAGTCCTTATTTATATCCAAGACCTATTTTCAAGACCTAAAAGGCTTTAATCCAACTCATGAAATAATGGAAGAATACCCTTTAATTGAAAAAATGTTAGCGGATAAAACGCTTAAAATTATTCCAAAAACAATTTTAATTTCAACGCGAAAATACGATTCAAGATCTTGGTTCAAGGTCAACCGAGCAAATTTTGTTGCTTTCCAGATGTTCCGGAATGGAGCTTCAAATAAAAAGATAAAAGAACGATATAAACAATTATTATCGGATTAAAAAGCCTCTCCAATCGTCATGTAAAATTGTAAACCTTCAAATCCTCGAGCAATATCCAACCGTAGATGACTCATTTGTTTTTTACTTAATTGAAACCGTAATCCACCACCATATGACCATAATTGTCGGTTAGTAAATACGTCACTATACGTATTTCCTACTGATCCAATTGACGAAAAAACAGTACCTCTTAACCGCTTGTAAATAGGAAATCGATATTCCATTTGCAACATTCCAATATTACGGTCAATGAATCGTCGATCATTGAATCCTCTCCCCTTTTTACCTGAAGAGAAGTAGTAATAGGTAAAAAATGGAGAATTTCCAATTGTGGTTCCTGTGTATAAATTTGTTGCAATGGTGTGTTTATCCTTCAGCGTAAAATAATGTGTCACATCTAATTGCATCAATCCATAACTAAAATCGGCAAGGGTATAATCACCACTCGTTTCTGCAATAAAATTAGCCAATACTCCTTTTCTCGGGTAAAAAATATCATCACGCGTATCGTACGACATTGAAATTCCAACCGTACTAACCACTCCGCCTTCACTGCCAATTGGATTATTTAAAGTCAATAAGGAATCCATTCGTGGTATTTCGAAATAATCAAAACGATACTGAAATCCCACTAAAAAAGTAGGTTTAACTCGGTAAGACAATGTAGCTAATAACCGAGGAAAATTCGCATCATAGGTCTCTAAATCAACCTCTTTCGAGTCAATTCCAATTCCGAAATAGTTAAAAAAATAGCGATAGTACCCCAATTCTCCATGAATTTTCCATTTTTGTTTCAAGTACAATTCATAGGGTAAAAAAAACAAGATTTGATTTTTGAGGGTATAAGCCGAACCTAAGCTAATCTGAGATTTTCTCCAAGCTTTTTCTTTTCCGGCATTAAACACCATAATTCCTGCAGCACCAAATGACAAGCTAGTTTCTGGAAGAAAAAAGACAACGGGAAAACCTGTTAGACTAAAATCATTTTTAGCATCATAGTTAGTCGTATCATTGGAAGACTGGGCAAAACTAAAACAATATAACAGACTGAGGAGCAATGAAAAAAAACGTATCATAACAGTATGATAGTCGTAAAAAGGATAAAACCTTACAAATTTAATTCACAATGAAAACATCGCCATCCTTAACGCACGAGACCGATGGAAAAATTGATTTTGCCTCTTCAAGAAGTGGGTCAATGTTTTTATATCGCGATGAAAAATGTCCGAGTAATAATTGCCCTACTTGGGCTTGAGAGGCAATTTCTGCTGCTTGGGCAGCTGTAGAATGACCTGTTGCTTTAGCACGATCCAAATGTTCTTGTGTGAATGTTGCTTCATGATACAGCAAATCTGCTCCTTTTATCCAATCGGGTAGTTTAGTATAAAATTTTGTATCTGTACAATACGCATAAGATTTTAACTTTTCTTTTGGAAAAACAAGGTCTTTAAAAGGTAAAGTCACATTAATTCTCTTCACATCTTCCCCTCTTTTTGCGGACAAAATTTCAGTCAAACTGAGCTTATACTTCTCAATTTTTTCAGGATTCACACGGTATTCTTTTTCCTTTTCTTGAAATAAAAATCCATGGCATTTAATCCTATGCTTTAAGGGAAAGGCAAAAACTTCAATGGAATTATCTTCAAAAATCCGTGTTTTTTCTTTCACGTCAACTGGATAAAAGTTGAGTTGATAGGAAAGATAAACTTGTGCTAATTTAAAATTATGCCTTATGATTTCCTCTAATTCTGGAGGTCCATAAATTGCAAGTTCTTGTGTTCTCCCCCAAAGACTCATTGAAGTTAGTAATCCGAAAATCCCGAAATAATGGTCTCCGTGTAAATGAGAAATGAAAATCATTTGAATACGCTGAAACTTCACCTTGAATTTGCGCATTTGTAATTGGGTTCCTTCTCCACAATCAATTAAAATACGACGTTCGTTGAAATTTAGATATTGGGCTGTGACACCACGATGCAGAACTGGCACTGCAGATCCCGAGCCCAATATGGTCAAGTTGATTGGCATGAATACGAAGATAGGAAAAATAGGGGATTACATTCCTGGTAATCCTCCTCCTCTCATTCCCTTCATCTGACGCATCATATTTGCCATGTTCTTTTTATTTGACATCATATGCATCACTTTCTTAGTCTCGTTAAATTGTTTCAGAAGTTTGTTTACATCCTGGATTGATGTTCCTGACCCGGCCGCAATTCTTTTCTTTCTCGAACCATTTAGGACAGCTGGTTCGGCTCTCTCTTTTGGTGTCATCGATTGAATTATTGCTTCGATTCCTTTAAATGCATCATCATCAATTTCAACACCTTTCATGGCTTTACCCATACCCGGAATCATTCCCATCAAATCTTTCACATTCCCCATCTTCTTTATCTGTTGAAGTTGTGAATAAAAGTCGTCAAAATCAAATTTATTTTGAGCGATTTTCTTTTGAAGTTTCTTGGCTTCCTTTTCGTCAAATTGTTCTTGAGCTTTTTCTACTAAGGATACAACATCTCCCATCCCTAATATTCGGTCAGCCATACGTTTTGGGTAAAACAGATCTAAAGCATCCATTTTTTCCCCTGTACCAACAAATTTAATTGGTTTGTTGACTACAGATTTAATAGATAATGCTGCACCACCTCGTGTATCACCATCTAATTTAGTAAGAACAACACCATCAAAATCAATTCGCTCATCAAAGGCTTTTGCAGTATTTACGGCATCTTGCCCTGTCATGGAATCTACAACAAATAATGTTTCAGTTGGATTAATAGCGTTCTTAACCGCCGCTATTTCTGTCATCATTTCTTCATCTACGGCCAAACGACCAGCGGTATCAATAATAACTACGTTAAAACCGTTACTTTTAGCATGACTGATTGCTGCTTCAGCAATTTTAACTGGATTTTTCTCTTCACGATTAGAATAAACCTCAACGCCTAACTGCTCTCCTAAGACGTGAATCTGATCAATCGCTGCCGGTCGATAAACATCACAAGCCACCAATAGCGGATTTTTTCGTTGTTTATTCTTCAACCAATTTGCAAGCTTTCCAGAGAAAGTTGTTTTACCTGATCCTTGCAGACCAGACATTAAAATAACGCCAGGATTTCCTTTAAAGTTAATGTCCTCTTGCTCACTTCCCATTAACTCCACTAATTCCTCATGGCAAATTTTGGTAAGGAGTTGGCCGGGAGAAATGGTCGTTAAAACATTTCTACCAATTGCTTTTTCTTTAACCGTTTTGGTAAATTCCTTTGCGGTTTTATAACTAACATCGGCATCTAACAGGGCTCTACGAACCTCTTTCAAGGTTTCCGCAACATTTACTTCCGTAATTTGTCCATGTCCTTTTAAAACTTTAAAAGCTCTATCAAATTTTTCGGTCAAATTTTCAAACATCTTCTTAACTTTATTTTTGGATAGCAAAGATAATAATTTTATAGCGCCTTATAACGCTGAATACAATCGGATTTCATGATGGATATAAAAAAACAGTTACTGATAGAAAACTCAAAAGCCAATTGGCAGTGCGTTTCAGTTTATGTAGGTTCCGACCCAAGACGATTTTCCGAATTAATGGATTGCTTTTTTAGCAAAGACGTTCGAATTGTGCAACGCTCTAGTCAGCCTGTTGGTGCTATTGGCGCTAAACACCCTCATTTACTCCTACCTTATCTTCAACCTTTACTCGATTATTTAAACCAAAACCCAATTGATGCAGTTCAACGAAATGTAATGCGCGCCCTGCAATACTTGGATATACCAGAAGAGTTTGAAGGACCTTACTTTGATCAAGCCTTGGTTTACTTAAAATCACCCCATTCAGCAATTGCCGTTAAAGCCTTTGCCATGACAGTTCTTGCTAATATCTGCGAAAAATATCCCGAATTAAGTCACGAAGTTATCGCACAACTTGAAATCCTCATTCGCGAAGAAGTTTCAAAAGGTGTAACTGCTCGCGGAAAAAAAGAGTTGAAAAAACTCCGAAAACTGGTAAAATTGAATTAAGCCGTTCTAATCATCCTAAGACTCGTATTAACCTTACGTTTTAAATTATTCCCAACTTCTTGTCGACCATTGTATCTCAATGACATTGACTCGGCATATGCTCCACAAGAACGAATCGTTAAAATATCGCCTCGCTTGAGTTCAGCCAATTCAATTTCATTCCCAAAACTATCACTCGACTCACAAATAGGCCCTACAACATCATATTTATGACGATCAGCATCAACATGCGCAACACCAAAACGCTCTATTTTATGTTTTGCTCCATACAAGGCAGGTCGCATAAGTTCTGTCATTCCTGCATCAACTACTGCAAAATTCTTTTGGTCAGATTTTTTAACATACAATACTCGAGTCCTCAAACTACCGCACTGTCCCACTATCGATCGACCAAGCTCAAAATGAACAGGTAAATCGAGTTGTCGCAATCCCCATCTAAACACATCAAAATAAGATTCAAAGTCAGGAATAAGTCCGTGATCAGGATTTTCATAATTAATGCCTAAACCACCACCAACATTCAGATAAGAAATTGGTCCAATCATTTTCACGAACTGAGGCACAATTTCAGTAATTCGTTCACACAATTCCTCAAACACCCGCATATTGGTAATCTGAGAACCGATATGAAAGTGCAAACCTATAATATTAACGCTATTTAAATCAGTCAATTTATTGACAAGCTCTTCGAACTCTATAACTGTAAGTCCAAATTTATTTTCGGACATACCGGTTGAAATTTTTGCATGAGTAAGTGCATTCACATTTGGATTTAAACGCAGTGCAATTTTAGGATAAAAACCTAACTCATGGGCCATTGCATTTATTACCTCAATTTCTTCAAGACTTTCACAATGAATAACTCCAATTTCGTGTTTAAGGGCGATTGCTATCTCCTCATCTGTCTTACCTACTCCAGCAAAAGCAATGGAATTTGGAGAAAAACCAGCATCGATAGCCGCTAAGATTTCCCATCCGCTAACACAATCTGCACCTAACCCCTTCTTTGCTATCTCTTGAAGAATCTTTTTATTATTATTTGCCTTTATTGCATAATGTACATGAAAATCATCATGCATTGTTTCTGCAGAAACGGCATCCAACGTTTGATTTAAAACGTCTAGATCATAAAAATAAAAAGGTGTGTTTTCCATCGTAATCAATTTTTTTTTTTCAAATTTAAGACAGAAAGTCGTGCAAAAGTTATTTTAATTATATTTGTATTGCATTTTTAACAAACTGTTTATATTTTAACATGGATAGACTTAGTAAAGTAATTGAGCGGTTAATCAACCAATCCCCTTTCATTCAGGAAGCCATTTCTGAAGGCCTCATTAATATCAGCTCCCTTGCCAGAAAACTGAATCCGGACATTCGAAAAATCACTGGAAAAGATGTGTCCGACAGTGCAATTATCATGGCAATAAAGCGTATGCCACCTGGTACGAATCAGAAAATCGAACATCGAATTAAAAATTTCATGGCCGATTTAGGAGACTTGATTGTTCGAAGTAACCTCGTTAAATGTACCTTCAACAACTATATCGGAATATCACAAGATCAAGCAAAATTCTTAAATCAAATTAAAGATATAAGCGATAATTTTTACACCGTTTCTCGAGGAGTTGCTGAAACCACAATAATAACCAATGAGCAATTTAAAAAGGATATTGTTGAAATATTCTCTCAAAACCAACTCATTTCGGAGTCTGAAAATTTATCCTCTATCACAATGAAACTTCCTCAGGTAAACACGGAAATTTCAGGGGTATATTATTACTTACTCAAAAAATTAGCTTGGGAAGGAATTAATTTGTCAGAGGTTATATCAACAACGAATGAGTTCACAATTGTTGTGGACACTAAATTAGTCAGCAAAGCTTTTACGGTATTGATGGACTTAAAATCAGAAACACTTCAAGGAACGGAAGTTTAACTCTTTTCTGCCCTACTTCTTTTCGTTTTTTTAACACGTGAAAAAAGATTGACTGCTGTATAATTACCTATATTTGACGGCTTAGATTATGACCGAAAAAGAAAATAAAGCCATTTCGATTGTCGTGCCCTTGTTCAACGAGGACGAATCATTGCCTGAGCTACATGCATGGATCCAAAAAGTTATGCTAGACAATGGATTTACCTATGAAATACTTTTCATTAACGATGGAAGTACAGATAACTCTTGGAAGGTAATAGAAACATTACAATCTAAAGACCAAAATGTCCGGGGCATAAAATTTCAGCGGAATTACGGAAAATCTGCCGCTTTGCATGTAGGTTTTCAAGCTTGTGTTGGTCAGGTCGTAATTACAATGGATGCTGATTTACAAGATAGTCCCGATGAGATTCCAGAATTGTACAGCATGATAACTGAGGGGCAATATGATTTAGTATCAGGATGGAAAAAGAAACGGCATGATCCTTTGAGCAAAACAATACCGACAAAAATATACAATGGCGTTAACCGTTGGATGTCAGGTATTAAATTGCACGACATGAATTGCGGATTAAAAGCATACCGTAGAGAAGTGGTCAAATCAATTGAAATTTTCGGAGAAATGCACCGTTACATTCCTGTTATAGCACGCGCTGCAGGCTTTGGCAAAATTGGGGAGAAAGTTGTTCAACATCAAGAAAGAAAATACGGTAAGTCAAAATTTGGACTCAACCGATTTATCAATGGTTTTCTTGATATGTTTACCATCACATTCATTACTCGATTTGGTAAAAAACCAATGCACTTTTTTGGCCTTTTAGGCACACTCATGTTTCTACTCGGATTTATTGTAACCACTTGGCTTATTATCGATAAATTATTTATTGACACAACAGGAAGGCTGATCGCTGAAAGACCAGAGTTTTACATTGCTTTGACGTCAATAATAGTTGGTACTCAATTATTTTTAGCCGGATTTATTGCGGAATTAATTGGTCGAAATTCTACAACAAGAAACAACTACTTGATTGAAAAAGAAATTTAATTTTTCATGTCAATCTCTACTTCTACAAAACATAAAAAAATAATAATCATTTCACCTGCCTTCCCCTATCGTGGAGGAATAGCAGCTACAACCGATCGACTTGCCAAAGAATATACAAGCAGAGGCGAAACGGTAGAAGTTTGGACATACAAAGTATTGTATCCCAAACTCATTTTTCCCGGAAAAAGTCAATTATTAGATCTAACCAAACATAAAGCTCCAACTAACTTAACAATACATCGAAAAATTGTTTCATTCAATCCTCTAAATTGGTTTAAAGTTGGAAAGGAACTAAAAAAAGAAAACCCTTCAAAAATAATTCTTCGCTATTGGCTCCCTTTTCTAGGTCCTTGTCTAGGCACTTTAGCACGAATTGCCAAAAAAAATAAAAACAAAGTTGCCATTGGATTGATTGATAATGTCAAACCCCACGAAAGTCGATTTGGCGATAAAATTTTATCCAATCTTTTTTACAAACAGCTCGACGGTTTTTTAGTGATGTCAAAAAAAGGTGTGAAAGAATTAGAACATGATTTTGGAATAACTAAACCCATAGCCTATACACCTCATCCTATTTTTGATATTTATGGATCGAAGTTGGATAAAGTAGAAGCTATTAAGCACCTTGGTCTATCTGAGGACTTTAAATATATTTTATCTTTTGGTCTAATTCGTAAATACAAGGGGGTTGACCTGTTAATTAAAGCCTTTAAACAATTCAACAAAACAAATCCCAATTACAAACTCCTAGTGGTAGGAGAATGCTACGAAAACTGGGACACCTATCAAGACCTAATAAAATCGCTTAATTTGGAACATGAAATTATTCGCTTCGATCAATTTGTTCCGGACGACGAGGTGAAATATTATTTCTCAGCAGCCGAATTCCTCGCGCTCACCTACCGATCAGCAACCCAAAGTGGTGTTACCCAAATTTCATATAGCATGGAACTTCCAATGCTTGTCACTAAAGTTGGTGATCTTGCGACAATGGTGCCACATGGAAAAGTTGGTCTAGTAAGTGGCGTATCAAATGAGGAAATTGAAATGTCGTTAAATGAAATGGCTAATCCACAACAACTCGAAAAATTCCGAGAAGGAATAAAAGAAGAAAAAAAGCGTTTTCAATGGTCAGTACTATGTGATAAACTTGATCAATTATAAGCGTAATTAGGCGATTTCTTTATCTTTATACGATTAATTTTTGGGAAATGATAGTTAAGAGTAAAGCTCCTTTTAGGCTTGGATTAGCAGGCGGTGGAACAGATGTCAGTCCGTATTCTGATAAATATGGAGGCGCTGTATTTAACGCTACTGTAAACTTATATGCCTATGCCACAATTATCCCAAAAAATGACGGCAAAATTACGCTAAATGCCAAAAACAATAAAATTGAGACTTTAAAAGCTGAAGAGCAGCTAGAAATAACGGGGCATCTCGATCTACAAAAAGGTATTTATAATCGAATAGTTAAAGACTATACGAAAAAACCACTATCATTTGAATTAATTACCGAAATGGATGTTCCCTCAGGATCAGGACTGGGAACCTCTTCAACACTTGTAGTATCAATACTTGGAGCTTTTTTAACTTGGCTAGACATACCGTTAACAACACATGAAATTGCTCGTTTAGCCTATCAAATTGAACGTGAGGATTTGCAGATGGCCGGAGGCAAACAGGATCAATATGCCGCTAGTTTTGGAGGCATAAATTTAATTGAATTCCAAGGTCAAAACGTAACTGTTAACCCCGTAAACATTCCACAAAACAGGATTAAATCACTCGAAAAGAGTATCCTTCTTTATTACACTAAAACAAGTCGTAAATCTGCAAAAATAATTGAAATACAAGCCGATAACGTCATCCGAAAATTAGAAAAACCTATTCAGGCGATGCACTTCTTAAAAAAACAAGCCTACCAATTAGAAGCAGCTCTAAAAGGAGGGGATCTACATGAAATAGGGGCCATCCTTGATAAAGGGTGGGAACACAAAAAACAAATGGCAATTGGTATTTCAAATCCCACAATCGACGAAATATACTCAACAGCTCTAATGGCTGGAGCTTATGGAGGCAAAATATCTGGAGCCGGTGGTGGTGGTTTTATGCTCTTTTATGTTGATGAAAATCATCGCGATTCAGTAATCAAAGCTTTGGCTAAATTTGACGGTAATTTTCGTGATTTTCACTTCGAAAAAAACGGATTAACAACGTGGATAGAAAATGCTTAAACAGTTAGAGATAGACGAAATTATTATTTTAGCAGGAGGTCTTGGGACTCGCCTTAGGTCTGAAATAGGTGCAATACCTAAACCACTTGCACCTGTATGTGAAAAGCCATTTATCGTTCATCTACTCGATTATCTAGCCCATCAACAACTAAAAACAGTCATACTTTCAGTAGGTTACAAATGGGAAATGATCAAGAACGTGATTGGAGACGCTTACAAAGGAATGAAAATCCTTTATTCGGTAGAAAAAGAACCTTTAGGAACGGGAGGTGCTATTAAATTAGCACTAAACCAAACCAAAAGAAAACATGTACTGGCGTGTAATGGAGACACTTTATTTACAATCAATCTAAACGATTTAAAGAAGATACACCTTGAAAACAACTCCCTATGTACACTTGCTTTAAAACCCATTAAAAATACAGATAGATACGGTAGCGTACAAATAAATGAAAAGCAAAAAATTATTGGTTTTACCGAAAAACAATTCCAAGATACAGCATTAATAAATGGCGGAATATATTGCCTTAACAAAAGCCATTTCAATAAAATAACTCCCCAAAAAGAATTCTCATTTGAAAAAGAATTTCTTGAAATTCATTGCAATGAAAATTTATACGGATCCGTTCAAAACACCTACTTCATAGATATTGGCATTCCTAAAGACTTTAAACAGTTAAACACCGACCTAAAAAATAAAACCATACATGAACTTAAATAAACTAAAAATCGACAGTACTTGGACACTATTTTTAGACCGTGACGGTGTAATCAACACGCGATTGATTAATGATTATGTTAAAGCATTAAATGAATTAAAAATCATCGCCGGTGTACCAGAAGCCATTTCGCAATTCACAAAATTATTTGGCAGAATAGTGGTGGTGACCAATCAACAAGGAATAGGCAAAGGAATAATGACAACAGAAGATCTAAGTATAATTCACGGTTTTATTGCTGATGTCGTCAAACAAGCAGGAGGGCATATTAATCAATTTTACTTTGCTCCTCAATTAAAATCCGAAAATAGCGAGTTTCGCAAACCTAATCCGGGAATGGGCTATGCAGCGAAAAACGACTATCCTGAAATTGATTTCGAAAAATCTTTGATGATAGGGGATACTGAAAGTGACATTGAGTTTGGCATAAATTTGGGAATGAAAACGATTATGTTAACAACTGAACGTAACGTTAAGACAAAAGCTGATTATATTTTTGAAAATTTGCATGAGGTTGCAAAAAATTTAAAATAACAAGATGAAGTACTTATTCTCGCTATTCATATTTATCGTTGGATTTACATCAGTTGGGTTAGGTCAAGTTAACCAAAAAGACAGTCAAGGACGTAAGCAAGGAGTTTGGAAAAAAGCGCATCCAAATAATGCTGTGTTTAAATATGAAGGCCAATTTAAGGATGACAAACCATATGGTAGGTTTACTTATTACTACGAATCTGGCAAAGTCAAAGCCATTATGGACTATACGAATAATGGTAAAACAAGCTATGCCCAAATGTACCATGAAACAGGGTATTTAATGGCTCGTGGCAAATATATCAACCAGCAAAAAGACAGTACTTGGGTACAATACGACGATCGTGGTGTTATTAGCTATCAAGAAGATTATAAAAACGGTAAACTCAATGGGCAACGTGTTATTTTCTATGAACCTCAAGCAGGACAATATCGTGTTATGGAATATTCTTACTGGGAAAATGGTATTCAACATGGAGAATACAAAAAATTTCACCCTAATACGAAAGTAAAAGAAGAAGGAAAATATGTAGATGGAAACAAACATGGCGAGGTAAAACATTATCATCCTAATGGAAAAATTGCCATGATACAACGTTATAAATATGCCGTTAAACACGGATACCATATTGTGTACAACGAAAGTGGGCAGCAAGTTGGATTTAAACTTTATTGGGAAGGAGTTGAATTAAAAGGCAAAGCACTAGAAGAAAAAATTGCAGAATTAAAAGCTGCTCGAGAAGGCAATTAATAAAATCAGGTTTAATTTTTGAAACCTTATTCTTCGAAAATGAGTATAATCCAAATAAATTAAGGAGATATTTATGCCATTTTTGATTGAAGGAGATAAAAGAAGCCCAAAAATTGAAGCCCATTTTGAACGTGGATTCATCGAAATTTCGGGAATTTCTTTGCCTGAGAATCCCTATAATTTTTATCTTCCCTTACAAAAAGAAATTGAAAATTACGTAGCTAAACCTCAAACTAAAACACTGCTTTCAATCAAATTAGAGTATTTTAATACAGGGTCCGCTTTAGCGCTCCGAAACACCATTCAAAAACTTCATGATAATCTGCCAAAGGAATCATTCACAATTAAATGGTACTACGAAAAAGACGACACAGATATGTTTGATTCTGGTGAGGAATTTTCAGCACTGTTTGAAGACTCCAATTTTGAAATCATCGAAGTAGACGAATTTTAAGCCATATTAATGTAAATCACCTTTTTAGTTTCAAAAAAAGGTTCATCAAACACTTTACTTAATTCCATTTCTTCCCAAAAACGTTTTACATTTTTAAATTCTTCCGATAAATCACCGCCTTTTAGATAAAAAATTCCATTTGGATAAGCATTTTTTTGTTTGGGATAAAATTTATTTTGAACCCAAGGTAAAAAACGGTCTATTTGAGTCACAGCACGGCTGACAACAAAATCATATTTCTCTTTAATTTGCTCTGCACGCGAATGACTTGCGCGAACATTCTGCAGCCCTAATGCCTCTGCTGCTCCTTGAACAACTTTAATTTTTTTTCCAATTGAATCCACTAAATGAAACTTTACTTTAGGAAATAAAATGGCCAATGGTATACCCGGAAATCCTCCCCCCGTTCCTACATCCAATATTGAAGTACCTGGTTTAAAAGAAACCATTTTTGCAATTCCAAGTGAATGTAAAACATGTCGCTCGTAAAATGAATCAAAATCTTTACGGCTAACGACGTTTATTTGTTCATTCCACTCTTTATACACAGCATAAAGCTGCTCAAACTGTTTTTTCTGCTCCTGTGTTAAAGCTGGGAAATAGTGAAAAATACGATCAACTGTCATCATATAGTATCGCGCGTATGTTTAATCATATCTGCCAAAAATGCTCTTGCTCTAAAAAGTTGGGCTTTTACTGTACCTAGAGGTAAACCCATATCTTGTGCAATCTCATCGTAAGACAATTCTTGGAAATACCGCTTTTCAATTAGGTCACGATATCGTGGTTTTAACTTCTTAACAATTTCTCTCATCACCCCCACCTTTTCTAGGTGCATTGTCTCTTGCTCAGGATTTTTCTCAGTACTCTTTACATCTATTCCAACTTTCTCTCCGTCATCGTTGGTGAAAGCTGTATCCATCGAAGTCACTTTAATCCGTTTTTTACGAATAAAGTCGATAGCATTGTTTGAAGCTATTTTAAACAACCAAGTGCTAAACGCATAACTAGGTGAATATTGATGCAAACGGTTAAATGCTTTGCCAAATGCTTCAATAGTCAAATCTTCAGCATCATCTTCCGAACGAACCATTTTTAACATCATAAAATAAATAGATTCGCGATACATTTCCATTAAATCGCCGTATGCAAGTTGATCGCCGTTCAGCGCTTTTTCTACTAAGGCTAAATCTCGTTTCCCTTTGTCTGATAAGTTATTATTTTCTACCATTTACTCCTTTCAGTTCGTTCAGATGAGTAATAAACAAATGGCATCATAAAAAAGTGTAACAATTCTAAAAACGGAAAAATTAAAATCAAATCTCCTGCTTTATATTTTTTAAGAAGAAATCCATTGACTATCCAATACAATAGAAATCTAACTCCAAATATCACTGTTACGATTGGCCACCACTTGTAATTAAACAGTAAAATAAAGAAAGAAACTAGCATCAAAAACATCGTTGCCGGAAATATTCCTAAAACCAACTTGTTAATAAGTCTATATTTTGGAGCAGTTGTATAGTGCCTTTGCTTCTGTTTATACCAGTCTTTCCAAGATTTTTGCGGCGCCGAACAAACGAACGAATTCGGATTCATTTCGATGGCTACATTTTTTCGTGTAGCAGCTTCTTGCATAAACAAATCGTCATCACCTGATTGTATATGATAATGGTTTTTAAAGCCATCTACTTTAAAAAACAACTCTTTTTTATAACTTATATTCCTTCCAACACCCATATACGGCATACCTAACCGTGCCATTCCAAAATACGTTGTAGCAATGGAATTTGTATCGAAGCGAATGAGCTTATTTAACAGTCCTTTCTTTTTTTCATAAGGACCATAACCAATAACGATTTCTTTACCTTCAGTATAATTACTCACCATCTCTCTTAACCATTGCGTAGATTGTGGAATACAATCAGCATCAGTCATTAATAAATGCTCATATTTAGCTCCTTTAATTCCAATTGTTAGCGGAACTTTTTTACCAAATTTTCGATGTTTGTTTCGTTCTAACTCAATCAGCTTTAAATTCGAATGCGTTTTTTGATAAGCCTTTATAATATGCCTTGAATCATCAAAACTCTGGTCATTTACGACGATTACCTCAAACTCCGGATATTCTTGCGCCAAGATTTTTGGCAAATTTTTAAAAAGGTTATCCTCTTCGTTTCGCGCGCAAATAATAATTGAAACTGGGAATTCAGGGGAAATCGATTTCTTTTTCCGATAAAACAACACATTTAAATGAACTAAAAACAAATAAATCAGCTGAATGGCGACTGCACCACTAAAAACGAGAAATAAAATCCCCATTAAATCGAATCGTATTGAAGGCAATAATTCCATAATTATACTTGACACAAAGGTGTCATAATTTAATATCATGTATATTTGTCACGACTAATTTTTATCAACAAAATGAACTTTATATTAGAGGCTGAGGACGAAAAGTCGCGTGCAAGAACTGGCACCATTGAAACGGATCACGGAAAAATTAAAACCCCTATATTTATGCCTGTGGGTACTGCTGGAACCGTTAAAGGAGTTCATCAACACGAATTAGATCAAGACATCAAAGCGCAAATCATTTTGGGCAACACCTATCACTTATACCTTCGACCAGGTCTTGAAGTCATTGAAAATGCTGGCGGATTACACCAGTTTAATGGTTGGAACAAGCCTATGTTAACAGACAGCGGCGGATACCAAGTTTATTCTCTATCAGGAACTCGAAAAATTCAAGAAGAAGGTGTTGAATTTCGCTCTCATATTGATGGATCAGCTCATTTTTTCACCCCTGAAAAGGCAATTGATATTCAAAGAATTATTGGAGCTGATATTATAATGGCGTTTGATGAGTGCACCCCTTACCCGTGCGAATATAACTATGCGAAAGACTCCATGCATATGACTCATCGTTGGTTAAAGCGATGTGTTGAACATATTAATAAAACTGAAGGACTTTATGGTCATTCGCAAGCATTGTTTCCTATTGTTCAAGGCAGCACCTACAAGGACCTTCGCATCAAAAGTGCGGAAACGATAGCTTCCTTCGACCTTCCTGGTAATGCAATAGGAGGCTTATCAGTAGGAGAACCGGCCGAAGAATTATATGCAATGACCGACCTTGTATGCAATGTTCTCCCAAAGGATAAACCACGATATTTAATGGGAGTTGGAACTCCAGCAAACATCCTTGAATGCATTGCATTAGGTGTAGACATGTTTGATTGTGTTATGCCTACGCGAAATGCTCGTCATGGTATGCTGTTTACCAGAAACGGAATTATGAACATGAAAAATGCAAAATGGAAAAACGACTTTTCAAAACTTGATGAATTTGGAACATCCTATGTTGATTCTGCATACTCCAAAAGCTATGTTCGGCATTTGTTTCATGCAAAGGAATACCTGGCACTTCAAATTGCAAGCATTCATAATTTAGCATTTTATTTATGGCTAGTTGACGAAGCACGCAATCAAATTGAAAAAGGTACGTTTAGTGCTTGGAAAGATGAAATGGTACCAAAGCTCAGCCAAAAACTATAAGTGTGATATTGACAAAGCTTGATCGATTTATAATGAAAAAGTTCTTAGGAACTTTCGTGTTCATGCTGATCCTGCTCATGTCTATTAGTATCGTGTTTGACTTATCTGAAAAACTCAATGACTTCATTGGAAATGGTGCGCCTTGGAACGAAATAATCTTCACCTATTACACCAACTTTTTCTTATACTACGGCGCCCAATTTAGCTATTTACTCAATTTCATATCCGTTATTTGGTTCACCTCTAAAATGGCTGGAAACACGGAAATTGTACCTATCTTAAGTGCTGGCGTTAGTTTTAAACGATTTTTGAGACCCTATTTTTACTCCTCTGCAATACTTGTGATAGTAACAATCCTTGTATACAACTTTGTTCTACCTGGCTCAAACCATGAACGAATCATCTTTGAAGAAACCTATTACAGGGACAAGAATAACCGCATTGATGTTCGAATGCAAATCTCAGAAAATGAAATTCTCTTTTTTCATCATTATGATGGAACAAAAAAAATCATTTCGGACTTTTCCTTTCAACGTTTAAATGGCACTCGTTTAGAATATGAACTACATGCGGACAAAGCTGTCGGAGACACAACAAACAACAATTGGTCTTTTCAAAATGTTGCTATTCGCGAATTCGGCGATAAAAATGATCAACTGACCTATACGAAGAAACTTGACACAACATTGAGTTTTAGTGTTTCAGATTTAGTTTTTCGATCAAATATTATTGAAGCTATGGACGCAAAAGAATTGGACGAATTCATCGAGAAGCAACGACTAAGTGGATCGGAAGATGTCCCTTTTTATCTCATAGAAAAACATAAAAGGTGGGCCTCCCCTTTTGCCATTTTCATTCTCACTTTAATTGGCGTTTCCGTTTCAAGCAAAAAAACACGCGGCGGTTTAGGAATCAACATCGCTATCGGACTAGGTGTATGTGTGGTTTATATTTTTGCCATGCAGATGACTACTGTTGCAGCTATAAACGTAGGATTCACCCCTTTCCTGGCAGTTTGGCTTCCAAACATCATTTTTAGTTTTGTTGCCTATTACCTTTATCTGAAAGCACCTAAATAAAAGCACTATGATAAACACGAATGTACCTATCACTAAACTAAATGAGATCTCAAAAAACACTTTACTCGAACATTTAGGCATTGAAATCACGAAAGTTGGGGAAGATTTCATTTCAGGCGTGATGCCTGTCGACAATAGGACTCATCAACCTGCAGGATTATTACATGGTGGTGCAAGTGCCGCTTTAATTGAAAGCCTCGGCTCCCTTGGCTCTTCACTTATTGTCGATTTAAAAAAGCAAAGTATTGTAGGAATAGAAATCAATACCAATCACATTCGCGGTGTTAAAGAAGGAACAGTCTATGGTACAGCGAAAATCGTTCATGCAGGACGAAGAACCCATGTATGGCAGGCAGAAATAAGAGATTATAACAATAAGTTAGTCGCTACAGGACGACTAACCGTAATGGTAATTGAAAAATAAAAACTTCACTCACATATCGATTCCCAAACGCCACTACCGCATTCTGTTTAGTTGGAGATGCCGTATGGACTGATGATTGGAAGGAAGTTCCTGAAAACGCCTTTATAATCCACCCATTTACCGGAAAAAAATTCATCTATGTTCACAATCTAAAAGAAGTTAAATCTGCGTCTGATTTAACATTTCATTTCTCGGAAGATCAAACGAATCCAACTCCACGAGATAGTTATAATGCCCAATTCACTCGTTTACACGAAAAACTAAAAAGCAGAGAATGTTCAAAAATTATCTTGTCGCGAATCAAAAGAGTTGAGCACTCGATTCAGCCAAATGAGTTATTTCAAAAATTGAACGAAACCTATACAAACACCTTTAATTATGTGATTTCAAATGCAGAAATTGGCACCTGGATTGGCGCTACCCCCGAACGGTTAATTCATGTAAATAGGGATAAAATTGAAACAATGTCTCTTGCAGGAACTAAAACAGAATTCGATAACTGGACAAAAAAAGAATATGACGAACAAGCCTTCGTTACCCATCAAATTCATAAGGAACTTGAAAAATATTGTCACAACATCCAATTAGATGGTCCCCAAACAATTACCGCTGGACCTGTACAACATTTACAAACGACAATCAAAGCGCAATTAATAAACCCACATGATTGGTCATCCTTAACCCAAGGACTACATCCTACACCTGCGGTTTGCGGGACACCGACTGACGCTGCTCGAGCATTCATTTTAAAAAATGAAAAACATGACCGTCAATTTTATACTGGTTTTATTGGCTTTGTTCAAAAAGACACTAAATCTCTCTTTGTTAATTTAAGGTGTTTGCAATTTTATGAAAAATATGCCAACCTATACGTTGGAGGAGGAATAATTATTGATTCAACTCAAGAATCTGAATGGATAGAAACAGAAAGAAAAGCAAACACACTTTCAGCCTTGCTTAAAAGCTAGATAAACTCAAAATCTACCCTTCTATTTAAACGCTTACCGTCAGCCGTTTTATTGGATGTTGCCGGGTCTCGTTCCCCCCTAAATTCTATTACAATTTTATCTGGATGCACACCAACACCTTTTAAAAAGGCTTCAATCCGAGCTGCACGTCTAGCAGACAAATCAACATTGTACTCATCAGTTCCGTTGGAGTCAGTGTGTCCAATAATCTTCACCCTTAAATCTGAATGAGAATTAATGATCTTAGCCATACGATTTAAATAATCTTCAAACTCAACCTTTAACACATCTTTGTCATGATCAAAATAAACCGGTACAAACTCAAAGTTTCTCATCTCCGCGTCACGGACATAATATGCGTTCCATCCTCTATTTAAATCACTAACCATATTATTAAACCAACTGTGATACATTGTTAAAGTGTCCGTGTGAGACATTTCATATTTAGAACGGTATAATATAATTTTTCCAGACTTTCGATTACAATCTGTCGACTGCCATTCGCCACTCAAATAACCCGTAGAATCGTTATATGATAATTTTCCTTCGTTCATACACCAAACATTGGCCCCTGTATTCTTTTGTTTACCAATCATAAACTCCTCAAATTCGAGCACATTTTTACTTTTGGAATCTCCTCTTATAGTTTTGTAGGCGAAATATTCTGTAAAAGGAGTTTCTGTTCTCGAACTACCAGTTAAGGACCCGGAACTTGGATCAATTTTAAAATCGAACCAAATGGCTTTACCTTTTTTGTAGGGTTGATTAAAGTCGGTTAAAATCCCTTGCCAGCTCCCTTCCAAAAAAGAATTTTGACAAAGTATATTGCCCCCCCAAAACAAGAACAAGAATAAAACCGAATTAATTTTTATCATATAACTACTACCAAACAAGTATTGTACCGATTATACGCAGCTTACAAAATAAGTTACATTACAATTTAAGGGCTTTACTCTAGGACTTTTTTTATCTTTATTCTATGAATTACCCTCATCACCCCATCGTACACAGCTTATTCGGAAATGTATTTGAAGCGGAGCTAATTGAAGACATCCTGAAAACCAGCGAATACTGCAATCACAAACGAAATGAAATACTTTTGGAAGTAGGTTCTCAAGTGGACTTCATTCCTTTAATGACTGCTGGAGCGATTAAAATAATGAGAGAAGATAATGAGGATAAGGAAATCTTTCTTTACTATGTAGAAGCCGGACAAACTTGCGCAGCCTCACTCACGTGTTGTTTGAATAATCATCGGAGTAATATTTTAGCAATTGTTGAAGAAGATGCCAGTTTTATGGCTATACCCGTTGGTGTAATGGATGAATGGATGGTGAAATATAAATCGTGGCGCCATTTCATATTAAACAATTATTCTAGTCGTTATGAGGAGCTTCTTTTTGTAGTTGATTTGTTAGCCTTTAAAAAGATGGACGATCGAATTTCAAATTATTTAAAAGACAAAGCGGCTGTGCATAACTCGGAAATTATCCAAAGTTCGCATCAAGAAATAGCTTATGATTTAAACACATCTAGAGAGGTTGTTTCGCGAATTCTAAAACAAATGGAAGTCGCAGGTAAGATAGAGCTTAAACGGGGTAAAATAATTTTAAAACCTTCTAAAACTAATTAGAGCGCCTCGTCCATTTCGAGAAATTAGTTGTGATACCAAAAACATTTGAAGCTCCAGCCACCGAATAAAAAGCAAGACCATAGTTAAAGTCGAACTTATTTGTTTTTAGACCAAAACCAAAAGAAAAACCGCTTGCTCCTTTACGGTCTATTATACCTAAACCGTGTCGACGTTGATAATTAAATCCAACCCGAAAATACAAATTGTCATTAGGAACAATTTCCACCCCAAAATTTGTGTGATACGCTAATTTTTGTGCAAAACTCGCGGAAGGCACTGGAATAGTATCTTGTGTAAGCTCATCAACTCTTGGCTCCCAGCTTGGATCATTATAGGTTAAATCCCAAGTTGTTAAATCTGTTCCAACAATACTAAACCGAAAAGGTGCATGATGAAATTTATAACTTACGCCGGCCAATACTTCTATCGGCAATGACTCATGATTTCCGGGAGTGTAGCCCACCACTTGATAACCGATATTTCTTGCCACCACAGTTGCAGTAATATTCGACTCTTCATCATAAAAACTTGTAGCCACATCAACCCCAAACCCAAAAGAAGTATAAGTTTCTAAATGGGAGAAAATTAAATTTAAGTTAGCCCCTAGTGAAAAATATTTGTTCAACGCTTTCCCATACCCAATTCCTAATGAATAATCGCCAGCTGTAAAACTACCCTGATCATTACCGAACTCATCCGTGCGTCGAAATTTACCGTAAGACACATAACGTAGATGCCCAACAAAACTACCAATTCCGTCATACGATTTACCATAAGCCAATTGACCATAGTTTATTCCAGAAGGATAAATAAAATGATTCAATGAAAGATTGTTGTTCATTTTATCTGATATGGCCGCTGGATTTGCAACGGCTAGATTGACATCTCCATCCTTTAAAGCGATAAAATCACCTCCTAAACCTAATGATCGTGCATTAAAATCTAAATCTAGAAACTGATAAGTAGACTGCCCTCCTGTTTGCGTTTGTCCAATCAAACTAGTGACAATAACTGTAATTAAAAGAATATATTTCATCCAAGTTTTTTAGCGTTGAGCACAATAACTGCTCAAAATCACACCTTCTTAACGCAATCAAATTTAATTTATTTTGTCGAAAAAGTGATTTATCAGTTTAAATACTTTTAGGTCCTAATTCAATTGCTTCCATGTTTTGAACTTTACCTTGCTCAATTTCAAAACGGAGAATGGTTTTCACCTTATGAAACCCTTTGTATCCACATGCCCCAGGATTTAACCACAAGGCATTTATATTTTTATCGTATTGAACAAGAAGAATATGCGAATGCCCACAAACAAAAACAGTAGGTTGCTCAATATCAATCACCTCCTTCGCATCTTTGACATAACGATAGGGTTTACCTGCAATATGAGTAATCACAACTTTAGCACCTTCACATTCAAAAGTGTTCACCTTAGGCCATGCAGCACGTATGACATGGTCATCAATATTTCCATAGACTCCTCTCACCGGTTTAAAACCTTCCAAATCATCAACTACCGAAATATCTCCCACATCACCTGCGTGCCAAATCTCGTCCACATCCTTAAAGTAATCATATATTTTTGGATCAATATACCCATGCGTATCCGACATCAAGCCTATCTTTTTCATTTTTCCTCAATTTATCTTTTGTAAATTCGCATCGTGGAACTAAATCGATACTTTATACAACTTTCCTACAAAGGAACGGATTTTTTTGGTTGGCAAATTCAACCAAACGCTATTTCAGTTCAAGAATCTATTAATAATGCTCTAACTAAAATTAACAGTGACATTCCAATAAAAACAATGGGATGTGGAAGGACAGACACCGGAGTGCATGCTTCAAATTTCTATGCACATTTTGACACTGAAAATGATTTAAATACGGAAGAAATCACATTTAAATTAAACTGCATGCTTCATAAAGACATCGCAGTTCATCGTCTTTTCAAGGTTCCAAATGATTTGCACGCAAGATTTAGCGCCACAAGTCGAACATATCATTACCATATTCACACTGCTAAAAATGCATTCATTAATGAAACTTCTTGGCATCTTAACCGACCGATTGACATAGTTTTAATGAATAATGCAGCCAAAAACCTTATTGGTTCACACGACTTTAGGTCATTTAGTAAAAAAATGACAAATATAAATAGCTTTACATGTACTGTAACTAAGGCAGAATGGACGATTACTGAAACGGGGTATCAATTTACGATTTCAGCAAATCGTTTTCTAAGAAACATGGTTCGCGCAATAGTTGGAACACTTGTCCAATTGGGTGAAGGTAAGTTGACACATCAAGAATTTCTTGAAATTTTATCCGCTCATAAAAGAGAAGCTGCCGGAATTTCCGCGCCTGCCCACGGCCTTTTTCTTGCGACTATTCTTTATGAAAATGACATACCTTATTTTGAATGACTGGGAGTCAAGAGTTTTTTAAGTTGAGCAACTAACGCAATTATCAATAATAACCATGGCGTCCCATGCATCACTAAGTCAAACCAATCTATCAGCGCCATTGGATGCTCACCATTAATTGCTCCACCTCCAATCAACCACTTTAATTTACCTAGTATGTGAGGATCTCCATAAGGCATCAACCCCAAAGTGATTGACCCTAATAAAAAGACTAAAGTATTCTTCCTAAACCATTCCATAGTGCAATATTAACATTATTTAAACCGTTTTTATGTATCATTTATTACAGAAGTTTTCACACCATCAATAATATTCTAGATTCATACTCGTTGTACTATGGTACATTGATATATTTCAGCTATTTTTGTACCAAAATGAAGTGCAATATATGATACTACCAATTGTGGCTTACGGATCAACCGTACTAAAAAAAGAAGCTGAAGAAATTGAGCAGAACTACGAAGGATTAAATGAGTTAATTGACAATATGTTCGAAACCATGTATGCTGCTAGCGGTGTTGGATTAGCAGCTCCTCAAATCGGAAAGTCTATTCGCGTTTTTGTAGTTGATGCATCTCCTTTTGCAGAGGTTGAGGAAGGGGAAGATCCAGATCCAAAGGCAGAAGGATTAGAGGATTTTAAAAAAGTATTCATTAACCCAATTATTGAAGAAGAAGAAGGAAATGAATGGGCTTTTGCTGAAGGCTGTTTGAGTATACCTGGAATTCGAGAAGAGGTTATGCGAAAACCAACAATCAAAATTTCATATTACGATCAAGATTGGAATTATTTGGAAGAAGAATACGATGGATATGCCGCACGAATCATTCAACACGAATATGATCATGTTGATGGAGTCCTATTCACCGATTATTTAAGTCCCCTAAAAAAACGAATGCTTAAAAAGAAGCTAGTAAACATTTCCAAAGGGGATGTTGATGTAGCTTACCGCATGAATTTCCCAAGTATTAAAAGAGGTAAAAAATAAACACACATGAAAAAATTTAAAATACTCACGGTCGCTTTTGTTAGTTTGTTCATGTTAGCGGCTTGTAATAACAATGAAAGTTCTGCTGATATTAAAACGGAATCAGTTGTAGACACGACCAAATTTTTAGCAGATTTAGAAGCCTTGCAAAATCGGATAAATAATAGTCAAGGAATTCCAAACGAAAAAGACTTAAAAGAAGCTGTTACGTCTTATCAGGACTATGCAGTTATATTTCCAAACGACCCGAAATCACCTGACTACATGCTCCAAGCTTCTGATTTCGCGCATACGCTCGGAAATTATAAGAAAAGCGTTTACATCCTGGATAACATTATAGAACAATACCCCAATTATTCGAAAATGGAAAGCGTAAAATATAATCGTGCGAGTCATTTAGATTTCGAAATAAGAGATACAACTCGTGCTAAAGAAGCTTACCAAGATTTTATAAATACATACCCTAATTCTCCTTTAGTTGCCGACTGTCAATCTAGAATTAAAAACATTAAATATTCCTTGGAAGAATTAACTGAAAAGTTTTTAAAAGACCTAGAGAACCAAGAATCAGCAGCGACAAATTAATCGCAAAAAATTAACTTACCATGAAACTGTTTTTAACTTATGACTATGAGCTGTTTTTTGGTGAGCCAACAGGATCGGTTGAAAAATGCATTATTCAACCCACAAATCATTTACGGGAAATTGCGAATAGAACCGGGATTAAAATGGTATTTTTCATTGATGTGGGATACCTAAAAAAATTGGAAGAATATCGAGAAACCTATTCGAAGGTTAATCACGAGTTTCTATTAATTAAAAATCAAATTCATGACTTGGTCCGTGAAGGTCACGATTGTCAACTACACATCCATCCGCATTGGGAAGATGCCAAACACGACGGTAAAAAATGGTTGATGAACACCTCCCGCTACAAACTTGATGATTTTTCTAACACCGAAATAGAACGTATATTAATCGAATACCATTCAATTCTTGAGAGGTGGACTGGAAAAACTGTTCATAGTTATCGAGCAGGTGGTTGGTGCTTACAACCGTTTGATCGCATTGAAAATGGTTTCCGAAAAATTGGAATTAAAATTGATTCGACTGTATTTCCGAAAGGAAAGTTTACGGCTGGTAATTATTACTATGACTTTACAAAAACTCCAAATAAGTCGAAGTGGAAATTCCAAAACGACCTGTGCAAAGAAAACGTTGAGGGTTCGTTTTGGGAGTATCCTATTTCAAACTACAACTACTCTCCTCTTTTCTTTTGGAGACTCTTTATTTTAGGCAGGTTAAAACCAAAATATCACAAACCCATGGGGGATGGTTACCCGATGTCTTCTCCAGGATTGAGAAAAGAAATGTTGACCAAAGGTAAAGTATTGTCCGCGTCTGTTGATGGTTATTTTGTCACAAAATTAAACGCCGTCTTGAAAAGAAATCAGCAAAAAAAATTTCAAGAAACCGTTATTATTGGACATCCTAAAGCATGCACTTTATTTGCATTAAAACAACTTGAAAAATTTATTCGAAAAAACAAAAATAAACACCAGTTTCTAACGTTTTCAGACCTTGAGCTCAACAAATGAAAATCCTACAACGAAAAGACATAGATGTTAAAAAATGGAATGAACGTATTTTTACAGACCATACGCAAAACATCTTCTCATACAGCTGGTATTTAGACGCTGTGGCACCGAATTGGATTGCACTTGTCGACTCAGAAAACTATCATACAATCGTGCCAATCACAATTTCTAAAAAATTAGGCGTTAAACGAATGTACCAAGCGCCATTTACAAGAGAATTTCAAATTTTTGGCAATGACTTCAACTGGGCAGATGTTATCGCATTTTTAAAAGAAAATAAAATTGCGCGTGGATTTGATTTCCGGGTTGCTTTAGCCAATTTACCCTATAAAAAAGAAGAACGCACACATCAAATTCTCGAATTAAAGCACAATATTGAAGAGAGTTTTAGTAAAAATGGTAAAAGACTAATTAAAAAAGCTCATAAACATTTTACCATTGAGGAAAACCTCGACACAACAATCTTGCTTGAACTCTTCGAAAAACATCTTTCTCATAAAATAAATACCATCTCAAAAAATGAAGTTAAGCTGCTCAACCAATTGATGCAACAGGCACTTGAAAATGATCAAGGCAAATTATATATCGCGAAAAACCAAACGAACGAAATTGTAGCTAGTGCATTTTTCCTTTATGACAACCAACATATCACATATCTTAAAGGGGTATCTACAGAAAAAGCAAAAAAAGAAGGGGCCATGTACGGCATACTCAATAAAATAATAACCGAAAATATCGAAAAATATACACATCTAGATTTTGGAGGTTCTGACATCGAATCAATTGCTACCTTCTTTAAAAAATTTGGAGCTATTGATCGAAAGTATTATCATTATAAAATAGATTATACACCTTTTTGGTTCAAACAGTTAAAAAAATTAAAATCATAACAATGACTGCAAAAACGATTTTACTCATTGGAAGTTCAGGAGGATTGGGCAGCGAATTGGTGAAATATTATAAAGATAAAAACTACAATCTAGCGCTACATTATCACCAACATCCGAATATGGAGCCTTCGGACCGAATTAAAACATATCAAGCAGATATTACGATTGAAAGTGAAGTGAGTAGAATGATTACTCAAGTAAAAACTGATTTTGGCCGAATAGATGTCGTCATCCATAATGCTGGCGTTAGTAAAAACAGTATATCTTGGAAGTTAAATGTGAACGATTGGAACGAGACGATAGCCGTAAATTTAACCGGGCCATTTCTTGTCACAAAATTCGTGACTCCTATAATGCGCTCCCAAAATTTTGGTCGCATCATCTTTATGTCATCTGTTGTAGCGCAAACTGGTTTCGTGGGCACTGCAGCATATGCAGCATCCAAAGCAGGCCTTTTAGGTCTTACTAAAACGTTAGCAAAAGAACTTGCAAATAAAAACATTACAGTAAATGCGATAGCTTTAGGGTATTTTAATGTAGGAATGATCCATGACGTTCCAGCAGAGATGCAAGAAGAATTGAAGAAAAAAATCCCTATGGCAACATTAGGCTCACCCCAACAATTAGCAGCATTAATCGAATATATAAGTTCTGAACAGGCCAACTATTTGACAGGTCAAACGTTAAATTTAAACGGAGGTTTACACAGCTAGCCAATGATACATATAAGCACAAAATACAATTCCATTCTCAACCATTATATTGCTGAGATTAGGGACATCAACATTCAAAATGATCCTTTAAGATTCAGACGAAATCTTGAAAGAGTCGGTGAAATAATTGGCTATGAAATCAGTAAGTCGTTTGATTACGAAACAACTGAAATAACCACACCTCTGGGAACAGCAACTGGACAACTTATGGTGGGACAACCTGTGATAGCATCAATATTAAGAGCCGGATTAACAATGCACAATGGCTTATTAAATGTTTTTGACAGAGCAGAAAACGCATTTATTTCGGCCTACCGAAGACCAATTGGAAAAGACAGCTTTGACGTCCAAGTAGAATATAAAGCATGTCCAGATCTGAAAGATAAAACACTAATTATCGCGGACCCAATGCTAGCAACTGGACAATCTATGCTATTGGTATTTGAAGCCTTATTAAAGCATGGTACGCCCAAAATGATTCATATTGTATCTGCAATAGCTAGTCAAAATGCACTAGATATGTTGGAAAAAAACCTACCGATTCCAGCAGATATTTGGGTGGGTGCTGTTGACCCTATTATTAACGACAAATCATACATTGTTCCGGGACTCGGTGATGCTGGCGACTTAGCTTATGGTGAGAAAGAAACTTTATGAGGTTTACCTATTTTTACTTACCAGCCTTTATTTTAGGAACGTTCAAATTTTTATTCTCTCATTGGACCATACACTTTACCGCTCTGCAACTGGATGACCGACTTAACTTCTTCGAACTTTTCACTCCAGCTACCATGGGTGCACTCATTACTATGCTCTTTTTTTATACGGCTAGCGAAAAACTAATGAATAGGGCTCTACTGAAAAGAATTGAAAAAATAAAAAAAGCCCAAAAATCAGGAAAATCAATAAAACCTAAAAAAAACTTCACTCGAATGAATAAATTAATCGTTCGAACAAAAAGAAAACTGGGTCTTAAAGGCGTCGTTATAATTGCTCCTTTATTTTTATCCATTCCAATTGGTTCGATTATTTGCGCAAAATTTTATCGCCACCATAAAAAAACTTTACCACTAATGATGACAGTTGTCATAACATACAGCTTGTTAATGTCAACTATAATTACCTTGTTTGCCTAATGAAGAAATTTGAACATATTTTTTTTGATTTGGACCACACACTTTGGGACTTTGATAAAAACTCGGAAGAAGCTCTGAATGAACTCTTCTACGCTATGGATTTACATAAGACTATTGAAGATTTCAACGATTTTATAGCAACCTATAAAACAATCAATGCCAAATACTGGTCCTTATATAATTATGGAAAAGTAAATAAGAAAGAGGTAAGAGTAAACCGCTTTATTGACGTTTTCGAAAAGTATAACATACCTAGCCCCAAAAAAAAGGCAGAAGAAATTAGCATTCGTTATCTCGAAATCAGTCCATATAAAACAAACCTTTTTCCAAATACGCATGAAACATTACAATATTTAAAAGAACGTTACAAATTGCATATTATCACCAACGGTTTTCATGAAGTTCAACACATAAAGTTAAACCATTCCAATTTATCTCAATATTTTGATCTGATTCTTTGCTCTGAAGAAGTTGGTGTCAACAAACCCAACCCTCTAGTTTTCAACACAGCCCTAAAGAAAACGAACGCAAATGCTCACCAATCAATTATGGTTGGCGATAATTTAGAAACCGATATTCAAGGAGCTAGAAACTGTGGTATTCATACCGTACATTTCAACCCACTTTTAAAAAAATCAAGCGAAAAATTATCTGAAATTCAAGACCTAAAAGATTTAACCAATTTTTTATAGGATGTTGAGTTTTTATCACATCTTATTTAGAACCATTCTAAACTAGCATTTTGCTGACAAAAAGGTTTCAAATAAATCAATCGATTTCTAAATTTGCCACTTATTCTAAACAAATTCCATATAAGATATGTCAAGGACTATCAAATTAAGGAAAGGACTGGATATTAAATTGCATGGTGAAGCTGAAAAGGTAAAATCTACCGCTGAAGCCAAAGCTTTTGCAATTAAGCCACCTGACTTCCACGGCTTAGTGCCAAAAATGACCGTAAAGGTTGGAGACAAAGTGAAAACCGGTTCGGTTATCTTCTTTAATAAATATCAAGAAGAAATAAAATTCGTATCACCTGTTTCTGGTGAAATAACTGAAATTGTTCGTGGAGAAAAGCGAAGAATCTTAGAAGTACGAATTAAAGCCGATGCTGAAAATTCTAGCGAAGAATTTGGAGCAGTTAATCCGGATAACTTAGATGAAGCTCAAGCGAAAGAAATTCTACTGAAAAGCGGACTTTGGCCATTTATAAAAATGAGACCATTGGACGTTGTAGCTAATCCAAACGATAAGCCAAAAGCTATTTTCGTTTCTGGATTTGACTCTGCCCCCCTTGCCCCGGACTTCGATTATGTTCTCCACGGAGAAAGTGAAGCTTTTCAAGCGGGAATTACAGCTTTGTCTAAATTAACTAACGGAAAGGTTCATCTTACCAATCGTGCTAATGCCGCACATGATGAAGCTTTGAAGGGTGTTAAAGGTGTACAAAACAACACAATTGCTGGTAAACACCCAGCTGGAAATGTCGGTACTCAAATCCACCATATAGACCCTATCAATAAAGGTGAGATTGTGTGGACTGTAAATGCATTAGATGTTGCGCTAATTGGTCGTTCACTTCTTGCAGGTAAAATTGACACTTCTCGTTTGGTGGCATTGACAGGATCAGAGGTTAAGAAAACTAAATATATCAAAACGACTCTTGGTGCTGAAATTGCCGCATTAATTGAGGACAATATTGAGGGTGAAAATTATCGTGTAATCAGTGGTAATGTGCTTACTGGTGATAAGGTAGATCCTAAAGATGGTTATTTAGGTTTTTACCATAATCAAATTACAGTAATTCCGGAAGGTGATGAACCAAAATTCGTTATAACGAAAGGTTGGATGGGTCCTGGAACAGGTAAATTTTCAATCAACAGAACTTATTTCTCATGGTTAACACCAAACAAAAAGAGAAAGCTTGATACCAACCTTAATGGTGAGGTACGTGCGTTTGTTGTCACTGGTGAAATGGAAAAAGTATTCCCTTTCGATATATACCCAATGCAACTCGTAAAAGCGACTATCTATAATGATATCGACTTAATGGAGAATCTTGGAATCTACGAAGTAGCACCTGAAGACTTTGCTTTGTGTGAATTCGTATGTACCTCAAAGATTAACATCCAAGAGAAAATTAGAAAAGGTTTGGATGTCATTCAAGAAGAATGCATGTAATTTGAATTATAAAACTCAACTATTATAATGAAGTCATTAGAAAAATTCATGCGCAAAATAGAGCCCACTCATGAGAGTAAATGGGCGAAATTTCACCCAGTTTGGGATGCGCTTTATACATTCGCCTTTACACCAGGCGAAACGACTAAAAAAGGAGCACATATCCGTGACGGAATCGATCTTAAAAGAACGATGTTCACCGTAATTGTTGCTCTAATTCCTTGTTTACTCTTCGGAATCTACAACACCGGTCATTGGCATTTTGTAGCAGAGGGAACAGCGGGAGAATTCATGGATAACTTCGGAGACAAACTCGTTTACGGTTTAATCCAAGTTTTACCAATTGTTATTGTTTCTTATGCTGTCGGTTTAGGAGTAGAATTTATATTCTGTATCAAAAATCAACATGCGATTCAAGAAGGATTCTTAGTAACCGGAATGCTTATTCCTTTAATTGTACCTGCTGATATTCCTCTATGGATGGTTGCAGTAGCTACTATTTTTGCTGTTGTACTCGGTAAAGAAGTATTCGGAGGAACAGGAATGAACATCGTAAATATTGCATTAACTGCTCGTGCTTTCCTATTCTTTGGTTATCCAACAAAGATGTCTGGGGATAAAGTATGGATGAGTGGCATTTCAGATGTCCCAAAAGAAACACTTGACGTAAATGGGGTTACTGGAGCAACTCAATTAGGCGAACTTGCTACCTTCACTGGTCCTCAAGAAGATTGGACCTATCAAGGAGGAATCAAAGCTTTTGAATCTGCTTGGTCTATTTGGGATTCATTTGTAGGAATTATACCTGGATCTATCGGAGAAACTTCTGTTATTGCTATTTTAATTGGAGCGGCATTACTTTTATACACAGGTATTGCGAGTTGGAAAGTAATGACGTCTTTTGTTATTGGAGGACTCTTTGTTGGATTTTTAGCAAATGCATTTGCCGTTAACGAGTACATGATGCTTCAACCATTGAATCACCTTGTGATCGGTGGATTCGCATTCGGGGCCGTTTTTATGATTACCGACCCCGTAACAGCAGCACAAACTAGCACAGGTAAATTCATTTATGGATTCTTAGGTGGCGCTTTATCTATTGTAATTCGTGTTTTCAACGGGGCATACCCTGAAGGAGTTATGATGGCAATTCTATTCATGAATGTAATGGCGCCTATGATTGATCACTACGTGATTCAAGCGAATATTAAACGAAGATTAAAAAGATTAAAAACAGCATAATCATGGCAGTGAATAAAGATAAAAACAGTTATACCTTCATATTTGCCATAATCATGGTTGTAGTGGTAGGTGCTGGTCTAGCAGCAATTTCCACTGGTTTGAAGGATCGACAACTTAAGAATTTAGATGTCAAAAAGAAAATGGACATTCTAAATGCTCTCAAAATTAAAGAGATCAAAGGAAGTGATACTTTAGATGTTTCCCGTAAAAATGCAGAAGATCTTTATGCTCAATACATCATGACTGATGAGTGTCTAGTATTAAATGCTGACGGTGAAGAAATCCCTGGTAAAGTTGCGTTTGATGTTGATATTAAACAACAATATAGAGACAAAACAAGACCTGTTGAAGAACGTGAATACCCACTCTATATAGCATCTATTGATGGCTCAACTAAGTACGTAATTCCTGTAGTAGGTTCTGGATTATGGGGGCCAATTTGGGGTTATATCGCAGTAGATGAAGATCAGTCTTCAATCTATGGTGCTGCTTTTGATCACAAAGGTGAAACACCTGGTCTTGGGGCTGAAATTAAACAAGCTTTCTTTTACGAGCAATACGAATCTGAAGTAATTTCTGTGGATGGAAAATACAAGAAGATTAAAATTGTTAAAGATGGAACAGGTAGCGATTTACATAAAGTAGATGGTATCACTGGAGGAACAATTACCTCAAAAGGAGTTGAAGAAATGGTAGACCGTACTTTACAGGTTTACGTATCATATTTTAATAAATAATTGATTGATCATGAGTGAAAATCAAGATAAAATAAAAGCACCAAAAGAGCCGCTATTCTCGAAGAAGAATAAGCGCTTAGTAACTGAACCATTGGATGATAATAACCCAGTTACACTGCAAGTATTAGGTATTTGTTCGGCATTGGCTATTACCGTTTCTATCGAACAAGCATTGGTAATGACAGGATCTGTTTTATTCGTTCTCGGAGCGGGTAACGTAGTTGTTTCTTTACTTCGAAACTTAATACCATCTCGAATTCGTATTATAGTGCAACTAGTTGTGGTTGCAGCATTAGTTATTATTGTAAACGAAGTTCTAAAAGCTTTCTTGCCGGATATGGCTGAAAAACTTTCTGTATTTGTTGGATTGATCATTACCAACTGTATCATTATGGGACGTTTTGAAGCATTCGCGATGGCAAATGGTCCTTGGCCTTCTTTCTTAGATGCCGTAGGAAATACACTTGGCTATGGATTAGTATTAGTTATAGTTTCTGTAATCCGAGAAGTATTTGGCTCTGGAAAATTCTTCGGGGTTGAACTATTCGGAGATCGAATTGCAGGTACAGGACTTTACAAATACGGCTATATGGATAACAACTTTATCATCTTAGCTCCATTTGCACTCTTCGCCGTTGCCCTTGTAATTTGGGTACAGCGCGCTAGAAACAAATCTTTAATTGAAGAACATTAATAAATAAGGACATGGTAGATTATATTAATATAGCCTTAAAAGGTATTTTTATTGAGAACATGATTTTTGCCTATTTCTTAGGTATGTGTTCTTATTTGGCAGTATCAAAAACAGTTAAAACAGCGGCAGGTTTAGGCGCAGCCGTAATTTTTGTACTTGTCGTAACTATTCCAGTAAACTGGTTACTCGAAAACTATATTCTTCAAGCTGGCGCTTTGTCATGGTTAGGTGAGGAATACGCAGGATTAGATTTAAGTTTCTTATCCTTCATTATGTTCATTGCTGTCATCGCTTCAATTGTTCAGTTGGTTGAAATGTTGGTTGAAAAATTTGCGCCTGCACTTTACGGTGCATTAGGAATTTTCCTTCCACTCATCGCTGTAAACTGCTCAATTCTTGGAGGTGCCCTATTTATGCAAGAACGTCAATATTCAACAATTGGTGAAGCAACAACATTTGCTGTTGGTTCCGGAATAGGATGGTTCTTAGCGGTTGTGGCTATCGCAGCAATTAGAGAAAAAATCAAATACTCAAATGTCCCTGCTCCTTTAAGAGGGCTAGGAATCACTTTCATCATCACTGGTTTGATGGGTATTGCATTTATGAGTTTTAGTGGAATTAGTTTATAATAGATAGAAGAATGGTACAAGTTATAACAGTAACAGTCATTGTATTTACGATAATAACACTCCTTTTAGTGAGTCTATTATTATTTGTGAAAGCAAAAATTTCCCCGGCTGGTAAAATTAAAATTACAATTAACGGGGAACACGAATTAGAAGTTGACGGAGGTGGAACGCTTTTAAGTACACTTGGTTCAAATGGTATTTTCTTACCTTCTGCCTGTGGTGGTGGAGGAACATGTGTTCAATGTGTTTGCCAAGTTAATTCTGGTGGTGGTGCAATACTACCAACTGAAGAACCGCACTTCTCAAGAAAAGAAATCGCAGATAACTTTCGATTAGGTTGTCAAGTTAAGGTGAAAGAAGACATGGAAATTCATGTTGAAGAGGAAATCATGGGAATTAAAGAATGGGAAGCTAAAGTTGTTTCTAATTACAACGTTGCGACCTATATTAAAGAATTCATCGTGGAAATTCCTGAAGATATGGATTATAAAGCGGGTGGATATATCCAAATTAAAATACCACCATGTGAGGTGAAATTTTCTGATATGGATATAACAGCTCATCCACAAGATCACCCAGGTGAGCCGAATAAATTTGAGAAGGATTGGGCGGAAGGTCCATTTGCTATGCGTCACTTAGTGATGAAAAATGATGAAGAAGTTGTACGTGCATACTCTATGGCTTCTTATCCTGCTGAAGGAAGAAGAATCATGCTCAACGTACGTGTTGCTGCTCCACCTTTCGACCGTAAAACAGGTACTTGGATGAATGTGAATCCAGGTGTTGCTTCATCTTATATCTTTAACTTAAAGGTTGGTGACCCTGCAATTATTTCTGGTCCTTATGGTGAATTCTTTATCAACGAATCAGACGCAGAAATGTTATACGTTGGTGGTGGTGCAGGAATGGCTCCTATGCGATCACACTTATACGAATTATTCAAAACACTTAAAACAGGTCGAAAAGTATCTTACTGGTATGGAGGTCGTTCTAGAGCAGAACTTTTCTATATCCACTACTTTAGAGATCTTGAAAAAGACTTTCCGAATTTTAAATTCTACATGGTATTGTCAGATGCCTTACCTGAAGATAATTGGAAAGAGATGAAAGACATCAACGACACTGAGGGTGATGGTTTTGTTGGATTTGTTCATCAAGCAGTGATTGATCAATACCTGTCAAAACATGATGCTCCGGAAGATATAGAATTCTATTTCTGTGGCCCTCCTATGATGAACCAAGCGGTTATCAAAATGTGTGATGACTGGGGTGTACCACCTGAGAATGTAAGGTTTGATGATTTTGGTGGCTAAAATCAACACCATTACAAAATATACAATCCCTTCAGTTTTGCAACTGAAGGGATTTTTTTTGCACTTTATCGATGATAATTGACTTATTAATATTATCTTATACAAACAATTAAACATTCTTTGTAATTTAAAACCCAAACTAGAGTATGAGAATATTCATAGTAGAAGATGACACTTGGTACGCGCAATTCCTAAAGCACCATATCTCACTTAACCCAGACAACGAGGTGGAAACGTTTGAGAGTGGAAAAGAATACAAAAAAGCGCTGAAAAGAAAACCAGATGTTGTTTGCTTGGATTTTACTTTACCCGATTCAAGCGGTGAAGAACTTCTAAAATTAACGAAAGCTCAATCACCAGAGACAGAAGTAATCATTGTTTCCGGTCAGGAAGATGTAAAAACCGCTATTGGTTTACTTAAGCTAGGAGCCTATGATTATCTAACAAAAGATGAAGAAACTACTGAAAGAATTTGGAACCTACTCATTAAAATAAACGAAAAATCTAGCCTTGTCGAAGAAGTAAAAACCCTTCGTCAAGAAGTAAAAAAACAATACAAAGTTGATCACTCATTTATTGGAGAATCTCCTGCCATTCAAAATGTTAAACATTTAATCAATAAAGCAACAGAAACAACATTAACAATCAGTATAACTGGTGAAACTGGTACTGGTAAAGAAGTTGTGGCTAAATCAATTCACTATAATTCTAATTATAAAGGAAAATTCGTCGCCGTTAATGTCGCTGCAATACCAAAAGACCTCATAGAAAGTGAACTTTTTGGACATGAAAAAGGCGCCTTTACTGGTGCAAATAACAAACGTATTGGTAAGTTTGAAGAAGCAAATGAAGGAACACTCTTTTTGGATGAAATCGGTGAAATGGATTTAAATATGCAATCCAAATTGCTTCGTGTCCTCCAAGAAAGGGAAGTCGTGCGGGTCGGAGGTAACAAACCTATCAAAATCAAAACAAGAATCATAACGGCTACACATAAAAACCTCGCTGACGAAGTTCACAAAGGTAATTTTAGGCAAGATTTGTACTTCCGTTTGTTAGGAATGCCCATTGATCTACCACCGCTAAGATCAAGAGGGAAAGATATCATTTTACTTGCCGATCACTTCTTAAAAGACTTTTGCGCTAAAAACAATCTTAATTGTAAAAAACTCAGTGATGCTGCTGCTGAAAAATTAATGTCACACGAATTTTCAGGGAATGTCAGAGAACTTAAAGCACTAATGGATCTTGCAGCAGTGATGAGTGCAAGTGAAACCATTGAACCTCAAGATATCAATCTCAATGTTGCTGGAAAATCACTCGATGCTATAACAGACAAAGAAATGAGTCTGAAAGAATATAACGAGAAAATAATTAATCACTATATCAATAAATACGATAATAATATAGTACTCGCAGCTAAGGCTTTAAAAATTGGTAAGTCAACTATTTACCGAATGTTAAATAAAAACAAAGCGCTATGAAAGGAATAGTTTTTTCGGAGTTTTTAGAATTGGTTGAAGATAAGTTTGGACTTGAAACAGTCGAACAAATTATAAAGGAATGTGATTTAGCAACTGGTGGTTCATACACTTCAATCGGAACATATGATCATAAAGAAATGTTTGAAATGGTTGGCGTCTTATCTGACATTCAAAACATCCCTGTTCAGCAATTATTGGAAATCTATGGCGAACATTTTTTTACAATTCTCGCTAAAGGCTATCCACAATTCCTAGAAAAAAACGACTTATTTTCATTTTTAAATTCAATTGACAACTACATCCATCCAGAAGTATTAAAACTTTATCCTGATGCAGAACTCCCAAAATTCGACGCAGCGATGAACAATGATAAAACTGAAATGATGCTCGTATACCGTTCAAGTAGAAAAATGTCGAGTTTTGCTATTGGTTTATTAAAGGGGGCTGCTACCTTTTACAACCAAGAAACCAATATCTCAAAAATCAAAGAAGAAAACAACGGCGAAATTGTTACAATTAAAATTACCTTAGTCTAGTGATTGATCCATCCATTTATAAAAAAGCCTTACAGCGCGAACGAGAAGCCAGAAAAGAAGCTGAGAAAATCTTAGAAGATAAAGCAGTTGAACTATACAACGCCAATCAGCGATTACAAAAACTGAACACAGAATTAGAAAAGGAACTCGAAGAAAGAATCGAGTCATTTAAACAATCTGAAATTCGTTTTTCTAAAGTAATATCTGAAGCAACCGACGTCATTTACAATTCGACACTAACAGGTGACTTTACCTTTGTCAATAAAAAAGCAACCATTTTAACTGAATATACGGAGGAAGAGTTATTAACTATGAACTATTCTGAGCTTGTAACCTCCCCACCACTTGAAGAATTAAGAGAATTTTACCAAAATCAAGTAAAAAATGATGTTCTAACAAGTTACGTCGAATTTCAGATTAAATCAAAAACAGGTAAAAAATATTGGCTTGGACAAAATGTTCAGCTGGTAAAAACGAAGGGGGAAACTACTGGTTTCTTAGCCATCGCAAGAGACATTACAGAAAGGGTTAGAGCAAACGAAGAGTTGAGAAAAAGTGAAGAGAAATACCGTAAACTTCTGGAAAACATGAATCTTGGAATGATAGAAGTTGGTAAAGAAGGTAGATTAACAAAAGTTTACGAGAGCTTTTGTGAACTTACGGGGTATTCGAGAGAAGAGCTATTGGATGAAAATTCTGATATAAATCTACTAGCGCCTGAATCGTATAATACTGTAGAAGAACATATGAGGCTTAGAAAAGAAGGTAAAGCTACAGTTTATGAAGTAAAAATGATTCGTAAAGATGGCAAGGAAATTTGGGTCTTGATTTCTGGAGCTCCTTACTATGATGATGATGGAAATATTAATGGCAGCATAGCTGTACATCTTGATATCACAGCGAGAAAAGTGGCTGAGAATAATTTAAAGGATGCTAAAGAAATGGCCGAAGCTTCGAGTAGAGCGAAAGAGATATTCTTGGCCAACATGAGTCATGAAATTCGTACCCCGCTAAATGCCGTTATAGGTTTATCACAACTTTTAGCAAAATCAAAATTGGATAAATCGCAAATTAATTATGTCTCTACGATAAAATCGTCTGCCACTACCCTACTCGGTTTAGTTAATAATATTCTTGATTTTTCAAAGATTGAGTCAGGTGAAATGCATTTGGAAAAAACACCATTTAATATAAACGAACTTGGGGTAAATGTGGTTAAATTATTTAACTACCGAGCAAATGAAAAAAACATTCGTATTGAATTTAACACAAATTTACCCACAAATGCTAGCTTTAATTCGGATCAACTTCGCTTAAATCAAGTTTTAGTGAATTTGGTCAACAATGCAATTAAATTCACCAATCGAGGTACGGTAAAATTATGTATTAACAAGCAAGACGATGGTGAGATTTTGTTTGAAGTAATTGATACAGGAATTGGAATATCAGAAGATAAAATTGAAACAATTTTTAGTGAATTTAAACAAGAAAACGAAAAAATTGTAAAACAATTTGGAGGAACAGGACTTGGGTTAAGTATTTCTAAAAGTTTAGTAGAACTGTTTGGTGGTGAACTAAAAGTTAAAAGTGTAAAAGGAGAAGGATCGACCTTCTATTTTAAAATCCATCTGAAGGCCTGTAATGATGAAAAAATTGAGGTTGAAGAACTAATTGATGAAAGTTTTGATTGGACAAAAGTTGATATTCTATTGGTGGAAGACAACGTAGTCAATCAATTTGTTGCCTCAAAATTTATCACAGATTGGGGAGCTAAATTAACAGTTTGTGATAATGGCGAACGAGCTTTGAAAAAATTAAACGAACGAACAGATTTCTCACTTATTTTAATGGATATACAAATGCCTGTAATGAATGGTGTAGAATGTACCGAAGAAATTCGCAAAAACCTCAAATTAGAACTACCTATTATCGCTCTAACTGCGAATGCCGTTAAAGGAGATCGTGAAAAATTCATTGCCATAGGAATGGATGATTATGTTTCAAAACCTTTTGATGAGCAGCAGCTCAAAAAAACAATAATTAAACAAATAAAAATTAACTCAATAAAAGGAACTCCCATGCCAAAAGACTTACAAGACAGACAAATCTTCACTACAGAAAAGTTGGAATCAATGAGTCATAACAATCCTGACTTTATAAAAAAAATGCTTCAAATTTTCATGGAAGAATCAGAAAAGCAAATTCCTTTAATGAAACTTTCAGAGGGTGAAGACAATGTATCAAAACTAGCGCATAAAATAAAACCTTCAATTGACACAGTTGCTGATAGTATTATGGCACAAGATGTTCGTAAAATTGAAAATAAAGAATTCATTGATGAACCTCAGATGATTGAAGAATTTGCAAAAGACTGGAAAGAACTGGTCCGACAAATTAAAATTTATCTCTCAAATTGAGGATTTATTCCCAAAATGGGAAAATATTGAATCTCTAAAAAACTCCAAACCCCCTATTAATAAAGAGATTTTAATGACTGGCATGATTTAGGTCTTACTTAGACCAAACGAAGATCATGGAAAACTTAACAATTTTAAAACTCAATACTTTCGACCAGTATTTCTGGTCTGCAAAGTTAGGATTTGACAAAACATTTACGCTACTCGATTATTCTGAAGAAAATCTCAATCAAACTGCAGCAGTAGCCCAATCTATCATTGTAGACTTTTATTTTAGTCAAACTTCATTGGATGAAGAACAAGAAATAACGCTCAGCATACTCAACGCGCTTAGAAATTCCGGTAGAAAAACAACGCTTTTCTTATTAAGCCCTTCGTATGCAGGAGAGACAATTCGAAAGTTTACTGTCGATCGAACTGAAATCATTAAACATAATTTTTCAATGCAAATGATTGAAGAAATTACTCAAAAATTAAACAACACTAATAAAGCATCATAAAAAACACACCACCATGAAAAATCACAAAGTATACATTATTGAAGACAACTTCTTTTACGGAAGTATCATTAAATCAAGAATAGAAAATTTAGGTTATTTAGACGTAGAATTATTTACCACAGGTGAAGCGTTTATGGAGAACATACACGATCAACCAAGTGTTGTATTTATTGATCACGTGCTACCAGACTATGAAGGATTGACAATCTTAAAGGAAATTAAAAGCACTTATCCTCAAATTCAGTGCATAATGTTATCCGGACAAGAAGAAATAAAAGTGGCCATTGATTCATTAAAATTTGGCGCAACAGATTACCTGGTAAAAAATGCCGATGATGGCGCACTTCGCATAAATGAGGTTATTAGGGACTGCATAAAAATTAATGAACTACAGAGCCAACCCAAAAAGAAAAGAAAGAGATTAGGTATTTTACCAAGCTTCCTATGAAAAAAATACTTTATATTATCATACTCGTTCAATTAAGCAGCTGTGCCAATTACAACATGTTTAAAGGGAATAAACGAAGTAATGATGAAGATCTATTTGAATTGCTTAATGACAGCTATGCTCCAACAATCGCTCCTGACGATAAGCTATCTTTTAGTGTTTGGAATCATGATGATATGAGTGTCGGTTCTGCATACAGCATTTACAACACCAATGAAGCCTTTGGAAAATGGTTAATTGTTTCGAAAGACTCGCTCGTAAAAGTACCTCATCTAGGAGCAATCAACATTGTAGGTCTCACACTTTCAGAGGCCGAGCAGTTCATTGAAAAGCAACTAAGTAAAACAATTAAAAATCCCATTGTAGAAATTAAGATTTTAAATGCAGAAGTGAGTATATTAGGAGAAGTTAAAAAACCAGGCAAATACCTGATTGAAAAAGACCTAAACACCTTAGTTGAATTTATTGCTGAAGCACAAGGCCTGACCTCCTTTGCTCAAAAGAAAAAAATTCAAGTCATTCGTGACAATATTAGTTATAGAATTGATTTGACAAGAATACGGGATATTGATGCCAATAATATTTACCTTAAATCAGGAGACATTCTGTATGTTCCTGCAGTAAGAAGTAAAAAACTGCATGAAAGAGCCCCTACTTTAATTCCGTTCGCAACAATGCTTACATCCATTGGTGTGTTAGTGTCAGTACTTGGAGAATAATTAAAGTATGTTAGAAATACATAAAATAAAAAACATTCTCATAACCCTAATTAAAGGTTCGCCGATAATTATTGGATGTTTGGCTATTGGCTTATTCATCGCCAACCGGGTAATTCGTTATTCCACGCCAAAGTTTCAAAGCATGGCGAAAATAAAACTGGATGACTTTAAATATGGAATGTCCGGAAATAACCTATACGAAGACTTTGATGTATTTACCTCCGAAAACAAAATAGAAACAGAAGCGGAAATTTTAAAGTCTCACTTACTGGTAGGACAAACATTAGATAAGTTAAATATTCAATATAAAATATGGCGTAAAGGTAGGCTCAAGACCACCTTACTTTACGAAGACTTTCCTTTTTCGGTCGAACTAAGCCCTGAATTTAACCTGCACAATGAGCCTTTTGAAATTTTAATCAGCGGAGATAAAATCAGCCTAAAATATCCCGATAGTGAAACAACATTAACCAGTGGAAAATTTAACTTACCAATTCAACTGGATGAAGAAAATTATATCATTCTACGAAAAAATCTTAAATTACTGAAGAAAAGAAAATTAGATCTTAACGGAGTTTACCTATTTGAGGTCCCGTCTCGTTCTAAAGCAATTGCTGAAGCTCAAAAAGACCTGGATGTTAAAGCTATAGACAAAGAAATTGCTGTTATTCGAGTAGTTTATAAACATGAAAACCCCAAATTAGCAGCAGACTTTACTAACGCTTTGTGTGATGCCTACATCAATGACTACATTAGCTCGAAATCCAAAGCAGCTGAAAAAACCCTCACTTTCATTGAAGAAAGAATGCAGTCCATTTCGAATAACTTATCAAAAGCGGAAAATAATTTAGAAGATTTCAAAATTCAAAATAGCGTTGTTAATACTTTACAAGAAACGGAAACAGGCTTAAGGGAGATTTCAAAACTTCGCCTACAACTGATCAACCTCGAAACCGAACAAGAAGCTACCAAAGATTTAGAAGCATATATCGCAACCGGAGATTATTATGAAGGCACCGCAATTAATTTTGGGTTTGGTGACTTGGTTTTAACCGAGCTCGTTAAAAAATTAAAACTCTATACCGACCAAAAGAAAGATTTGTTGATTAAGTACACCGAACAAGATGAGCAGGTAATCAATGTGAATGCAAAAATTGATGATATTGAAAACTACATCAAAGAAGCTGTTCGCAGAAATCTAATCAACCTTGAAACCAAACAAAAAGAAATTAGTACAGCTTTAGCAGAATTGGAACAACAATTTGTAAACATCCCAACACGAGAAAAAGAAATGCGCGTTTTAGAACGTGAATTCATGAATAATGAGATGATCTACAATTTCCTTTTTCAAAAAAGATTAGAAGCTCAAATAGCATCACAGGCATTGATGTCCTTTCACCGTATCATTCAACCTGCTACCATCAGTAAAAAACCTGTTTCTCCCAACAAGACCTTAATCATATTTGTAACTGGGTTTTTGAGCATACTCATCGGAATTTTGTTTGTATTCACCAGAAAATCGGTCAGTGGAAAAATAATGACAAAAGCTGATGTTGAAAAACTATCTTCAATTCCGGTAATTGGAACAGTTAAAAGGAAAAGTCAAACTGAATTCCCTCAAATTGCCGCAAATTTAGTTGCAAAAACGAAAGAAAATCAACGCACCGTTCTCATCACATCTGCTGTAAAAAAGGAAGGCAAAACTTACCTCACTACTGCGTTAGCTGACAGCTTTAAAAAAATGGGATACACAGTAGCGGTATTAGACTTCAATGTACATCATTCCAATAAAAGATCAGATTTTTTTATTGAGGAGCTATTGCAAGAAAACAATCTTGAAGGAAAAGACAGTATTACAATAGGCTTTAAACCGAATACAGAAAATGCATCTTTTGTTTTGGCGCATAAAAACTTTAAATCAGTGATTGAAGCAATTCAAAATAAATTTGATATCGTTTTAATTGATACACCTGGTTCTATTATTACTCCGGACGCCGAGGTACTCATGCAATACGCTAACCTAGGATTATATATCGTTCGTTCAAATGTTTCAAAAGCGCAGTACACAAAAAGTGTAGACCTTTTACAAGAAGAAAACCCTAATTGTGAACTATATATTCTTTTAAACGGAGTTGATCGTTCAACTAATTTCTCAGGAACGTTTAATGGTTCTCGATTAAATTATAACAAAAGACCCAAAGGAATTTTCAAATTGTTCAAATACTATTACAAAACATACATCAGTACCAAATAATAATAATGAGAGCCCAAATAAAAACATATTTCTATAAATCCTTGTCTTTTGCTGACCAGGGAATAGTGTCGGGTTCTAATTTTATTATCGCCATAATGATTTCTCATTTCGCTGGTGTTAAAACTTATGGTGAATTTTCGCTGTACTGGTTGTATTTTTTTCTCGTTCAAGCTATTCTTACATCATTCATAGGATTGCCTTTTCTGGTGCTTGGTAATAAAAAAAAAGATAATGAGCGCTATTTTAAGACGAACTTAGTCCTTTTAAATCGGCTAACGGTACTTGTGTTTATACTTGGAGTGATTGGTTTAGTTGCTTTACGCTCGATGAATTTCTTTCCGATTAACATTGACCTTATTTTTAGCTTGCCTCTAGCAATCAGTTTATTTGTAATGCATGAACAGCATCGCAGGTATTTTTTGGCAAAGCACCAAAATAACCCACTATTAATAATTGATATAATCGCTTATGGAGGCATTTGTTTAACGCTTCTTGTTCTAGGTGTAATTGGACAATTAGATCTTTCCACAATATTCATTGCGTATGGCTTCATTGGACTTTTCGCTAATATCGCATTTCATATTCTCATTAAAAGTAATTTTGAATTAACCTCCACGACTGGTGTACCATTTAAAGAAAATTGGATTTTTTCGCGCCATTTAATCTTCACAAATATTATACAATGGTCTTCTACTAATTTTCTGCTGGTCAGTCTCTCGACCTTAGCCGGAACTAAAGTGGTAGGTACAGTTAAACTCATTCAAAATTTAATGGGAGTTCTTCATATTTTCTTCGCTACATTAGAGAATATTATTCCTCCAAAAGCCTCATTTCTTCTTCATCAGCATTCAAAGCAACATTTTCAACATTATTTTAAATCCATTTCTTTTAAAATGGGGGCCGTTATATTATCACTTTTAGGTCTTTTGTGGTTGTTCGATGAAGAAATTTTAACTTTTTTATATGGCCTGGAGTTAAAGTCTTCTACGGCTATTTTACAAATGTTTACACTCCTCTATCTCTTTATTTTTGTTGGCACGTTATTGCAGATTTATCTCAAAACTTTAGAAATCAACGGAGGAATTTTAATTGCTTATTTATTGAGTCTACTCTTTTCTCTTACTTGCTCTAACTACTTAATTTCACAATTCTCAGTCATGGGCTATGTTTATGGGTTAATGATCCTACAAGTCATTGCTATCTCAACTTACCTCATCACACTAAAGTATAAAAAGACATGACAAAAAAAATTATTCATATAGCTCTTGGAAAAGCAAATCCAAATCGTATGAATGGTGTTAACAAGGTCATTCATAGTTTAATTTCAGCGCAAGTTGAAATGGGAGTTGATGCAGAACTTTGGGGAATAACATTTAATACAACACATAATTATCCGACTAGAAACTTTAAAACGTATACTTTTTTAGACTATCGATTTAAATTTAAATTAGATTATTCTTTAAAAGAAGCCATTAAAAGTCTTAAAAATAAAACCAATCATTGCTTCCATCTGCATGGTGCATTTACTCCTCAACTTTATAGTGTAGCGCGTTTATTAAAAAAGTATCGAATTCCTTACATTCATACTCCTCACGGAGGTTACAACCTTAAAGCTCTTGAAAAATCCAATCTTCGTAAAAAATTATACATCGTTTTTTTTGAACGTTTTTTGGTCAATAATGCACACGGAATTCAACTAATAGGTCAATCAGAAGTGGAAGGTTTAAACCGATATTTTAAACCAAAAAAATATGCTTTCATTCCAAATGGACAAGAGAAATTATTAGACAAAATTCCACCAAAAACAAAAGGTGAGCCTTTAAACCTTGGCTATCTAGGACGAATTGATATTCATACGAAAGGATTAGACATTTTGTTTGAAGCATTAGCAATTGTAAAAGATACCGTCGAAATACGACTAAGTATTATCGGTGAAGGTGGAGAATTAATTGATTTAAAGACAAAAGCTGATGAACTAGGACTGTCAGAGTTTATAGATTTTAAAGGCGCTAAATTTGGAGAAGAAAAATATAAGTGTCTTGAGCAACTTGATGTTTTTTGCTTAGTCTCTAGGAATGAAGGGTTACCTGGAGTCGTGTTGGAAGCTGCTGCCGTTGGAGTACCTTCGATTATATCGATAGGTACAAATATGCGCCCTTATGTTGAGCCAAACAATGCAGGCTGGATTTTAACGAATTACAATGCTAAGGCTTTGGCTGAACACATAATAGACATCAACCAGGAAAAACAAAATCATACACTTTTAGAAAAATCTGAAAATGCGCTCTGTATGATAGACAAAGTCTTTTCATGGCGTAAAATTGCCGAAGAATTAGGAGATTTATATGCTTAAAAAGGAGCCATATTTTTTGCGTAATATTGAGTGGATACTCACCTTAATTTTGTTCATTAAAATTGCTGGTTATTTTTCGATTACAGACATTAAAATTATAACCCAAATATTTAAAGTGATCAGTCGTGTGGGGATGACAGGAGTTATATTATTACTGTTAATGAAACTAAAAGCACTTGGCTGCATTAACATCTTACAAATAAGAAATAGTATGAGCGTTCTACTTTATCTCTTGTATTTAGGATTAGGTTTCGCGTCATTTACTTGGTCTACTGACCCAAAATACTCAGCTCTTCAATGGTTTATGACTTTCGAAAGTTTTGTTTTTGTTTATATCTATTTTAAAGTAGTCTATACAATTAACCATTATTTTGACCATCATTTTATCGATTTGGTCAAAGTATTTACAAAAGCAACTTTTCCGATTTTAGTTATTTTTATCGTTGGATCTTTTGCCTTACCCGAATTCTTTTATCGGGAAATGAGAGGTGGTGAAGAAATTCGTTTGGGTGGATGGATAATGAACCCTAATGAATTAGGAATGCTTGCCAGTTTAAATGGTGCATTAGCTTATGTTTTATTAGAAAAAAAAACAGCCAAGACTCAACTTTACCCCATCTTATCAATTATTGCCGCTTTAGTGATTTTAGTCCTTACTTCTAGTCGTTCTTCGCTCATTGGATTTCTCTTAATAATTGGAATATTAGTTTTACAATCCGAGAATAAAAAATTGAAAATTTCCTTAATAGTTCTCACTGTATTAGCCGCGCCATTCGCCATTAAAACAATCATTTTTAAAGATGGTGGAGGTGTTGAAGAAGTACTTTCGATGACAGGTCGTTTACCTTTTTGGACTGCATTGTTGAATGAAGGAATCGTGAAGGAACCCTTTTTTGGCTATGGGTTTATGCGTATAAACTATACCGAATACTTTCAAGGATTAAATACTTATCCCGGTAAAATGACTCACAATACTTTCATGCAGATACTGATGAATCTGGGATTTGTAGGTTTATTTATAGGCCTCATGCAAGTCTTCTTTACGGTCAAAAATTATTTTAAAAATAGAAGTGACAGCTATGCCAGCTTTTTCATTGCTCTATTTATTCCTGTTATGATAAACTCTTTTACGGAGTTTGGAATCTTTGGGGACGCCAACTATGGCATTCTTTTTTGGCAATTTTTAATCTTTCTTTTTGTCTTCGAAAAACGTGCGCACTTAACAAGTTTGGAAAAAGCGTCAATTAAACGATTTGAAAAACGATTTAAGGATTCCCAAAATGGGAATAGCTAGTCCATATTGAGACAAAACTGCAAGCATGAAACATTTTAAACCGTTGAAAAACAACGTTTTAACATCTTTGGCACAATTCTGTACGCATGGTTTGAAAAACAGAATTATGTTCGGTCCTCAAAAAATTAAATTTTCAGATCTCGCCTTAATTTCAAAAATTATGGTGGGAACAAAAACCAATTTAATCATCTTTGATCCCTTAGGTCAAGTAATTTATGATGAAGAGGGAAATTTTAAGAAAAATGCAAAAAATGTTTTTGTAAATTTTGGGCAAGAGGTAACGACTTTCAAAGAGTTCAAGTTGAATGATTTTGATGCCATTCTTGACTTTGGTTCTGTTAAAAATATTCAATCATTTAAAGCTCATAGCTTTCAGGTATTTTCTACTAAAGCGAAAGATGTTAAATGGATTACAAAATCAGAAGACCGGTCCAATTCTATTCTTAACTTTCTTAACACAGACAGTGTTCGAGCAAAAGTAATTCGAACGGGTTTTAAAGCATTAAATTGGATGCGTTTGTCACACTTAATCAGTACTTCTTTTAAGGTTTACAATCAGGGGAACAAACTGCATTTCGAGAATAACTTACCTGAAATTAGCTATGATAATTATTCAATTTTCTGTGGTGTTCCTGGCGTTTACAGAAAACCGGTTATACAACTAGTAGAAAACAACAAACCCGTTTCTTTTGTAAAGTTGGCAGTATCACAGAATAGCCACATTCAAATTGAAAAAGAAAGAAATATACTGAGAAAAGTAAATCAAATTGAGTTTACAAATTTAAGTGTTCCTTCAATTTTGGAAACAAAAAGTGAAATCTCATTAGCCACTTCCCCATTGTTTAAAACATCCAATTCAAAAATTAATGATAACATTTTAATCGAAAGTTTAATTCAAATCAATTTTGCGCAGCAAAAGCACGTAAAATTTAGTCTTTCTAAAACAGCTTTTGATATCAACAAGCGTTTAGAATGGTTAAAAAACAACGGAAATGATACTGATTTATCATTAATTAAAAAACTTGAATTAGTGTATGAAAACCTGGATAAGCACCAATACCTTTTCACCTCTATTGCCCATGGCGACTTTACTCCTTGGAATATCATATTAGGAGAAAAACCACAAATTATTGATTGGGAAATGGCCGAAAACGAACGTCCTTTGTTCTATGACCTTTTCCATTTTATTTTAAGCAAAGAATTATTTATCAACCGAAATACGGACGGTCTTCACGCCTTAAAAAAAATTAAGAAAGTGCTTGCTAGTCCCCCTCTTACTACAATTACAAATAAGTATCGCGTAAACATTGAAACAAACTTAAAAATTTATTTATTACACAAAATTAGCGAGCAACTTGTACTCTTTAACAAACAACGTATTGTCCATCACGAACATGAGATGTTACGTATTTTATGGATGAACATTTTAGACCACTTTTTACCTCAAACAACTACAGTGGATCAACGAAGAGCTTTCCTACAACAAATAGAGGGGGTACTACAAGCCAAATCCTATGCTGCGATTAAATTTTTACATAAACAATTTACTGAAATTCCTGAAACCAGCGATTTAGACTTGATTATCGCAAAAAAGGATATCGAGTTAGTGATTAAATTCTGTAAAACACATCCGTATGTTGAAATGACAAAAGTGTTTCAGGACGCACATATGCATACGATAAAATTATTTTTTAAAAATGGTTCTTTCTTATCGATAGATCTCATTCATGAATTATCTCGGAAAGGAGTGAAATTTATTAAGATTGAAGATTATATTGCCTCTGCCGAACCAGTAAACAATGTCAACAGACCAACTTTATATTTTGATTTTCTGTACCTCATTTATTTTTACAATTTAAATGGCCAAAACATCCCAACTAAGTATAAAAATTATCTTCGCGACCGCTTAAATTCTGAAGAAGAAAAAGAGACACTCCTCACTAAAATAAATGCAAAAACTGGTTTAAATTATTCACAGCTCGATTTCTATTTTCTGTTGAAAGAATCTGACCGAACATTACTCCAAAAACAAGTGAAGCAATCCAACAGTTCTTTTGGACTTTTAATAAGACGTTTTAGGTATTTAAGCTTCACCCTTAAAAGAATGTTGACTGATTATGGAAAAGTTATCACATTTTCAGGTGTCGACGGAGCAGGAAAGACAACTGTTTTGACTAAAATTCAAACAGAGTTAACCAAAACTTATCGAAAAGAAGTTGTCATTTTAAGACATCGACCGGGCATTTTACCAATTATTTCCACACTCAAATATGGGACTAAAGAAAAGGCCGAAAATGCGGCGTCAAATAGGCTTCCGAGACAGGGAAAAAACAAAAGTTTTTTAAGTTCTTTATTGCGTTTTGGTTACTATTATATGGATTATATTTTTGGTCAGGTATTCGTGTTCTTCAAGTATCGTTTAAGAGGTAAAATCATTATTTATGACCGATATTATTTCGATTTTATCAATGACGCAAAACGATCAAATATTCAACTTAACAGAAAATTCATTAAACTACTTTATGCCTTGGTACATAAACCAAAATTCAATTTCTATTTGTACAATACTCCTCAAGTTATTTTATCACGAAAAAAAGAGTTAAAAGCGGAGGATATCATTCAATTGAACACCAATTATGCGCAATTGTTTAATGAACTACAGGCTCAGCAATCAAATTCAGAATACATCCAAATTAAAAATGATTATTTGGATGAAACGGTGAACAATATTATGCAACGATTAAAAATTATACTATGAGTACACATAATCGGCATATATTAATTACAGCCTATGCTGTTAATCCATATAAAGGTTCGGAGGATGGAACTGGTTGGAATATTCCATTAGAATTAGCAAAAAGGAATAATATTAGCGTTATCACACGTAAAAATAATCAACCAGAAATTGACCGATTTTACCGTGAAAATCCAAATCTAGCTGCCCTAAAAAATCTGACTTTCTATTATTACGACTTGCCAAAATGGGCTATGTTTTGGAAGAAAAAAATTGGAGAAAGAGGTTATGTGCTTTATTACTATTTATGGCAAATGTTTATACCTTTCTTCATTCGAGCGAATAAAATTCAATTCGATATTGCTCACGCCTTGAACTTTCACAGTGATAGTCATCCTCAATTTTTATGGGTATTTGGAAAACCTGTAATGTGGGGTCCTATTGGACATCACCGTAAGGTTCCTAAGCCTTTTATTAAAAGATTCTACAGTACTAAAACGTTTTGGAAAGATCGGTTATACAATTCGGTTAAGTTTCTCATGAGGAACCTTGATCCTTTCTATTATATATCGAAATGGACGGCAAAACGAATCTTTGTTATTAACTCAAAAATCAATGATTCAGTGAGAGCTAACCCTAAAAAAATCATTATTTTACCCGCGGTAGCCACCAATAATGTCGCTAGTCCACCCGTTTTGCATAACAATTATTTTAACGTACTTTCTGTGGGACGGTTTACCTATATGAAAGGTTTCGATTTAACAATAAAAGCATTCGCTACTTTTTATCACCAACTTGAAAAATCTGATCAACGCAAAGTCAAATTAACATTAGTTGGAAAAGGGGAAGAAACAAATTTAATCAAAGCTCTTATTCAAACTGAAGGATTAAGCAGTGCTGTCAAAATCATAAAATGGGTCGATCACAAAGAAATGCCTTCCATTTACCATGATTCATCTGCTTTTATTTTTGGCTCACATGAAGGTGCTGGAATGGTTGTTCCTGAAGCACTGGGGTATGGTGTGCCTGTTATATGCTTTAATAATGAGGGGCCTGGAGAATTATGTGATAATTCTAACGCTATTAAAATTGATCCTACTACCTACTATGAAGCCGTTCACAATTTTGCAAATGCCTTAAATGAGCTTTATCAAAATCCTGGTAAAAGAGAAGAGATGTCTAGAGCCGGGGTTGAATACGCCAAAGAAAAATTCAATTGGTCCTACAAATCAAATGTAATAAATGAGGCTTATGATGCTGCCTCTCTCAAAAAGCACGAATCCCTACTAATTAAAAGAACAAGAACTACATGAAAAATATTGCCATCTTCCATCCTAGCACCGAACTTTACGGTGCTGATCGCATTATGGTTAATGCTGCAAATGCGATGCGCGAAGGTAATATTACGATATACCTACCTAAAGAAGGTCCGTTGATTGAATTCATACATAAAAATCTTCCAAATGCAGACGTGAAAATTGTTGATTTCATGCCGGTAATTCAACGTTCGATGTTTTCACTGACCGGAATTAAGACGGCACTTAAATATTACCGCAAATTTAAATCCTATTTTAAGTCAGAACACAAAAATAAGAACTTTGATCTCGTTTATGTCAACACTTTAGCATGCTCATTGTGTCTTCCCTTATTAAATCGAAACAAATACAAGGTAATTGTTCATGTACACGAAATTCTTGAACACCCTAAAATTGTCGCTAAAGTAACTGCCAAGCTGGCTTCAAAGTATGCAGATCGTGTTGTATGTGTTTCTGATGCAGTAAAGCAGAACCTGCTGAATTACACAAAAGACGCAGACAAAATTATTGTACTAAGAAATGGTATTGATCCGATAGATCGAGAAATTCAACTCCCTAATATGCAAGTGGAGTTTTTTTTATTTGGTAGGATTAAACCTGAAAAAGGGCAATGGTATTTGATAGAAGCTCTCAAAAAAATTAACCCTAACACCCTGGAATTAGCACATTTCAACCTCGTAGGAGGAACGGCTGCTGGTCGAGATGACTTACTTTATGATTTAAAAGCAAAAATAAAATCATATGAACTGGAAGAATTTATATCTCTTATCGGTTTTACTGAAAACATAACTCCACTTATTTCTTCGGCTGATGTTTGCCTAATTCCTTCGCAAATGAAAGATCCTTTTCCGACAACCGTTTTAGAGGCAATGTCAATTGGAAAAACAATCATTACGACAGATACTGGTGGAGCCAAAGAAGCTGTTATTAATGGTGAATCCGGTTTAATTATTCCACCAGATGACCCTCAAAAGTTTGCTGATGCCATTGAATTTTGCATTCAAAATCGCTACGAAGCTAAAGACCTGGGATATAACGCAAGAGATCGTTTTGAAGAAAATTTTACCCTTGAACATTTTAATTTAAAATGGCGAAAACTAATCGCTAAACTTTTTTCCCAAAACGGGAAGAATTAGTTCAAATTGCGACAACTTCAACTTACAAATAAAAGTAAAAACTCCCAAAAATAGGGTGTTTAAGAGGTTTGGCACAAATTTGGAACTCAAGTGGTCATGCCAAAACAAAAAAAAATAGCATTAATTGGAACAGCAGGAGTACCTGCTAAGTACGGTGGTTTTGAAACGCTTGCACACAATTTAGTTGAAAAATTGAATAATGAATTTGATGTTCACGTTTATGCAAGTAAAAAAATCTATCCTAAAAATGAACGACCTCAATATTGGAAAGGTGCTAGAATACATTATTTAAGACTTTCTGCCAATGGCATTTCAAGTATATTATATGATTTTCTATCAATGCTACATGCCATCCGATACGCTGATACCTTAATTGTTTTAGGTGTATCGGGTGGTTTATTTATTCCTTTTATCCGCCTCATTTCACGAGCAAAAATTATTGTGAACATAGACGGTTTGGAATGGAGACGAGATAAATGGTCAAAACCCGTTAAAAAATTCCTTCAAATCTCAGAACGACTTGCCGTCCGTTATTCACACGCAGATATTACCGACAATTTATCCATCAAAAGATATACAGCAATCAAATATGGATCAATAAGCCATATGATTGCATACGGAGCCGATCATTGTATAAACACAAAAATTCAAGCTTCAGACTTTAATAAATATCCATTCTTAAAATTACCCTACGCCTTCAAAGTTGCACGTATTGAACCCGAGAATAATATCGACCTGATACTAAAAGCATACACACAATTACCAAATCAGCAACTTGTTATTGTCGGCAACTGGAAGTCTTCCGATTATGGGACAGAACTTCAAGCAACCTACAATAAATTCATGCATATGCATCTTCTTGATCCAATTTATGATCAAACTCAACTCAACGTGCTTCGAGGAAATTGTACATATTATATACATGGCCACAGTGCGGGAGGAACGAATCCTTCTTTAGTAGAAGCCATGTTTTTAAAATTACCGATTCTGTCCTTTGATGTATCGTTTAACAGGGCTACAACTCACAATAAAGCCATTTTCTTTAAAAATGAGCAAGAATTAATTCAAAAAGTAAATCAACTGACAAGAAAAGAACTCACTACAACCGCTGAAGAATTATACAAAATTGCACAACAAGAGTATACCTGGAAAAAAATTGCGAATCGATACCGCTCATTGGTGTACCTCACACAAATCGCAGGGTTTAAAGCTAACTACAAAAATTATGAGAAAAATCTTGCGGATGAAAAATGGATTACTGCTAAGTATCCCCATTTACTAAGACAAAATTACAATTTCAACCACCTCAACGATTAGCTATGGATAACCTGACTTTTTACTTTACGTTTCCCGTTGTGATTTTACTGTCATTTTTTGCTTTAAAACAGCATATCATCTTCTTTCATAAAAAAGGATTACTAGACAACCCTGAAGGAAGAAAGCAGCACAAAATTCCTACGCCTACTGCAGGGGGAATTATTTTCATTATTCCTATGCTTGCATTTTACATCACCAACCCAAATCCAACAAATCTAATCGTTCTACTGGTCTTCTTAGGATTTTCAATTTTAGGATTAGTTGATGATTTAAAAAATCTTTCTGCAATTTTTAAATTTGGTTTGCAAATCGCTTTTTCTACGCTAATCATTTATTTAAATGGCCCCTACGAATTTATTGCTGAAATCACGCAACAAAGTTCTGCATTAAACGACGTGTTATCAGTGGTATTCATGGTTGGAATTATAAATTCCGTTAATTTAATTGACGGTTCAGATGGACTTGCTGGATTATACGGAAGTACATTTTTTATTGTAAGTATTGGAGCCTCACTTTTTGTTGGAAGTTCAGAATTGGCTGTAATGGCGACCTTACTCTTGGGTAGTTTATTAGTATTTCTATATTTCAATTTTGAACCAGCAAAAGTATTTATGGGAGATACTGGTTCCCTTACCATGGGCTTTTCGCTTGCTTATATCACCTTGCGCTTGGTAAACGAAAGCGGAACCAGTTATCCAACTATTAATTACGCGCTTGTCCCTCTGCTACTACTTCCTGCAATGGACACTTTTCGCGTGATGATGTGGAGAATCATTAACAAGACAAGTCCATTTAAAGCTGATAGGACTCACTTACATCACATTCTCTCTATTGCGGGACTCAATGCGAAAAAGATAAGTTTCACCTTTTCAACAATCGGAATAATCATCTTAAGTTTTAGTCTTCTCACCTATCATTGGGAAATGTCATTACTTAAGAGTTTGATGATGTCAACTTCATTAACAATCGCTGCAATAACAATAGCAATTCGGAAAATGCAAATTCGGAGACATCAAAAAATGCATTCGCAACAAGAAAAACTTAACAAGACCCTACTCAGCAATCACCTATTAAAAAAACGTATAAAAAATGAAAACGCATAACCCAATTTTATTAGTAGTAGAGGACAATTATTTGCGCCAATTTACAAAAGAGTTTATCGAAGATAAATTTAGTGTTGCTGTGGCTGATTACGCATCAATAAGCGAATTAGATCTAAATGAATTGAATGATGAATCTCTTTTAATCTCAGAAACAGATCAAAATTCCGTTAAAAAATTCCTTGAACGTACGAATCCAAAAAAATTTAATTGGATTGCACTTTCTTGGGAAAACTCAATATCCAACGCATTAAAAATTGTTGATGCCGGAGCCTGTGATTTAATTCGAATACAAAGCAAAAACTTCTTCGCTGAACTTGCAGAGAGTATCCATCCAATAATAAATGTCAATACTTCTCTCACCAAAATTGATGCATTGAAAAAGCACATTAAATCAGATGATAAACAATATATAATTCTACTGGTCATCACCGCAGCTATCTTCTTCACTGCTTTAAGTATTCAATAACCTCAAATTGATTATTCCAGCAGTAATAAATCCCCTCTATTCGCAACCCGGAGGGGATTTTTAGTTGTTAGACAATTCAATATTGGATACCACTTTATACTTTTAAATTCTGTAATTTTGTCAAGTAATGGAATTACAAATAAAAAATATGGTATGCGACCGATGTATTATGGCCGTAAAAAATATACTTCAGCAAGCAGATGTTGAAATAAAATCCATTCAACTTGGCAGAGTTGTTACCAAGCATTCTATTACCCAGCAACAAATTGATTCCATCAATGAAAAATTAACGGCCATAGGTTTTGAAATAATTGAGAACAAAGATTCTAAACTTATCAATGAAATAAAAACAAAAATCATAGAATTGGTTCATTACAATAAGACCAATTTGAAAGTGAATTTATCAACTCACATTGCGCAAAAATTAGGACAGGAATATAGTTATTTAAGTAAACTTTTTTCAAATTCTGAAGGCATAACAATTGAAAAGTATTATATCTTACAAAAAGTTGAACGCGTAAAAGAACTTTTAACATACCAAGAACTAAACCTAGAAGAAATTGCAGATCAATTAGGCTATAGCAGCAATGCTTACCTTACTAATCAATTTAAAAAAATAACAGGTTTCACGCCTTCGCAATTTCGAAAGCTACCAATTGATCAGCGTCAAAAAATTGAACACCTTTAAATCTTACAATTTTTATCCATAATTATGTAAGTAAGTCGATTTGATTAGCATGTATCTTTGTTAATAAAAAACAATGACACATCAATATACAGTAACAGGCATGACCTGTGGAAGTTGCGAATCAAAAGTTGAAAACGCCTTAACATCAGTCGAAGGTGTTGTAAAAGTTAATGCAAAAAAAGATGAAAACTTGGTTACCATTACAATGGAAAACCATATCCCTCTTAACCAGTTTAAATCAGTTTTACCCGAAAAATACACGATTACTAACAGATTCATAGACCAAAGTGAGGCGAAAAAAACCTGGTTTCAAACCTATAAACCAGTCCTTATGATATTCTTCTATATCACGGGTATAACATTTTTACTTCAATTCAGCAGTGGAGACTTTAATTTAGCCGACTGGATGCGGCATTTCATGGCTGGTTTTTTTATTACCTTCTCATTCTTTAAAATGCTCAATTTAAAAGACTTCGCAATGAGCTATCAAATGTATGATGTGGTGGCAAAACGATTTAAAGCATGGGGCTATATCTATGCATTTACAGAACTAGGATTAGGAATTGCATTCTTGTTAAACTTATGGCCATTTTATATCCATCTCATTACATTTATTGTGATGTCTATTAGTATTATTGGCGCAATTGAGACCGTTGCGAACAAAAAAAAGATTCAATGTGCGTGTTTAGGAGCCGTTTTTGATTTACCAATGAGTAACATTACAATTATTGAAGATGGTTTAATGATTGTAATGAGCGGTGTTATGCTATTCCAGTTGTTTTAAGTAATTTAACCACATGAATTTAAATCAGGAAGAACTTAAAGAGCTTGCGAGTCAATTGTCGCACCCAAAAGGAGATAACGGCCTTATTGTTGCTGACAAAATGCATGAAACCAACCAGAACATGACAGTAACCTGTTATGAGATTTTGGAACCTAAACGCAATGATGCTTTATTAGAAATTGGCCATGGAAGTGGGAAACACCTCTCTGAATTAATCAAGATCTATAATATTACAACCTATCAAGGAATTGAAATTTCTAAGAGCATGCATGAACTTGCAAAAGAATCAAATGCAAAAGAAATTAATGAAGGTAAAGCTCGATTTGAATTATATGACGGAAAAATCATTCCGGTTTCAAATAATAATTTTGATAAAGTTGTTACCGTGAACACAATTTACTTTTGGGAAAAACCAATCGAATTGTTGAATGAAATATATAGAGTTCTTAAACCAGGTGGTCAATGTGCAATAGGATATGTAAATGCCGACACAATGAAAAACCTTCCTTTTACCGCACATGGATTTACATTATACCCTGAGCAAAAAATTAAGCGTTTATGCGATGATTCTCATTTTGAGAGTTATCGCATAAACACTTATAACGAAAAAGTAAAATCAAATGCTGGAGAAGAAATAGATCGTAAATTTCATGTCTTAATCCTTTCCAAATAAAGACTAAAAATATACTATTTCGCGCTCCACAATAGCTTTTGTAGGACGAGATGAATGAGATAATTCAGCTTTGTACCAATTCCCTTTTACATCCAACCAGTAAGTCGTTTTAATTCGAATTCGATGGTCCATAAATTTAACACGCTTAACGACACGATTACGTTTATAATGATATGTAATTAAGTGAGATTCCTCCTTCGCAGTTCCGGTTACATAATCTCTAATTTTACGACCTTTCCGATCGTATTTGCTGTATACTTTTTGTTCATCAAAAGACGCATAAACAACCTCGCCCAATGAGCTGTAACCGACTGAATCTGGTTCGTTTTGTAAAATTGTAGTCGTCATTGTTCTACCACGTATAGTATCTACCATTGCATTTCCTTCCAAAAAGTAAATAATATCTTCGTGGTCATAGGTCGATTCTGCCTTATGATAAAATTGTCGAATTAAACCTGAGCCATCTGGCTCAATTACCTCTATTTTTTTAAATAAACCTGCTTGATCGAAAGTATAATACTCATAGCGATACTCTGAAAATTGACTATTCCCAATAAAATCAAGTTTTACTTTAACCGATTCTACATTTCCATTTAAGTTTTGATATTCAAACATGCTATGCTCAGCAAGCAGATTTGGATTATAAATCTGATTCACCCACAAATAGGGGTCTTGATCCTGTGAAAAACCTATTCCGCAGTGAATCAAAAATAGGAGACTCAATAAAGTTTTCATTCCTTGCGATTTTCATTAAATGGCTGTTTTTTCAATTTTCGTCATGAATAATTTTAACCCTTCCAACCTCTCCAGTATCAAGCATTACTTTTATTCCATGAGGGTGTTTTCTTGAATTCGTTAAAATCCTTTTTACAACACCATCTGTTAGAGTTCCTGTAGCTTGGTCAGCCTTTTTAACCACTTCTACATACGCCCCAACTTTGACATGATTTAAAAGTCTTCCGTCTAATTCCATTTCGTCATTTTTATTTTTCATGCAAAACTATTTATAAAATCGGATAGCTTTTAATTCTCTCTCAAAGTTAACATAAGTATAAATACGTAGTTTTAACCTTCGACGGACGGACAAAATATTTCGTTATGGTGCTCTTTATTCCGAAAATTACGAGAAGTCAATTCTAAATAATCCAATCTTTCTTGCATTTCACTATTTTTGAACAAAATCTAAATCATGGAAAACTTTAAGTCACTTGGCATTCGAAAAGATCTAATTAAAGGCATCAACGAGATGGGTATTATTACTCCAAGTGAAATCCAAGCACAGGCCATTCCAATATTATTAAAGCAAGAAGTAGATTTAGTCGCTAAAGCGCAAACCGGAACTGGGAAGACAGCTGCCTACGCATTACCATTGATTGAAAAAATTAATCCAAACTCTAAAACAATTCAAGGTTTAATCTTATGTCCAACGAGAGAATTAGGCCAACAAATTGCCAAACAAATCTTTAAATTCACAAAATACACTGATAAAATTTTTACTGAATGTGTTTATGGGGGAGGAAAAATTGAAGACCAAATTAAAAACTTAAAACGTACTACTCATATTTTAGTTGCGACACCAGGCCGTTTGAATGATTTGATTAAACGAAAAATATTAGATCTGAGTAATGTTCGAACAATAATTTTGGATGAGGCAGATGAGATGCTGAGCATGGGGTTTAAATCTGAAATAGATATCGCTCTCAATTATGTTTCACCATTGGCAAGACGGTGGTTGTTTTCAGCGACCATGCCACATGGTATTTTACAAATTGTAAATAACCATTTATCGGCTGAAGCAATTAAAATTGATATAAAAGGTAAAAGTGGGGTAAACAAACATGTTGAACATCAATTTTTATTGTGTGATGATCGCGAAAAACTTTCTGTGCTACTACAATTCTTATCCGCAACGGGTAAAGAAAGAGGTATAATTTTTTGCAAAACAAAGAAAACGGCTCAGACCCTCGTCAAACAGTTAATCGCAAAAAACATAAAAACGGATACCATTCATGGAGACCTTCTTCAAAAAGAACGTGAAAAAGCACTTAGAAATTTCACCAAAAACCATTTAAAAGTTCTAGTTGCTACTGACATTGCTGCACGAGGAATTGATATTGATAACCTCGCTTTTGTTGTACATTATGAACTACCAAGCTCAGACGAATATTATACGCACAGAAGTGGAAGAACAGGAAGAGGTGGAAAATCAGGTATTTCAATCAGCCTCATTAATTCAAAGGAACTAAAACAAATAAGAGCCATTGAAAAGAAAGTACACATCAGTTTTAAACAGATACGTAGGGTAAAATAACACTTTATTTTTTCAAAAAGTATGGGTCGTATAGTTTATCCGCGTTATAAGCAATCGTTAAGATATGACCCTGCCCCTCCATTTTAATGAGATGAACTTCTTTTACTTTCTTTTTTAATCTTTTTACATCTTCCTTAGCTGACGCGTACCATTCTTTATCGTCCTTTTCCCCGTAGGCAAATATGACTTTTAAATGCTGCCAAGTCTCTGTAGGAATGATTTTATCACCTAATTTACCAGGCGCTACAATGACACCTGCAAAACGATATGGATCAACTTCAACAAAATTTAAGGCGGCTTCCCCCCCATTCGAAGTACCTGCAATCAACCAATTTGGTTTTGTATTAAACTCTTTTGAAATACCATTTAAAAGATCTTTTACCTCCTCATTCGTAAAACTCTTAAAATTGATGGTATCACGATCAACAACTGGCATAATCGTGAAATAATCGTTAAAATACCCAGATCTAAACCAAGCAGCATAACAATAATTGACCACTTTTAACGACTGATTTCCTCCAGATAATCCCAAAAACACATTGTACGATTTCTCAGGATTATAATCCTTAGGATATTTTACTTGTAACGTAAATGTATCAAGTTCTGTGTGGAGTGTAACAGTTTTTAATTCGTCCAATATCTCTTCTGATACTTTTAAATTTTGAGAAATAGCATTGTAGCCTACGGCCAGAATACAAAAAAGAAATAACCGCTTCATTAATAATAAGTAGGTGAACTTCAAAAATAATTATTTATTTAAAAATTCAACCTTTCTATGACCTATTGATTAACTTTTTGAACTTTAATCGTTTGCTCTGAATACGATGAAATTACCCTTACCAGGTATAAGCCTGATTCATTTTCGCTTAAATCAAGTTCAAAATTATGCTCACCACTGTCTAGCATCCCTTCGAACAAAGTTTGAATTTGGCGACCATTCATATCATAAACTTGAACTTGATAATACCCTCGATTCACAATTTCAAAAACTACATTCGTTATACTTTCTACAGGATTTGGAAAAACTTTAAGATCAATTTCCATTATAGGTTCTTCAGTGTTCGGTTCCTCTTTCAAAGTATCCTCCAAATAGGCCATATATGTAGGTTGCTCAACTACTAAAGCCCCTGACAAGATCATCTGTGGTACACCTCCCAATTCTGATGGGCCAATTAACGATTCTGTCAGAATAACTGTGTCTCCAAGCAACTCACTTTCTTCAGCTATGCACTCCACCTCTCCGGCTAATTCAGTTTTTCCCAAAACGGGAATGTCTACAAAATCAATAAGATCAAATTCTTCTCTGTCATGAATCGAATTAATATATTGCGGTCGTTCACTCGGCCCTTTTGCCAATTGAATGGTAAAACTTTCTATAATTTGACGATCAGACTCATTTGCACAACTGAATAAACCTATTCCAAAAACCAAAATTAAAGCAAATAAAAACTTAGATCTAAATGTTTTTTTACGGTTTGATTTCCATTGAACAAACTCACGATTAAGCTGATTTAGCTGAGCCGTTTTAAATTGACCACAAATGTGTTTTCCTTTACTGTTCAAAAGAATTTTATTGACCGCTGCATTCGACATTTTTCGAAAATCGTAAGTATCGATTTTACATTTTGCACAAAATGCTCCTCTTTCAGTTGGCGTCATTTTGTTAAAATCTTCATTACATGGCGATGGAATTGAAATCATAATTCAAGTTTTTAATTCATACAATTAATGCTTCTCCCGGTTCATTTTATTTTAGAGATGCTTAACTTTCTTTCATTCCATAAACCCATAAATTTCTTAAATTCGCCTTTATGCTAGAGAAATTAGAAGGAATAGATCAATCCCTATTTTTATACTTGAACAGCTTACGTGCTGATTGGCTCGACCCTGTCATGTGGTATTTTAGTTCGATAGGCTTAATGATTCCTGTATTTGCCTATATTCTATTCTATTCTTACAAAAAAAAAGGCTGGCCTTTTATGTTAATGATTCTATTAGGACTTGGATTTTGCATACTTCTATCTGACCGAATTTCAGTGGAATTGTTTAAAGAGGTTTTCCAAAGGTACCGTCCCACACACAATGGTGAGATTGGAGAATTAGTACAAACCGTTATTAAACCTAATGGTGAAGAATATAGAGGAGGATTATTTAGTTTCGTTTCTTCTCATGCTACCAACACTGCTTCCTTGGCAGTTTTTACATTTTTACATTTACGTCAATTCTCAAAGTACTGGGTATTCATTTTTATTTGGATGCTTCTTGTATCCTACACACGTATTTATTTAGGGGTTCATTATCCTGCTGATATCATTGGAGGTATGATTTTAGGAGGAAGTATCGGAGCTTTCTTATACTGGATCTCACTAAGAGTCAACCTTTTTAAATGGAAAAATAATGAGTGATTTAACGGCGTTTCTATTCGTGTTTTTAGGTGGAGGGCTTGGAAGTGTAAGTCGTCATGGAGTTGGGAAATTAGCACTCAACTTATTTGAACATTCAAAATTTCCCGTAGGCACATTCATTGCCAACACATTAGCATGTTTTATCTTGGGATTAACACTCTATTTTTTCAAAGAAAGACTTTTAGAAAATGATTGGTTAAAATACCTTGTGGTTATTGGTTTCTGTGGGGGTTTTTCTACTTTCTCTACGTTTAGTATTGAGACTTTCAAATTGTTTCAGGAAGGGTTTTATTGGATTGCACTACTAAATATTGCTGTTAGTATCGGTTTAGGAATAAGTGTTTTATGGCTGATGTTAAGGTAAAATCTAGCCACAACCACAATCATCACTTCCACAAGACTTTTCAGAATTACCAACTAATTTCTTTTTGAAATACTTCTTATACATTCGCAATCCTAAGAAGGTTGTTGCACCGAAAAAAAGCAAATAAACAATTATTTCTTGCGTCATATGCTAAAATTCTATTTTAATAACTGAAAGGCTATTAATGCCATAAAATAAGCTAATAACGTCATATAACCAAATTGAAGCAAGGTCCATTTTAACGATTTGGTTTCTTTATAAGTCACTGCTACTGTGCTCATACATTGTAAAGAAAAAGCATAGAACAATAACAGTGAAATACAAGTTGCAAAACTAAATGCCGGTAAACCTGTTTTTGGATTAATTTCTGCTTTCAAACGATCTCTAATTGGTAAAATTTCTTCGGATCCTACTGAATAAATAACTGATATCGTTCCAACAAAAACTTCACGTGCTGCCAAAGAAGAAATAAGTGCGATCCCAATCTTCCAATCGTATCCTAAAGGTGCAATAGCTGGTTCAATTGCTTTGCCAATTGTTCCTAAATAAGAATTTTCTTGCTCGTATGACGCAATTTTATTTTCAAGCTCTTCCTCTGACAGTTCCGGGTAATTTTCAGTAACTATAGATTCAGCATTTTTAAAATCTTCTCCTCCATTTGTAACTAACACAAATAAAACAATTGTTGTTGCAACTATAATCTTACCAGCATTCCAAATAAATGATTTAACATTGGTCCACATACTTATGAGTACATTTTTAATACCAGGAGTTAAATATTCAGGCATCTCCATTAAAAGGTAGCTTTTATAAGTAGGCTTCATGATATTTTTTAGAATGAATGCGACAATAAATGTCATTAAAACACCCAATAAATACATCGCCATTAAGGCTAGTCCCTGTTGATTAAATATGCCAATATCCTTATCCGGAACGATTAGCGCAATCAGTAAAACATAAACTGGTATTCGGGCCGAACAGGTTAACAGTGGTGTAACAAGTATTGTAATTAAACGTTCCCGACTATTTTCAATGGTACGTGCGGACATTATAGCAGGAATAGCACAAGCCATTCCGGATATTAATGGGACAATACTTTTTCCACTCATTCCAAATCCCTGCATCAGTCGATCAGTGAGGTATACAATTCTTGACATATAACCACTTTCTTCTAGGATCGAGAAAAAGAAAAACAAAATTGATATTTGTGGTATAAAAATGACCACACCTCCAATACCGGGAACCAAACCTTCGGTTACCAATCTTGACAAATAACCTTCAGGTAGTAACGCTGTAAGCGAAACTTGAATTTGTTCAAATAGGCTTTCAATCCATCCCATTGGATAGTCTGCTATCCAAAAAATAGATTGAAAAATTAAAAAGATAATTGCTAAGAAAATTAAATATCCAAAAACAGGATGTAATAAAATACGATCAATACGTGATGTAAAATCGGTTGCTTTAGCTTTATCAATCGTTAAAACATCATTCAAATATGATTTAATGTGTTTATAGCGTAAAATGGATGCATTTTTCTTCCACGACCGAACATTGAGATTATTTCCTTCTATAAATGCATCTTTATGAGACTTATCAGCTTCTAATGAAACATCTGTTAATCGTAAAAAATTAATGTATAAATTTTTTTCCGCTCTAACATCAGCGAACTTTTTTAAGTACTCTTGATCTTCCTGTTGAATATACAATTGAGGACGTTCGCTTATTTTCAAGGGTTGATTGAGATAAGAAAACAACTCATCGAAACCCTCTCCCGATTTAGCACTAATTTGAACAACTGGAACATCTAATTTTGCTTTCAATTGTTCGATATCAACAAACACCCCTCTTTTGGCGCCAACATCCACCATATTAACAGCAACAACCATAGGAATATTTAAATCCCTTATTTGCTCATAGAGATATAAATTTCGTTTTAAGTTAAGAGCGGAAAGCATTAAGACTATCTTATCCGGAAAATCATTTGATTGTTGATTCATAAGGTATTTCACCACCAACTCTTCATCTTTAGACGTAGGATAAAGCGAATTAATACCCGGTAAATCAGTTACAACATATTTTTTATTCGATCGAATAAACTCTCCCTTTTTTTTGTCGACCGTAACACCCGGATAATTCCCAGTATGTTGTTTTAAGCCACAAAGTTTATTAAAAAGGGTAGTCTTACCTAAGTTGGGATTTCCAACTAATGCTATTTTCAAGGGTTCTTGTTTAATCATTCTACAATGATAAAAGCCGCTTCTTTTCTCCTTAAGGCGATTCGATTATTATCGATTTCAATAAAAATCGGTCCTTTAAACGGCGCTTTATTTAAGATAGCGAATTGCGCTCCAGGAATCACTCCGAATTCAATTAATTTAGCTGATAAATGATGTTCCAAAACTTCTTTGATTACACCAAATTCATTACTCTTTAAATCACTTAAACGCATTCACTTTTTATTTAGAACAAATATAAATAATTCCCTGATGTTAATTTAGCGTTACCAATTATGTTTTGTTAAACTTGATGGTGAATACCATAAAAAGGGTATAAAAAAATCCCGTTAATAATTACTTAACGGGATCTAATAAATTTTAAGCAAAAGTTTTGCTATAAGAATTTGAAATTTTTACCTGGATAATAAGCCATGGCTCCTAGTTCTTCCTCAATTCTTAATAGCTGATTGTATTTAGCAATCCGGTCAGATCGTGAGGCTGAACCTGTTTTAATTTGTCCTGTATTTAAAGCCACAGCCAAATCCGCAATAGTACTATCTGCTGTTTCTCCACTTCGGTGACTCATTACAGATGTATAGCTGTTTTTTGTTGCTAAATTAACGGCATCAATAGTTTCTGATAAAGTTCCAATTTGATTTACTTTAACCAAAATTGAATTGGCAATTCCATTTTGAATTCCTTGTCCCAATCGCTGTGTATTGGTTACAAATAAATCATCGCCCACTATTTGGACTTTATCGCCAATCGCATCCGTCAGTGCTTTCCAGCCATCCCAATCGTCTTCTGCCAAACCATCTTCGATTGACACAATTGGGTATTTACTGGTCCATTCTTTCCAGAAGTCAACCATTTCTCCTGAAGTCCTCACGTCTCCAGTCGAATCAAACTTGTATTGACCATCTTTGTAAAATTCAGAAGATGCGGCATCTAAGGCTATATACACATCCTCACCCGGGCGATATCCCGCTTTAGAAATTGCCTCTAATACAACTTCAATTGCTTCTTCGTTCGAACCTAAATTCGGTGCAAAACCGCCTTCGTCTCCAACATTTGTGCTATGTCCTTTATCTTTTAAAACGGCCTTTAATGTGTGAAATATTTCAGTTCCAATCTGTAGTCCTTGACTAAATGATTTTGCACCAAATGGCATCACCATAAATTCCTGGATATCGATTTTATTATCCGCATGAGATCCACCATTTAATATGTTCATCATCGGAACAGGCAATGTGTTGGCTCCAACACCACCAATATATCGGTATAAAGGCATTCCTGTTTCTTGAGCCGCTGCCTTTGCAATGGCCATCGAAACACCCAAAATAGCATTCGCACCCAACTTGCTCTTATTCACAGTCCCATCAATTGAACGCATATAATTATCAAGTGCAGCTTGATCAAATAAATATTGCCCTTCAAGCGCCTCGTTTAACACTGTGTTTACATTATTTACAGCTTTCATCACCCCTTTACCAAGGTAAAAGCCTTCATCACCATCTCTCAACTCTACTGCCTCATGAATTCCTGTTGATGCACCTGAAGGAACAGCAGCTCTTCCCATAACACCATTCGAAGAATAAACATCAACCTCTACGGTTGGGTTTCCTCTTGAATCTAAAATTTGTCTTGCAATTACTTTTGCGATATAAGTCATAGTCAGTTTATTTTAGTTTGCCCAATCCTTAAAGGCGAATTAATTCATATTTTTCACAAATTGGTCGAATAAATATCTAGAGTCGTGTGGACCAGCAGAAGCTTCGGGATGATATTGAACAGAAAACACTTTTTTCCCTTTTAAGCGAATACCTGCAACCGACTCATCATTTAAATGAATATGTGTTAGCTCAACATTTTCACTTTTTTCTACAGACTCTTTTGAAACCACGAAACCGTGATTTTGTGAAGTAACCTCACCTTTACCCGTAATCAAGTTTTTAATTGGATGGTTAATTCCTCGATGACCATTATGCATCTTTTCCGTTGTTAAGCCTTGACTTAACGCCAACAACTGATGACCGAGACAAATTCCAAAAATTGGTAAATCACTTTCAACCATTTCTTTGATATTTTCTCTAACGTTTGGCATTGCTGCTGGATCACCTGGTCCATTTGACAACATAATTCCATCAGGGTTAAACGATTTTAAATCTTCCAAAGTAGCAGTAGAGGGAAACACTTTTACTTGACATCCTCTTTCAACTAAACATCTTACGATATTCTTTTTCACACCCAAATCCAAAAGCGAAACTTTTTTTGCTGCGTTGTCATCTCCAACGATATAAGGTGTTTTAGTACTTACCTCAGATGACAATTCCAACCCTTCCATAGAAGGTACTTTTGCTAATTTGGCTTTTAGGCTATCAATATTTAAATCTTCACTTGAAATAATGGCATTCATAGCTCCTTTGTTACGCACATGACGCACTAAGGCTCTAGTATCAACATCTGCAATTCCAACCACGCCATCATTCTCCATAAAATTTTGGAGTGAATCAGTACCGGAAACTCTTGAATACATCGAAGAGAATTTTTTCGTCACTAAACCTGAAATTTTAATTGAGTCCGATTCAACTTCTTCCTCGTGCACACCATAATTTCCTATATGTGCCGTTGTCATTATTAAAATTTGCTTTAAATAAGAAGGGTCAGTGAAAACCTCTTGATAACCTGTCATTCCCGTGTTAAAGGCAATTTCTCCGGTTGTTGTTCCAATTTTTCCAATTCCACGGCCATGAAAAACCGTTCCATCTTCTAATAAAATTACTGCTGGATGTTGCTCCATTTTTTATTTTTTAATTCGATTTCAAACTCGAATGCGAAATCTGGTTATTGGAATGCAAATTTAAGATATATAAAAAGATCAAACTAGGAATGTGCAAAATTTCTTAATAAGATTCCTAAAAAGTCTTTCCAATTCTTGTTAATAATCACTTATTACCATTTTATACAACAGCAAAAACGAAAAAAAGGGAAACCAAATAGTTTCCCTTTTTAACATAATGTGAAAAGTCGATCTTACTCTTCTTCTTTTTTTGCTTCTGTTTCTTTTGCAGCACCAGCAGCTTTTCCACCTCTTCGAGATCTTCTTGTTGTTTTCTTTTTAGTTTCAGTTCCATAGATCTCATTGAAATCAACTAGCTCTATTAAACACATTTCAGCGTTATCACCTAAACGTTTTCCTGTACGGATGATACGAGTATATCCTCCTGGACGGTCAGCCACTTTTGGAGCTACTTCTCTAAACAATTCAGTTACTGAATACTTATTACGTAAAGCACGGAACACAATTCTTCTTGAATGTGTAGAATCCGTTTTCGATTTCGTAATTAACGGTTCAACAAAACCTCTTAAAGCCTTTGCTTTTGCAACTGTAGTAGTAATTCTTTTGTGCTCGATTAAAGAACAAGCCATATTTGATAACATTGCTTTTCTGTGAGCAGTTTTTCTACCTAAATGGTTGAATTTTTTTCCGTGTCTCATTTCTCTTTATTTTCATCTAAACCTCTTTTAGTATTTAGATGTTGTTTAACTTAAACTTTACCTTACTTTTAGTTTTAATTCCCTCACAAGGATTTTGGGAAATAGAAAGTACACGTTGACAAAATCTTCGTGTACTTTAAATTATTTCGAATTAGTTCTCAAAGCTCACCTGTGTGATACTTAAACCAATTTTTACTCTTTATCCAATTTATATTTTGAAACATTCATTCCAAAAGCTAAACCTTTTGCTTCAACTAAATCTTCCAACTCAGTCAAAGATTTTTTACCAAAGTTTCTAAATTTCAATAAATCATTTTTGTTGTAAGAAACTAAATCACCAAGCGTTTCAACATCTGCAGCTTTTAAACAGTTAAGCGCTCTTACAGACAAATCTAAATCTACCAACTTAGACTTTAATAATTGACGCATGTGTAAAGAAGTCTCATCAAACTCTTCAGTCTCTGATTTAATCTCCGTATCTAAAGTAATTCTCTCATCAGAGAACAACATGAAGTGGTGAATTAAAATCTTTGCCGCCTCTTGCAACGCATCTTTTGGTGTAATTGAACCATCTGACTGAATATCGAAAACCAATTTTTCGTAATCTGTCTTTTGTTCTACACGATAATTCTCAATTGAATATTTTACATTCTTGATTGGCGTAAAAATTGAATCTACCGCAATGGTTCCAAATGCAGCACCAGAATTTTTATTTTCCTCCGCTGGTAAATAACCACGACCTTTTACGATTTCAATTTCCATATTAAACTTAACACCTGGTTCCATTTTACAAATTACCAAATCCGGGTTTAATACTTGGAAAGCAGTTGTAAATTTCCCGATATCTCCTGCAGTTAAAGCTTCTTGACCTGAAACGGAAACTATTACTTTTTCAGAATCAGTTCCTTCAATCTGTTGTTTGAAGCGAACTTGTTTTAAGTTCAATATAATTTCTGTCACGTCATCTACAACACCTTTAATTGTTGAAAATTCGTGATCTACGCCTTCAATCTTCACAGATGAGATAGCGAAACCTTCTAAAGAAGAAAGTAAAATTCTTCTAAGTGCATTACCAATTGTTACACCGTATCCTGGTTCCAATGGTCTGAATTCGAATTGACCACGAAAGTCATCCGATTCAATCATAATTACCTTATCCGGTTTCTGAAAATCTAGAATAGCCATGTTTTATCTTCGTTTTAATTGCGTTTTAGTTGCGCGGTTAATCCGTTTGAAGATTATACCGATCAACCCTTTCTGCTAAAACGCAATGATTAATTTAATCTAATGCTCTTTTATAAAGAGGCTTTATTATTTCGAGTATAATTCGACGATTAACTGCTCTTTAATTCCTTCAGGAATCATTTCACGAGATGGTTTACTTACGAAACGACCTTCCATTGTAGAAGCATTCCAGTCTAACCATTCGAATGAGTTAATATTCGCAGCAACAGATGAAGAAATAGCCTCTAATGATTTAGATTTTTCTCTAACTGCTACAACATCACCCTCTTTTAATGTATAAGAAGGTACATTTACGATCTCTCCATTCACAGTAATGTGTCTATGCGTTACCATTTGTCTTGCTCCACGTCTACTTGGAGAAATACCCAAACGATAAACTGTATTATCTAAACGAGACTCACAAAGGATTAGAAGGTTCTCACCAGTAATTCCTTTCATTCGTGAAGCTTTTTTAAACAAATTAGAGAATTGTCTTTCCAAAATACCGTAAGTATATTTAGCTTTTTGTTTCTCCATTAACTGAATAGCATATTCAGATTGTTTACCTCGTCTCTTGTTAGGACCGTGTTGACCAGGTCCGTAATTTTTTCTTTCCAATGCTTTATCAGGTCCAAAAATTGGATCTCTGAATCGTCTAGCTATCTTAGATTTAGGGCCAGTATATCTTGCCATGTTCTCTTTTTTACAAAATTCTTAATTAAACTCTTCTTCGTTTCGGTGGTCTACAACCATTGTGAGGCATAGGTGTTACGTCTATAATTTCAGTAACTTCGACACCGCAATTATGAATTGCTCTGATGGCAGATTCTCTACCTGAACCAGGACCTTTTACGTATACTTTTACCTTTCTTAAACCAAGGTCATGTGCTTCACGAGCACAATCCTCAGCTGCAACTTGCGCTGCATAAGGAGTATTTTTCTTAGATCCTCTAAATCCCATTTTACCAGCACTTGACCAAGAAATTACTTGTCCAGCATTGTTTGTTAACGAGATAATAATGTTATTGAAAGAAGCTTGAATGTGAGCTTGTCCCACCGCTTCAACTTTAACATTTTTCTTTTTTACTTTACCTGCTTTTGCCATATTTATTTAGTTAGAATATAAATCACTCCACAAGAAATACTCTTGCTTGAACTTAAATTCTGATTACTAATTATTTAGTTGCTTTCTTCTTGTTTGCAACTGTTTTTCGTCTCCCTTTACGGGTTCTTGAATTATTCTTTGTACGTTGACCTCTCAAAGGTAAACCAGCTCTATGTCTGATTCCTCTGTTACATCCAATGTCCATCAAACGTTTGATGTTCAATTGAACCTCTGATCTTAATGCACCTTCAACTTTCATTTCTGCAACTGCAGCACGAATTTTTCCAGTCTGATCATCCGTCCAATCTTGAACTTTGATATTTCTATCTACTCCACAATCATCTAAAATTTTTGCAGCAGTACTGTTTCCAATACCGTAAATATAGGTCAAACTAATTACCCCTCTTTTGTTCTTTGGGATATCTATTCCAGCGATTCTAGCCATAATTCTTATTTAATAGCTTCCAAAAAATTTTCGGCAAAAGTAATACTAATAATTTAATTTTACCGATTCTTTCTCAGAAGATTTTATCCTTGTCTTTGTTTAAACTTTGGGTTCTTTTTGTTTATCACGTAAACTTTCCCTTTTCTTTTAACGATTTTACAGTCAGCAGATCGTTTTTTTACTGATGCTCTTACTTTCATAATTTCCAATTTTGGACGTAGATAGTTTTCTTTTTCGAAGAAAAAAGACATCTTCTTAATCGCCTTTTCTCGTCATCCACGTTGTCTTTTATCTTTCGTCTAATTTTTTATTTATACCTATAAGTAATTCGCCCTTTCGACAAATCATAAGGCGACATTTCTAATTTTACTTTATCCCCAGGCAAAATTTTAATGTAATGCATTCTCATTTTACCTGAAATGTGAGCTGTAATCGTATGACCGTTTTCCAACTCAACTCTAAACATTGCATTTGATAATGCCTCGATTATCGTTCCGTCTTGTTCTATTGATGCTTGTTTTGCCATAAATCTTTATATCACATTACCAACTGGAGCCTCACCTCTTCGCCCACGAATGGCGCCGCCTTCCATCAAACCGTCGTAATGTCTATTTAATAAATAGGTTTCTATTTGTTGCAGGGTATCTAAAACCACACCAACCATAATTAACATTGATGTACCGCCCATGAACATTGCAAAGCCTTCACCAATACCAAACATCATAGCAAATGCTGGAATTATTGCAATTGCCGCCAACATTAAAGATCCAGGAAGTGTAATTCTTGACAAAATATTATCTAGAAAATCAGCTGTTTCAGACCCCGGTTTAACTCCAGGAACAAAACCACCATTTCTCTTCAAATCGTCTGCAATTTGCTTCGGATTAATTGTAATTGCCGTATAGAAATACGTAAAAATGATAATCATTAAAGCAAATATAAAGTTATACCAGAATCCTCTAAAGTCAGCCATAAACCCAAGAATTGAATCTTGACCAATCATCGCAGGTACCGTCATAATTGCTTGAGCAAAGATTATAGGCATTACCCCAGAAGCATTTACCTTTAACGGAATATAACTTCTTGAAGAAGCACCCATACTTGCACCTTGACCACCAACAACTTCTTTTGCATAATTAATTGGAACACGTCTTACACCTTGAACGATAAGAACAGTTACCATAATTATTGCAAAGAATACGATTAATTCTACTAAGAACATGAATATACCTCCAGCACCATCAATACGCACACCAAATTCGGTAAGGACAGAACCAGGGAAACGAGCGAGGATACCAACCGTAATTAGCAATGAAATACCATTACCAATACCTTTGTCTGTAATTCTTTCACCTAACCACATTGCGAACATTGTTCCTGCGATTAATAAAGCGATAGACGTCGTCCACCACATTAGAGAAGGATCTACAGCTGCTTCATAATTTAAGACATACATCGTTAAGTAAGAAGGCGCTTGAAACGCACAAATCGCAATCGTCAAGAAACGGGTATACCCATTAATTTTTCGACGACCACTTTCCCCATCTTTTTGCATTTTTTGCACAACAGGAACGGCCATACCCAATAATTGCATGATAATAGAAGCAGAGATATACGGCATAATCCCTAAGGCCATGATTGAAGCTTTAGAGAAAGCTCCACCTGCGAACAAGTCCAATAGACCGACGAGACCACCACTTTCACCACTGCTATTAATAGCTAAAGCACCTTGGTCAACACCAGGGATAATGATGAATGAACCCACACGATAGATTAGGATTAACCCTAGAGTTAACCCTATTCTATTTCTAAGTTCTTCAACTTTCCAAATATTTTTTATTGTTTCTATAAATTTCTTCATTCGAGGTGTTTATTAGAATTAAACAGTTTCTACAGAACCACCAGCAGCTTCGATTGCCGCTTTTGCAGATGCAGAAAATCCATTTGCCGTTACCTTAATAGATGCTTTTAATTCTCCTCTTCCTAAAATTTTAACCAAATCTTTCTTTTGCGCCAATCCATTTTCACGGATTACATCTAAATTAACTTCCTTAATGTTAAGCTTTTCAACTAAATTTTGAAGTGTATCAAGGTTTATTCCCTTATATTCTACACGGTTCATATTAGTGAAGCCAAACTTAGGTACACGTCTTTGAAGTGGCATTTGTCCACCTTCGAAACCGATTTTACGGCTGTAACCAGAACGTGACTTAGCACCTTTATGTCCTCTTGTCGAAGTTCCACCGTGTCCAGAACCTTGTCCTCGACCGATTCGTTTTGTGCTTTTCGTCGCTCCTTTAGCCGGTTTAATATTATTTAAATTCATTGTACTAATGCTTATAGAATTCTTACTCAATTATTTCAATCATATGAGAAACTTTTTTCACCATACCTAAAATTTGTGGTGTAGCTTCTTTTTCGATTACTTGGTTCAGTTTTCTAAACCCTAATGCTTCAATCGTTCTTTTCTGATCTTTTGGACGATTGATAGCACTTTTTACTTGTTTAATTTTAATAGTTGCCATAATTGTCTTGATTAACCGTTAAAAACTTTATCTAATGAAACACCTCTATCGTGAGCCACTTGTACGGCGTCTCTCATCTGCTCGAGAGCATCCATAGTCGCTTTCACAACATTGTGCGGGTTTGAAGAACCTTGAGATTTTGCAAGGATATCAGTAATACCAGCACTTTCAAGAACCGCACGCATCGCACCACCAGCAATAACACCAGTACCATGAGCTGCAGGTCTTAAGAAAACACGTGCTCCTGAGAACTTACCTTTTTGAGCATGAGGAACTGTACCTTTAATAACAGGTACACGAATTAAATTTTTCTTTGCATCGTCTACACCTTTAGAAATTGCTTCGACAACTTCCTTTGCTTTTCCTAGACCGTGTCCTACGACACCTTCTTCGTTTCCAACCACTACTACAGCAGAGAAAGTAAAGGTTCGACCACCTTTAGTAACTTTAGTTACACGATTAAGTGCAACAAGCTTATCTTTTAATTCTAAATCTGTAGATCTAACTATATTTGCTTTCATCTTTATTAAAATTTAAGTCCACCTTCTCTTGCGCCTTCAGCAAGTGATTTCACTCTTCCGTGGTATTGGTATCCATTTCTATCAAAAACAACCTGCGTTACGCCTGCTTTAATCGCTTTTTCTGCAACATCTTTTCCAACGATTGCAGCTGCTTCAGTTTTATTTTTACCTTCTACAGCATTGTTTTTATAAGATGAAGCTGACGCCAAGGTCACTCCTTTATTATCATCAATTACTTGCGCATAGATTTGTTTATTTGATCTAAACACACTTAATCTTGGTTGTTCAGAAGTACCGAAAACGTTCTTTCTGATTCTTCTTTTTATTTTTGCTCTTTTTGCTACTTTATCTAAAGCCATAATATCAATTATTTCGCAGCTGATTTACCAGCTTTTCTTCTAATAAACTCATCAGAGTATCTGATTCCTTTTCCTTTGTAAGGTTCAGGTTTTCTTAAAGATCTAATCTTTGCAGCAGCCAAACCTAATAATTGTTTGTCATGCGACTCTAATGTAACAATTGGCGCTTTACCTTTTTGAGTTTCTGCGCTTAATTTAATTTCTGAAGGTAATTCGATAATAACTGGGTGCGAGTATCCAATAACCATTTCAAGTTTTTGACCACTAGCAGTAGCTCTATATCCAACACCGTGGAATTCTAATTTCTTTGTGAAACCTTTCGATACTCCTTCAATCATATTATTCACTAAAGCACGGTACAAACCATGTTTAGCACGAACATCTTTATGATCGCTTGATCTTTCGAAAGTTAGTGTTCCATCTTCTTGTTTAATTGTAACACTCGGGTCTATACTCTGCGTTAATTCGCCCTTTGGTCCCTTTACAGAAATCGCTCCCTCTTCAATTTTAACTTCGACTCCACTTTCAATGGTAACCGGTGCATTTCCAATTCTAGACATAACTAATTTTCTTTACTAATTATTAATAAACGTAACAAATGACTTCACCACCTACGTTTTCTTTTCTCGCTTCTTTATCAGTAATTACACCTTTCGAAGTTGAAAGAATTGCAATTCCTAAACCGTTGATTACACGTGGTAACTCACCTGCACCTACATACTTTCTTAATCCAGGAGTAGAAACTCTTTGGATTTTACGAATTGCTGGCGTACCATTAGTATATTTTAATGCAATCTTTATAATACCTTGTTTGTTGTCATCTTCAAATTTATGACTAAGGATATAACCTTTATCTTCAAGGATTTTTGTAATTTCTTTTTTGATACCTGACGCTGGAATTTCCACAACTTTGTGTCTTGCCAATTGTGCGTTTCTCACACGTGTCAAATAATCTGCTATTGGATCTGAATTCATTTTTCTTATTTTTAGACTTGTGACCATCAATTTGAACTTTTCAAACGACAGCCGCAGTTTCTAATTTATACTAATTACCAGCTTGCTTTAGTTACACCTGGGATTTTACCTGCAAGAGCCATTTCTCTAAATGTTACCCTTGAAATTCCGAATTGTCTCATATAACCTCTTGGTCTACCAGTCAATCCACATCTATTGTGCACTCTAATCTTCATAGAGTTTTTTGGTAACTTTTGTAATGCCATCATAGCATCCCAATCACCTTCATTTGCAGCTTTTCTCAATGCTGCTCTTTTCTCAGCATATTGATCAGCCATTTTAATTTTTTTGCGTTGTTTCGCCTTCATTGATTCTTTAGCCATCTTACTAATTTTTAACGAAAGGGAAACCAAACTCATTTAATAACGCTTTACTTTCTTCATCAGAAGAAGTACTCGTTACGAAGGTGATATCCATTCCGAATATTTTATTCACTTTATCAATATCGATTTCTGGGAAAATGATATGCTCTTTAATTCCCATATTAAAGTTACCAGTACCATCAAAACCATTCGCTTTTACCCCTCTAAAATCTCTTGTACGAGGTAAAGCAATGTTAATAAGACGATCTAAGAATTCATACATCTTATCACCTCTTAAAGTAACCTTTACTCCAACTGGCATCCCTTTTCTTAGTTTAAAGTTAGAGATATCCTTTTTAGAGTTAGTAGCGATAGCCTTTTGACCTGCGATTAATGTCATGTCATTAACAGCTGATTCGATTAACTTTTTATCTGCGATCGCGTCACCAACTCCCTGGCTTAAAACGATCTTTTCGAGTTTAGGTACGCGCATATTCGATTTGAAACCGAATTGCTCTTGCAATTTTTTTGCGATTTCATTCGCGTACTTTTCTCTTAGTCTTGGTGTATAGCTCATTATTTAACTACCTCCCCATTCTTTTTTAAAAATCTAACTAATTTACCGTTTTCGTCTTCTTTTCTTCCAACTCGAGAAGCGACACCGTCAACCACGACCATGATATTTGATAAGTGAATTCCAGCCTCAGTCTCTTCAATACCACCCTGCGGATTAGACGCACTAGGCTTCACATGTTTTTTTACGATGTTTACACCCTCAACAATTGCACGATTTTTCTTTCTATCAATACGTAGCACTTTTCCTTCGCTACCTTTTGATGTACCGCTGATCACTTTTACAGTGTCTCCTACTTTTACGTGTAGTTTCTTTTGCATTTTCTTTAATTTTAAAGTACCTCAGGTGCTAGTGAAACAACTTTCATGTATTGTTTATCTCTTAACTCTCTTGCAACAGGTCCAAAGATACGAGTACCTCTCATTTCTCCTGCTTCGTTAAGCAATACAACAGCGTTGTCATCAAATCTAACATACGACCCATCAGGACGTCTGATTTCTTTTTTTGTTCTAACAATAACTGCTTTAGTCACTTGTCCCTTTTTCACGTTTCCGGCAGGAATAGCACTCTTTACAGTTACAACAATTTTATCACCAACAGAAGCATATCTTCTTTTTGTTCCTCCGAGTACACGGATGCACAAAACTTCTTTTGCTCCACTATTGTCGGCTACTGCTAATCTACTTTCTGATTGAATCATTGTATATTATTTAGCTCTTTCAACAATTTCTACTAGTCTCCAACACTTATTTTTACTGAGTGGTCGCGTTTCCATGATACGCACAGTATCACCTTGATTACACTCATTTTTTTCATCGTGGGCGACAAATTTAGTAGTTTTTTTCACGAACTTACCATATTTGGCATGTTTTACTTTTCTTTCTACCGAAACGACAACAGATTTATCCATTTTATCGCTGGTTACCACGCCAATACGCTCTTTTCTTAAATTTCTTTTATTTTCCATACTAGAAAGTCATTAATAAATAAAAGCTTAAGCTTTTAGCTCACGGCTTTTAATTTCTGTTTTTAAACGAGCGATTGTTTTACGCCCCTCTCTAATTTGAATTGGATTTTCCAGTTGAGAAACTGCATGAGTAAGCACAAGGCTTTTGTGTTGTGCAATTGCTTCATCCAATTTTTCTTTTAGGTCTTCCAAAGAAAATTCTCTTATTTCCGCTGCTTTCATTTGTTCTTAATATTAACTATTACACGTAGATTAACCTACGTAATCTTTACGAACCACAAACTTGCATTTAAGCGGAAGTTTTTGAGCTGCTAAACGCATTGCCTCTCTGGCAGTTTCAACGTCAACACCTTCTGCTTCAAACAATATTCTACCTGGTCGTACCACTGCTACCCAGTGACTTGGTGCACCTTTACCTTTACCCATACGTACCTCTGCTGGTTTTGCAGTAATTGGTTTATCAGGGAAAACGCGAATCCAGACTTTACCTTCTCTCTTCATGTAACGAGTAACGGCTATACGTGAAGCTTCAATTTGTCTAGAAGTCAACCATCCTGGCTCAAGTGACTTTAATCCAAAAGATCCGAAAGCGATCTGACTTCCTCGGTGTGCAAGACCAGTGTTTCTTCCCTTTTGAGCTTTTCTAAATTTTGTTCTTTTCGGTTGTAACATTCTCTAATGTTTTAACTAATTATTTTCTTCTATTCTGAAATTTAGGATTACGTTTCCCACCTTTCTTTTGTTGTAAACCAACATTCGGCGAAAGGTCTCTTTTACCATAAACCTCACCCTTACAAATCCAAACTTTAATTCCGATTCTTCCGTAAGTTGTGTGTGCTTCTGATAATGCGTAATCGATGTCAGCTCTAAAAGTATGCAATGGAGTTCGCCCATCTTTATACATTTCATTACGTGCCATCTCAGCCCCATTTAAACGACCAGAAATCTTTACCTTGATTCCTTCGGCACCCATTCTCATTGTAGATTGGATTGCCATTTTAATTGCTCTTCTAAAAGAAATTCTTCCTTCAATTTGGCGAGCAATACTATCAGCAACTAATTTTGCATCTAGCTCAGGACGCTTAATTTCAAAAATATTGATTTGAACTTCTTTACCAGTAATCTTTTTAAGCTCTTCTTTTAGTTTGTCAACCTCTTGACCACCTTTACCGATGATAACACCAGGACGAGCCGTATTAATTGTTACTGTTACTAATTTAATTGTACGTTCAATGATAATTTTAGAGATACTTGCTTTTTGCAAACGAGCAGATAGATATTCTCTAATTTTTTGATCTTCAACAATTTTAGCAGAATAGTCATTTCCACCAAACCAGTTTGATTCCCATCCTTGGATGAATCCCAATCTATTACCTATTGGATTAGTCTTTTGTCCCATTCTTATTTTGTTTTTACACTATCAACGATGATAGTTGTGTGATTTGATCTTTTTCTAATTCTATGTGCTCTACCTTGCGGTGCTGGTTGAATTCTCTTCAACATACCTGCAACATCTACTCGAATTTCAGACACAATTAGGGTTTCATCCTCTAAATTTTTGTCTTCATTTTTTTGTTCCCAGTTAGCGATTGCAGAACGCAACAATTTCTCTAAACGACCTGCTGCTTCTTTTGAATTGTGAGAAAGGATATTTAAAGCTTTATTTACTTCAACACCTCTTACGATATCAGCTACAAGTCTCATTTTTCTAGCCGAGATAGGACAATTGTTTAATTTAGCAATTGCTACTTGCGACTTTTCTTCCTTCAGCTTTTCAGCCTTTAATCTTTTTCTAGCTCCCATGTTATCTGATGTTTAGCCAATTATTTCTTTTTCTTTTTGTCCGCGTGACCTCTAAAGGTTCTAGTCGGAGCAAATTCACCTAATTTATGACCTACCATATTTTCAGTAACATAAACAGGAATGAATTTATTTCCATTATGAACCGCGATTGTTAAGCCCACGAAATCTGGCGTGATAGTTGAAGATCTCGACCAAGTTTTAATCACAGCTTTCTTCTGAGACTCTTGTGCTTCTTCTACTCTTTGCATTAATTTATAATGTACAAAAGGTGGTTTTTTTAATGATCTACTCATGCCTTAATTATTTCTTTCTCTTTTCAATTATATACTTAGAAGAGTATTTTTTCTTCGATCTTGTTTTGTATCCTTTAGCCGGCATACCGTTTCTTGATCTTGGGTGACCTCCTGAAGACTTACCTTCACCACCACCCATTGGGTGATCAACTGGGTTCATAACAACACCTCTTACTCTTGGTCGACGACCTTTCCATCTTGAACGTCCTGCTTTACCAGAAACCAATAACATGTGTTCAGAATTGGAAACTGCACCAATCGTCGCTAAACAAGTCGTTAAAATCATTCTTGTTTCACCAGAAGGCAATTTTACGATTGCGTACTTACCTTCACGTGCTTGTAATTGTGCATAAGTTCCAGCTCCACGCGCTATTGCTGCACCTTTTCCAGGTTTCAATTCAATATTGTGAATAACTGTTCCGAGAGGAATATCAGCAAGATAAAGTGTATTTCCTACTTCAGGTTCAACACCCTTTCCAGAATTAATCACTGCCCCAACCTTTAATCCTTCTGGATGAATGATATATCTTTTTTCACCATCAGCATAGAACAATAAGGCAATTCTTGCTGAACGATTTGGATCATATTCGATCGCTTTTACCGTTGCAGGGATACCAAATTTTTCTCTTTTAAAGTCTACTATTCTGTACTTCTTTTTGTGACCACCACCGAGGTATCTCATGGTCATTTTTCCGGCATTATTTCTACCGCCTGATTTTTTCTTGCTCGCTAACAAAGACTTTTCTGGCGTTGATTTAGTTATTTCACTAAAATCACTTGCGATTTTATGTCTTTGACCCGGTGTCGTTGGTTTTAACTTTCTAACTCCCATTTTAACTAATCTTAAATGTTTTCGTACAAGTTAATATCCTGACCTTCAGCAACTGTTACAATTGCTTTCTTCCATACCGGTTTAGACTCTTCGGAAATACCTCTTGAAGTATACTTCTTTTTTGGTTTCCCGCCACCATAGGTCATTGTACGAACGTTTTCTACTGTGACGCTATATTCTTTCTCAATAGCATCTTTAATTTCCAATTTATTTGCTCTTCTATCAACAACAAAAGCATATCTGTTGTTTACTTCGCTATCCAACGTTGCTTTCTCTGTTAATAAAGGCTTTTTTATAATACTGTTCATCTCTTCAACTATTAATTCAATATAGATTCAATTTTTTCAACAGCTCCTTCTACGATCACTAACTTATTAGCGTTAAGAATTTCGTAGGTATTTAAGCTATCAACAGTCACAACATTAGCGCCTTGAATATTGCGAGCAGAAAGAAAAACATTTTTGTTATCTTCTGGTAAAACAAACAATACTTTTTCATAAGCGATCTCCATATCAGCCATGATACTCATAAAGTTTTTCGTTTTAACCTCATTCAAATCCATATTATTTACGACAATAATATTTTTTTCTTGAGCTTTGTATGATAATGCAGACTTTCGTGCTAAACGTTTTAATTTCACGTTCAATTTAAAGTCATAATTTCTTGGTTTTGGACCAAAAACACGTCCACCACCTCTGAAAACCGGAGATTTAATGCTACCCGCACGAGCTGTACCTGTACCTTTTTGCTTTTTGATCTTACGTGTTGATCCAGCGATATCAGCTCTTTCTTTTGACTTGTGCGTACCTTGACGTTGAGCAGCTAAATACTGTTTTACATCAAGATAAATTGCATGATCATTTGGCTCGATACCGTAGATAGAATCAGCAAGCTTAACCTTTGCGGCAGTCTCCTTACCTTTTATGTCAACTACTTTAATATCCATCTTATTTCTCAATTATTACGTAAGAACCTTTCGCTCCAGGTATAGAACCTTTCACTAAAATCAAATTCTTATCAGTTAAAACTTTTAATATTTGCAAGTTTGGTTGAGTAACGCGAGCGTTACCCGTTTGACCTGCCATTCTCATTCCTTTAAATACTCTTGCAGGATAAGAAGCTGCACCGATTGAACCTGGTGCTCTTAAACGGTTATGTTGACCATGAGTAGATTGTCCAACACCACCAAAACCGTGACGTTTAACTACCCCTTGAAAACCTTTACCTTTTGACGTACCGATTACATCAACAAAAGTGTTTTCCTCAAAAATATCAACACTGACAACATCTCCAAGATTTAAATCTTCAAAACCGTCAAACTCAACCAATTTAGCTTTTGGCGTAGTTTTAGCTTTTTTGAAATGACCTTGTAGGGCATTTGGTGTGTTCTTAGCTCTTTTGTCTCCAAAAGCCAATTGTACAGCCTTGTACCCATCTTTTTCTTCGGTTTTAACTTGCGTCACAACGCAAGGACCAGCCTCTATCACTGTGCATGGCGTTGCCTTGCCCTCGGCACTGTAGATGCTAGTCATCCCGATTTTCTTTCCAATAATCCCTGGCATACTTTACTTATTACTAATTAAACTTTAATTTCAACGTTAACACCACTTGGCAATTCGAGCTTCATCAAAGCATCAACCGTTTTAGATGATGAGCTATAGATGTCAATTAATCTCTTATATGCAGACAATTGAAATTGCTCTCTTGCTTTTTTATTTACGTGTGGTGATTTCAATACAGTATAAATTCTTTTGTGCGTTGGTAGAGGAATTGGTCCACTTACCACTGCACCTGTCGCTTTTACTGCTTTTACAATCTTTTCAGCAGATTTATCCACTAAATTATGATCGTAAGACTTTAATTTTATTCTAATTTTTTGGCTCATTTTTATAGCTCTTTATTATGCTTCAATTTTACCTTGTACTTTCTTAATTACTGCGTCAGCAATATTCTTAGGAGTAGTTGCGTAATGCGAGAACTCCATAGTTGATGTCGCACGACCAGACGATAATGTTCTTAATGTCGTAACATAACCAAACATTTCTGCCAATGGAACATCTGCTTTAACAACTTTCGCTCCAGAGCGATCATCCATACCATTAATTTGTCCTCGACGTTTATTCAAATCGGCAACGATATCTCCCATATACTCTTCAGGAGTAACCACTTCAACTTTCATAATTGGCTCCAATAACTCAGGACTTGCATTTTTCAATCCATGTCTATAAGCCATTTTAGCACAAACTTCAAATGAAAGTGCATCTGAATCAACATCATGGTACGAACCATCGTTCAATTCAACTACAAGGCTATCAATTGGGAACCCAGCTAATACACCGTTCTTCATTGAGTCCTTAAATCCTTTTTCAACAGAAGGGATAAATTCTTTTGGAATGTTACCACCTTTAATGTTGTTAATAAATTCAAGTCCAGTTTTTTCAGCATCTTCTTGTGGGTAGATTTTAACAGAAATATCTGCGAATTTACCACGACCACCAGATTGCTTTTTATACACCTCTTTGTGCTCAACTGAAGCATTAATTTTCTCTTTGTAGGCAACCTGAGGAGCACCTTCATTTACTTCTACACCGAACTCTCTTTTCAAACGATCAATTAAAACCTCAAGGTGAAGCTCACCCATTCCAGAGATTACAGTTTGACCAGAATCATCATTTGTAGAAATTTGGAAAGTTGGATCCTCTTCAGATAATTTATTAAGACCCATTCCTAATTTATCAACATCAGCCTGTGTTTTAGGCTCGATTGCGATACCAATTACTGGATCTGGGAAATCCATTGATTCTAATACGATTGGGTGTTTTTCATCACACAATGTATCACCAGTTCTGATATCTTTGAAACCTACACCGGCACCTATATCACCAGCCTCGATCATATCAATTGCATTCTGTTTATTCGAGTGCATTTGGAAGATACGAGAAATACGCTCTTTTTTATCCGTTCTAGTATTGTGGATATAAGAACCTGAATCAATTTTACCAGAATACATTCTAAAGAAACAAAGTCTTCCTACGAATGGATCAGTAGCAATCTTAAACGCTAAAGCCGCTGTAGGCTCATCAATACTTGGTTTTCTGAATGCAGGCTCATCAGTCTTAGGGTTGATCCCTTCAACAGCCTCTTTATCCATTGGAGAAGGAAGGAATGCCATTACCGCATCCAACATAGTTTGTACCCCTTTATTTTTGAAAGCAGATCCACACATGATAGGTTGGATAGACATATCTATTGTTGCTTTTCTGATAGCAGCAAACATTTCCTCTTTAGTAATTGAATCAGAATCTTCGAAGAATTTTTCCATAAGCGCTTCATCAGATTCAGCTACCGCTTCAATTAACTTGTCTCTCCACTCTTGTGCCTCATCTACTAAATCAGCAGGAATTTCAACTTCCTCATATGTTGATCCGAAATTCTCATCATCCCATATGATTCCTTTCATTGTAATTAAGTCTACAACACCTTTGAATTCATCTTCAGCTCCAATTGGAATTTGAAGTGGCAACGGATTACCACCAAGACGCTCACGCACTTCTTTCACACAACGCATGAAGTCTGCACCAGCACGATCCATTTTATTAACGAAACAAATTCTTGGAACACCATATTTATCTGCTTGTCTCCAAACAGTTTCTGATTGTGGCTCAACACCCGACGCAGCACAAATAAGAGCTACTGCACCATCCAAAACACGTAAAGAACGCTCTACCTCAACGGTAAAGTCAACGTGACCTGGAGTATCAATAATATTAATACGATAATCTTTTGTATTATCAACAGGTTGCCCTTGTACCGTTGGATATTTCCAGAAACAAGTTGTTGCAGCAGAAGTAATTGTAATACCTCTCTCCTGCTCCTGCTCCATCCAGTCCATAGTAGCAGCACCATCATGAACCTCACCAATCTTATGGCTTACACCAGTATAAAAAAGGATACGCTCAGTTGTTGTAGTTTTACCTGCATCAACATGGGCCATAATCCCAATATTTCTTGTATATGTTAAATCTCTTTTCTTAGCCATTACTAGAATCTATTAAAGTGTGAAAATGCTTTATTTGCTTCTGCCATTCTGTGCATATCTTCTTTCTTTTTGAAAGCAGCACCTTCTTCTTTAGCAGCCGCCATAATTTCGAATGCTAATTTTTGAGCCATTGTTTTCTCGTTTCTTTTTCTAGAGAAACCAATTAACCATTTCATTGCAAGAGATTGTTTTCTATTATCTCGAACAGGAGTAGGAATTTGGAAAGTTGCCCCACCAACTCTTCTACTTCTAACCTCTACATTAGGAGTAACATTATTCAATGCTCTTTTCCATACATCTACAGGGCTCTCTTCCTCATTCTTTTCAGCAACGATATCCATTGCATCGTAGAAAATCTTGAAAGAAACACTCTTCTTTCCGTGAAGCATTAAATTATTAACAAATTTAGTTACCAATACATCCTTATACTTAGGATCAGGCAATATCGTGTGTTTTTTTGCTTGTCTTCTTCTCATGATTCACTTATTTCTTAGGACGTTTAGCACCGTATTTAGATCTTCTTTGTAGTCTTCCTTCAACACCTGCAGTATCTAATGCACCACGAACAATGTGATAACGAACTCCTGGTAAATCTTTTACTCTTCCTCCTCGCACAAGAACAATTGAGTGCTCTTGTAAGTTATGACCTTCTCCTCCGATATAAGCATTCACTTCTTTACCATTGGTTAGTCTTACCCTAGCTACTTTACGCATAGCTGAGTTCGGTTTTTTCGGTGTGGTAGTGTAAACTCTTACACATACTCCTCTTCGCTGCGGGCAAGAATCGAGAGCCGCTGACTTACTCGTTTTCACCTGCGCTACTCTACCTTTTCTAATTAATTGTTGAATAGTTGGCATAGTACCTTTAAATGTTGTTTTTATCTATTTATTTCACAATATATTGCGCCCAAATTCGTAAAAATTCGGAGTGCAAAGGTATTAAGTTTTTTTTATTATACAACTTTTGCCTTGTTAATTTTTTGATTTTTCACAAATTACTGTTGAAAATATAAAATGGCATGAAAAGAAGCGGATGAAAAAATCCTCTTTAAAAACACAAAAATAGAACTAAATTAAATAGAGATAAATCAGGATCATTAATATTTATATATTTTTGTTCCTATGGATTATTTATCGACGTTAAATCCTGCACAGCGGGATGCAGTTTTACATACTGAAGGAGCAACAATGGTTATCGCAGGAGCTGGATCAGGTAAAACGAGAGTACTAACATATCGTATAGCGCACATGATTAAAAATGGCGTTGATCCTTTCAACATCCTAGCCTTAACATTTACCAACAAGGCAGCAAAAGAAATGAAGGAACGTATTTCTCAAATAATTGGAGGTAGTGAAGCGAAGAATATTTCCATGGGGACATTTCACTCTGTGTTTGCACGAATTCTTCGACATCACTCTGATAAGTTAGGTTACCCGTCCAATTTTACAATCTATGACACACAAGATTCAAGAAGTTTATTAAAAACGATAATTAAAGAACTTCGGTTAGACGATAAAATGTATAAACCGAATTTAATTTCAGGTAGAATTTCATCAGCGAAAAACAACCTTATCTCAGCGGCAGCCTATGAGGCCAATACTGAAATTGTTGCTGAAGATCGAATGAGCGGTAAACCCCGGCTTTTTGAAGTCTATCGTTTATATGAAAAGCGATGTTTTATGGCTGGTGCGATGGATTTTGATGACCTTCTTTTTAAAACTAACATCCTTTTAAGGGACCATCCCGATGTGTTGCATTACTATCAGCATAAGTTTAAATATATTTTGGTTGATGAGTATCAGGACACCAACTATTCCCAATATTTAATTGTTAAAAAACTCGCTGCCGTCTTCAATAATATATGTGTTGTAGGAGACGATGCTCAAAGTATCTATTCATTTAGAGGAGCAAATATTGAGAACATCTTAAATTTTAAGAATGACTATAAAGATCATCGTATATTCAAACTAGAGCAAAATTATCGCAGCACAAAAACTATAGTTAACGCAGCCAATAGCGTAATAGCTAAAAACAAAGACCAAATCCAAAAGACTGTTTGGACAGACAATAATGAAGGGAATAAGATAAAAGTACTACGCTCCTTAACAGACAATGAAGAAGGTAAAGCGATAAGTAACATGATTTTTGAAACAAAAAATTTGGAACAGGCGGCCAACTCTGATTTTGCCATCTTGTATCGAACTAATGCGCAATCGAGATCATTTGAGGAATCCTTAAGGAAATTAAATTTACCCTATAAAATATACGGAGGCTTATCTTTCTATCAACGTAAAGAGATTAAAGATTTATTAGCCTATTTTAGATTGACTGCAAATCCCACAGATGAAGAAGCCTTAAAAAGGGTAATTAATTACCCCAAACGAGGGATTGGTAAAACTACGATTGAAAAAATTATAATTGCCGCAGTAGAACATGAAACAAGTCTTTGGGAAATTATTACCAATCTGCCAAAATTTAATGTTGGAATTAGCAGTACTGCCAAGCAAAAAATTAATGCTTTTGTGACTTCTATTAACAGTTATGCTGTACAGTTAGAAAAACTTGACGCGTACTCACTTGCCGAGCACATTGCAAAAAACTCCGGAATATTAAGAGACTTGTATGAAGATAAATCGCCGGAGGGTGTGTCCAGACATGAAAACATACAAGCATTACTTTCTGGTATAAAGGAATTTGTTGAATCAACTGATGAGAATGAGACCGCATATTTGAGTGATTTTATGGTTGATGTAGCTTTGTTAACTGATGCAGATCAAGACACAGAAGAAGACAAAGACAAAATTACATTAATGACCATTCACGCTTCAAAAGGACTTGAGTTCCCCTATGTCTATATTGTAGGATTGGAAGAGAACCTATTCCCTTCGCAATTGGCATTAAACTCTAGAACGGAATTAGAAGAAGAGCGGCGGTTATTTTATGTAGCAATTACTAGAGCAGAGAAGCAAGCTACGCTTTCTTATGCGACGAGTCGATTTAGATGGGGAAATATAGTCACAAGTGAACCTAGCCGGTTCATAGAAGAAATTGACAACGAACATTTGGAATTATTGAATATACCAGGCGGACGCAGTTTGGGTGGAGGAAGATCCATGAATCAAGTAAACATGGAAAGAAAAATAGGTTCGAAAAAACAGCCTTTATTTTCAGAAAGGCGAAAACTCACACCTGTCAATCAAGCCAAACCTAAAAAAGCGACCAAGGGTGTAACTGCGAATAACTTAGATTTGAAGGTAGGTAATAATGTAATTCATGAACGATTCGGTAAAGGTAAAGTGGTAGGTTTGGATGGTAATCCACCTTCAAAAGCAACAGTATTCTTTCCGAAAGCTGGAAACAAACAATTATTATTAAAATTCGCGAAACTTGAAATTGTAGACTAGACCAGAAGCCGCATAATTACTTTTGTTCCTTTTGAGGTCCCGTTCTCTTCAAATAGATCTACAATTTCGAATGGATTGAAATTTTGGCTTTGATTGATATTAGCCAATCGTTCTTGTGCCACTTGTAATGCCGTGGATTTATGATAGACATCTTTTTGCGCATTTCTTTTTGCGGAAACCATTCTTCCCACGCCATTATCTTGAACACTGCAAACTAAAACGTTTTCATTCATCCAATCGAAAGAAACAACAATCTTACCTTTTTTACCACTTCCCATTAATCCGTGGATAATAGCATTTTCAACAAATGGTTGAATCATTAATGGCGGTAGTACCTCCTCTTCTGTATCGACTAAATCACCTATTATAAACTCAAGTTCTACGTCAATATTAGATGTTAAACGCTCTAATTGAACATAATTCTTTAACGTCTTCATCTCGTCATCAATGGAAATCAGTTTTTCGCGAGAATTTTCAAGTACTTGACGCATCAATTTTGAAAATTTTGACAAGGCATACCTCGCCTTATCAGAGTCATTTAATATTATTAGGTTATGAATTGAATTGAGAACATTAAATATAAAATGAGGATTCATCTGCAACCTCAATGCTTTTTGTTCTAACTCAAGAAGATTTTTTTCAAGCTTTAACTTCTCGTTTAATTCTTTATTTTTTCGTTTTTGTCTTTTAAATAAGAGCAATATAACTAAGATTAAAATCAATCCTCCAGTGGAGTAATACGCAAATTTAAACCAGAATTTATCCCAATAAGGTTTGTCGATAGTAAAATCTACAGTCAATGGGGTTAATTTCCATTGATCATCCACTGAAGCTTGAACATTAAAAGTATATTTACCAGGTAACAAGTTTGGATAAGTTGCAATATTAACTTTAGTAGCGGGGTTCCAATCAGATTCAACACCATCTAACTTCCAGCGGTACTTGATTCGTTCAGGAAAACTATAATGAATGGCTTTAAAAGAGAAGCTTATATGATTCTCATTATAATTCAAAAGAATTGACTTAATCACCTTACCTTTCTCAAAATTCTTGGCAAATCTGGTATTTTCAATTGATTCAAAAACAATTCGAAAATCACTTAAAGTCAATGTTGGTGGATTTTCACGCAATATATTTGGGCTTAGCCCCTTATACAAATACAAGCCGTCAACTGTACCAGACCAAAAGTTACCTGCTTTATCAAAATGACCTGCATTAATATTTGTTTCAACACCTTCGAATCCTTCTTCATACCCAAAATGCTCTGATTTTTGGATAACATGGCTTGAATCCAACTCCAAACGATCCAACCCTCTCTCTGTTCCCACCCATAATTGGTTTTTATGCAATACCAATTGATACACATTATTCGATGCAATTACTCCAGAGTTGGCAGCGGTGATCCACTTTGTATGGACTAAACTGTCACCTGATATTTTAATTTTAAGAATACCATTATCTTTTGTTCCTAACCAAAAAACACTATCACTTCCAACTATATTCCTAAAGCTAACCTTCGGCTCAAAAAATCGTTTACATTCCTGATTTGAAGAATAAAAGCCATAATCTCCAGCAGCAGTTACATACCACAGGCGGTTATTATTAAAATGCAAATCACCCACTCCTTTAAGATCACCTAATGTTTCATCCTTTAAACGCTTGAAACTAATATTCTGATAATTTTTAGAATTATAATTCATGTAAAAAATTCCATTCTCGGATGAACCGATATAAATACGTTTATTTTTCTGATCTTCAGCGAAACTTCTTATCCAGTTACCATAAAGACCAGCGCTTGCATTAAATTTATATATGGTGTCTTTATTATCAACAGAACTGTAGAGACCTACGCCTTTACCCTCTGTACCCAACCAAATATTTCCTTGACTATCTTCAAAAATTGCTTTGACCTTTTCCGAATAAAACCCATACTCCTCATCAAACAAAACACGCGAAGTATCATTTATTCTCATGACCCCTGTACCCTCCGTTCCGAGCCACAGATTATTTTTAGAATCATTTAATACGGAGAAAACATAATTCCCATTTAAACCAGAAGAACTAGTATATTTTAGGAAAGGGCTATTTTGATAAACTGAAATACCTCCTCCACTAGTCCCAATCCAGATATTACCCCAAACATCAGATTTAATAGTTTTGATATGATTTCCAGATAACCCATTAGATGTCTTAAAATTTCGAAGATCGTCGGTTTCAGCAACATATCTAAAAACTCCTTTGTTTAATGTTCCGATCCATAATTCATTCTGCTTAGAGACATATAACGATAAAATAATTGCATCATTTAAATCTCTGAATTTCTCCTTTTGATAAATTTCATTTTTCTTATAAAAATTAAGCCCACCTCCGTAAGTACCTAATACCCATTCATCATTAAAAACAACAACTTCTTGCACATTATTATGAGACAATCCCTTTCCTTTATTCAATTTACCAAAAACATTGTCGAAACTTATTAAGCCCTTTTCAGTACAGAGCCATAAATTTGATGAGTCAGGGGTAAAAAACTTAAAAATGTTCAGTTGTTTTAGATTCGGATTATCAAGAAAAGGCTCAACCTTATTTTCATTTATAGTTAACAAGCCATCATTACTTGCTAAGTAGATCTGATCATCGAAAAACACTATATCTTGAATGGTTTGATTTGGGTTATCAGAATAATAGTTGCAAACAAAACTACCATCAGAATTAAAGACTGACACCCCTCCTTTTTGTCCAATCCATAGCTGGTTATTAATATTCTCTAAAGAATATATTCTATTTGACAACAAAGAGTCATTTTTAGTGAAATATAGAAACTCTTTACCATCATACCGGCAAAGTCCCCCTCCTTGCGTTCCGATCCAAACTTGATTATCATCATCAAAATCCAAACAAAAAGCCTGAGATTGCGGTAAACCGTTTTGAATAGATAAAAAATTAAAATTATATGCCTGTGCAAATAATTGTGAGGATCCAATTATTATTAGAAAAGAAACAAATAAGCTCTTCAACAAATTAGGCACAAACGGTCGTATAAAAAATGAACGTACTCGGATAATAAAAGTCGTTTTAATTATTAGATTATTTCATTAGATTCGTTTCGAAGTATGTCAATAAAAACATAAAAATCGCATAAGTTTAAACAATCTAAAGATACTATTTGAAACGGATAAAAAAAATAAAAGACGGATTCATGATGTTTATAAAAAAACAGCGCTATCCTATTGCTCTATTCTCTATTATTCTATTCACAACATGGTATTTTTGCCTACCAGACCAATTGTTCGACAAACCTACAAGCACTGTTATTTTGGATCAAGACGGTAATTTATTAGCTGCGAGTATTGCAGAAGACGGTCAATGGAGGTTTCCTCAAAACGATTCTGTACCTTATAAATTTGAAAAAGCTATAATACAATTTGAAGACAGGAATTTCAGGAATCATCTGGGAATTAGCGTTAAAGGAATAGGCAGAGCATTGTATCAAAATTTAAAATCAGGTAAAAAAGTAAGTGGAGGAAGTACTATTACCATGCAAATAATGCGCATGAGCAGAGGAAATAGGTCGAGAACTATTTGGCAAAAAATAATTGAAATGTTCTGGGCGAGTAGAGCAGAATGGCGTTTTAACAAAGATGAATTACTAGCAATATATGCTTCAAATGCGCCCATGGGTGGGAATGTTGTAGGATTAGATGCAGCAGCTTGGAGATATTTTGGGCGATCCGCTAACGAGTTGTCTTGGGCAGAAACTGCGACTCTTGCCGTTTTGCCAAATGCACCATCTCTGATGCATCCTGGAAAAAATAGAGTTGCCCTTAAAGCAAAAAGAAACCGCTTACTCGATAGACTTTATGAGGTTGGAGAAATGGACTCTATCATGTGGGAATTATCGAAGCTTGAACCACTCCCCAGCAAGCCACATCCAATACCTAGAATAGCACCACATTTAATGAATCGTGCAATTGCCGACGGGCTATCTGGTCAGGTAGTTAAAACAACTGTAAACGCAGGTTTACAGGCGCGAATTAATGCAATTTTAAAACATCACCATCGCCAATTATCAGAAAATGAAATTCATAATGCTGCCGTTATGGTAATGGATGTAAAAACAGGTGAGGTTTTAGCCTACAACGGAAACGTTTTAAGCACGGGAACTGAACACAGTAAAGACGTAGATATTATAACAGCTCCAAGATCATCGGGGAGCATATTAAAACCATTTTTATATGCCTCAAACCTTGAAAGTGGTACTATTACACCTAGTATGGCAGTTCAAGATATTCCAACAGTCATGTCAGGTTATTCTCCAAAAAACTATAACTTGAAGTATGACGGCATCGTTCCTATTGACGAAGCTCTATCACGATCATTAAATGTTCCAATGGTTAGATTATTAACCCAGTTTGGAATTGAAAAATTTCACTATACTTTAAAAAAAATTGGCTTTACAACGATTACTAAAAGCCCTAAACATTATGGACTATCGTTAATCTTAGGCGGAGCAGAAGTTAACTTATGGGATTTAGTAAATATCTATGCTAAAATGGCTCGTTGTTTGAATCAATACCCAACTATTGAAAAAGGCGTAAATCGTGATGCAAGTTATTTAAAAAAAGACCACAATTATGAAATGGAACGCCCCATTTTCTCGGCTGCCACTTGCTGGTTCACTTTCAAAGCTATGCGCGAAGTTGAACGACCAGAAGAAGATATAAACTGGGAATTATTCAATACCTCACAAGAAATAGCATGGAAAACAGGAACTAGTTTTGGATTCAGAGATGCTTGGGCCGTGGGTACCAACTCAAAATATGTAGTAGGAGTTTGGGTAGGCAATGCCGATGGAGAAGGAAGACCTGGTCTAATTGGAAGAACAGCTGCTGCCCCCATACTATTTGACGTTTTTTCGAGCTTACCAAAAGCTGAATGGTTTAATCCGCCATTTGACGAATTAGAGCAAGTAAAAATTTGTAGTAAAACTGGTTATCGAGCTAATTCCGCATGCGAGCAAATCAATCTATCCTATGTACCCAAATCGTCATTAAAAACTAAAGAATGTATCTATCATAAATTCATTCATCTGGACAGTACAAAAAAGTATCAAGTCAATGCATCCTGCTACCCATTATCTAACGCAATAAAAACACCTTGGTTTAAACTTCCTGCTATTGCCGAATTTTATTATAAGAATCACGATCCCAACTTCAAAAAACCCCCAAGCTATTTCCCAGGGTGTAGCGGAAAAAATGACAATGAAGAACTAGCAATCCTTTACCCCAAATCTAATAGTACGATTTTTATACCTTTAAATTTTGAAGAGGAAAATGAATCTATTTTCTTTGAAGCTACTTTAGTGAATAGTGCTCACACTTTATACTGGCATTTAGATGAAAATTTCATTGGTCAAACTAATAAAATTCATCAAATAGAATTTAAGCCAACAACCGGAAAACACCGATTAATGATAATTGATGAAAAAGGTAATCAAACGCATGTTGATTTTGAAGTGGTTGTAAGTAATAACTAAACATAGATTAAAGCCGAAGCATACGCCTGTATGCCATCACCATTTCCTACAAACCCCATTTTTTCTCCTCTCGTAGCCTTTATAGAAATCCTGTCAATATCTACCTGCAAAAGCTCTGCAATCACATTTTGCATCGCAGGAATATGGGGGTTAACTTTTGGCGCCTCAAGTAAGACCGTGCAGTCAATATTTCCAACTTTATACCCTTTATCTTTAATTAATTTATACGATTCTTTTAGGAGCTTCTTACTATCTGCACCTTTATATCGTGGATCAGTATCTGGAAAATGAAATCCAATGTCTCTCAAGTTTGCCGCACCTAGAATAGCATCACATATTGCATGGAGCAATACATCGGCATCAGAATGTCCAAGCGCACCAAATTCGGAATCAAATTTCACCCCTCCAATAATTAGATCACGGCCAGGTACAAGTTGGTGAATATCTACACCAAAGCCAATTCGAATATTAGGCATCGAACTATTCTCCAGCTGCATTATTTAATTTATTGTTACCAAATTTAAATTTAAGCGAGAATCTGACAGTATTAGAAAGCGGATTATTTCTTCGAAGAGCTGCTAAGTATGAAACGTCAATACCAAAAACGCTATAATATAAACCTGCTCCAAATGTAAAATATTTACGATTTCCTTTAGCTCTATGCTCATAAAAGTAACCTCCTCTTAATGCGAGTACATCACCATACCAATACTCTAGACCACCTCCAATATTTATTTCATTTAATTCTTCTTTTAATCGGCTGCCACTTTGTACTTCAAAATCACCATTATCATCTTCAATTACATTACCTGGAGCATCATAAAATGACTGCAACATCCCTAATGTTACCCCGACGTTGTTTTCATATCCCGACAAAATTTCGCCATCTCCATTTCTTCTTGGCAATGTTGGCACAAGAAGTTTATTAAAGTCTACTGTTGTTGTTAATGAGTTATAGTCATCAAAAATAAACTTCATTGCTGACCCCAGTCTTAAGTTGGTGGGTAAAAAATCCCTATCTGCTTCATCGGTGTAAGACATTTTATTTCCAATATTAGAGATTGTCGCACCCCAAGAGAAAACAGCATCATAATCAGCCACATCAACATCTTCATTGACATAAGAATATGACAAGTCAACCGCTCCTGCCAACCCAGCTTTTGTCGCTGTATTACCAGAATTTACACCACCAGTTAAGTTCGAGTAAATAAATTTACCATTAAAACCTATTGCACTTCGATCAGACATTTGAAAGGCATAACCTCCGAGTATTTCAAATTCATTTGGACTAAATTCGCGAATTAAATTTCCTTGATTATCTGTAAATGTGATGTTACCAAGTGAAAAGTATCGCATCGAACCTCCAAAGGTATGGTTTTTACCAACTTTTGTATACCCGCTAATGTACGAGAGGTGAATATCATCAACAAGTTGCTTTAACCAAGGAGAATAAGACACCCCAAATTCAGCTTTCTCTTTGGAAAAAGCCAATTTTGCTGTATTCCAATGAAAAGAATTTGCATCAGCGCTAGTCGCAGCACCGGCATCACCAATAGCACTTGCACGTGAGTCGGGAGCGATAATCGCGAATGGAACAGCAGTGGTTATCGTGTTTAGTTGGATAGGAAATTCATCTCCATCCTTAGACACATTTTGCGCATTTACACCGGTTACAAATAGCAGCGATGCGATATAAGCTATACTTTTTTTCATTTAAAAATAATCTGTTGTAAATATTTCAGTTCAATTTCATCAAGCCTAAAGCTCTGTTCTGCCGCCTCAAACTGACTGAATCTCTATACTTGACCCAAATATACGTATTAATCAAAGCTTTATTGTAAACGAATATAAAATTTCGTTGAATCTATTTTTAAAATCGTTCAATTGCCGTCTAGAGCAAAACTAACTTCTCAATTTTTTCAGCCTTTTTACCCTCCTCTGTTTCAATAGATAAACGATAAACGTAAACTCCACGACCTAAACGATCTCCAAAATCATCTCTTCCATCCCAATTAATACCGTCACTTCTGAAACCTTGCGAATGAACAGTTTGAAGAATTGTTTTGACTAATTTTCCTGAAACTGTAAAAATTTCAACCTTTACATCCAAAGAATTACAAACTTGGTTATGTTCGAAGTAAAAATCGGTATTGGTTGTAAATGGGTTTGGATAATTTAACAAATGTGAAATCCCTATTTCCTCTTCATTATGTACCACAAATTCCAAAGTAGATTCTGATGAGTTATTGTTTACGTCCCACACTTTAAAAGTAATTGTATGTGAACCTTCCTCTAGTTCAGACAGTTGATAATTAACTTTACCACTTTGATAGGTATCCAAATCGGCTTCATAAAAATTGTTCAGCACAATTGGATCTGACGTGTTCCCGTCCAATATCAAAGTAATATCATGACCAATTCCATTGCCCGTTGTATTGACACCATTTTCATCAGAAATATGAGCTATAAAAAGTGGATTTTTATTGGTCATCCCACCATTCACAAAGTGCTCATCGTTCATATACAATTCAATCTCCGGACCAATTTCATCATCAAGACCATCTGGATTGACACCTCCTACAACTATAGATGTATCATATCCGTAATTATTCTCATTTTCAGTATTCCCGTAATAGCTTATTTTTCCTTTGCCGTAAGCATAATCAATGTCCTTTGGTACAACAAAAGTAAACTCAAACTCACCGTTGGTAACCGTGGATTTTCCTTTATAAATTATATTGTTTTGAGTTTCAAATGGTAAAACCGGAGACTCAGGATCTTGCCCTAAAGAATAGCGTGTTTTCCATTTATCATAAACGGTAGGTGTTACATACCCGTTATAACTATTTAACAACTCACCCATTTCATTTTCAAGGTGACCTTTCACTGTAATTTTTGAAAGCGCCTTAATGGAATCTGTTTCCATTGTGATGCTGACTCCATTAATACTATCGGTTACAATTCGTGGTTTTGGTTTACCTAACTCCATAGCCGGATCACCTAAAAGCGTAAAATTTCTCATATTCTGATCGCCAGCCGTCAAATTCTTTGTTCGTCTGATAATTTCACCTAATGTTAGCGCCTTTCCATCTTCTTCCTTAAACAATTGGGTGTACATATTTCTAACCATCGTTGTATTCGTCCCAATATTCACCAAACGCGTAGTTGTCAATAATCCAACGGCACCTCCATAAGGTGTTGTTAAAGTAAATTCACCAGCTGATACTCGAGCTGGGTCATCAAACCGACTAAATTCACAAGTAGCAGAAATGAAGACTGTCATGTTATTAACATTGGCCCAATTTTGGATCATTGGAATGGTTACCACACGCTCATGAGCCAAACCTGTTTCACCACCATGTCCAACATAATTAAAAACAAGTGCACCTTTGTTCATATTTTGATTAATTGCTTCTTCTACATCGGGGTATCGTCCACCTCCTGAAGTAACAATTTGTTTATAAGCATCCAAATACACCTTTACAATATTCATTTCAGGAAAATATTTTTCAGTTGTATCACTCATCGACTCACAATCTAAAATAAATTGACCAGAATCTTCGTCATCCGCCATTAACACCAGTCGATTTCTCCAATCACCAAATGTTGAAGCATAACCATCGTCACCGCATTGAACCCCATCAGCATTAGAATATAACATAGAACCATAGTTCATGTAATGATCTATTTTATCGACAACTTGCTCTGCACTATTGACATCTGAAACCGGTATACGACCAACTCCTATATCGATTAAATCAGAAGACGACATACTTTCATTATCATCTAAAATACCAAAGAAATCATCGGATGTAAATGCACTTGAATAGAATTGATTTCCGTCTTCTACACTATTATATGTTGGTAATAAATAATTATTATCATCTAGACGATTTAATGGGTCATAAGAACCATCACCAAATAAACATAAATATTTTATTGAATTTTCAGGATCTAAATCAGACCTGTCGTAAAACATCTTCGCCATCCATCTCACAGCAACTGGATCAGAAACTCCACCACTGAACTCATTGTAGACTTTTTGGATATCTACAACATGTACCGTAGTGCCAAAATTTCGATGAATATCAGCTAAACGATCAGCCTGTGCTCTTAAACTTTCATGCGTAATAATTAAATAATCTACTTGTGGTAATGCATGTAAATTTTGATTTGGAATCTTGCCTAAGTACTTTCCTGACAAAATAGGAGTTTTTCCTTGGCTGGAATTATACGCTAGAAAGGCCCTTAACGAATCAGCGTTCATCTTAAATTCGTAGTTTGATCCGCTAAGCGAACCATTTACTAGGGAAATATTAGCTGGGTCGGTAATTTCCCAAACTCGTGTATTGGAATTGGCATTTGAAATGCTATACTTTGCTACCTCCCCTAACCCTACAGACTGCATATCCCTTATAATCAACGCATCGCTACCCATCCTAAGATGTCTTCTATAGTTAAAAAGAAGATAATTCACCCATGCTTCACCAGAAGGAGATGTTCGATAAAATTCAACTTCTACATTAAAACTTGAACTTGCTGAAGTAAACGTTGAAGCCGTAGCATTCCTTTTCGCTATTGTCGAAGCACCATTGGCTAAAATTTCAATATCATCAACAACCCCTCCATTTACTTTAATTGTTGCCCCACCCGTTCCAGACAACATCGATGAATAAATTTCTGCCTCCAAAAACACAGGCTCACTTGTCACTCTATTCTCAACATTCAAACTAAAAGAAGTCGTAAGTTCAGAACCTTCTAAATTTTCTCCGAACCATGCATCACCAGAATGCAATAGATTTTCCTCATTCTTTTCGTGTAAAGAATAGCCGTTATAAGTGGTTACATTTTTTGTTTCCGGATTGGGTGATTGTGATACTGAAGAAATTCTCTTGGGCGAATCTGAAGGGTCAATGTGAATAAAATAATAGGTCAATGAATCTATTTTATTCTTTCGAGCATTAAAATCAAAAGTATTCGCAAAGACATTATCAGGTCCTTTAGCATAAAACAATACATAGTCACTTGCATCAAATGACAGGTCAGCCTCACCCGAAATCAAAATGGCATTTTTTAGCAAATCATCTGGTCTATAAGCCGCGTTATTATGGGACAATTCAGTTTGATGATTCCCATAAATATTTATACTTTTCGGATTAATAGATTCAACAGGAATTCCAAGCGAACTTAAGTTAATGTATGTTAATTTATACAAACCATCTGAAGGAATTCCAATTTTATACCAGTCCCCAGAAGCCAATACGGAAGAACTTGCAAATTCAACTTCTCTTGAATCTCCACCATTAACAGTAGAAGCATTAACCTTAATTGACAATTCTTTAATTAGTTCAACGCCACCATTCCTTTGAACTAAGGGTTGGTATCGCACTGAAAGAAAATTCTCTCCTCTACTCTTCCCAAAATTAACTTCCAAATCCAACTCTTTAGGCAACAAAGACTTGTCGTAACGAGCCGGCAAATCAATTGTTTGATAAATAACATCTTCTACTTCATATGTGAATTCATTATCACCACGCAAGCCTATATTTTTAGTAATTGTTGTAAAAACTTCGGCTGTAATTGAATTATAATCACATGGAGCGCAAGTACTTGACTGAGCATCCCATGAAGTTGAAAACACAAACTCTTTAGTTTGAGCACCGATAAAAAAGCTTGACATTAAGATACTTAGCACTAAAAACAATGATTTATTGTAGATTACTTCCTTCATAATTATAAAATGTGATGCCAAATTTGTTTTAAAAACGAACTAAAATAATTATTATTGCAAACCTTGTTAAAGAATTTGACTTTCGTAACCTTTCTAAAAACAAAGTCGTATTCCCTATGCAAAGTTGATGAAATTTATGGATAACAAAAGCCATACTTGAGATGAAAAAATTTTTTATTGGGTTATTGGTTCTCTGTATGAATGTAACATCATTCGCGCAAGACCCTGAATTCACCCAGTTTTATGCGAACCCTATTTATTTAAATCCTGCCATGGCAGGAACGCATGGATGTCCGCGTTTAAACTTAAATTACCGAAACCAATGGCCTTCTATTTCAGGCGCATTTGTTACCAATAGTATTTCATACGATCAATTTGTGAACGTATTGCAAGGCGGTGTAGCCCTAATGGTAACAAATGACATGGCAGGTAAAAATACTTTAAACTGGACGACCATTAACTTGGCCTATTCTTACCACCTACAAGTAAGCAGAAAGTTTACAATGTTGTTTGGTGCACAAGCAGGATGGAATCAAAAGTTTTTAGATTGGAGTAAATTAACTTTTGGTGATCAAATTGATCCAAGACGAGGATTCATATACCAAACGGGGGATTTACCAAGAGGTAACTTCTGGAATGATGGCAGTAGCTGGGGAACAAAAGGTTTTTTTGATTTATCAGCAGGGTTTGTAGGATATTCAGAAAATTTTTATTTCGGTTTTGCAGCAAAGCACTTGAACACGCCAGAGGAAAGTTTAATTTTGAATCCTGACGGTGAAAGTAGACTCCCTATGCGATTTACTGGACATGTTGGAGCGAATATTGAATTTGGAAAAGGTTCTCAATATCAAAATGTAACCTCAATTTCACCAAACGTTATTTATACTTATCAAGATGGGTTTATGCAATTAAACTTTGGAACCTACATTAAGTATGGTATATTTACGGCAGGAGCATGGTGGAGAGCAAGAGACGCTTTTATATTGTCTGTTGGAGTAGATGCTGGAACATTTAGATTTGGTTATAGTTACGATATCACTATCTCACCTTTGACGAATGCTTCAGGTGGATCACATGAATTATCCATGGGATTCAATTTTAATTGTAAAGAAAAACCTAAAAAGTTTAGAACAATATCTTGTCCTTCTTTTTAAGGAAAAGTGTAACCAATGAATTGGGAATTGTTATAGCAGAAAGGAAATAAAAAATGAAAACGCGAAATAAACCATATAAGATGAAAGGGATTAAGTTTTTAGTAGTGTTGTTGGCTGGAATTTCAATCGTTGCTTGTCAGCGAGAAAGATCTAATACAACAGGCTGGGAATACAACAGACCGGAGAACGGTGGATTCCAAAAAGTACCTTATTTTGACCAAGAAACAGGTCCAGGTCTCATTCTTGTTGAAGGAGGTACCTTTACTATGGGTCGTGCAGAACAAGACGTTACTTATGAGTGGAATAACATTCCTCGAAGAGTAACAGTTTCTTCCTTCTACATTGACCAATTTGAGGTAACAAACTTTAACTGGTTAGAATATTTATATTGGGTAGGCAGAACATACGAAGAGTATCCAATGATTTACCAAAACGCACTTCCTGACACATTGTGTTGGCGTTCACCTTTATCGTACAACGAACCGTATGTGGAGTATTACTTGAGACACCCTTCATACCAAAATTACCCAGTTGTAGGAGTGAGTTGGGCGCAAGCAAATGATTTTTGTAAATGGAGAACGGATCGTGTAAATGAATATATCTTAATTCGCGAAGGTATTTTACAAATGAATCCAGATCAAGCAGGTGAGCCATTTACCACAGACGCTTATTTGGCTGGACAATATGAACCAGAAGGAACACAATTTTTAAGAGACTTAAATCCAAACCAAGGATGGAGTGGTAAGAAAAAAGATTTAGGACAACGAATTGTTCGTATGGAGGATGGAATTTTACTTCCGAGATACCGACTACCGACTGAAGCTGAATGGGAATTTGCTTATTACGGATTAATTGGTTCGATGACTAACCCTGAAGATGGTGGTGTGATTGAAAACAGAAGAACGTACCCTTGGACAGGTCACTGGGTTCGTCAAGACGATAAAGAATTTCAAGGAGATATCCGAGCAAACTTTGTGAGAGGTAGAGGTGATTACATGGGAGTTGCTGGAAACCTTAATGACGCTGCTGATGTTACTGCTCCAGTAGATTCATATTGGCCAAATGACTATGGTCTTTATCATATGGCCGGAAACGTTTCAGAATGGGTGTTGGATGTGTACAGACCTCTTTCACATGAAGATTTTGAAGAATTCAGACCTTTTAGAGGTAATGTTTTCAAAACAAAAGTTCTAGGAAATGACGGAGTGATTGACGAAAAAACAATTCAGGTTATTTATGACCCACACGGTATTAAAGAATACTTGCATGAATTTGAAAGTAAACGTTTTCAGCGTATTTCAGCTCAAGAGCATATTCCAGAACCAACTGACACAGCAGATTTAATGTTCCCTGGAATGTCACAAGGTGTGAAATCTAGAAATGATATTGACTACTATAATAATCCACCTGAACAAGTTTACTTATCTCGTAATAAAGCTAAAGACTCATTGGAATTATTATTACTTGATGAATTAAACAGAGTTGTAGATGATGCCATTCGAGCTGCTGACAACGAATTTTACATGGAAGCGTCAGAAATTATTCAAACTAATATTTTCGACGGTTTATTCGATGGTGTTGATCAACGTTTTATTCGAATGGATGAAATGCAAAATGAATACCCATTAGAAATAATTCCAATTTTACGAGAAGGTATTTCCGAATATATTGTAAACACACCAGGTCGTTTAAAATGGAGAGAAGTTGTTGCTGAGGAAAATGTTGGCCGTTTAAATTATCGTAATTCAGATTATAGAGATGAACGCGATGGAGATTTCGAATCTTCAATTTATTATGGTGACGACAAACGTAAGAACGATATAAATCAAGGTGTTCGAGATCAATCATTGGTGATGTATCAGAATGAACACGAAGAGTATGATCTAAATGGTAGAACAATTAAACCAAACGATCGTACAAGTTGGCCAACAACTTTAATTTCGGACAACTCACGTGTCTATAAAGGAGGTTCTTGGAAAGATAGGGCTTACTGGATTGTAGGTTCTCACCGTAGATTCTTAGATCAAGAACAATCGTCTGCCACTATTGGATTCAGATGTGCGATGGATCGTATGGGTAGTCCAAGAGGATTAGGAAGATCTAGATAGATTAATCTAAAAAATATATTTTACAAAGCTGATTCATAATTGAGTCAGCTTTTTTTTTGAACCTAATGAAACTTCGTTTGTACAATATCAAAAAACGAACGATGAAAACATTATTATTTATATTTAGCCTAGCACTATTTCAAGGCTTCTCAAATGAAGATTACACCATTAAATCAAAAATTAATAACGTAGTAGTTTATCAACAAGGTGCCCAAATCAATCGAACCGGAACCTATACTGTGCGAAAAGGAATAACTGAACTTCATATTACTGGAATCAGCAGTCAAATAAACCCTCAAACTTTACAAATAAAGGCCAGCGGTAACATCGTCATTTTAGACTCTAAACACAACAGGTTTTACCCTGAGCCAGAAGCGACATCCAATCAAAACCTTGAAGTACCTCTAAAAGTAAAGCGACAAATCAATACGTTAAAAGACTCTTTATTTGAATTAAGTTTTGAATTGAACACCCTTAAAAATGAAATTAGTGTATTGCAAAATGAGAAAAGAATCATTGAAAATAACGGTACAATAAAGGGAGTTGGCAAGGTAAATGATTCAATACCACTTTTAAAAGATGCCCTAACCTTTTACCATAACCAAATGAACAAGATTAATGCCTCTATACTGAATCTCAGTCGTAAAGAAATGAAATTCAACAAACTAAACGCCTTAATGAAAGAACGGCTCAACGAATTAGAAAATTATAGTCTTCAAAATAAACCCGTTTCGCCTCAATCGTATGCGCCAATAGACGAAATTATAATTACCGTTTCAGCTAAAGAGTACGTTTCAGGAACCTTAAAAGTATCATACCTTGTTAATGGAGCTGGTTGGACACCTTTATATGACATAAGAAGTAACGGAAATCAAGAAACCATCGAACTTACATATAAGGCTCAAGTTTATCAAAACACAGGCATCAATTGGGAAAATACTTCTTTATCAGTTTCAACGAATAATCCTTATACAAATAAAACAAAACCCACCCTAAAACCATGGTATCTGGCAATTCAAAATAACTCGTATAATTCAATTCCGCAACCTCAATATCAACGAGAGGCCAAAAAAACAGAAGCTTTTAATCAAGAGGAAATTACAGATGATGAATTATCATTTGATTATGAAGAAACAAGCGCCATACACGCAAATCAATTTATGACAATGATTGATCAATCAATTGCTGTTGAATATAAGATTGATCTCCCCTACACTATTAAATCTGACAACCAGAAAAACATGGTCCTTGTAAAACAAGCAACGCTAAAATCAGAATACACCCATTATACCGCACCCAAACTCGATAAAAGCGTTTATCTAATCGCACAAGTCACAAACTTGGATGAATTAAACCTCATCCCTGGAACTGCAACCATTTTTCATGATGGCACTTATCTAGGAAATACTTATCTAAACCCAACCACCTTAAGTGACACATTAGATCTAAGTCTTGGAAGAGCTACCCAACTGCAAGTAGAACGTAAATTACTTAAAAATGCAACAAAAGAAAGAATAGTTGGCGATAAGGTAGAAAAAACCTATACCTACAACATTGAGGTTAAGAATCACAGTAAGCAAACAATGACATATATTTTAGAGGATCAAATTCCAATCACTAGAAATGAAATAATCATGGTTGAATTACTTGAAGGTTCAAAAGGAAAATTGAATGAAATAAATGGAACGATTACTTGGAATGAAAAAATAAAGCCGGGAAGTAAAAACAACTATGAACTAATCTTTAAAGTAACCTATCCAAAAGCGCAACCTATAAATTTAGCGCTGAATTAAAAAAGAAGTCAGTCTAATTTTGGTTAGACTGGCTTTTTAAATTTTCATCATGCCAATTATATGATGGTGATTGTTCTATTGCATCCATGATCTGATCCAAGATATCTTCGACCTTATCATCGTAATTAATATTCATAGGTGGTTTTACAGTCATACTTAATACCGAACCACGTTTTTTATTCTTTAGTCCTTTTTTATCAAACGCCCTCCTAAAACCGTCTATTACTACAGGGACAACGATAGGTTGATGCTTCTTGACTAATATTGCTGTTCCAATACGCCCCTTTGTATAAGGCGTTGTTGTTCCTTGCGGGAAGGTTATTGTCCAACCAGTTTTAATAGCCGTATCAATTTTTTGAGTTTCAGATCTATCAACTTTTCTTCTTACATTTTTACCATTTGCTCTCCATGACCGATTTACCGTAACAGCACCTGAATAAGCCAACATTTTGGGTAAAAACCCTGATTTCATTGTCTCTTCTGCAGCGACATAATAAATGTTATGTTTTTTACAGAACAAAAAACCCGGATATTTTATATTGTTGGGCCTACCACCTAGCGATGAATATATAGCGTGAAGGAAAAATGAAACATCTGCGAAATAGGTTTGATGATTGGATACAATTAGGACATTTTCATTCGGTAGATCTCTAAATATCTCCGCTCCTCTCACTCGAGGTTTATGAACCCAATTGAATCTAAAATAAACAATTGTTCCAAACAATCTAATAATTACTCTTTTGAGAAAAATTGATTGACCAAAAACATTTTTTTTAAATAATCCCATACCTGATTTAAACCTTTACAAAGATAATCAATCTAAAAAGTATTACTTGGATAGAACACATATTTAGTTTAAATAACATAACAAGATTAACGAAATAAGATTTTTTATTATTCATTCAATAATTCGTATCTTGTGCGTTCATAAATTTTACCATGAAAAAAACGCTACTTATTATTACTATATGCTTTACGGCATTAAATTCACTTGGGCAAACACCAGAGGTAAGTTTTGACCAACCACGAAGTTTTTATAAAACACCACCATTACGTGACCTATTAAGAACAATTCAACCCGTAAACGATAGTATTATCCATCTTTCAGATGCACCAAAGCCAATAAAAACATTTCGTTATGGAGACACTACGCTTCTTGATCATTCTGTCTATAAGGAAGATGATGCCATTCAAACCGAACAAGGCAACAGAAGCGATCGCGGATATCGCTGGAGTTTAAACATTGATGGACAATTTGGCGCCTTTCCACCTGACCCTACTGGAGCCGCAGGTGCAAATTATTATGTGCAAGCCGTGAATAGTACTTTCCGAGTTTTCACCAAAGATGGTGACCCTGAAACTCCACCGTATCCCCTAAACACTTTATGGGACCGATCAGGAAATGGCGACCCTATTGTAATGTACGACCGATTTGCTGAACGATGGTTCATAAGTCAATTCTATTTTAACGATGTTTCGGAGGAATATGGACTTTTAATTGCAATATCGGTTACATCTGATCCGTTAGGTGAATATTATACATACGATTATGATTTTGCGCTTTTCCCTGATTATCCAAAGTATGCAGTTTGGTCTAACGCCTACTTCATGTCAGGAAATTCATCTTCAGCAGACTGTTGCGCTTTTGAAAGAGAGAAAATGTTAGTTGGAGACCCTACCGCGGGAGTAATCAAAATGACATTCCCTTCTTTGTATTTGCAATTTAACAGCCTTGCCCCTGCTTATGCTGAAGGATATGTAGAACCTGACTCTGATGAACCAGGTTATTTCTTTGCTGTGCAAGACAATAGTTATCCTGGTGTATCTACTGACCATATCAAAATTCTTAAAGCTGATATTAATTGGGATAGCCCTGGTACTTCAACAGTTTCAATTCATCAAGAATTAAATACAGCCTCTTTTAATTCTGTTTTCGGAGGTGGTTGGACAGAAAACATTACTCAAAAAGGTACATCACAGCGCTTGGATGCAATTCCTGGAATATTTATGTATCGTGCTCAATATAGAAGATTTGATGGCTATAATACAATCATGCTTTGTCATAATGTTAATGTGGGGGGAAGCAGAGCAGGTATGCGATGGTATGAATTACGCGACAACAACGATGGAGTTTGGAACATACATCAACAAGGAACTTATGCTCCTTCAGACGGCAATAGTAGATGGTTGGGTAATTTAGCTATGGATGCTCATGGAAACATTGCTATGGCTTATTCTTTCACCGGTTCGGATGATTACGCAGGAATAAGATATACAGGTCGATTTGCAGATGATCCGTTGAACGAAATGACCGTTCCTGAACAGATTGCAGTTGAAGGAGAAGGAGCTCAAACTGGCGGAGGTCGATTTGGTGATTATTCTCAAATGACAATGGATCCTTCAGACGACATGACATTTTGGTATACTGGAGAATATCTTGGTGCTGGAGGATCTCGAAAAACAAGAATACTGGCTTTATCTACTTGGTATTTCTTAGGAACGGAGGAAGAGAAACCAGCTATATTCAATGCATTTCAACCTTATCCTAATCAACTACAATTGGATTGGTCGAATTTAAAAGATGAAGATATAGTTGTATCAGTATTGAATATAGATGGAAAGGAAATTATTAATAAACAAATTAAATCATCAACTACAGATAGGTTAGTACATCTACCAAACAATCTTTCTGGTATATTCATTGTAAGGTTAATTGGAGAAAACACTAATCTTAACAAGAAAATTTATTTGGGGAATTAATATGAAGTACGTTATAATTATTCTTAGCATGTCATTACTCGCTTGTGCCACAAGAAAAGAGGAGCAATATGAGAAACAAGCCACTGAAAATTCATCTCAACAAGAGAGCATTTCAGACCACACGGAACACAAAGGAATTATTTGGGTAGACGGCGTAATTGTACAACAAACCGAAACTAAACCAGAATGCGAATTCTTAATTGAAGTCGTTTTGGACAACCAAAAACAGCAGTTGGTGCCATTACATATACCAGAAGAACACAAAATTGATGGTAAAAAAATTAGATTCTATTATTCAATGTCAAGAAGACAGTCGAGTTGTGGAAATGCAATACCGATTGTTATTGAGGAGATTGAACAGAAATAGTTTTATTAAGCCATCTTTCGGGATGGTTTTTTTTAAAATTTTAAATGGCAAATACACTAATTGACAATTTTGGTCGTCAACACGATTATCTGCGCATATCTTTAATTGAACGTTGCAATTTACGTTGTACATATTGTATGCCAGAAGAAGGCATTCGGTTACGTGACAAATCTGAATTCATGACTCAAGAAGAGTTAATTCACTTGGCAAAAACTTTTGTCGATTTAGGGGTGAGAAAAATTCGATTAACAGGTGGTGAACCGTTGATAAAAAAAGATTTTGCTGAAATTTTGTTCCAACTTGGTCAATTGCCTGTAGAACTGGCAATAACCACAAATGGCGTGTTATTGGACAAATATTTTCCCGCAATGCGAAAAGCAGGTCTAAAAAAGCTGAACATTAGTTTAGATTCCCTTAATGAAGAAAAGTTTAACGCAATATCGAGACGAAAGAATTTTAAACGAATATGGAAAAACATAAATACTGCTGTACGTGAAGGTTTTGATGTTAAAATCAACGTTGTACTTATGAAAAACGTTAATGATAACGAAATAATTGACTTTATTCGACTTTCTAAATCAGCCCCCTTAAAAATTCGCTTTATCGAATTTATGCCTTTTAATGGAAATGAGTGGGATTGGACTAAAACCGTAAGACATTCTGAAATTATAGACCAGGTCGATAAATATTACGCGCAGCAGTATTCACAGCAAAACACAAAGAAAAATAGTACTTCTAAGAACTATAAAATAAATGGTTTTAAGGGAGATTTTGGTATCATTAGTACATTAACCAACCCTTTTTGTGATGGCTGCAATCGAATTCGTTTGACAGCAGACGGAAAAATTAAAAACTGCCTGTTTTCTTCGGACGAAACCGATCTACTAACTGCTTTTCGGAATGGTGAAGATATTGTGCCATTAATCAAATCTTCAATTCAGTCCAAACATGAAAAAAAAGCTGGAATTAAAACATTTAGAAATGATGACGATGCTTCTATTTACAATAACAATCGCTCAATGACTACAATTGGAGGTTAAGTTGGTTAAGTTAACTGCAATCGTTTAAGCTCATTAACAATACGATCTATTTGAATTTCGGTTAAGTAATTTACCTCTAATTTATCCGACCATGAGCTTTTAAATCTGGTAACATTATAACCTGATTTCTGTCCAAACTCTTGTATGGCACTAAACACCTTTTCTGTTCGCATTGCTGAACATAAAATAAAATCACAAGCGCTATGATCTAGGTTTCGAATCGAATTAATTAGGCGTTCTTCTTTTTTATCTTCAATTGCAATTCCAATTTTTAAAGCGTTTAATTCTATGATTGTGCTATTACTATCCATTAAGTCAATTGCCCCTATATCCCTTATTGCTTCATCACTCAATCCAATCAATATTTGACTGACTGTTCTAATAATTGAAGACTTCTTTTCTCCCCAACCGTTCTCTATAACAATAATCGCTTTATTCACTTTCCTAAATCGTTTTACTTTTTGCTTTTAGCATTTTGATTCACGGAACAAAGATGAACCTTTTTGGTCATTTATAAAACAGTAGAAAAACGGTGACGTAGCACAATTTAATAGGTAAAAATGCTTAAGTTTAGGTAATAAGCTATACCAAACCTAAACGAATTGCATATTTAATTAAACCGGCAGTATTTTTAACCTGAAGTTTAGAGAGGATATTTTGACGATGCGAATCGATGGTACGTTTGCTCAATTCAAACTTTTTTGCAATTTCTTCATTTGTATATTCATTAGCAATTAATCGAAGTACTTCTAATTCACGTCTGGTTAAAGACACCTTTCGCTTGTCAATTGCAGATGAGTTCTTACTTTCCGACAAATCACCATCATATGGTTCCATAAGTTTTAATGCCACTTCGTTACTATAATACTTACCGCCACCCATTACTGTTTTGATTGCGTTCGCTAGAACTTCGGAACCCGTATTTTTTAGCAAGTAGCCTTTAGCTCCAGCCTTTATCATTGAACGAATTTCATAGTCGTCACTGTGCATTGAAAGTGCGATTACGCGTATCTCTGGATTATCTTTTACCAATTGAGCTGTGGCTTTAATTCCATCCATTTCGGGCATATTGATATCCATAAGAATTATGTCATAAGTAAAAATCTTTGCTCGTTCTACAGCTTCTTTGCCATTTACAACCTCATCAATGCGCTCAATAAAATTTGCATTTTCTCCAGATGTCAACGTATACCGAATACCCGTTCTTACAAGCTTATGGTCATCAGCAATTAAAATTTTTATCTTTTCCATATATTAAATTTTGGGGAATTTTACTTGTAACGAAGTTCCCACACCAATTTCACTTTTTAATTCATGTTGGCCATTAAACGCTTTTACCTTAGTGCCTATATTACTAATCCCTCTATTCTCTCCTACATTTACCAATTTTGCCATATCAAAACCTTGACCGTTTTCCTTCATGAAAACCTCAATCATATCTGTCGTTTCAACCAGTCTAATTTCCAAGTTCTTTGCGGTAGAATGTTTAATCATATTATTGATAAATTCTTGAATAATGCGATACATAACAATCTCTAATTCAGAGAATAATCTAGGGAAATTTTCGGTACTTACAAAATCAACATTAATATTATCTGATTTTTTTAATTTACCAACTAATGTCTCTACAGCTAACTTGACACCACCTTTAACCAAAACATTTGGCATTAGGTCAAAACAAATTTCCCTCAATCGTTTAATCGCATTTCCCATAATGTCATCACAAAGTTCTATTAAATTCATGAATTCTGGGTCATCAACCTTAAATCTTTTAAAGTTAGAAATCATTAATTGCGCCATGGATAATTCTTGTCCGAGAGAATCATGCAAGTCATCAGCCACTCTACTTTGTTCTGCACTTTGAGTTGATAGAATTGTTTTTAGAATTAATTTCTCATGTTCTTTCTGCTCTGTAATATCTTTTACTGAAATTAGATAACCATTAAATTTTCCGAATCTATCAAAAATTTTTGCGCATGTAAATAATCCATAGATGACAATGCCTTCTTTTGTTATTATCTCAGATTCTACCGTAAAATGATTTTTTTCATTTTTCAATTCGTGTTGAATTCGCTTAAAAAAACCTTGATTTTCTTTACTTAAAAGCAAGGATAAATGAGCTTCTAAAAGATCTTCACGTTCGTAGCCCGAGTGATTAATTATGGATTGATTAACATCATTTAAAACTCCATTTTCATCGGCAATCACCACCATATCGGTAACTGTATTAAAAATACTCGAGAAATATTCTTTAGAAACATTGGTAGACAACAACTCTTCCCCAAGCATATTTATACCTGAGATAATCATATCTATTTCATCTACATTTTCAGAAATCTCACCTTTAACGTGATAATCCCCTGCAGAGTATGATAGTAAAAGATCACTTATTTCGTCAATTTGTGATTTTCGCATGAAACTTTAAGTTATGGGTCTACTTTGTACAAAGTAACAAAATATTACTAATAAATCTTGATTTTTTTTAAACTATTCAAATTGTCTTAACCATTTGATGGCGTCTTCATAATTCGAAAATAATCTTCCTGGCATAGGTCCTTGGTTAAAAGGAATTTTAAGGAAGAAATTCGCTAAATGCCGTGTAAAAGCAGAGTCTGTAACGATTGCTCCAGCTTTTAATCCTTCAGAACCTTTTTTGGACGACAAAAAACTCCTTGCATCGCGATCAACTCCTTTTGTTCCAATAACATCTACTAATATTAAAGTCTCCTCCCCTTTCATCAATTCTAATCGCTTGTCAACAATCTCTTTTGCAAGCTCTAACGTTATTGGTCCATCCAAGTATGTACCAAAAAGAATCCCATCCTCGTATTTGAATTTATAGTGTTTCGATTCGAATGAAAAATCTTCCATGGAGCTTTTTTAACTAAAGTACAAATTTTTGCCGTAAACAGTAGCTTTTAAAGTACAATTTTTCGACAAACAAACAAAAACTTGCGCTTAAAGACTTACGTTTTTGCTCTTAAAATAAATGGTAAAAAAACTAAAACTGTCCGTTTTTAATCTGTTGTAGATAAACGTGATATAGATGAATTTTACAATGAATTACAAACTAAACACAATTTCAAATGAGTAAAAAATCTATTATTGAAACAGTAGACCAAATTATTAACCACGCAAAAGACCGTGGTGTAATCCATTTAGCAACCGAAGATACAAAACTTCAACAAAACATTATTACCATCAACGACAAACCTTTAGTTAATTTTGGGTCATGTAGTTATTTGGGACTCGAATTTAATGAAAAATTACGAAACGGAGCTAAAAATGCCATCGATGATTATGGTACCCAATTTTCGTCTTCACGTGCATATGTTTCGCCCAAGTTTTATGTTGATTTAGAAGATAAACTTACCCGAATTTTCGGTAGCCCCACGATAGTAACTGCCACAACTACTTTAGGTCACCAAGCAGCGCTCCCAGTGCTTGTTGGACCTAATGATGTCGTGATACTCGACCATCAAGTTCATAGTTCAATTCAATCTGCAGCACAACAATTAAAAGCTAAAAAGATTCCTGTTGAACTGATTCGACATAACAGAATGGACTTACTTGAAAAAAGAATTTTAGAGTTAAAAGGTCAGTATGAAAATATTTGGTACATGGCAGATGGAATCTATTCGATGTATGGTGACACGACACCAATTGATGAAATATATTCACTTTTAGACAAATATCCTTCATTCAATTTTTATGTTGATGACGCCCATGCCATGAGTTGTTTTGGAGAAAATGGCAGAGGTTTCGTGTTAGCCGACCGAAAAATTCATGAGCGAATGGTTGTTGCTACATCATTTGCAAAAGCCTTTGCAACGGGTGGAGGAGCTTTGATATTTCCGAATAAAGAAATGGCTCAAAAAGTAAGAAACTGCGGTGGTACACTCATCACATCAGGACCAATGCAACCAAGCGCTTTAGGTGCTGCAAATGCATGCGCAGACATCCACTTATCAGGAGAGATAAAAGAACTACAAGAAGACCTTCAAGAAAACATCAAGTATACCACTCTATTGTTAAAGAAGTATGGTTTACCAAATTTATCGGAAAAATCATCTCCAATATTCTTTATCGCGGTTGGATTACCGAAAATCGGTTACAATTTAATCGAGCGATTAATGGGAGAAGGTTTTTATTTGAACTTAGGTATTTTCCCAGCAGTTCCGATTAAAAATACTGGCGTACGATTTACCATTACGCGACTACATACTTTTGAGCAAATCGAAGCAATGGTAGCAGCGATGGCTCACCACTTTCATATTGCGGTTGAAGAAGAGTCGTATTCTTTAGAGCAAATTTACAAAGCTTTTAAAATTGAACAAAAAACAAATCACACGCAAGAAAACAGCCAAAAATCAAATTTAAAACTTGAACGCCTCAATTCAATTGAAAAAATTGATAGTAACGAGTGGGATTCAATAATGGCTGAAAGAGGTGCTTTTGATTCAGAATATCTTTCAATATTAGAACAATCATTTAAAGGCCATCAAGCAAAAGAAAATAATTGGACATTTGATTACTTTCTTGTGCGTGATGAAAACGGTAAGATTGTCCTAGCAACTTTTACAACATTAGCACTGCTTAAAGATGACATGTTGATGCCTCACTATATTTCCAACGAGGTTGAACAAAAAAGACAAGATGACCCTTATTATTTAACAACAAAGACCTTAACAGTAGGCTCTCCAATTTCAGAAGGCGACCATCTCTATCTTAATCGATCAAACAAAAACTGGAAAAAAGCATTACTCATATTCATGAATGAGCTAGAAAAAGTTCAACAAGAATATAACGCTGAGAACATCATCATCAGAGACTTAAAAGACAACGACGATGAATTAGATGCCTTTATGGTTGACAATGGATTTTTCAAAACTTCAATGCCTGATTCGGGAATAATTGAGAAAATGGATTGGAATTCGGAAGAAGATTTTTATCTTGCACTTTCTACACGATCAAAACGTCATTTCCGTGAAAACATTAGAAGGTTTGAAGGAGAGTTCAATGTAGAGATCGTTAAAAATCCAACCAACAGCCAACTGCAATCGTATTACGACTTGTATTTAAACGTAAAAAAGAACAGCCTAGATTTAAATACATTTCAATTGCCTTACGCATTTTTTGAGGCAATGATACCATCCAAAAACTGGGAATTTATTGAGCTTTCATTGAAAAATGATCCAAATAAAAAACCAGTTGGGGTAGTATTCGCGTATATGACAAAGGACATTTACAATGGCCTGATTGTTGGGATAGACTATGAGAAAAATTATGAATTCAATGTCTATCGCCAATGCATGTATCAGGTCATTAAACGAGGAAAAGCTTTAAATTCAAAATTTCTCCCACTTGGGTTTTCTGCAATCGTCGAAAAGAAAAAATTTGGTGCTTCAGTGCATGGTTCATGCGCTTATATGCAAGCCAAAGACAATTTTAACATGGAATTGCTAGGCACAATTTCAGGTAAAGATGAAAAAAAGACAGACAATTATGGTATTAACAAAAGAAGAATTTTGCCTATTTAATGTAAAGTCGAAATTAAAATTAATGGAGAAAGATGGTTGCTTTCTGACAACTAAAGTTAGTCAGAACAACTATCTTATTTCGCTTTACGAGATTTATGGTTTCTACGTAGAGTCGACCTATGACTGTGTTCAAATGAAAACAGTTAGAGTTGAACCTGTGCTCAGTTCTAATGTACTTGAGTTGTATCCTCCAGCGAAACAACTTCAGTTCTTGAATTAAAAGCCATTTTTTCATTTAATCAACCATTCGACTATTGTTGGATGGTTGATTTGTCGTACAATAATACCAACAAACCTATAGGTTTAATGAACTCCCGCCAAGGATGGCAATGACAGCTTACGGCATTAAAAAACTGGACAAAACTTTTTGAGCCAACGTGGAGCGTAGCAAACGCTTGGGAAAAATGAATTTGTAGTTTTTTAAAACGGAACTAAAATGAACAGCCTGTATTGGCGGCTATCAAAATTAATTTTCTGAATTAAATTCAAACACTTTATTTATCAAAAGAAGAACATAACTTAAAACCATAAAAAACCCACCTTGGAAAACCAAGGTGGGTCATAAAATAAATTAGGAAATATCTCCAGACTTATTACAATTTATATGTAATTCCTAAGGAAATATTTGTCATACCTTTCGATCCAGAAACTAATGTATTTCCAATTTCACGGTCTAAAGAATATGTCTGATTGAACATCATGAAATATGCTATATCCAAAGAAAACGAAATATTTTCATCGAGATGGTATTTGGGAGTTATTCCAAATATGGCATTAAAGGAATCATCATTCCCTTTGAACAATTTATCATTCCACTCTCTAGTCTCTTCATACCTTCTTTTATATCCTGGATTTCCAATAGTACTTATTCCACCACCAGCGTGAACAAATAGGTCAAATTTTTCGGTACCAAAACCTGCTAATTCTGAAACTCCTAAAACCGCTTCTGCCGTGATGTTTAGTAAGTAGGATCTATCATCAACACCGCTTTCGATTACATTAACGGCTTTAACTGTGTTAAATCCAAGCTTTCCTTGAACCCCAATAAAATTATTGAACATATACCCTACTCCGCCATGCAAATGGAATCCAGGATCAACTGTACTTTTAGAAGAAGTTTCTCCTCCTAATCTAACTCCCGCATTCGCGTCAAAAAACAGACCTTTTTCTGTTTGAGCTGATGCGCCAAATATCATAAATGACAGCATAGCCATAATTGTAATTTTCTTCATTTCTAAAAATTGTTTGTGCTTTAATCTAGGTTAATATTCGACGCAAATCTAGTAAAACAAAACACATAAAACAATGAAGAAATCAAAATTTATTTCATTTTTTAACAAAAAAATAATCGGCTTATTTTTATGAAAAGCAGTTTTTAATCAACGACTTACAAAAAACCCAGTAACTATAAGGAGTTGCGTATAAGCTTACTTTTTAAATTCATTCAATTATGATACTTAAAAATAAACGAATAACGTTATTTAAGAATAATCATAGAAACTAAATACTATGGAATACTTATCTTTGTGCAAATTTATTTGACTTTAGAGCGTTTCAGTTCAAATCGCATGTAAATTTTATATAATATCACATTCGACATGAAAAAACTTTTAACCCTTTTTTCTTTTATTTTTATTTGCAATTATTGTTTTAGCCAAGACATTATAGGATATGAAGACCTATCTAACTTCGATGTTAGCTTACTTACAGACAAGGAACTATATGCCATCCATAAGGAACTAAATGCTAGAAACATGACATTGGCAGATGCCCGTCCTATTGTAATTGAAAAAGGAATGTCGCAAGAGCAGTTTAAGCTACTAGAGGAGCGATTAGCATTAATAGACCCGCAAGAGGAAGATATCATTGACATGGAATCAAAAGCCTTAGACTATAAACACATTCCTTACTCTGAAGAAAGCGATTTTGAAAAAAAAGATGGATGGATTTATGGGTCAGAAATTTTTGCGAATAAAGCCCTAAGTTTTGAACCTAATCAAGTTCTTTCTTCGCCAGAAGCATATCAACTTGGCACAGGTGATCAATTAGAAGTTGTAATTTTTGGTGTTCAACAATTTTCTCAAACCGTAAGAATTAACCAGAACGGCACGATTTTCCTAAAAAATATTGGAGCTGTGGCTATTGGTGGTCTACAATTGGGTGCAGCTTCTCAATTAATTAAGGATAAGGCAAGTAAAATTTACAAAACAATTCAGACTGGTAATTCGCAAATATCTGTTACGATTACAGATTTCAAAACGATACAAGTTACAATGATTGGTGTAATACAACCAGGGAATTACGCACTTTCTTCACTTTCAACAGTTTTTAATGCTTTACATGTTGCAGGCGGACCCAATAAAAATGGAACATACAGAGAGATTCAGCTCATTCGAAATAATACGATTTATAAGACAATAGATTTATATGATTTCTTGACTGCAGGTGATTTAACAGGGAATGTATCGTTACAAAACAACGATATAATTCGTGTTCCAACCTATCAAAAGCGTGTAGAGGTAATAGGAGAGGTAAAGCGCCCAGGACTATTTGAATTAATAGATGGAGAAACCTTTGATGACTTAATGACATATTGCAGTGGATTTAATGAAGGCGCCTACACAAAAAATATAAAACTAACAACGACCACAGAATCAGAGTATAAAATCACAACGGTTACACAGGACAAATTTGATGCATTAGAATTTAAGTCAGGTGACAAATTACAAGTCGATAAAATCCGAGAAACGTATGAGAATAGGGTCATCGTTTCAGGTGCTGTTTTCCGTCCTGCTGAGTACGAATTAACTGATGGAATGCGCGTATTAGATTTATTACAAAAAGCAGATGGAACCACAGCGGATGCTTTTACAGATCGGGCCTTAATAGTACGACGCGATGAAAAACTGCAACCTGAAATTATTGGAGTAAATTTACTAAAAATCCAAGAAGACCCTTCCTCAGAAGATAACATACCACTATTAAAAGATGATGAACTCATTGTTTCCTCCATTACCGATTTAAAAGAAAGTCAATCCGTTGTTTTATCAGGTGAAGTGATGAATCCTGGTATTTTTCAATTTGCCAATAATATGAGCTTGTACGACTTAATCATATTGGGTGGCGGATTAAAGACATCAGCATCTACTAAAGTTGAAATTGCCAGAACATCAAGTAATGAAAGTAATGAGACTAAAATTATCCAGGTTGAAATCGACCTTTCGTTAAACTCAACGTCGAGCAACTACCAACTACAACCAAATGATGTAATTTCAGTTAGAAAACAATTCAATTATTCGGAAGCAGAAGAAATTTCTCTTGCTGGAGAAGTACAATACCCTGGCACTTACGCTATAAAATCTGAAAATGAAAGAGTTGGAAGTGTAATTGATCGTTCAGGGGGACTAACAAACAGGGCTAATCCTAAAGGAATTAAAATCATTCGACAACTCGATATTAATTCAACGTCATTAGAGGATAATAGCGTTGTTGTTATTCCTATTAATTATGAGGCTATTAAAAAAAACCCGGACAGTAAAGCAAATATTTTAATCCAAGAGGGAGATGAAATTAGAGTTGAAAAACTAGTTGAAACGACTGTAGTAACAGGAGCCGTAGAAATGGAAACTGAAATACCTATAAATGGAAATAAAAGTGCTAAATACTACATTAAAGCCTCAGGAGGTTTTAAGGAAAATGCGAATAAAAAGAAAACGTATGTTATTTATTCAAATGGAATGGCTAAAACAACCAAACGTTTCGCATTTTTCAAATTTTATCCAAAACCTGATTTTGGTTCAACAATCATTGTACCAGAACAAGCCGAAAAAGTTGACGGATTAACTACGCAAGAAATGGTTGCCCTTTCTGCTATACTTAGTAGTGCAACTGGAGTAACAGTTGCCATTATCTCATTATTAAAACCGTAATGAAAACGAAAAAAGACGAAATAACGTTTCTTGAAATTTTTATAAACCTCAAAAGTGCATTCAATTTTTTATGGAAGAAAAAGTTGCTCATCGCCATTATTTCTATACTGGGAGGTTTAACCGGACTTACAATATCTTATTTGAGTCCCATTAAGTATAAAGCTGAACTTACTTTTGTAATAGAAGAATCTTCTTCTTCTAGTCTTGGCGGACTGACTGGAATTGCGAGCTCTTTTGGAATTTCATCCTTCTCAATTGAGAATGGTCTCTATGAAAATAGTACAAATTTAATTAGCTATTTTCAATCTCGATCAGTTATTGAAAAGGCATTAACTTCTGTAATGCCAGATACAAAAGAGACATACGCCCATGTATTTTCGGAACTCATTGAATGGCGTGATTTACCCGAATTAGAAGATATAAATTTGAATTCGCCTCAAACCTATACCATTAAAGAAGACAGTATACTCGCTGAAATGTACAATTATATTTTTGAAAAAGGAATTCTATCAGTTTCTGTGCCCAATGATGAAGGAAGTATTTTAAAAATTCAGTTCATATCAGAAAACCAAAAATTTGCACAGCATTTTACTGAACGACTGGTCGAAATAGTAACTACTAACTACCTGGACACCAAAACAAAATTAGCCAGAACAAATGTAGATATCCTACAGACGCAAGTTGATTCCGTTAGAGAAGTCCTAAATAATGCCTTAGCCGAAACAGCAAATGAATCCGATCAAGTTTTCGGATTAAACCCAGCATTTGCCATAGAAAGGGTTCCTGCTACAAAAAAACAAATTGATATTGAAATGTCAAGTGCTGTATTAAAGGAGTTGATTAAAAACCTTGAGCTAGCTAAGGTTCGTCTTATGGACCAAACCCCTTTGATAGAAATCATCGATCGACCTAAACTGCCTCTGCAAGAAATTAAACGAAGTAAAATATCAACAAGTATTAAAGGCATGGTTTTAGCTATCACGCTTACCGTACTAATTTTACTTGCTGATCGCTTTTTCAAAAAACTACAAGCAGCAACTACTCAAAACGATAAAAATTAAATGATTGACTTAACACATAAAAGTATATTAATTACAGGCGGAACTGGATCTTTAGGTAAAGCCTTAGTTAAAACGATTTTCGAAAAATGGCCAAATATTAAAAGACTTGTCATTTTTTCGCGCGATGAACAGAAGCAGTTTCTAATGGCGCAAGAATATCCTATAGACGAATTTCCGCAAATTCGTTTTTTTGTCGGTGACGTAAGAGACCAAGAAAGATTGATACGGGCTTTTGAAGGCATTGATTATGTTATTCATGCAGCAGCAATGAAACATGTTCACATCGCCGAATACAACCCAAGCGAATGTGTGAAAACAAATGTGGGGGGTGCTGAAAACGTTATTCATGCTGCAATCACGACAGGTGTAAAACATGTTGTCGCTTTGTCAACTGATAAAGCATGTGCTCCTATTAATTTATATGGTGCTACTAAACTAACTTCCGATAAGCTATTTGTTGCTGCCAACAATATTAAAGGTGGGCACGATATAAAGTTTTCAGTTGTACGCTATGGAAACGTAATGGGCTCAAATGGATCCGTAATTCCATTCTTCTTAAAAAAGAAAAAAACCGATGGAATTTTACCGATAACTGTAGAGTCGATGACACGTTTCAATATAACACTTGATGGAGGAGTAAACATGGTACTTAACGCGCTTGAAAACGCATGGGGAGGAGAAATTTTTATTCCTAAAATTCCATCATACAACCTAGTGGATGTAGCTGAAGCTATTGGACCAGAATGCGAAAAACCAATAATTGGAATTCGACCAGGTGAAAAAATACATGAGGAAATGATTACACCTTCAGATTCTTTTTTCACCTATGATATTGGTGAATATTATACAATTTTACCGCAACATCCAAACTGGAAATTAGAAGCTTTTGTCAATAAATTTAATGCGAAAAAAGTACCTGAAGGTTTTGCATACAACTCAGGAACGAATCAACAGTGGGAAAGCATAGATAGTTTGCGAGCTTTAATCAAAGAACATGTAGACCCAAATTTTCAAGTTTAATGACAGATTTTAAAATCCCATATGGCCGCCAAAATATTCAACAGGATGACCTTGATGCAATTACTAAAACTTTAAAATCTGACTTTTTAACTCAAGGACCAAAGGTAAAAGAGTTTGAAGAAAAATTTGCAGAATATGTAAGTGCCAACTATGCCGTTGCAGTGAGTAATGCAACTGCAGGTTTGCATCTTTCCGTATTAGCAATGAACCTAAAAAAAGGAGAACGCGTTATAACGACTCCTATTACTTTTGCTGCCTCTGCGAATTGTGTCCGATATGCTGGTGGTGAAGTTTGGTTTGCAGATATAGATCCGGACACCTATTTGCTCTCCATCAAACACGTTAGAAAATTGATTGAAAGCAAACCAAAAGGCTTTTTTAAAGGCATTATACCTGTTGATTTTGCTGGTTTACCTGTGAATTTAGAAGAATTTAGAGCACTTGCAAATGAACATGATTTATGGATAATTGAAGATGCATGCCACGCACCGGGCGGATATTTTATTGATTCATCAAATCAAAAACAATTTTGTGGAAACGGAAATTACGCAGATGTTGCTGTTTTCTCGTTTCACCCCGTAAAGCATATTGCTTGTGGCGAAGGAGGAATGATTACAACAAATTCAAAAGACATATACCAAAAAATTTTATTGCTCCGAACACATGGTATAACTAAAAATAACATGAGTGAAAACCATGGAGGATGGTTTTATGAAATGCAAGAATTGGGATTTAATTATAGACTAACCGATTTTCAATCTGCCCTTGGTATAACACAGCTTTCTAAAAACAAAAAAGGAGTCGAAAAAAGAAATAACATTGCTGAAAAATACAAGAAAGCATTTGAAGGCAAAATAAAATTTCAACACTTACCCCCTAACCTGTACAATGCCCACCACTTGTTTGTAATTGAAACGGACAAAAGAAAAGAACTTTACGATTTTTTAATATCAAACAATATTTTTGTCCAAATCCATTACATCCCCGTTCATAACTTACCATACTACAAAATGATTGGTTATGAAAATGCGTCCTTAACGAATGCAGAACAGTATTATTCGCGTTGTTTAAGTCTCCCCATGTTCCCTACTTTATCGGATGAGGAGCAGAATTTTGTAATTAGAAAAATAAACGATTTTTATGACAAAAATTAAGGTCGGAATTATATCGCAAGCAAGAATGACCAGTACACGTTTGCCCGGTAAGGTATTGAAAAAAATAAACAATAAACCCTTGCTTTGGTATCATATTAATCGTCTGCAAAAATCGGGGTTGCCAATTTTTGTCGCAACAACTACAAACCGAGAAGATGATCCAATTGTTGAATTTTGTCTCCAAAACAATCTAAATTTTTTTAGAGGAGACGAAGCCAATGTATTAGAGCGTTTTTATTTATGTGCAAAGGAATATGATTTGGATGTAATCGTACGTGTAACATCAGATTGTCCACTTATTGATGGTGCATTAATTGAAGAGGGAGTGGATAGGTATACATCTCGAAAAAATTCAGACCTGTATTTGTCAAATTCCTTAAGTGAAACGTACCCTCGAGGACTGGATTATGAGATTTTCAGTTTTAAACTATTAGAAGAAGCTTTTAAAAACGCGACATACTCATGGCAAAAAGAGCATGTAACGCCTTATTTTTACAACGAACATAAAGCCCACATTTCTAATGAATTTATCGCGAATAAAGAAAAAAAGAATCAATATAGAATAACAGTTGATACGACGGAAGATTTTCAACTTATCGAACGATTAATTAAAGAATTTAACGCTCATAAAAAAAGCTATTCGGAAATAATTCAAATTATGGATGTAAATTCTGATTTAGCCAATATTAATAGGCATATCGAGCAAAAAAAATTAAAAGAATAAAAGACTTTAATTGTCTACAACAACCAAAACGTATAAAAGTATGGAACTGATTAACAAAATGTATCATTTTAAGTATAATGATCAAACTAAAAGAATTGAAGGTTTTTCAGAACAAGATATCATTCATATTCGAGAGAAGATAAATCGTGGTGAGGTCATCATCTTAAAAAACTGTTTCGATCGCGAGGCTAGTATTGAAATACGAAAAAAAACATTCGCCTATTTTCAAAATAACGAACCTTTAAACCTTCCCATAACCAATGACACACCTAATTTCTATAGACGGGACAACAATCCTGAAAAATCTGCTGTAAAAAGAGTTAAGCAAGCGTACAATGCGTTTTATTGGAATAAAGGTTTAGGTGATGACGTCCACTACTTACGTGCAATGTCCATTTTAAGAAATAAAATAGCAGAATTACCAACTGAATATGCAACGCAACAAATTGAACCGGACCATTTCATAACATTATCGTCTGTTGCTCAATATCCATTAGGTGGTGGTTACTTAAGTAAACATGTCGATCCTTTAAATAAACAATTTTGTGTTATCATAAGCTGCTTATCAGAAAAAGGTCCTGATTTCCCTAAAGGGGGACTCTATATCGAAGTAAATAATGAACGAATTTATTTAGATGATGAAATAGAAATTGGTGATGTTTACCTTATGAACCCGTCCACAATTCATGGAGTGGAACCTATTGATGAGGGTGATCAACCAGAATGGTCTAACGAGAAAGGAAGATGGATACTCTTTCCTTCACTTGTAGAGCTTAAAACACTTTATGGAGAAAAAGTGAAAGGTTTAAAGGACTTGAACGAAAAGTAAATGAAAAAAAAACAAGTATTAATTATTAATTGTGGTTGGGAACAGGAAACTTTAATCAGAAGGTGTGCCGAAAAATTTTCTGTCATAGGCATACACCATAACGATGATTATGTTTTAAAAAATAAAATCGAAAAAGTTTATATTGGTGATTTAAGAGATTTAAAGTTTATTGAGGCTGTTTACAATAGACATAACTTTACAGCAGTACTTTCCAATCAGTGCGACTATAGTTTATTTAGTCAATCTTACTTATGCACAAAGTATAATTTACCCGGTCCTAACCTAAAAGCAGCGCAACTGTCCAACTCTAAGTATTTACAACGAAAGGTAGGAGCTCAAAAAGGAATAAACGCACCTGACTACAAATTAGTTTGGAGTTTAGAAGAAGCGCGAAGGGCTATCAAGAAAATTGGTTTACCCGCCATTATCAAGCCTAATGATAATAGAGGTAGCTTTGGGGTAAGTAAAATAGAAACACAAAACGAATTAAAGGAAGCCTATTTTCATGCACTTCAAAATTCAATAAGCAGAGGCGTAATAATTGAATCTTATATAAAGGGACTTCATGTTGCAGTTGATGGTTATTATTTCAAAGGTGAATATAAATCACTTGCACTTGGATGGCGACACATGGACACGAACAAGGAGCAAGTTGCAGTGCGAATGACTTATGGAGTCGGTGATACAGCTATAGAAAATAAAATAATGAAAATCCATGAAAAAGTTTGTAGCGAATTCAATTATGATTTTGGATTTAACCATGGAGAATACATCGTTGATAATAAGGGGGGAGTATATCTTGTAGAAAACACAAATCGAGGTGGAGGTGTTTATCTATCTGAAATTGTTGTTCCCGCTGTTTCTGGAATTGATCATGTTGGCAACCTTATCAATGATGCAACATCTAATTTAAAAATAAATACGCCCAAGAAAATAGCTCGAAAGCCAGTAAGTGTTTCATTTATAAAATTTAATCCTGGAAAGATAAAAGCAATTGGGTATCCAAAAGAAAAGGATGATAGAATCATTAAAGAAAAATTGTTTAGAAAGGTAAATGATACGATCAAACCTATTCATTCTGGTGCTGACAGAGATGGAATAATCATTATTTCTGGAACTGAGGATGTAGATCATCTTACCCAAAACTATCAAAATTCCGTTGAGTTACAATATACTTCTGTAAAGTCAAATTAATTTAAAAAAGCTTAAAAATAGAATATGACACAACATTCAAAGTCAATAACAGTTGGCGATACAAAGATAAAAAAAGGAAACTGTTTCATTATCGCAGATGTTGGATCCAATCATATGCAAGATTTAAACCTTGCACTTGAGACAATTGATGCCGCAGCAGAAAATGGGGCACATGCTGTCAAATTTCAATCACTTGACATTGAAAAATTATACTTTGACCCAACAGAGGACATTAAATCTCTTTATTCAAAAATTTACTTAAATGAGGAGTGGTATTACCAATTAAATGAACGGTGTAACCAAAGAGGTGTTCATTTTTTCTCATCTCCCACCTATATGGATTCTATAGAGGCTTTGGAAAAACTAGATACAAAAATCTATAAACTAGCTTCGGCTCAAATTGGTACTTTTCCTCAGATAATTCAAAAAGTAGCAGAACTTAAAAAGCCTACAATCTTTTCAACCGGTTTAGTGTCGTATGGAGAATTAGAAAATGCTGTTAAAATTTTCGAAAAAAATAAAAATGATGACTATATCATTCTTCATTGTAATGCAATATATCCAACTACTCCCGATCGTGTCAATCTTGAAAGGATGTTAATTTATGAAAAGATGTTTAATTGTTTGGTCGGATTCTCGGATCATACATTAGGAAACTATTGTTCTTTTGCCGCGGTTGCTAAAGGAGCTACGGTTATTGAACGTCATTTTACGAGTAGTAACTCAGTAAAGTCTCCTGATATGGTAGTCTCGATTAACCCTGACCAATTACGGGATTTATCAAGGGGTATTGCGGACATTCAAAAAAGTCTTGTTACGCAACCAAGACTTACAATTGAAACTGAAGAATTATCGTTTAAAAAATCTTTGACATATAGAATTGTATTTAACCGTGCGCTAAAAACGGGTGACAAAATTAAACTTCAAGACTTAAAATTTCTGCGTCACACAGAAGGTGTTGATTGTAAAGACTTGGATTTTATCCTCAGTAAAAATGCCCGGGTAAACGCGGATAAACTTTCGGGAGAATTATTAAATTGGGCTGATTTAAAATTTGAGTAATTATGAACATATTTGACTTTAATGTCCACTTACAACCAATTGGAGATCAAAATGTTGTTCACGACAAATTAGCGCAAGAAGGAACTTTGTTTCCTGCTGATACAATCAATTTTTTCACAAAATACTGGGAAAAGTTTAAATCATTAAAAGGTTTAAATTTGATGATATTCAATAAGAACTATTTTCATGATAAAGATGAAAACATCAAATTAATGCGTTTTTTAGATGCACATTTCGAGTCGCACACCTTTACCTATCTAATTGACTTTAGGGATGATAACTGGAAGACTTTAATTGATAACGCAAGTGAAAATGGTGTTAAATTTATAAAATTTCATTGTTATTTTATGTGTTTAACAGCTGAATATCATGATAGAGGAGTAGAAATTTCTCAATATGCGGCAAGTAAAAAAATTGGCATTGTCATATGCACGAGCTTCGGCACCAGCGCCATGTATAGCATTGACAGTATGAGTTTCGCTTGTAAAGTTGCTGACCAAGTAAATGATGTACCAATCATTCTCTTACATTCTGGCGGCGCTAGGATTCATCATGCTTTACTACTTGCATTGGACAAACCCAATATTTACTTAGAAACTTCCTTTACTTTACCTTTTTATGTTGGGTCCTCTCTTGAAAAAGACTTTGCATTCTGTTATAAAAAATTAGGGATAGAAAAAGTGCTCTTTGCTAGTGACCATCCATATGTAGATATAAATCATGCAATTCAAGAAAACATTTCGTTTTTCGAAAGACATCATTTTTCTAAGGCGGATACTCAAGCCATACTATTCGAAAATGCTAAAAAACTAATAAGTAGTTTTTAGTTTTTTAGGTAAAATTAGAGTAAATCATGAAAATTGTCATATTAACAGAAGCTGGGGAAGGAATTGGATTAGGCCACTATATGCGAACCAAAATGGTTTACCAAGAGTTTCTAAACAATGGAATTGAATCAAAGTATTATCTGGCTAAAGCTGGGGATTTATATCGATTCGATCATGTTATTTTACTAGACTGGCTATCTAAAATCACTTCTATAAAAGATGAGCTTATTGATGCAATTGTAATTGTTGATAGTTATTTAGTAAAGATTGAAGTTTTGAATTACATTAATCTAATTTGCAAAGAATTAATTATATATGATGATTATCAGAGAATTCAGTACCCTAAAAATGCAGCAATATTAAATGTTAATATCTACGGAGACGAAATAAACTACGAACAAATTCGAGTTGCCTCTGGTAAAAAATACACCTGTGTTCGTCCTAAATTTAGAGAAGAAAGGAATAAATACTCCATTCGAGAAAAACTCGAAAAAGTACTTATCACTTTAGGTGGTTCAGATTATAGAAATAGATTACCTATTATAATCGATATTTGTGATTCTTTAGGACTTGATATTCGCGTTGTAGCCGGTAATGATAGTTTAAAGTTGAAACTATGCGAAAAATTTCCAGAAATGAACATTTTTGGCTTTATCAATGAGGATGACATGAAAAACTTAATGAACTCATCTGATTTGGCAATTTCGGCTGGTGGTCAAACCCTACACGAATTAAGTATTTTAGGGATTCCAACTATAGGCATATGTATCGATAATGATCAAGAAAAAAACTTAAGTTTTTATACAAGAACAGGCTTCATAAAAAAGAGCATAATGTGGAATGATCCTCTTTTTTCAAAAAAACTTGAAAATGCAATTGAACACATGGGGCCCAAAGAAACAAGACTAAAGTGTTCAAATATTGGACAAAAGTTAGTAGATGGTAAAGGACAAGAAAATATATTCAAATGGATATTGAACTTATAACTTACAGAAAGGTTCATAAAAATGATATGAAAATATTATTTGAATGGGCCAATGATCCAATTGTTAGGAAGAATGCCTTTTCTAATGACGCTATACAATGGTCGGATCACGTTAATTGGTTTTTAGATAAACTAAACGACCCAAACTGTTTATTTTTCATATTTTATTTAAAATCAACTCCAATCGGACAGATTAGGATAGACTTTAAAGACAATGAGGGCATAATAGACTATAGTGTCGCTCCAAATCATCGAGGTAAAGGACTAGGAACAGCTCTACTTAAAATAATTTCTTCAATTTATCCACCTCACCTTAGTTTACCTCTAAAAGGAATTGTTAAAACATCTAATGTTGGTTCAATTAAAGCTTTTCAATTTGCTAACTTTACCGAATTAGATAAGGTTATTATACGCAACAGTACATGCAGCGTATTTAAAAAATTCATAAAATGAACGGTATTACTTTTGAAAATAAAAAAATATTAGTGGTAGTAGCACATCCTGATGACGAGTTGCTGGGACTAGGAGGAACATTACATCGCTTAAAACGTGAAAATGAGGCCACTATCAAAGTGGTTATATTAGGGGAGGGAATAACAAGTCGTTCAAATACAAGAGATGCGGAACTTTGGAACAAAGAACTACATGTCCACAATAACAACATATTAGAAGCAAAGCGTAAAATAGGTTATGATGACTTAAGTGTATATCAATTTCCAGATAACCGTTTTGATTCCGTCGATTTATTAGACATAATTAAAGTGATTGAAAAAGAAAAAAATGATTTTCAACCAGACATCATTTTCACACATCATGGTGGAGATCTAAACATAGATCATCAACGAACATTTGACGCCGTTATAACCGCAAGTAGACCAATGGAAAGTGAAACGACAAACACAATCATTACTTTTGAGACTCCGAGTGGAACAGAGTGGCGCGCTTCTAGTCATCCTATGCATTTTATTCCTAATCTCTACGTAAAAATTGAAGAAGAAGATTTAGCGGCTAAAATTTCTGGAATGGAGTGCTACCAATTCGAAAAACGAACTTACCCCCATCCTAGAAGTCCTGAAGCCCTTCGAATTCAAGCTCAGCGATCAGGAATAATAATCGGTGAAATGTACGCAGAAGCTTTTGTTATAGTTCGTTCAAAAATATAAACTTTCTAAAACATTTTTTGGCTTTATTCAAATGAAAATATTATTCGTAGAAAACAGGTATAAAACTGATCTTTGGGAAATTATTGCTCGAGTTTATCAAGACCTAGGTCATGAGATTCACTGGATTGTTCAAAATGCTGAATTCACACCAAGTATTGGGAAAGTTCATATTATTCCATATCCTAAAAAATCTGATTTAAATAAGGTAACAAAAACAGCGAACCTGGACAGAATTATACATACCAACAGGGGTATACGCTACTTTGAAATTCAAAATGAAAACTTTATTTTCTATTATAATGATCGCATTACTTCATTAATTGAAACGATTCAACCAAATTTGGCTTTTGGTGAAGCAACAGCTTTTCATGAATTATTAGTTATCAAATCCTGCGAAGAAAATAAAATTTTATACTTAAACCCTTGTACTTCACGATATCCAAGTAAACGTTTTTCATTTTACAAGTTTGACACAACAACCCCATACTTCGGTTCAAATGAAACTTATTCTGAAGATGAAGCTATTTCGTTTGTGAACGAAATTACAGGTCGAAAAGTTAAGCCTGACTACATGAAGAACTCACAAATATCATTAACGAATCAGGATAAAATTAAAGACAAAATTAAATTAATTAAAGGTTTCTACAGAGGTGAAAAATACAACACTCCATCTCCATTTGTAAAAAGAAAATTAAATAAAATCAGTGCAAAAAACATTCGCCATTGGGATCAATTATCCACTCCTTTCAATCAAATAACTGGAGAATTCAAACTTTTGTATCCTTTACAAATGCAGCCTGAGGCTAATATAGATGTTTGGGGTCACCCACACTCGGATCAACATGTAATTATCCGAGAAACTCTTAAACAGCTAAGAAATAATGAAGTTTTAATTTTAAAACCAAACCCTAAGTCAAAATATGAAATAGATGATCAAATACTTGACTTGATAAAAAGTAACCCAAAAAAACTTTATTGCCTCCATCATTCTAGCAGCATGACTGATATTTGGAACGAAATTCATTTAATTTTAACGGTAACCGGAACCGTTTCAATAGAGTGTGTTTTTTCTAATAAACCAATTGTAATGTTGGGGGATGGTATTCAATTGGAACAAAAAAACTGCATCAAAATAGATAGTTACCAAAAACTACCAGCTATAATTGACCAAATCAAAACCGAATCATTCCCAAAACTCACATTAACCGAAAAGCAACACTTTTTGAACCGATTAGTCTCGTCTAGCTACCAAGGTATTGTGGCTGATGGACTAAACTTCAAAGACCATTTACAAGATGATGAAAATAAGAAGTTATTGATTTCAGCCTTTAAAAATATTTTAAGTCGGTTTGAACACTCCAATTAGAAATAACGAATTTTTAAAGAAAATTAATCCGATAAAAACGACCGTTATGGCGTTTTTGGTTTGGGCAATATTATTCTTTACAGCACCTTTGAAAGTTAATATCGAATTAAGTTGGAACGCTTACTTTTTGATGGCTTTAACCATGTTTTCGTTTCTTTTTGCATGTTATATACCATCGCGGTCATTTAAATCTTTCGAAATCAACGCAGATAGATTGAAATCTATATTTATAATCATTCTAACGCTCGCTTTAATCGGTGTACTTCTCAAACTATTTGATCGATTTGTCATACGTGGAATTTCTTTAGGCGCCGGCAATATGTTTAATAGGGAACAAATGGAAACTGGAAGCGGTAACCCCTTAGGAATTATTGCTTCCACGATTGCTCCTTTCGGTTACATACCAATTTTCCTAATGTGGAAATACAAATTAAAACTTTGGTGGCCCATAAAGGTCATAGTATATTTTGTGTTTTTTGCTCAAATTTTTGATGCTTTTTTAGTAGGGTCACGTTCTGTAATCTTTGTAAACCTGATGTTCTTATTACTTCATTTAATATACTTGAAAAGAATCATCTTAAAAACTAAAACTTATCTAATACTTGGTTTAACAGGACTGGTAGTTTTTGGTATCATGAATTATATTTTCATTGAACGATCTAAAGAGTTTTTAGGTGACAAAGTATATGACTTAGCATTAAACGAATCAAACTTCAATTTTACAGCTAATAGAACAAATGAGTTTCAGCGAAATTTTGATAAAAAAAATGACATTGAAAAAAGTATTAGTTTCTCATATATGATAACAGTTCAGTATTTCACACATGGAATGATTGAATACTCGTATCTAGTTTCTAACTACAACAGTAACCATACATATGGTGCTTATACTTTTAATGTTTACTATAGATTCATCGATAAAATCTTTGGAACAAACTTGTCCATCGAGAATTTGAAGTCTATTTTACCTCGATATGGTGTTTATACCACTTTATTAGGATCTATATTTGTCGATTTTGGATGGTTTATCATTGTTTTTATGTTTCTATTCGGTAGGCTAGTAAAAATTGTTTACGAGACAGCTTTGAAAGGCACTGATTGGGCAATTTTAATGTATTTCTACATATTTATCATTCTGGTTTTTTGGCCAGTATTTAACTTTATAAATGGTGCGGGCGGCTTATTTACAATTACAAGTTTAATCTGCTTTTCAGTTCTAAGTAGGTACTTGGTAAAAGAATAAATAAAAAAAAAACAATTTAAACAACCGTTCAAGCGTATTGTACGTTATTAATATTCTTGGTACAGATATTGTAATAACTGTAACTAGCACCCAACTAAAAACTGAAAGTTCTACTATAGAGAGATAAACGATTGTGTAAGTGGCAATATGCTTACTACTAGCTATATGAAGAATAAAATTATCGCTTTTTCGCGACAATACAATAATCAACTAAAAGGTGTTGTAGGACTAATTACCATTTTTATGGTTTTAAAGTCTGTCGCTTATTTTGCGCCGTTAATTCTAAGTCAAATAGCCACAACATTCGTCTACGGAGAATTCGAGTACTCTTTGAACATTGGTCTAATCTTAATAAGTGTGTTTTCTTTTGGGCTACCAGGTAGTTTCGCATACTTTGTGATGAAACACAAGAGAGATGAACTTATTCCTGTATTTCATTGGCACTTTGTCATTTTGTCAGTATTAATCACTTTACCCGTAATTTTTTTCCCTTCGCTTTTGTCGAATAACTGGTATGGAGCATTGGTAATTGGTGTGGCTTTAGCGGATCAAGCCTTGGTCTCTGCGATATTAAAAAGTAGCGGTAAAAATGCATTTTCAGTGGTCATCGACACAGGTATTTATTTAGTTCTTGGAGCATTAATCACTCTTGATTTATTAAACATACTCGCTTTTTCTAAAGAATTATGGTTTCTAACTATTTTAATAGTGTTCAACATCTTTGTCGCTTTTACACATTATTCTAAACTTAACGGAATTTCAAAAGTTTCTAAAAAGGCGATTAGAGAACTTTATGGGTTTGGATTTTTAATCTTACTCTCGGGACCTTTAATAATGCTTGTAACTAATAGCACTAGAATATATTTAGAACAATTCTTAGGATTAGAAAGTGTTAGTATTTATTCTTTCTATTTCAGAGTTGCCACATTACTATTAATAATCTATCGTGTATCTTATATACTTTTGTTTCGAAAAATATTTTTAGAAGAACATAAAAAGCTTGACCTGTGGATAACAATCATCATGATAATGATTGGTGTTTCAGGAGTGGTACTTACGCTTCTGTTTTACTTCGATATCCTAGGTTATTTTTTTAACATCGACAATATTTATAAAAGTAATTTTCACCTTTTACCTTTAGTGGTGTTTCAAACTTTTTTCTGGATAAACTCGGCTTTTTTAGAAGGTTTGATTGTTCGAGAAAGGTTATTAAGAAAATTCGTTCTTGTAATTTTTAGTTTTTTAACATTGTTAGTTAGTTATTTATATGTGTATTCTCAATATTATGTACTGACGATACAACATATCATTATTGCAAACACATTAATAATATTTGGCATGGTGCTTGGACAGTATTTCATCTTAGCACAAAAAAAGATATACTATCGTAAATCACTAGTCCTAAACATTAGTATTGCTTTAGTTTATCTGGTTTATCTTAATTTTACATTTTAATCCAAAACAAAAACACGGAGATATGAAAGTGGCGTTAGTTCAAGATTGGCTCACAACGATGGGTGGAGCTGAAAAAGTTTTTAAAGAAATCATAAAATTATACCCAAATGCTGATGTATATACCTTGGTATACAATGATGACATAATTGAGAAACTCGGGATTAAAAAAGAAAAAGTAACGGCATCTTATATTCAAAAATTACCGTTTGCTCGAACGAAACATCGTAATTATTTACCACTATTTAAAAAAGCCATAGAGAGCTTTGACTTGACTGAATATGATCTAATTATTTCTTCATCCTATTCCGTTGCTAAAGGCGTGTTATCTCATGGAAACCAAACACATATTTGTTATTGTCACTCTCCAGTTCGCTATGCTTGGGATCTTTACCATCAATATATGAAGATTAGTAACCTTAAAAGAGGCCCTAAAACTTGGATGGTTAAACGCGAATTGCATAAATTGAGAATTTGGGATGTAATTAGTGCTAACCGAGTAGATTATTTCATTTCTAATTCGGATTTTATCAAAACAAGAATTAATAAGATCTACAGACGGGAAGCAGAAACAATTTACCCGCCAGTTGATCTCGATAAATTTACGCTAAAGACGGAGAAAGAAGATTTTTACATCACTTGTTCTAGACTTGTTCCATATAAAAAAGTAGACTTAATCGTTAAAGCGTTCCAAAATATGCCGGATAAAAAATTAAAAGTCATTGGCACTGGGCCTGAGTTAAAGCGTATTAAAAAAATGGCAGGACCTAACGTGGAAATGATGGGATTTCAATCAGATGAGATATTACGTGATGAAATTTCCAAAGCAAGAGGCTTTATATTTGCCGCTAAAGAAGATTTTGGCATTGTTCCTGTGGAAGCTCAAGCATGTGGTACACCCGTAATAGCTTTTGCTGAAGGAGGATCACTTGAAACGGTAATAAATCATAAAACTGGTGTTTATTTTTATGAACAAACAGCAAGTTCCATAGAAAAAGCAATTGCTGAATTTGAATATATCGAAAATGAATTCAATCCGCTTGCTATTCGTGAACATGCAGAGAAATTTGACACACCAACATTTCATAAAAACTTCAAAAAATTTATTGATAACCATATTGATTCAGGTCATCCCCGATGCAAAAGTGTAAATAAAACCAGCACTCCATTAATTTTTCAAAGTGCATAATAGGAATATTAGGCTACTTATACTGTTTTTATAAACGATATGAGTGCCACCAATACACTAAGGTATAGCTCATCCTTTAAACACTGTAATTATAGGCTAATTTTTAAATAAAAG
>NZ_LYPF02000019.1 GCF_001661595.2 Crocinitomix algicola
ATTTTAAACTATTTTGAACATAGAAGCACAAATGCCGCTGCTGAAAGCTTCAATGCTAAAATTAAAGCATTCAGGGCACAATTTAGAGGAGTAAAAAATGTTGCTTTCTTTTTATTCAGATTAACTAAAATTTATGCCTAATCCCCAACTTTTGTGCTTGATCCGATGCTACTTCTCGCCCCGACGTTATTATTGACTATTGTGCAAAAAAAAAACAGAAGTCCATAATTGAACTTCTGTTTGGTGATCTGGCTGGGGCTCGAACCCAGGACCCTCTCCTTAAAAGGGAGATGCTCTACCAACTGAGCTACCAGATCTGCGTCATTGCGGGTGCAAATATACAGGGTTTATTTTATTTGACAAGGTTATCTTTAAAAAAAATTAAAGTTTTCTTCTTGTAAAAGAATAAAGATTACAGCTTATTTATGTTAAATACATGAATTTCAAAAAAATACTGATTCTTCTTTTTTAAGTTTAAGAAATAAATCTTTTGATTCTTCTTTCCATTATCTTTGATTTATGGCAAATAATATATTCCTGTATGGTTTTATGGGCGCGGGTAAATCTACGTTTGGTAAAAAATTGGCGCGTAAATTAGGGTGGATATTTATCGACAGCGATAAGGAGATTGAAAAGCAAACTCAAAAGACAATTGCCGAAATTTTTGAAGAAAATGGCGAGAACTATTTCAGGCAATTAGAAACGGAGTGGTTAAATAATTTTTCTGGTAAATCAACGGTTGTGGCTTTAGGGGGAGGGACACCTTGTTTCAATAATAATCAATTGATAATAAAGGAAATGGGCGTATCAATTTATTTGGAAATGTCTTCAAAAATTTTGACTAATCGGTTAATGAATGCGAAAAATACGCGTCCACTAATTTCTGCGTTTAAAGCCAATGAGAGGGAATTAAACTCTTTTATTCAAGAAAAATTAGAGGAAAGAAAACCTTGTTATTCTAATGCTGATATTACTTTTTCAGCAGCAAGTATTAATGCTGAACGTATGGAAGAATTAATAGTAGAAATTAAACGATTGTTCTAATGTCGGTTATATCTTTTTGACCGGGTTGCAGCTGAAATAACCGGATTGAATTTATTAAGATTTTTGTTCATTTTCTCTGCTAGTTCATTTGCAACTAGGTAAGCTTCATTGTAAGACTTTGTTTCGAACAATAGAATTTTTTTTCGGTGGTTTTTAGAAAGTAGATAAACTTCAAAAATTTCATTGTCTAAATGAAGGTCAGCTGCACCGAATGTGTGTTTCAATACTACTGATTTACCCATTTTTAAAACAGTGATGTCAGGCATGAGTATAGTTGATATCCATTTTCCCTTTTTTATTCCAAATGAGGAAGTGTATGGTTTTATGTATTTATTCTTTAATGAAATTTGAGTACCATAAGTCGAAGTAACGATGTACGAAGCTAAAAGTAGTAAGGGTGGACCAATTATGTATCCATTGCCACCTGAAGCTATTGCTAATACTGAAAACAATGCTAAAACACTCATTGTTATTCTTAATCCAGGTGTAAAAGAGTACCCGTTCCGGTAATTTATATCTGCATTTGATAGGGTAATTTCATCACTATCAATTGTTTCTCGATCTTGATTCATGTTTTTGGATTCTTAGCAGCTTTGCTCATCGCATTGCTTGCTAAAAATAGTATGAATAATAAGAAAGATACCAACCAGAACCAAAAATAATTCCTCGTGTTTACAGTAAGTTGCGATTAAACTAATACTAATTCCCAATTTTATCAGTCGGATAGGGGTAAGTTTAAAATTAATAATCTTTTTCATTCAATTGCCTTCCTATTTTAGCGAGCGCCAACCACCTCCATTTTCTACTTCTAACCCCGCTCTTAGAAGTATGGTTTTAGCTTGGGCACTTCTAACCCCGCTTGCGCAACAAACGATAATTGGCTTTTCTAATTCTTTGATTTTGCCCATCGCGGATTTTATTTCTTGTAAAGGAATGTTTTTTGATCCTTTGATATGTCCTCTTTGAAACTCTCCGGGATTTCTGACATCAATTATGATTGCTCCTTTTTCTAGTAATTCTTTTACTTTCGACTTGCGCTTACCTCCGAATATACGACTAAAAATCCCCATTTATTATTCATTTAATTCTAAAGAACAGTCTGATTTTTCTTTACCGATTATGCGAGCAATTCGGGTTCTGTTTTCACCAACAATATATTTAATTCGATAATGTTCGTCGTTTATTTCACCAGCTAAAAAGTAAAAAGGGTTTGGACTTAAACGAGGTGCCGATTGATCAATCTCAATTGTTGCCGTTTTATGAAAGTTTAGAAGATTTTCTTCACCTATTTGATAGAATTCTTGTTCGCATCGGGCTTGATTTAAAACTCTAAATTCTTGCGATTCTAAAATGGCAATAACATCTTTATGAGGAAGAGGGATAGTAGATTTCCGCTGATTAGAATTTTTGACATCACAATCCGATTGATTAGCTCTTCCTACTCCTACCACTTCACTGAAATCTTTATCATCGTATAGCGAAAAATTAATCCAATACATTTCATTTTCTTTCTCACCTTTTATGTAATAGACTTTTGGATAAGTGTCAGTAGAACTTAGGGTAAATTCTACATTACCTTCACTCTTTAATAAAGCATAAATATCGTCATTATTAAGATCGTAACACTTTAAAGCTTGAAGAATACTATCACCTGCAATAATTTCTTTTTCACCAATCATATTTTTCACTCTATTTCCTGGTAACCATGCACAACCACGGTTTCCAAACATAAAATAGACAACGATTACCCCTAAAGAAAGGCCGATTAGATAGTATTTAATTCTATTCTTTAACTTATCCATGCTCCATTTTTTTCGCAAAGTTAACCAAATTTCAATTCTTAGATATTGACGTTTAACTTATGTGATTATTGCTTGTACATGGAACAATCTTCGTTCGATAGTTCTGTTTCAACCGTGTAATATTCAAACTTATAACGTTCTAATATCTGATTAATGTTCTTTTTAATTTGGTATGATTCCTGAGCGGTTACATTTTTGTTCATTCGAATATGTGTGCTAAAGACATGATGTTCACCATCTAAGGACCAAATTGCGGTTTGGTGAATTGATTGGACACCCAAAAGATTCACTAGTTCCTTTTCTATCTCTTGTTTATTGATGTCTGTCGGGTTTCCTTGCAAAAATAAATAGAGGGTTTCTCGCAAACGTTTAAAAGCATTATATAAAATATACAACGTAATTAATAAGGATAATATAGGATCTAAGTATGGAATGTCTTTAAAATATAGGATGATTGAAACTATTAAAATTGCCGCCCAACCCAATACGTCTTCTATTAAATGCCATCCAATAACTTTTTCATTCATCGTTTTTCCCTTGGTTAATTTCCAAGCGGCATATCCATTGACTAGAACACCTACGACTGCAAAAAAAATCATTCCTTCAGCATCCGAAGATTCTGGGTACATAATTCGTTCAACAGCGGCATAAATCACATAAATTGAGCCTCCTACCAAGACTACACTATTAATCAATGCACCGAGTAATGAAAAACGTTGATATCCAAAAGAAAATTTAGCATCGCTCTTACGGTTAGATTTCTTTTGTAAGTACCAAGCTGTTCCTAATGATAAACTATCTCCGAGGTCGTGCACCGCGTCGGATAAAATAGCAATACTATTCGTATATATTCCCCCAAAAATCTCAAATACAGTAAAGGCTAGATTGAGAAAAAAGGCGAGCCTCAAATTCTTAACTGCATGATGTTCATGATGATGCCCCATGGATATGAATTAACCTTGTTTAACCACTACTTCAAATATACGGTAAATTAACTGTAATACTATGGAATCAATATTATCTTTATCCTATCATTTCAATCTATTTTTAGTTCAAAAGTTTAAATTTGCCCTAATTTCAAATATATCATGAGTACCAAACCTTCAATTTTAAAAGGAACACGAGACTTTTTACCAGATACAATGGTAAAGAGAAATTACATTTTTAATACGATTCAAACTGTTTTTCAAAAGTTTGGTTTTCTTCCCATTGAAACACCCTGCATTGAAAAGACGGAGACATTACTAGGGAAGTATGGAGAAGAGGGAGATCGTTTGATTTTTAGAGTTATGAATCAAGGTGAATCGTTAAAAAAAGCCGATTTAAAAGCGCTAGAAGATGGAAATATTGGTCGATTCTCGAATTCAATTTCTGATAAAGCCTTACGTTATGATTTAACAGTGCCTTTCGCAAGGTTTGTGGTTCAGAATCAAAATGAATTAAGTTTTCCGTTTAAACGTTATCAAATTCAACCGGTTTGGCGAGGTGATCGTCCTGCCAGAGGGAGGTATCGCGAATTTTATCAATGTGATGCTGATGTGGTTGGTAGCGACTCGTTAATTTTTGAAGTAGAATTGGTACAAATTTTTGATGAAGTATTAACGCGACTTGGATTGCCAGATTTTAGCATAAAAATAAATAACCGAAAAATATTATCCGGTATTGCAGAGGTTTGCGGTGAAAGCGAGAATTTAATTCCTATCACAGTTGCTATAGATAAACTGGATAAAATTGGCAAAGGGGGAGTGATAGAAGAATTAAAGAATAGAGGCATTAGTAATGAAGCGATACAAAAGATTGATCCCCTTTTTGAGTTATCAGGGGATAATGAGAACAAACTAAATGTGCTTAAAGATTTTTTGGCTGAATCAGATACAGGTTTAAAAGGAATAGAAGAGTTGGAGTTCGTTTTTGACGCTATCAACAACTTGGGGCTTCAAAAGGCAAAGTTAGAATTAGAGGTGACATTAGCACGAGGGTTAAATTATTATACCGGGGCTATTTTTGAGGTGGTTGCAAACAATGTAAATATGGGGAGCATCTGCGGAGGTGGTCGGTACGATGATTTAACCGCTTTATTTGGATTAAAGGGAATGTCTGGAGTTGGAATATCATTTGGCGCAGATCGAATTTATGATGTGATGTCGGAATTGGATTTATTTCCAAATGAATTATTACGTACAACTTCTTACTTATTCATCAATTTCGGTGAAAAAGAGCAAATGTATTGTATGGGGTTAGCTAATAAATTAAGGGCTGAAAATATTTCATGCGAAATTTATCCAGAATCTAAGGCGATGAAAAAGCAAATGAAATATGCTAATGATCGGGGTATTCCCAATGTAGTTTTAATCGGTTCAAAAGAAATGGAAGAAGGTGTTGTAACGATTAAAGATATGACCTCTGGTAATCAGGTTACTAAATCAGTTGAAGAATTTTTAAAGCACTAAATAAATGTCAATACACCAAATTAATAACGAACATTTATCAATCCAAAAGGTTGAAGAAATTATTACATCAGGAGCGTCAGTAGAATTGTCTGAATCGGCAGCAAACCGCATTCAAGTGTGTCGTGATTATTTAGATAATAAACTAAAGAGTGGCGAAGATGTTTTTTATGGAATCAATACCGGTTTTGGGTCACTTTGCGATACTGTAATTCCGCGTGAGGATCTTAGTAAATTGCAGAAAAACCTAGTTATTTCGCATGCTTGTGGAATAGGAGATGAGGTACCAACTGAAATTGTACGCTTGATGCTTCTTCTAAAGGTGCAAGGACTTTCTTATGGACATTCTGGCGTGCAGTTAGCAACGGTAAAACGATTATTAGATTTTTATAATGAGAATATTACTCCTGTTGTCTATCAACAAGGTTCTTTGGGGGCTTCAGGTGATCTAGCTCCTTTAGCACATATGTCATTACCCTTGTTTGGCGAAGGGTTTGTAGATGATAATGGTGTAAGAATATCGGCTAAAGAAATGTTGAATAAAAGGGGGTGGGAACCACTAACCTTGCGTTCAAAAGAAGGTTTAGCTTTGTTAAACGGAACGCAATTCATGAGTGCATATGGGATTTGGGTTCTTATGAAAGCGAATAAACTTACCAGGAACGCAGATTTAATTGGTGCACTTTCCGTTGATGCTTTTGACGGACGAACGAATCCATTTTTTGAGAATGTTAATGTCATTCGTAATCAAAAAGGACAAATTGAAACGGCTAAAAATATGCGTGAATTTTTAAAGGGCAGTGAAATTGCTAGTCAAGAGAAAAAACATGTTCAAGATCCTTACTCGTTTCGTTGTATACCGCAAGTCCATGGAGCAAGTAAAGATGCCATTCAATATGCAAATGAAGTGTTTGAAAGAGAAATAAACGCTGTTACAGATAATCCAACTATTTTCCCAGAGACTGATGAAATTATCTCTGCAGGAAATTTTCACGGTCAACCTTTAGCGATTGCATTGGATTTACTGGGAATAGCTTTAGCAGAACTTGGAAATATTTCGGAAAGAAGAACCTATCAATTAATCGGTGGGAAAAGAGGTTTACCGGCGTTTTTAGTTGCAAATCCTGGTTTAAACTCTGGATTTATGATACCACAATATGCTGCTGCCTCTGTTGTAAGTCAAAACAAGCAACTAGCAACTCCAGCTTCTGTCGATTCAATTGAATCATCCAACGGACAAGAAGATCATGTAAGTATGGGAGCAAATGCAGCGACTAAGGCATTTAAAATTATCGAAAACCTTGAGAAAGTTCTGGGTATTGAACTGTTTAATGCTGCCCAAGCCATCAGCTTTAGAAGACCGCTTAAATCAAGTCCGGTAATCGAAAAAATGCTAGTTAGATACCGAGAAAATGTTCCTTTTGTTGAGAATGATAAATTTATGCAACCAGAAATTGAAAAATCAATTAACTTCGTTAAAAGTCTTTAAATCATGCAAGAAAAAAAATCGAATATTCTAATTGCTTTATGTGTTATGTCCTTTATTTCTTTGGCGTATCAAGCATTTAGTTTGTCCATGAGTTTGTCCAATGGTCGACCTACAGATGAACAAATTAAACAACAAAAAATTACTTTGCTTGAAGGTCAAACTCCCGAAACGTTAGAAGCAAGTCGTGGAATGATTGAAGATGCAATGCAAATTACAAAAGTTCAACAAGAGAATTTTTCTTTAATGCTTAGTTTGGAAGGATTGTCAATTTTAATCGGATTAATTGCAGTTTTATTGATGTTACAAATGAGAAAAATAGGCTTTCATTTATACATCATCTACACCTTGATTTCTATTTTCTATTGGACGTTTCTGTTTTCGGGAATTGGATTGGCAACTATACTAATCGTACTGAGTATTTTATTTGGAATATTATTCGTTGGACTTTATTACGTTCAATCAAAAAAAATGACTTAGTAAACCTTTGAAGGTTAGTACACGTATTTAAATTGAATGAAATTATTTTCTGTCATATTCATTATTGCATTTGGGTTAATAGCTTGTAAAAAAGATGAACCTAAATCAATCTATTATGGCTATGAGTTTTTTCCTGTTCATGAAGGTCATTTTCGTGTGTATGATGTGGTTGATATTTTTCACGACGTCGCATTGGATCCTCAACACGATACAAGTCGCTATCAAATAAAAGAGGTAATTGCTGAAAACTTGGTGGATGGCGAAGGAGATACAATTCAAAAAATTAGACGTTATTGGAGGGAATCGGATACGTTAGCTTGGGAAATTAAGGATATTTGGACCCAAAAAAGGACCAAAACAACCGGGGAAGTACTGGAGGAAAATAAAAGAATGATTAAGCTCATATTTGCTATCGCTTACGAACGTTCTTGGGATGGAAATGCTCTTAATAATTTAGATCGACTTGAATATTATTATGACGAAATATATGAACCCTATCAACTTGATGCAGTTGAATTTGACTCGACCGTTATAGTTGAAAAGGAAAATTTTTCATCTTTTATTGATTACCGTCGACAGTATGATGTTTATGCCAAAAATATCGGAATAATTAAATCCGTATACAAAGTGCTCGAAATTGATAACGCAGACACTTTGGATATTCAAAAAGGACCGGAAATTACCTATACCTTGGTTGATTATGGTGTTGAATAAATCCATGAAATTGATTGACTAGGTTACTAATGAAAAAAGTGTAAACCTAATTTTCTTGGAACCGAACTGTTAAAACCCTGTTAAATCAAAGAATTCAGTTGGTAAAAAGGCAACTTAAAAGCCTGTTAAACGTATTCAATAAAAGGACTTTTTTGACGTTATCACTGTACATGAAGCTACGTTTTATATTCATATTTTTTAGTGTACTCCTTTGGAGCAAGATGGCGAATGCGGAGCATTTAATGGGAGGAGAAATAACGTGGCGTGCTCTTGGAGGGAATGATTATGAATTTACTCTTGTCATATACAGGGATTGCAATGGGTTAGATATTATTGATCCTAGCCTAAACCTCAGAGTCTGGCGTCATGATGTGGTTTCTGACATCACCGTGAACTTTATCTCTCAAACCGACTTAAGTCCTTCATGTACACCTGTGTTTGGCGGGCCAGCCGAATTGGATTGTGGCGTTGGTGCAGGTGGAGGATCAGGGCCGGGGGCAGTCGAAAAATTTGTTTACCGCTCTAATCCAATCACTTTAGCAGGTTCACCACCTGCAGAAGGTTGGGCGTTTACTTATGATTCCTTTTCACGAAATGTTGACTTGGATAATATTGCAGATCCTTATGCCTACGGGCTAACATTGTCGTCTATCATGTACAACGTGGACGATGATTGCTTAGATTCTTCTCCTGCGTTTGCTCAAGATCCTTACGTTTTACTCTGTGAAGGCAGCGATTTTCAATTCAATTCTAATGCGTTTGATCCAGATAATGACTCTTTAGTTTTTTCTTGGGGTATTCCACTTGATTATTTCCCATCAGGAGATTTTAATCCTCCAACGAATCCCTCACCTGTTCCGTTTACACCAGGTTATTCGCACAGTAATCCAACGCCGGATGAAAGTTTTAATCCCGATAATATTCCGGCTTCCATGGATCCAACATCGGGTCAAATCACTTTTAAATCGAATACGGTAGGAAATTTTGGATTTGCTCAGAGGATTGATTGCTACAGGAATGGGGTGTTGATTGCAACAATTAATAGAGAATCACAATTAATTGTAATACCTTGTGTTGGATATGATAATAATCCACCAATAATACAACCTCCATTTGCGGGAGGAACTTCCTTTGAGGCTGAATTTTTCGCGGGTGATTTAATTAGTTTTGATATCGAGATTGAAGATTTGGAAGTGTTGCAAGATGGTTCACCGCAAACGGTAACACTTATACCGACGGGAAATTATTTTGGATCGGGGTTGGTGGATGATGGTTCTGGTTGTGATTATACACCATGCGCAACATTGGACACACCTCCTTTAATTCAAGGTGAGCAGGGGGTAACTACGAGGTTTGAATGGCAAACGGCTTGTGATCATTTATTGGATGCCTGTGGTACGCAACAAAACGAACAAGTTTACACATTTGTTTTAAACGCTCAAGATGATTATTGTTCCGTACCTGGTAGAACTTATGAAACGATAAAAATTACCCTTAAGAATAAGGCTCCAATAACACCTCCTAATTTAAATTGTGTTGATGTATTAGATGATGGTAGTGTAACACTCAGCTGGACGCCGAGTGTGGATACTGATGGTTCATTTGACCGTTATGAAGTACACTCTTTAGAAGACGGTTTTATTGCTGATATTTTTGATGTTACAACCGATACTTATACAGTGGTTGGTGCTGGAGCAGATGTTGTGAGTAAGAATTATTTTCTATTGGCCAAGTTTGGCTGTGAAGGTGGATCCATAGCTTCTTCGGACACCCTCTCGAGTATTTTGATGGAGTATACTAATTTAATGGATGGCCGAATTTCAGTGAAATGGAATAATACCGCGGTTCCTTCAAACGATGGTGACGACATTATGCATGGAATTTATCGTGAGTTTCCAATTGGAACTTGGACAAAAAGAGGAGAAGTGCCTTATGGAGAGAATTTATTCATTGATACGATCGATGTTTGTGATGCTTTTTTGAGCTATGAAATCAGAATTGAAAACGAGGCCGGATGTGTATCTACTTCTAATAAAATTGGTGATAATTTGTCGGATATTATAAATCCGATTATTCCCGAACTTAGCTGGGTGACGGTTAATCCCGAGACAGAATTTGTTGACGTATTATGGAACGTAAACCCAGCTTTAGATACCTATGGGTATATTATTTTTATTCAAGATGATTTGGGATTTTGGATAGCAAAAGATACCGTATGGGGTCGAGAAAATACGTCATGGACTAACGTAGATACAGAGGCGGATTTAGGTTCGGAAGGTTATCGAATAGCTGCATTTGACTCTTGTTTTACGGCTACTGATCCACCAACTTATCAAACGTCAGCGCGAAGTGAAGCACACCGAACAATTTTTTTAGAACAAGAGTATGATCTCTGTGCAAAATCAATACAACTCGAATGGTCTCCATACATTGGTTGGATTGAAGAAGTGAGACGTTATGAGGTATTTGCAAGCGAAAACGGAGGAGCTTTTGAATTAATTGGCACGATTGAGACAGCGGCACTAAATTTTAATCATACTCACCTTAATTATGATTCGGAATACTGTTATTATGTTAGGGCGATTTCAGTGAGCGATTCAATTTCAATTTCAAATAAAGTTTGTCAATTGGCCGAACGACCGTCTCAGCCGGCTTTTCATTATTTAACTACCGCAACTCATCAATTAGGTGTAGGAATAGAGGTGATTTGTTATACGGATGAAACTGCCGCCGTAGATCTTTATGAAATTGAGGTAAAAGGTCCATACGACACAGATTATACAGTTATTGGAACAGAGGATGAACCAATTGGACCTTTCATTTATTATCTTGACGAGAATGTTTTTCCGGAGCGAGGCGAATACCAGTACCGTGTTAATTTAATTGATACTTGTGGTCGTGTAGGTAAAGTTTCAAACATTGGTAAACCATCCTTTTTAAAGGTCACTACTGATCATGTACGCATGATTCACACATTAGATTGGTCATCTTATGCCGATTTTAATGGTGATATTCAATCCTATAATATTTTTAGAGGAGAAAATGGCGTTTTTGATGCTAACCCAATCGCAACGACCCTACCTGGAGTGCGATCGTATGTCGATGATGTTTCAGAATATTACAATTCTCAAGGTCAGTTTTGTTATCGAATTGAAGCTGTTGAAACAGAGAATGAATTTGGGTTTAATGAATCGTCGTTCTCAAATACAGCTTGTGCCGTAATCGATCCGTTGGTATACATTCCAAATGCCTTTATGATAAATGGGGAAAATTCAATATTCTTGCCTGTTTTATCGCGATATGATTTTGATTCTTATCAATTGAATATCTATAACCGTTGGGGAGAAAATATTTTTCAGACTTTAGATAGGTTTGAAGGTTGGAATGGTTATAATGAAAAGGATAATGAATTTTATGAAGAGGGTATTTATGTTTATCATCTCACATTTAAAGATCGTGAGGGAAATGATTATGAATATCGAGGAACCGTCGCTCTGCTCATTGGGGGATAAAGAAATAAGTCCCCATTTACCGGTGTTATATTCCGTTTAAATCATCATTCTTACCACAAATAAGTTCAAACATGTATTCGGTAAAACTTCCTTTAGCTTTCCTTTTAAAAACCTTATTTTTGTGCAAAAATATTGGAAATGAGAATTACACTATCAATCATCATTGCATTATTAACGATTAATGTTTTCGCACAAAAACCTAATGGAAATCGGGTAGAAGGTGAAATTTTTGGAACTGTCATAGATTCTGTAAGTGGAGATCCTATGGCCTATGTAACCGTGATGGCTTTGAGTGGACCAGAAGATAAAATTGTTGCTGGTTCTATCACCGAAGATAATGGAAGTTTTTCGATTGCCGGTTTAGCCGCGGGAACCTATAAATTAAAAGTTTCTTTTGTTGGATATAAGGTGCATTTTATTGAGAATATTGAGATTAACGAATCCCAAATGACAAAACAGTTCAAGTCTTTAACGCTTGCCCCTCTTGTGATGGATGTTGTTGAGGTTGTTGGAGGTGTTCCAGATATTTCTTATGAAATAGATAAAAAAGTAGTGAATGTAGAAGATCAAATAAATGCAGAAGGACAATCTGCTTTGGAAGTCTTACAAAATGTTCCTTCTATAAATGTAGACCCGGATGGTACGGTTAGTTTGAGAGGTTCGTCAAGTTTTACGCTGCTTATTGATGGGGTACCAACATTGTTAGATGCCAGTGATGCATTAGCCACTTTACCTGCAAGCTCTATTCAAGACATTGAAATTATCACTAATCCATCTGCTCGTTACCAAGCAGAAGGAACAAGCGGAATTATTAATATTATTACTAAAAAAAGTAAGCTTCAAGGGGTAAGCCTTTTAGTTAATGGTAATGCGGGAAGTTTTGGGAATTATGGCGGAGATATTGCTTTAAATATTAAAAAAAATAAATTCACTTTTGATATTAATGCAAATTACAATCAACGTAGCCGCCCCAATGATAATGTCACAGATCGAATTACTACTTACGATACTTTAGTGAATCGTTTGCATTCTGAAGGTGAACGAAATTGGGCGATGTCAAGTTGGGGAGCTGGCGGTGGAATTCAATGGGCGCCGAATAATAGCCATGTTGTCGTGTTAAATTCAGATTTTAGATCTAACTTAATGAAACCCTATTCAGATTATAATTATTGGAGTTATGATGACGATTCTTTAGTTTCTCAATTTTACAACGAACAACATAATTATATCGACATGTTCAGCAGTAATACCAGCTTATTTTATAAACATAATATAAAAAGAAATAAAGAGCACAGTATCAGTTTTACAGCCATTGCAAACTTTCGAGATGTCGTGCAATCAGACACTACTTTGTCTTATTTAAGTGATGGTTCCATTCGTTCAGGAAACTTATATACTGAAACTGGTCCGTCAAATTTTACTCGCTTTAACGTAGATTATCAACTCCCACTCAAAAAGGGTCATAAATTTGAAGCTGGATTGCAGTCACAATTTGGAATGAGTGGAGATGTTGGAAAAAATTATGTGTACAATACCGGTACTGGTGAATTTGATTTTAACGAGTTATTCAGTTCAGATGTTGAATATGTTCGAGATGTTCACGCTGCATACTCTTTATTAGGCGGTAAGGTAAAAAGTTTAGGGTATCAAGTTGGGTTAAGAGCGGAGTATACTTATCGCACAATTTCTTCAACTGCCGCAACTGATTTTGCAACGATAAATCGAATGGACTTTTTCCCTTCAGCTCATTTCTCCTATAATCTCGCAAACAAAAGTCAGCTATTATTGAGTTATTCAAGAAGAATAGAACGACCGAGAAGTTATTATTTTGAACCTTTCATTACGTGGGAAGATCCTTTTAACGTACGAACAGGGAACCCGAATTTAACCCCTGAATATATTAATGCTTTTGAATTTAGTTTCATTCAGCCGCTTGCGCAAAAAGGATTTTTTAGTGCAGAAGTATATTACCGTAAAAGCAACGGAATAATAAATAGAATTTCAACGGTATATGACGATGGAATTTTGATTTCACAACCATTTAATATTGGAACTTCGCAATCTTATGGATTAGAAGGAGCAGTGAGCTATAATTTTGCGAAATGGTGGAAAATAAATGCTGGTTTTAATTCTTATTTCTTTAATCTAACCGGAGCATTAAACGATGTTGATTATAGTGCCGAATCATTCAATTATAATGGGCGAATCACAAATACTTTTAATTTAAAAGGAGGGGTTATCGTCCAGTTGGTATCTTCATACAGAAGTGGATCTGTAACTGCACAAGGGGAAAGTTTAGATTCTTTTACACAAGATATTTCCGTAAAGCGTTCATTTTTGGATAAAAAACTATCGGTCACACTTCAAGGAAGAAATATCTTAGGTACGGATAGGAGAGGAAATATACGTTATACGGATAATGTTTATATTAATTCTATTTCTAAGCCTTTGGCACCCATGTTAATGTTATCAGTATCGCTAAAATTGAACAATTACGAGAAGGTTTATAAGGCAAATGAGAATTTAGATGATTTTTAGTTTAAATGATTTAATTCCCTTGAATAATCATTATCTTGTACTAAAGGTTCAAAGTTATGAGTGAAAAGATAAAGACTATATTGCCCCTTAGTTTTCCATTTGAAACGCAGGATCCGTTTTTATTTTGTGCTTATCATAATGATGATTATCCGCAAGGTAAAAATGGAAATATGACGGTTTCCCAAGCAGATTTAAGAGGACGCAATATGGGACAAGATTTTAATCCAAATTTGTCGTGGCGTATGTATCATGGACAAACTATCCCAGGATTTCCTTATCATCCGCATAGAGGGTTTGAAACAATTACAATTAATAAACAAGGTACAGTTGACCACTCCGATTCATTAGGCGCCGCTGGACGCTTTATGGAAGGAGATGTGCAATGGATGACAGCAGGAAAAGGAGTTCAGCATTCTGAAATGTTTCCGCTATTACACGATGATAAGCCGAATAAACTAGAAATTTTTCAAATTTGGCTCAATTTACCTCGGGCAAGTAAATTTGTCGAACCGCATTTTAAAATGCTTTGGAAAGAAGATATTCCGGTAATTGAAGAAGAAAATTTAAAGGTTACCATAATTGCTGGAGCCTATAAAGGAATCAAAGCATTAAAACCAACGCCTGACTCATGGGCTGCAAGTCCAGAAAATGGTGTACGCGTTATGACCGTAGAATTAAAATTGGGCGCCGAATTTTTTTTAGATGGGTGTCCTGATGGGACAAACAGAAGTGTCTTTTTTTATGAAGGAGATAAACTGCAATTTGATGATATTGAAGTTGAAAGTTTGCATCATATTCAATTGAAATCAGATGCAGCCATCGCAATTAAAAATAATTCGAATATAACTGGATACTTACTTGTTCTCGAGGGAAAACCGATAGGCGAGCCTGTTGTTCAATATGGACCCTTCGTCATGAATTCGCAAAAAGAAATACAAGAAGCAATTCAAGATTATCAGCGGACACAATTTGGAGGTTGGCCTTGGACAGAACGAGAGAAAGTGCATGCCAAGTCAAAAGGACGATTTGCATTACATGCTGATGGAACCGAAGAAGTAAAGAGTTAATTACGAGCTCCGAAAATAGCACTTCCAACTCTCACCATGGTGCTACCTTCCTCAATCGCTATTTGGTAATCCCCACTCATGCCCATTGATATTTCTTTGAAATACGAGGCATGTCTAAACTGGTTTCTCTTTAGTTGATTGAAAATTTCATGCAGGTGAGTAAATTCTTCACGAATCAGTGTTGTATTTTCTGTAAAAGTTGCCATTCCCATAACACCAATAATTCGCACATTTTTTAGCGAAAAAAATTCTGGCGAATTAATCATCTCTTCAGCCTCTTCTATACTAAATCCAAATTTTGTACTCTCTTCCGCAATATGAAACTGAATCAAGCAATCAATAATTCTATCACATTTTTCAGCTTCTTTATTTATTGTTTTTAACAGTTTAAATGAATCAACACCATGAATTAAATGGACAAAGGGGGCAATTTTTTTTACCTTTTTAGATTGTAAATGTCCAATCATATGCCATTTAATATCTTTAGGCAGGGCTTCAAACTTCCATTCTAATTCTTGTACTCTATTTTCTCCAAAATGTCGTTGACCTGCATTATAAGCCTCTTCCAATAATTCTTGAGCTTTAGTTTTTGATACAGCTACTAAAGTTACAGATGAGGGAATACTCGCACTTATTTCTTGTAGGTTTGCTTCAATCATAATATTCTATTATTCGTCTAATGGAAATATAGTTAACCCGCTTCTTAATTTTGGTTCAATCCATGTTGATTTTGGAGGCATTATTAAATTTTCGTCTGAAACTCTTTTTAGGTGTTCCACTGTAACCGGAAATAAACCAAATCCTACAGCATATTTACCACTATTTACAGCTTCTTCTATACCTTCCATGCCTTTTCTACCTTGAATAAAATTAATTCTTTTATCTGTTTTCAAATCGGAAATTCCCAATATTGGATCTAATAAATTTTGTGTAAGGATATGGGTATCCAATCGATGAACTGCATGAAAACGATCAAAACTTCCTTCTTTTACCGTTAATTTATACCATTGCTTATCGATGTACATGCTAATTTCATGTAAACCTAAAGGGGCAACTTCTTCCGTTATTATTTTTGTAACTAGAAAATGTTCCGATACTTGCTTCAAAAAATCTGCTGTCGTTAAACCATTTAAATCACGAACTAATCGGTTGAAATCAAGGATTTGTAATTTCTCTTCAGAGATAAAACATGCTAAAAATAAATCTTGATTCGGACTGGTTTTATGTTCAATACTTTCGTGATACCGCGCAGAAGAAGCACAACGATGATGTCCATCAGCAATATAAACGCGTTCAATCTCGTGATAATAGCGTTGAATACGTTCAATTTGATCTGCATCCCTAACCACCCAAACTTCATGTTTAACCTTATCCCAAGAACTAAATTCATACTCAGGACGAATATTCATGATATGATCGTATAAATCATCCAAACCTTCATGTTGTTTGTGAAAGAGAAGTACAGGCTCAACATTAAAAGCAACAATGTTAAGAAAGTTAGAAAAAACTTCTTCTCGCTCACTTAAAGTATCTTCATGCTTTTTTATATGACCTGAATTGTATTGGTCAATAGATGCACCTCCAATAATTCCTACATAGGCATGATCTTCACGAGTTTGTCGATATAAATAAAAACAATTCTCTTCATCTTGCATAAAAATCCCCTCACGAATGAATTCATCAAATTTATTTCGAATTTTCTGAAATCGTTCCGGTGAATTTGGACGTGTTTTATCTTCCGTATTAAATTCTGGATTTATAACATGTAAAAACGTGTAAGGATTATGCTCTAACTTTGCCTTTAGTACAGTTTTATTGTAAGCATAAAATGGTCGAGTGGCAACTAAATATGCTTTGTCTCTAGTCGGACGAATTGCTCGAAATGGTTTAATGACTGTCAATGCTGTAATTTTTTAGAGTTACGAAATTAAGAAGTTGTGAGGAGAAATGATTCGATTTTCTATTTTTTCTTGAATTTCTTAGTCCGCTCGTAAATCCAATAAATTTCTAATTTTTGCGTATAATTCTTATATTGACTAAAACTTCTTAGATGAAAAATTTTCTTTTAATAATCAGTTTAATGTGCTCAATCTTTGGATTCGCTCAAAACGGAACCAAAACGGAACCATCGGAGGGGGCACACCATATTGGACTTCATGCTGGAACAACAACGGGGTTAGGTTTTTCGTATCGTTTTTGGCCTGGAAAAATAGGTTTTCAATTAACGGGTGTTCCAATTTTTGACAGCCATTCCTCATTTGTAAGTGCGGGTGCATCTTTTCTTTACAAATTCAATGATAATGAGGTTGTTGATTTTTTTGGTTATGTGGGGAATCATTTACTTCATCGAACATATGGTTATAATAACTCTACTAATTTAACCTATAACGCAAGTATTGGTATCGGGTTAAAAATTGATTTTTTGGAAGTTTTAAATTTCAATTTACAAGCCGGTTATGGCGTTTATAATATGACCGAAACTGTAAGAACGAGATTAGCTGGAGAAGTTGGATTGTATTATAATTTATAAAATTAGTTTAACCTAAAAAAGGGAAAAAATGAAAAAGCAATTATTATTTGTGATTCTATTGATTTTAGCTTTACCTATTTTTGGACAAGAAGAAAAAATAGAAAATAAATTTGAGGAAGTGCATCATGTTGGTTTACATGCAGGCGTGACTTCTGGAATAGGTTTTTCTTATCGCTATTGGCCAAAAGAATTAGGATTTCAAGTTACAGGTATTCCTTTCTTCGAAAATGATAATTCTTTTTATAGTTTTGGCTTATCTTTCTTAGCAAAATTAAGGGATGATAAGGTCGTAGATTTATACGGTTATGTATCAAATCACCTTATGCTTAGAACAGGTTTGAATTATAACTATGACCAAATGACGGGAGAGTATACAACTTCAAAATATACCCGAGAAACCTTCAACATTGGTGTCGGGATGGGACTTGAATTTTCGCTCTGGAAGGTCGTGAAACTTAATTTACAAACGGGTTATGGTTTGGTAGATATCACAAATTCAATTACAGGCACCATTATTGGTGAGTGTGGGTTGTATTACAGTTTTTAGGCCTGTGATTATCTTTTAACACCAAATATTTCGCCGGGTTCTCCTTTTTTAGGTTCAATAAGTTTAAACGGCAGATAGAATAGAGGAGGCTCTTCATTTTCGATGTGTTTCATATCAATTGAAATTGCGTCAATCTTATCCTGACCTTCCTCTAACTGTAAAGCAACTTCATACGCTAAGGCATAGCCATTCATTTTTGAAGCTTTCATTTCCCCTTCACAATATCCTTTTAAATTTTCAATAACTTGACCAATTGTAGGGACGTTTTTCGTATCGATTTCCATTTCTAAAGGATGAACATTTCCTATAGTATCTATAAAAGCTCCAAACGGATACGATTCGCCTGTTTCTACTAAAAGGTCTGAAGCATATTCAACACAGTGTTTGAGGAGATTCTCTAATTCTTCATTCATGGCGCAATTAATTTTTATGCAAGTATATTTCTTTCTGTAGGATTTACAAGGATTTTATGCGAGATTCTAAAGCATACATTTCATCTCTTAAACGAGCAGCTTCGATAAAATCCAATGCTTTTGCTGCTTTTTCCATGTCTGATTTCGTCTTTTTAATACTTTTTTCCAATTGCTCTTTCGACATATAACTAACAACGGGGTCGGCAGCCATTGCTGTTTCAACAGGGTTGTCATAAATTTTTTCTTTCCCGTCTTTATCTGCAACTTTTGTTTGATTTAGAATGCTTTCAGTAGTTCGCTTAATTTGAGTTGGAACAATATTATTTTCCTTGTTATACGCTTCTTGTATGGCGCGTCTTCGATTCGTTTCATCGATGGTTAATTGCATACTTTTGGTAATTTGATCCGCGTACATGATAACAGCACCATTGACATTTCTAGCTGCTCGACCAACAGTTTGCGTTAACGCCCTTTCTGACCTTAAAAATCCTTCCTTATCCGCATCGATTATCGCAACAAGCGAAACTTCAGGTAAGTCAAGTCCTTCTCTCAATAAGTTTACCCCAATTAATACATCAAATTCCCCCAACCTTAATTGTCTTAAAATTTCCACCCTTTCAAGCGTATCCACATCAGAATGGATATATCGGCACGGAATCGAAAGTCGATCAAGATATTTTTGCAATTCCTCCGCCATTCTTTTGGTCAATGTCGTCACTAAAACACGTTCATCCTTTTCTTTACGAATATGTATTTCTTCGATTAAATCATCAATTTGATTTTCACTTGGACGTACATCTATTTTAGGATCTAATAGACCTGTTGGGCGAATTACTTGTTCAATTACAACACCTTCTGATTTTTCAAGCTCATAGTCTGCTGGAGTAGCGCTTACGTATATCGTTTGATTTGTGATTGCTTCAAATTCTTCAAATTTTAAAGGTCGGTTATCAAGTGCAGCAGGTAATCGAAAACCAAAATCAACTAAATTCACTTTTCTTGACCTGTCTCCACCATACATTGCTCTAATTTGAGGAATGGTGACATGACTTTCATCGACCATTAAAACAAAATCTTTCGGAAAATAATCTAATAAACAGAATGGTCGTGATCCTGGTTCACGTTTATCAAAATAACGAGAATAATTTTCAATTCCCGAACAATAACCTAGCTCACGAATCATTTCTAGGTCATAATTTGCTCTCTCTTCAATCCGTTGAGCTTCTACTAATTTACCTTCGCGTTTAAAGAATTCAACATGTTTTCCAATATCAATTTCAATCTGTCGAATTGCATGATTAATGGTGTCTTGAGAAGAAACAAAGATGTTTGCTGGAAAAATGTTGATTGTTTTGTATGATTCAATTTTTTTGTTTGTTTCCGGATCAAAAGTGTATAATTCTTCAATCTCATCCCCCCAAAAAATAATTCTTAAAGCGTAATCGGCATAAGCTAAAAAAATATCAACAGTATCTCCTTTTACTCTGAAATTTCCGCGTTGCGGGTCAATGTCATTTCTAGAGTATAAATTTTGGACAAGATTCAAGAGAAACTTATTCCGTGAGACAGTCATTCCCGTATGAACTTCAATAATACTATTCTCAAATTCGGCTGGATTCCCTACACCATAAATACATGATACTGATGCTACAATAATCACATCCTTTCTTCCGGATAATAAAGATGAAGTTGCAGCTAGACGAAGTTTCTCAATTTCATCATTGATTGACATGTCTTTCTCAATGAACGTATTTGTTGTAGGTAAATAGGCTTCAGGTTGATAATAATCGTAATATGATACAAAATATTCAACCGCATTATTTGGGAAAAAACTTTTAAACTCCCCGTATAATTGAGCGGCTAAGGTTTTATTGTGGGAGAGTATTAAAGTTGGTCGATTGATTTCTTTAATAACATTGGCCATGGTAAATGTTTTACCGCTTCCCGTTACTCCTAATAAAGTTTGAAAATCAATACCGTCATTTAGTCCTTCAACCAATTGACGAATGGCTTCGGGTTGATCTCCCGTTGGATCAAATTCGGAATTAAGTTCAAATTCACGCATCAAAATTCGATTTTAATTCAGTGAGTGCTTCTTCGATGTTTAATTCTTCATCTAGCAATTCAGCGATTCGTTGAATCACGCGATCAACAGTTGCGTCTGGACAAGATGCTCCACTTGTTATAATGATATTTATCGGTTTTTTATTCGTTAGAAAATTACTCGTTCGTGTGATTGTATTGCTGTGCATATCAAAATGCTGAATCTCATCACGACTGATAAGTTCTGTCTCGTCTTTAATGTAGTATGTTTGAAATTTTTCTTCACATAATTCAACTAAATGCGATGTGTTTGAGCTATTATATCCTCCAATCACTAGCGCAATATCAGCCTCTTCTTTAAGCAGTGCCATGGTAGCCGATTGATTATCATTAGTAGCATAACACAAGGTGTCCCTGGTGTTCGCAAAATGTTCTGAAAGGCTGTCGGATCCAAATTTCTCTTCCATAATCTGAGCCATGAAATCCGAAATTTCTTGCGTTTCAGAAGCTAGCATGGTTGTCTGATTTACGACGCCTATTCGGTTAAAGTCTTCTTCAAGGTTAAAGCTTTCAGAATATCGACCATTAAAAACGATTTTAAAATCTTCTTTTGGTCGTTTCTCCAATATAATATCACCTAAAATTTTCGCTTCTTCAATGTCTCTTATGACAATCGATTTTGCATTTGATTGAGCATGAGAGAAGGTTGCTCGCGTTTCTTCATGCTGATCTTTTCCGTGAATAATTACAGTGTAATTATCGGCACCTAACTTTTCTGACTTCTTCCAAACGCGCTCTACAAAAGGGCATGTAGTATCGTATTTATTGGTACTAACTCCAATTTTTTTTAGGCGATCCTCAATTTCTAAAGTCGTTCCAAAAGCAGGAATTATTACAACATCGTCAGCATTGAGTTCGGTCCAAGGAATTAGTTGATTTCCTTTGGTATCTTGTAAAAAGTTTATGCCATGCGCTTCAAGATCACCGTTAACTCCTGGATTATGAATCATTTGGCTGAGAAGGAAAATTCGTTTGTTCGGGTTTTCTTCGATTGCACGATAGGAAATTTCAATCGCATTTTCAACACCGAAACAAAATCCAAAATGACGAGCAAGGATAAAGTTAATACCTTCAAAGTTTAAACGACTTGGTGAAAAGTCCTTTTTCCTTTTATCCTGTTTAGTTCTAATGGCTTTTACACGACTTATGATGGGAGATCGGTAATACGTTGGAATATCAAAGGTCTTCAAGTTGTTTTATTTAATGTTGAAAATCAATCGTTCTTATTACAAAGATAACGAATATCTCAGCTTATTGTTCGAGTGATAATAAATAATCGAGTGCTGTATAATTGAAATTTTTTCCTACCCAATGATAAGCTACTTCACCGCTAGGTTCGACCAAGTAAAGCGACGGAAATTCAAACCCTGCATAATATAAAAATTCATGTTCATTTTCAATCCTATGAAAAGGATAATTTTCGACATTAAAAGTTGTTCTAAAATGATTAATGTTTTGTTCGTCGCCATTAAAAAAGAGGTGTACAGGAACTTTTTGACCGGCATAATAATTTACACCTAAACGTTGTGCCGTTTCCATGCAATGGCCACAACCTAGATCCAAGAATGCGAGAACTTGATAAGTTTCATCAAAACGATAAGATGATTTTGTTTGTTCTCCTAGCTTATTGAGATGTTTAAAGTCTTTTTTATCAGCATGCATGAAGTAATCGACATCATAGATGGGCGTGAACGCAAAATTTATTGAAAAACCAATTAGAAACCCAATGATGAAAAAGAGCCATTTCTTTAAATTTAACCTGATAATTCCTTTCGTTGAAAAAACAAGTCCAAATCCCATGCAGGTTGCTGTTATTAAACGAATAATTAAAGTGGATACACTCCAACCGAACCAAGTATGCTCAACCACCTCAAATAAAACCAAGTTGAATAGTGCTGATAGTATTAAAGAAATCGAAATAAATACTAGACCGATCAAAACAAAACCTAAGTTATTCATACTATATAAATACTTGAGAGAGTAGAGTTTGGATGCCTATTTTTAAAGCATTTTCATCAATGTCAAAACGTTTATTATGAACGGGATATATAATTCCTTTTGCTTCGTTCCTAACACCAATTCGAATGAAAGTAGCAGGGATTTTTTGTGAATAATAGGCGAAATCCTCACCAGTCATTCTCAGCGGGAGGTCGACAACATTATCTTCTCCAAAAAATGAGATGCATTTCTCTTTAGCCTTTCTAGTCACTGCTGCATCGTTCTCCAGATAAGGATAACCAACTTGAATATCTACATCAACTGTTCCCCCCATACCTTCTACTAGGTGATTTGCAATCCTTTTGATTTTAACGTGTGCCTCTTTCCGCCATTCTTCATTCATTGTTCGGAAAGTTCCTTCTATTGAAACAGTGTCTGGAATTACATTCGTAGCACCTAAACCTTCAATTCTTCCAAAGGACAGTACAGAAGGAATTGTTGGAGGGCAATTTCTGCTCACAACTTGCTGTAAAGAAACAATTAAGTGACTCGCTATTAATATGGGATCGATATTTTGATGTGGCATTGCACCGTGTCCACCCTTACCATTGACCGTTATTCTAATTTCATCACATGAAGCCATATACATGCCTTCTTTTAGACCAACTTTGCCTACTTCAAGCTCGGGAAAAACATGTAAGGCGTAAATTTCATCAACTTTAGGATTTTCTAAAGCTCCCTCTTTGATCATTAAATTCGCACCTCCCGGTAACTGTTCTTCACCCGGTTGAAAAATTAATTTTACTTTGGTTTTCAATAAATGACGGTTACCGTAAAGTATTTTTGCCGTGCCAAGAAGTATTGCGGTATGCACATCGTGACCACAAGCGTGCATAATTCCTTCGTTTTGGGATTTGTAACTGGCATTACTTTCTTCCGCAATTGGAAGCGCATCCATATCTGCTCTTAAGCCTATGCAGTGATCCTCGGAATTTTGCCCTTCAATTAAAGCTATGATACCAGTTTCAACTATTCTATCCTCAAATGCTATTCCCCAACTACTCAGCTTTTTTGCGATAAACGCGGAAGTTTCAAATTCTTTAAAAGATAGTTCAGGATGTGAGTGGATATGCCTTCTAATCGCTACAACTTCTTCAAATATCGCTTCCGATTCTGTTTTAATGAGTTTTTTTAAGTCCATAAATAATAGGTATTACTCAGTGGTATTCTCAATTTTAGGATTGTTCTTATCTCCCTGCATGTTTTTTACTCCGCTAAAAATCAATTTAAATGAAATATAAAGTAATAATATACCGAAGATTATTTTTATCAAATCCTCATTCATTCTTAATGCCAGTTTTGATCCAAAATATCCGCCAACAATGAAAGCAATTGCGATTATTATACCATAAGTAACATTTATTTCACCAGCCTTGTAATAGTTCATAACAGCTAAAATTCCTATTGGCGGTAACATAAGAATGAGACTTGTACCTTGCGCCTCCAATTGACTTAATCCCATGATGTAGACCAGTGCAGGTACCATTATGACACCGCCTCCTATGCCAATAAACCCACTCATAGCGCCAGCAAATAAACCAATGAAAATTAATAATAATAAAGTTTGAAAAGTCATTAAATATCTTTTGTCAAAGAAATATATGGTTGTGGTTTTTGAAATTCGAGATTTTCGATTCCCCATGCGACGTCAAGACGAACGAAATACCCCCATATTTTAGAACGAAGACCAAAGCCTAAACCGCCTATAATTGGTTCACGTAAGTTTTGCACATTGATTGTAACAGGCTTGTCGTTTATTATTTGCGTATTGAAATAGTTTTCTGGACTAAAAGGGTGGGGACCAGTCCAAGCTGTACCAACATCTGTGAAACCTACGATTTGAAAATGTCTTAAAAATTCGCTTTTTATGGGATAGCTTGAAAAATAAGAGATGATCGGCAACCTTAATTCTGAGTTGAAGACAACGAAACTATTTCCGTTTCTGGCGTTTTGAATAAATCCTCTCATTGGAGTTGCAATAGTTTGAAATGCATAGTTTTGCGAAGGATCAACTTGAATAGAATTATCAAAATCTGTGTTTGGTCGTAGAACCCAGCTATCGACAGCCCCCATATAATAAAGTAATTTTCGACCACCCAAAGATGTAGCTCCTGCCAATCGATTAACCCAAATAAAATTTCTTTTGATTCGAGTGTAATGCCTTAAGTCCATGCCTAAATTAAATGTGGGGTCATAATTTCCTCCCAATTCTTGGAGGTATTCTGCGAAAACTTTAAATCTTGTGCCTCTTCTAATATTAAGTTCCATTGGTATGGTATTATCCAAGACCAGTTCGAGGTTTAACCCAGAGTTATATCGAGCAACAGGATCAATGGTCAGGGAAATATCTGACACGGGAATATCCACTCGATTATCTCTTCTTAGATTTATTGTTGAACGAAAGCTCCACGTTTCAGAAATTGGAAAGTTCATTCGATATCTTATGTCGTGTGTCAGCAGACGATAAAATCCGCTTTCTACTACCATCTTTTGACGATAGAGAATAAGACGATGATCAACTCTGTTTTTTAAATGTTGTAACATAAACATAAATTCTCCGCCACTCGAAATTCGAGCTGGAATTCTAACTCCTCCTAATAATTTAAAATCGTCAAATAAATCACTCGCCCCAACTTTTAGAATAGCGTTAATTCCGGGGTTAAAATAAACGGAGCCAGGGCCAGAATAGGGTTGATAATTTTGGAATAGAAAATTGTTGTCAAATTGAGATAAAATAAAATCTTTAGCAAAATTAATTTTGTAAACTTGGTACTTTGGAGGTTCAAAATCTTGGATTTTTTTTGTAATCAAGCTGTCGGTATCACTGTCTTCGGTATTTTCTGTTTTAATGTTACCGCCAATGTACACGATTTCTTTTTGGTAGAGGTGATTTCCAACCTGTACCGTATCATTTTTTATCTCTTCTCGCTTTTGTGCTTTCGCTTTTTTACGTACTCTTTTTTCAATGTAAGTGGTGTTCCATAAATCGCTAATTGTACTCGTATCAGCTTGAGTGGTAAAGAATTTATTTTCTCCGTTTTGGTATACACCATACACCATTTCCATGTTTTCATTAATATGATGTTCATTGATGCTGGTGACATAATTGGTTTGTGGAGAAGTGGTAACAAAGTGGCGATAGTGAATTGTAGTGTCGATAAAAGCTATTACGCTGTCCTTAGCGGCGATAAAACGATTGTAAATTCCATTTTTATCGCTCAAATAAATATAACCTCCTTCGTTTAAAGCGTAGGGTTGTATTTCGTTTTCGTCTGGCGTGTTTGTTATTCGATCTAAGTATTTATAGGTATGGTTTATTTGACTTAGGTCATAGATAAAAATATCATTTTTACGATCGATAAATTTAATAGCGGGTTTCTTAAAAATTGTGTCGTTATCACGGTTTGAAGCAAAGATAACTTTCTTATCATCTTCCAAAAATCGTGGATTTAAATCGTCATAAATATCGTCTGTAATTTGAGTTGTATTTCCACCCAAGACCTCATAAAGGTATAAATCAGCTTGTCCTTTTACGACACCAGAAAAAATAATTTTTTTTCCATCATTTGAATAGCTAAAGTCTAAAATTTTATCCAAGTTTTTCATCGGTTTACGTACCATCGTCTCATTTTCTAGATCATAAATAAACAGTAATAATTCACCTTTCAATTCTGAGAAAAAGGCCAAAGCCTGACCGGATGGATGCCAACCAATGACAGGGTAAGTATGGTCTTGTAAACGATCCATTTTAGGTTCCGCTGCAAATAATTTTTTTGTTTTTTTCGTATCGCTGTTATAAATTTTTACTCGGTATCGCCCAAGTTGATTTTCGACATAAGCGATAGAACGGCCATCAGGACTAAGTTTCGCACCATAATAATCCGATTCTTTTTTGATTTTGTAATTCACATTATCCCCATCTGGTTCATTTTGACGCTCATATTCTTTTATGTACCTGGAGCGGTAGAAGGAGATGTAATTTCGTGTGATCGTTGGAAAGTCCATTCCCATAAGCGAAAAGAATCCTCGTTCAACATTTTTAGAGATTCGCGTTACGTATAAAATATTTGGAATTATGGTAGGACCATGAGTTTCCGCAATATAATTCCAAAGAGCATGGCCAGCATATGATTTTTCTTGCTCATTTAAATTATTGAATTTATCTATCTTTTTAGTTAAGATAAGGTCTTTTACACGACTTTCAGTTTCAGAATTCCATTCATGTACAAAGTAGCGCACCAGACCTTCTTCTAACCAAGTCGGAATTCCTGAACTCACGCTTGATTTCAATTGATCCTTCCAATCCCCACCAAAAAATAAATGCTTTAACAGCACCTCATAAACAGCAGATTTTATATTGTCATTAAACTGTTGATGATCGCCTTCATAGAAAACAAATATTTTCGACCCTATTATTCTTGTTGTACCCCCAACATTCGATTGCTCATCATTCGTAAGACCGAGGTTACTTTGACGAAACTTTGATTGACTTTGGTAAACGATTACTTCTAATTTTTCAGGAATGGTGTAGTCTAAACGAACTTCAGCCATTTCTAAATAATGGTGCATCGTTTGAGCTGTATAATTAGCGATGTCTTCGTTTATACCGCTATAATAAATTTTAAAGCGTTTGTAATTGTGCGATTTCCATCCAAAAGAATTATACTGAACCCTGTTTTTTCCAAATTCTTGGATTGAGCCTTGATAAAATTGCCCAATAGCATTATCTACCCCGAAAAGTAGAAAAATAATGGATAGTATAAGAGTTCTTTTATTCATCTTAAGATTAAAGGTAAAGATAATGATATTAGTCGCATAAGTCGAACCTTTCGATAAAGAAAATCCACCCTTTATTCAATTGCTCCCAAGATTTGGATGGATTGTATTAAAAAGTCTTTCTATTTTTGTGAACAAAACAAGACAGTTTATGATTAAGGTTCAGAAATTCACATTCAATCCATTTCAAGAAAACACCTATGTATTATACGACGAATCAGGGGAATGTGTAATTATCGATCCGGGTTGTTATGAATCGCATGAACGAGAAACATTAAGTCAATTTATTCAAGAAAACAACCTTAAGCCCGTTCATTTACTCAATACCCATTGTCATGTTGATCATGTTTTTGGGAATTATTTTGTCAGTCAAACATATAATTTACAGCTTTCGTGTCATCGTTTAGATTTACCGACTTTGGCGTTAGTTCCAAAGTCTTGCCAAATGTATGGTATACCAGGCTATCAATTATCTCCAGAACCTACTGTTTTTCTGGAAGAAGGAGATGTTGTTGAATTCGGAAAGAGTAAATTAAAAGTAATTTTTGGACCTGGACATGCGCCTGGGCATATTGCTTTCTATGCGGAGGAAGAAAGCTTCGTGATTAATGGAGATATTTTATTCAAAGGGTCGTTTGGTAGGTATGACTTACCTGGAGCTAGTTTTGAGGATTTACAAAAAACAATTCTAGATAAGATGTTTATGCTACCGGAACATACGGTTGTTTATTGTGGTCATGGTCCAGAAACAACCATTGGACAGGAAAAACTAACCAACCCTATTCGGACGGGATTTTAAGTTTCTCTACAAAAGCGCGGTGTGGTTTTAAAGCGTCACGAAGAATTTTCACATCAGTTTCCTGAACCGTTATAAATGCCAAAGCGTGAAGTTCTCCTTTTGAATCTACTCCTTGATTGAAATATTCAATTTTTTCTTTGGTCATAAATTCTTCTAAGTGGATAAGGTGATGTTTTGCTGTTCCATCAGCTGTTTCTCCAAAAAAATCCCAGACTAATCTTATGTAACGGCTCATTGAATGCAAATTTTACGAATGTGTAACTGACCTAAAACTTCAAGTTCAATCAGGTATAAACCGGATGGAATATCCTTAACATCTAATGCATATTGGTTTGTAGCAAGAGCTGGTTTTGCTTGAATTATTTGGCGTCCATCAAGGCTATACATTATAATTTTATTGATTGTTTGAGAGGCTGGAATGGCTAAGTTAATCTCACCAGATTCAGTGGGATTAGGGTAAACATTAATATTTAAAGTCGACGTTGAAAAGTTTTCAACTGAAAGCACACCCCAAGTATCTTCAGTTTCAGGGCCACCCCAAATTCGATTTGCAATTGCGGGATTGTCAATAAATGGATTTCTATTTCCAATTTCCTCGTATATCACATTATTTCGGTTTACTTCGAAAGGAGACACTTCATCTGCTGCATGCCATTCAAGCAATAAATCAATCATGTTGGCATCAATAGCGTTTGAAGTTCCTATTGTAACTGCATTTGGTAAACATCTTGAATTATATCGAACGTACATGTACATTAACATTCGTGCAACATCACCTTTCCATTCTTCACCAGGAAACCAGTTGGCACCTACTGTTCCTGCGTTTCCTGCTCCATTTGCAAACTTTCGATTACTACGATGACCGTTTGCATCGATGTCAGCAGCTCTTAAATGATGGGGGTCTGATCCAGGTCCTGTTGTTCCAAGATCAGGACTACCGAGTGACTTTGGAAAAACATGTTCTCTATTCCATTCACCAGGAGGAGACCCTCCATTGGCATGTTTATCGCGAGTTCTATCTGTTTCATTATCGCCGTCTGCGTCATTATAACCATAAATTAGCAGCACGACATCGTCATTCTCTGGATCTAAGTCAGCTACTTTTAAAACATCCCATACTTCGGAGTATGAGGTAGGGGAAGTGTGTGTGCTTGTAATTAAATCACTTAATTCTGCCTTTAAGGCGAGTCCTGTTAAATCAAAATTTACAGGAGAATAATAGGTGGGAATTTGAGCACTTAGTCTTAGGAATAAAAATCCGAAGAGAAGCAGTATAGATTTCTTCATTACGATACCTTTATTTTTCACAAAGTTAGCAAAATGCTGCTCGAAATGAAAATGCGGTCGTCATAAACGCTGTAAATTTCAGTCTTAATCAAAAGATTGATTCGCATTATTCGCCATTTCTAACAATCGCTCATATTGATCAGCAGAGATGTCCGAATGAAAGAAGTGCACGGGATTTATTTTTGTACCATTCTTCTCAATTTCATAATGAAGATGCGGTCCGGTTGATTTTCCAGTACTACCAACTTTTCCTATAATTTGACCACGCATTACTTTATCTCCTTTTTTGACGTCAAAAGCGCTGAGGTGTGCGTATCGGGAACGATATCCAAATCCATGGTCAATTACGATACTTTTTCCGTATCCCCACATTTTAGTTTCAACTTCAACTACAGTTCCGTTACCAGTGGCATAGACATTGGTTCCTACATCTGCAGTAAAATCTAACCCCCAGTGCATTTTTTTTGTTTTGTAAATAGGATCTATTCGTAATCCATATCCAGAAGCGACTCGTGTTAAATCTTCATTAGAAACGGGCTGTATTGCGGGCATACTCGCTAACATCTTTTCTTTTTCTTTCGCCAATGCAATCACTTCATCAAACGAGATTGATTGAGCGTAGATACGTTTTTCTAACGCTTTTAATTGTTGTCGTTGTTCTATAATTCGGTTGGAGTGATTGTACCCTTTTAATTCAGCATATTCATCCATTCCACCAGTACCAAGTTCACGCATGTGCTCTGGGAAAGGTTCGGCATTAAATACAACTCTATAAATTTCATTATCTCTTTTTTCAAGGTCATCTTGAACAGCTGTCATTAATGTTAATTGCTCACTAACTTCGGCCATTTCTTGCTCTAGCATGGCTAATTCTCGTTCTAAACTAACTTCGTGTGCCGATTTAAAAAAGGATGAGAATACGAGGTAAAAACAAAATCCAAGTACTACTGCCGGAGCAATAACAAGAAGAGAACGTAAAATTCTTTCTTTTGTAGATAATTCCACTTTTTCATACGATAGTGTTTGTGGGTTATATCTAAATTTTTGTCTTTTCATTCAGTTTAATTAAATCTAATAATCATGTTTTTTGAGCTGAGTAGACATAAAAATTCTACTTTCAAAAGCGCAAATTTACATATAAACAATAAATTTGCAATACAATTAACAATCGTTAACAAATTACTTTAATGAAAATCAACGACATACGACAAGTATTTTTGGATTATTTCAAAGCTAAAAGCCATGAAATTGGAACATCTGCGCCAATGGTTATCAAAAATGACCCAACTTTGATGTTTACAAATGCTGGAATGAATCAATTTAAAGATTTTTTTCTTGGCTATAATGAGGCAAAAGATAAGCGCGTTGCCAATACCCAAAAATGTTTACGTGTGTCTGGTAAGCATAATGATTTAGAAGAGGTTGGTGTAGACACTTATCATCATACAATGTTTGAAATGCTTGGCAACTGGTCTTTTGGTGATTATTTTAAAGAAGAGGCAATTGCTTGGGCATGGGATTTATTGACGAATGTGTATAAATTGGATGTAGATCGAATTTATGTGACGGTTTTTGAAGGTGATCAAGAAGATCAGTTGGATGTTGATCAAGCGTCAATAGATATTTGGAAAAAGTACATTTCTGAAGATAGAATTTTATTAGCAAATAAAAAAGATAATTTCTGGGAAATGGGTGATACGGGGCCTTGTGGTCCTTGTTCGGAAATTCATGTCGACATAAGAAATGAAGATGACCGTAAAAAAATAGACGGTAAGGATTTGGTCAATAAAGATCATCCGCAAGTGATAGAAATTTGGAATTTGGTTTTCATGCAATATAACCGAAAAGCAAATCGACAGTTAGAAAAATTACCTGCTACTCATGTTGATACGGGGATGGGGTTAGAGCGTTTGGCAATGGTTTTACAAGGTAAACAATCGAATTATGATATTGATTTGTTTCAGAGTTTAATTCAATTTGTCGAGCGAATATCAAATAAGAAATACGGGGAGAATGAAAAAATAGATATTGCCATGCGCGTTATTGTGGATCACGTGCGGGCAATCGCTTTTTCCATCGCTGATGGACAATTGCCATCAAATAACAAAGCCGGTTATGTCATTCGTAGAATATTAAGACGAGCAGTCCGGTATGGTTATCAAACATTGGATTTGAAAGAGCCGTTTCTGAATCAGCTTGTAGCAACATTAACGAAGGAAATGGGTGATGCTTTTCCTGAGCTGTCAAAGCAAGAGGAATTGATAACCAAAGTTATTCTTGAGGAAGAAAATAGTTTTTTTAGGACATTAGAAAATGGATTAAAAAAGATTGAAGAAATCGTTTCGAACACAAAAGCCGCTGGAAAAAACCAGGTTTCAGGGGCAGATTTATTTGAGTTGTATGATACTTTTGGTTTTCCTAAGGATTTAACTTCATTAATTGTACATGAGCATGATTTATCGGCAGATTTAATCGAATTTGATCGTTTGTTAGAAGAACAAAGAAATCGAGGAAGAGCGGCGACGGCTATTGAATCGGATGATTGGGTGGAGCTAATAGAGGATGAGGTAGAAGAGTTTGTTGGGTATGACTATTTAGAAACTTCAATTAAAATCACAAAGTATCGAAAAGTCGTTCAGAATAAAAAAGAATTTTACCAGTTAGTTTTTAACATTACGCCATTCTATGCAGAAGGAGGTGGACAAATAGGGGATAGTGGCTATATTGAGTCTGAAGATGAAAAGGTAGTTGTTTTCGACACAAAAAAAGAAAACAATATAATTGTTCATCTCGTAAAAGAATTGCCTAAAAATCCGAGCGCACATTTTAAAGCTCATGTCAATGGACAAAAAAGAAGGTTAACAGAAGCAAATCACTCTGCAACGCACCTTCTACATCATGCATTAAGAACTGTTTTGGGAAGTCATGTCGAACAAAAAGGGTCGCTTGTTAATGACAAATATCTACGTTTTGATTTTTCTCATTTCTCAAAAGTAAGTGATGAAGAATTAGAAGTTATAGAGAAACAGGTCAATGATGCGATATTCGCGAATATTGCATTAAATGAAAGTCGTGCAATACCGATGGAGGCAGCTACGGAGATGGGAGCTATGGCTTTGTTTGGTGAAAAGTATGGTGATTTAGTAAGAGTGATTGCGTTTGGGGATTCGATTGAACTTTGTGGTGGTACTCATGTTAATTCAACAGGAGAAATTCGTTTGTTTAAAATAACGAGCGAAGGTTCAGTAGCTTCAGGAATTAGAAGGATTGAAGCCATAACTTCGGATGTGGCACAAGCTTATTATGCAGAGCGAACGGCCCAATTTGAAGCCATAGAAAAACTACTTAAAAAACCCAAAAACCTGGTGAAATCAATTCAAGAATTGTTGGATAAAAACACAGCATTGTCCAAAGAAATCGAAGGGTTGAAAAATGCGCAAGTCGCACAGATTAAGAAAGAAATTCTCAGTAAAATAAGTCAACGTGGTGACGTTCAGTTTATTTCAGAGATTTTAGATTTAGACGGAGGCTCTATTAAAGATATCTGTTTTCAGTTGAAAGGATCAGTAGATCGTTTATTTGCTGTTATTGGTGGTAAATCTAATGGTAAAGCCACCTTGAGCATTGTAATTTCGGATGAATTAGCAAAAGAAAAGGATTGGCATGCAGGAAATCTGGTTAGGGAATCAGCTAAACTTATTCGAGGTGGTGGAGGCGGTCAACCATTTTTTGCAACAGCTGGTGGTAGTGATAGTAGTGGGCTTGATGATGCAATTAATAAAGTGATTGAATTAACAGGAGTTTAAGATGGAATGGACTGAAGAACGAAAACGAATGGCGTATTGGATAGCAGGAATTATCATCGTGCTATTTATTGTTTTATTAATGCTAAAATTTTGGGTGACTTCTTTAGTCGGTTTAGCCGCTTTTGGACTTGGCTTTTATTTTGGTCGAAAAAGTGGTGATTCTGCTGACGATCATAGTAATAAAAGGAAAAGAGAAGGGTTTTTATAGCCTAATTCCCAATCCAATGCCTATATGGGTATAGTCAAAGCTTTTGTTAAAAGTAGATGTCCCAAGCGATTTGCCAATTACAGGACGATATTGGAGTGTTGAACTTAAGTATAGATTGCTCCAAAAGTTATAGTGTAAGCGAACACCAAGAGCAATGTCCGTGTAAAACTTTCTGTAAATGCTATTTCGGTCAGTAAAAGAATAAAAGGCATCGTTTTTTTGATAAATTCCCTCAGAATTTGTTCGAAAGTTAAATCGTAAGGCTGCATATAAATCCAATTGTATGCGATTAAAATTCATTTGCGTGCCGAATGAAATAGGGATGTGAACATAAGTTACTTTATTTGTTCCTCTAACATCTCGTTGATGAATCGATTTCTCGACTGAATACACGGAATTTGTATCTAATAATCCATAGGTAGAATCAACTGCCACCAAAATAGTGTCAAGTACCGCACCAGAAACTTCATCATAAATTATTTCTTCTTCATAATCATAATTATATCCGTATTCATATTCATAGCTTTCAATGGCCCGTGTAGTTTGTATCGATCGCTTAAAATTAAATTCTTCTTCAAACTTTGTATAACCAAGTCCAGAACCAAATGTAAGTCCATTATTTAATCGGTATGTAAAATCAAAGTTAGTTTGTTTTCCAATTTGGTCAGTGCCGGCATTTTCATAAATTGTTTTTTCATGTTGGGTATTAGCCGAATAAGAGGAGTTAACTTTGTTGAATCCTGTAGTTAAGGTAAGCATCCATGGTTGGGATTTAATCTTTTTTAAATTGGGGTCAATTGGAATCATTGCAGGAATATGAGTGCTGTCTAGTTCCGCAATTTTGGAAATATCCGCATTTTTATCCTTATTCAAATTTTGCTTTTTTGTATCTATTGAACTTTCAGGAACTTGTGCCGTAATTGAAGAGGAGTCTATCGTTTCTTTTAATGGAGTATTAGTGTCATCAAGTTCAGCTTTGATTTGTCTATTATGGTTTACTTGTTTTGATGTGTTAATTTGCTTGTTTTCAACTTGTTCTTCTGTTCGATATTGATTAACTATACTAGCGCTACTTGAGTTTACTTTTGATTCGGATGAGTTAGTTTGTACTTCTTTCGTTTTTAACGGTGTGGAGGTATATTTTTTGCCTTTATTGACTACACTATTCTTGGATTTAACATTCTTTTGCTCGCTAATTTGGATCGTGTTTTGAGTTGTTCCGTTATTTTTTGAATTGATTGGATGTTTTTGTGACGACGGAGTTTCAACTAAAGTGTTAATATCTGTTGATTCAAGATCGAGTTCTGCGGCATCACTATAAAAATTTTGAGGAGCGGTTATTGCCGTATCAACTAAGGGTGTTTGTGTATCAGTTTGGTTTATAAAGGGAATTGTTATTATCCCACCTATAAAAACAATACTCAACCATATAAAGGCGGTTTTGCGATTAGTATTAAAGCCTAGAGACTCATCAATATTTGATTTAATATGCTCAGGAACCGTATGCATCTCACCACCAAGTTCGGCTTGATACAAATCATCGATATTTTTAAATTCTTTACCCATTCAGCACGGTATTTCTGGTAATTTGTTTCGCTTCAAGTTTTTTACGAATTATCTTCCTTGCTTTTGATAATTGCGTTTTTGAAGTATTGATAGAAATTCCTAAATAATCAGCAATTTCTTGATGTTTTAAGTTATCTAATACATACATCGTAAAAACTGTACGGTAACCATCAGGCAGTTCTGTAAGTATTTCATGAAGAATTTTTTTTAGATCAACTTGATCATCTTCAATATAAAGCTCTAACTCATCTTCAGCTTCAAAATAAGCCTCTTCTTCAACAAATTCGAATCTTTTTTCTTGTCTGTATTGATTAATTGCTTCGTTTATTACAATGCGTTTAATCCATCCGCCTAATTCGTAATCGGGATTAAACAAATCTCTCTTGCGATAAATTTTAATGAACGCTTCTTGAAGGATATCAGCTGCTTTGTCAGTGTTTTTGGTATATCTTAGACATACGGTATACATAGCCTGAGAATAATCACGATAAATGATATCAAAGGCTTTTTTATTTCCCTTTATGAATTGCTTTTTCAGCTTATCTTGGTCCAAGTCTTACCTATTCAAATTCAAATTAAAGACGATAAAATATCGCTTTGGTAGCGTTCATTTTCAAACAATACAGGCGTAAAGTTTAATAGGTTGTCTAGAAAAGGAAATTAATCGATTGTTTGGACCCTAACATCATATACGATGTCAGCATTTTTTGGAACTAAATCAACAAGTCCAGCATTACCATATGCTAATTTTGCTGGTATTTCAATAAAGGCATTTTCTTTGGTTTTTAATACTGACATTCCTTGATGTAGGCCGTCAATGACATTGTCATTTTCAAATTTAAAACTAAAAGGTTCACTGTTTTTGAAAGAATTATCGTAACGTTTACCGTTTTCACCTTTGGTATAGGCGAAATAGTCAAATGTAATTTTTTGATTTTTAGAGGGAGACTTTCCTTCAGGATTTATTTTCCATTTGTATACTTTTACTCCTTCTTCTAGAACGATAGGCTTAATTTTTTCAACGATTTCAATTTCAACAATTACATCTGCTTTAGGTGGTACAATATTTAAATATCCTGCGTCTCCGTATGCCATAGCACTTGGTATCATAATTCGACCAATGTCACCAACATGCATTTTTAATAGCCCTTTTTCCCAGCCTTCAATCAACATTCCGATATTAGTTTTAAGTGGCACAGGTTGTCCAATTTCTTGGTTCGAATCAAATTCTTCTCCCGCAGCTACCCGTGCTGAGTAATTAACAAGCACAACATCATTTAATGCAATAGGATGATTAGTGTTTTTTTTAGTCCATTCAACCCTTAAACCACCTTCACCGTTATAGACCATTTCATTTATTTTACCATCGATAGAATCTTTCAATAACGAAAATGGTTGATCGCCCTCTCTTTCTAAACTAGCTAAACTATCACTCACATTGTTCACTAATTGAGATGAATCGATTGTAGTAGATTCAATATCACTTGATTCTTCATCTGCAGATTGTACTCCATCCAAATTACAAGAAAGTAAGAGAGTACAAGAAATCAGGGAGAAATATTTAATCATTTTTGTCAATTTTTAAGAGTTCAATATCGTAAATAACTGGACTTAACGGGGGAATTTTATCGGTGTCTCCTATAAGTCCATGTGCAGCTCGACTAGGAATTATAAATTTTGCTCTATCGCCGACAGTTAAATATTTAATGCCTTCGTGTAAACCACTTTCAATGTCTGATTTTTCAACCAGGAACGTTTCAGCACCATTTTCTTTTGACGAGTAACAAATTTCTCCAGAAAGTAATGTGATTTCAAAGTCTACGGTTACGGCATCGCCAACTTTTGCAGAGTCGGTTCCTATCCCGTTTTTGTATATCATGTAGCGTAAACCCGTTCCTGTTTCCTTCATTTTCCAGTCAGGTCGTGTCATTAAAAACACATCGATTTCATTGTCCTCTTCAGCAGCAAATTCACTATTCATTTTAATTGATTCATCTTTTGACCAATTAGGATTCGCAACTTCCATTTTGGGATTGTCGTTTTTACAGGCAACTACAACTAAAATAAGAGCAGGGAGGAGGTATTTCATTTTAAAAAACGGATTTATTTTCTTCAACGAATTTAGGTAAAATAGTTACAAATTTTTGAATTGCATCTTCCAATTTTCCTACAAATTTACCGCCCGCAGCATTAAGATGTCCACCTCCGTGAAAATTGTTTCTAGCAAGGTTATTCACTGGAATTTCTCCTTGTGAACGCATCGATATTTTAATAATTCCGTCGGACTCTTTAAAAAACACGGCCATTTTAACACCTTCTAAAGATAAAACCTGATTCACCAAACCTTCTGTATCTCCTTTTTTGGCATCGAAACGGTCTAAGTCATTAGCAGAAAGCGAAATGTAACCAACATTAAATTCTTTTAAAACAACTAGCTTTTCGAGCATTGCAAAGCTTGTTAATTTTACACGGTTTTCACTATTGTTATCAAAAATGGCTTCATGAATTTTTGAATGACTAAGTCCTTTGTTTATTAAAAAGGCGCCTATTTCATGTGTTTTTGGCGTTACGGATGAAAATCGAAACGAACCCGTATCAGTAATAATTCCGGTATAAATGCTTTCAGCAATGGCCTGGTCAATTTGAAACAATGTTTGTCTTGCTTCAATTAATTCAAAAATCATCTGAGCAGTGGAACAAATAGTATGATCAGAGAACATTAAGTCAACAAATTCAACATTAGGGTCTCTATGATGGTCAATCATAATTTTTTTCGCAGATGATTTTTCGAGTAAATCGTCCATTTTACCAATTCTGCCTGGTGAATTATAATCAAGACAGAAGATTAAATCAGCTTCGATGAAATGATTCTCGATTTTTTCAGGAGATTCTTCATAGGTTTCGATTTCGTCAAAACCAGTTAACCAATTCAAGAAATGCGGAGCCTTATCCGGGTGGCAAATTACCACATTTTCATGTTCATTTTTTAAATAATGGTATAAGGCTAGTGAAGAACCGATGCTATCTCCATCAGGAGATTTGTGTGCGGTAATAATAATTTTTGAAGCCGCGGTAACTAAGTGATTAAATTCTTCAATTTTGTCTGGAGTAAATGTCATAGTTTAAAAATAAAAACCGTCCAAGCACTAGCTAAGACGGTTTAGATTGATTGTTATTGTTTTAAGGTTTTTAAAAACCTAATTTTTCAGTTTTACGATGCTCGAGTAATACACCTACACAAACATTATCGGTATTGGTTAGTTTTTTATTCTCGCTGCTACCTGTTGCAGGAACGTTGACAGCAACATAGAATTTGGTTGTTTTATCCGTTGTAAACAATACGTATGGTGTCATGCCATCATCTTCGTTGTCGAAAATTACTTCTCGTTGACGTTTAATATTTGTATTGCCATCCTTATCTTTAACACGAACAACGATATCTTTTGACAGTTCAAATTTTACACTATTTGCACTTTCAACGTCTGAGCAAGTTGACAAACGGTATTCGAAACCTTCATATGCAATAAAGCTCATTTCGTATACCTTTCCTTTTTCAAAAGCGGCGCTACGAGATTGATTATTTAAATTCCAATATGCACCTCTTTGTTCTTTTGAAAATTGATCGGTGCATCTATAATGCGTTTTATTACATTGGGCGAAAGCTTGGATAACAATTATACTGAACAAAAATGCTCCTGCAAGTACTACTTTTTTCATTTTATTCTAGTTTGTGTATTTAACTCTAAGTTCGTTTGCTTTTGCCTTAATTGCGTCAAAAGCGGCTGCGGTCATGTGGTACGAACCTCCACCACTAATTAATAATGTTCCATCTTGGTCATTAGCAACATTCGTTTCAGATTCTTTTAAATCCATATTGCTTTCAAATACATCTGCTAAATCAGTAAGGTCAAGAATGATATTATTAACGTCTTCATCATCGGAATATTCAAAAATGAAGTCAATTAAGTTTTCAAGTACTACTTTTTGATCTCCAATTTTTTTAACTACAGGATCATTGTCAGCATATTGTTCTACAAGATTTGTGATGATATAAAGAGATTCAATATATCCCCCCGCCATTATTAGAGAAAGTTCCTTGCCTTTCTCGTTTTCTTCTAAATACAAATAACTGTCATAGTATGTGTCGTTAGAAATAGCAAATAGCGAATCGGAGTCACCTTCATTATTTTCGATTCTATCCATCATTTCTTCATCAAATGCCCCAGCAATCCCAAGTTCCTCACCTAGTTCTTCAATCTTTTTGAAATACTTCAAGAAATCAACACCAATGCCAAAACAACTTAAATAAGCAATGTCAGCCGAATAAACACCAAAATTGATGGATTTCGATTTTACATCTACATAGTTTTCCGCATTTTCTATTGGGTTAACTAATTCCAATTTCTGCTCACCTCCTTGAAGTTTAATGATCTCAAAAAGTTCATTTGGAGTAGGAACAGAATAATCAATCGATGCTATTTCCACGACAGTATCAACCGCGGTGGTATCAGCAAGTTCAATATGTTGGATTTCATTTTCATCCGATGAACCCGAACAACTAACGGATGCAATTGCAGCAGCTGCACAATAGATACCGATGATAATTTTTTTTCTTTTCATTCGATTTTGATTAAACAAGTGGTTTCAAATATAGTATTTTTTTACAACTCATAATATCAGAAGTTTAGGTTGAAAGCATGAGTTGTTCTTTTGTTACGGTCACTAATCAAAAAGGTTATAGTTTTTCTATTTGATCTGTTAAATCAATTAATTTCTTTTTGAGTTCATCCGACACGTTAACAAGGGGTAATCGGACATTGTTTAACATCACGTTCTTGTGCGTGAGAACTTCTTTTATTCCTGCAGGATTTCCTTCAGCGAATAAATGATCAATGATTGGTAAGATATTATAATGCCAATGACGGGCAGTATTCATATCGTCTTTTAAACAAGCATTAACCATTGTGCTAAATTGTTTGGGGAAACCATTTCCTACCACAGAAATAACACCGTCTCCACCAGCAGCCATGATAGGCATTGTAATAGCATCGTCACCAGAAATTACCAAAAAATTGTCTGGTTTATTGGCTATTATATTCATGACTTGTTCAATATTTCCTGAAGCTTCTTTTACAGCAATTATTTGATCAAATTCATTAGCTAACCTTAATGTAGTATTGGGTAATATATTTGATGATGTTCTACCAGGAACGTTGTAAACGATAATCGGTAAATCTGTTCCTTCAACAATTTTTGCATAATGTTGAAAAATTCCTTCTTGCGTAGGTTTATTATAGTATGGTGAAGCTGATAAAATCGCATCAACTTGACTAAGGTCATAATTTTTAAAATCGTTCACCACGGCTAGCGTATTATTGCCTCCAATTCCAAAGACCAAGGGCAGTTTTCCTTGATTTACTTCGGCAACAGTGTCTAAGGTCAGTTGTTTTTCCGCAATTGATAGGGTAGGAGACTCTCCGGTAGTGCCTTGAACTACAAGGTAATCAACGCCACCAGCAATTAAATAGTGCGTTAAATTTTCTAGCGACTTTATATCAACAGCTCCGTTGCTTGTGAAAGGCGTTACCATTGCAACACCTAATCCTTTAAACTTATTTTGCTCCATTTTGACTTAAGAGGTTAATTTGTGTTTTTATATGTTCAAATAATTCTTTATCGTTTTTCGCTTCAGGAATAATTAAATCGTACCAAAGAGACTTATTATTAGATGCACTACCTACCATAAATGTGTGGTTTAGGCGGGCGAGGATGAAATTATTCAACGGCAAATTTTTTGACAAATCTACAACTAAATCGAATCGGTTATCGAGGACTTTTTTCAATTTATCATTTTTTACCTTTCCCGTTAAATTCAAATCACTTATATGATAGCTAAATACATCAGTTTTAGTTTGATCTTCTTTCTCATTTCGAGGAAATAAGAAGTAGATTTTTGCTCTTGGAAATATAGCGTTGATAAAGCTTTCCAGTTGTGATTTATCTTCATCGGCTACCACCAATACTTCTCTGTAAACATCGAGTTTTCGGAGAATTGGTTTTCGTTCGAGTCTTTTTTTAATCTTCGCTTGATTTATTATGATTTTTTTCATGCGTTATGCGTTCGGATGATTAATCATTTTCAAAAAATCTCCTTCATTAATTATTTTCACCCCTAAATCATTTGCCTTGGCTAGTTTAGCAGGACCCATTTTTTCTCCTGCAATTAAGTAGGATGTTTTAGCTGAAATTGATCCTGTATTTTTTCCTCCATTTATCTCTATGAGTTCCTTTAGTTCTTTACGACTTACTTTTTCAAATACCCCAGAAACAACGAATGTCTTACCAGATAATATTTCACTTGATCCTTCAGCTTCTTCAATTTCAAATTTTAAACCATAATTCTTGAGCCGTTCAATTAATTGTTTGTTTTCGTGATCTTCAAAAAATAGACGTATGCTCTGAGCAATCTTTTCTCCAATTTCATCTACATTAATTAAATCTTCGAAAGAGGCATTCATCAACGATTCAATATTCTTAAAATGCTTGGCCAGTTTTTTTGCTACTGTTTCGCCAACATAACGTATTCCTATGGCAAATAAAACACTTTCAAAAGGGATGTCTTTTGAAGATTTTATGCTTTTAATTGCGTTGTTTGCCGATTTATCAGCCATGCGCTCAAGCTCGACTATATCATGGAAAGTGAGTTCATACAGGTCAGCATAATTATTTACGAGGCCTTGTTTGAATAATAAGTCAATTGTTTCTGGTCCTAGTCCATCAATATCCATGGCTTTACGCGAAATAAAGTGTTCGATTCGCCCTTTAATTTGTGGAGCGCACCCATTGTAATTTGGACAATAATGTTGTGCTTCTCCAGGCTTCCTTAACAAAAGGGTATTACATTGCGGGCAATGATTAATAAAATCAATTTTTACGGCGTTGTCTTTTCGCATTCCTAAATTTACACCTACAATTTTTGGAATTATTTCTCCACCTTTTTCGACATATACGAAATCACCTTCATGCAAATCAAGTTTTTCAATTTGGTCCGCGTTATGGAGAGATGCTCGTTTTACAGTTGTTCCGGCCAACAAAACAGGTGCTAGGTTTGCAACTGGTGTTATTGCACCTGTCCTGCCTACTTGATAGGTTACTTCATTCAATTCGGTTTGTACTTGCTCCGCTTTAAATTTATAGGCAATGGCCCACCTTGGACTTTTAGCTGTATAACCTAAATTTTCTTGTGTTTCGTATCGGTCGACTTTGATGACAATTCCATCTATTTCAAAAGGTAGATGATGGCGTTCTTTATCCCAGTGAGCAATAAACTCCATTATTTCATCAATAGATTGACATTTGGCAATCATTCTTTTTTGATAACTCGGAATTTTAAAGCCCCATTCACCAGCTTGTTCAACTGCTCGCGAATGACTTTCTGCTATTATTTTTTCTCCATAAACACCATACAAAAAGCAATCTAAACCGCGGTCTGCTACTATGGCCGAATTTTGCAGTTTTAGCGTGCCAGATGCAGTGTTTCTCGGATTTGCGTATAGCTCTTCTCCAAGTTCTTCTCGTTGTTCATTCAAAAGTTTAAAGCGTTCTAAAGGGAAAAAAATTTCTCCTCGAATTTCAAATTTTTCAGGAAAATCACCTTTTAGTTTTAAAGGGATGGTTTTAATGGTTCTGACATTAGTTGTTACATCTTCACCTTTGGTTCCATCACCTCGCGTTACCGCTTGTTTTAAAGCTCCATTTTCGTACCTAATTCCTATCGCAACTCCATCATATTTTAACTCGCAGACATATTCGGGTTGAGTAGGGGAGAGTTTTTGAACTCGATTTTCCCATTCAATAATTTCTTCTTCCGAATAAGTGTTGGAAAGCGAAAGCATTGGATATTCATGCTCAACTGTGGTAAATTTTTTAGTAATATCTCCACCAACTCTTTTCGTAGGACTATTATCTGAAGCAAATTGAGGGAATTTTGCTTCCAATGATTCAAGTTCCTTTAATAATTGGTCAAATGAATAATCGTCGATTAACGGTTGACTTAAAACGTAATAATTATAGTTGTGAGATTCAATTTCCCGACTTAAATCATCAATTCTTTTTTTAGCTTCCTGTTCTGTCATTTTTAGCGACTTGTTTTGATAATGCTTCTTTCTTTTTAATGAGGTTTTTTTGATATTTACTTTGTACAATATCAACTAATACAAGGACAGCAATCACAAAGTAAAATGTTGTTTTATTCATGGGTTCTACAGGGCTTCCTAGAATGTTTATTCCAGCTAAATGCCCCCCTTCAGATAAAAGCATTATTCCAACTATAAAAAGAATAAATAAACCCAATACCTCATACATTCTATTTTTCTGTAAAAATTTCGACACTTTATCTGCTAATAATATCATTAAAACACCACTAGCAACAATAGCGATTGACATTAAAATTAATTCGACAGTTTGATTACCGATATGATTGGTTAATGCCATTGCACTTAAAATAGAATCAAAAGAAAAAACAAGGTTCATTACAACAATCATCGCAATTACTTTATTTGCTGAAGCTGATTTTTGACCGTTATTCAGCTCGTTTTCAAAATCATGGTGAGAAATCATATGCCAAATCTCCTTAACGGCTGTGTAGATTATAAAACCACCCCCAACAAGAACAATTAAACTATGTATATTAAAAGTAGCATCCAGAATGCTGTGAATCGTTTGACCTTCGTAATGTCCATCAGTAACTTCTATTATATCCCCCCAACTAAAACTAAAAATCGGATCTTGAAAAAAAGAAATTACTGAGGTTAGAATAAATAAGAGAACTATTCTTAAAACAATTGCTATTCCTATTCCTGATTTGCGTACAAAAGATTGCTTCTTTTCAGGAGCTTTTTTGGATTCTAATGAGATGTATAAAAGATTGTCAAAACCTAAAACTGCCTGCAAAAGTATTAACATGAGTAAGGTAAAGACGTTGTGCCAGGTCAAAAGTTCAGTCATTTGAATTTGTTTTTAAAGATTAAAATTAGTTAGTTTTTCAATTTAGTGATTATTTTTTTCAGTCTTTATCGCTCTAGTCATTTCTCTTTTGCCGGGAGGACCTGGTAATGACTCAACAATAAAACCTGCAGATTTTAAGTTCCGCTTAAATTGACCTTGAGCACAATAAGTGACCAAAGTACCACCGGATTTAAGACTTTTGTACAGTTTTACCATTATTTCTTTTGTCCATAAGTCAGGTTGTACTCTTGGTCCAAACGCATCAAAATAAATCAAATCATATTCTTTTGGTTTTAAGTCAATTTCGATTAAATCAGCATTTATTTTTTTTAGTTGAAAAGTAGAATTAATTTTCGTTAAACCGTCCCAAGGTGCATTATGTAACTCGGTTAAAAATTCTTCAACCTCATTGTTATTAATAATTGTTTTGAAGGATAATTCATTTACAGTTGCTATTGCTAATGGATACTTTTCCAGAGCCGTATATTCAACTGAATTTTTTGCGTGAATGGACGTTAACAATGCGTTTAACCCAGTGCCAAGTCCCATCTCTAAAATTTTTAGTGTGCCACCTTTTCCTTCTGCATACCTTAACCCATGCTGGATAAAAACATGCATAGCTTCGTTAAAAGCGCCATGCGTCGAATGATACGTTTCATTTAAATGTGGAATTAACAAAGTTTTTGAATTGTCTCCAGTTACAATAATTTTCCTATCCATTAGTTTTATATCTTTGAACAAAAATACAAATCTATGATTCGAATTGGGGTGTTTGCTTTTTTAGGGCTATTAGTTTTTAACACGGGTTGTGAACGATGCATGAAGTGTACGTATTCTTACACTGAAACAACTATCGTGGAAACTCCAGACGGAGAAGAAGAACAGACGGTAACCTACGAAGAAAAGATTTTATTGGATTCAGACGGAGATGCGTTTGGTGAGGAGTGTTATAAAAGAGGAGAGTTTAAAAACGGAGCGAATCCATTTACAATTGAGAATTATTATGAGCTTGAAAAATCTAAAACGGAATTGGATAATTTCGAATACGATTGCTACGAGCTTTAATTCTTTTTTACGTTTCTTATTTAAGGCCTTTGAGTTCGAGTTGTTCGCGTAAATCTTGAGGCGCAATTGTTGGTTTCATATCTGTTTTTTTAACAAAGACTAACGTGGTATGCGCCTTGGTTAAAAGGTCGTTTTTTTCATTAAAAATTTCGTAGTCAAACTTAATTTTTATGCCAGGTAATTCTGAGATAGTTGTGTGAATAATAATCTCGTCATCATAGAAAGCTGGTTTAATGTATTTAACGTTATATTCCATCACGGGGAGCATGATGCCTTTCTCTTCCATCGCACGGTAGCTAAGCCCTAACGAGCGAAGCATCTCTACTCGACCAATTTCAAAAAATTGTGCATAATTTCCATAATAAACGTAACCCATTTGGTCCGTTTCACCGTATCTAACTCTTAATTTTGTCTGATGTGTATACATTTTATGTATATTCGTAATTCGGTCAATTTTCTCCCGTGATAAATTAATTTATTTTTCCGAATTGGGAGTGAAAAAAAAAGAAAAAAAGCAAAAAATTACAGAAGTAAAAAAAAGTGAAAAAACAATATCAAATGAATTTTTTTTATAACTTTTTTATGTGAATATTTGTTGACAAGTTGAAAAGCTGATTAGAAAAGATAATAAACAATATAATATACCCCTACCTGAATGAAGAATACAAAAAACCATGAATTGATTTGGGAAGATTGCTTAAAAGTAATCAAGGATAATATAAGCCTACAGAGCTATAAGACTTGGTTTGAGCCGATCGTTCCAATTAAATTCAAATCAAAGGTTTTGACATTACAGGTGCCATCTCACTTTTTCTACGAGTGGTTGGAAGAGCATTACATTGATCTACTTAAAAAGGTAATTAAAAAGGAAATTGGAGCGGATGCGAAGTTGGAGTATTCCATAATTATGGATAAGAGTGTTGATAAAAAGACACCTTATACAGTTAAATTGCCCACTTCAAGTAAGAAAAATTTATCAAACACACCGGTTTCGATGCCACTTAATGTTGGTGAAAACCAAATACGCAACCCTTTTATAATTCCGGGATTGAAAAAGGTGAACGTTGATTCAAATTTGAATCCAACTTATTCGTTTGATAATTTTGTGGAAGGAGATTGTAATCGACTTGCACGATCAGCTGCATTTGCTGTTTCAAATAAGCCAGGTGGAACGGCTTTTAATCCCTTATTAATTTATGGGGGAGTTGGATTAGGAAAAACTCATTTGGCGCATGCTATTGGAATTGGAATTAAAAATCAATTTCCAAACAAAACCGTGCTTTATACTCAAGCAGAAACTTTTACACGTCAGTTTATTGATTCAATAAAGAACAATACAACAAATGATTTCATTAACTTTTATAAGTTGATGGATGTTTTAATAATTGATGATGTACAGTTTTTTGCAGGAAAGGAAAAAACGCAAGATGCATTTTTTCATATTTTTAACCACTTACATCAAACTGGTAAACAGTTAGTCTTAACTGCTGATAAGGCGCCTGTTGAAATGAAAGGGATTGAGCAACGCTTATTATCTCGTTTTAAATGGGGATTGTCTGCTGATGTTCAGCCACCTGGGTTAGAAACTAGAATAGCTATCCTTGAAAAGAAAATTTACGGAAACGGTGTGGATTTACCAGCTGATGTTCTCGAATATTTAGCGTACAGTATTAATACAAATATTCGTGAGATGGAAGGGGCTTTGACATCGTTAATTGCGCAAGGTTCTTTAAATAAAAAATCCATTACCATTGAATTGGCTAAGAAGATGATTGACAAATTTGTCAAAAATACAGCCCGCGAAGTTTCAATGGATTATATTCATAAAATAGTTTGTGATTATTTCAATTTGCCGATTGAATTGCTTAAATCCAAAACACGTAAACGTGAAGTGGTGCAAGCCCGACAAATTGCAATGTATTTCGCAAAGAAAATGACAAAATGGTCGTTGGCGAGTATTGGAGCTCAATGCGGAGGTAAAGATCACGCAACAGTATTGCATGCTTGTCGAACAGTGAATAATTTAGCAGAAACAGATAAGCAATTCAGAGGTTATCTCGAAGACCTTGAAAAGAAACTAAACGTTAATTAATTATAAATCCCCAATTGTTGAAGTTGGGGATTTTTTTTGATTCATAATTCCTTCTGATCGTGCAATTTTACCTATTGCGGATCGACATCAATATCCACACGAATTGAACGAAAATCATGATCAGTGAGAAACGCATCAATTTTATCTTTGATGATTTTCTTTACTTTCGACGGCGAAGCATCACGTTCAAACTTCAACCGAATATTCATTAAATAAAAATTTCTGACACGACCAATTGGGGGAACTTCTGGACCTAAGACGCGGTCCTTAAAGACTTCTTGCAATTTCTTTGCTAAAACATTAGCGCCAAATTCTAGGGTATCTTTTTTTCGATGTTTTAATTTGAGTACTACAATTCTGAAGAATGGTGGGTAATGAAAGTTACGTCGTTCAATAACTTCTTGCTTATACATCCCTAAATAGTCATGTGCCATTACTTTTTGAATTATCCAATGGTTAGGATCAAAGGCTTGAATGATAACTTTTCCTCTTTCTTTTTTTCTTCCTGCTCTACCTGCAACTTGTGACATTAAATGGTAAGACCTTTCAAAGGCTCTGAAATCTGGGAAATTCAGCATTTGGTCAGCGCTTAAAATACCTACTAATCCAACATTGTCGAAATCTAAGCCTTTCGTTACCATTTGCGTGCCAATCAAAACGTCAATTTCTCGATTTTCAAAGTCGGATATAATATTTTGATAAGCATTTTTAGCGCGTGTAGTGTCAAGATCCATTCTTTTAATTACAATATCTGGAAAGTAAATTGAAAGTTCGTCTTCTATTTTTTCCGTTCCAAATCCTAACATTTTTAATTTTCTGCTACCACAACCTCCGCAAGAAGAAGGAGGAGATACGAAAAATCCGCAATAATGGCATTTTAAAGCGTTGCTTGATTTATGATAGGTTAGCGAAACATCACAATTTTTACACTGAGGGGTCCAACCACACATTTCGCACGACCATACCGGGTTGTAGCCTCTTCGATTTTGAAATAAGATAACCTGTTTTTTTTCTTCAAAAGCATTTTCCATTTCTTCCATAAGGAAAGAGGAAAAATGAGACTTCATTGTTTTTCGCTTCGTTTCTTTTTCTAAATCGGCACATAAAATCTCAGGCATTTGTACACCACCAAATCGCTCGTGAAGGTTTACCAGTCCATATCTTCCTTCGCTTGCGTTGTAATAGGTTTCAATAGATGGAGTTGCAGAACCTAACAATACTTTCGAATTGTACAGGTTACTCATCATTAATGCCGTATCACGAGCATTGTAACGTGGAGCTGGATCGTACTGTTTAAATGAGTTTTCATGTTCTTCGTCAACTATGATTAATCCCAATTTTTGAAATGGAAGAAATACGGAAGATCTTGCGCCTAGTATAATTCTAAATTCATTTAGGTCATTGGTTAACACCTTGTTCCAAATTTCAATGCGTTCATTTTGATTGAAACGACTGTGGTATACTCCAACGAGGTTACCAAAATATTTTTTTAACCTGGTTATTAACTGAGTAGTAAGTGCTATTTCTGGGAGTAAAAACAGTACTTGATTACCCAATTCTATTTGTTCTTGAATTAGTTTAACGTAAAGTTCTGTCTTACCAGATGAGGTAACACCGTGAAGCAGTACGATAGGTTTTTTCTTGTAAAATTCCTGAATTTCTGATAGAGCTTGGGTTTGTGCAGGCGATAATTCTTTTACTGCTTCCACCAATTGTTCTTTATCTCCCAGCCGAGATATTTCAGCAGTAAATATCGATATGATACCCTTTTTAGCTAGGGTGTTTAAAGATGAGACTGAAATATCCTCTGTAACAATTTGTTTTTTTAGGACAGGAATTTGTGTTCCATTTCTCCATCCGGTTTGATCAACAATTTTTAATAGAGCATTGACTTGCTTGTGATTTTTACTTGAGTTTTCAAGTTCATTTAAAAGACCCGAAAGTTGTTCGTCCGTTTTAATTTCTTCACTTACTTCAACAAACGAGGCGAATTTGGGACTGTATTTAGCGTTTAACTCTTCAGTTACAATTGCAACTCGTTTTTCTATTAAGCGTTTAATAATTGGCTGTATAGTTTTGATCTTTACAATTTCAGAAACTTCTTTCAGCGTAAGTTCTTCTTGTACTTGGAGTGATTCTAGTATCAAGAATTCTTGATCGGTTAGATGTTCATCCTCTCCATCATACTCCGGATGAAGGGAGATTTTAGTTTCAGAAGCGAGTTTGAAATTACTGGGTAAAGCAGCATTCATCACGTCGCCAATATCGGCCATATAATAATCAGAAATCCAATCCCAAAGTTTAAATAATTGGGGGGTAACGATAGGACGATCATCTAAGACCCCTTCAATATATTTTGCGGTATATTTTTGTGGGATTTCTTGATGAATCCTTTTAATTATGGCTGTATAATATTTAGCCTTTCCAAAAGGTACAATTACGCGTTTACCTTCGCCCAATAAATCGTTCATATCATATGGGACACGATACGTGTAGGTATTAGGTATACTTAAGGGTAAAATTACATCAACAAAATAAGTAATCCGCTCTGTCATATAACGAAGTTAGCAGATTTTATTCGAAATATTATGTGATGTTTCTTTTTAAAAGGAAGTTAAAACTAGCGGAGCCAAGCCATATATCCACCTTCCAAATTATAGATAGCTGTAAAGCCTTTATCTTCAAGTATTTTTTTAGCTTGACCTGATCTACCTCCAGATTTGCAATAAAGGTAAATGGTTCTGTTTTTATCTAGTTGATCTAATTCCGTTGAAAAATTTTCATTTAAAAAATCAACATTAATAGCTCCTTCAATCGAGCCTTCTGCGAATTCGCTGGGAGTTCTAACATCCAGTACCAGTGCATTAGGATCTTTTGCTAGTTTTTCACGAAAATCTTTTACATTAATATCCTCAACAATTTGTAAAGGACTAATTTGACTTTTAGGTGCATTATCTTCGTTTTCTCCGTTTGATTGTTCTTGAGAATTACAGCTGCTCATGAAAAAAGCAGCAATCATTACGGTTAAATAAATCTTTAATTGTTTCATATGGCTTGCATTTTTTGAATTGAAGGTTTGTCTCCTCGATGGAACCGATAGTTTAACCCAAAAGTAAGTAATTCTGGCGTCCAAATGCTTAATTCTAAGTTAAATCCAATTTTTTTTGTTAGAAAATAGTTCAGACCAATTGGAGTAAAACCTGTAATTACCATCGCCTTTTCAGGAAATGTTCTTCTCGCTTGATCATTTAGAAGACTAGGGTTATTGAACCAAAAATTGGCGCCAACGTTTAATTTCACATAGTATTCAAATCCTTTTCGATAAAATACAGTAAGAATTGGGCTTAAAGTAAAATAAGCAAAGGAGGCGCCATAGCGTTTGTGGTCATAAAAAATATTCATGTATTGATATCCTATTTTTCCTGAAACCGCAAAAATATCGCCAATAATTATATTGTGGTTGATACTAACGAGCGGAGAATGTGAAACAAATTCAAAATGATGTGTGCTGGAATCATTGAATGCTGAGATGTTTTGTTTGTATGTAAACTCTTCATGACTAAAACCTAAATTCAATTGCGTTAGACGGTTATAGACTTGCGAAAAACCCAAGTTTACAAAAAAGAAGAATATCAATATTAGTTTTGGCATCTTGTCATTCTTAATTCAAAAATAAAGATATTCTTAGTTTAATTTTCTGTTTATGATTAAAAAAAATGATTGGAGCTAAAATTTTATTTGATATCTTTAAGTATGATTAACCCAAAATCACTTTCAATAAAAGATTTGTCAAAGGACGATCGACCACGCGAAAAATTAATAGAAAATGGTCGTTCAACACTATCAACGAGTGAAATCATCGCAATTTTAATAGGTTCGGGCTCGAGTGAAAAGTCAGCCGTTGAATTAAGTCGTGAGATTCTTGAATCCGTTGAAAATAATTTAGATCGTTTGGCAAGATTGAGCATCCATGATTTGATGAAGTTTAAAGGCATAGGTATGGCAAAAGCTGTTAGTATTGCTGCAGCACTTGAATTGGGACGTAGAAAGCAAAATACAACAAGAAGTAAAGACGTTCAAATTCGATCTTCAAGGGATATTTTCGAATATGTACGAGAACGGTTTTTAGATCTAAATCATGAAGAGTTTTATATTGTTATCCTAAACAGAGCGAATAAAGTAAAATCAATTGAATTAATTTCGAAAGGAGGGATAAGCGGAACGATTGTTGATGGTAAAATTGTTTTTAAGAAAGCACTTGAGCAAACCGCATCTGCTATAATTCTTTGCCATAATCATCCATCAGGAAATCTCACACCTAGTCGAGCGGATCTTGAATTAACCAAAAAAATGAAATCTTTTGGAAACATGATTGATCTTCCTGTACTCGATCATTTAATTATAACTGATGATGGTTATTATAGTTTTGCCGATGAAGGTGTCTTTTAATTTTGTTCGAATCCTTTGTTTTTTCTATGCACAGCTTACCTAGGAAGTTATGAAATCTTATATTTGTTTAGAATTTAAGAAAAATGAAAATAATTACCATAATAGGTGCTCGACCTCAGATTATAAAATCAGCTGCTATCAGCAGGGCTGTTAGAGAAAAATATTCTGATGAATTAGAAGAAATTATCGTACATACAGGACAACATTACGATGAAAATATGTCGGCTGTTTTTTTTGATGAATTAAACATCCCTAGACCTCACTATAACTTAAATGTTGGTTCAGGTAGTCACGGTGCGCAAACGGCGAAAATGTTAGCAGGAATTGAGAAAATTTTACTAGAAGAAAAGCCAGATGCCTTGGTTGTTTATGGTGACACAAATTCAACTGTTGCTGGAGGTTTAGCAGCATCAAAAATATACATACCGGTAGTGCATATTGAGGCAGGTTTGAGATCTTTTAATAAGCGAATGCCAGAAGAACAAAATCGGATTTTATGCGATCATCTTTCAACATTGCTATTTTCACCGACTAAACAAGGTGTTGAGAACTTAAAACGAGAGGGTTTTAGGCAGGATGACGCCATAAAAGTTGATATTGACCACCCTAAAGTATACCATTGTGGTGACATAATGTATGATAATTCCTTGTACTTTTCGAAAGTGTCAGATGATAAATCTTCTTTGATTCAAGAACTAGATTTGACGGATAAGCCTTTTATTTTATCGACAGTTCATAGAAATGATAATACTGATGATCCAAAACGGTTAACCGCAATTTTTGAGGCATTGTTAGAAATAGGCTCAAAGAGTCAAACGCCAATTGTTCTGCCATTGCATCCAAGAACAAAAAAAATGATGGATGTTAACTTATCAGTAGAATTGCTCGGTAAGATTAAAAATTCAGCGTTCATTAAAATTATACCACCAGTTTCATTTTTAGACGTTATCGCCTTAGAAAAAAATGCTGATTTCGTGATTACGGATAGTGGGGGAGTACAAAAGGAAGCGTTCTTTTTTCAAAAACCGTGCATTATTCTTCGACCGGAAACCGAATGGATTGAGATCGTTAAGAATGGTAATGCCATTTGTTGTGATGCCGATAAAAATAAAATTCATAGGGCTTTTGAACAGTTATATAAAAATCAAAATTTAACATATCCAAATCTATTTGGTGATGGTAAAGCAGCAGAGTTTATTTGCCAAGAAATATTAAATCAAATTCGTTGCTAAAAATATTCGCTGAACATATCACGACACGGTTAACTTATGTCCTTGATTTTTGCTTTAAATCTAAAGGGGCTGACTATCAGCTGATGAGTTCGGTTGATGATTGGCAGTTACTTAAAGGTAAACACCTTAATTATTCCGGTTTGCCAATTGAATCAGCCAAACAAATTAGACCTGAAGGAATTTTGTTTGAAAGCGAAATATACCCTAATAAACAAATTGAACGTGTTAATAATTGTTTATTACTAGATGGTGTTGAAGACCATCTTGGGTTGATTTTCTATTTTTTAACTCAATATGAAGATTATTTCTGTGAGGATGTTGATCAGCACGGTAGAGTGCCAAGCTCACATTCATCACTTGTACGATTAAAACTCAATAAAACAGCTGTAGTTGATCGTCTTGTTCAAGACTTATGGAATGATTTAGAATTAGACTATGAACCGATTCGTGAGAATTATTCATTTTTACCAACTTTTGATATTGATATTGCCTGGGCATATAAGCAACGATCGTTTGTTCGCTCGATTGGGGCGGCAATTAAAGGGGGGCAATTAATAGATCGAATTAAAGTAGGAGCGGGTATTCGAAAAGATCCTTACGATACATACGATGTCATACGTGATATTGCCACAAAAACTGATGGTATATACTGTTTTGTTCTACTTGGTGATTATGGTCCTTATGATAAAAATATTCATTGGGAAAATAATGCATACGGCTCGTTAATCCGAGGATTAAATTTAGAAGGTGAGGTCGGAATTCATCCATCTTATGCTTCATTTTTGAAGCGATCAAAAGTAGCTGAAGAAAAAAAACGGCTAGTTGAAATTACGGGACATAATATAACAGCGAGCCGTCAACATTTTATGCGCGTTCAATTACCACATACTTATCAAGTGCTATGTGATATAGGTATCGAAGAGGATTATTCAGTTGGATTTGCTGATCAAATAGGTTTTAAAGCTGGAACAGCCTTTCCTTTCTATTTTTTTGATTTGAAAGAAAACAATGCTAAACCCCTAAAACTTTTTCCGTTCATGTATATGGATAGCGCATTGAAAGATTATTTAAAATATAATCCTAATCAGGCTATTCAAGAGGTTAAACAGCTTATAAATGAAGTAAAGGAAGTTGGTGGAGTATTTTCTTTTATCTGGCATAATAGCTCTATCAACAATTTAGGGGAATGGAAAGATTGGCGAATGGTGCTCGATGAAACAGTTAAAATAGGAAACAATATAGCATGAAGAATATCTTTTTTTTAAGCATTTGCTTCCTATTAATTTCTTGTGTCGAACACCAAGATAAAACGTCAGTTGAGGAGAATGTATTTACTGCTGAAGATAGAGTGGAGGTAAAGTACGCCAAGGGGTTTGAGGTATCTTATCACCAGGGGTATATCAAAATTACAACCCAATCTCATTCCAGTAATTCACAGTTTAAGGATAGCTTGTTTTTAATAACTGATTTAAATAATAATCTGCCCAAAGACGTTAAAAGACTTACAGCCGAGAAAACTGAATTTGCTTGTCAATCCTCAACTTACTTAGCTTTTTTTGATGCTTTCAAAGCGTTGGATATGGTGAAAGCACTTTGTGGAATTAAGTTTGTAAATCAAGATAGTCTAAAAGCTGAATTGGTTTCGAACGGCGTGGTTGAATTATGTTTGACGGACCAGATACAGGATGAAGCATTATTAGAGGCAAATCCTGACTTATTCTTAATCTACCCTTTTGGACGTTCTCAAGATAATAATTATAAGGAAAAGGGAATAAATACTTTGCTTATTGGAGAATACTTAGAAGAAACTCAAATTGCACGTTTAGAATGGATAAAGTTATTTGGTTTACTACTTAATCGAGCGGAAGAAGCGAACTTTTATTTTGATAAAATCCATGAGGAATATGAAGCTTTAAAGCGACAAGTGAAGCCCATTGAGAAAAGTTTTATTATGAACTTACCTTTTCAAGATCAATGGTTTATGCCTTCAGCCCAATCAGTTGGTGTACGGATGGTTGAGGATGTTGGAATTTCCTATTATTTCAAAGAAGCCGGAGGTACAGAGAATGAGGTATTTTCAAAAGAGGCTATTTGGGATGTCGGTACCAAAGCTGACTATTGGATTATTATCGCAAATCGTAAACCTAATTTTTCATTAAATGACCTGTTGAGTGAGTCTCCTGTTTATAAAACGTTTAAGTCGGTTAAAAACCAGCAGGTCATATTTTGCAATACAGCAGATGTTGATTATTTTGCAAAAGGTATTATTGAGCCCCAAATAATCCTTAAAGATTTGCTATATGCGACAAAACAAATTGAGTATCACACTCCAGTTTATTTTAAACGATTAAAGTAGCAGTAAGTTTTTGAAGATGAAACAGTGGAAAAATGATATATTTCTCTTGATCATTCTGTTTTGCGGGGTAATATTGTTGTGCTTGTTAAATATTTTAAATGGAGATGTTGCAATTGGATTGCACGATGTCATCAAATTATTGTCTGGTGGAGCTGTAGATAATCCTTCGTGGTCTTACATTATTGAAAATAGACTAAATCGTTCTATTGTTGCAGTTTTTGCCGGTGGAGCCTTGGGTGTATCGGGATTAATTTTGCAGGTTTTTTTTCGTAATCCATTGGCCGGTCCAGGTGTTCTAGGGATAACCTCTGGAGCTTCTTTAGGAGTAGCTATTATCGTTCTAGGCGGAGCAAGTTTTGGTTCAACTTGGGGAAATATTGGTATTGTAATTGCTGGACTTGTAGGTGCTCTAGGGGTTTTATTTTTACTCCTAATTATTGCTCGCTTTATCCAAAATTCAGTCACCCTTTTAGTGGCAGGTATAATGTTCGGATATTTTACATCGGCTTTTATAAATGTGCTTATTCTATGGGCTGATAAAACAGAGACCAGGGATTATAATGTATGGAGTTTGGGTAGTTTTGAAGGGCTTTCTTCTTTTGAAGTGGGGCTATTTACGAGTATCATTGGATTTGGATTTATTTTGACGTTTTTATTGATTAAACCTCTGAACGCTCTTGTAGCTGGGAATAATGCCGCTGCCTCACTTGGAATTAATATTAAACAAACTCGTAACTTAATTATCTTAATCACAGGGGTTTTAGCATCAATTGTAACTGTCTATTGCGGTCCTGTTGGGTTTATAGGAATTGCCGTTCCTCAGTTTATTCGTGTTCTCGTTAAGTCAAAAAATCATGCAATTGTCTTACCCTTGGTTTTTCTAGGAGGAGGCTTTTTAGCAATCTTAGCCGATTTTACTGTACGAATGTCAAGTAACGCATTACCTTTAAATACCGTCACTGCAATAATAGGTGCTCCCATAATTATTTGGGTAATTATAAACTTAAATCGTAAAAATGTTAGCATTTAAAGATTTAAAAATAAAAGTAGGGGGACGTCTTCTTTTCGAATCGCAAGATTTCGAACTGAAAGGAGGAGTTATTGCGTTAGTTGGTCGAAATGGAGTTGGAAAATCTACTCTATTGAAAACAGCCACCGGATTGCATAAGGAGTTTGAAGGAAAAATTATGCTCAATGATAAGCCTATTAATGCGTATACACGAAATGAATTAGCGAAAGAAATTTCTATTGTACACGCAAAGAATAATATCTTTGGAAATCATAGTGGGAGAGATGTTTTGTTATTAGGAAGGTTGCCGTATCAAAATGTTTTTGCAAAAACAAAGAAAGATGACCTTCGTATAGTAAATCAAATAATAGAAGAACTTGACCTAGCATCAATTGCTGATCTCGAGTTTAGCTCTTTAAGTGATGGTGAAAAACAATTAATAATGATAGGAAAAGCACTTGCCCAAGAAACTAAGGTTATTCTATTAGATGAACCTGGAGCATTTTTGGATCTTGTGAATCGGTTCAAACTGAAAGCACTCATTAAAAGGATTGCGACTGAACAACGAAAACTGATATTGTATTCAACTCACGATATCCAAGGATTGGAATCTCAGGTGAACCATGTTTTATTGATCACGCAAAAGAAGTTAATAATGCTGAACGATCCTCATCAATTTGAATCAACAATTTTGTCAAGTTTTGGTTTAAAGAGTGACGAAATATGAAATTTAGAACAGAAGTAATAATAGGGAAGCAGGATAAAGATATCCAGCATAGCCACCGAATAATGACAATTGGCTCATGCTTTGCAAATCATCTTTATTCCTTTTTAGAAAAAGGTGGATTTCATACTGTTCATAACCCTTTTGGCATTTTATTTAATCCTCTTTCAATCTCAAAAAACATTCATAATGCATTAGATCATCATGAAAATGACAAATTGTTTGTAGAAAGGGATGGTCTTCATTTTCATTACGATTTTCACTCGAGCGTTTTCGGTTCGAATAAAAAGGAATTACTCGAAAATATTCAAAATATTCAAAAACAGTTTGTAAAAAACATTAAGGAGACTGATTTTCTCGTTATTACATTTGGAACGACATGGGTTTATAAGGAACTGAATACTCAGGAAATTGTAGCAAATTGTCATAAAATCCCTCAATTTCATTTTCAAAAAATAGGTCTCAAACTTGAGCAGCTAAAGAGTATATTTATAGACTTATTTAAACGACTGCTTGAATTTAATCCCGGTTTGAATATTGTTTTGACAGTCAGTCCTGTAAGACATGTTAAAAACGGCTTGCATGAGAACAACATCAGTAAATCTACTTTATTATTATTGACCGATTATTTAGAAAAATCATTTCAGGAGATTAGTTATTTTCCCTCCTACGAGTTGGTATTAGATGACTTAAGAGATTATCGTTTTTTTGAGCAAGACTTGATTCACCCTAATGCTCAAGCAGTAGATTATGTGATGGAAAAATTTTCAGCATCCTACTTTAATGAAAAGACAGCTAAAATTGTCCAATTATCGAATAAATTAGTGCAGTTAAATGCGCATAAGTTCTTACATCCGAATGAAGAAAATTTTCGCAAAAAACAACATAAATTGGCGAATCTACAAGCGGAAATTGAAAGATTAAAAACTTAATTTTAATTGATGATTTGTCTGTAAATTTCTTTCTTCTTCTATTTCTAAATTAGAAACAGTAACCCCTAATAGTCGAACAGGTAAATTCAGCGCTTTTTGATTAAGTAATTCGATGATGTTTTCATAAATAAGTTCTTTGCTTTGAGTGAAATTCTGAATGGTTTTACTCCTTGTTTGAACGCTAAAATCATTATACTTAATTTTGAGTGTAATCGTTTTTCCCTTTGAGTTATTTTGACATAAACGATCGGCAGTTGTCGTCGAAATTTTAAATAAAGAGCTAACAATGTCATCTTGATGGACTAAATTTTTTGCAAAAGTTCTTTCCGTTCCGACAGATTTTCTTATTCGATCTGGCTGAACTGGACTATTATGAATTCCGCGAACAATATTGTAAAAATGCTGTCCCGATTTACCAAAGGTTTGAACCAGAAATTCAAGCGAATGTTGTTTGAGTTGATATCCATTATAAATACCCCAACTGTTCATTTTCTCTGCAGTAACCTTTCCAACACCATAAAATTTGGAAATAGGTAATCGCTCTAAAAACAGAAGTACTTCATGCGGTTTAATTGTCATTTGACCATTTGGTTTATTGATATCACTCGCAATTTTGGCCATAAATTTATTAATGGAAATACCTGCTGAAGCAGTTAATTTAGTCTGCTCAAATATTTTCTGTCTGATTTCTGATGCTATCTCAGTTGCAGATTCATGACCGTGCTGGTTAGCAGTCACATCTAAGAAAGCTTCATCTATTGAAAGGGGTTCAACCAAATCTGTATAATAATTGAAAATTTCACGCACTTGCCTCGACACCGCTTTATATCTCTTAAAATTGTGTTTTACGAAGATTAAATCTGGACATTTTTTCTTTGCAAGTGCACTAGACATGGCTGATCTTACGCCATACTTTCTGGCTTCATAGCTCGCTGCAGCAACTACTCCGCGATCTTCACTACCACCAACCGCAATTGGTTTCCCTCGAAGTTCAGGGTTGTCTAATTGTTCAACTGAAGCAAAAAACGCATCCATATCAATATGAATGATTTTACGATGAGGACCCGGTAAATGATTATTCGCCATTGCTTTTTTTGTTGATGTATTTTCCAATTACAGTGCCTGTTACAAATACACTATAAAAGTTTCCTAATAAAGAAACTAGCATTACCGCTTTCTTAGCTTGCTGTGTAAGTGGAACTATATCACCATACCCAATAGTTAAAGCAGTGATAAAACTAAAATAGTTGATGTTTTGAAATTTTTCTTCATTCGATCCAAGATTAGAAAATGAAAACGGTGTTTGATTTTCGATAATTAAGAAGAGAAGTGAAGCAATAAAACAAAGTAATATAAAGCCTGAAAATACAGCAATTATCATACTTAACCCTACTTTTTTTGTGTTAAAAATTTGCCGATAAGTTTCAACTGAAATACTGATAAAAAAGAAAATGTATAATAAACTGTTAATGGAACGAAGTAGCGGTATTTCGATAAAGATTCTCAACACTTCTGTAGCTAATACCAATGAAAAACACAGAAGGAACAATGTTCGCCATGTTTTTTGAGTGTAGAATAAGAATATTCCTGCAATAAATGTTTGCGCAAATAAAAAGGGTTGGATGAAGCTATGCCATTTTACAGGGATAAATAATTGCCCGAACAATAGAATTAGTAAACTTGCTAAAACTATTTCATGCTTAAATAGGGCTAATTTTTGCATTTTGATCATAATCCGATCTTTATTTATCAAATTTGATTTCATTTAAAATTAACCCCGACCCAGGAGCAATAGTTTCCATCAATTCAACAGGTTCAATTCCTTTCAGGTGGTCTTTAATTTTATCAATTGTTGTTTTTCCCCTACCTAAATTAACCAGCTCCGCCATAATAAGTCGGACTTGATAACGTAAAAATCCTTTCGATTGTATTTTTAGAATATAGGATTCATTGGGGAAAAAGTTAGCGGTATAAATGCTGTTTTGCTCAATACTGCAATGTATTATTTCTCGAATTAAATTTGTATGTTCGGCGGGTTTTGTGCAATAACGTTTAAAATTATGCTTTCCTTCAAATATTTTAGCTCCTTCCTGCATTTTTTCTAGCGCTAACTTACCTTTGAAATAAGTCATGATTGATGCGGTAAATGGATGAGGCTTTTCACCAAAAGTGAATAAATACAAATATTCCTTAGTTTTCGCAGTGTTTATAATGTTGAATTTTTCATCTACTTCTTCTATGGATAGCGCTCTTATATCTGAAGGTAAATTTGAATTAAACGCTGCTAGAAACCATGCTTGATCAATTGGTTCATCCAAAAACAATTCAAAAGCACTATGTTCAGCGGAAACTCTGGCATCTGTCCTGCTCGTTCCCAATGTTTTAAAAGGTTGATCTCCCAAGACAAATTTTACAGTTTTATCAATCATTAAATGAACTGTTTTATGTTTGGGTTGTTTTTGCCAACCGTGAAATCGAAATCCTAAATACTGAATATGGATGAGGTAATAAAATTGCTTCATGAATTTATGTCAAGACCAAACCACACAAAAATAGTAATTCCTATAAAAGAAAAGTCTATAACAGATATTCATGCGAGATACCAAAGAGTAATGAAAACACGATTACCGTTATGACAATGGTGGTGATAGTTTTTTTCCTTTTTTGAGCTTTTAAATGACTGCTGAATTGTTTTAATTCAGTCGAATTCATTTTGTTTTTAAAGATCAGAGGTTGCCCCATTTTTGCTTTATATGTAGGACTCGACCGCTCTCTTGTTGGAATTTTATTATTTTTTAATGAAGAAATCATTGCTGAGATAGAACCTCCTGCACCCATATAGCTAATTTTTAAAGTAATATACTAAATAAATTAGTGTTTATCAAGATTTCATCTTGTTATCTGTTAAGTACTTTGGCTATTATGATTGATAATCAGATGATAATTATTAAATTGTCCACTAAACGCAACGCATGAAACAACTGTTACAATTATTCTTATTGTTTATTCTTTCTTTTCCAAAGCAGAGTTTAACGCAGCAATCGTATAAAGAACTAATATTGGATAATTCAGTGAACTTCTATGAAGTTTGCGCTGTTGCAGATGCGTATTTTGAAACAATTGATAAACACGCTAAAGGTTCCGGGTACAAAGGGTATCAAAGGTGGAAGTATCATAACGAATCCAAGTACTATCCCAGTGGAAATCGTTCTTCAGAAGATCCGTATTTTCTACAAAAATCATATCAAAAGTTTATTGAAAATTCTAGTTCAAGCGAACATTTAAGCTTACTTTTTGAGGATGGATGGGAAGAAGTAGGTCCTATAACCGTTGACAGTATAACCGGACATTATGCTCCTGGATTAGGCAGAGTTGAGTGTTTTTATGTTCATCCTGACGATGAGGATTTAATTTATATGGGATCGAGAAGTGGAGGTTTTTGGAAGTCAACTAATGGAGGAGATTCATGGGAAGGCGGTTCCACCGATTTTTTATTTGCTTCTGGTGTAAATACAATGACAGTTTCACCTACCAATTCAGATTCAATTCTTATCAATTTGAGAAATGCAGGTAATGGCTATACACATGGGTTGTATCGTTCGACTGACGGAGGAGACTCTTGGTTCGAATCGAATTTTAATCCTATGACGCTTGATAAAGGCGGCTTAGGGAGTAATTTTCGCATAAATCAAATTGCCTATCACCCCAGAGTCAGTGATTTAATTTTTATTGCGGCGAGTGATGGATTGTATCGGTCAGAAGATAACCTAGCAACATGGTCCAAAGTAACAAGTGGGAGTATTTCTGAAATAGAATTTCATCCTGTCGATAATTCGATTATCTATATTTATGATTATTACTATTGGGGACCAAATAAAAATAAGGTGCTACGCTCTACAGATCAGGGGATTACTTTTTCAGGTTCGGCGGAAATTATTGGCAATGATAATAATACGAATGTTCATCTTGATGTCAGTCCAATTTGTGAAGACTGCCTTTATTTCGGATCTGGAAATGGACTATGGATTTCTTATGATAAAGGATTGAATTTTGAATTTCGTGCCAATCCTGATATGAGTAGCGAAGGTTTTGCAATAAGTGATGTCGATACTATGTTCATGACTTATGGGGGAATTGATGCTTTTGCTTCAAATAATGGAGGAATCAGTTTTGATCAAGTTACATGGTGGGGCTTATGGGCGGCTCCTTTTGACGGTGACCAATATGTGCACGCTGATATGCGTTCGGCCGAATGTATTGATGGTAATTTTTATTTGGCTACAGATGGTTATTTAGCCAAGAGTAGCGACAATGGGATATCGTGGCAAAGATTATGTGATGATGTTGGAATACGTGAGAATTATACTTTAGGAGTAAGTCAATCCAATCAATACATTACGATGGTAGGGTCTCAAGACAATGGAACGAGTATTAAACTGGAAAGTGGATGGATTGAGTTTGCTGGTGCAGACGGTATGGAAGCCATCATTCACCCCCTCAATGAAGACTGGATGATTTCGAGTTACCAATATGGCGGAAGAAGAAGAACATTGGATCGAGGTCAGACACAAACAAATGTTTCTCCTCCAGATCACTCTTCTGCATGGGTTGCTCCTATGGCATTTGATCCAAATGACCATATGACCGTTTATCATTTCGGTGTAGATGTTCACAAAAGTACAGATTATGGAAATTCCTGGGAGGTAAAAGGGTCGCCAAGTTTTGGCGGAGAAATTCAAGAAGCAGCAATTGCAGAAAATAATTCACAATTAATAATTGTCTCTAGAGGTCAAGATATCGAATTATCGGATGATGGTGGCGTGACATTTACAGATATTCAAGGAGAATTGCCTCCTTATGCTATCACAGACATTGCTTTTGACCCTAGATTTGATAGTACCGTTGTGGTTACTTATAATCGTTATCAAATTGATGGCCAAAAAGTATTTATAACACACGATTTAGGTGAAACATGGGAAAATATAACGGCTAATCTAGAGGATATGCCAATACGTGGTGCGGTGATTGATCATGATAACAATAGAAATATTTATCTGGCAGGCGAAATCGGAGTTTATGTAAAGGAAATGGAGGAAGAAGAATGGGAGTTATACAATGAGGATTTGCCAAATTGTATGAATTATGAGTTGGATATTGTATATGGTTCAAATACCTTAAGAACAGCGACATGGGGCAGAGGTGTATGGGAATTTACACTTAATGGCCGAACAGCCTATCCTACAATTCTTAAAACGGATATAACAAATCCGCCTACTTTTACTACTCCAGCAGAAGGTTCTGAGCAATATGTGACCTCAATTATTACTTATGATTATGAATTAGATCACGCAGAGGTCCTATGGTCAATTGATGAACCAACCTTTGAAAATACCATACCCATGATAAACACTGAGGATACAACTTGGGTAGCTGAAGACCCAATTCCAAGTTTTCCTGTTGGCACAAAGGTATTCTTTAAAGTAAAGGCGGTAGGTGAATTTACCGAGTATTCGGAAACATACAAATTTATGTATACTGTTCAACCATTTGAATATTGTACAAGCCATGGTAACATGTCTTGGGAAACGGCAGTAACACGAGTTACGTTAAACGATCTAGATAATTCTTCTGGCAAGTTAGCGCCATATACGAGTTATGTGGATTTAGATACAGCTAATTTGTATCAAACAATGACATATGATTTATCGGTAAATCTCAATACGGATGGTCCCTATACGATACACTCTAATGCATGGATAGATTGGAATAGGGATGGAGATTTTACAGATCCGGGAGAATCTTATGATTTAGGAACTGCGAATGACGAAGTTGATGGGGCAACAAGTTTATCTCCTTTAGAAATTACGGTGCCTGAAGATGCTCATTTGGGTAAAACAAGAATGAGAGTTTCAGCAAAATATCCATCTGATGCGGATCCATGTGAAGAAGGATTTGATGGAGAAGTGGAAGATTATACAATTTTTATCAAACCTTTAATTAATTTAGATTACACGATTTCTGAGCATGAAATTTGCGAAGGGAAAATGATTTATTTTGAATATACAGGTTCACCAATTGACGCAATAGATTGGGATTTTATGGGGGACGGGGTGATATTTTCTTCTGATAAATTCATTGATTCATTGTTACTACCGGCAGGAGCGTATAATTTGAGTATTGAGGCATGGGAAGGTGAAATATCAGCAGTCGATTACTTGTTTGAAGCAGTTATTGTTCATCCCAACATAGAAGCCTTTGAAACAAAGGAGATTTGTAAAGGGGATGAGCTAGAATTTGGGACACAAACGTTGACTGCGGAAGGTGTGTATACAGAATTATTTGAAACTATTCATGGGTGCGATTCGATTGTTACATTGACTTTATCTTATTATGATTTACCCACAACTGTAGAGCAGGATGGATTTTCTCTTGAGGCGACGTTGCCGGATGTATCGTACCAATGGGTTGATTGTAACGAAGATTATGCTTTTGTGGTTGGTGCAACAGAACAACTATTTAGTCCTGTTGAAAATGGGAGTTACGCGGTTATTATTGATGATGGGGTTTGCTCAGATACATCAGATTGCTTTAACATTGCTGGACTACGCACGGGAGAAGAAGTTGAACGTTTTATAACTATTTATCCCAATCCTTCAACTGGCGAATTTTCAATTCAATTGAATAGAAATTATAAGAACATTGACCTAAAAATTTATTCTGCTGATGGTAAAGTAGTTTATGAAAAGTCAGAGACGAACAGTGCGACTGTAAATGTGACCACAGATTTGGCAACAGGCACTTATTTTTTAGCCGTCCAAATTGCTGAAAATGAAAAATCAGTCATAAAAATAATTATTGAATGAGGTATTTATTAGGGTTAATTTTGGGGGGTGTTTTTGTGAGTTGCGCCATTCATAGTCAAATAAAAGTAGTTGATAATTTACCTATTGATTTTGTAAAACCTTTTTATAAAATGATTTACCCCGGTGATAAAGAGGGGGACAAAGAAATGCTATTAGTTTTAGCATATGAAGGAGAACTTAATGACATCACTTTAGACAGCGTTTATTTTAGAGGATATCATCAAAAACTAACAGAAAAAGTGCGTTCAGGATATAAAGTCTTTCAAGCTAAATTTAAACTTATGGCAAATCATAAATTTATTGAGTGCCCAGTTGATATTTCAAACGAGCAGGCATTGATTTCTTTTAGTGATAAAACCGGATTAAAGCAATATTACCTTGTTCCAAAAGTCGTTGAAGAAAAGCCGGTTTATAGGCCTTAGTCTATGCGGTAAATCTTCGAATCTCTAAAAGTTGATGGGTGATTTTATCAAAATCTTTTCGATAAATGCCTTTTTCATTAAAATTGTCTAATCGAACTGCTCCAGAAGCGTGCAATATTTCATCTTTAGAAGTCAATATTCCTACATGATGAACTTTTCCATTTTTGTTTATAAAGAAGGGTACATCACCTGCTTTTCGATCATTAAAAGGCACATGAAGACCTTCCTTTACTTGTGTTGATGCATCACGACTTAAAAAAATATTATGCACTTTGAAAACAGTTTGTACTAATCCTGAACAATCAATTCCAAAAATAGATTTACCTCCCCAGAGGTAAGGAGTGTTGAGGTAACCCATCGCAGTTTCAATGAGGTTTTGCTTAAAGTTATTGGGTTTTACAGATAACGTATAAACTTCTTCCCCAAGTATAAAACTCTCATTTTCTGTGAGAGGGATTTTAGCTCCAAGCATGATGTTTTGAACACCTCTTGGTCCTGTTAGCCTTAAAAGTGGGTCCTTCACATAAATGAATTCTTGATCCAAATACTTATTATTTTGTTCCTCATTTAAATAAGTCAACTGTTTAAAATCTAACCAACCTTCGTAATCATCAGCTGGAAAACTAACTTTAAGCCAAGGAAGTTGCTTTTCAAGAATGCGAACATTATCGCCAAAGTGCATTTGTGTTACAATTTCAGCTTCATCACTCGGCGTTTTACGAATAGGAATAATTGAAAGGTTGCAAACTCCGAAAGATTTTACTTCGAACTTGTTTAGATTAATTTTCATTTTATTTATTGAGCTTTAGCTAAATCAGAAGAGTTGTTATAATGTTCGTGAGCGTATTTTTCGGTTAACCACATGCGTGCACTCTTAGCATTTGAGAATATTTTTGTAGCATAAATTGGACGATAAAACCGAATGTAAAATTTAACAAGCAGACGAATCGGTAAATTATTAATCACTATCGCATTTGCTTTAATTTGTTTCACCGTTCTTGCTTCCCGAGCCAGAAATTTTTGCGCATCAGATACCATTGAACCGTAACTGTTTTCAAAACTACAGAACAAATAAAATTTATTTCCTTCAGTTTTTTCAAAAATAATTTGATCTAGTTTTAGGACTGTTTCCATATTAACGTCAACTTCCTCAGGGTAATACAGTTCTACAAAATTTTTATTAATAATCTTAACTTTTAGATTATCAAATTCTATCTTGTATGTTGATTGACTACTCATGAACTACGCTTAATCCTAAATATAGTGAAAAGTTTAAAGAATTAGTGCTTTAAAACTTGAAGTTTAGATGTCCCCCCAAAAACGAGCTTCCAATTCTAGGTGCAAAAGTTACATCAAGTTGTGAGTGCTTGTTTTTTTTCTTGTGGAAAGGGTTCCAGTTTTTTAAGGGCTCAAAATAGTACACTGCATTGGTTACTAACATACCAATTCCTGCTCCTAATAGTACATCAGGAACCCAATGTCTGTTGTTCAAAACACGTAGGGCACCCGTGGAAATTGAAAATAAAAAACCACTGGATGCTAACAAAGGTGCTGTTTCCCTAAATTCGTTGAATAAAACTTGACTTTGCACAAATGCTTGTGAAGTGTGTCCAGAAGGATAAGCTGTATAACCTCCATTATTCGGTCTTTGAATGCCTAACCCTACTTTTAAACTCCAAACTATCCCAGAGGTAATGGCTTCAGAAATAATCAGAAATTTGGTTTGGTTCCAAACTGTGTTTTTAGCAGGGACATTTAATAAATCCGCCGTATACATGGTGAGTACAGGCGCATAGTGAATCCAATCATCAACATGTGTTCGAAAAGAGTCTTTTACAACGGACCGGAAACGCGGTTGGAGATCATATTTTATAGAATCACGCATCAAATCAATGCTAATAGCAGCCAAAAATAATGGTCCAATAGCTCTTTGGTAAAACGGGGCATTTATTTTTTGCTGAGGTACTTTAAATGGGGTAGGGTCGATGGTTTTTATAGATGTGATTTGAATGGTGTCGTTTTGAGCTAGGCCAACAGCCGCATAAAACATAATTAACAAGAGAAAGAAGATGCTTTTTTTCATTTAGAATTCTTTGGTTTCAAAGATAGAAATTTCGATTCAACAAATTTGTAACTAAAATAAGACATGAGATAGGTACCTGAAATACTTAATAGCCCGTATATCAAAATTGCTGAAAAAATACTGAATTCGTTAAACGGCACAAAACGTACAATAAGATACATCACCACTAAATGATACATATAAATACCATAGGATAACTTTCCTAAATGATTCAATAATTTTAACCGCCCCAACTTAAAAAATGAGTTTTTACCACCGATTTGATCAAGAATTATAAATGCAAAAAATAAAGAGAATATAAACCTTTGAAAAATAATTAACTCACCGGTGAAAATCTTATTTTTACCAAGAATTATAAGTACTCCGATGACATAAATTAAATACAATTTTTTGCGATTTAGTTGTTGAAGTTGAGTGACCCAATTTTTTTGATTGAAAACAGCCCATCCAATAAAAGAACCGGTTAATATATCCTGACAAACAGATAAGGTGTGGTGATAAATAATGACTTCATTTTCCCAGTAATAATAGCGAAACAAAAAAGAAATTAGATATAGGAAAAGTATGACTATTGGTAAGTTTATTTTTTTTAAATAGAATAGGACGTAGAGCAATAATCCCCAAAACAAGTAAAATTGCTCCTCAACAGCAACTGACCACGGAGCAGTTAAAAAGTTAATTGAATCATTAAATCCATACCAAATTTCATCAAAATTGGCTAAAAAAAGAAAATAATTAATTGGTTGATGAGCGGTATGGAAATCATCAAAAAGCACAGGAAACAAACCGAAACCAATTCCACCGACAATAAAATAAAGCGGCCAAATTCGTAAAGTTCGCCTAATTAAAAACTTGCCAACGTGAAAAATTCCAGTATCAGATTTCTCCTTTAAGATTAGGAAAGTGATCAAAAAACCACTTAGCACAAAAAAAAAGTTAACACCTAAACTTCCTTTACTTGTAAAAAGATAAAAACCTTTAAAAATAATCGACTCATTTATTTTTGGAAATAACCCCTTTAAATCATTGGAAAAATGTAATAAAAAGACTGAAAATGCAGCAATAAAACGTCCGGCATCCAGGTTTTGAAAGTATACAGAATTTATTTTTTTGGAATCTCCTGTGTTCAAAGCGTATCTTTCATTAGTTTTGCATCAAATTTAACTGAAATTGGAAAATAAAGAAATATTTGACGTTGCAATTGTTGGTGGTGGTATTATTGGAGCTGCTACGCTTTATAAATTGCAATTAAGAAACCCAGATTTGAAAATTCTTTTAATTGAGAAAGAAGATAAATTGGCGAACCATCAAACTGGTCATAACTCAGGCGTTATTCACTCCGGTCTCTATTATAAACCAGGTTCTTTAAAGGCTAAAAATTGCGTAAAAGGTAGGCATGAATTGGTAGCTTTTGCTAAAGAATATGGCGTTGCTCATGATGTTTGTGGAAAGGTAGTTGTTGCGACAAAAGAAGCAGAGTTGCCTTTTATGGATAAAATTTTCAATAACGGTATTGCAAATAATACAGAAGGAATTGAAAAAATTTCAGCGGAACAAGTAAAAGATATTGAGCCTTTTGTTGAAAGTATAGGCGGTATCCATGTGCCTTGTACTGGAATTATTGATTTTGTTGGAGCAACCAATAAAATGGTGGAAGTTGCATTAGGTAAGCAACCTAAATCAAAACTTATTTTAGGTGAAATGGTTATTGCCATTAACGATAAATCTAATCACAAGGAAATAGTGATGGAGCACCAATTAGCTTTTGCAAAAAAGATTATTTTTTGTGCAGGATTACAGGCGGATAGAATGGCGAAAAAAGATCAAGTTAACTTAAAAGAAAAAGTAGTTGGATTTAGGGGTGATTATTATGAACTAACGGAGCAAGCCAAACACAAAGTAAAACATCTTATTTACCCTGTTCCAAACCCCGACTTTCCTTTTTTAGGGGTGCATTTTACAAGAATGACAAATGGTGAAACCGAATGTGGACCCAATGCAGTATTTACTTTTAAACGAGAAGGTTATGGTAAAACTGACTTTAGTTTGAAAGATACTGTTGATGCATTATCTTATAAAGGTACATGGAAATTGTTTTTTGGAAATGTCAAATTTGGTATTAATGAGTATAGACGTGCTTTTTCAAAACGGTTATTCTTAAAAACACTACAAACAATGATTCCTTCACTGGAAATGGATGACATTAAACCTGGACGCTCAGGGGTGCGCGCGCTATTGTTGAGTGAGGATGGTGATACAAGGGATGATTTTAGAATAGAACACACTGACGATAGTATACATGTTCTCAATGCGCCTTCACCAGCTGCAACAGCTTCTTTAGCAATAGGGGAGTATATCTCAGAAATGGCTGAAGAGAAATTCGGTCTTAAAACTTCTTCGATAGCGTTGTAAATTTAAATTGCCCTCTCTTAAAATTTTAACCGGGCATTCGGGGTGATATCTTGTGTTGCGAATTGTCCTTCTAAGAATTTATAGTATCCAGCAATTGCTATCATACCTGCATTGTCAGTACAGTATTCAAATGATGGAATAAAGGTTCGCCAACCTTCCTTTTTACCAATTCGCTCCAATTCGCTGCGCAATAAAGAGTTTGCAGAAACACCGCCTGCAATTGCTACATCTGTAATATTGTGTTTACGACAGGCTTTTATTAGTTTTTTGAATAGCGTTTTAATTATTGTATGCTGATAGGATGCACAGATGTCAGCTAAATTCTCTTTAATGAATTGATCATTTTTCTTCATCTCCTTTTGCAGGAAGTAAAGTATACTTGTTTTTAATCCACTGAAAGAAAAATTGAAATCAGGTATATTTGAAGTGGGGAATTCAAATTTTCTAGGGTCCCCGCTTTTAGCATATTTGTCAATCAACGGTCCTCCAGGATAGGGTAAGCCCATAATTTTAGCCGCTTTGTCAAAGGCTTCCCCGGCTGCGTCATCCATGGTTTGCCCTATAATTTCCATGTCGAAATAGTTTCTCACTAAAACAAGTTGCGTATGTCCACCTGATACGGTCATACAAATGAATGGAAATTGGGGTTGTTCTGTTTGATCACCTTTTATAAAATGTGCCAAAATGTGACCTTGCATATGATTGACTGCCATCATCGGTATCCCTAATCCCATTGCGAAACTCTTGGCAAAACTCGTTCCTACAACCAACGAACCTAATAGTCCTGGGCCTTGAGTAAATGCAATCCCAGAAAGGTTGTTTTTTTGAATTCCAGCTTCTTGTATTGCGGTCTCCACAACCGGGATTATATTTTGTTGATGAGCACGAGAAGCTAATTCTGGGACTACGCCACCAAATTTCTCATGAACCTTTTGATTGGCGACTACATTGGATAGAATCCTGCCGTTTTTTAAAATAGCAGCAGAGGTATCATCACAAGATGATTCTATTCCTAAAATTATGACTTCATTATCGTTCAATTGACTATTTTTATCAAAAATTATTTGAAATCGCAAAGCTAAGTAAAATACTGAAAGGATTTGGTCGGTCAATTCACATTTTGATCGAGTTAATCATCTTGATTTTAATTTTAGTGGCCTTCTTTATTCGAACGTCCTGGTTTCAAACTTATTTAGCACAAAATCTTGCTTCTTTTCTATCGAATGAGTTGGATACAGAGGTGCGTATTGATAAAGTAGACGTCATTTTTTTTGATAAAGTAGATATTGAAGGGGTGTACATTGAAGATAAAATTAAAGATACGCTTCTATTTTCAGAATCTATTCGCGTTAACGTTGGTGGATTTAGTCTGAGCGAATCTTTTGTAGAAGTGCAGGATGTTACCTTAAATAAAACAGTTGCCAATATCCGAAAATATAAAAATGACACGACATTCAATTTTCAACATTTAATAGATTATTTCGCCAGTGAAGAAAAAGATACAACCGAAAGTTCTCCCTTTGCGGTTCGTGTAGAAGCGGTAAACTTAAATGATGTAAATTTCAGATATCAAGACCAAAATGAAGATCCTTTGCCTTTCGGAATTGATTATTCGGATCTTAATATTCAGCATCTTTATGGTCGATTTTCTGACTTTAGTTTCGAAAATGAAAATATCATTACTCGCATTGAAAATTTAAAATTTAAGGAACAAAGTGGATTAGCCTTAACCAATTTAACAGTAGACCTCTTATATAACGCTAAAATAATTGGCTTGGAGAACCTAGAGCTAGCATTGAGTAATTCTGTTTTACGTGCCGATTTCTTAAATCTCAAAACTCCAAATGGAGCAGAGGATTTTAGTGATTTTGTTCATAAAGTCGTTTTTGATAGTAAAATTATAAATACTCAAATTGATCTAGCAGATATTGCTTATTTCGTTCCAACAATTCGAGGAATGAATACCATAGTTAATATTCATAATATAAATGTTTCAGGTCCGGTTTATGGAATGCGACTTGCTCAAACTGATATTTCACTTTTACAGTCCACAAAAATTCAAGGAGATTTTCAAATACCTAATCTGGATGATCCAGAATCTGCCATTTTTAATGAAAAATTAGATTTATTTCAAACTTCAATTGAGGATATAGAGAGAATTAAACTGACACCATTTTTATCGAATCAAGATTATTTAGTTCTGCCTGCGTCTATGAAACAAGCAGAGAATATTCGAATTGAAGGTGGACATTTTACAGGGTCGTTAAATAATTTTCAGGTAGATGGTAATATAAGTTCTGGGTTGGGGAATGTGACGACTGAATATGGATTGAAATTTAAAAAAGATCCAGTTTCAAATATCTATTATTATAGTTCGGTAAAAGAGGATGGACAAAATCGAGATATTCAAGTGACAAATTTAGACCTTGGGGCATTAACAGATAACACGATGTTGGGAAAAACGACAGGTTGGTTGTCCGTTAAAAAAGGTTCTAAAGGGTTTTCGCTGGATGATTTATTAGTCTTGTTTTCTGGACGATTTGAATCTTTTGAGTTAAACGGTTATGAATACCATGATATCATAATTACCAAAGGGGAGTTCACCAATAATGTATTTGATGGAGAAGTTAAAATTGATGATGACAACTTAGCCCTAACTTATGATGGCTGGATGGACTTAAAAGATGATATGACATTTGAGTTTGACGTGAGGATTGATAGTGCTAAGCTGGCGGAGCTGAATTTCAGAGAGGATGGAATTGTGGATCGATTAAAATCTTCGAAAATTGAGGTGAAAATAAAGGGAAATAGTTTAGAAAACATAAGAGGAAAAGTTGCAATACGTGGTTTTGATTATATGGACTCATCGATTGGAACGGATATTTCATTGGATAGTTTGTACTTACAGATTGATAGAAGTGATTCTTTAGACAGGGTTTACCTGAATTCCGATTTTGTCGATTTGGATCTATCCGGAAAGTTTGACTTAGGTGATATTTGGCCGTCAATTCAACATCAATTAGCGCGGGTGGCCGATAATATGATCGAGGATGTCGATATTATAGAGTCTAACAATAAACATTTTAATCTTAATGTCAATCTTAAAGATATTAACCCATTTATGCCATACATAGACTCTACTTTGTATGTGGCTAAAGGAACCAAATTAGAGGCGGATTATAGTTTGGAAAAATTAAAAATGAAAATTGAATTGACTTCCGATCTTGTAACCTATGGAGATATGAAATTAGTAGACCTTCACTTAACAAACTATTTTGATAGTTTACGAGCTAATATGCAGTACGAAGCTGGTGAAGTATATGTACAGGATAGTCTAGGTGTTCGCTATGCGGCTATATTCTCATATTTAAAAGATAATAAATTTTCCACAAACGTTGGTTGGGATGCAATGGGGGATGTCGAACCAGCACTTTTCGCTTTTACCACTGAAATTGACAGTGCGCATAATGTTTTAACAGAGTTTAATCCTTCTTTCTTTTTCTTAAAATCACATAAATGGAATATCAACCCGAGTTCATCAATTCTGTTTAATGAAGAAATTGTAGAGGTTTCAGACTTTAGAATAGCGAATAAAAATCAATTTATCGATTTATCCGGTCGTGTTTCAAAAAATCCAAAAGATTGGTTGTATGTACAAGTGAGGGATTTTGATCTGGCGGATTTGAATGGTATGTTAGGTGAAGATCTCGGGTTAGGTGGAATTTTAAATGTTGAAGGAGGTGTTTCGGATCTCTACGATAATGTAAAGTTCATGGCGCTTTCACATATTGCTGATCTTGAAGTTAAAAATGAGCTTGTTGGAGATTTACTGGTGGATAATAAGTGGAATAAAGAAAAAAATAGTATCGAACTTAATGGAAACCTCAAAAGAGAAGGTATTGAAACGTTTAAAATTTCGGGAAGTTATTTAACAGAAGAAGAAAAAGACAACCTCGATTTAGAGTTAAATTTTGATAATACGGACATTAGCTTCCTAAACGCTTTTGAAGACCCTGAATTGTACCGCGAAATTGAAGGAATTTTAAACGGTAAATTAACCATAAAAGGAGAAGTTGCAAGTCCTCAAATTAAAGGTGGTTTAAACGTTATTGCAGCTAAAGTTCTTGTGCCAATGTTTAATGTAAAGTTTGGGCTGGATGGGCCAATTAATTTTGGAGAAAAAGGCTTTAGTACAAAATCATTAAAATTAACAGATGAAGAAGGTCATAAGGCAATCACAGCGATGGATATTCGACATAAAAATTGGTCAGACTGGAAATACGATATTCACCTAGACATGTCCTCTGATAAATCATCTAAGCGTTTTTTAGCAATGAATACAAAATATAAAGACGGTGATTTGTATTATGGGAAAGCCTACGTGTCTGGTGATGTATTCGTAAATGGTTCGACTGAATTAACTGAAATTGGAGTGAATGTAACAACACAACCGGGTACCGACTTAAAGCTGGCAATGTACGGATCGGGTAATCTTGAAGAGTCTTCGTTTATCGTTTATGATTCGGTAGTTCCACCAAGATATACAACCGATGATGGCGCAAAAGCAGCACAGCTAGAATCTTCTGGTTTGGTGATGGACTTAAACTTCAATATTACCAAAGAGACAAAAGCGACAATTGTTTTTGACCCCATTTATGAGGATCAAATAGTCGTCGATGCTGGAGAAGGTGCTATATCTTTAAATATGGATGAGTTTGGTGAAATGAAAATGTTTGGTAATTATACGATTCAAAAAGGAATGTATTTCATGCGTGTTAAGGGGCTAGTCAATAAAGACTTTATCATTCGTAATGGAAGTAGTTTAAAATGGAATATTTCTCCTTATGATGCAGATATAAATATTTTTGCAGATTATAAAACCGATGTTTCATTTGCCCCAATATTGCCGATAGGGTTGGAAGGGGATAGTGAGAAAAAAGAAAGTGTAACGGCGACAATTAATATGGGCAATACTTTGATGAGCCCAACGATTAGTTTTGCTATTTCTTCAGCGTCTGCTGGTTCTTTAGGTCAAGCAGCATTAAAATCAATCGCGGCGGATCAGGATGAGTTGAATAAACAATTTTTCTCGATTGTAGCTTTAAACAAATTTATTTCAACTAATGGTCAAGGTGGAGCATCGGGTGATGCAGCCATAGATTTTGCTCAAGATCAAATCAATGCAATTTTAGATAATATTGGCGATAATTATGAGATTGCAGCTGTACTTGACAATGGATCTACTGCTGTGGATTTAGAAACGAAAGTAGGGGAAAAGATTTCAATAAAAACAAGTTTAGGTGTAGTTTCAGGAGACGAACAACATTCAGGAGGAATTATTGGAGATGTAATTATTGAATATCGATTAAACGATGACGGAACTTTTACGGTGAATGTTTTTAACACTTCAAATCAAGGAAGTGAAGCTGAAAATGGACCTTTCACTCAAGGTGTTGGTTTACATTACTCCGAATCTTTCAATACAGCAGAGGAATTTAAGCTATTACAAGCTTTTTTAAATATATTTAGATCCAAAGAAAAAGATGTTGAAATAAATCCGAATAAGGATAACGGAAAGAAAAAAAGGGTCGAAGGTGCGCGTGAAGCGATACTTAATCCCAAAGAAGAAAATTAGATTTTTTAAAAGCATAAAGAGAGTAAAATGAAAAAAGTATTAGTAGCAAATAGAGGTGAAATTGCCTTGCGTATTATGCGTACATTGAAGAGGTTGAACATCCAAAGTGTAGCTGTTTATTCTGACGTAGATAGTGATGCTCCATTCGTTAAATTTGCTGATGAAGCTTATTGTCTTGGTGAAGCAACGCCTTCTGAGAGCTATCTAAACATGGATAAAATTCTAAAAATAGCGCTACAAACTAATACAGACGGTATACACCCTGCTTACGGATTTTTGTCTGAGAATGCGGTCTTTGCTGAAAAAGTAGCAGAGGCAGGAATTAAATTTATCGGACCATCCATTAAAGCAATAAATGTAATGGGTGATAAACTGGATGCTAAACAAGCTGTAAAAGCCTTTGATGTACCAATGGTTCCGGGTACAGATGAAGCGATTACCGATATTGCAGAAGGTAAGTCTATAGCAGAGTCTATAGGTTACCCAATTTTGATTAAAGCTTCTGCAGGAGGAGGAGGTAAAGGGATGCGTGTTGTTGAAAATAGTGCCGAATTTGAAAGTCAATTCGACCGTGCAGTTTCTGAAGCTATTTCTTCTTTTGGAAATGGGGCTGTATTTATTGAGAAATTTGTTCAACAACCTAAGCATATTGAAATTCAGATTATTGCAGATCAGCATGGTAATGTTCTACATTTGAATGAAAGAGAGTGTTCAATTCAAAGACGTCATCAAAAAGTAGTAGAAGAAGCTCCATCTCCAGTAGTGGATCAAGAATTAAGAGAACGAATGGGGCAAGCAGCAATTAATGTTGCTAAATCTTGTGATTATGAAGGTGTAGGTACAGTTGAGTTTTTATTGGATAAAGATAAAAATTTCTATTTTCTGGAAATGAATACCAGACTACAGGTTGAACACCCAGTAACAGAAATGATTACAGGACTCGATTTGGTTGAAGAACAAATTAAAGTGGCCCGTGGCGAAGCTTTATCATATACCCAAGAAGAAGTACAGTTGAAAGGCCATGCAATCGAAATTCGCGTTTATGCAGAAGATCCTATGAATGACTTTTTACCAGATTTAGGAACGCTGGTTCATTATAAACGTCCTGTTGGTTTAGGTATTCGTGTGGATGATGGATACGAGCAAGGAATGAAAATTCCTTTAAATTATGACCCAATGATAGCTAAACTTATCGTCTACGGAGAAACTCGTGAAGAGGCTATTGAAAAAACAATACAAGCAATTGATGATTATGAAATTGCAGGGTTCAGTACAACGATGGGATTCTGTCGTTTCGCTATTAATCATCCTGAATTCAGAAATGGTAATTTTACGATTAATTTTGTAGGAGATCATTTTAAACCAGAAATGCTTAGAACGCCTGTTGAATCAAATATCGCGGAAATGACTTATGGCGTATTTAACGAGCTTAAAAATAATGCTTCTCCAAAAAAAGTGTTGGATGAGTATAGCGCTTGGAAACAAAATCGCTAATAGTTAACTATTTGTATAGAGTAGGGTTCTTCATCCCAGAATTGGATATGTAGAATGTAAATGCCGCTTGGGTAATTCGATAAATCAATTATTTCGTTTTTTGAATGGATTAATTCGCTGCCCGATTGATTAAAAATTTGGTAAGATTCGAATTTGAACTCAAGATGGTACTCATTACTGTTTATACGTTTAATACTTCGCTTATTGTCAAATTTATGAAGCTCGCTATTGTTGGATGTATCAATGATTTTAAGATGCGATAAAATAGCAGGATCTGAATCTTTTTGTTCCGAACTAATGTACATTGTGTGACTATCGGACAGAGTTACTCCTTCAATTTGTATCGACCCACTCAAATCGGGGTTAAATCTTGTAAAAGAATGAGAAGATAAAGGAGAGTCACCTAATTCTGGGCAATAGAGGATGAAATCGTCAAAGATTTGATACCCTATTAATACTAAGCGTTTTGTAATAGGGTCATAATCTGCTGCTGTTACTAAACCTTCTGAATTTATAGAATCTGTTTTGTGTAACTCATATGTTCCAGGGTACTTGGAAACTGGATAGATATTTGATTTAAAATTACCCCAGTTCTTTGTAAAAATATAGAGGCTATCACCTTTAGAAATAAATGCTTCGGCATCAAAGTTTGTCTCGTAAAGCGCAGGTTCAAAGCTGGTTTGATCAGCATAACTAAACTGAATTGTATCACAATAAATAGTATCGTTTTCACTGTGCTCATATTCGTAAATTGAAATTCGGTATATTCTTAAGTCGGTTCGAATACCAGCATTATTTCCAAAATCGCCAATGTATATAAATTCTTCATCTTTACAAATATCTTCCCAATCATTTGATTCTGCATTAGCTATATGAACACGTCTAGTAATTAATGCGGTTAATGGATCTATTTCATAAAGTGTTGGACCATCACCAGAATCATTATGTGTAATCATACGATCTTCAAATAAGATTAATCCTGATGTTTCCTGAACTTCTATCGGTAGTGGATGACTTTCTATCTCAATTATTTCCTGTCCAAATACCCCTAAAGGAATAATTGTTAAAAGTAATTTAAAGAATCTCATTTTTTAATTAGTTTTGGTTTTTACTTAACAATATCGGTAAAAATTTGACAATACAGAAAATATTTAGTATAATGCAGTTATGATTTTAGACGAAAAACAAGAACATAAGGCATTAATTGAAAAGACAATTAACTATCTCGAAGATAAAGGGTACGAAAATATTAAAGCGGATATAGACGGTTACGAAACGCCGAAATCCTTTAAAATGCCTTCGAAAGGTATCGAAATTACACCAGATATTGTCGCTGAGAACAATGGTCGAGTGCAGTATATTGAGGTCGGATTAAAATCTCAAGACATTCCGTTGCTAAAAACAAAATGGAAGTTTCTAAAGACCTTAGCAGAGTTGAAAAATAGAAATTTCAGAGTAATTGCCCATAAAGGGAGCTATGGTTTTTCCGATAAACTAATGAATGAAATTAATTTAAATAAATCTGCACTAAGAATTTAACCAAAATACGGTGTGAAAAATAATTTATGAACCGACCCGATGAATATTCATCGGGTTTTTTAATGAAATGAAAACTGAATTGATTCAATTAAAAAAAGGGACTTTGCATTTTTGCGAAGCCCCTTTTCAATTATAATATTATATGTTTTTATGCTGGAGGATTGTATTTCTCAACATCTTGGTTCATCATACCAAATATAGAGTTCCCATCCTCATCATTCATATAAATCTTAACATTATCGCCAAATTGCATAAAAGGAGTTGACGGCTTTCCATCTAAAATAGTTTCAACCATTCTCTCCTCCGCTAGGCAGCAGTAACCTAAACCACCTTGAACAATCGGCTTACCAGGGCCACCGTCTTTATCCTTATTTGATATAGTTCCGGAACCAATAATTGTACCAGCACTTAGCGGTCTCGTTTTAGCTGCGTGTTCAATTAATTTCCCAAAATTAAAGGTCATATCAACACCTGCGTGAACTCTACCTAAAGGAAGGTCATTTAAATCAACAGAAATTGGTAAATTAACTTTACCGTCCTTCCATGCATCACCTAATTCATCTGGTGTAATCGCGACAGGAGAAAATGCGCTAGAAGGTTTGGACTGAACAAATCCAAAGCCTTTTCCAAGTTCTTGAGGAATTAACCCTCTTAATGAAACATCGTTCACTAACATAATTAAACGCACATAATCCAACGTTTTCTCTTTTTTAGCACCCATTGGAACATCACCGAGAATAACGGCCGTTTCAGCCTCCATGTCAATGCCCCAATCAGTAGACTCCATTTTGATGTTTTCATGCGGTGCAAGAAATGTATCAGATCCTCCTTGATACATTAACGGATCTTCCCAAAAACTTGGTGGCATCTCCGCATTTCTAGCTTTACGAACTAATTCTACATGGTTAACATAAGCCGATCCATCTAGCCATTGTGGCGCTCTCGGAAGAGGGGATGTACAAGCTGTTTCGTCAAAATCAAATGCAGCTTCAGCATTGCCAGCGTTTAACTGATCGTATTCTTCCTTTAATCGAGGTGCAACATTATCCCAGTCGTCTAACGCTGATTGCATAGTAGGTGCACTCTTAGCATGTATTGCTTTTTTTAGGTTTTTAGAAACGACAAGTAATTTACCGTCTCTACTCATATCTTTTAGTGTAGCTAACTTCATAGTCTATTTTTAATAAATTTTTGGATATTTATTCGGTTCTGCTTCATGCATTAATGCATAAACTTCATCAAAGATTGATTCAGCATTTGGTTTACTAAAATAATCGCCATCCGTGCTGTATGCAGGTCGGTGATCTTTAGCTGAAATGGTTAGTGGTTCAGAGTCTAAATGATAATAGCCTTTTTGTTTCACTAAAATCTGATCCAATAAGTAGGCAGTTGCTCCACTTGAAACATCTTCGTCTACAATAACAAGGCGGTTCGTTTTTGAAAGCGATTCGGCAACCTCATGTTTGGTATCAAATGGAATTAATGATTGAGCATCAATTAACTCAACTGATATTTCTACTTCTGCCAATTGTTTAACCACTTCTTGACAAATATTGAATGTAGAACCATATGAAACCATTGTTATATCATCACCTTCAACAACTGTTTCAATTTCACCAATTGCTGTCGTGAATTCGGTCAAGTTATCCGGTCGATTTTCTTTTGATCGGTATCCATTTAAAGGTTCAACAACCAAGGCAGGTTCGTCTGCTTGAATTAGCAAATTGTAAAACCCTGCAGCTTTAGTCATGTTTCTTGGCACGCAAACGTACATTCCTCGAATGGCATTTAAAATCATTCCCATCGGGGAACCTGAGTGCCAAATACCTTCTAACCGGTGTCCTCTTGTTCTAATTATTAAAGGTGCTTTTTGCCCGCCTTTAGTTCTGTATTGTACCGTTGCTAGATCGTCACTCATGATTTGAATAGCGTACAATAAATAATCTAAATACTGTATTTCCGCTATCGGACGTAGTCCACGCATTGCCATTCCTATTCCTTGCCCAATTATTGTGCATTCACGAATTCCAGTATCAGATACTCGAAGTTCACCAAATTTTTCTTGCATCCCTTCCATACTCTGATTCACTCCACCAATTTTTCCAACATCCTCTCCAAATGTTAAAACTTCAGGATGTTTAGAAAATAATGCGTCAAAATTATCTCTAAGCACAAGACGCCCATCGATTTTTTCATCAGTACCATAAACGGGATCAACGATAGGAATATTTTTAACGGCATCCTTCGATTGAGAGTAGAGATGCGATGAGTACTGATCATCATTACTATCCATACCACGATTCAACCAATCAATTAAAGCAGTTTTACCGGTAGACTCTTCACCGCGCATAAAACGTAAAGCTTTTCTTGCAGCAGAGAATATATCTTTTTTAATTGGTCCCATGGTTTGTTTCAAGTCGTCAGCGATTTTTTGAATAAAAACCCCATTTGAACTTTCATTTGCCATTTGATTTAAAAGACCAATAACTTCGTTAAAATCATTGTCAATTAAAGCATTAAAGGCTTTCCATGCTTTTCCTTTCTCTTCTCTTACATATTTTTTCGCGTCTTTTTCAATAGCTTCTAATTCCTCGACCTCAGCAATTCCACTGGAAAGAATAAATTCCTTAAATTTTTCTATACAGTCCATTTCACTCTCCCAAGCTAAACGATCATTCGATTTATAACGTTCATGTGATCCCGAAGTTGAATGTCCTTGAGGTTGATTAACTTCTTCAACATGAATTAAGACTGGAACGTGTTCTTCACGACATAACTTGATTGCCTTTTCATAAGTTTCGCATAAATCTGGATAATCCCAACCTTTTGTTTTAAAAATCTCAAAACCAGGTTTATCTTTAGTTCGTTGCATTCCAGATAAGGCATCGGATATACTGCCTTTTGTTGTTTGATATTTCTTGGGAACTGAAATTCCGTATCCATCATCCCAAACACTCATCGCAAAAGGTATTTGTAAAACACCTGCCGCATTCATTGATTCCCAAAAAGGTCCTTCGGATGTACTAGCATCACCAATCGTTCCAAAAGCAACTTCATTTCCTTTGTTCGTAAAGTTGGTCATATCGTGCAAAGCCTTATCTTTTCGATAAACCTTAGAGGCTAATGCTAGACCAACTAAACGTGGCATTTGACCTGCAGTTGGGGAAATGTCAGCAGAACTGTTTTTTTGTTCCATCAAATTTTTCCAAGACCCATCTTCGTTCAAACTTCGAGTCGAAAAGTGACCTCCCATTTGTCGACCTCCAGAAGCCGGCTCCACATTAATATCTGTATGTGCATACAAGGCAGCAAAATATTCTCTTACACTTAAAGCGCCAATTGCCATCATAAATGTTTGATCGCGGTAGTAACCAGATCGGAAATCTCCATTCCTAAACTGTTTTGCCATCGCAATTTGAGCTATTTCTTTACCATCTCCAAATATTCCAAATTTTGCTTTACCGCCTAAAACCTCTCTTCGCCCTAATAAAGAAGTCTCTCGAGAAATTCTAGCGAGCTTAAAATCTTCTAATACTGTAGTTTTATAGTGTTGATCTAATGAATTTAATACTTCATTTTCCTTTGACATACCTTTCTGAATTAAGTGCTGCAAAGATAGTGTTTTTTTTAGGATTTTTCAAGGTTTTCATGAGGTTGATTTTCAGTGTTCAACGTTTGCTTATTGGATTGTTCTTTTTATTTCGCATTTAATTCTTGCTTCAACTTTTTTTAAAAAAATATCCCTTCTTAACAGGTTGTTCCGTTTTTAAATCCCGAACTTTGATAAAACTGTATTAAAACTAAATTATGGAATTAAAAGATAAAGTTTACATTGTCACCGGCGGTAGTTCGGGACTTGGTAAAGCAATGGCTGAGGCACTAATTAATGAAGGTGCTAAAGTTGTAATTACGGGAAGAGATGAAAATAAATTAAATGAAGTGGCGAATGCGATAAGTGCCATTCCATTTCATGCAGATGTGGTAAAAGATGAAGAGATTGAGGCGCTTTACAAATTTGTTGACGAAAAGTTTGACCAATTAGATGGTGTAATCAATAATGCGGGAATTGCAGGATGGTCAGAGGTAGATGCGTTAAAAAGAGAAGATTTGCAAAAAGTTTTTGACGTGAATGTATTTGGAGCAGCAATAGTAGCTGCACATGCGGCGAAACGATTCAAAAAACAAAATTATGGTGATATTGTCAATATTGCTTCTACAGCTTCCCAAAAAGGGTTTAAAATGGGGTCAATTTATGCGGCTTCAAAATTTGCTTTGAGGGGGATGTCTCAAAGTTGGCAGGCCGAATTAAGGCCGTTTAATGTGAGAGTCATACAAATTAATCCTTCCGAAGTTCCAACGGCATTCAACGTAGAAAACCGTTCGGAGAGAACGCAAGAGCCAAATAAACTAAGTCCTAAAGAAATTGCAGATGTTGCTATAGCTAGTCTTAAAATGGATAGCCGCGGTTTCATTCCAGAAGTAAGTGTCTTTGCTACGAATCCTTTTTAGAGCTTATCAAAGCTTGAATTCTTTTTGGGGACATTTTTATTAAATTCTCATCAATAGAATTTGAGCTTTTTCTTTTTTTCTTGGGGTAAGTATTCAATTGTATTAAAAACATATTCTTAAATTTTGAGGAAACAATTTTCTTATTGTTCTACTAAAGGTAGTTACAATAAACGTACCGAAAATCTTAAATTGATTGTTCTAAGTGTTTCCTTGAGGGAATTGTTCATATAGTTTTTTGAACGTATATTTATCCCTTTTAGTCTTTCAAATAATACAAAAATAGATGAGATTTAAAGGTGTTGCAACAATTTTACTCTTCGCATTGGTTTGTGGATATGCATGCCAAAATGGCTCCGAAAAAGAGTTGGGCGCCAACTTCAATGATAAGGATAGTCTTCCCAAAATGGGAGAAGATTGCTCAAATAGAGAGGTGAAAAATTTCATAAATTTTTTGAATTTTAGATATGGTGATAAAGAAGAATTATTGACCGCAAAACTAGGTCCAATGACCAATGGTAATTTTTCAGAAGACTCTACATTGTTCATGTATTATTATTTACGTGTGCCTCGTGTACCGATTCAGGTTTGGGTAGATGCAAATACGAATAAGGTACGAACTGTTTTTATGGAAGTGCTCAGTTTAGAAGAGAATTTTAAAATTGATCTTGCTACAGCGGTTAATCAATATAAAATTCAACAATGTGATCAGTTTTGGTTTGGTAGAACTTCAGCAGAAATAAAAGATCAACTCGGCGAACCTACCAGTGAAGTAGTAACCAAAGATTTTGTCAATGAAATTACCTATTTGAGTGAGGATGGTAAAATTATGGTTGCGTTTAAAGTTTATCCTGAACAAGAGAATCAATGTTCTTCTGTCGCTGTAACTTGGTTTTATGATGATCTGATTGATGGATAAGTAAAAGTGAATGATAATTCGATAAAGAGGAATAAAAGCTCATGACTAGTTGTGAATCAATGTTGCAACATCTAAAAGGAAAGATATCCACCTAAATACTTTAAAATAAGGCTTAAATTGATTAAATTTGTGTACAATTCATTTTTAACAATTAAACTAAAAATATCTTATGGCATTTGATATTGACATGATCAAGAAGGTTTATGAACGTTATCCTGATCGCATTGCGAAAGCGCGCGAAATTATAGGTAAACCGATGACCTTAGCAGAAAAAATTCTTTATACCCACTTATGGGATAACCCTTTAACAGAACCGTATGTAAGAGGGAAGTCCTATGTGGATTTTGATCCAGATCGAGTAGCCATGCAAGATGCCACAGCTCAAATGGCATTATTGCAATTTATGCAAGCCGGAAAAACGAAAGTAGCTGTTCCTTCGACGGCACATGCCGATCACCTAATTCTTGCAAAAGATGGAGCTGCAGCTGATTTAGAGCGATCAAGCCATACAAATGGCGAAGTCTTTGATTTTTTGAGCTCAGTATGTGATAAATACGGAATAGGTTTCTGGAAACCAGGTGCAGGAATTATTCATCAAGTTGTTTTGGAGAATTATGCGTTCCCAGGAGGAATGATGATAGGAACAGATTCTCATACGGTAAACGCTGGAGGTTTAGGTATGGTAGCAATTGGAGTTGGTGGAGCAGATGCTGTTGATGTAATGGCGGGAATGCCATGGGAGCTGAAGTTTCCTAAAATGATCGGTGTAAAATTAACAGGAAAACTGAGTGGTTGGACTGCTCCAAAAGATATCATTTTGAAAGTAGCCGGTATTTTAACTGTAAAAGGTGGTACAGGTTGTATTGTGGAGTACTTTGGAGAGGGAGCAAAATCATTGTCTGCAACTGGAAAAGGTACAATTTGTAATATGGGTGCTGAAATTGGAGCAACAACTTCAACTTTTGGTTATGACGAATCAATGCGAAGATATTTAGCCGCAACGGGACGACAAGATGTGGTTGATGCAGCTGATAAAGTTGCAGAGCACCTCACGGGTGACGAGGAAGTATATGCAAATCCTGAAAAATATTTTGATCAAGTTATTGAAATTGATTTGGACAAATTAACTCCGCATTTAAATGGACCATTCACACCAGACTTAGCAACACCAGTTGCCGAAATGAAAAATGCTGCTGCGAAAAACGGATGGCCAACTGATATTGAATGGGCACTCATCGGTTCTTGTACCAACTCTTCATATGAGGATTTAACCCGTGCAGCTTCTATCGTAAAAGATGCAAAAGAAAAAGGGTTAGAAGCGAAAGCGCAATTAGGAATTAATCCGGGCTCAGAACAAGTTCGTTATACTTCAGAAAGAGACGGATTGCTCGATATTTTTAATTCCTTAAATGGTACCACTATTTTTACAAATGCTTGTGGTCCTTGTATTGGACAATGGGATAGAGCAGGAGCGGAAAAAGAGGAAGTAAATTCTATTGTGCACTCTTTTAATCGAAATTTTAGAAAAAGAGCGGATGGAAATCCTAATACAATGGCATTCGTTACTTCTCCTGAGATGGTAGCAGCAATTGCTATTTCTGGGAAATTAGACTTTAATCCAATGACAGATACTTTAACTAATGTGAATGGAGAAGAAGTTAAATTAACAGACCCTTCTGGTTACGAATTACCACCAAATGGATTTGCTGTTGAAAATAATGGATATCAAGCGCCAGCAGAAGATGGCTCAAACGTTAAGGTTGTTGTTGATCCTAATTCCGATCGACTTCAATTATTGACACCGTTCGATGCTTGGGATGGAAAAAACATTATGGGGGCAAAATTATTGATTAAAGCGTTTGGGAAATGCACCACGGACCATATTTCGATGGCAGGCCCATGGTTGAAATATCGTGGTCATTTGGATAATATTTCCAATAACTGCTTAATTGGAGCGATTAATGCTTTCGGAGGTGAGGCAAATGCTGTTAGGAATCAATTAAATGGTGAAATCATGCCTGTTCCAGATACAGCACGAGCATATAAAGCCGCTAAAATTCCTTCTATTGTTGTGGGTGATCATAATTATGGTGAAGGATCTTCTCGTGAGCATGCTGCTATGGAGCCACGTCATCTAGGAGTAAGGGCTGTAATTGTGAAATCATTTGCACGAATCCATGAAACTAACCTTAAAAAGCAAGGGATGCTTGGTTTGACATTCGCAAATGAAAATGATTACGATAAAATAATGGAGGATGATACCTTCAATTTTATTGATTTGGTTGATTTTGCTCCTGAAAAATCATTAACACTAGAGGTTGTGCATGGTGATGGAAGTAAAGATTTAATCGAATTGAATCATACTTATAATGAATCTCAAATTGACTGGTTTAAAGCAGGGTCGGCATTAAACTTCCTAAAGGAAAATCAGGCCTAGTACGTTTTATAAAAGTTTCTAAAGCCTCGATATTATAATCGGGGCTTTTTTTTTGAACTATTTTTCACCTTTTGCGTATCCCTGTTTTGATGAGTAATTTAATAGTTTTTGATTCAGGTAGTACAAAGACCACTGTTGTTAAAATCGAACAGGGAGTAAAATGGAATGAGGACAGTTTTTCATCACAAACCTTGACGGGGTATAATCCCAACAGGGATAACAGCTCTTTTTTTAATGAGTTATCTCGATTGGAAATTAAAAAAAATGACCTTGTTTATTTCTATGGAAGTGGTATGGCCAGTAGAAGTAATCAAGAACATCTAAGAATATTTTTCGCTAATAATTTTTCATGTTACGCAGAGATAAATAGCGATTTACTTGGTGCGGCACGAGCTTGTTTAGGGTTAAAAGAGGGGGTGGTTGGTATTTTAGGGACGGGAGGTGTAGTTGGATTTTATAATGGCACTGAAATAGTGAACTATAAAGGGGGGTATGGTTATCTAATTGATGATATTGGTGGCGGATATGAACTAGGAAAAATAGCGGTGTCTTATTGGTTGAATGGTCGCTTTAATCATGAAGTAGAAACTCAAATAGCAGACTTTCTGGGAACTACAAAAAATTCTTTTATTCAAAATTATTATAGAGCTATTAAAAATGAGGGTTTAGAGAAAAACCTGAAACAACTAAGTGAATTAACTAAAATTTTGTGCAAACATAGAGGTGATGTTATAATAAAGGAATTACTCACGCAATATTTTGAACTCTTTTATGAAAGGCACCTAAAAGGTTTTAAAGTTGATAAACTCTCACTAGTTGGTTCTATTGCAGCAAATTTTAATGAAGAAATAAGTCATGCTTTTAAAAAAAATGGAATGAAAATTGAACGAATTATACAGTACCCTGGGAAGGATTTACTCCGTTACCATTTTAAACAAAATAGTGATTAACAAATATAAGTCATCCAACGAAAAACATTTTTAGTCTAATTTTTGATAAGCTTAGTAGAAAATGTATTTCAAAATTAAATAAATATAGTGACCTTAGTATTCTCTAAAAAACGCTGACTATGAAAACGCTTTCCTTAGCCGCTACTCAAAATACCCCTAGTATTCATTTCGATGCTGCAAATAATATATTTGAAATTCGAGGTAAATCTGTTCCAGATGATGCGGAAAGTTTTTACGCACCAATTTTGGATTGGTTTGATGAGTATATGCAACAGCCCAATAAGGAAATGACCTTAATAATAAACCTTGAATATTTTAATATTTCATCTTCTAAGCGTATCTTGTTTTTAATGTATAAGCTCAATGATTTACATGCAGGTACCACAGACGTTCGCATTAAATGGATGTATAATGAAAACGACGAAGATATGTTTGAAGTGGGACAAGATTATGCCTACATGGTGAAAATTCCTTTTGATTTCATTAGTTATACAGCAGAGCAAGTTAGTCTGGTGTCTTAAAGGAAATCAGTAACCGGTACTTTGTTATTCTAGTTTCTGGTAAAAATCCGTTGTATTCGGTGTGATTCTAATATATTGTTATTAATTTCGCGCTGAATTTAATGTCATTATGGAAAACAACGGAAATACAATTGCAAAAGTTTCATTGGGTATTAGCCTAGTATTATTGGTTTTAGTTATAATTTCTTTCATTACTCGACCTTCGGCTGAGTCGCTGCAGGGTAATAATGATCGGGATACATCATATAGCCATCATAATAATTCAAACACTGGAGGATTAAAAATATGCTATTTCCATGCAGATTCTGTGCAAAATCTTGACATGATGGATCAATTAGAAAAATTAAGTGCCGAAGCACAATCTAAGTTTGATTTAAAAATGAAACAGTTGCAAAATGAAGTGAATGCCTTCCAACAAAAATGGGGTGATCCTTCTAAATTGTTTCCGGATGAACAGGTGAAATATCAAGAAGATGCAATGCGAATGCAACAAGAAATGGCGCAAAAAGAGCAAATTGCACAGATGGAGTTGGCGCAAGGTCAAGAAGAAATTATGTTTAAATTGATTTCTCGTGTTTCTGACATCTCAAAAAAATTCGCTGAAGAAAATGGATATGATTTTGTTTTATCTTATCAACTGGGGCAAAATATTTATTATGGAGCTCCTAAATACGATGTTACAAAAGAGTTGATGGAGATGATTAACGCAGACTATCACGCTAAATCTACTATTGACTCAACAAATGCGTTAAACTAGTTTCATAACTATTTTTCAGAGAGATGTTGATTGCGAAGAGAACGAAAGAAACGAATATTGCGGAGCATGTTATCTACATGTTTCAGATAGAAGATTTAATTCGAGCAAACAACCTTGATTTAGACGCGATAATTTATAACGTTATTCAACCCCAAATTCAGGATGAGGATTTGATTGATGCTTATACGAAATGGTATGCAGGATTAATCAAACAAATGAAGAGTGAAAGAATTGAAACGAAAGGTCATTTGTCGGAGGTGAATGAAATTCTTATGGAGCTTTTATTATTGCACAATACCTTAATAAATATTAGCAAAGAAAAAAAATACCTTCAGGTCTTTGAAAAGGCCTTACCAGCGCTTAAAGAATTTCAACAAAAAAGTGATGCTGGTGACTTAAATTTAGTCGAAGTAGCCTTTAATGCACTTTACGGAAAATTAATTCTAAGATTGAAAAAAGTTGAAATTTCTGAAGCATCTGAGCAAGGATTTGAAGCAATGTCAAACTTGTTAGGAACGCTAGCGCATTTTTACAAACGAATGAAAAGTGGTGATATGAATTTTGCCAATAATTAATATTATTCGATTTTTTCTTTACCAATCTCTTCAACAATTAACATTTTTTAATTTACTGTTTAAAATACGCTGGACTATTTTAAGTTAAGTTTGTCAGCTTAAAAAGTTGAGAACAGTTTTCAAGGATTATTCATAACTTCGTAGAGATTAATTAGACAAATTTGCTTAATAAGTTGATATATTATGGGGTAGTATTGCCAATGTCTTATTTGCCATTTGCGATAATTAACTTGTTCGCCTATTTCACGTTTTTTTTATTGTATCGTATAATTCCCTATCGAAAAAAAGTTGTAAGAAAGAACATTAATAGCTCTTTTCCAGGTTTATCGCAAAAAGAAAAAGAGGTTATAGTAAAGAAATTTTATAAGCATTTGGCGTTTTTATTGGCAGAGTCAGTTAAAAACTTAAGTATTTCTGAAAATAGCCTCAAGAAAAGGATGCGCGTGAAAAATCCTGAATTGATGAATAAGTTGTACGATGAAGGAAAGTCGGTCCTCTTAGTTTCAGGACATTTTTTTAATTGGGAGTTTTTGATAACGGCACAAAATTTAATTTTCAAGCATCAGGCAATTGGCATTGGTATGCCTTTATCGAATAAGTTTTGGGATAAAAAAATAAATGAGAGAAGAGCCAGGTTTGGAATGGAGGTAGTTAATGCGAATACGTATAAGGAAGTTATTAATTCATATGATAATCAACCAACTGCTACGTTAGTTTTGGGAGATCAATCTCCAGGTAAAGATGAAAATTGTTTTTGGACGGAATTTTTGAATCAGGAAACAGCGTTTTTCTTTGGTGCAGAAATAATAGCAAATGAACGCAATATGGCAGTGGTTTATGCAAGTATGAATCGATTAAAAAATGGCCATTACGAGTTGGAACTTAAGCTAATTTCGGATCAACCAATTAATGAGAAATATGGCTTTATCACACAAACTTATATTTCTTTTTTAGAGGATGATATTAAGAAACATAAACATGCTTGGCTATGGTCTCATAAACGATGGAAAAAGGATATACCTGTAGCACTTTCTTCACTAAAAAAGAATCATCAAGATAGATTCAATAGAAAGTTTCGATCAAGACAGTCATCAGCGCCGACTAACGCGGAAACCCGGGGCAACGCATAACACGCTTCATTTGTTCGACATGCCTTTCATTGTGGAATGCTGTAAAGATAAAAGCATCACCTAAGTTTAGCTTTACTACAGGTCTTAATGATAATGGACATTTAGTTTTACGCAAATTTATTGTCGCACCTTCGCTTAAAACTAATCCAAACTCTTTGACATGCTCCTTATATTCTTCAATTACATTTTCCAATGAAAGCGATTTATTGACTAAAGGATTATAATCTTTAGTTGATTTCAGTTTACGCTTTATATTTTTTACTTTACCAAGTTTAACAGATCTGTAAACCGCTATTCCTAGTGGACTACTATTAAAAAATTCAGTAGGCTCTTTAAATCGAGTATTTGAAATTTTACCTCTGAAAACAGGAATATAATAACGATAATAAGCGTTTAAATGAGCGAGACATTGAGCAATACTCCAGCTTTTTTCATTCGGTTGCCAATTCAACTGCTCGTCATTTAATTCAGAAAATACTGTATTAACATCATTTACACAACTGTCTAAAACGCTGTTTAATTTTCGAATTAAGATTGGAATAGGTACTCTTTTCATTTTAAATTGCTTAGCCGTTGAATTGCATTTTCTTACCTCTAAGTTTACTCTTGTTTAGCATCAATAACTTAATGCTCTTCTTGTCCATTTATAGAGAATAATCAAAAATAACATTAAATTTAGTATCTTTTTTAAGATTGTAAAACTTATTTGTATTGATGTTTAAATTTCAGTGATACAGAACAAAATCGGAGACTAAAATTAATGGCAGAAGGTAAAAAGTTTGGAACTTTTGGAGGGGTATTTACTCCCTCAATTTTGACAATTCTAGGGGTAATTATGTATCTTAGAATGGGTTGGGTAGTTGGTCATGCAGGACTTACGCTGGCAATAGGAATTGTTCTTTTTGCGCATCTAATTTCCATCACAACCGGTCTTAGTATTTCTTCAATAGCTACTGATAAAAAAGTTGGGGCTGGTGGTGTATATTACGTTTTATCAAGGAGTTTAGGTTTGCCAATTGGTGGAGCTTTGGGAATTACTTTATTTGTTGCAACTGCGCTAAGTATTGCTTTGTATTTAGTTGGTTTCGCTGAAATATTCAACGAATTTTGGCATATTGGTTATGTTGAAAATGAAGTAGGAGAGCTCGTTAAAAGTCCAAAAATTCTTAATTCATACCGATTGACAGGTAGCCTTGCATTACTTGTTTTAACCATTATCGCTTTTATTAGTACCTCTATTGCCATTAAATCACAGTACATAATTTTATCAATAATCTTTCTCTCTTTAGGCGCTTTATTTTTAGGAAATGGCAATAATCCTGAAGCGGTAGTGGCAGCAGTTGTGACCAATGAGAAAATTGCATGGGCTACGTTGTTTGCAGTGTTTTTTCCCGCAGTTACCGGATTTACAGCTGGCGTGGCGATGTCAGGTGATTTGAAAAACCCTAAAAAGGCAATTCCAATTGGAACGATGGGAGCAATAGCTGTTGGATTAGTAATTTATCTTACTCTCGCTATCTTTTTAGATTATTCCATCGATAAAGAAACTTTAATTAATGACCCAAAGGCACTTTTTAATTATGCTCTTTTACCAATTCTAGTCTATTGTGGTGTTTGGGGAGCAACGTTGTCCTCTGCTTTGGGTGGAATTTTAGGCGGACCAAGAATTTTACAGGCAATGTCGGTGGACAAATTAACGCCAAAAGTATTCGCTAAAGGGGTTGGGAAATCTAATGAACCTCGAAATGCCTTAATCTTGACAGTGATTATTGCACAAGCTGGCATTTTAATTGGTGATTTGAATATTATTGCCGAAGTCGTTTCTATGTTTTATTTGGCCGCTTACGGTTTTATTAATCTTTCATTTTTTCTAGAGAGCTGGGCAAGTGCCGACTTTAAACCAACTTTTAAAGTTAAAAAATGGGTTGGATTATTTGGTTTCATTGCAACATTTGGAGTCATGTCTCAATTAAATTTACCAGCGATGATTGCTGCCTTTATAATTATTGGTGGTATTTACCTCTATTTTTCTCGTAAACAGGTTGTTTTAGGTACAGGCGATATTTGGCAGTCGGTTTGGGCAACTATTGTAAAGAAGGGATTGAAACGGATGGAAACAGGGAATGATCATAAACGGAATTGGAAGCCGAATACGCTTTTATTCAGTACAAATCATGACCAGCGCAGGAAAATGATTGAATTCAGTAAAGCCGTCTCTGGTCAAGGTGGAATTATAACCAATTTTGATCTATATGAAAATCCTCAAGCAAAAGTACTTTTCCCAAAAAATAAGGAGGCCGTTAAAGATGAAGAGCTCGAAAAACATGGGATTTTCGGTAGAAAATTAGAGGTTCAAAATATCTTTAAAGGAATTGAAAGTATAGCCTGTACTTTTGGTTTTTCAGGAATCGAACCAAATACGGTTATGATGGATTGGCCTGGACAAACAAAGGACCCAAAGTGGTTCACTGCGATGACCGAAAAATTAATCGAATTAGATTATAATGTACTGTATTTAGATTATGATGAAAGATGGGGGTTCAGGAAAAAATCTAAAATTGATTTATGGTGGAGAGGGGTAGGTAATAATGCTGAATTGATGCTTTCTTTAGCTAAGTTTATTACAAGTTCTCCCGATTGGTCTCAAGCAAATATTCGTGTTTTACTTGCCAATGATTCAAACGTTGAATTTAAGGTAGTTGAAAATCGGATAAAAACCATTATTGAACAATTTAGAGTTAAGGCCGAAATTAAAGTAGTTAATAATGAATTGGATAAAAAGCCGATTTACGAATTAATGAAAATACACTCTAGCGAAGCAGATCTTGTTTTTGTAGGCATCCCAGAGATAAATGAAGAAGATCGTGAAGACTTTGTGACAAAAACGAACAGTCTAGTAGGGGTAATTGGAACAACTTTACTTGTTAAAGCATCTTCTCAATTCGAAGAGACTGATTTGAAGCTTGAAACAATAACACTTAAGCACAATCCGAGAGAAATTGAACGAACAGCTTTAATTCCACTTGATAATTATCCAGATGACGGAATAAAAGCCGCATTGACCCGCACCGACCAGGAGTTAGAGGAGATGACGGAGGAGCTAATTGCTAAAGGAATTCAACCCATCGAAAATTATCACCATGAAATATTTTCAACCCTAGTCACCAAGTTGGATGAATATCTTAAGAACATCAATGAAAAAGATACTCGAGAAGAAATTCAAGAAAAATTAAACACCGTCCTAGAACAAATAAGGAATGAATATTCGGATGCCATAGAAAATAGACTACCACTAGTTTATGAGGGATTAGATGAAACTGTATCGGATTATTTTAATGCAAAAGAAAAACTTATTGCTTATCTCGAAAAGAAAATTGTTGTAAATCATTTTTACGATGCGCATGGAAAGCTGAATAAGAAAAAAAGAAAAATAAAGTACCGAGACTCCTTACAAAGAATGTGGTATGCCAAAGGAATAAAAGGGGATTTTTCCGCGCTACAAGAATTTGGGTATCATAATTTAATTCTATTGCACCAAAGTAAAAATATTTTACACGATGTAATTTGGAAGTTGTTTGATAAAGCAGATAACAATGGTATTGAGCTTGATAAAATAAATGCCTGTAAAAAAACCTTAAATCAATCTCTGAACCAAATAGGAGATGAAGCATTAAACTTATCGGCAAATCTTTATCATAAATTAAGAAATAACGAAAGAGAAGCATTCAATAAAGCAGCAAAAATATTTTTGTCGAAACAATATTTGCAAAGAATTCAAGAAACTTACAGCGTTCTTCCCCATAGAGAGTACAAAAAAATAAGAAAAGGAACGAATAATTTCCCCTCTTATTGGTACCGAAATGTTATCCTGTTTACATTTCACCTTCAAGCTGAAATCTATTTAATCGGATATGCTGGAAAAATTAAAGGATTGGTTTATGAACTAACGGCATATACGAGAAGTAATTATAGTACCAAAATCAATGATAACCTTTCGGAAGTTGAAAAGCAAATTGAAAATTTAAATCAATTAATTGTCAGTTCAAACGAACAAGGTATTCTGGGCTCCGCAATACGTATTTCCGAAGAATTATATTTTAATTCAGAGACCATTATAAATCGTCTAATAGATGGCATTCAGGAAATGAATAATAAAGTTCCTGATGAAGTAGAATTAATGACCGCGAAATCTATTAATGGAATTAGAAACGCTCAAGCGGAAGAAATACAAACTGAAAAAATTGCCTTAAAAGAAATTACAGATTACCTAACACGAACACATTTTGTCGATCCATTACATCAAAGAATTCAAGAGTTTTATGAGCAATTAAAACGTTTATCGGGTCAAATGATGCATCTGACCATTCGAGTTCAAAAAGCCATTGATTCATATTCTACGACCAATAAAATTAAGCCTTTGGCTGATATGATCTCAGAAGCATCCGTTGAAATTATTGAAATGAAAAATGATTTTAATTTGGTGCAGCAAGGGTTTGAGTCTGAATTAAAGGAACGTCAAAATATTATTCAGCAAGAACTGGATATTAATCAAATTATTGAGCAAGTAGAAACCTTACGACAATACGTCAAACAACACAAGCGTAAGAACGTAATATTGGAACGCTTAGGTCGTGTCAATAAAAAGGCGACGAAAAAAGTAGGAAATGTTTTTGACTATTTAATACAAAAGAAACAGGATCACACGGCTGAAAAATATAAGTCTTCCTATCAAAATTTAATGAGTGAACAAGGCATTATAAGTAATTTTGTTCAAGCGGTTCGCGGTCAATCTCAACTTCCTTTTTATTATCAACAATTATTTAAGGGCTCTTATTTTTCTGATAGTAAAACATTAGAAAACCGGAAGCAAGAAATTGATCGGGTCAAGGCTGCAATTGACCATTTGAATAGCGGAGCTAATGGTGCAATATTAATATTAGGTGAAGCAGGTAGTGGTAAAACGTATTTAACAACGCATATATCAAGTCATGAATTAAATGGAAGTCTCTATAAAATTCAACCGCCGTTAAATCGTTCATGGACAAAAGATGATTTATTAAAAGCTATTCAGCGGGTAACAGGGTTTAAGGATAACCTTCAGAAAATTTTTAATAAGTTGCCCAAGAAATCAACTATTATATTCGAGAATATTGAGCAATGGTGGTTAAAGGCGCCAGGTGGAGATGTTGTACTGAATGAGCTGACTAGAATAATTAATAAGTATAGCTCAAAACACTATTTTATTCTGACAGCGAATATAAGTGCGTATCGATTAATGGCTCAGCATACTTTTATTAAAAATGCAATTATCGAATCGGTAATATTACCGCCGTTAACACCTAATCAAATCAAAGACGTTATTTGGTCGAGACATCAAATAGGCGGCTTGGAAATTCAATTGGATAAAGAGAGTGAACAACATTTATCGGTACATAAAATAAATAAATTTTTACTCAAGTTTCATGGCGCCGCTGAAGGGAATGTTGGATTAGCCCTGCAAATTTGGCTGAGTTCAATTTTAGAAAAGAAGGATAATGCAATTGTGATGAGCCTACCAGATAAACACCGACTTGGAACAATAAATGACGCCAAGTGGAAGAATATGATTTATCAGTTGTTTATCCATTATAACTTATCAAGAGATGAGTTGTATACAATTTATGGACAAGGAGAAAAAAATTGGGTGAATCGAATATTACTTAGTCTCAAAAACTCAGGAATTGTGAAACAAAATGAGCGAGGAGAATTTTATCTAATTAAATTATCCAGGCCGTATATTGAGAAATGGTTAAAAGAGAATGGGTTTATAAAATAGAAGATTGGAACTATGCTTAGTAATAGATTATTTAGTTTAGGTTATGGATTGGATACTTTTATCATTCTTTTGTTGATTGGAGGAGTGATATTCGGGTCATTTTATTTAGTAAGACACTATATCGTCCCGGTTTTTGAAACGGGTAAAAAAAATGCAAAAATTGAACTGTTTTTGTTTCGGTTGGAAACGATTATATGGCTGTTATTTGCCTTTTTTAGTATTACTCAGTTTTTAACAGAAAGCTTGTTCGTTACAGCGGCTTTACTGCTTGTGGTTGGATTGATTGGATTTAATTTTTGGCGAGATTTTTTTCCAGGATTATGGCTTCGACTAGGGAATAAATACAAAGTAAATGACCCCGTAAGGTTTATGAATTATATCGGTTTAATTAGCAAAATTGGAACGACATCAATTCACCTAAAAACAAAGGATGAGGAAATCGTTTACATTCCTTTCCATAAGTTGACATCAGAATTGTTTGTTAAAAGGCAGGCAAAAGGAAAATTGATGTCTAAAAAAATAGTGTATCAAATAGGAGATATTGATAAAGAAAAACTACTTTCAGCGGTAAACGGCTGGATACAGGAATGCCCATGGTCCATACCGCAATCCGATTATGTTGTAAATTTGCAATCAGATGGTTTCTTGAATATAACGGTCTATGCTGTAGATGAATACTCACTCACAAAGACAGAGTTTTACCTTCAAAACTGTTTAGAATCATTCTAAATAAATAGCTTTAGTAAGTTCACGTTGATTATTGCGACTTAAATCGTAATTTGTTGCAGAAACAATAAAAACGAATTTGAGAATTACTGATATGCAGAAAATTGTAATAATTGGAAACGGAATTTCAGGTGTAACAGCTGCCCGCCATATCAGAAAAAAATCTGATGCTGAACTTCTAATAATTTCAGATGAAACGCCTTATTTTTTCTCAAGAACAGCACTGATGTATGTGTTTATGGGACACATGCGAAAACAAGACATTAAACCATACGAAGACTGGTTTTGGAAAAAAAATCGAATAGATCTATTGCAAGACTATGTTTCGGGCATTAAAGCATCCGATTCCGAATTATCGTTGCAATCTGGTAAAAAAATTAAATTTGATAAGTTGATAATTGCAACAGGTTCAAAACCAAATAAGTTTGGATGGCCCGGTCAAGATTTAAAAGGAGTACAAGGTCTGTACTCCATGCAAGACCTGGATAATTTAACTAAAAGAGCAGACGAAATTCAAAGGGCAGTAATTGTAGGAGGAGGATTAATTGGAGTTGAGCTTGCGGAGATGCTAGTTTCAAGAGGGATTGAAGTTGTATTTTTAGTCAGAGAGAATCGTTTTTGGGGAAGTGTTTTACCTGTAGAAGAAGGAAATTTAATTTCAAATCATATTCAAAAACACCACATCGATCTCCGGTTTAATACTGAACTTGATCAAATTTTTGGTGATGAAAATGGGGTAGTAAACGAAATAATTACCAAAGATGGCGAACGAATAAGTTGTCAATTTGTTGGCTTAACCGCAGGAGTCTCACCGAATGTTGAATGGTTAAAGAATTCAGCAATTAACATTGATCGCGGTATAGTTGTAAATCAGTATTTTGAAACTAATTTACCCAATATATATGCGATAGGGGATTGTGCGCAATTTCAAGTTCCTGTTGAAGGACGCAAGAACATCGAACAGGTGTGGTATACTGGTAGAATAATGGGGGAAACATTAGCGGCTACATTGACCGGAAACCGAAAAGCTTATCAACCCGGACCATGGTTTAATTCTGCAAAATTCTTTGATATTGAATATCAAACATATGGAAATGTAAATGCCAATAGAGCTGCAAATGAACTTGATTTTTATTGGCAGCATCCAACTAAAGAAATTGCGATTCATCTGGTCTGGGAAAAATCGAACGAAATTTTTATCGGAATAAATGTGTTTGGTTTGAGAATGAGACACGAGCTATTTAATCAATGGCTAAAAACTAAGGTGCACATTGATGAAGTTATGGCAAATCTAAGAATAGCCAATTTTGACCCAGAATTTTATAAGCGATACGAAAATGAGATTTTAGATTCTTTTAATCTTCAAACAGGTAAAAATATTCGTCTTTTAAAACAAAAATGGTGGCAAAAAGTATTAGGGTAATATGAAGTTAGTCAAAAATATAGGTTTAGTAATTTTCCTTATTGGTCTCGGGATTTTTACCGTTTTGCCCTTTATAGGAGGGGTGAAATTGTCGGATGAAATGATGAGGAATATTCTTACAGAGTCTGAATTAAATAATTTAGAAAACCGTTTTGAGAAGGAAATTATAGACATTGATTTTACTTCTAGTTATGGTTTTGGTAGTGCGGTAAAAGGGATATATGATGATGTAAATGAAGAATTCAGGGCAAATAAACAATGGGATAAGGTAATGCACACTTCCCCTAAAGAGTTTTCATTAAAACTTGCGAAAGTTGCGGCTTACGGACCGGTGAAGGATAATAAATTCGCTTTTTTTCTATTAAGTTTTGGTTTAGCTATTCTGGGGGCGTTCATTTTTATATTAACAGATTTAAAACTCAAAGGACCTCCAGGAATTAAAAATGATGGAATTTATCACGATCCAAACACCAGTCGAGGATGGATTGGAATGATTACCGCTGCTTGGTTGATCGGATTTTACTTGCTCTTATACATTGCGCCTTATGGTATTGTTAATATGATTTTTGTTGTTGAACCTGTTAAATGGTTATTTGTTGAAGGTGGTGAGGCTTCTCAATGGTTTTTATACGGTTTTATGTACACCATCTCAATGACGATAATGGGTGTTAGAATGATCATTAAGTATAGACACAATAAATACCAAATTGTTCGAACAATTTCAGTTGTGTTTTTTCAATTTGTTTTTGCATTTCTGCTGGTTGAAATTTTACCTTTATTCGATTTACCCGGAAAAGATTTAAAAAATGCTTGGCCGTTGGATTACAGCTTCCTTTTTGATTGGAATGTGAAAGGCTTAATTGAAAATGGAACTTTTGGTCGATTTGTTTTTGTTTGGAGTATTTTATTATCCGTGATTATTGTTCCAACCCTCGTTTATTTTTATGGTAAACGATGGTATTGTTCGTGGGTATGCGGTTGCGGAGGTTTGGCAGAAACTGTTGGTGATCCATTTCGCCAATTATCAAATAAAAAATTATGGTCTTGGAAAATGGAACGTTGGATGATACATTTGGTACTGGTATTTGCAATTATTATGACAATTTTTACCGGTTATCATACTTATAACGAAATTTACGGTGGACCTGAGATGCAAGATAAACATATCTTATTTGGATTTTCAGCTTACAATATTCGTGAGGTTTACGGTTTTTTTATTGGGACAATTTTTGCAGGTGTAATTGGTACAGGGTTTTACCCCATTTTAGGTAATCGATCGTGGTGTCGTTTTGGCTGCCCGTTAGCGGCTTATATGGGAATAGTGCAACGATTTAAATCGAGATTTAGAATCACGACAAACGGCGGTCAATGTATTTCATGTGGCAATTGCTCAACCTACTGCGAACAAGGAATTGATGTCAGGGCATATGCTCAAAAAGGACAGAATATAGTGCGTGCGAGTTGTGTTGGTTGCGGTGTTTGTTCAGCGGTTTGTCCCCGTGGTGTGTTGAAATTAGAAAATGGTCCAGAAAAAGGCCGATTCGGAAATGAAGGACCAATTGTTTTAGGAAATGATGGTTTTCAATTAAATGTCTAGTTTTGTCATCTAAAACAAAAAAATTGGTCGAAGAGGTAAACAAACCAAAGATAGTTGTCATTATTCCAGCTATGAATGAGGAACATTCTATTGGTAAAGTGATTGACGATATTCCTTTAACTGATAAATCGGCAATCCTTGTTTGTAATAATGCATCAACAGATCGAACAGTAGAAGTTGCAAAAGCTGCTGGAGCAACTGTTTTGGATGAGCCAAGAGCTGGTTATGGTTGGGCATGTTTAAAAGGAATGGAGTATGCGAATAAAATGGTGCCAAAGCCAGATATAATAGTATTTATTGATGGAGATTATTCAGATTACCCGCAAGAAATGTCACTGGTTGTAGCACCAATACTAACAAATGATATTGACCTGGTTATTGGATCACGAGCTCTGGGGAAAAAAGAAAAAGGTTCTATGACCTTTCCTCAGCGATTTGGAAATTGGTTGGCAACTCGCTTAATGAAATTATTTTACGGTGTTCGATATACCGACTTGGGTCCTTTTAGAGCCATTAAGTTTGAAAAATTAATGGCACTTGGCATGTCTGATAAAACATACGGCTGGACCATCGAAATGCAACTTCGAGCAGCGCGCTCAAATTATTCCTATACTGAAGTTCCGGTAAACTATAAAAAACGTATCGGAAAATCAAAAGTTTCTGGTACTATCAAGGGAACGATCTTGGCAGGCTATAAAATTATAATGGCGGTCTTCAAATACCGCTGGGTTTAAGTTTTTTTAGTGGCCAACCTTTTGATTAATAGTTTTTTTGAGGGGTAAAACCTCCAATGCCTCTCGATAAGTTTTCAACAATTTTTAATTTTATCCATAATTTGGGTATCTTTGGGTTTCGTTCAAATTAGAAAATTCAATGGGTAAAATAATTGCAATAACAAATCAAAAAGGAGGAGTTGGAAAAACCACAACAGCCATCAATTTAGGGGCTAGTTTTGGCGTGCTTGAATATAAGACACTGATTATAGATGCAGACCCTCAGGCAAATGCAACATCTGGCGTTGGTTTTGACCCCAGAAATGTTCAGAAAAGTATTTACGATTCTCTTGTGAATGAATCTGACGCAAGAGATTTAATAATTGAAACTGAAAATCCGAACCTTGATATTATTCCTGCGCACATTGATTTAGTTGGTGCTGAGCTTGAAATGATTAATATGCCGAATAGAGAGCATAAGTTAAGGCAATCGCTGGCCTCTATTAAAGATGATTATGATTTCATTTTAATCGATTGTTCTCCTTCATTAGGATTGATTACGGTGAATGCTTTAACAGCTTCTGACTCGGTTATTATCCCTGTTCAATGTGAGTATTTTGCCTTGGAAGGATTAGGAAAATTGCTGAATACAATAAAAATCGTACAAACCCGATTGAATACAGATTTAGATATAGAAGGAATTGTTTTAACAATGTATGATACCCGTCTTAGGTTGGCAAATCAAGTCGTGGACGAAGTAAAAACACATTTTCAAGAATTAGTATTCAATACCATTATTCACAGAAATACGCGCTTGGGTGAAGCTCCAAGTTTTGGAGAAACAATTATTATGCATGATGCAACATGTAAAGGGTCAATTAACTATTTGAATTTTGCAAGAGAAGTATTGCAAAAAAATGATTTGACTAAAATGAAAAATAAAGATAAACAACTGATATAATTTGCATTGAAGAATGACTAAGAAAAGGGCTTTAGGTAAAGGATTAAGTGCGTTATTAGAAAATGCAAATACAGATATAACAACCAAGAACATTGGTTCAGAAGGAAAAACTGTTGGTTCAATTTCTTCTATTGCTATTGAGCAAATTGAAGCAAACCCTTTTAATCCAAGGACTCACTTTGAGGAGGAGCAATTAGAGGAATTAAAGGATTCAATTAGTGTTCATGGTATCATTCAGCCGCTTACCGTTCGAAAATTAGGCCGGGATAAATACCAGCTGATTTCTGGTGAACGCCGTTTTAGAGCTTCGCAATTGGTTGGATTGACTGAGGTTCCTTGTTACATTCGAATCGCGAATGATCAAACTATGCTGGAGATGGCTTTAGTTGAAAATATTCAGCGAGTTGATTTAAATGCCATTGAAGTAGGTTTGTCTTATCAACGTTTAATTGATGAATGTAATTTTACTCAAGAACAATTAAGTAAAAAGGTAGGGAAGAGCCGTTCAAACATTGCTAATTTCTTAAGGCTTTTAAAGTTGCCAGCTCCAATTCAAATTGGAATTCGCGAGAGTTTAATTTCCATGGGACATGCGCGGGCAATAGTTTCAGCGGGAGAAGAAGATGTTCAAATCGATATTTTTAGAAAAATTATTGAAGATGAACTTTCAGTTCGTGAAGTTGAAGCGCTTATTAAATCTCAAAAAGCAGGAATGGAAGAACCAAAATCTGCGCCGAAAAAAGAAACGGTTTTAGCAGAAAACTTGGTAGATTTTCAAAATAGACTAGCAGAAAAACTAGATACTAAAGTTCAAATCGCTTCAAACAATAAAGGAAAAGGTAAAATCGTTATTAATTTTGGATCAGAGGAAAAACTCGATCAAATTATAGATTTTATTAATCAACTTGATGACTAAATTTTTTGTAACGTCTGGTTTAATTCTTTTTATCTCGACAAGCTTTGCTTTTGGATGGAAAGATTCTTTGGATGTTAATCACCCTGAGTTTGGATATAACACGAAACGAGCAGCAATTCTTTCTGCAATCCTTCCTGGTGCAGGTCAAATTTATAACGAAATTGGTTATCGAAACTTTTCTAATAAAAAACACCGTGCTTGGTGGAAAGTTCCACTCATATATGGCGGTTTAGGGGCATGTGGCTATTTTTTTTATCACAATAATAAATTTGCAAATCTTACACGTCAGGAATATCTGTATCAAATCGATAATCCAAATTCTTATTTAGATGCCCGATTTAAGAACTACCCGAAAGACGCTAACGGAATAGCAGAAACCTCACTCATACAAGGCTATACATTAGGTGAAGTAGAATTTCGAGGGTATGATTCATATGCTAATAAAAGAGATCTTTTTCTTTTTGCATTTATTGGTGTTTGGGGTCTAAATGTTATCGAAGCATACGTAGACGCCCATTTTGTGACTTTTGATGTGTCAGAGGATTTATCGATGTCTTGGCATCCTACAATTCTTGCAGGAAATAATCCGGGAATTAGATTAGCATTCGACTTTAATTAAGGATAAAGAGTTTTATTTCGCAGCTCTCAAGCATTTATTAACTTTTCGTTCATGTTTTGCTCGCTCATCAGGTGTCGTATTAGGTGCGGTAAGCAATTCCTTACAATGCTGGTCAATAACTTCCATTCTAGCGACAATAACCTCAAAAGCAGCGTCATCTTCCGTTTCCATAATCGCTTTATTTACTGAATCATTTTTTACAACACAATCACAAAAATCCCACTGTTCACCATATTTTTGTTCAATTTGTGAGCTTAATGCTGCTTCCTCATTGATATAACCTGCAGAATCAATTGTCAAGGAGTCAACTGGAGCTATTGATAACGTGTCTATTCCTAAACTGGTATCGATTTTAACTGAATCTATGTCAGCGTTCGCATTGCTGTCTCCCTCACCATTACATGAAGAGAACAAGAAAAAAACACTCGATAGACCTAGGTATACAATTCGCTGTATCATGACAGTATTTAATAAATGTTAATGACTGTAAAGATAATAATCTCGAATTATATACGTAACTTATGGTATGAAACTTGTATTATTCTAATTATGAAAAGAATACTTGTAATATTTGCACTCATTTTGGGAGGTACTGTATATGGACAGAATGGTTTGTGGCCATCAGACAGTTTGAAGGAGTATGAAGGGGAAATAGTACCTGTTTACACAAAAGAATATTTGAATCGATATAACCGAATGAAACGTTTGGTTGTAAAAGTTTATCCCTATGCATTATATGCCGCTGATGTAATCGATCAAGTGGATCATAATGCAGAGAAAATTGAAAAAAGAAGAAAGAAAAATCGTTTTTATAAAGAAGCTTACAAACACTTAAAGAATGATTTTAAGTATTTTATTTTGGATTTGTACACGAGTGAAGGTAGAATGTTAATGAAGCTCATTCATCGTGAAACCGGAATGACAGTTTACGATATTTCTAGTAAATATAGAGGTGAGACAAAAGCAAATATGTTCAATACAATGGCAAAAATGTGGGATCAGGATCTGCATATAACATTTGAACCTAATATTGGCGATGACAGAATAGTGGAGCAGGTAATCAAAGATATCCAGGCTGGGATTGTTGAGTTTGATGATGAAATAGTCTCAATTGATCGATTGACCTATAAGGAAGGTAAAAAAGCAGATAAAGAACGCAAGAAAAAAAGTGCAAAAAAATACAAGCACATCCGAAAACAAAAACGCAAGAATGAACGGCGAATAAAAAAGGCAGCTAGAAAAGCAAAACGAGAGTGATTTCACTATCATTAATTATATTTGCGCCCTGAAAAATTAGTTAGATTCTTGAACAAAAGCAGATTTAATCTGTTTATCTCAGTATGAGCGTTTACTCGATCAAAGATTTAGAAAATTTCACGCAGATTAAAGCACATACGCTGCGTATATGGGAGCAGCGGTATAAATTGCTGTCGCCTGCTCGTACTAAAACAAACATACGACTATACACCGAAGATGATTTAAAGAAGATTCTTAACATCAATCTTTTATACTCCAATGGTTTAAAAATTTCAAAGATTGCCAAACTATCAGATGAAGAAATTCAAAAACTAGCAATCGAAAATTTAATGGGTGCGGACGAAGGTCAAGATGGTAACATTAACGTAATCATTCGTTTTTTAATCGAATTCGACGAACCTTCAATTATTGACCTTTTTTCCGATTATATCGCAAAGTACAGTATCGATTATATCTTTACTAACCTATTAATTCCATTATTGAAGAAGGTTGGTGAATTATGGCAGGTAAATACTATTTCCGTGGCGCATGAACACTTTTTATCCAATATTATACGTCGCCTTTTTATTGTGAATACGCCCGAACTAAAGAACCTTTCCATGAATAATGGTGTGGTTCTTTTATTTCTTAAAGAAGACGAATACCATGAACTTGGTTTATTGTTCTACAATTATTACTTGCGCACAAAAGGGTATAAGACGGTATACGTAGGTGCGGCTATGCCAATGACCGATTTAGAAGTTTTGGTCAAATCTGTTCAACCCGACTATTTATTCTCGAGTTTGGTCGCTCAAATAAGTGAAAAAGAATTCCAAGCTTTCATCGATAAGATTAAGAATTGTTTTGATTTGACAAAGGTCTATCTCGGTGGCTTTCAGACAGAGTTGTATAAGGAACATATTCCCAGTGAATTAAAAGTGATAAGTCAAGTTTCTGATATCGATTTTTGTTAAATCGATATTTTTTTTGCTTTTAAATCCTATTCCAAAATTTTAACGTAACTTTTTATTATTGATATAACCTTTGTTGTAGCTAGGGTTGAGGTGATTTTGTTTAACTTTAACAAAAATTAATTAAACAAAAGTTTTGAATATTGCATATACTGCTGTAGATTTGTTTAACAATAAATCTTAAACGTTAAACATTATGACACGGACTGATTATCAAACACAAATTTTGGATTTATCCGATTTTATTAATGGATTTGCCTTAAAGTACACTCGAAACACTGAACTAGCGAAGGATTTAGCACAGGATACAATACTTAAAGCAATTACGAATTATGATAAGTTTCGCACCAATACTAATTTGAAAGGATGGTTGAAAGTGATTATGCGTAATATTTTTATAAATAATATCCGTAAAATGTCTAATAAAATGATTCATTGTGACTCCGACAGTTTTATTGTCAATCAAGGCGAAACTGATCGGATAACTCCAATTGATCGAATGATGGAACTTCAGATTAAGGCAGAGATTGAAGATTTAAACCTAGATTTAAAAGTTCCATTCAAAATGCACATGGAAGGATTTAAATATAAGGAAATTGCTGATAAATTATCCATCCCGATGGGTACAGTTAAAAGCCGTGTTTTTCAAGCAAGAAAAAAATTAAGCGAATGCGTAGAGAGGTAAAAAATATAGCAATTATCGGAGCTGGTTTTTCTGGCTTATATGCGTCTATCTTGCTTGCAAAAGCTGGACATCGTGTAACTGTCTTCGAAAAAAATGATAGAATAGGCGGAAGGGCTCGGGTTTATCAAGAGAAGGGTTTTACCTTTGATATGGGACCCAGCTGGTATTGGATGCCTGAATTAATCGACCAATTGTTTGAGGAGATTGGTGAAAATCGCTCTGAGTACTTTAAACTCATTCGACTAAATCCTTCTTATCGCGTTTTCTGGGAGGATGATTTTTCTGATATTCCAGCTGATCGCGATGAACTTGTTGCGCTTTTTGAAGGTTATGAGCAGGGAGGAGGTGAGAAGCTGAAACGTTTTTTAAATGATGCTAAAAGTAAATACGAAATTGCTATTCCGGAATACCTCGAAAAACCTGGGCTAAAATTGAACGAAGTGGTTAACTTCAAGGTGCTTAAAGAATCGTTTAAACTCGATGTCTTTAAATCAGTTGATAAGGATGTGAGGAACCGTTTTTCTTCACCGAAGTCAATTGGCTTATTGAATTTCCCTGTTTTGTTCTTGGGAGAAATGCCGAGTAGAATTCCTTCCTTATATACCCTCATGAATTATGCCGATATGGGATTAGGAACATGGTATCCGGAAGGAGGAATGGGAAAATTACCAGAAGCCTTGCACAAAGTTGCTCAAAAGTTTGGCGTAGAATTTAAATTGAATGCGTCGGTTGATGCCTTCAACTGTGAAGCTGGTGAAATACAGACAATAAGTGTCAATGGTAAGAATCTTACTTTCGACGCTGTTGTGGCAAGTGCAGATTATAATTTTGTCGAACAAAATTTAGTGCCCAAAAAATTTAGAAGATATTCCTCTCAATATTGGGATACGCGGAGCCTGGCACCAAGTAGTTTGATTTTTTATTTAGGTATCGATAAAAAGTTAGAAAACTTAGAACATCACAATTTGTTCTTTGATGAGGATTTAGTGGCACATGGCAAAGAAATTTATGAAAATCCTAACTGGCCAAAACGCCCTTTGTTTTATACATGCATGCCTTCGAAAACTGATAGAACGGTGGCTCCAGAAGGAATGGAAAATATTTTTATACTAATTCCAATCGCTCCCAATATAGAGGATACGGAAGAGTTAAGAGAAAAGTACTTTAATATTGTAATGAATCGACTTGAAGAGCGTACAGGTCAGAAAATTAGAGACCATATTATCTATAAGCGTTCTTACTGTATTGAAGATTTTAAAAATGATTACAATGCATACAAAGGTAATGCTTATGGACTGGCAAATACACTGAAGCAAACTGCCAATCTGAAACCCAAAATTACATCAAAATTGGACAATTTATTTTACTGTGGCCAATTGACAGTGCCTGGACCGGGTGTACCACCTGCTTTAATGTCTGGAAAATTAGTTGCTAACCATTTAATTGAAAGTTATGAAGGAATTATTTGATCACTATTCTACTGAAGCCTCAAAGGCGGTTACAAAAACATACAGTACTTCCTTTTATAAAGGAGTCAGTTTTTTGGATAAAAAAATTAGAAATGATGTTCATGGTATATACGGCTTTGTTCGGTTTGCCGACGAAATTGTTGATTCTTTCCACGGTTTTAACAAACAAGAATTGTTGGATGATTTCGAAAAGGACACTTACAAGGCAATTGAACAAAAAATTTCACTGAATCCAATACTGAATTCTTTTCAGTTTACAGTAAATAAATATAAGATAGACCATGCGCTAATAGATGCCTTTTTTCACAGTATGAAAATGGATTTGAATAAGGTGGATTATACGCAATCTAAGTACGAAGAATATATTTTTGGATCGGCGGAAGTCGTGGGATTAATGTGTTTAAAAGTATTTGTTGAAGGCGATCAAAAACTGTACGATGATCTTAAACCTTATGCAAAAAAATTAGGATCTGCCTTTCAAAAAATAAACTTCCTCCGCGATTTAAAAGATGATTTTGAAGAGCTTGGACGTTTGTATTTTCCACATATTGGTGAAGATGGTATTACTCCGCAAGATAAACTCAAAATTGAAGAAGAAATAGAGAAAGAATTTGCAGAGGCTTATATTGGAATTAAGATGTTACCGAAATCCGCACGATTAGGTGTCTACGTGAGTTATACCTACTATACCAAACTGTTGGCTAAAATTAAAAGAAAAACAATTCATGAATTAATGAAAGAAAGAATTAGAATCTCTAACGAGAAGAAATTAGTGTTATTCTTTCAGTCCTATTTAAAAAACTCAATTAACTTTTTATAATGAAAAAATTACTAATTGTTTTCTTAATTCTTGGTTTGACCGAGTATGTTTATGCTTCTGATATTGTTCGAATTAGGACTTTGTTCGAACAGGCCAATTTAGATGAAGAAAAAAATAATGAGCTCATTAATCTCACTAAACCATATTCACTAAGTAAAAACCCTCTATATTATGCATATTATGCTGCTGGAGTAATGTCGCTTGCAAACCATACCTATTGGCCATTACAAAAATTAGATTATTTTAACGAGGGTAAAGAAATGCTAGAAAAAGCCATAGCTAGGGACAGCAGAAATGTTGAAATTAGATTTATAAGGTACTCAATTCAAAAAAATGCTCCATCCTTTTTGGGGTATTCTGGAAATATTGAGGCTGATAGAAAGTTTATTCTTGATAATTTAAACACCTCGACTTGGTCAGCAGCTTACAAAAAGAAAATTAAACAAAACTTGAGTTTATAAATGGAACAGGTTATATTGGTAGATCGCTCAAATCATGAAATAGGACTTATGGAGAAGCAAGAGGCGCATGTTAAAGGACTTTTGCACCGGGCATTTTCCGTTTTTATTTTCAATGAAAAGAATGAACTTCTCTTGCAGCAACGTGCGTTTGAGAAATACCATTCTGGGGGGCTGTGGACAAATACTTGTTGTAGTCACCCTAGAAAGAATGAAAGTATTCTTGCCGCTGCAAAACGACGTCTAGTCGAAGAAATGGGATTCGTTGCGCCAGTAAGTGAAATTTTTGAATTCATTTATGAGGCCAAATTAGACAATGGTTTAACAGAACACGAATATGATCATGTTCTTATCGGCCGCTACAACCAAGAGCCAAAACCTAATCCAGATGAAGTTGCTAATTGGAAATATATCGACCTAACTTCGTTGAAAAAAGACATGAAAGAAAATCGAGAGAATTATACCGTTTGGTTTTTAGAGATTTTCGATCGAGTTGAAGAGCACTTGTTGAAACACATGGTTTAAATGGATAATGCAAATTTGGTCGTAGTTGGTGCTGGCTTGGGAGGAATGGCGGTTGCTATTAGATTGGCTCTTCAAGGTAAAAAGGTTTTAGTTTTAGAAAAAAATGAGACCTATGGTGGTAAGTTAGCAGCTTATAAATGGGAAGGATTTAGATGGGATAGAGGACCTTCTTTGTTTACTTTACCAGAGCAAATAAAAGAGTTGTTTGATCTCGCGGGTAAATCTTTGAAGGATTATTTTGAATACGTCAAAATGGACTATTCTTGCCAGTATTTTTTTCAAGATGGTTCGCGCTTGACTATTCCAGCTGATCAAGAAAAAAGAAAAGAACTATTCGTTGAGATATTTGGGCAAAAAGAATCAGCTGCTGCGGAAGAATATATTGGCAGAACGAAACGAATTTATACCGGATTAGGAAATCTTTTTATAAATCACCCCAAATTTGGGTTAAACAATATTTTTGACCGTAAAGTTCTCGAGCAATACCCGAAGTTATTATCCCGCCCTTTGTTGGATAATTTAGATGGTTTTAATCGTTCTTATTTCAATGATGAAAGGCTAATTCAAATTTTTAATAGGTTTGGAACATACAACGGATCAAATCCATTCAAGATGAGTGGAATTTATAGTATGGTAGGTAGTTTAGAGTTGGAAGATGGTGTCTACTTTCCAAAAAAAGGTATGCGCAGTATTGTTGATGCACTTTATCAATTGGCGATTGATTGTGGGGTGTCATTTGAATTTAATCAAAGTGAGATTTCAGTTGAGCAGCTTGATGAAGGCTATAAAACCGAAAGTTCAGGGCATATTCATTTAACAAAGAACGTGGTATCAGGAATTGATGTCGCAAATTTTTATACTCAAATTCTCAAAGATCAGACATTAGAACGAAAAATTAAAAAGCAAGAACGGTCGTCATCTGGAATTGTTTTTTATTGGGCCGTAGACAAAATAATACCAGACTTAAAATTGCACAACATATTTTTTGGAGAGGATTATAAAAGGGAATTTCAGCAAATTTTTAATGGTGAATTTTTTGATATTCAGCCAACAATTTATATCCATCTTAGTTGTGTTGTCAATAATGAAGATGCACCTGAATCAGGTCAAAATTGGTTTGTGATGATCAATATGCCAGCGGGTTTTAAAGTTTCTGATCAAGAAAAAGATAAACTACGCAACTATATTTATGCGGTTATTTTAAAACACTTTGACGTTGACATTAAAAACGACATTTTGCATGAGTCGATTTGGGAGGCTAAAGATATTGAAGCAATTACAGGAGCACATCAGGGTGCACTGTATGGAGCATCTTCAAATCATAAGTTAGCGGCTTTAAAAAGACATGGTAATACCAACAAAAAATACCCTGGATTGTATTTTTGTGGTGGAACAGTTCATCCTGGAGGCGGAATTCCACTTGTGTTAAAATCAGCTAAAATAGTATCCACTTTAATTCGTAAAAATGATAATTAAACGCATTCTTTTTTTTGCCCCCATAATTCTAATGATTTTTCATTTCATTGGAATAATACTATTTGCGGCACCTCAAACTTTTGGACTGAATAAGGGTACAGATTTAACATGGATGAACCTTACCCTTTGTGGTTTGCTTGTTTTTTTTAGTGAAGACAATTTAAAAAAAGCCCTTTTTTATTTGCTGGTGATAGGTGGTGGAGGTTTTTTAATTGAATGGATTGGAACAGCGACAGGTTTATTATTTGGGAACTATTCTTATGGCGGAACTTTAGGATTCAAGTTACTCGATGTTCCTTTGTTAATAGGCGTAAACTGGTTTGTAATTGTTTTAGCTTCAGCAAATATCGTTCGAGATTTAAAGGGCGGCATAATTGGAAAAGCGATTCTCACTGCAATTCTCTGTACAATTATGGATTTTGTGATGGAGCCCGTTGCGATTAAGTTCGATTTTTGGTCATGGGGCGGTGAGGCAATACCTTTTTCAAATTATCTTACTTGGTTTATTTTTTCGGGTATTTTTGGATACATTTACCTGAAAAATAGCCGATTAAAAAACCGTACAGCTTCGTGGCTTTTCTTAATTTGGTTCGTGTTTTTTGCGGTGCTTAACATGATTTAATTTTTTGCTTATGAAGTCATTATACATACTGCTCGATTTTTTGACAATCATTTTCCCAGTTTTATTAAGTTTTGATAAAAAAGTAGCTTTCTATAAAAGTTGGAAACACGTGTTTTTGGCACTGTTAATAATTGGCATACCTTTTATTCTTTGGGATGTTATTTTTACAGCTATGGGTGTATGGTGGTTCAACGATCAATACCTAATTGGATTATCTATTTTTAATCTTCCAATTGAAGAAATTTTATTCTTTTTAGTAGTCCCATTCTCATGTACCTTTATTTATCAATGCTTGAAGGATTATTTTCCTAAAGTTAAATTACTTGGATTTAATCGATTGATTTATGCATTAGTTGTGATTTACGCTTTGTTTGTGATGATAATGGGCTGGGGTGGAGCTTATTCATTAGTTGTTGGGATGATTACGCTTTTAACAGTTTACTTTTTGCAAAAAAAAGAGCGCGAATTGAAGCATTTGCCTTTGGCGTTTATCGTTTCTTTATTGCCTTTTTTTATCGTAAACGGCGTGCTAACTGGTTCGGGTATAGAACAACCAATAGTGTATTATAATGATTTAGAGAACGCCGGTAGAAGATTGGTGACAATTCCAATAGAGGATGTCATTTACGCATTTATTCTAATCGGAGGGAATATCGCTACGTACGAGTGGTTAGTTCGTAAGCAAATAAAGAATTCATAAAAGCTACAATCGTTGCAAAGGTGTTTTAACACCATCCACCAAACTGTAACAGGCTAATTTGTCTTTAAATACTGAAGATTTAAATACGGAGCGATTCATAAGCATTCTAACACACTCTTGCACACCTTCGACAATAGAGGGATGCGGATGCACAAGTTCGGCTAATTCAGCAATACCTCGATCCATCTTTATTAAAAGAGCAACTGCTTCGATGGCGCTTGACGCGTGTTCTCCAACTGCGCGCATGCCTAATATCTTCATGTCGTCATCGTTGGTTACAATGATTTTAAAAAATCCTTGAGTTTTTCGCATCGCAATTGCTCTTGCCATCACGGAAAAATCAAGCTTTACAACACGACATGGGATGTTCTGCTCAATGCACTGCTTTTCGTTCATGCCAACTGCAGCCACCTCTGGCTCTAAAAACATAATGGTGCATACATTGTCATACGATAATGGATTGATGTCTTTATCAAACATTCGCTCAACAGCATGACGCCCTTCGATTTCCCCCACATTAACCAAAGCAATTCGCCCAGAAATATCACCTGCGGCATAAATGTTAGGGATATTAGTTTGCGTATTGTTATCGCCAATATATCGACCTTGAGGTCCTAATTTAACGCCAACCTCCTCCAGTCCAATATTGTCAAAATTGGCCACTCTACCAACAGATAATAATGCTTTTTCAACGCGAATAACTTCTCGTTCTCCATCACTTTCTATTTCATATTCTACTTCACCATCAACAACCTCCATACGGACGAGTTGAGCTTTATGGTGGACAGTAACTCCTCTTTTTTCCAAATTATTTGCAACTGTTTTAGAAATGTCATTGTCTTCAAATGGCAAAATTTGGTCGGCCCGATCAATGATATATACTTTTGTTTTTCCAAAATTGGAGAAGATAGTTGCATATTCACATCCAATAACCCCAGCACCAACTATTACCATGCTTTTTGGGTAATCTTCAATTAAGTCTATGCCATCACTCGTTAAAATAGCTTTTTCATCCACCGTAATATTGGGTAATGTTCTTGGCCGACTTCCAGTGGCAATCAAAATATTATCTGCTTCAATTTCTGTTGTATCCCCATTCTCTTTTTGAATGGAAACACAATTTTTTGACACCAATTTTCCATACCCACGACGGTAACTAAAAAGTTCTCCCGCCATATTTTTTAAAAGCTTGATGTGGCATGAGTACTGGAATTTTCGTTCAAATATTGCCTCTTCTAGCGTCTTTTTGACTTCCGCCCATGAAATTTCATAGGGCTTTCTGCCAAGCGATATAATTGTTTCATTGACATTTTTTACCCGTTGTGAAAGCTCCCATAATGTTTTTGAGCTTAATGCACCATGATAGACACCTGCACCTCCCACACGTTTTTTTTCAATTAAACACACTTTTTTACCATAGTCTATCGCCCGCATCGCTGCAGCATAACCAGCTGGACCACCTCCGATAACAATAAGGTCATACCTTGTATTACTCATGCACTTCTATAATTTAATAGTGAAATATAATAATTATAATTAAATGAATTTTGCGACTTTTGTAATTGTGGATCATGAATTGAAAAAAATACTTGAAAAAAGCCAGTCGCAAGAGAAGGAAAATCGTTTGTTTCTAAGAAAATTGAGAAAAGGGAATAAGAAACAAATTGATACTCGTTTCCATAATTTACATGAAGAAACGTTTAAAAAAACAGATTGTTTGGATTGTGCCAATTGTTGTAAGACGACGAGTCCAATTTTTAGAGATCAAGACATAAAAAAGTTGTCCAAATTGTTTAAAATGAAGGAACAGTCATTCATTCAAGAATATTTAAAAATTGATGAAGACGATGATTATGTGCTCCAATCTTCACCATGTCCATTTTTATTAGATGATAATAAATGCTTTGTTTATGATGTGCGTCCGCAAGCATGCCGTGAATATCCTCACACAGATCGTAAAAACATGCACCAGATTTTAACCTTGACCTATAAAAATACGCTTGTTTGTCCAGCTGTTGCGACAATTGTCGAAAACTTAAAGAATTCTCATTAAAAAAATCTTCCTTTAAAGCCTTGTTTTTACTACGAATTGAAGTATTTCTTCGATTAATCCACAATTAACAGTTATTAAATTTTATCAACATTTTTTTATAATAGTTAAATATTGTTTATCTTTCCATTATGAATCAAGCCCATTGTAACTCATGATGTTACATCGAAATAACTTAGTTGAAAAATGTAATGCTCAATTCCAAAAAATTTTTGGGGATTACAACATCCAAGCGGATGGTAAAATATTAGTGTCGCACTTTGGTGAGTTTTCTCAGGATTTGGTGAATTCTTTGACGACGAATATTGAGGAGATGATGATTGAGTCGGGGGATAAAAAAGCAACCGTAAAAAGAATGTTTAGCATTTTAGTCGAAGGTCTTCAAAATGCTCGCATTCATGGCGAAAAAGACAGTGATGGGAATCAAGTCTCATTTTTAATTGTTTTACAGAACGAAGATGATTACCGATTCACTTTTGGAAATTTAGTTAAGGCGAAAAATATCGGCTATTTAACTAAAAAAATTGACGATTTAAATGGAATGAATCGTGCAGAAATTAAGGCGATATACATGGATACATTGTCCAACGGTATAATGTCAAAAAAAGGTGGTGCAGGTCTAGGTTATATTACAATGGCTTTAAAATCAAATAACAAAATTGATTATGAGGTTCTTGAGCTGTCTGATGATTTGATGTTTTTCACACAATCAATCCAAATTGAGCGTTTAAAAGCTTGATTTACTCGGCATTTAATACAAGCACATTTAAATTCTAACTTTAAAAATTATCGTGCTAACTTTGTACAGTTTTCTGTTCTACAAGTCGATTGTAAATGGCTTCATATTTTGGTAGAATCTCTTCAATTCCAAAATTTAACGAGTGTTGATAAGCTTGCTCTTTAAATTTAGCCAGCGTAGCATCATCACTTAGAATTTTTAGCGCATTTTCGGCCATTTCGTCAATGTCACCCACGTCACTCAGATAACCAGAATAACCTTGCTTGTTCACCTCAGGAATTCCACCACTTTTACTCGAAATAACAGGAACACCAGAAGCTAAAGCCTCAAGTGCAGCAAGTCCGAAACTTTCTGTTTCTGATGGGAGCATAAATAAATCACTGATCCGGTAAATTTCAGATGCTGTCTGAACATTTCCAACTAATTCAACTTTGTCACAAACTCCTAACTCCGTACAAAGTTGTTCAATTTTATGGCGTTCAGGTCCATCTCCAGCTAAAACAAGACGTGCAGGAATTTTTTCAATTACTTTGGCAAAAACTCGCACAATATCACCGATTCGCTTTACACGCCTAAAGTTTGAAACATGACTGATTATTCGTTCACCATTTGGAGCCAATTGTTTTCGTTTAGCGATATCGTATTCGTTTAGTTCGCCATTATAATGTGAATGTTTGACGAAGTTCGGAATCACTTCAATTTGATTTGATATAGCAAAATGTTGAAAAGTGTCTCGTTTTAAACTCTCAGAGACTACTGTTACCGCATCGGACTCATTAATACTGAAGGTAATAACAGGTTCAAAAGATGGGTGTTTACCAACTAATGTAATATCGGTGCCATGTAAAGTAGTGATGAATGGTATATCGATATTATGTGTTTTTAGTATTTGTTTGGCAAAATAAGCTGCAGAAGCATGCGGAATGGCATAATGTACATGTAAGACATCTAAGTTTTCATATCGAGTAACATCTACTAGTTTGCTAGTTAACGCAAGTTCGTATGGTTGATAATCAAAAAGCGGATAGTGAAAGGGCCGAACTTCATGATAGCGAATGTTGGGTAAAAAATGATCCAATTTAACAGGATGGTTGTAGGAAATAAAATGAATTTCATGTCCTTTTTCAGCTAAAGCCTTACCAAGTTCTGTTGCAACAATCCCACTACCTCCAAAAGTAGGGTATAGCACAATTCCAATTTTCATTAATGTCTATTTTTAATTGTGCTTATTGACGTAAAAATATCTAAGCACTTACAAATCTTATCTAACTGGGGCAAATTTACAAATCCAATTGCTCATACGCTCTAATTTTAACAAGTAAATATGAATTAAAAATCTGCAGCGCGGTATAGGGCATCTTGAATTCTTGTTCTGATATCTTCTTTTGTGATTAACCAATTATTGGCGTCAGGGTAGACACGATTACTAAGGAAAACATATACAATTTCCTTTTCAGGATCGGCCCAAGTTAATGTTCCAGTAAAACCAGAGTGTCCAAAACTACTCAACGAAACTTTATCGCATGTTGGTCCACCATCCAATGATCGAACAGGTTTGTCAAATCCTGCACCACGTCGATTTCTTGGACAATATTGACAGCTTGTAAATTCTTCAATTGTTTGTGGACTTAGAAAAGTATGAACACCATACTGCCCATTATTGATTAACATATACATGAGCGTACCTAAATCCAACGCATTCGAGAATAAACCAGCGTGTCCGCCAACTCCCCCCTGAAGGGCTGCGCCCGGATCGTGAACATTGCCCCAAACCAGTTGTTTTCTAAATATCTTATCGTTTTCTGTTGGTGTAATTTGTGCTTTCTCAAATTTGTAAAGTGGACGATAGGTTGTGTAACGCAAGTTCATCGGTTCATAAAAATTTCGGTACACGTATTCATCCAGCGTTAAACCCGTGGCATCTTCAATAATCCGTTTGAAAAAATAATATCCTAAATCAGAGTATTTATATCTTTTGCGGATTAAGGCTCGCTCTGTAATCGTTCTTAAAATAGTCGTATCATAGTTTGCGGGAATAAAAAGTTGATCGGCAACCTTTGCCGGTGTTCTTGCTGTAGAATCTTTACTGTAAAATTCCCAATCTAATTCCTTGTCAACGAGTGTTTCGGTGTAAAAAGGAATCCAAGGAAAAAGTCCTGCTTGGTGGGCGAGCATTTCACGTAAGACCATATTCTGATAAGGTGTAGAGTCTACCAATTCGGGAAGGTAGGTTGATAAGGTGCTGTCTAAATGAATAACACCTTCGTGCTGTAATCGAATGAGCGAAATGGTAGTCGCGGCTATTTTTGTGATGGATGCTAAATCATAAATATCATTATTTTTAACAGGTCTTTCCTTTTCGTAAGTGTGATATCCAAAAGACTTATTGTAAAAAACCTGACCTTGTTTAATACCAACTATTTGACAACCTGGAAACGCTCCTTTTCGAATCCCTTCCAAGGCGATTTTATCTATTTCGGCTAACGAATCGCTTGAAATGTCAATCTCCTCGGGTAGGACATGTGCCAAGCGAATACTTTTTTTATATTCTAAACCGAATCCTTGCGGAAAGGAAGGTGAAATGGACACAGGAAGCTTACCTTTTGGCGTTATTCCTCCAAATAAAGTTTGAGCCGCTGCTATTTGGGTATAGTCATTGTCTTGATAGGCAATTAGAAAAGCCTTTGTTGCATCAATATTACCAAAACCATCAACTACATACGGGTTTCCGAATAAAACTGTTATAACTTCCTGCTGTTCACTTAATAAATTATGAATGGCAATGGCCTGTTTCGTTATTCCAAAATTTCTTTTAGGATTATTATTGGTGCGGTGAAACCCAAGAATAATTCGATCATATTTTTCACAATGTTCAAATAGGTTTTTCTCATCATTTGCGGAGAGCGATCGGGGTATTTTTAAAACATCAAAATCAGCATAAAGTCGCATTGTTTTTTCAAATGAATTATCACTTGTTCCACCAAAATTCAGGTACAATGTTTTTTGGGGGTTGATACTTGAAAACGGTAGAATGGAATCATGATTTTGGATCAAGGTGATGGCAGCTTTGTTTAACTGATGATTGAGCGCTTCGTACTTGGTTTTATTTAAGTCGGCAATTAATTTTTCAGTGTCAATAGGTTGATAGGAATTAAGGTGAGCCCATTCCTTTGCACGAAGTATTTTCAAACATCTCTCGTCAATTTCTTCTTGACTGATTTGGCCATTGGCTATTGCCGATTTAATCGCATTAATTCCAGTTGGTACAGCCTCCGGAAACAATAAAACATCGTTCCCTGCTAATATTGCTTTTACGTCAATTTCACCAGCTTGGTAATATGCCGAAACCCCTTTCATGTTTAGTGCGTCTGTGAATACTAAGCCCTCAAAGCCCAGACTATCTTTTAACAAATCAGTGACAATTTTTTTTGACAAAGTGGAGGCTTGATTTTTTGTGGGATCTAAACTCGGAATTGACAAATGAGCGACCATCATACTTGCAAGTCCCTGATCAGTTAATTTTTTAAAGGGGTAAAGCTCAAGGCTGTCAAGTCGCTTATAATCATGAAGTATTGTAGGTAAAGATTTATGGGAATCCATATCGGTGTCACCGTGCCCAGGAAAATGCTTTCCACAAGCAAGAATATTTAAATCCTGCATTCCCTTCATATATGCTAAACCAAGTTGAGTGACTTTTTCTTTATTTTCTCCAAAAGAACGATTGTTAATTACTGGGTTAGCCGGATTATTATTTACATCAATCACAGGAGCAAAGTTGATGTGAATTCCCATCCGCTTACATTGTTCTGCAATGTCTTTCCCCATACGGTAAACGAGGTTTTCATCTTGTATTGCTCCAAGTAACATTTGTCTCGGGTATTTAACTGTAGAATCTAATCTCATTGATAAGCCCCACTCACCATCTATAGCAATAAATAAAGGTGTTTTTGAGAGTGATTGATATTGATTTGTTAGTTGTGCTTGTTTTATTGGACTTCCTTTAAAGAAAATCAATCCTCCTATTTTATAATCTTTAACGAGGGTTTTTATGGATTCAACATGATTTTGATCTTTACTCGAGTAGGCGGCAACCATGAATAATTGTGCTATCCTTTCTTCAGGCGATAAACTATGAAAAACCGAATCGGCCCATGTTCCGTCAACTGATAAAAAATCAGGTTTTTTAACTGAAACTGAAATATTGTCAGTTCCTGTTTGCGGAAAAGAGATATTAGCAATTAAAAAGATGCAAACTGCTGTAAGTAGGACGTGTAGGTCTTTTTTCATAGTCTTTTGAATTCCTGTTTTTTTGTCGAATGGACGAAAGTATAAATTTGTTCATGCATAAATCTTGCCATGGCACCAATTTTGTCCACAATTTAACGTGCATTACACAACTTGTTGCGAAGAAGGATAAACCGTGAACATTTCGATTAACAAGGCAGATTTTAACCGAATTTTGAAGTTAATCTCATTATATTTGTAGTGCAAATACGTTTTATTATTCGCAGTAATTAAAACGATTAATTGATTGAGATATGGATTGGAACAGGCTGTCAATATTTAAATTACCAAACCGACATAAAAGGTTTGATTATACCCCGCGTTACTACGATCCTAGAAAAGAGGCACTAAAAGAAAAAGTTAAACGTGCGGAAATGGAAAATGGGGTAGATGAAGATGGGACTTATGCGAGAGAAGTGAAGTTTAAAGCTGATATGGCAGAACGATGGGGAAATTCCGAGTTCCGAACGCAATCATTTCGATCAAATATTCGACTGATAATTATTTTAGCGATAGTTGTTCTGGCTTTTTATTATTTGTTTATTGGGTTAGATGTAGCTGGAGTTGCGATTGATGAAAATATAGATAAATTGAAATAAGTGCATGTCTGAAATAATAAAACTACTTCCAGATCATATAGCGAACCAAATTGCCGCTGGTGAAGTCGTACAACGACCCGCTTCGGTAGTTAAAGAATTGATTGAAAATGCCATTGATGCAGGTGCTTCTCGCATCAACTTAATTGCTAAAGACGGTGGGAGAACATTGGTTCAAGTTGTTGATAATGGTTCTGGAATGACACCGATTGACGCTCGAATGGCTTTTGAACGACACGCAACAAGTAAAATAGCCAATGCGGACGACCTTTTTTTATTGCATACAAAAGGGTTTAGAGGTGAAGCGCTAGCATCAATTGCAGCGATAGCTCATGTGTGTATGAAAACCAAAACACATGATGCTGAACTGGGAACGGAAATAATAAACGAAGGTTCAAAAATTGTTTCTCAAGAACCTGTTATGACGCCGAATGGGACGAGTATTGCTGTAAAAAACTTATTTTTTAATGTACCTGCTCGTCGAAATTTTTTAGGAAAAAATACAACGGAATATCGGAAAATCGTAGAGGAATTTTTACGAATTGCCTTAGTACATCCTGGAATAGAAATGTCTTTTCATCACAATGATGATGAAATATATAATTTGCCCGAACAAGGACTTCGCCAACGGATTGTGCAAATTTACGGGGCAAAGTTTAATCAGCGACTTGTGCCAGTTAACGAAGAGACCGATATTATAAAAATAACCGGGTTTGTAGTGAAGCCCGAATATGCCAAAGCATCGCGCGATCAATCGTATTTTTTCGTAAATAATCGTTATTTCAAAGACCGATATTTTAATCATGCCGTAGCAAATGCCTATGAAGGACTAATCGCTTCTGGAAAATATCCGCCTTACTTTCTCTATTTCGATGTTCCTACGAAATCTATTGATGTTAATGTCCATCCGACAAAAACGGAGATTAAATTCGAAGAAAATCAAGCCATTTATGCGATTATAAGAAGTGCGGTTAAACAAGCTTTAGGACAGTTTAATATTGCTCCATCTCTTGATTTTGATCAGGAAGTGAGTTTTAATATTCCTGCACTTAAAAAAGGTGAATCGGTTAGAATTCCTGAAATACAGGTAGATCCGACATTTAACCCTTTTGAAACAACTAAAAAATCCAATCCTTCAAAAGGAAGCGCTATTAGTGCTGGAGGGTTTTCGGGTAAAAAAGAGGTTGACCCATCGGTTTGGGAGAATTTTTATCAATCCGCGAAAAGTACAGCGTTAGAGTCGTATGAAGATGAAGTAGAAGAGAAGGTACAAGTAGAAACTGTCTCTTCTTCCATGAATGATGAGTTGGAGGTAAAGCGAAAAAAGCCGACTCAAATCAATGATAAGTATATTCTTACGTCCATCAAAAATGGCTTTCTTTTAATAGATCAGTTTCGCGCACATTGCCGAATTTTGTTTGATCAACTCATGGATGATATAGGAAAATCAGGGGTTGAATCTCAAAAACTTTTATTTACTGAAGAAATTGAAATTGACAAGACGGAAGTTTCGAGTTGGAAAGATTTAATTCCTGAACTTAATCATGCGGGATTTGAATTGGAACTAAATCAACAAAAAATTGTAATTCATGCCGTACCAGTACGACTAGAAGAACAAAACCCTCAACGTACATTGGTTGATATTTTTGAGAATTACCAAGAAAATCAACAAAAAAACGACCTCAATATGGAGGCAAGTATAGCTTTGTCAATGGCAAGTGCAATGGCGATTAAAGGAGGAAAAAAATTAACTGCCGATGAAATGGAATATTTAACAGACGCATTATTTGCTTCTACTTCACCTCAATTATCACCTCATGGTAAAAAAATTATTGAAACATTTACTATTGAGGAAATTACTAAAAGATTTAATTAATGCTACAGAGTATTTTTAGAAATATGCAGCCGGTTGTAAAAAACCTCCTCATTATTAATGTGCTATTTTTTTTGGCAACCGCCGTTTTTCAGAATCAAGGAATAGATTTAGGTCGAATTTTAGGACTTTATTATATTGGGTCATCCCATTTTGAACCTTATCAGTTAGCCACGCATTTTTTTATGCATGATGGTTTTAGACATATTTTATTTAATATGTTTGGATTAGTGGTATTTGGTAATATGTTGGAGAGGGTCTGGGGTCCTCAACGATTTTTAATTTTTTATTTCGTAACCGCAATTGGCGCAGCGTTGCTGCATCAGTTTATTATGGGATTGGAGTTTTATGAAGTGACCGGTAGTTTTTTTCCAGAAGTGGAACAATTGTTCGAATTAAGAAACGGGGCTGTTTACGGTGATCCGAATAAAGGACATTTGGTTGATTCATTTTTGAATATGAAAACGCCAATGGTAGGTGCTTCAGGGGCTATTTTTGGATTGTTGGCCGGTGTTGCCTTGTATTTTCCAAATCAAGAAGTTTTGCTTTATTTTGCTATTCGAATGAAGTTAAAATGGGTAGCTTTAGGAGCTGCGGCAATTGAATTGTACGCAATTGTTCAAGACAATCCATTGGATACAGTTGCTCACTTCGCTCACTTAGGAGGTGCATTGTTTGGATTTATTCTGATAAAAACTTGGCAAAGAAATCGTTCTAATTTTTATTGATTATGCAAAACGAGAGTATTACAGCGTATTTAAAAAGAATTATTCGCCAGTCAGGATTGGTAGGTAAACTAATTTTTATCAATTTGGTAGTTTTCCTATTCATCCTTCTCATTCGCCTTATAGGCCATTTATTTGTGGATGAAGCTTTATTTGGTAATGTACTTTCGTATTTAATTGCAAGTTCTGTTCCTTCAGAAATTATCTTTAGGCCTTGGACGATTGTCACCTACCAATTTACTCATTTTGAGCTAATGCACCTATTGTTAAATATGCTGGTGCTATTTTTTACAGCTCGCATTTTTGTTCATTTTTTTGGAGAACGACGGCTATTGTCAACCTATGTTTTAGGAGGAATTTTTGGTTATTTAATTCATAGCGCAGCATATTTCGTTTTTCCCTTGTTAAAAGCTGATGGACCTTCTGTAATTCTAGGTGCATCGGCCTCGGTAATGGCCGTATTTTTTGCAGCAGCAGTTCATCAACCCAGTTTTCAGGTAAAACTTTTTGGAGTTTTTTCAATGCCACTAATTGCCATAGCAGGAATTTTTTTGTTAAGTGATTTAATGGGCGTTGGAAGTAGCGGAGGGGGTGTTGCACATTTTGCCCATTTAGGTGGTGCTTTGTTCGGAGCAATTTCAGTAATTAAAGCACATTCAGCAGGGAATATAATGAATAGGGTAGATCGTATAATTGCTCGCATAAAGCTCCCAAAAATAACCTTTAAACGAGAACCTAAGTTAAGGGTGCATACAGGCGAATCAGCGACTTCAAAAATGAGCGACGAAGATTACAACGCAGCAAGGAATAAACGTCAGGAGCGGGTTGATGCTATACTCGAAAAAATATCCAAAAAAGGATATGAGGGACTTACTAAAGAAGAAAAAGACATTCTCTTTAAAGAGAGCAAACGATAAATGGAAACAGTGCAAGATGTAAGAAAAACTTCGGTTATTTTACGTTTATTCTTTTTTTTGAATATTCTTAATTCTTTGGCATTAATAGGAGCGTATCTTGCTACACACATCTCACCAAACAAACTCTATTATTTTGCTTTTTTCGGATTGTCTTATCCTATTTGGTTATCCATTGAACTACTTTTTATTGTTTTTTGGCTGTTTTTTAAGCGCAAGTTTATTTGGTTAAGTTTATTAACTATCCTTCTAGGAATTAATCATCTTAAAGATTTTTACGCGATTAATTTATCGCAAACTACCTTAAAATCTAAAGTTAAGTTCCTGTCCTATAATGTGCATATTTTTAATTTATATGACCTCGAGAATCGTATAGAAAAACGGGATCAAATTTTTAATTTTTTGAAAACTGAGGATGCAGGCGTTTACTGTTTTCAAGAATTTTATCATCAGGATGGTCATTCAAATTTTGAAACGAAGAATAAGCTGATTGATTTGTTGAAGACGCCTTATTATCACGAACGATATACGCATGAAATGACTGGTAAACAGTATTTCGGGGTGGCAACATTTTCAAAATATCCAATAATTAATAAAGGTGAAATACCTTTTGAAAATGATCCTAATAATTTTTGCATTTATTCGGATATAGTGACCGATCTTGATACCATTCGTGTATTTAACGCGCACATAGGCTCTATTCGATTTCAGCCAGATGATTATCGTTTTTTTGAAGATAATGATATGGAGGGCTTGAAGGAGAATAATGAGGCGGGCAAACGAATTCTGAGGATTCTGAAAATTGGATTCGAAAAAAGAACCCCTCAAGCATTAAAAATAGCCGAAGAGATTAAAAAATCACCCCATCCAGTAGTGCTTTGCGGTGATCTTAATGATACACCTGTCTCATATTGTTATCGTCAGTTTAATAGTTTGCTGAATGATGCTTTTGTCCAAGCAGGCAATGGGATCGGAACAACCTATGTTGGTGTCGTTCCCTCCAACCGAATCGATTATATTTTTTATGACGAAAGATTTGAATCCGCAAATTTTAAAACACATGCAATAAAGTCTTCCGATCACGAACCCATTTCTTGCGAAATCGGAAATTAAGGGTAAATCCACAGCCTCCAACCTAACCAATTGAATCACATTGCAAACTTGTGAGACACACTTCTACTTCCATGTTAATCAAACTGTAATGTTTATATTTAGCCAAATGAGGATGAATTCTAAATTTCATGGCTATTCAGAACCGGGAGCAGGACCGCTTGAAGGCGGCATTGTGGATTATTATGTGGCAGATGTTGTAAGCCAGAGTGATTATTATCCGTTTGGGATGATGATGCCGAATAGGAATGAAGATGCAGGGGACCAGTATAGGTATGGATTTAACGGCATGGAAGATGATGAGGAAGTGATGGATGCTAATGGGCAAAGTTACGATTTTGGAGCTCGATTTTATAATCCGAGAGTGGGGAGATGGTTGAGTAGGGATCCTTTGGAGGCAAAATACCCATCAACAGCAAGTTATATCTTTGGAGCAAATAATCCGGTGATTTTTATGGATTTTAATGGGAAAGATTGGATTCTTACAACTGTAGTAAATAACTTCACAAAGGAACCAGAGACTATCCATGATCTTGCAAATGCTTCGTATTTAATTCAAGTTGGAGCAAAATGGAATAAAGAAACTATGCAAATGGATATAGAAGTTTTTGTAAATGTAAATAGGAATACTGTATTGGCCGAGATCGACCATGGAGAAGGAGCCGCAATTATGTCAGCTGATGGTGATATAGCTGAACAAGTTTTGGATCATGAAGAAGCACACGTCAATCAGTACTACGAGGCTGTACTTAACGCTTCTATGGAGGTGAAGGTAAAGGATAATGATGGTAACATTGTAAATATTAAAGGCGACGCAAATACCGTTATTAATGAGTTGGTTACGCACTTTCAGAAGAAAACCACCGACCTTGAAAATGCACTTAATACCAAAATGCAAAATGGGGATCTTTCAGTTGAAGAAGCTCAAGACTTTTTCGATATGAAAAAAGCTCGTTTTGATGAAATTTTAAATAATAAAATAGAAGGAGTTTTAAGCTCGGTCTCAGGGTCTGTTTATAACGAATTTGACAAAAGTAAAAAAACAGATCAAGAGATTCAGGAGATTGAAAATGATGCAAATAACAGAGCTATAAAGAAGCGAAAAGCAGAAGGGAAAAGTTCCGAAGTTTTAGAAGGTAAGAAAAAGGTTATTTATAAAGGAAAGGAGTTGAAAAATGCAGGATAAACGATTAATATTTACGATTTCTCTCGGTTTAATTTTATTTATGACGTCTTGCGATTCTGCAGATGTTATAGATTCAAACAACGAAAACTCCTTTTTTGATCAAGTTCATAGTAGCGAACACAAAAGGGATGTCAATATAATTGTAGAGGAATCGATTAACTATGCGAATAAATTCCAAAAAGGAGGACTAATTCCAAAGACCTTCTATGATTATGAATTAGACTTAAGTTATGGTTATGGCGCAAATTATCAAGAAGATATATCTTATAGAAAAGTGATTTTTGCTGGGATTAATAATTTGAAATTTCTCGATACGCTTACAAGAGATACGTCAGTTTTGTTGTTTAAAGTTGTTGATACTTTAAATAGGAATATTTCTCATATGCCATATTGGAATATTTCCACACATGAGATGGCTCGAAATAGAAAAAAGGAAGTTAAGGCATTCAAAAAAAACCACTGAAGAATAAATTTGTTATAAATCAAGGGTAAATAAACAACCAGTGAGCCTAAGGCCGATAGGTTGCCCTTGCTTAATAAAAATTTCTTCGCCCTCGCTTCTGTTATGCTCACCAAGCGGTTCGTCGGGTTGGGGCGCACAAATCCGACACTAAAAATCTGCCAACTGTAAACAGCACTGCCAGCTCCACCCCGTAAGTACGGGGTTCCCACTGTCAGGTCCTCCTCACATTCGCACGCTTCGAGCCAAGCCGGTAGTTTGGCACTTCGCTTTTTTTGGTTCGCGGTTAGACGTGTCCTAGACGCACTTTTCCACTCAATCGGCGTGGCGCTGCCTAGGACAATTTTTTGCTGGCGAACTTTGTCACCAGAAAAAAATCGTCGATTTTTTATATCACTTACCAGTGCTTAAAAAAACAGGATTTAATCACGTTTAAGACATTAACGCCATTATTTTGACATAGCATAAGTCTATGGCAAAATAATGGCTTAGGCCGTCCGCTTGCCGATTGAAAGCGAAATACTCCGCTACTGGGAAGTACTGGTGTGTTGGAATAGGAAAAACATCAGTCCTAGGCTGACAGTGATGGACTTAGCCGAGACCGCACCGCCAGCGCATTGAGGCTAAAGCCTGACAAAGTGGCCGCGGAGGAATGCCTATTTTCCTGTGTGGGGTTTATGATCTATCTTTCCAGTTCTTCGGATTCTTTGAGGTATGAAAAATCCCGACAATTACAATCGTATCATTTTCAAAAACAAAATGAATACCATAGGGAAATTTTTTGAGAAATGCGATTCTTACGTTGCTATAACGTACTTGAATTTTCTTAGGGTTTTTAATCAGATATTTTTTAACCGCTCTAACCTCTTTTAAAAAAGCTTTTGCGAGTTCAGTTTTGGTTTCGATATAATACTTAATCGCTTTTTCAACATCTTTATCAGCGATTGGAGAGGTGATGAGCTTATAAGCCATATTTTTTCTCTAAATCGTCCATAGCTTTATCAAAATCAATTCCTGAATCCGGATTTTCTTTTAAATGTTTTAATCGTTTAGTCACTTCTTCCTGTTGCCATAATGGTACGTTGAAATTATCCTGGGCTTTCAATCCAAGTTTTTTAAGTAATTCCATAACGAAATCGAATTGCCCATCAGGTATGTCTACTGTTACTTGTTTCATGATGCGTATGATTGTCTGGTTTTAAAATCACGGATATAAGTATCCACTAAGTCAAATAGTGTTTTACGCTTTTGATCATCCATACTCTGTATGTCCAAAATGCGTTGCAAGGTTTGCTTATCTAGCTTTGCGTTTTGACCTTCTCCGACAAGGTAATCTAAAGTTACGGCAAAAGCATCAGCTATTTTAATAATCATCTCTATTGAAGGTAGGTTTTCATTTCGCTCATACTTACCAATAATTTCGCGAGATGCTCCTATGTTTTTTGCAAGATCCCCTTGAGACCATTTTTTTTCTTTTCTCAAAGAACTTATTTTATTGCCAATGTCTAATATATTACCCATTTACGTCAATGATTACAGTGATTATACAAATATAAGATAACTTTATTACATAAAAAAGAAACTCGCCACGCTGGATATTCATCAGTCGTTGGTCGGACACATTCTGCACTTGCTTACTCAAACTAAAAATATAACTATTTTAGTAAATATTCAATAGCAATTAATAACAGTCTATTCCAAACCTAATCTTGAGGATATTTATCGTCTTTTTCGATCAAAGTTGCTCCGCATGTAGCTGCGTTGCAGCGGTTGTCAAACGTTTCCTAAATTTCACTTCTCGTATAGATGCAATTTATGGAGGTTGAACGCAAATTACTTATTTATTCTTATTTTTATATAATAGAAGCAGAGACGCCCACAGGGTTAGCCAAAATGAAATGTCGGATAAAGGCAATGTCATGAGCACCTATACGTTAACAGATAACGAAACAGAAACATACAAAGAACTGACTTTGACAGAACGAAGTATTTATGGTAGTAGTAGATTAGGACTTGAAAGCCCAGAATTAATGGTGCTTGCAAGTTACGATCCTGAATTTGATTTAGAAGATATGACTTATAACCAAGTTATAGGTGATAAGATGTATGAATTATCCAACCACTTAGGAAACGTTTTACAGGTGGTGACTGACAGGAAGTTACAAGTTCAACTGCCAGATTCAGAACCGGGAGCAGAACCACTTGAAGGTGGCGTTGTGGATTATTATATTGCAGATGTGGTATCTCAAAGTGATTATTATCCGTTTGGGATGATGTTGCCGAATCGTAATGACAACACACCTGAATACCGCTATGGCTTTAATGGCATGGAAAAGGATGATGAAGTTAAAGAAATTGCTGGAAGTGAGTATACAACTGAATACAGGCAATATGATCCTAGAATTGGAAGATGGACTTCTTTAGATCCACACATGAGTCGATATCCTAATCAATCACCTTATGTTGCTTATAATAATAATCCTATTTACTTTATTGATCCAAATGGTGCAGATGGTATCGCAACAGTAGACAAAGAGAATAAGACTATAACAGTAAAACAGAAGTTTTACTATGACACTAGTGATCCTAATATGAAAAGTCAAGCAATTATTGAAGACAGAACATTTACTTCAGGATATTTTGCAGGAGAAACTTTCAAAGCTGAAGTAACCAAAATGGCTGAATCAGGTTTTGAAAAAAAGGATTGGATTATTACAGATGATGATGGAGTTGAGTGGACTGTTAGTTTTGATATTGGGTTTATTGGTTTAGAGACTATGGAAGATGTTGATAAAGCTCTAGCGGATGATCCAACTGCTAATAAGTTAGTATATGATCCAACTCTCGCTAATGCTGGTGAGTGGAGAATGAAAACTACAGCTAATGGAGGAGCAAGAGAATTAGCTCTTGGAGCTGGAAGAAGACAGGATCAAGACGGAACCACAGCAATACATGAAGGAGGACATGGTCTAGGCTTGCCTCATTCAAATGAAATTGCTGGTAGTCCTCTATATGGTAAGGGGAATGGTCTTGGTCTTGATGATGGTGTATATGGTATTATGAGTTATGCTAAACAGAGGGAGGTAAAAGATTACGAGGTAGCTTTTATTGTTCAAGGGGCAATCAATTTGGCAAATTCCGTTAATGATAATGTAGTAAAAGTTCACATAACTGGGTTCGTAGATAAGCGAACAGAAAAATTTAAAGAATACCCAAGTACTCACGATAGAATAATTGAATAAATGAAAAGAATATTAGGATTGTTAGGGCTAGCTTTTTGCTTAATCTGTTGTGTTAATTCAGATAGAATAAAGCCCTCTTTTGTTAAATTAAAAGATTCTTGTCTTATATACGAATTAGAACATTATGAGAATGGGTTTTTTTATATAAAATCGAAGAAAATTGTTGTAGGTAGTGATACAATAATATTTATTTCTAATAGAGGAGCTACGGGTAATATTATTAGAAATAACGAATATCTTGAAGAAGAATTAGGCAGTGACTCTTTGTATTTTCAAGACGATTTATTGTTGAGTATAACTAATCATGGGCTAAATGATCTTGAAAAAGAACTTTATCATTATGTTGATGATAATAGTATCGTATCAAAACACCTTTATCGTAATAAAAATAAAAAATTAAATATTATTGCTGAATTTACGGGTGAAGTAATTTTGTTGGATAACTATCATTATGATTTGACAAATCCAGAATATCCCGATTCTATTTTAGAGAGTGTAAATAATTTGTGCATTTTCAACGAGTTAACAAAAATAGATCAATTTAAAAGAACTAGTAATTTTGAGTCATTAAGTGATACTGTGAATTTGATATTTCTTGAATAAGGTCTTCCTCAAGCCCTGCTGATGAATAAAAAATCAAACTCCAATCCGTTCTCCCGTATGTACGGGATCGGGTTGGTTTTTTAGTTTTTAATTGCCCACCCTTGTGTTTTGCTCATCCGCAGCTTTCATTATTTTTTCTTGCTAGCGGACTTAAACGGCATTTTAAAGGAGAAAATTAAAAATGCCTTCCATCACTCAAAAAAACAAACCGGGTAATATGCCAAATGGAGCTTTTGATAAAAACGAAATTTAATGTTCTGAAAAATAACACATTATATAGTTGAGTTCATTAAAAGTTGTTGTGCCCTGTTATTTTAAACGATAGATTGTTTTGTTTTTTTCTCCTATTTTTTCAAATAAATTTAACTCAGCTCCTTTTTTTAAATCTCTACTTGCAGTTGCTGATGAAATGTCTTTAAAAATATCCATATAATCTTTTCTTGTAAATTCTGTTTTATTTAATGAAATATAATATTCTAATCTATCTTTTTCATTTAACGTCCGATTATTAAAATCTAATAGTTGACTTATTGAAATGTCAATTACATTAAGCATATATTCAATAAACTTAGTTGATTTTCTAGATTTATCACTTTCAGCCAAAGCTTTGTAATATTTTTCCTGCTCATTACTAATTAAAGTTTCAAAAGGTAAAAATTCAAATATTGGATATTTTTCCATTAAAATTAAAGTTTGCCATAATCTTCCCATTCTACCATTTCCATCCAAAAACGGATGTATAAATTCCATTTCGTAATGAAAAACACAACTTTTAATTAACTCAATTTCATCAGACTTTTTCAAATATTCAAAAAGGTCTTTCATTAAATTTGGCACATTTTCAAATGGTGGTGCTAAATGCTCAACTTTAGAGCCTTTTACAATTCCGACACTTTGATTTCTATATTTTCCAGAATTTTCGATTAAACCTTCCATTAAGTACTGGTGTGCTTTTAAAAAAGATTTTTCGTTAGACGGATTGTAATCTTCTAAATTTTCATAGATTTTGATTGCATTTAAAACTTCAATAACATCTTTTTTAGGTCCAATAACTCTTTTGTTTTCAAGAAGTGCTGTTATTTGTTCCTCTGTAAGTGTGTTTCCTTCTATTTTTAACGAAGAATGAATAGTTTTGATTCTATTCTGTTTTCTCAATTTAGGTGAAGGTCTGTTTAATAAATTAGCATTTACTTCTCCTATTTTCTCTGAAATAGAAGTTATTAATTTTAAAATAGAAGATGTTATTTCGTAAGGTGGTTTCATCTTTGATACTATCATTTGATACTATCAAAGATACAATCATTTAAACTGAATTATGTTATGAAACGGATTTTTTTAATTGGACACAAAGGTATAAAACAACTAAATGCCTTAGGGTTGGCATTCGATCAATGAGTAGGTTATTAGGTTATTCCAAACGAACAATTATTCGAAGGGTTTTATGCCTGGCGGAGCAGAGCAGGTTACAACTAATTCTAGGACAAGGTATTCGGATTAACGGGTAATGTATCAAAAATGGCTAATGTTCCAAAATTGCTGATTTGAATTTTTCAAATTGTAATAAATTGATTTTAAAAGTAATAGCGGCATTAAGAAATGAAATAATAATGAAGGTGTTCTTTTGGGACCTCTTTTTTAATGGTTTAAAATGGCCTTAAAAGCAATAAGTTCGTTCTTAGTGTTTCAAAATGGTTGATGAAAAATGAACTGTAAAAATACAGTTGCAAATTAACAAAACCGGTTTTTGAAGAAGTTAAATCTCCCCACCCCCGGTAGCAGCGGCAGCTTGCCGCACTGATTGGCATAGCCAACCCAACAACTGACAGTGACCAACGGAAACTGGAAAGGTGGGGTTGGTTGGACTTGCCGAACAGTAGGCAACTATAGCGAATGACGGGATAAGGTGGCCTAGAAATTATTAAAATAAGCAGGGTAGACTGATTGGTTGATTATGTTTGCTGTTTGGATAATCTTGAAAAATAAACAGCCTTTCTGTGAATAGAAAGGCTGTTAAATTGAGGGTTTCTGTGATTATTCTTTTATGATTTTTTGTTGAATAACAGCATTATTGGTATAAATATGTATGAGATAAATTCCTGCGGAAAATGAGGTTAAATTGATGGTGGTTGCTGTGCTTTTTAACAGGCTCTCTCCGGAAAGGTTGAGAACTTCGACATATTGAATTTTTTCAGTGGATTTTAGTTGAATTTGTCCATTTGTTGGATTTGGAAATAAACTGATTTGAAGTGGTGCTAAATGGTCTTTTCCTAAATCATCAACTATACTGCTTTCGTAACAACCTAAATCGATTATTCCGCCTTGAATTCTTACCGCTCCGCTTAGATCGGTTAATGGAATAAAGTCGATTACCGCCTCTGTATTACCCACATTTATAGCGGGTGAATCATCTGATAATGTATAGTTCATTGCTGCGGGGTTAACGAATAATGCATCTTCTTTAAAGAGGTTGATTGCACTTGTGTAACGCAAACCGGTTGTGTCTTGAAATAAACTATGATCGATATTGACATCCATATCGTCAGTTGTGTTATCTACATCTTCCCATCCAACTTGGAAATTGTTTGCTGCATTATCATTCTCGTTAAAAATACAGTTTCTGAATGTCACTTCTGCTGTTCCGCCGGCATTTCTTCGGTAGATTGGTAGCATGGTATGTAATGCGCCAGTGCCAGCGTTGGTATTGTTTGCCCAAGTGCAGTTATTGAATTGTATATCGAGGTTGCCGCCATCTTCAGCAAGAAGTACGCCACCGTGTCCAGACCAACCAACAGAGAAGTCGGGGTTGTCAAATATTTCATTATTATCAAATAAACAATTCAGGAATGAAACTGTGAGGTTGTTTCCTTTCGTATTACATTCAAAAGGAGCACCAGATGTTGAACGATTGTTTTAGAATCGACAATTTTCAAAAATTATATTCAGGTCGGCTACATATTCGCCCGTTATATAGACGCCTGCTCCTGATCGAGCTCTATTATTTCTGACAGTACAATTACGGAAATGAACGTCTCCCGGGCTGTAACCTAATAATATACCACCACCTGCATAGTTTTGTAAAAAGCCCACATTCTTGGAGTTTCCTCCTTCAATTACAATTCCGTCAATTAAAGAATAGGTCATAGGAAAATCTTCTTCTAAGGGACCGTACAATACGGTGTTCATATTGTCGGACTCATCCCCATCAACACCTATTTCCCCGGAGAATACGGTTTCATGATTCAACCAGTCCCGGTCGTCAATGCTTTCTTCTGTTCCTGTAAAACCTCCATATATTTTAACAGAATCAGTAAACCATGCAAAAGCACTAGTTTCTGTGGCACCAGTAATTTTGTAGATTCCCTCTGCCATCCAAATTTCGCTTCCGTGAGCCAAAACATCTTCAATCATTTCAAAAGATGTAAAGGCGTTTTCCCAAGAGGTTCCATCGTTCGTACCAGTTGCATCCTGATCAATGTAAATAGGACTTTGACTAAAAAGTTGCATGCTAACCCCACATGCGGCAATTAAAAAAGTTTTCTTCATCGGTTTTGTTTTTCTATTTCAAAGAAATTTCTTTTCAACAACAGTTTCAAAAGTGATTAAAGAAATGCATGTATGGATTTAATAATTGCATGGCTTCAGTAGGTTTTAGATTAAAATTTTTATTTTGTAGGGCTAAATCGAACCCAGATGTTATTACGTACATTATTTTTTACTGCCTTTGTTATATCGAACGCATTATTCGGTCAGGTCAATCAAGATTCTGTTTTCAAATTAGTTGAATCCAAAACAAACGCAATGCCTGATGGGGTAAGGGTTTCAATTGCAATTTTGAAAGATGGGTTGCCCTCATATTATGGGTTTTATAGAAATAAGGGAAGGATAGAGGTGAAAGAGCTATCGGATGCTTATTTTGAGATTGGTTCGATAACAAAGACTTTTACGACAACGTTACTTGCCGAAATGGTGCTTAGCAATAAAATAAAGATTAATGATGATATTCACCGCGTTTTTCCGTTCAAATTTAATAAACGCACCAAAGTAAGTTATCTTGCCCTTGCTAATCATACGGCGGGCTTACCAAGACTTTCTGAGAATATTACACCGTGTTTGTTAAAGAACCCTGAGAATCCATATTCCGAATTTACCAATGCGTTAATGGATGAATACCTCATGAATGAATTCAAGGTTAAAAGGAAACAAAAGTATTTGTATTCCAATTTAGGGATGAGTCTATTATCGTATGCCATAGAACGATCGCAAAATGAAGATTTTGAAGAATTATTAAGGAAGTTTGTTTTAGAAAAATATGGTCTTGAAGCAATTGGCTATGATCTTAAAACCACTTATCCAGGAATTGGTGCAGACGGTAAAGAAGTTGCCAATTGGACTTTTCAAACCTACAAGGGAGCCGGAGGTTTGGTTGCAAGTTGTGCTGATTTGGTAAAATACATTTTAGCTCACTTTAACGATGAGAATAAAGCCTTGGCTTTAACACGTGAACAAACTTTTTTAATAAACCAAGGAATGGCTTTGGGCCTTGGTTGGCATATTCTTCGACCGAATGATGAACAAGAAAAAACGTTCTGGCATAATGGCGGTACTGGTGGTTTTACATCTTCTTTGGGATTTAAGACGGCCAATCAAACTGGGGTTGTTGTGTTAACGAATTTATCAGCTGCGCACAGTGAAAGGGCAGAGGTGGATAATATCTGTTTCGAACTATTGGATTTGATAAAATAAAAACAATATCACCTTATAATTGACAAAATATCACAAAAAACACACAACTAGTAGCTTTTATAACGGGTTATAGTTTTATTTATTTGAAATGTTTTTAATAGGTTGATTTTCCTGTGGTTACTGTTTTTACTAGCCTTTCGCGGTTCTTTTTGGATGTCTCACCGATTGGCTTTATGTTGTTCGTCGAAATTACTAACAATTTCGTCTTTTAAAAAGCGGTATTTATCTATAGTTGTGTGAGTTTCGTATTTTTGCATAAAAAAAAACCTACTATGATGCAGATTATACGTTTTTGTTTTGGAATCGCCATAATTACTGTGGCTTCTTTGATTCATAACGATGCAAGTGCTTCGATTTTAAATGTACCATTTCACACAGCGAATGTTGATTTTGAGTCGGTTGAATGTGTAAATGTTACGGATGCAGGAGAAATTGGATTTAATCAAACAAATGTCGGCGCTTTTATACCTGAAACAATAAGTAGTCTTTCTCCAGCAACAGGTGGAATTGGACCGGTGGAATATGTTTGGATAAAACGAACACCAGATGTGTTTTCATGGACCTTAATTCCTGGGGCCAACGAAGAAGAATATTCTCCGGGATTAATTACGGAAACTACTATATTCAGAAGATGTGCTAGAAATGTTGGTTGCGAAGATTTCGAGGGAGTGTCAAATGATATTACGATTACGATAACTGAACCAGATCCACTTGATGTAGATGAATTCAATGACTGTAGTGTTGATGGAGGAATTGAGTATGATGTTCAGATTGAAGGAATGGAAGATTATATCGATCCTTGCATGACAGTAGAAGATACGAGCGGTATGCTAAGCATGTATGTAGAAGTATGGCTTCAGAACACCGATTGTGGATGGCACATATTGCCAAGTTCAATTGAAATTGAAGTTGATGGCACTGTTTATACGGCACCTGGTGTAATCGCTGAACAAACATCGCCTGGTGGATCAATTGAAAAAATTTACCGTGTTTTGGTTCCAGGTGTTTCTGAGTCGATTTGTGTGGTCGACGCCGGTTATTGCGATATATTGAGTACCGCCTTGTATATTAAACGACTTTCTGATGAAAACTCTTCCTCTTCTTTCAAAACGTTTAATCGGGAATTACATTATACGCATTCTGCATGGGGAACAGATGATTGTGTTACAGATATTCTTTTAGTAGGAGAAAGTTTAATAAGTCGAGATATAGATCTTTATATTCCAATTCACGAAAAAGATGATGTCAGAACTGTACGTATTGATGTCGAAGTTACAAACGATGAAGGGATTGTGGTTGCAACTTATTCAGAATCATTTACTGAACAAAATGCTGGAAATGAAGCTTCCTTATATGCGATTACTGTTCCTGATGTTCCTGGTGATGGTACAAATATAGAATTAACTGTTTGTTCACCCCACGGATCTGGTGATTCTTTTGGTGTGGGAGCGGTTGCATTGACTACAGCTGGTGGTTGTGTAACGTGCGAAATGGCGGAAATAAAATTCATAAAATCTAATCCAACTTGCGAAGAGATAGATGGTGGAGCGATTACAGCGTCCATTTTAGATGGAACTGCACCTTTTACTTATTTATGGTCGGATGGTCAAACTACACAAACAGCAGTCGGTTTAAGTGCAGGGACATACACAGTAACCGTTACGGATGCTAACGGTTGTGTGATGGAAGGTTCCAAAACACTGTCTGCTCCACCGTGCTGTAATGTGACAAATGCTGGAGAAATTGGAGATAATCAAGAGAATTGTGGTCCATTTGATCCTGATTTATTATTCAGTATTGAACCTGCAAGTGGTGGTATAGGACCAGTGGAATATCAGTGGATAAAAAGTGATACGCTCACAATTCCTTATGAGGATGACCCATATTGGTCACCAATTCCAGGTGCTAATGGACCAACTTATGATCCTGGAGTAATTACTGAATCAACTTATTTTGTTCGATGTGCAAGAAATGAAGGGTGTGATTTTTTTGCGGGAGAATCAAATACAATAAGCATAATTGTTCATCCTGAATATGAACTAACGGTAGCCGAAGAGCATGTCGTTTGTAAAGGTAGTTCAACTGGGAGTGCTACAGTTTCTGTGCTAGGTGGCACCGCGCCTTATACTTATTTATGGTCGAATGGTGAAACAGCAGCTACAGCCGCAGATTTAACAGCAGGAGTTTATACCGTAACTGTTACTGACGCAAATGGATGCGAATCTACTGCTGAAGTTGAAATTACTGAACCAGCAGCAGCCTTAACCAGTTCAATTACAGCAGAATCAATCGCCTGTTTTGGAGGAACAAGTTCAGCAACTGTATCTGCAGTAGGCGGCACCGCACCTTATACTTATTTATGGTCGAATGGTGAAACAGCAGCCACAGCCACAGATTTAACAGCAGGAGTTTATACTGTAACCGTTACTGATGCAAAC
>NZ_LYPF02000002.1 GCF_001661595.2 Crocinitomix algicola
ACGTGTCAGTCTAAGACTGATGGGAGAGTTAACTAGTTTAGGACAGCGTTCTTTTAAATAATTCTTAATAAGCAAAAATTCAAAGACTTCTTTAATAAAAATGTGGCTACGCTTTAGGGTTTAAATGGAATATGATACCCTAATGCTAATTGCATAACAATCAGGGGGGCTTCACGACCTACTTTTCAAGGAATAATTTGTTAAAGACCGGTTTTAGACAGCAAAGCTGTTTAAAGCTTTCTTTAATACCTTCTTGCAAATCAGGATAAATTATAATTTCATATTATTACAATACACTTATGTAATAAAGAAAATAAATAACAAAAACCTGTATTATTCGGTATATTTGAAGGAAATTCTTTTGTCAAACATATAGTTTTCCTTAAAAGTAAAGGCATTACGTAAAGCAAACCGACTGGTCGAAAAATACACATCCATTCTACTCATCTCCCTAAAATGGAAAACGGACACCTTTCTCCTTCTATTGAAATTGTACAAGGGCTCATGAAAGTTTTTGACTAGAGTGCTGATCAATTGCTCAATGAAGATGAAAACACTGCTGTAGATATTCAGGACAAAGAATTAAACGAACAGCTAGCCCTCATTAATCAATTGGACGAAGATGAAAAGAACGCGCTTATTAAAATGATCAACTCTATGCTGACTAAAAAGCGCATGAAAGATCTATTGGATGGGAAGATTAGGATGGTGGGGTAGATTTAGTTATTTCATTCAATTCTTCAATAGAGTGATTATCTAAATAATTGATAACTTGTTTACAATTATCATATAGAAAATGCCCTTGAAATTTAGCATCAACTTCTTTTTCATAATATGCCTTCAGCTCTCCATAATTAGGATTGTCATTTAGTTTCGCTGAAATAAGCCCTGTAATAATATGTCCTCCCAAATCGTTTAATTCAGGAACTCTCTTGGAAGGGTCTGAATTAAGTAAAATATCTATGTCTGCAACAGTGCTATATTTATTGTAAAAGGGTTCTGCAACTTTAGAATAAAAATCAGCAACTATTTTCATCCATTCTGCAATGTCATCATCTGTTTTTATTACAAAACGATAGTTAATATCTTGGAAGTAATCATCTTTTTGAAGCATTACTGTAGCTGACAAACCTTCCTGATTCAACGCAATTTTCTTGGTAGATGCAATTTCCTTAAAACATACACTACCAAATACACCTGTTTTGAACTCATCAATATAGTTTTCAACGCCATAACCAAAATTTAAGATTAGCTTATCCTTTTCACAAAAAAAAGAACATCCTTGATGATCCGCCTTCGACTTAAATCCTTTTGGTTTTAGAAGAGTTGTAAACTCCTTCTTTAATTTTTGCTTAACTTCTTTGTAATCCATTTATTTAATTCTTGGTCGTATTAAATATTGCGTAAAATCTGTTGTTGAACTATTTACCCAAAACTCAACACCTGTTTCTAATTGTATTTGTGATTTGCCATTTATGAAGTCAACACCACTCCCTTCAAAAGCATTAACAGCATTACTACCTCTCATTTCTACCTTAGATATAGTTACTCCATTATGAGTTCCTCCTCCGTCAACTAGAGGGTAAATATCCTTTTGGTTTTTAGTACAAGTACTTGTTAAATCTGTTTTATTGACCAAATCTTTTGAACTTGTTTTCGCATCAATAATTTTATATTTCTTAATCCCGTTAACTTCTATTTGAATTAAATCATCAGGGATTATCGTCTTCACTTTCGTTACTCCATTTTCAATATAAGTAACGTCCAATGTTATTTGACTACCAATTTTACTATTTGGATAGAGCGTTTTTAATTGTGTAGAAACTCTATTTTGAAATGTCTTCCAGTTCTTAAGTCCTACTTCTGCAATATCTAACACATTATCATCAAATGCTTTTGCACCATCTAACAGAACATCAAAGGCATCATCCACCCCGTTAGCCAGTATCCAATTATTATTTCCTCCTGAAAATATATCATCAATGTTTTTAGAAGAATTAAATCCTTTGTATGAGCTTGCCATTTTCTGCATCTTGGCAACTGTCACAGCAACAATTGCCGGTTCAAATAGCATTTCAGCATAAGCTTTGAAGTACTCAAAACCTATGAAAAATGCGCAATCAGCATCGTACCTTAAAATGTACTGGTCATATTCATTTCCTGAATAAATTGAGCAGGCTTTTCCTGATGCTTCAGCCTGCTTTATCGCTGTATAGAAGCTTGCTCCCTGATGCATTTTAACCTGATCTCGCATGATTAGATCAAGAAAATCATACTCATACGGCTCAAACATTCCCAAAAGCCAAAAACAGGTAATGATATTGGTTCTGAGCAGTAGTTTTGTGTTGAGCCAAACTGTTGGCTGCGCTCTCACATCTCCCACAAACCAAGGTATTTTATCATATTCAGGAAGACCAACGATATCCGGATTTTGTGCTGCCTGAAAATTGTACAATTCCTCAATATAATCCATCACTTCCAGCATGGGGCCAGGTACTGGAGGCATCCAATTTTTGACATGTGGAATTGGGAAACTGGTGTAATCAATTGTATTGACGTTATAGGTTGCAAGTATTCCGTTCCAAAGGTCTCTGGGTGAAAAAACAATGTCATAGTAATCATCTCCTTGAGATACCTTATTAAAGTAAACATCGAACGTTGGCTTGCTAATGATGTTAAAATCTTTAAAAAAGTCAACTATATCCCCGTTGTGCGTAATTTTTGATGGGTCGTCCATTGAATGCCAATAAGTTCTTCCATTAGAATACTGAACACCCATATCAGCATAAAATGCAAAGGTTTGGCTTCCAATTGTTGTATTAAGATGCTGTACGAGTTCAGCTAGAGAATCTAGTTCCAAAGTAGATAAATCCAATTCCTTCGACAGGCCTACAAAAAGCATTTCAGCAGGGCCATCAATATCATAAGCGTCATAGTCAATGCAAGTTCCTTCCGTACAATTAGAATAAGTGACTGAATCAATGTTAATCACATGTTTGTAATCTTTAGGATAATACCATGCGTCTAATTCGGCATATTGATGAGCATTAATTGTGGTATCTTCATTCCACGTCCATACACAATAGCAATCAGTATAAGCGCCATATTGAATTTTTGGAGCTTTAGTGAAAACGGTTGTTGAAGGATTTAAATCTGAAAACCCTTTAAAGCGTTCATTCTTTAAGAAATTGTTTTTTTCCTCTGAATTTTTAGGCAAAGTTTTGATGGAGTCTAGCTGTTCGGGCGAATAATAACCGCAATAATAATTTTGATCTCCACTCAAAGATTGCGCAAGAAAAGGTCTGTATACAGTTGATTCGATCATGAACTTATACACTTTGCCATTGATATCGAATACTGCTTTATTGGCTCCATCGATGATTAAAGGTGTGCCGTCTAAGAGAGGAACAGCAGTTCCTTCAGGTATATTTATCCATAGGTTATCATCGTCATTATAAAACCTTAGACGTTCTTTAATATCCCTATATGCACTCCCATCCTCCTCATTATCCAAAAAAGAAAAGACAGGTGTAAAATGCTGCATATCATACCACTGTTTATGGGTTAGATGGGTGGCTCCGACAGTGTAGTCTAATAGGTTATTTGTCGTCGCTTGCGGAATGGTAGGAAAGGTGTGCTCAAGTCCAAAAACACCATGACCAAGTTCATGAGCGTATGTTTGAGCAGGTTCACCTGACTTTATAAATCCAAGGGCTTTGCCACGGACCATGTATCCGTCTAAATCACTGTCGAAATTTGGAACAATAAATAGGTAGTAAGCATTGTTTACTTTTTCGTGCGAATCGAAATAAACATCTCGGAGCATTTTCATCTCTGAGGAATATTTATTCATTAATCTGGTAGATGGACTTTCAAGACCGTTTTCATTAGCGTCAAAAGTTAAATTTTCATACTCATCTGCGATTGAAACTTCAAAATTAATACAAGCTTGACCGTAGATGGTATTGAGACTTGCTTCAAGGTCTTCGGGTATTGAAGCTTCATTGACAGGAATGACGATTAATTGTTTCGATTTATTGGCATAAACACTTAAATTGAGTTTGCCTATTTTTAGGCCATAATCGTCTAAGGCATAAATAAACTTGGAGGTGAGTGTGTTGCCAACCGTAATTTCGTAAGTAGAGTCGTTAATTGATCTTGCGTCAAGGGGCGTTCCATCAGCATATATGAATGCTGGATTATCAACTCCTTCTTCTGATCTGATGATGGCGTGTACAAGGTCTGTTTGATTAGAGGCTACGGATTTATAAGAGGAAAAGTAAAGACTATTGTCTTGAAGTTTTATGCAGGGATAGTGTTTGGACCATTGGTCATATTGCTTAGCATCAAAACCATAGACTTGATTTTCTGAAGGTTTGAAAATAATTTGATGATCCGCCCGAGCAGCCAAAACATCTTCATCCCAAGAAATTAATCCATCAATTTCAATGGTTCCGTCAGGATATACGGTGTAAATAAGTCCTGATTCATCTTCAAAGACAAGAGGCCCTCCACTTTTAGGAAAATCATACGTTCTTTCTTTATCTCCGAAATAGACGGTAATGGTAGAATCATCATTAAATGAAAACCCATCTTCGTTGATGATGCCTGGAATTGTAATTCGACTATTTTCGTCAATCCATTCATCCATGGCTTGACTGAGAGCCTCGACCCTTCCTTCGCGCATCACCATGTCCTCATCGATATAAATATTGTTGAATTTAACGCCCATATTCATGAGCATAAAAGGAATGTTGATTTTTCCTCTCCCATTAAATCTACCGGGCTCAAAAGCGGGCTCAGCCGAATAAATAACCATTTCAAACTGGCCAACAGCAACAATGTCTCCGGGTAATAAAAATACAAGCGGTGTGTTTATAGGGGAGACTGCTGGTAGTGCAGTGCTGCCACAAGCGTAATCATTTTTGGCTTGAGTAGTAAAAGTTGCCGTATTGCTCCAGTCGGAAGAAGCGCTTCCGGTTACTCCTTTCACCCGGCACTCGTATTGAGTTTCTGGTTCGAGATTATTAATTTTGAGAGATTTGTTTTCAGTAGAATAGGGGAACCAAGCGTAATCATCATTTCCAGTTTTCCGGAGTTCTAATTCATAGTTTTCAAATAAATCGCTACCATTCCACCAAGCAAAACCCTGTCTTACTCCTGTTCCATTAGCCTTTAATTCTAATGAAACACCGTCAATTAAACTTCCAGCAACAGAGCCATAGGTGAAAGTACATACCTCGGAATAACCATTATTTCGATACAAAGCTCTACCAGAAGGATCTATGGCCTGAACACGCCAAACATAGGACATTCCTAATTGCAGTGGAGGTTGAAGAATACTATAATTGACCATAGAATTAGTGGTCATTTCGATATAAATGGGCAACGAGCTTTCCACCACTACATTCGGGTCGCTGCCATCAGGACGAATTTCAAATAATTCAAAAATATATTGTGTTGGGCCAGCGAGAGGCGATGCCATGTGCAGGGGTGACCATGTAAACAAAACGGCTTGCGGGTCTGTAGTAGAGATTTCGTTGCCACAAAAAGGAAGGTTAAGTAAGGGAGGGTCGAAAAGTGCAAACCAAGTCTGGGCACAAGCAGGATTCCCGATGACTGGTTGATTTGCCGAAGAAACATCTATGACTTCAACACAAACAGTAGCAGGACCTTCAGGGAGTATTTTAGAAGCTTCATATTCCGCTGCTGATAACCCGGAGAAAATTAAATTTTCAGTTGCTAAATAGGGCGCTAAGTCATTTCCAGAAATTTCAACTGGAACACCAGGTGAAAGTGTTATTGTTGGAAAAGCAATGATATCTGTTGAAACTATAGTGTATCCACTTCCATCAATACTAAAACGTAGTTTAACTTGGGCGGCAGGTACAGCGAAATCGGTTAGCGTAAGAATGACACGCATTTGGTTGCTGAATGGATCAGCATAATCAGGTAAATAAGAGTTATAGGGGGGACTAATTTGTATAAAAGTTTGAACTGGATAAGTTTGAGCCTTCCCTGTGCTTGAAAGCAACAAAAGGAGCACCAGAAAAACTGTATTAAAAGGTGCTTTCCAAAGGGAATTAATATGCTTAAACGAGTTCAAATTTTTGGGTTATTGGATTAACTTAGAGGTAAATATAGTAAAAAAGGTTTAAAAGACACTGGTGTTATGTTGAATATTGAATGATGAAGTGAGGTTGTTGGGTGATTCAAACTTCTGCCTTCTGCGATTGACATTGGATGTTCTGAGTTTAAGTAATGATGAATGATGAATGATGAATGATGAATGTTGAATGATGAAGTGTGGTTATTGGATGATTCAAACTTCTGCCTGCTGCTATTGACATTCGATGTTCTGAGTTTAAGTAATGATGAATAACGAATGAAGAATGTTGAATGATGAAGTGAGGTTGTTGGGTGATTCAAACTTCTGCCTTCTGCGATTGACATTGGATGTTCTGAGTTTAAGTAATGATGAATGATGAATGAAGAATGATGAAGTGAGGTAGTTGGGTGATTCAAACTTCTGCCTTCTGTGATTGACATTAGATGTTCTGAGTTTAAGTAATGATGAATTACGAATGAAGAATGTAGAATGATGAAGTGTGGTTATTGGATGATTCAACCTTTTGTCTTTTGCGATTGACATTCGATGTTCTGAGTTTAAGTAATGATGAATAACGAATTTAGAATGTTGAATGATGAAGTGAGGTTGTTGGATGATTCAAACTTCTGTCTTTTGCGATTGACATTGGATGTTCTGAGTTTAAGTAATGATGAATTACGAATGAAGAATGTAGAATGATGAAGTGTGGTTGTTGGATGATTCAACCTTCTGCCTTCTGCCTTCTGCAATCGACATTCGACATTCGATATTCTGAGTTTAAGTAATGATGAATGATGAATAACGAATTAAGAATGTTGAATGATGAAGTGTGCTATTGGATGATTCAAACTTCTGCCTTCTGCGATCGACATTCGATATTCTGAGTTTAAGTAATGATGAATAACGAATTTAGAATGTTGAATGATGAAGTGAGGTTGTTGGATGATTCAAACTTCTGCCTGCTGCTATTGACATTCGATGTTCTGAGTTTAAGTAATGATGAATAACGAATTTAGAATGTTGAATGATGAAGTGAGATTATTGGATGATTCAACCTTCTGCCTTCTGCGATTGACATTCGGTATTTTGAGTTTAAGTAATGATGAATAACGAATAACGAATGTTGAATGATGAAGTGAGTTATTGGATGATTCAAACTTCTGTCTTCTGCGATTGACATTCGATATTCTGATTTTAAATAATGATGAATTACGAAGTATGCTTATTGTTTGATAAAATTTGCTAATACCTTGGTTAAATTTAGACTGTTAAAGTGATTGATTGAAAGGAGAGGTTGATTAACTGTTAACTAGTTGATGCACTCTCCGCTAAGGATTGGAGCGATTGTTTAAGCTCTTCGCCCGTCCGTCCGTCTGAGACGGACGGACGGGCGAAAGCGAGTGCGGAAAGCCTGACGCTAATGGAACGTAGTGGAATTAGGGGAGCGGCCAAAAAAATAGGGTTACCTTTTTAAAACATTAACATAAAGTAGTGTAGATTCCATTTGAGGGTTAGGTTTTTACAGATATATTTGGTTATGCTGCCACGAAGATGATTTGTGGCAGTTTTTTTTTGTTCGATAATCTGTTCACTGATGGCTTGTTGATAAAGTGATGAATGAGTTGGTTTTTGACCTGTGAATTTGACTACATTTACGTGACCAAAATTATATTTGGCGTTGATAAAGTGAATTAATTGATGTTATTTTAAATGAAAAACTTTTACATTTTAATTCTGTTTTTAGTGACAGGAACTGGATTTTCTCAAGATTCTTGGGATGATTTGACTGGTAAGGAACGGGCTTTTTTATTTGATATTACACGTAAGGTGGAAGTTTTAAAGCCTGAATTATTTCATTTATTTGAGTTTACGGATTCAATTCCTTATATCAACGATACTTTGCCGGATTATAATTACGTTGAGCGGCAAATTGTTCAGCAGCCGGACTTGTTAATGTTTCATGAGTCTGAAATCGCCAGGAAATCGCCAGGTGTTGTGGCGGATTTAGCTGTACGTTATGCGATTTGGGAACTCGGTCAAGTTTTGCAATATCGAAATTCAACTGATGAAAAAGATGAGCCTTTAAAAGAGAAGCTTAAGATTTTTGAAAAGTATGTTTTAGAAGAGGCTCCTCAAAACGCGGTAAGAACTTTAAATAATGGAGATTATACGCTTGCCAAAACGGTTCAAGGTTACTACACTGCTTCATTGACAATTGCAGATAAAATGGCTGGGATTTTAAACTCTGGCTATACACGGATTGAACAAATGTTGATATTAAACGCCATCATGATGGCAGAAGAAAAATATGTTCACACCAGGGCAAAGGAAATTTACGCGCTACTAGGAGGTCCAGAAATAGCAAGTAATGATTATTTGTCAGCAGTGGGAGACGGTGGAAATTGGGCTGAAATTCAAGGTGGGGTTACAACGCCTTATTCGATGGGATTGCCTGACGATAAAGGGCTTTTTCGTTTTGTGATAGAAGAGGATGTTGATGAGGATAATAATAAAACAACTATTCGCGTAAAGGATGTTGTTTCTTCTCAACAAAATACTGCCGCTGATGCCAGTACATTTGTACATATTGATGTGGAAGGTTATCACCCCGAGCGGCAGACAACAATTGCTATACATAAAGGAGATAAGGCATATGTACTTTATGGAAAAAATGAGCATCGTTTAGTATCTCCGGATTCATCTTATGGAGAAGGTACAACGTATTGGAGGTTGATGAATAGACTTGAAAACTATTACATTGCAAATACTCGGGAAGACCTTTACGGTAAACGTGGTTATGAATATCAAATTGATTTGTACGAGAAAAAAATTGAAGGTACATTACTTCAAATCAAGAAAACTGAAATAAAGTTGGATAAGTTAAGGCACACGCCCGAGGGGAAGCCTAAGATGAAGAAGAAAAAACTAAAGAAAAAGAACTTAGGGACTTCCTACCAAGATAATCAAGGTCACCCTACTAGTGCAATGAGTAAACTCGATAAGAAAAAAAATATAGAGCAAAAACGTTTGGTTTATTTAAATGGCGTTTTATCCGGGCAAAAGAAAATGTTAGCACAATTAATTGAAGATATGGAACAAGCGCACGAAAACCTTATAAAATATGAGGCAAAGCTTGATTATATGCGCAAAAATATGGGATATATCATGATGGAGTATGAAGAAGAAAACGGGGTGTATACCTATAAAGACGGGGCTAAATTTAATTTTAGAACCCAGGATTTTGTTTTTCCGCCAAATGATCGAAATGAATCCTTTCAAATCTTTCATATTTCATTTGGGAAAGAGGTTTTTTCTGAACAGATAGAAGAAAATTTTGCACATATAAATTTGGCCTATAAAAAATCGGATGATGTTTTTGCATTAAAACGGGTAGTTCGTGATAACGGTAAAAAGGAATTGAGCAAAATTGATTCACTTCAAATTTTGGAAGTTTTTAATTTTTTGAAAGAGAAAAATACAAAAGCAGAAATTACTGTTGCAGGTGGGGGGATTATTGATGAGAAGAATGGGGAAATTCGAAGAAGTCAACGAAGTGAACTTTCAGAATTTGACGGTGAAAATACACCAAATTTTGGAGCTGTAGTTTATAAAGCTACAATGGACGCCCATGTCCATTTTGAGTTAACAGTTTATGATGATCCGATGTTACCGCAAAATTTTACGCAGTATGAAGAGGATTTCAATCGCCTTTCCAATAGGCCTGCAGATATGAATGCCGTTGATTTCTATTCTGGGATTCGAGCTAAAGCTGAAGCGGAGGTGTGGATTGAAACTTTAAAAACCTATGCTGAATTATGGGTAAAGCAAACTGATGACCGTAAAAGGATAATAAAGAAGCTGAACAAAATAAAAGTGAAAAAAGTAAGTTTTATGAATGGCTTATATTCGACTAAAGTCCCAAATTTGCAAAATTAATTTTTCGCTGAATCGTCTATGCAAGTAGATAAAAAGCGATTTAAAATGAATAATAAGTAGTAATTTTACCCGGTGTCAGAATCAAATCAAAATAATATGCCATTCCTTGCTCATTTGGAGGAGCTGAGATGGCGATTAGTACGCAGTGTAATTGCAATTTTAATCTTTGCAATTGCTATTTTTTATTTTACAGATTGGATAACGACCAATGTCTTTTTAGCGATGGCTAAACCTGACTTTCCGATATTTGAATTGTTTTGTAAGGCTTTTGGAATTTGTACTGAAGAAATAGCAATAAACCTTCAAAGTATCCAAATGTCAGGTCAATTTAGTACCAATTTAATGATGGCAATTGTTGGTGGATTTATTCTCGCTTTTCCTTTTGTTTTTTATCAAATTTGGTCCTTTATAAAACCTGGATTAAGACAAAATGAAATCAAGTCAGCAAGAGGATTGGTTCTTTTTGTGAGTGTCTTGTTTTTTCTTGGTGTGGCTTTCGGATACTTCGTAGTAGCGCCTTTATCGGTTCAGTTTTTGGGGAACTGGAAAATGACCGATGCAATTCAAAATAATATCACAATCAACTCATACTTGAAGACAATAGTTACCACTGTTCTGTTTACAGGCTTATTCTTTTTACTTCCCGTCGTGATTTTTATTTTTTCAAAATTGGGATTGGTTACTCCTACTTTTCTAAAAAAGTATAGAAAGCATGCTTTTGTTGTTGTTTTAATAATATCTGCTATTATTACTCCGCCAGATTTGTTTACGCAAATAATTGTAAGTATACCTATTTTGTTTCTGTACGAATTAGGAATACTGATTTCAAAAAATATTGAGCGTAAACGAATAAAGGATGGTTTGCAATAAGTGAAAATTAGATGGAACCCAAACCGCTATATTTTTTATCAATTCGAAATTGGTTGACAAAGTTTGTACTTTTATGCTGTTTACAAGTATCGTCTAATATTTATGGACAAATTCAGGTATCAGGTACGGTTACGGATTCATTAACGGGGGAAGTTATTCCTTTTGTCAAGATCAAATTTTTAAGTGCCAATACTTTTGAAGCGACCAATATTGAGGGTAGTTTTTCAATTGAATCACCCTACCATTATGATACCTTAAAATTGCAATATATAGGATATCGACCCATTGAAATTCCATTAACAGACACCGTAATTAGTGGATTAACAATTCAATTATCTGAATTGTCAATGAATTTGACCGCCGTTGTAATTGAGGCAGGTGAAAACCCAGCTTTTGAAATCTTGCGTCAAGTTAAAAACAACAAAAAACGCAATGACCCTGAAGCTTTAATGGCTTATGAATGTGAGGTTTATAATAAGATGCAATTTAACCTGCATAATTTGTCCGAAGGATTCGAGTCTAACCCATTATTTAGGAAGTTCGATTTTATCATGAATTATATCGATTCTGCAGATGGTGACAAGTACTTACCGGTTTTATTGACTGAATCGCTTTCAGATTATTATTATAAAAGTAATCCTAAGCAAAAGAAAGAAGTTATTCGTGCTACACGTGTTACTGGTGTTGATAACCTTGAACTTGGTCAGTTTACGGGTGATTTATATCAAAATGTAAATGCTTATGAAGATTATATAGGCTTGTTTAACAAAGAGTTTATGAGTCCAATCGCGAATGAAGGCAAATTATTTTATAAATATTACCTTCAGCCTAACGACACACTCGACGGCACTCCTTGTTACCATATCAAGTTTATCCCAAAACGGAGAGGGGACGCATTGTTTGAAGGAGAGATGTGGATTACACACGATCAATATGCTTTGAGACTGCTGAAGGCATCAATTCCAAATGGAGTTAACCTCAATTACGTTTCTGATTTTAAAGTGGAGCAACAGTATGGTATGGTTGACTCCAACTATATGCTTGTTCAAGAGCAAATGACCGCAGATTTTGATTTATTTAATGAACAAGAAAATACACGATTAATTGGTGTAACTATCCATAAGAATGTTACCCGAAAGAATTTTCTGCTCAATGCGGTGAAACCATTTAATTTTTATGTGAAAGATATTGTAATTGAAGATAGTGCAGACCACCGTTCAGAAGAGTATTGGCAAATTGAACGACATTCAGACTTGTCGAAAGAGGAAAATGGCGTAATTAAAATGGTAGATTCATTAAAACAAAATAAAACCTATCGATTATTTGAAAACTTTACTTACATGGGGTATACCGGTTTTTGGCGGGCCGGGCCGGTGGAATTTGGTAGTATTTATACTGGTTTCAATAGAAATGTTGTTGAGGGTACTCGACTGATGCTTTCTGTTAGAACATCAAATCAATTTTCAAAAAAGGTTGAAATATCGGGGTTTACGGCTTATGGAACGTTGGATCAGGATTGGAAATATGGAGGCAGTCTGCGATGGAAACTACAAGAAAGTCCTCGTGAAATGCTAAGGTTTGCCTACCGTAAGCGAATAGATCAGTTAGGGCTTATTGCGACAATTGGAGATGTTGGTAATAATTTCAGTACACTCCTGTCTGCAGCACCGTTGGACAAGCTAACTATGGTAAAGCTGGGGTCCGTCGAATTTGAGAAAGATTGGTCTTTTGACATGCGTACGTTTAACGCTGTGGAATGGAAAAACTACGTTCCCCTCGGTAGTTCAGATTATAGTAGGATAAACCCAGAGTCCGGGGATACAAATAAAATCAATTCATTGACTTCCTTTCAGGTACGAAATCAAATCATGTTTACCAAAGAAGAGAAGTTTTTGAAGGGGCAATTTGATCGAATCTCACTTGGCTCGCGATACCCCATTATTTCCATCACTCATACTTGGGGAATAAAGCATGTGCTAGAAAGTGAGTATGACTTTCATCGGTTGGATTTTATTTGGACTCATCGTCCGCGGTTCGGAATGCTCGGTCGTTTGAATTATACCATCCACGCTGGTAAAATCTTTGGACAAGTACCCTATCCATTTTTGCAAATTCATCAGGGCAATGAAACCTACTACCTACAAGCCTATAACTTCAACTTAATGAACTATTATGAGTTTATAAGTGATCAATGGGTTCGTGTGCTTTTTGAACATCAGTTTCAAGGGTTTATTATGGATCGAATTCCGCTGATTAGAAAATTGAAATTTAGGGCTGTAGCGTCAGGTAAAATGGTTATAGGAACTTATTCGGCTAAGCATAATCAAGAAATGTTATTACCTTTTTATTCGCAAAGGCTAACAAGTCCTTATTACGAAGTTGGTGCTGGCTTGGAGAATATTCTTAAATTTATACGCATCGATGCTATTTGGCGTTTATCCTATAGGGACAATGTTGATTTATATGGTGACCCGGTAGCAAATTTTGGAGTGAAATTTATGTTCACTTATGATTTTTAGAGATTTATTAGAATGAAATTAAGAGCAGAAGATATAAAGAAGAGTTACAAGGGAAGGCATGTCGTTAAAGGTGTTTCAGTTGAAGTAAATCAGGGAGAAATTGTAGGTTTATTAGGTCCCAATGGAGCAGGAAAGACGACTTCATTCTATATGATAGTTGGATTAGTTCGCCCCAATTCAGGCAAGGTATTTTTAGACGATTTAGAGATTACCAAACATGCCATGTACAAAAGGGCACAGTTGGGGATAGGTTATTTACCACAGGAGGTTTCCGTATTTAGAAAGATGTCCGTTGAGGATAATATTATGACGGTACTTGAAATGACTGATTTATCGAAGCAAGAGCGACATAAAAAATTAGAATCTCTCCTGGAAGAATTTGGATTAAATCACGTTCGAAAAAATTTGGGGCAAAGTTTATCGGGAGGAGAGAAACGTAGGACAGAAATAGCGAGGGCTTTAGCCGTAAATCCTAAATTTATTTTATTGGATGAGCCTTTTGCTGGGGTTGATCCTATTGCAGTAGAGGATATCCAAAAAATAGTATCCCAATTAAAGCGCAAAAATATTGGGGTATTAATCACAGACCATAATGTTCAAGAAACATTGTCTATTACTGATCGAACATATTTGCTTTTTGAAGGAAGCATTTTACGGGAAGGTACGGCAGAAGTATTGGCAGAAGATCCTTTGGTAAGGAAGGTTTATCTCGGTGAAAGTTTCGAATTAAAAAAGAAAAATTACGACATCGATGCTGAAGAGAATAAAGCGGATTAAACTTCTGTATAATGCAAAAAAAAATCGCCCAAATATGAGCGATTTTTTTTGATATAAATTCTTTTAACTATTCTGCTTCTGTTACCGTGAAAGTATATCCTTCCATGATTTCATTCACTAATAATTTTTTACAAGCTTCTTCTGTTTTTGCTTCAGCCTCTTCTTTTGATGCTGCTTCTATGAAAATACGGATGTGTTTTCCTATTCTAACATTAGTAATTTCTGATAGTCCTAAATTTCCCATTGATTGGCTAACAGCTTTCCCTTGAGGGTCTAACAAAGCCTCTAAAGGCATTACATCGATTTCCGCTTTAAATTTCATTCGTTCTAGCTTTTACAAACTGGTTATTAATTATCGACAAAAGTACATATAATATTATTATCAAAGGCAGTGCCCAAAAGAATAAAATTGCCAACAAGGCAATTGCTATTGTTAAAAAGAGATAGCGAATTTCATTTCCTTTGATTTTGAAATGTTTAAACTTTAAAGCAAAGAGTGGTATCTCGGCTACCATTAAAATTGACAAAACAAGGGAAGATAACATTAAAAACAATGGGTTAGAGATAATAGTTGCAGCACTATATTCCCAAGAAGCCGTCGAAAGTTCGCCCAATGCTATTTGATTCATTGTAGAACTATAGAGTAACGGCAATACAGCGATGTACAAAGTCATGGCAGGCGTAGGTAGACCAATAAAAGAATCAGATTGGCGTGTATCAATGTTAAATTTGGCTAATCTAAATAGCGCAAATACCGGGATTATAAATGCAAAATAAGGTAGAAATTTATGCCAACCATAATTAATGATCGTTGGACTAATTCCATTTTGTTCCACTATTATTTCTCCGTCAATGATGATATCTTTGATGTAATACGAACTTATAGATTCTCCAAATGTACTAAGCTCTGGAAAAATAGGGAGTTGACTACCTAGCATGACAAAAACAATAATGCCCGGTGCCACTCCAAAAGTAACCATGTCAGCTAGTGAATCTAATTGTTTACCAAGTTCACTGGGAACTTTTAGTAACCGGGCCATAAAACCATCCAAAAAATCAAGTAGAGCAGAAATAAAAATACAGTACGGTGCTAATACAATATGACCTGTTAAAGCAAATAGAATGGCCAATATTCCACCCACTAAATTACCAGCTGTAAACAGGTTTGGTATGAGACGTTTAATTGCTGTCATACTACAAAAATGCAGATTTATATTCGATTTTTATTCAAGATTTTTTCAAAAGTCAAGAACCAGAATTTAAAATATGCGTAAATACAATCGCGTGAGTGGATTAATGCGCACAATTTTTTTTTAAAACAAAAGTTATAGATGCATGACGTTTTATTATTTCCTATCTTTATGCTATTGAAAATTATGAAAAATCTACTTCTATTCTTCGTACTAACCTGTGTTGGTACAATAGGTTTTGCTCAAATAAGCGATTTAACGCCGAAATATTCCAATGATTTTTTATCAATTGGTGTTGGAGCAAATGCTCTTGGTATGTCAAATGCTGTTGTAGCTGGTGTTGATGATGTAACAGCTGGTTACTGGAATCCAGCAGGCTTAACAGATGTAAACGATTTTTTACAAGTAGGAGCGATGCACTCGGAGTATTTCGCCGGTATTGCTAAATATGATTACGTCGGGATTGCAAAACCGATTGATGATAAAAGCACCGCTGGCTTCACTTTCATTCGATTGGGTGTTGATGACATCGCAAATACCACTCAGCTATTGGATAAGGATTTAAACGTCAATTACGATAATATCACTACTTTCTCTGTAGGAGATTATGCTTTCCTCTTTTCCTATGCACGCAAACTACCAATTGAAGGTTTAAGTTTTGGAGGGAATTTTAAAATTGTTTATCGACATGCAGGTGATTTTGCTAGAGCCTGGGGCTTTGGTATTGATGGAGGTTTAAAATATCAAAAGGGTGAACATTGGAAATTCGGACTTTTAGCACGAGATGTCACAACTACATTCAATGCCTGGCGCTATTCATTGGACGATGAAATGATTGAAGTTTTTGAGAATACAGGTAATGAAATTCCGAAAAATGGTTTAGAGATTACCTTACCTAAATTTATCATGGGTGCCCAATATAAAACAAACATTATTAAGGAATTTTACGTTAAGTCTGAAGTGAACATGGCTTTAAATACTGACGGAAGAAGAAATGTACTAATTCGTACCAATCCAATTTCCGTAGATCCATACGCTGGTGTTGAATTAGGGTATGGAAAATGGGTGGCCTTGAGGTTTGGAGCAGGAAATATGCAGTGGATTAAGAATACAGATTTATCAGAATCTTTGACCTTTCAACCAAACATTGGTATTGGTGTAGGTTTTAAAGGGGTAAATATCGATTACGCCTTCACAGATATTGGTGATGTGTCTGTCGCTCTTTATTCACACGTTTTTTCGTTGAGGTTTAAATTGAACGATCCAAAAATTAACAATGAATAATTATGGCAAATAAGTACTTGATCTTTTTCGTTCTATTGTTTTGTTTTAATGTACGGGCTCAATATGGGAACGAATGGATTGATTACAGTCAGCGGTATTATTCTTTTAGGATATATGAAGATGGTGTCTATCGATTAGATTACAGTTTTTTGGCTGCGGCAGGTGTTCCCGTTGGTTCTATCGCTCCTGATAATTTCCAAGTTTTTGGATTTGAAAAAGAGCAAGATATTTGGATTGAAGGTGGTGAAGATGGGAGCTTTGATCCCGGCGATTTCATTGTTTTTTACGCTAAAAAAAATACAACATGGTTAGATTCATTACTTTTTGATGAACCTGATGAAGTAACCAATCGTTACTATCCACTCTATAATGATACAATCAACTATTTTTTGTCTTGGAATAATGAGGTCGATAACCAACGAATAACGGCAGAGGTTGATACCGATTTTGGAGCATATACCAGTCGAGCATATTATATGCGAAAAGTCTATAAATCAAGTCATAATTACTATAATGAAGGATATAAGGTTGCCGGATTATCGCATTCGAACTATTCTGCAGGTGAAGGTTGGTTAGGACCTCGTTTGTTCATGTCATCAGCAGTGAATTATCAAGATGATTTTTTGGTGTCTACAAATGCTTATACTGGACCAGGGGCTCCAACTGTTAAAATGGAATCAATCACTGTTGGAGCGTCTAATGCAGCCTTTGACGGAATGGGAAACCATCACCTAGAAGTTCAGCTAGGACCTTCTCATATTACTATCATTGATACGGTTTTTACTGGTTATCAAATGAATCATTTTAAATACGATTTATTACCAAGTAGTCTAGGTTCTTCCACAACAAAAATTAGGTATCAATTAATTAATGATTTAGGTGTTGCTTCAGATTATCAGGCAGTTGCTTTTACTGAGATGATATATCCGCATTCCACCAACCTTGGAGGAACGTCATTTGCCAAAATGATCATTCCTAAAAATGAGTTTGAGGCCAAATCATTCTACGAATTCTCAAACTTTGTTGCTCCTAATCCGTGGGCTTTTGTATTAGGGGATGAAGTCAAAAAAATTCCAGTAGTTGTATCGGGAAGTAACTATCGTGTTTTAATTCCTAATCCTGCGCTCACGAGCGATGAAAATTTTGTGATTTTTGATGAGTCGCAAATGAAAACACCAACTACCTTAACTCCTGTCAATGGAAGTGGCTTGTTTACTGACGTTTCATCCTTTTCTTACGAATCGGCTTACTTGATGATTACGAATCAGCTTTTGATGTCTAGTGCCAATGAATATAAAACGTATAGAGAAGGAACTTTAGGTGGGTCTAATAATGTTATTTTGATGGACCAACATGAATTGAACCTCCAATTCGGTGGCGGTGTTCCTAAACACGTTATGGGAATTCGAAGATTTGCACATTATGCCTACAATCAAGCAACCACAAAGCCAGAACATCTTTTTATAATTGGTAAAGGAATTAGAGAAGCGAATGAGAGTATTGCAGCTCCAGGAGGTACCCGAAAATTACCGAGTTCCTACCAGTCTTGTATGGTCCCAACTTTCGGCTATCCAGCAAGTGATATGTTAATTACAGCGCAACTCGATGGGAATTTATGGGCACCATTAATTCCAACCGGCCGTATTGCCGCCAAATCTAACGAAGAAGTTTTAGTTTATTTAAACAAGGTTAAAGAATATGAATTGGCGCAAGATCCATTGTCTTATTATTCGGTAAACGATAAGCTCTGGCAGAAAGAGATTTTACATTTTGGGGGCGGAGCAAATGCAGTTGAACAGTCTACGTTTAAAATTTATCTCGGAAGGTATGAGGATGATTTAGAAGGACCGAATTTTGGGGGCAATGTAACCTCTTATTATAAAACAGTTTCTGATCCTGTTGATCCTTCAGTATTGACAGAAGTTACCGACCGAATAAAAGAAGGAGTTTCCTTAATCACTTTTTTTGGTCATGCAACGGCGGACGGATTTGATACGAATATTGATGATCCTGCAAATTGGAATAATCAAGGCAAATACCCTATAGTTGTTGGTAATGCATGTTTAACCGGTAATATTTTTGAACCAACCGTATATTCTGCCTCTGAGGAATATGTCTTGATTGAGAACGCCGGTTCAATAGCCTTTCTTGCGAATGTTAAACAAGCTTTTTCAAATTCGCTAGATAGTTATTCAAGTGTGTTTTTTAATCGTATGTCTAATGTCGATTATGGTCAGTCATTAGGCACGCTTTCACAAAAAACGATTGCGTCCGTTGAATCAGAAATTATGTCATTCGGTTTGCAAAATGTGTGCAATCAGATGACCTTGCATGGAGACCCGGCTATAATACCGAATCACCATGACAAACCTGAATTAGAAATCAACCATTCGAGTCTGTTTTTTACTCCAGCAGTTATTGATTTAACCGTTGATTCATTGGATGTTAATGTTGTACTTTATAATTTGGGGAGGTCGGCAGTTGATACCTTTGCAATTGAATTGAAAAGGTCATTCCCTAACGATGGAGGAGATTCCGTTTACACCAAATTGGTTCATGGTATCGATTATATTGACACGGTTGTATTTACAATTCCTTTCTACAATAATATCGGGGTAGGAATTAACTCGTTTACGGCTTCGGTTGATATTCCCAGTATCGTAGCGGAGCAATTTGATGAGGTTGGAAATAATACGTACACAAAACAGGTGTTATTTGATGTAGATGGCATCTACCCTGTTTGGCCATATGATTTTGCAGTTGTGCCAAATGATAAAATTACGCTAAAGGGATCAACTGTTAATCCATTTGCTGGTTTAGCTAATTATCGTTTTGAAATTGATACAACGGATTTATTTAACAGTCCTGCGAAATTGGTTAAATCCAAAAGCTCACTGGGCGGCGTAGTCGAGGTTAATTTTGACGAATGGGAGAGTGCAGTTAGTGGATCCTCGGCTGAATTGACATTAGAAGATAGCATGGTTTACTTCTGGCGCGTAGCTGTTGAAGATACAGGTGATTATTATTGGATTGAACATTCATTTCAGTATATCAATGGCAAATCTGGATGGGGGCAAGATCATTTCTTTCAGTTTAAACGAAATGATTATAACTTCTTGGATTATGAACGCGGAATAAGAAAACGGCTTTTTGGACCTTCTTATAAAACTATAGATTGTACAGTATATGGAAATGCTTCTGGTTGGTATGAGTTTGCTTTTACGCTTTTTCATATTGACGGAAGTTTGGACCCAGGCTATGGAGAATATAATTTCTGCTCTACCCAACCTCAATTTTTAGTTGCAGTAATTGACCCTTATACATTAAAATCATGGGGTACAAGATGGGATGCGGGTGGTGCAATTGAAATGCAAAACCCGGATCATAATTTCGGTAATGCCAACGATAATGGTGGTTGTCGTGCAAGGGTTGAGGATCACTTTGGCTTCTATCAAAATAATGCGACACAATTGGAGGCATTTGAAAATATGATTTTGAATGAAATTCCGGACAGTTTTTACTTCCTCATTTATACTTCTCGCTATGCGAATTATTCAGAGTGGGACACCGAATACCCCGCAGTATATGATGTCTTTACTGAAATTGGATGTGATAGTATTTATCCAGGGCGGGAAGAAGTACCATTTATTGTTTTTGGTAAAGCCGGAAATCCAGCAGCCACTAAAGAGGTTTATGGACAATTTTTAGATGATTTAATTCAATTAGATGATACTTTGTGGGGCTATGATCATTATGGTGAAGAGGCTTCCACTATTATCGGTCCGGCAAGTGAATGGGGAACTTTGTATTGGGACCAAGACGCAATGGAACCAATGACGAATGATTCGTCGCGACTTTTACTAACTGGAATTACTGCTGAAGGAACAAGAGCACTAATTCTTGATACCTTATTCACTGCTAACGATTCAATTTTATACTTAAATACGCTCGTCGAGGCCGATGATTATCCTTATATACAATTATCAGCAAAACATTGGGATTTAACTGGTTTTACCCCTGCTCAAATTGATGGGTGGCATGTATTATACGAGCACGCACCTGAAGCAGCATTAGATGGTACGGCAGGTGTTTATTTTTTGCCCTCTGACACCTTACTCGAAGGGCAACGGTTAGCTGTGGCATTTGATATTAAGAATATTAGTGACAAGCCGATGGATTCATTACTCGTTGATTATTGGGTAGAAGACGCTAATCATAATTTGGTTCCTATTACTTACCCAAGACAAGATTCTTTAAGGGTTGGTCAAACCATTCGAGATACGTTGTTAGTACCCAGTGTTCATCTTCCAGGATACAATAGTTTATGGGTGGAGGTAAATCCATATAACGATTTGGGAGCTAAGGATCAATTTGAGCAATATCACTTTAACAACATGGGGCAACTGCCTTTTTATGTCAATGCTGATGTTGAAAACCCAATATTGGATGTGACTTTTAATGGTTATCATATCTTAAATAATGATTTAGTGGACCCGTATTCAGAAATTGTAATCAGTCTTAAGGATGAAAATCCGTATTTAATTATGGAGAATGAAGAGGATACGGCAAATTTTGGCATTTATCTTACAGATCCTAAAGGCATACAGAAGCGATTGAATTTTAGAAATAGTCTGGGAGAGCCAATGATGGAGTGGGTTCCGGCCGATCCAAGTAACCAAAAGTTTAAAATAATCTATAAAGGGAATTTTGATCAAAATGGCACTTATCGATTGTTGGTGCAAGCTGTTGATCAATCTGGAAATATCTCAGGTGATTTTGAATATGATATCGAATTTGAAGTGGATCATAAATCCTCGATTACTAATTTGATGAATTATCCAAATCCATTCAGTACGAGCACACAATTTGTGTTCACATTAACAGGAGCTAGAATTCCGGATGAGTTCACCATTCAAATTATGACGATTAGTGGCAAAGTAGTTCGAGAAATCACAAAACATGAATTAGGACCAATTAAGATTGGACGTAATATAACCGAGTTCGCTTGGAATGGTACAGATGAATATGGAGATGCTTTAGCGAATGGTATTTATCTATATAGGGTGATTGTAAAACTTGATAACGAGGATGTAGAATTGCGCGAAAGTGGAGCGGATCAATATTTTGTAAAGGATTTTGGAAAAATGTATTTAATGCGTTAATATCATTCAACAATCTCAAAAAGCTCCCTTGCTTTTGCTCGATTGTACCGGTTAAAATGCCACCATTCTGTCTGGATATTCCAAAAACCTCCGGCCTTCATAACTTTTCTTAATAACTCTCTATTAGCCACCTGATATTGAGTGAGCAAGCCCGAATCTAAATACGCTTTTTCATATCTAGGATAAGCAATTTTGCGTATGTCATCGTATTCCGCGCCCATGTCTAAAGGAACGCCAGAACTATCCGCAATTGTTAAGTCTATTGCAGCACCATAATTGTGTAAAGAACCATTTTTTGGGTTAGAAACAAATTTAGTTTTTTCATGAATTGGCATTTCCAAAATATCCCACATGTATTGTTGTACAGATCTAGGTCGAACTCCATCATAAACATAAAGCGAAAGCGTACTATCTATTTCCTTTAAAGCGGATTGAGATTTCTGAAGATCTTCGGCTACGGACGGTTGAAGGTAAATCCGTGCTAAACTTCCATACATGTCTCGTTGCATGAAGTTATTAGGTGTTGAATAACGAACGTCAACAATAATATCAGGTATAAGTGTTTGAATGTTGACTAATCCTGCTGTAATTATTTTTTTTTCTAAACTATCAATAGCGTAGAGGGGAGCCGGCTTAAAATCAGTTTTTTGTCTTAAAGAGTCAGAAAATATGATCGTCACGTTCGTCTCATCTTCGACATGTTCTTTTTCTTGTACTGGGGAACAACTTCCTAATAGAAAGAGGACAAAAAAAATAACTAATTCACGCATGGGCCTTTTGTTTTAAGAGTATTCGTTTGTTATTCGAGATAAAAAACCAAACCAAACTTTAAATGAAGTGGTTCAAGAATAAAACCTGGTAAGGGCATGTTGGGATCATTGATGAAATCGTACATTAACAAGATTTGATAGTAAGAGCGACTGCCCATAGCTCCAGCATATCCTGCACCTGCCATAAAAGCAGGAACGTTAACTCGGTTATTATAATTATTCACATAATCAGGTGTGTTGAACAAGTTATATTCTACTTGCATTAGAATTGGGTCAATAGGTCTGAACCGGGTAAATACACCTCCTCCAAATGCGCTTAAGTTTACGCTTGCATTCGTAAAAACAACACGTTGAAATTGATACATTGCTGAAAATCCCGCTGAAAATTTCTCAGTGATATCATAACCTATCATTGGGGCGGCATAAATATATGTTCCGAAAGTACCAAGGGATAGTGAGAACTCACCACCGACGTAGATATCCTGTTTAAGATTATACAATGAAAAGTTTTTATCCGAATCTTTTTCGTTCTCTTTTTTGGCGTCTTCAATATCATATTGCCCAAAAACAACTGTAAAGCTTGCGATAAACAAAAATGTTAGCACCTTTTTCATATGACCAATTTATACAATAATTCTTTATTCAAATCATGATTCCCCTTAAACGTATGAAAAGCAAATTTCATGCCTTCTTTCGACAATTTTTGGTGATATTCTTTCGCTTTTTCAACAGTAGAAAATTCATCGGAATCTCCTATTACCATGTGGTTTTGTGTAGCGTAAAAATTCTGCTTAACGGTATCATCCATATCAGGAGGAAAAACAGCTGCCCAGAGAATAAACTCGTTAAACGGTGTATTACCGTAACCAATCCAACGTGAAGCTGTTGCGCCGCCTTGAGAGAAACCAAGTAATATTCGACGATTAAAATGATGATCCGCATCGATACTTTCAGCAACGGCATCTAGCAAGCGAATATAGTTTTTAATGTCATTCAGTCGATCCTCTTTTGTCATCCATGATGCACCAACTCTGCCACTCGTGCCTTCTCGATAAAAGCGATGTGGTCCTTCGGGGCAGATCACATAATATTTATCCGGATCCAGAAAATGAAACTTGCGGATAAAATACTCGGGGAGTTGACTATAACCGTGAAGAGCAATTAACAAGGTACAGGCTTTATCAGGATTCCCAAAGGTAAAATAGCGTCCGGTGTGTTGGTAATTAACTTGAACTTCTTTCGTCATCCATCCATTTTTTTATTTCGGAAATTACTTCTTTTTGGGATTCTTTGTGTGGGGCATGCCCACAATTTTCGAGGATCAATTTTGTAGACACCCCTTTTGTTTTTTCGATGATTAAATTGACTTGTTCTTCTGTTCCATATTGGTCGTTTTTACCTTGAATAATAAGATTTGGAACATCAATTTTTTCTAATAATGAGATTATTTCCCAGTTTTTGAATTCTTCAGATAACCATATATCATTCCAAGCGAAAAATACTTGATGATATTGATTCCCGTGGTATTTTTTTAATCCTTCAAATTTCCCCAGATCAAATAGGTCACGGGCTTCTTTCACACCAGCAATTGTAATGTCTTCAACAAAAACATGAGCGGCTTCAGTGATAATTCCTTTTATGCGATGCCCGTATTTAGCAGCAAAAATTAAAGCGATACTTCCTCCATCAGAATGACCGTAAAGGTAAATCGGTTTGTCGTTGTGCTTACTTGTAGAAATAATTTCAAACAATTCTTCTGCCGCAAGATGAAGATAATTGGCTTGCCGATGAGTAAGGTCACCTAAAGACTCCCCATATCCCTTTCTATCGTAGACCAATCCGTAAGAATTGGTTTTGTCGCAGAGTGAGTTCGGAAAATTCTTCCATTGCTTAACAGAACCAAGTCCTTCGTGAAGAAATATAATTAATCGATTTGAAGATGGATCTCCAATGTATTTAACATTTAATTGCATATAAAAAAAAACCGTCCCTACAGAGTAAAGACGGATGTTTTAAGCGATTATTGTGTTTAGGATTTAATTCGTTCTGAATACTCTCCCTTACGTGTGTCAACTTTAATCTTGTCACCAATGCCAATGAACAAAGGCACCTTAATTTCAGCTCCAGTATCTATCGTAGCAGGTTTAAGTGTGTTTGTTGCCGTATCTCCTTTAATTCCAGGTTCTGTATAAGTAACCTCCGCATCGATGTAGAATGGCAATTCTACTGTTAATGGCAACTCTTCTTCAGCATGGAAAACTATTGTACAGACAATTCCTTCCTTTAAAAATCCTGGATTGTCAATCATCGACTTGTTGATGAATACTTGCTCGAAAGTTTCAGTATTCATAAAATGATAACCATCACCCTCAGGGTAAAGATATTGGTAATTTCTTGTTTCTACCCGAACGATATCAATTTTATGTCCAGCAGAAAACGTGTTGTCCACAACTTTTCCTGTTTCGATATACTTTAGTTTTGTGCGCACGAAAGCAGGTCCTTTGCCGGGTTTAACATGTTGAAATTCTACTACGGTAACAATTTTACCACCGTGCATCATACAAAGTCCGTTCTTAATATCTGATGTAGTTGCCATAAATTTAGTTTATAAAGGGCCTTTGATAATCCCCTTTTTTGATTCTTTAATAAAGTTTAATACTGTTTCCTTTTCTTCGCAATCAGGAATTTCTGTTTCAATGGACCGAACGCCATTTGTGACCGAATTATGAAGAATAAATAAATTTCGATAAATATCTTCAATGTTTTTTAACGTTTCATCGGTCATTCCTCTCCTACGTAAACCTATTGCATTAACACCTGCAAATGTAAGCGGCTCTCGAGCTGCTCGAATATAAGGAGGGACGTTTTTACGCACACTAGTCATTCCCGCCACAAACGCATGTTGACCGATTCTTACAAACTGCTGAACACCACACATTCCTTCAACTATGGCCCAATCTTCAATTACAACATGACCGGAAATCCCTGAACTATTCGCAATGATTACATTATTCCCAATTGTGCAATCATGGCCAATGTGAACGTAACACATCAGCAAACAATTTTTGCCGATGGAAGTTTTTAATTTATCGTCTGTTCCTCGATGTATGGTGACGCATTCTCTAATGATCGTATTGTCACCAATTTCAGTTGTAGTATATTCCCCATGAAACTTGAGGTCTTGAGGAATCGCAGAAATTACTGCACCCGGAAAAATTTGAACATTTTTGCCAATTCTGGCACCTGGGTAAATGGTGACATTAGGTCCAATAACAGTTCCTTCACCGATTTCAACATCCTCATATATTGTTGTGAACGACTCAATGGTGACGTTTTCGGCAATTTTCGCCGCAGGATTAATATTTGCTAATTTACTAATCATTCCGTTTTATCTTTCACGACTTGAGCAAGCATATCAGCTTCCATAACAACTTTACCGTTTACATAGGCTTTTCCTCCCATGTTTACTAACCCTCTTCTAATTGGAGATAAAAGTTTAAGGTCAAAAACGACGGTGTCACCAGGGCGAACCATTGTTTTAAATTTAACATTATCAATTTTCATAAAATAGGTCGAGTAGAGGTGAGGATCTTCGACTTTGTCCAAAGCAAAAATACCACCAACTTGTGCCATAGCTTCTATTTGTAAAACACCAGGGAAAATTGGATTACCTGGGAAATGACCTGTAAATTGAGGCTCGTTCATGGTGATGTTTTTAACCCCAATTATTCCATCCTCAGTGATTTCAAGCACTTTATCTACCAACAAAAATGGATAGCGATGAGGTAACATTTTTTCAATAGCGACAATATCGTAAAGCGGTTCCTTTTCTAAATCGAAAAATTTCCCCTTATTCGCAGCATTTTTTGCATGCTCTTTAAGAATTTTGGCAAACCTAACGTTACCGCTGTGCCCCGGTCTAGCCGCTAAAATATGACCTTTAATTGGTCGGCCTAATAAGGCTAAATCGCCAACAATATCAAGCAATTTATGACGAGCAGGTTCATTTTCGAAATGTAATTTTGTATGGTTCAAAGTACCAATACCATCAACAGTGACGGACAAATCTTCTTTACCCAGTAATTTTGCTAATCGATCAAGTTCTTCTTGCTTAATATTTTCACGTTCGATTAATACGATGGCATTATCCAAATCCCCTCCTTTGATGAGGTCATTCATTGCTAAATACTCCAACTCACGCAAGAAAACAAAGGTTCTACATTTTGAAATTTCAGTTTCAAAATCATCAATTTTGTACATGCTAGCATGCTGCGTTCCTAGTACGGGAGAATTGTAATCAACCATTACTGTAATTCGATATTCTTTATCGGGAATGGCTAAAAATTCAATTCCTTTCTCTTCGTCCTCCCACTTTATATTTTCATCAAGAATTAAATAATCTCTCTCTTGATTTTGCTCTTCTAATCCTACTTTTTTGATGGCCTCTAAAAAAGGAAACGAACTTCCATCCATAATAGGAACTTCCGGAGCGTCTAATTTGATCAAAGCATTATCAACCTGCATGGCGTACAATGCAGCCAATAAATGTTCTGTTGTATAAACTTTAGCACCATTTTGCTCAAGGGTAGTACCTCGTGCCGTAGAAACGACATTGTCAGGGTCAGCTTTTACAGTAGGTTGCCCTTCGATATCAATTCGTTGGAATTTGTAACCATGTTTTTCTGGAGCAGGACAGATGGTTAAATTTACAATTTCTCCAGTGTGTAATCCAACACCACTCAATTTGATTTCACCTTTTAAGGTATGTTGTTTATCAGCCATTAATTACGGGTTATTTGCTTTGATTTTTTTCAATTCTTCTTCTAATTCTCTTAAACGATCCAAAATTTGAGGCAATCGTCTAAATCCCATATAAGATTTTTTATAGTCATCTGCGTCATAAGCTGGAGAGCCTAATAACGTAGTACCTTCTTTTTTTATTGTCTTAGGAACACCTGCTTGCGCTCCAATTAAAGTTCCATCAGCTAAACTAATATGTCCTACTATACCAACTTGGCCACCAACCATCATGTTTTTACCTAGTTTGGTTGAGCCGGCAACACCAACTTGTGCAGCCATTACAGTATTATCTCCAACTTGCACGTTGTGTCCAATTTGAACGAGGTTATCGAGCTTAACTCCTTTTTTAATAATAGTCGAACCTAATGTAGCGCGATCAATGCACGTGTTTGCTCCAACCTCTACGTGGTCTTCTATGATCACATTTCCAATTTGTGGAACCTTTTGATAATTATTTTCTGAATTTGGAGCAAAACCGAAACCGTCAGCACCTATGACCACTCCAGCGTGTAACGTACATGACGAACCAATAACGCAGTCACGGTATATCTTTACACCAGGAAAAACTTTAGTGTTTGCTCCAACTTTTACATTGTCTCCAATATATGTGTTGGGATAAATGTGTACGCCATCTTCAATAATAGCACCCTCACTTATATATGCAAATGCTCCGATGTATACATCTTTACCAATTGTAGCAGAGTCTGCGACGTGAGAACCATTTTCTATTGCAGGTTGTTTTGCTGTGGCTTGATCATATAAACCTAATAGTTTTGCAAAGCAACTGTAGGCCTCCTCAACTTTTATTAATGTTATACCTTTTGGTAAATCTTTCTGCGGTTCAAAACTACGATTTACAATGACAATTGAAGCTGCCGTATCGTAAATATGTTCCTCGTATTTAGGATTGGCCAAGAACGATAATGTTCCCGTTTTTCCCTCTTCAATTTTTGAAAGGCCGTTTACAGAAACCTCCGGATTACCGACGATTTCGCCTTCTAATATAGATGCAATTTGTTGTGCAGAAAATTCCATTGTGCCAAAATTAATAATTAATAGTCCGAGTACTTATGGATTCTAACGAAGTTTTCAACAAAGTAGTTGAAATAACAACATTATGACTTGGTTTTTATTTTGCAAAGATAGTACTTCTCAACTGGAGTAGACAAAGCAGAGATGTTTAAGTTGTCAGAAGCTTTGGCTAAATCCATTATTTTTCCTTTTCTAAGCTTAATTAAAATTTGATTGGAATCACCGTCGTATGCGCTGTTAACTAGCTTTTCATTACGAATAAAATAACCTAATTCACTCGGTGAAATGTCTAAAGCAGTTTCAATTTTTTTTGATGCTTTATCCAATTGTTTTTTTGTGAAAGGTGATTTAGAGATGGAAGTTTTAAATAACCGTCTACTCGAAATGTCTTTGCAAAGTTTTGATAAAATTGGATCCGAGCTAAATTGCCATACCTTAATGGATGAGCTGATATCACTATCATCGATTAATGCAAAATGCTTGAGCATGGTAGGATCATTCTTAAATTCTTCGAATGAAATATCATTTTTTAAAAACAATTCCAAGCTAGGACTAGCAAATAAGCTCTCACCGTGCTGATAAAGGTGTTTAGCTCTTTTTAAAATACTTGTCAGCATAAATTCAGAAGAAACCACAGTTTTATGCATGTATACCTGCCAGTACATTATTCTTCGTGCACCGATAAAGTTTTCGATTGAATAGATCCCTTTCTCTTCAATAACTAATTGGTTATTTGCGACATTTAACATGGCGATAATTCGCTCACTTCCTATTACTCCCTCTGAAACACCTGTAAAAAAACTGTCCCGTTGAAGGTAGTCAAGCCGGTCCATATCTAATTGACTGGAAACAAGCTGGTGTAAGAATTTTTTAGGGTGCTTATCCGTAAATATTTCAATACCAACCGTAAGTTTCCCCTTAAACTCTTCGTTAAGCCGTTCCATGAATAAAAGCGAAACTTCTTCGTGATGAATTGATTTTAACAAAGAATGTTCGAGCGTGTGAGAGAAAGGACCATGCCCAATATCATGGAGCAAAATAGCTATCAAAGCACCTGTTTTCTCTTTTTCAGAGATATCAACTCCTTTTGAACGTAAAACTTCAATGGCTTGATTCATAAGGTGCATTGCTCCCAAGGCATGATGAAACCGCGTATGATTGGCACCCGGATAAACTAGATGAGACAAGCCCAATTGTTTTATTCTCCTAAGTCTTTGGAAGTAAGGGTGCTCAACAAGGTCAAATATTAATTCGTTAGGAATTGTAATAAAACCGTGTACAGGATCGTTTATTATCTTTCTTTTGTTGTGCGTTCGTGATTGCAATTTCAAATGATTAATTTAACAGTTCAAAACTAACCAAAAAATAAAGAATGGAAGCAAGAATTTTGTGGGCAGATGATGAAATTGATTTACTTAAACCTCATATTTTGTTTTTAGAACAGAAAGGATATGAGATTGATACAATAAATAATGGAGCTGATGCCGTGGAGATGGTGGATGAAAAACACTATGATATTATCTTCTTAGATGAGAATATGCCAGGACTTAATGGTTTGGAGACCTTAGCAAAAATAAAGGATAAAAATCAAAATGTGCCGATTATAATGATCACTAAAAGTGAGGAAGAATACATTATGGAGGAGGCAATTGGAGGTCAAATTTCTGATTATTTGATTAAACCTGTAAATCCGAACCAAATCTTGTTGGCATTGAAGAAAAATTTGCTCAAGAAAGATTTGGTCAGTCAAAAAAATTCTCATGATTACCAAGTTCAATTCCGTCAGATCGGTATGCGTTTAAATGACAGGTTAGACGTAGATGAATGGAGCGAAATTTATCAACAACTTGTGAATTGGGAGATAAAGCTAGAAGAGTCCTCTGATGAAGGGATGAAAGAAATTTTTGCAATGCAAAAGAAGGATGCCAATAACCAATTTTGTCGTTTCATAGATGATAATTATGCAAACTGGGTAAATGGGGATGAAGATGCCCCTTTGATGTCTCATCAATTATTGAAAGAACGTGTTTTTAGTTCTTTAGGAGAAGAGCCTGTTTTTTTAATCGTAATTGATAATTTACGGTACGATCAATGGATGGTATTGAAACCGTTGATTGGCGAATTTTTTAACGTAGAAAAGGAGGAACCATTTTATTCGATTCTCCCTACGGCAACTCATTATGCAAGGAATGCAATATTTGCTGGTTTAATGCCAAGTGAGATCGAAAAAAGATATCCAAAACTGTGGCTCAACGAAAATGACGAAGGAGGAAAAAATCTGCATGAAGAAGAGCTGTTAGCAGAGAATTTAAAGCGCAACAATAAAAAAATCAAAATGTCCTATAATAAGGTGGTAAAACTTGATTTTGCAAAAAAGTTGGTAGAGCGTTTTCATGATTTGTTGCAGAACGATTTGAATGTTATAGTTTATAATTTTGTGGATATGTTATCCCATGCAAGAACTGAGATGGAAGTTATAAAGGAATTAGCTGATGATGAATCGGCATATCGGTCTTTAACAGTTTCCTGGTTTAATCATTCTCCCTTAAAAGAAATCTTTAAAAAAATTGCTGAAAAAGGAATTAAAACATATTTAACCACGGATCATGGAACAATAAGAGTTGAAAATCCTGTAAAAATTGTTGGGGATAAATACACAAATACCAATTTGCGCTATAAAGTAGGAAAGAATTTGAGCTATAAAGCAAAGGATGTCATTGAATCCACTAATCCAGAAGCAATAAAATTACCGAAAGAAAATGTGAGTTCAAATTATGTTTTTGCAAAAGAGAACGACTTTTTCGCCTACCCCAATAATTTCAATTATTACGCCAATTACTATAAGGACACTTTTCAACATGGTGGTGTTTCGCTAGAAGAAATCATCATCCCTTTTGTCGAATTGTCGGCAAAATAAATGGAGGAAATTGAAATTTGATTTATCTTTGAATAAAAGGGTGAATGAAATTAGAAATGAATGAACTGGCTGATATTCCCAACACAGCCGTTCAGTTTTTGAAGCAGGTGGGTGAACACAAAATGTTTGCGTTTCATGGAAGTATGGGTGCGGGAAAAACGACATTTATCACGGGTTTATTGAGTGAAATGGGTATTGATGACCATGCCTCATCTCCAACATTTTCTATCGTAAATGAGTATTTTTCTCCACAATATGGGAAGGTTTATCATTTTGATTTTTACCGAATTGAAGATGAAATGGAAGCTTTAGATATAGGTGTGGAGGAAATATTTGAGGAGGATGCGTATTGTTTTATCGAATGGCCCGAGAAAATCGATAACCTTCTACCAGAGAATTGCGTATCGGTTTATATTGAAAGCGAGATTAATGCAAGAACAATTCACATAGATTTATGATAACCGATCCAGAAACATTAAAAGCATTAATGAAGGAAGGTAGCTTATTACCTCAAGAAGAAATGCTAGCCATTGGAAGTAAAAAAGACAAACTATCCATAGGAATTCCAAAAGAAACCACTTATCAAGAATGTCGTGTTGCGCTTAATCCAGAGGCTGTGCAGTTTTTAGTAAGTAATGGACACCATATTATCGTTGAAGCGGGGGCAGGAAAACACTCTCGCTACGAGGATGTTGATTATTCTGAGGCCGGAGCCGAAATCGCTTATGACAAACAAAAAGTTTTCAAAGCAAATCTTATCTTGAAAGTTGCGCCACCCGCCGACGATGAAATAGAAATGATGCCTGGAAACCAAACCTTAATCTCGGCATTGCAATTGACGCTGCAACCAAAAAAAACATTGGTCAGTTTAATGCAAAAAAAAATAACGGCCATTGCTTGGGATTATATACAAGATGAACATGCCATTTTTCCTGTCGTACGAGCTATGGGTGAGATTGCAGGTAATACCTCCGTTTTAATTGCATCCGAACTTTTGTCTGATTTTAAAACAGGAAAAGGAATTATGATGGGAGGAGTTGCTGGCGTTCAACCCAGTGAAGTCGTGATATTGGGTGCGGGAACAGTAGGGGAGTACGCGTGTAGAAACGCGCTTGGATTAGGGGCGTCAGTAAAAGTTTTTGACAGCTCAATTTCAAAACTAAGAAGATTACATAATGATGTTGGAAATCGAGTTTATACTTCCGTGATTCAACCTAAGCTACTTAGTAAAGCTATTCAACGGGCTGATGTTGTAATTGGTGCAATTCGTGCACCATATGGACGCACACCATGTGTTGTCACAGAAGAAATGGTGAAGTCAATGAAGCCAGGTTCTGTAATTGTCGATGTTAGTATTGATCAAGGCGGATGTTTTGAGACTTCTCGAATTACAAATCACGACAATCCAACGTATACTGTTCATGATGTAATCCACTATTGTGTACCAAATATCGCTTCCCGTGTATCAAGAACTGCCTCTATTGCTTTGAGTAATATTTTCTCACCCATATTATTAGATATAGGAGATGTAGGTGGATGTAAGGGCATGATTCTTAAAAATCATGGGTTTAGAAGTGGTGTTTATATTTATCAAGGGCAACTCACCAGTCAAATTCTTGGAAAAGTATTTGATTTACCTTATAAAAATATCGAGTGGCTATTAGCAGCTAGATAGTTGGCGCTAAATTGGTTGCTAAGAAGTATATTATATTTCGTAATGCCGTTGTATATGTTATAGGCATTAATTTACTACTCTTTTTGTTTTTACCATTTTATGCTTCATGGTCACCTGCTATGAGTGAGGTATTTGAGGGCGGATGGAACCAAATATTTTTATACGAAGATGAATTTCTTTTTATGGGACTATCTCCTTTTTATTTGCTTTTCCCACTAATGTTATTGAGTAAAAATAGAATCGTTAAGATGGCTTTAAAAGGAGTACTTTTAATTCTTGCAAGTTTTTATTTTGCATATGGGGTAGTTGCTACAGGAATGCCAGTGCAAGATTTTGTGCCAAGAATGGGAGTATACTTATTGATTCCTCTTATTCCTGAACTTATTTATTTGTACTATCTGGATTCCTTGGGTAAAAGAAAATAAAAAAAGGGATTAAAGTATGCCTTAAATCCCTTTTCAATAAATGCTGATTACGTGTTTACCAAGCAAAAAGTGGTAAGTCACTCATAAGTTGATTCACTTCTTTTTTAACGGCTGTTAGCTCCGCTTCATTATCTTTATTCATGAGTACGCGGTCAATTAAATCAACAATTGTTTCAATTTGATTCTCTTTAATTCCTCGAGTGGTAATTGCTGCGGTTCCAATTCTTATGCCTGAGGTTACAAATGGTGATTCTGTATCGAACGGCACCATGTTTTTATTGACTGTAATGTCTGCAGCAACGAGGGCATTTTCAGCATCCTTACCAGTTAGCCCCTTTGAACGCAGGTCGATAAGCATAGAGTGGTTTTCTGTTCCACCAGAGATGATCTGATAACCTTTTTCAACAAATGCAGCCGCCATTTTTTTTGCATTTTTTACAACCTGCTCCATATAGATTTTAAACTCAGGAGCGTTAGCCTCTTCGAAAGCAACTGCCTTAGCAGCAATAACATGTTCGAGTGGACCACCTTGTGAGCCTGGGAAAACAGCTGAGTCTAACAAAGAACTCATTTTTCGCACAGTGCCTTTTTTGGTAGTAATGCCCCAAGGGTTATCAAAATCATGTCGCATCATTATGACACCACCTCTTGGACCTCTTAACGTTTTATGTGTTGTTGTTGTTACAATATGGCAATGATCAAAAGGATCGTTTAACAAACCTGCGGCAATTAATCCAGCTGGATGCGAGATGTCTGCTAAAATTATTGCTCCGCAAGCATCTGCAATTTTTCTAATTCTTTCATAGTCCCAATCACGTGAATATGCAGAGGCTCCGCAAATAATAAGTTGAGGTTTTTCTCGCATGGCTATTTCTTCCATTTGGTCATAATCAACCAAACCAGTTTCTTTATTCACTCCGTAGAAGAAATTTGTAAATCTTTTACCAGAAAAATTCACTGGAGATCCGTGGGTAAGGTGTCCGCCATGAGAAAGATCAAAACCTAAAATTTTATCTCCTGGTTGAAGACATGCCAGAGTAACAGCGTAGTTTGCTTGAGATCCTGCATGGGGTTGAACATTTGCCCATGTTATGTTGAAAAGCTTTTTAAGTCGTTCAATTGCTAAGTTTTCGACCTGATCAACGATTTCACAACCTCCGTAATATCGTTTTCCCGGTAAACCTTCAGCATATTTGTTGGTCAATACTGATCCCATTGCTTCCATTACCTGTTCACTCACAAAGTTCTCTGAAGCAATTAGCTCAATTCCCTCTTTTTGACGTTTATTCTCCTTTTGAATGAGGTCGAAAATTTCCGTATCTCTAGCCATAAAATTTTTTTTTGTAAAAATAGGAATTTACAGGATTGCAAATCATTTTCCTTGCGGGAAAAATCGAAACAAAAGTACTAGAATCATAAAAGGCATAAAAGATTGAGCTATTCCCATTACTGTTCTAACAACTCCGTAAAGGTCATTCATTTTACCTGTAATTAATCCAAGGGAGTAGAATAGTGCTGAAATGGCCAATAAACCGACATAAGAATAGATGACTATTTTATTAAATTGAGGATTATTGAAGAGAAGTTTGACAATCCAATAAGTCAAATAAAAAAACAGGAAAGTAAAGAGAAAAGTCAATATCCATTTTAGGACATTAATTTGACCGGGTGTCCAATCTAGAAAAAAATAGAATTCATACCTCGCCTGATTCATCCGTCCTTTGGTTAAGGTAGCATAAATCCAATTGATATTATAGAATAAATAACCGCGAAGAAAACCAAGGTTAACGATTAGTAGGGTTAATATAATAACCTTAACTTTTCGACTCATGGGGTGTGTATTTTTTTGCCCAGAAATACCACAGGGCGAAGATCACGGAGTAAACGAAAATTGTAAACGTGTACAGGTGGTTAAAATCGAGGTATTTAGGGTAGTAGTTGTTGATTAAAACGAGAATCATTATCCGCAGAACATTTGCGGCATGTATGATAATTAACCCCATGGGGATGTACCAGAGTTTTTTTAACCATTTGCCCGGAAAAGCGAGAATAAAAATTGAAAAGATGGAAAAAAGTTTAAATCCATTACATTCATGCCCAACCCATATTCCTTTATTGTTACCTCCGTCTAATATCAATACAACATGATCACTCTCAATGTCAATATGGGTAATAACATCAAAGATTGAGAAAGCTTCACGCGAGAGATAAACAATACTATAGCTAATCCAATAATCCCAATCAGTATAGGGTTTGATAAGAAGATAATACGCCAATAACCATAGCGTGTATAAACTTGCAGCAATAATTAGGAATCGGGCGATAGAATTGAACTGTTTACCTTCGAATAATCCCATGTGATTCCTTGGTTAATACAATACAAGAAGTTAAAACGCCTTAGGCAGTCTTTAATTGTGTGTAAAACATACGAATCGCTAAAGCAATACCCGCAATGATTAAGAAAACTAAACCACTGTCAATTGGCACACATTCTGGTTCCCAGCAAGGAGGAGTACCACCTGCGGCTCCGCCACCACCTGGTGGTGGACCTCCTGGAGGTTGTGCGAATAGGGATAAACCTCCAATTAAAAAGCTCAGGGTTAGTACAACTCTGGCGGTAATTAAACGATAGATATTATTCATTTTAACGCTATAATATTACTTTCTTGTTAACAATTTGGTTTTCAGTTTTAACACTGATAATGTGGAAGCCTTTTAAATGCTCAGGCAAAGTTATAATATTTGAACCACTTATCAAACTAGTTTGAATCGAATATACTTCAGTTTGACCTAGAACGTTTGTAATTGTTATTGTGCTTAAACCGACTTCCTCTTCTGATACTGCAATATCAATTACATGTCCCATTTGGTTAATTACTACAGTACCACTTTGCATTTCACTTTCATTTATTCCAGCGAATGCTGCGCCATGGTTTCCTTCGCCATTCGTTAAAATAAGCGTGAAACGACTGATGTCTGATAAATCTTCTTCTGCATCCGCATCTGCATGGAACACATATGATTCTGCTTTTAAATCGATTGTTTGGTTCGTTTCAGCATCATATAAATAAATATGGCGATAATTTCTAAAATTAGCCCAGTTATCAGCTGAAATAGTATAGAGCCCTGTGTTTTTGATTTTTACATCAAGTTGAAATGACTTGTCTCTGCCGTCAGGAGCGATAAAGTTTTTTCGTAAAACACCCTCTTCAAATTCAAATGCTAAAGAAGGTCCATCTTGATGAGGTTGTATCAATTGTCTTAAGTCCATGTCATCTTCTAATCCATCTTGCGCCAAATTCTTTTCTTCTAATTGTGCTACACAATGGTAAGTTGAAGCGTTTTCTTTCAGAGTTACCAATAATGCATTATTTTCCTCGTGTTCTCTAATGTAAGTAGCATTTCCTTCAATTTTGTTTGCTTGGCTGAAAGTAACTGTTCCTGCTCCAGACGAAAATATCCAGACAGCTTGACCTGTAGCCATTAGTCCGTTTTCTGTTATTTCAGGTATACTAGAAGTACCAGAAGTTCCATCATACCATTCAAAGCCACCTGAAGATGGGTCATATACATAGAAATATTCTCCAATTCCTCCAGATAATCCAACAGAACTGAAGGAGATAGGTGATGCATAGGGGTTTCCTATTGTAGACCAACCTGATCCAAATGAAAAATCAAGATTGCCAGAAGCGTTCAATGTTCCTACTGAATTCAGTGTACCGCCATCCCAGCTTGTCATCGTATTTCCTACAAAAATTTCGTACCCTCTTCCGTTTACAATCGGATCAGAACTACTTGTCACGTCGATAAGTACATCATCTTGATTATAGGTTACAGAATGGAAACAGCCATCCGGTCCCCAGGCACAACCGTCAGGGAAATCGTCACCACTCATCGGTAAATCTGGATCCCATCCATTAAAAGTAGCCCCAATTACGGGAGAGGCTAAATCACGCCACCCTGCAATTCCTGCTGGAATAAAACGTTGTACATTAAATTGGCCAGTTATTGTTGATCCTGCCATAATTGGTCCAACTCTACCACCCTCCGCAGCGCTAGTTGATGCGATGACAAAGTTCGTGGACGGGTCAATTACTAAATGTCCCGCGTTAGGCGATAATGTTCCGTGTAAAATATAATTTTGCTGCTCAAAGGTTATGGTTCCTCCGGCTGTGTTGTTCAGGATAACATTGTTTAAACGAACCGTGTCTTCTGATTCACTTAATATGTTTACATTTTGATTTACTTCACCAACAAATGCAATTGTACCGTCGTTGAAATTAGTTTCTCCTGTGATTTCCCAGTTTCCAGAAATATTTAATGTGAAATCCTCATCCATTGTCAATGTAGCACCTGCGTCTACATTTAAGTTTGTCATGAATCCATCAGTATCTACAAATACTTCATCGCCATTAAAGATGGTTACATTGTCCAATGCTGTTGGGATACACCCGCAATCCCATGTCAACGGGTTACTCCAGTCTCCGGTGGTCACTGAATTAATATCCAGTGAGTTTTTAGGTGCTGCGACAGTAATTAATGTTCCTGCTGTAACGTTGATGTCTGCACTTACCGTTTTATTCACACCGTCGTAAGCCGTTGGAATGGCGACAGTAGCATTGGTGAAGTCGCCATCACCGTCTGAATCAATTAAAATAAAATAATCATCTGGGATACCAAAATCTAGGCCTGGAGCACTTAAATCAAATGAGAAATTTAAAGTTCCAACGTCTCCAGTTTCATCAATACGCCACTGACGTTGCATTCGTTCATACTCAAGCGCTAATAAAATAGGAGGTACATTTTCAGTGTCATATTCATCAATCGGCTGATTATCATGTCCCACAAGTAAATATTCTCCGGAACCCATGTCGTCTGGCGATGAAATCGTTAGGATGCCATCACCCGTAGATTCGTTGTGCACGTTGGTCCCATCATTACCAATTCCAATAACACCTCTGCTGTGGGTTGCTTCATAATCGTATAAATCGGTTGGGATAGCCATATTGTATTTCGCCCCCAAGTAATTTTCAACTAATACACGTTCTAAATCATTTAGGCTTGTGTTGAACACAATAAGCTCTGAAACTAGTCCGCCGAATACATATCCACCGAAACCGTCCGTTCTTTTATTCGCTAATACTACATTTTGATGACCAGAAGGTACTGTATATGCTCCGGAAGTTGTTCCGCCATGAACACCTTGATTATACATGCTGATTGCTGTTGGTGTCATGTGTTGAGAGTAGAATGAAGGTGCACCTGATCCTACAAATGAAGTTGATACTCTGGTAGGAGAGTATTGTGCCCCAAATAAAGTAGAATATCCACCCACAGCATAAGTTTCCCACTTTCGAGAGGCTGATGCATATTTTGAAGTTATAAGCATATCTGATAACAGCGTTGTTTTTTGATATACCATAAAAAAGGTTAAAGACTCGGAGTCTAATTCTGGTATTGCGCCGGAGAATAAGACATCATTATAACCGTCGAAGGTGAGAGCTGGCATTCCATTCATTCCCGTACTGCTGTATATGGGAAAACGATCTGCACTCACACTTGTGAAATTTTCACCATTTTCGGATTTATCTCCCCAGAAATTTACGGGGTCTCCATCCACATGATTTAACGTTGTTGCATCCAGCCAAATTTGATTTTCGGCAGCGGCACCAACACCTGCAGGTCCTCTTTGAGCAAGAGTAGGAATGGTCATGCATAAAACTGCAAATACCATCGTTAGCTTGTAGAAAATATTCATATAGTAAGTTTTATATTGAGGTCAAAAGCTTTATTCTAAACTCAAAATTAAGGAATTAATTCAATATGACGTAAAAATCTGTATTTTATCTCTGTTAAATTATTGTTTTTAGACCAAGACAAGGATTACATCGATTAATTTGAAATTATTCATAGAATCATGGTAGACTGATGTATACAAATGATTTTTCTTATTATCTTTCGGCCAAATAACTTGTGCAGGCCCTTAGAAATAACTGATTAACTGAGCCTGAAACTTTTTTCTATGAGTGAGAATCAAATTGCACCTCCGAGTCCTTCCAATAAGCTGGTTGAAACAAAAGATTTATTGTTTGTTTGGCGTTTAATCTTAAAGAATTTAGGCTTTTTGATTTTACTGCCCATTTTAGCCTATGCTGTTGGTTATATTTACACTTATCGGTTGACCAATATTTATGGGGCAAAAGCTGAACTCTTGTTAAAATCGAACGACACCTATGATTATCAAGATCCAATTTATAAAGGGTTAGGAGCTTATGGTGTTTATATGGATGTGCAAAACCAAATCAGAATTCTTAATTCGCGCGATTTAGTTGGGGAAGTGGTGGATAAATTAGACATTGCGACGTCATATTTTATTGTTGGTAGAATCAAGAAGGTGGAGGTATTTGAATCCATCCCTTTCAAGTCAACATTCAATGTCATCAACCCGCAGATTTATGAAAAACCTATTGCGGTTTCTATTTTAGATAAAGATCACTATGAAGTAACCTACGAAATTAATGGTAAAGAATTCGTTTATCAGTATCCTTTTAATGAGGAAGTTCGGAATGCTGAATTTTCGTTGCGCTTGGACAAACGTTATGGGCTTAATTCTGATGATGTGAGTGGTTTACAAGAGTCGGAATATGAAATTGTTTTTCATTCACGCAATTATTTGATTAGTAAATTCCAGTCAAGCTTAAAGGTGGAAAATATTGAGCATACAAGTGTTTTAGAATTAATGATTACTGATGAATTGCGGGATAGGGCGGTCGTTTATTTGGATTCCATGACCCACACTTATGTGAATTATTCAAAACGGGTACAATTGGAAGTCAATGAAAACACGTTGAACAATATTCAAAAACAAATTGATACGGTGCGCATACTCATCGAAGAAAAGGAAGCTGCTTTACTGGCCTTTCGAGATGAAAATGCAATTTTAAACGTGGACAAAGAAGGAGAAGATTATTTTAACGAGTATATTTCTTATTCAAAGGACAAGCGTTTGTTGAAACAGAAAGAGAATTCGATCTTATCGTTAATGGAATATTTGAATAGTGGTGAGGATGCGCGCGTATTACCCCCTTCTTTTTACATCGAAGAGAATGATGTGTACTTAAGAGATGCAATTTCTACTATTCGACAAAAACAAGTGCAATATGAGGTAGATCGGGCATCTATGTCTGCTGATAATCCATCAATGATGAACGATTTAAAAGAATTGGCTTTATTAAAAAGTGATGTATTGGCTTATCTTCAAAATTTAAATAGTGCCATAAAAGCTGAAATTGAATTAATTGACGAGTATATTGCAGAGTATCGTAGCAATATTAAAAAATTGCCAAAATCAGCGCAAGGGGTAAAGAACTTGACGCGAGAATTAGAAGTCAACAATAATATGTATGTTTTTTTATTGGAAAAGAAAACAAATACATTGATTGCACGTGCCGGTATAATTCCACAAGTACGAATTATTGAAAACACGGTGAGTACAGGTATTGTTTACCCAAATCGAACACAAATTATTCGATTATTTGTGATGGGGGGCTTGTTATTGGCTTTGTTTATTGCGATTATTCGAAAACTGTTTTTTGAACGTATTGAAAGTGTGACAGAGTTAGCACAGTATAGTGAGATACCGATTGCAGGTGGGGTGCCATTTTTGAAGAATCAAGATGAATTATTGGTCACCAAAGCGCAACCAAAATCTCATTTTACCGAAAGCTTTAGAACGATTCGTACAAATCTATCTTTTATGAACCGAGGGGAAGAAGGTAAAGCGACGAAAGTTTTATTGTCATCCTTTTTTCCAGGGGAAGGAAAAACATTCTGTTCTTCAAACCTCTCTTTGTTATTAGCAAATGGAAACAAGAGGGTTTTGATCATGGACTTTGATTTACATCGACCGAAAGTGCATAAGATGTTTGATTTAAAGAATGAAAAGGGGGTTTCCAACTATTTAATTGGTAAAAACGAATTTGATGAAATTGTTCATCGGGGAATTCATGATAATTTAGACGTGATTACAGCTGGACCAATTGCCCCAAATCCCTCTGAACTCGTCTTGCGAGAAGAGGTGAAAGCCTTAATTACTTATGCTGAAGAAAATTATGACTATGTAATCATCGATACACCTCCTTTTGGATTATTGAATGATACGATGGAATTATTGAATTATATCGATAATTTCTTAGTGATAATGAATGCACGGCATACCCGTAAAAAAGGGGTAGACCATATCAATGAAGTGCTCGGAAAATATACGAATGTTGGTAAAGGAGTGGTGCTAAATGGAATTAAGGAGAACCGTTTCCAGTACTATTATTCTAAATATACCTATAAATACAATTACGGTTATAATTATGGCTACGGTTATGGTTATGGTAAGTCATATGGTGAAAATTATTCGAATGATATAAATTAAATTAAACTAAATCAAAACTTATGAAAAGATTGGATATTAATTATTCCTTACAAGCTATGGATGTGCTTGTAAGTCTTGCACGCTATAATTTTGTCTTGCGAACAACAAACGACTACACTAAAAAAGTTCTTGATTTTGGGTGCGGATCAGGATATGGAACTAAAGTGTTGAAAGAACGGTTTAAAAATGTTGATTCTTTTGATGTTTACCCCGATGGTTATCTACCAGAAGGAATGGAGGTAAATCAAGACATAAATTCAGTGAAAAATAATAAATATGATTTAATTACTTGTTTTGAAGTTATTGAACACATGGATGAAGCTGCGCAACATCAATTGATGGACGATTTAAAAAGTTTGCTAAATCCAAATGGAATATTGTATATTTCAACTGTCCGGAAAATGGATCCCCCTCCGACAGAAAACCGAAAAGTTGAGCATATTAGAGAATTGAGTTTTGAGGAGTTACTAGCGTTTTGCACGGGTCGATTTGAAAATGTATTCACATTTGGACAAATCGACCAAAATATATCAACTTTTTACAAAGAAAATCATTACCACTTTGTATTTATAGCAACTGGACCGAAAGGTGATTAAGTTATAATTTACTTTCTATACTCATGATCATATTTTTAATGAGTGAGTTCCATAAGAATTGAGTTTTAATTTTTTGTAAGGAACGCCTTCTTAGATTTTCTAGTCTTGGTAGGTCTGTATTTATGAGATTTAATAAGGCGGAGGTGAGCGCATTAGCATCGTGTGTTGGGATACAGAAGCCATTGGTATGGTCGACCAACATTTCGACGGCTCCGGTATCGGTGGCAACAATTGCAAGGCCTCTCGCCATTCCTTCCAAGATTACATTTGGCATACCCTCAGCATGACTTGGACAAACGAGTACATCCATATTGTCCAAAATGTCACAAATTTCTGATTTAGAATTCAATTGACCATGATAGGTAAACTTTGGGTCTTTTAGTTGTTTTTCTTTTGGAATAGGCCCAATAAAATGAAATTCATAAGTTAATTCAGTTGGAAGATTTTCTAAAACGCTATTGAGATCTTTGAGACCTTTTCGTTCTTCGTCCCTTCCCATGAAAACAAATTTTAATGGCGATTGGCTCGATTGTATGTCATTGCGAAGCCAATCGCTATTGAGGCCTGAAGTAAAATCAAGTACGTTTTCACGTTTAACTTTAAACTCTTTTAAAATTAAATCTGTGATTTTTCCACCATAAGAAAAGATATAGTCGGCATTTTCATTATTCCATTTCGTTGGCTTTTTAAGTAATTTCGATTCAATTTTTTGTTTCAAAGATGGCATGTCTTGAAACATTTCATATCCATGAAACTTAACCCCAATTGGAGGTAGCTTGATGTCTTTCTTTTTTAATGCCAACGCATGCCAAGCTGTATATCCCTTGGCGTAAATAAAATCAAACTGCGAAAAATCAATCGACTCATACACTAGTTGACTGTATTTATATGAATTACGAATATAGTGCCCTGGAAATTTTCCCGGTTTAGGAAAGTGTAAACCAATTATTTTGTCCAGTTTCGTTGTTGTATCACCAAATAACTCTTTATTAACATCAGTTTCACTTGGTATACTTTGATGATGACTGACACAATGCACGAGGGTAACTTCGACACCTTGTAAGGTAAAGTATTTTGCCAAATTGGCAGAATGACGTTGCATGCCACCTGTTACATACGGTGTAATACCATCTGTGATTAACAGAATTTTCATTTAATTTAGTTTTAAGAGCTTTTTAAAGATGAACTTCAATCCTTTAGGATGGAATGGTGTTATTTTTTCAATCCAAATATAAAGCTTAAACAGTTTTAACTGATGGCTTGATTGAATTGTGCTTAGAATTTTTTCGATTAATCTACGATAATTACTCGAATCAATTGTACCAATTCTTTTTTGGTAATTAATAATGGATAAGGCTTCAAATAAGGTGCCGCCCAAAAGTTTTTTTTTATGCGGATTCAGTAAAGGATAAAAATCACCATAATACTGAATGCAGGCATCCACAAATTTGGTGTAGAATTTATTTTTTTTATCCGTCAGTCTTTCATTGTCTATTCGATAGTATATGTCAATTGTACTTTCGTTACAAATCTTCAGTTTACTTTCGACCAATAGTGCTCGTGTATGCAATTCAACATCTTGAAGCCTCTGGTAAGTAATGTTAAACCCATCTAATTTTTGAACAAACTCCTTTTTCCAAACAGGCTGCATCGTTTGCCAAGGCAATTGATGTTTAATGAATAGGTTTAGAGTTTCTTCATTTGACCATTGTTTTAGCCACCAGAACTCAGAGGAAGATATGTCATTTTGAGTTGATCTAAAGATCCCCATATTAAATACCCACAAATCAAAATTAGGTTCCTGACGAATTATTTCGATTCTATTCTCGATACAGGAGGGAGTCATTAAATCGTCAGCATCAAAAAACAAAATATAATCTCCTTTGGCCAATTTTATGCCTTGATTCCGGCAGCTGTTCGCTCCCTTATTTGTGCCATTTAAAATAGGGGTTATTTTTTCACACTTTTTCGCGTAAGATTTAATGATGTTTTGTGTTCCGTCGTTCGAATTATCGTCAATTAATATTAGCTCCCATTCATGAGTTGACTGAGCCAAAATAGAATCCAACGTATCACCTAAATAAGCTTTCTTATTGTAGCAAGGAATTATAATGGAGACGGTTAAATTCAATTCTTAAGTTTTGTGGATACAATTATAATAAATAGATCTGTTTAATGTGAATTAAGCTTGTTAAATAATTGAAAAGCAATAGCTTTCTGATTTTGATCAATGTAATTTTAATTTTCTCTTAAAATAAAACTTTAATCCTTTGACGTAGAAAGGAATTGCTCGTTCAATTTGGAGGTAATTGTTTATGATTCGTTTGCATTGAGGATCATGTATGTTATTCAAGAGAGACAAAGAAAGCTCTTTAAATAGTTCATTTGAAATTTTATTGGTTTTTTTTTGGTAGCTAATAATGGTTAATGCTTCAAAAATTGTCCCCACTAATAAGTTGCGCTGATGCGTTGAAACTTCAGCGTAAAATGTTTGATAAAATTTGATACAACTCGCTACAAATTCGCTGTAGAAAGTTGGATAACTAACCGTCATTCTTTTGTCACTTATCCTATAGAATGTTCCGTATTTTGAATTTGGAAATGTTTTAAAATTTATTCCAGAAAGTAGAGCCCTCGTGTGTAATTCAACATCTTGTAATCTTGAGAACTCAGTATTAAATCCTTGAATTCGAGTAATTGCTTCTTTACTCCAAATAACTTGTGGGGTTCCCCATGGGATTTGATGCATTAAAAATTTTTCGACTATATAATCTGTTTTTTCTGGAACTTTCCAAAAATATTTTTGGGAAGTGTCTCCAATTTCCTCATTAAATACACCCATGTTGAACACCCAAGCATCAAAATTTTGATTAGATTTAATTTGATTAAAATGATTTTGAAAACAGTCATTTAAAATTAAGTCATCGGCATCAAAAAAGAGGATATACTTCCCACTAGCCATGGATAGGCCCTGGTTTCTACAATGGTTCGCACCTTTGTTTTCAGTATTTAAGACATATTTAATCCTTTCTGATTGGTTGGCATTCTTTTGTATAATCGCTGCGGTATTATCCGTAGAACCATCATCAATCAATATCAATTCCCATAATTTAAATGATTGACCCTGAATGTGGTCAATGGTTTCTTGTAAAAACTCTACTTTATTGTAACAGGGGATTATTATGGATAATTCCGACTTCAAATTCACTAAATTTTACCCCTAAAGATAGTATAATTCTTTATTCTTACTCAGCTTGGGATGGTTTCAAATTGCGTGAAACCCCATTCATCCAATCGGCTATGAATTGGCTTGCTTTTGCACCAGATTCGGAGTAAAGGTGGTTACCATCGGTGTAGATGTAATCACGATTAAAAGGTGTCATGTCCAAGTAGCCGTTTGACATCTCAATCATAGGTTCTATTATAGAATCAAAATCAGGCATTAATTCGTTTTCGATGGCATAGATTGATGATGAAACGGGGAGACGAATAAGGTAAACTTTTCCGTATTCTTTGAAGTATGAGATTGTTTGTTCAAGATAGTGTAAACGAACTTGTGATAGTTTTGCTTGTTGAAGGTATTTACTTCTGTAATTTTTCACTTTTTTAGTAACGCGTTTCTGAACCTCTTCTGAGCTCATGTCAATGTCAAAAACTTCTAACCAACCGTCATTGTGTAGTAGGATTTTATCGTTGGCTTTAATTAATATATGGCGATAATTGCCATCTAAATTTTTATATAAATATTCATAGTTGGGAAATGCATTTACATTTTCTGTAATGGCAACACAACTATTTCTTTCTCTAAATTGTGATTCATCATTTGGGTCGTGGCAATAACTGCTAATCGACCACGGATCGACGGAGACGATGAATGTACCTCCTTTTTCTTTGTTGTGTTTCTTTTTGATACTTTCGAAATACGATCTTCCGTATGGACTGTGTGAAACGGTAAAAGAGTAGTTGTAAAATGCTATACCCAATTCTTTCTCTAGTACTTCAGGTTGTATCCCTTGCGCGGATTTTGACGTACCTACAATCAAATTTTTTTGAGGAGGACTGGTAAATCGTAAATAGAACGGATCTGTGGTACCACCCGCAAGAAATCCAAGACCGAATAAAAACAATACAACAGGGATTAAAAAAAGCACGGTTAATTTAATAAATCGTTTCATCAGACTTAGAATTGAAAATAAATAAATTCTTGCGGACTTCCATTAAACCAAAAAATCGCTAAGAGAATGAGATAATAAAAGCCATATTTTAGACTTTTGATTCGGTAAAACCTGAAGTGTTCAATGGCAAATTGTTGTTTTCTTCCTAACCATTCAACCAGAATGAAAAGGCATATTAATACTAAAACAGTCAACGGGTGAAACCGGGTTCCTACGAAGTCGATTCCACTGTATTGGATTAATGATTTTGAAAAAATACGGTTGATTATTTCAAAAGCATGGTGAACGGAATCTGCCCTAAAAAAAATCCATGCGATACACGTGAGCGAAAAGGTGAAAATAATTTGCATGAATACTTTAAAGGGTGGAATATTGGAATTGTCACTCACGTTATTCAAGTATTTTCGGTTTTTTTCAGTCAGCAGTAAGGGTAGAAAAAATAGAGCATTTAATCCTCCCCAAACAATAAAAGTCCAGTTAGCGCCGTGCCAAAAACCACTTACCAGAAAAATAATAAAAGTATTCCTGATTTTTTTCAAGATATTTCCTTTACTGCCACCTAGAGGAATATAGAGGTAGTCTCGAAACCATGTAGATAAAGAGATGTGCCACCTTCTCCAAAATTCGGCAATGTTCCGCGAAAAATAGGGGAAAGCAAAGTTTTGTTTTAGATCGAATCCAAATAGGCGTGCTGTTCCAATGGCAATATCCGAATAACCTGAAAAATCACCGTAAATTTGGAATGCAAAGAAAAACGCGGCTAAGGCAAGTGAGTTTCCACTAACCTCTCCAGATTGGCTATAAATTTGATTAACAATTTCCGCAGCATTATCAGCAATCACAATTTTCTTAAAAAGTCCCCAAAGTATTTGCCGCATACCATTAACAGCATTTTTATAGTCAAATTTTCGTGCATTTTCAAATTGGGGAAGAAGGTGTGAAGCCCTTTCGATAGGACCTGCCACCAATTGAGGGAAAAAGCTCACGAAAGCAGCAAATGATAGAAAACTATGTGTTGCTTTAATATTTTGGCGATAAACATCAATTGTATAGCTTAAGGTTTGAAAGGTGTAAAAACTAATGCCAACTGGAAGGATAATATTTAGACTGCTTTGGTTAACGTGTATCCCAATTGAATTAAAAGCAAGTGTGAAATTTTCAATGAAAAAATTGTAATATTTAAAAAATCCTAATAGTCCTATGTTTACGAGAATGCTAATCCATAATAAAAGTTTACGCGCTATTTTTTTATGCGATCGACTGAGAAATATTCCGATGGAATAATCAACAATGGTGCTAAATAGTATGAGACCTAAAAATTTCCAATCCCACCATCCGTAGAAAAAATAACTGGCAACCAGAATTAACAGGTTTTGATAGGATAACTTTCGATTAGGAATTAGCCAGTAGCATCCAAAAACAAGGGGTAAAAAAAGGATGAATTCAATCGAATTAAAAAGCATGGGTTAAAATGTATTTGGCCTACTAATTTAAAAAGGTTTTTTATTTGTGATCATTTTTTTTAGAAATTCGGCAGCCTTGAACCCTAATAATTGATAAAATGCTATATAAAGGCGACCGGTAGTTGGAGAAGGTTGAGGATTGAATTTTTTGTGAATGTATTGTTTGTAATATTTATAGGCAAGATCTTTATTGTAAGGGTATAACAATCGAATTGCATCAAATAAATTTTGATAAACTTCTGGGATAATTTTAGAAGGTCTTTTTTGCTGTAAATGACTAAAAATTTTGACTCTTAAGTTAGTGTAATTTTCCCATTTTTTTTTAAAGTTTTGTTGAGAGATAGATCCTTCTACTCGTTGTCTAATGGTTGTATTAATTTCAGAATCAAAAACGATTTCTTTATTCTGTTTTAATATTTGAAACATTAAATCATATTCCTGCGAACTGGAAAGAGATTCTGGCCATTTAACGGATTCATTAAATATGTCTTTTTTAAAGAAATTAGCACAAGTATTCCCTAAATCGGTATTCATCAACATTAGCCACATGTTCTTTTGGTCATCTTCATGGTACACTCGCTTAAATAATAGGTCTCCCATCATTGAAATTCTGATGAAACTACCAATAATCATGACTGGATTATTATTTGCTATGGCAAGTTGAACTTGATGCTCAATTTTGTGAGGTTGCAAAAGATCATCTGCATCTAAAAATTGAATGTATGTTGCGTCCGAATGTAATATTCCATTGTTTCTTGCGCTAGCAGCACCTTTGTTTGTTTGCTGTATAATAGAAATTTTACGAGTCGAATTATTTTGGATTTTTTTTAATACCTCAAGTGTATTATCCTCGCTGCCATCATCGATACAAATTATGTCTAAATCAGTGTAAGTTTGCTCTTCGACACTTTTGATACAGGCAGTGATGAATTCAGAAACATTGTAGCATGGAATAATTACTGATACCTTCATAATTTTGTCAATCTGAATCCAAATCCTTAACCCCCAAAATTAATAAAATTTCCTGTTGCTTAGAATTTATCAGTACTTAAACGCCTATGACTCGCGCATAATTTCAAGTAATTTTTCAGTCAAATGATTGATGTCAAATTGATTTATATTGAATGATGGATTGAAAGAAAGCGATTCATTTTTCCATTCATTATAAAGTTTTTTGATACCGGGAAGCATATTATTAGCGTCGACCCAATAGCCAATTCGATTATCTTCTATATAACGTGCAGTGTCGCCCCATTTTGAGAACACCACAATTGGTTTTTTAAAAGCAACATATTCGCAAAACTTAGTGCTTAGCGAATAAGTAATGTCATCTGAGAGAAAGAGTAGACCTGCAGTGGACAAATTTATTTTTTCATGTATTTCGGCAATAGGTAGAGGCTTATTATTTTGAATAATATCATATTTTTTACTCAGCTCATCAATGTAATTTGATTTACTACCATAAAATTCAAAGCTTAAAGCGTTGTATATTTCAGGGAAGTCTTTTTTAAGTGTTTTTAATAAGGATTCAAGATTTTCTGTAACGATTATTGAATTATTATAAAATGTGCCAGCAAAAATAAGCTGAAGCTTTTGAGAGTTGGGTCGAGACAAAATTTGATTCTCGATTTCGTCAGTATCGAAACCGTTTGGCAACACATAAAACTTAGATTTTTGTTTTTCGGACTTCATCAAATCTTTCGATATTTGATTGGCTACGGTGATGATTTTATCAAATTTATCGATAACAATTTCTTCCGCTTGTACTTCGTATTGGAAACGTGAATGATTCATACTTTCAATACCATAAGAAGTGCGATTTGTAACCCATGGATCTCTGAAGTCTACAATAAATTCTATATTGGGATAAGCGTCTTTAATTTCAGTTAAGTAAAAGGCAAGTTTAAAAGGCGCAACGCTTACGATTAAGTGGGTGTAAGTATTTGAATCCAATTCATTTTTTACTGCGGTAAGAAAAGTCTTTTTATCGGTTGCGGTTTTATCGTAATAATTACCCTTGGCTTTGAGCTTGTAGAGAAATAAGTTAATTCTGTAGGAAAGTTTGGCGTATATTGATTTCGGATTTGTACCCAGAACTTTCGGGTATTTAGATTTTAACCGGATGATATTTTGCTCTAATTTTTCTAGTTTTCCTTGATTATTTCCATTTGTTTTTTGGGCAAATGTTATGACCTTAAAGTCAATGTTTTTTTTCAATAAATAGGTCGAAAACTTAGTCCATCTTCTACCACCAACTTCCCTGTTTGGGGTAAATGCATAAGATATAATTAGGGCTTTCATGGTAATATACAAAACGTTTAGCAGGTAAAGATAAGTTTATTTTAAACCTATCCTAAATCTCGGCCTTTACTATATTCCTCTATTTTGTTTTGAATAAAAAATTCTTGTTCGGTTAGTTCCATGCTCTTCAAAATCAACTGTTTTAATTCAATTTCATTCTCAGCACAAATTGATTTGATTTTAGTATTTGGTAATGGGAACAATGCATTGTTCGGGAATAAAATGGATTTAAATCCCATATATATTCTTTCATGAATGAGTGAAGTGTTGAACGCTACAGCTAACTCAACTTCATCGAAAGTAAAATGGGAAGGCTGATTCGGATTATTGTAAGAAAATTTAAGATTACCTAAGACCTGATTATAATGTTTGTTGACGGCTTCCATTCCAAGTTTTCGTTCTTTTGGATGCAGAAATATGATCAATTCATATGCGGGGTGCGATTCAATAATTGCCTTGAGGGATTTGAGGACAGTTTTTTCTGCAGCCATCATATCTACGCCTTGATCTATATGGTCGAGCTGAGCTCTAACGTAACTTGCCGTCGAATAGAAGCCAATTTTATTACGTCCTTTTTCAAATGTTATATTTTGGTATGCGCTGTGGTATTCGTAAATTTTTTCAGGACCCCAAATAGCCAAATCATCATATTCAATGGTGTCTTTTTGATAATCAACTTCTTCTTTTTGGTATCCACCAGTAAGTATAAGTGAATTTGTCGAAATATTTTTATTCCACAAACTTAGTGGGGCCATGGATAATATTTTTGTTATGTAATGCCCCTTTTTCATTAAGTGGTGCGAAATATAATTGGAACTTAAATCATAGATGCTGAAAAAGTAAACATTAAGCTTCGTATCGTTCGGTATGATTTTTTTCAGGTTTTGCTTAATGATTAGGTGATTAATTAATTCGGCAAAACTCGTTTTATCCTTATAAAAAAGGCTTGTAATAAAGCTAATAATAACAACAGGACAGAATTTGAAAAGTGTTACAAACTTTTGGATATTGGTTTCAAAGCCGATTAGTTCTTCTGAGAACACACCAGAAAACACACCATCTTGTTGGTAAAATTTAAGGTACTTTTTACGCAGCTCATAGCTCGAGCTACTCACATCAAAAATGACGTTTTTTGATGTTATTTTTTCGAGTTTTATAGGTGGCTTAAAAAAAAGCTTGATATAATTTCGGAGTACTAATAATGGTCTGCTAGCATCTCGTTTACCAAATTTAAAAGAACGTCCAAACGTGTGATTAACAATTATTTGGTTTCGTTTGGTTTGAGCTGCCGAAAAAACTTTATAAAAAAGTAATTTGTACATTATAAATTAAGAATGTTTAAGACAGCGTCTTCTCCAACAATATATTCAATAAATTCTCTAAATGCACCATCTCCGCCACGCGTTTTTGTCACGTAGTCAACTTCTTTTTGAATATAAAGTGGTGCATTTGAAGGAGCACAACTGAAACCGACTTTACGAAGTAAATGCAAGTCGCCAATATCATCACCTATATAGGCTACGTCTTGCCAATCTACTTTAAACTGAGATAAAATTTCTTTTGCTACACTTACCTTATCAGAGATTCCTTGGTGTAGAATTTCAATTTTTAATTTTTCGGCTCTTCTTGCAACAATTTCCGTGTTTTCACCAGTAATTATGCCTACGGGAATATTTAGTTTTTTGCAGATTAAAACACCTGCTGAATCGGAAGTATTGAATTTTTTTAATTCATTTCCATTTTGGTCGTAGTACATCCCGCCATCCGTCCAAACTCCATCAATGTCGGTCAAAACTAGTTTCGGATACTTCATTATTCGTAAACTATATAAGATTGAATTCCTGAGTATTTATTTCGTTCGATTCTATAATTATTAGTACCAAGAACCTCTCTTACTGCTTCCGTTTCCCCGGGGAATCCTGGGTCACATAATTCATCAAATCCAATAATAGCACCTTTGGTCAAATATGGTTTAATCAGTTTAAGGCATTCTAGTGTCGGTTCGTATATGTCAAAATCAAAATAGGCAAATGCAATAATTGTCTCGGGATGTTCGGCAAGGTATTTTTTTAAGGTCTCAGTTGCATTTCCTTTAATCACATAGTTTTTTTTGATGTGATTCAAAGGAGACTCATTAACATGGCACTGTAAGAGCTGTTCCAAATATTCTTCATAATTTTCAGAGACATTAAATGCTCCTTTTACATTATAATCGGCTTCCCCATCTTGTGAGGAAACAGAAGGAAATCCTTCAAATGTATCGAATCCTATAATTTTTCGTGAATGATTAAAAGGCTCATGAATTCCCCTTAAATTACTGAGCGTTACCAAATTTTGCCCCCAACGTACCCCAAGTTCCATTATGACACCATGGGTGTGAATTAACTTTGAGTATATTTCATTAAAGAAAAGAATTTTTGAAAGCTCTTGTCTTTTTAAAAATAAAGCACTGTTTGCTACTTTTTCCTCTTGAAAAATAGGACTTTCGTCAAACAGTTTAGTGAGGTTTGATCGATTGCTTTGCTCTTCTTGCGAAGATATTGTCTTTAATTTTGTGCTCATATTATTTGATCTAAATAAACGATTTCATCTTTAGGGATATCAACTTTAACGGTTTTTCCAACAACTTTGTCTTTGTCAATCCATTTAACACCGTCACCAGGCGATAACAAATGAATATCCTCTAATTTAATCACTGTTCCTTTTTTAAGGTCTTTATTTGTAGCAATTGACCGCTCAAGTTTGTTTTTTGCGGCTTCCGTATCGTTTACAATGAATATTTTTTCTTCGCCCAAAGATTGGTCCAAAATTCGAATATCTCTTACCATTCTGTGAACTCCATCAGGACCAAGAGATCCGGCCTGATCAGTTCCTTTCATTCTTCTATCTAAGGTAATATGTTTTTCAATAATTTTTGCACCTGATGCAACAGCCGCTACTGGAGTTGAAATACCAATTGTGTGGTCAGAGTACCCAATCACATAATTGCCATAATTTTTCAAAAGGTAATTTATGGTTTTTAAATTGACATTTTTAGGGTGGGTGGGATACTGAGAAACACAATGTAAAATTGATAGGTCTTCGTGATGCTTTGTAATCACATTAATCGCATCATCTAGTTCTTTTTTTCCAGCCATTCCAGTTGAAACAATAATGGGAATTTTTGTTTCTGCCAAGGCGTTAAGAAGAGGAAGATTTGTTAAGTCTCTACTGGCTACCTTTAATTTATCCGGGGTAAACAATTTTAACATGGAAAGGCATCCTATCGCACAAAGTGTTTCGACAAAATCTAATCCTTTTGATTTTGCATGTTTATATACTTCAAAGTGCTCTTCGTCACTAAGTTCTAAGACTTCGCGATGTTCGCCATAGGTTTTTCCGAAAGAATTATCATTGATATATGGACGCGCCATTTGAGATTGTGAAAGCTCTTGACTTAAATCTCGTTTTGTCAGTTTAACCGCATCCATTCCCAAAAGATTTTCTCCGAAAACATCATCTTTAATTGGTCTTGAAATTAGATCGATTATGAGTTTGGCAATCTCAACAGAACCATTGTGGTTTTGGCCAATTTCTCCGATTAAATAAGTGTGATTACTTTGCATTTTTATCGATTTCCTTTTGCATTTTGTCTAAAAGTAGTGGTTTATTTTGAATGACTTTCAATAATGTATTCAAATCTTTGGATTCGTATGTTATCCAATCTGAGTAAACTTCTTGAGCTGTTTCAAAATCAATTTTTGTATCAATTGTTAATCGTACATTTTGATGTTGATTTAGGACTGGGGGTATCGGTAAAAACAAAGCGTTAAATTTATCTTTATTTGGATAAAGAAAGTTGGTTACATGTTCGCGATACAAACTAGCATTTGTTAAATGACTAATCTTTTTTAAAAATTCAAGTTTAAAACATTCGGCGAATAATCCGATATGCGATAACATCACCGGTGTTTGATCTTGCCATTGGTAAGAAACATATTCCAAATGCTCTTTATGATTTAGTTGTTCTATTAATGGAGAAATATATTCCGGTAATAAAAAAGGATTGTCTGCACAAATCCGTACAATTTGTTCTGCATTAAACTCCTGCGCTGCATCAATAAAACGAGTCAAAACATCATTTTCATTACCTCGAAAAAAATTGATATTATGTTTTATTGCCACATTATTTAATTGCGCATCTGATTCGTTTAAACTGGTTGCTAGAATTATATTTTTCTCATCAAATTTAGATTTGAGACTTTCAATTAAAATATCGAGAATTGTGTTTTCCTCGTGAAAATTGTGAAGTATTTTTCCGGGTAGGCGAGTTGACCCTGTTCTCGCTTGTATTATAATTTTTGCAGACATTTTTTGACCTTTTACTTTAGGGAATCTACAAGCTTACGCTTATACTTTGACGTACTCAAACCATGACTTCGGTCACAGTAATGAATTGGTATTTCTAAATCAGCTCCTGTAATGGGTTTCCCTTTATAATCATCTCCAAGAAAACGAATGTTGAGGTTGTTATTTTTCATGATTTCTAAAAGCTCGTTCTCGGACGAATAAGTGATGACTTCATCAACAAATTTGCAGGCTTTCATGATTTCAACTCTTTCTTGAATTGTAAAAAGGGGAGCCATTTTATTGGGGTTTATTTGCGGATTGATATGTTCAGCAGTATTAAGTGCGACTAACAAATAGTCACAATTTTCTTTACATTCTTTTAGCATAAGAACGTGACCTAAATGAAATAGATCAAAAACGCCGCAGACAAATCCCTTTTTCATTCTTTATTTATTGAGTGTTTGCGAGATGTAATCTTCTAACTTTAACCCCGGTTTCCAGTTCAACATTTTTTCTATTTTCGAAGTATCTGCAAAAGTAATTTCAGCTTCCCCTTCGCGCTTGTCAATAAACTCATATCGATCACCATCAATCATTTTGGCTAAATCTAAAATACTTGTAGTATCTCCGTAACCAACATTAAAAGCTGTATTCAGTTTTTCCGGATGAATTGCTGCTAAATAGTTTGCTTTAGCTAAATCAAGCACATGAACGAAGTCACGTTTTTGACTCCCATCACCAGTTACTAATAAAGGTTTACCTTCTTTTTTTCGATTTAAGAAGATTCCAACTACACTCGAATAGGCATTAAAAGAGTTTTTTGGATTAAAACTGCGGTTTCCGTAAGGATTAAAATAACGTAAAGTCACAAAGTCCAGTGGATAACGTGTCGCAATTAATTCAAGATACTTTTCAAATTCATATTTTTGAAAAGCATAAGGACTGAGACAGTCTATGCGTTCAGTTTCAGGTGTAGGTATTTGTGTTGGCGTTCCGTAAGCAGCACTTGATCCACTGTAAATTAGTCGTGGAAAGTGGTTTTCTTTAATCATTAATTCAATCAAATGAATTGCTTGATTTAAGTTAGCGTCAATATGTTCAGCAATTGCCTCAAAACTCGGTTGAATTCGTGGAAGTGCTGCTAAGTGGAAAACATAGTCGTACTCTTTTAACGATGAAATTTCAGCGCAGGTTTGCTCAATAAAGGTTAATCTATTATTCGTGAGGTGCTCCGCAATATTGTCTTGGTTACCAGTGGATAAATTGTCCACTCCGGTTATTGTCCAATTGGTCTCTTCAATTAAATAATCCAATAGGTTTGATCCAATAAAACCAGCAACTCCCGTGATTAAAATATTTTTTTGTTCTTTATCCATTTAAATTTTGACTTACGTGTTCATCTAATAATGCATGCAATATTACTTGGTGAAAACATTCTACAATTCCATAACTTTCCGCTTCAATATGGAAATTAACATGTCCTTTTCCGTTCAGTTTATTATTTTCTTTAAAGCCGCTAAGCGTGATAATATTTGCTCCAAGTTCATTGGCATAATCAACGGCATTGTTAATGTTTGGTGAATTTCCAGAAGATGAAATCGCCACAAGTAAATCACCTTTTTCCAAATAGATTTTTAACCACTCTTTCATAGCATTTTCATAGCCGTAGTCATTAGAAAAACAGGTGATTAAAGCAGGGTCGGAAAAAGCGAAGGTTTGAAAACGAGCTACTTTAGCAAAATCTTCCATCATATGAGAACAAATTGAGTTGGACCCTCCGTTCCCAATAAAAAATATTTTTTTTGCCGATTTTATTGTGTTTAATGCATTTCTAAACTCAGCAATAAATGCTTCATTCTCAAAATACGTATTATAAACTTTATTATAGTTTTTGATTACCATATTCCATTAATTTATCTTGGGTTACTTCTTGTTCATTACATAACCAAGTTGTACTTAAACTTGCGGCTAACGAGGGGATTGTTAATTTATCAGCATCATCAAATTCGAGGTGCGACATCAAACATGCAAAGGCAAAAAATGTATCACCGGCTCCAATAGTGTCTACAATTTTAGACTTTATTACGGGATGGGTAGATACTGATTTTCCGTTAGTGTACATGGCACCGTCACCGCCTAGTGTTATAAAAAGGTGTTGGGTGTTTAGCTCATAATTGTAGATTTCTAAAGCTTCTTGTTCCGAACAGGATTTCATTTTTTTATTGATCTGTAGACTAGCCTCTCTAAGGTCAAGACAAACACTTTTTTTAATGTGTTTTTTCCATTTGCTAAGTCTATTGAATCCAAAGTTGTAAGAATTGGTTTGACACATTAAATGAAATCCATCCTCAATTTCTAATTGGTCACAAAACCCATGACCGAAATCAGCAACAATAACCACGTCATAATCTTTGCTATTAACCTTAATCGGACCAAAGTTTTTATTGTCAATTTTATTGAATTCAATGTGTTTCTTCTTTCCGTCTTTATCAACAAAACGGGTTTTTACGATTTCATTCTCTGTATTTGTGATAAGGTCAACTTTTGCTACAAAGTCTTTTAAGTGGTTTGCTATAGCACCACTTCCGCCAATTTGAACATCTTTTTTTCCATCCGTGAACTGAAAAACAGGGCAAAAAGATTTCATCGACTGTCCCTGATAGATTACTTCAACAAATTCGTCTATAATTGTTTCACCAATAATTAAAACATTTAATGACTTTGCTTTTTGAACAAACTGCGCTAGTTTTTGATTAAAATCCATTCCTATTTTCGATTTTCAATAAAGGTAATTATTTCATCTTCACTAAAGGCAAATTTAAGTGGATGATTTTCTTTCAGTGAGGTTCTAAAACGAATCGTATTTTGCATGCTTCCAATATCCTCAATTTTACTGCCTCCTTTATATATGGTTAACACTTCGCAGTTGGTGTAAAGACCAATATAATTCGCACCACTATGTTGTGTGATTATGAGGTTTGCGTTGGAACAAGCCTCCAGTATTTTTTGATTGTCAGCGGTTACTACTAATTCTGTATTTTTCGTAGGTTTAAGGGCTAAACTTTGTGAAGGGTGCCCACAGATAAATACACGGTCAAAATGGGGTGATATGCGTTCTAGTAATTCTTGGTAATCCCAAGATTCACCGTTGTTTTTTGATGATTTTGCACCTTTGGCTCTAGGGAATATCACACAATTATTCTCATTTCTAGTGGTTGCATAAAATTTTGATAGATCATAAATATGATTATGCTTTTCAACAAATTTTCGGTGTATGAACCAATAATAATAATCGTCGTCCAAATTCCAAAAGGGTAAACCCGACTTTTGTGCTTTTCCACTAAAAATGTCAATTTCTTTTTGGACATCAACTGGAACCTTGGTTGAATTTGACGATGGTGATACTTCGCCAAAGAAATCCCTCAACTCATGAAATTCTGTTAGAATCGAATTCCCTTCTTCATCTTTAAAATAAGGTTCATGAATTTTCATTCCGCAAAAATGAATTTTTACACCTTGTTTATGCAAGTACATTAAAAAAGGGGTAGTGTGACCTAGTATATGGCCAAACTCACCTTTGAATGGTCCAATATAACATTCTTTTTTAGCAAGTGTTTCTTCTAGTTTAGCATTGGCCATATTCATAGACCGTTTGAATTTTTGAAGAAACTTTATTTTTCGTAAACCTTTAATTTTATTTCTTTTCAAAAACGATTTTTCATCTGATATGCCCGATAAAAATTCTTTTGAAACATTATAATTTTGATTAGGATGCATTTAATTCTATTGAGTTATGTTTTGAGATGCATTTACAGCATTATAATCTGTCATTTTAATAATTTTACCATGCTCCATTTGTACGATTCTATTCGTATGTTGGAGCGTAGTATAACGGTGAGCAATTATTATCACTGTCGTTCCTGAGTTTTTTAACTTAGAAACTGTGGTATTTATCTCATTTTCTGTTTCGTTGTCTAAAGCTGAAGTAGCTTCATCTAAAATTATCAAATCAGCATCATGATAAAGAGCTCTTGCTATGAGTATACGTTGTTTTTGTCCTCCACTTAAGTTTTTTCCATTTTCTTTTATTTGAAAATCGAAAGGAGAGGTGTTTCCAACCAGCTCCGTTAAAGAGGCTTTTTCAATAGCATTATTCAACCGCTCAGCATCAATATCATCTTCTAAAAAAGCAATGTTTTTAGCGAGACTCGTATTCTCTACATAGGGAGATTGTTGAACATAACTGATCTTACGACGCCAATTGGGAAAGTTTGTTGGCGATAAAGTAACATCATCGATTTTAATTTCTCCTTTTTGATATTGAATGAATCCAGCTAACATTTTAACCAGAGTGGTTTTGCCCGAACCTGAACGCCCGATTATTCCAACAATCTCCCCCTTATTAATCGAAAGATTTAGATCCTTAAAAAAAGGGTTGGAAGTATCGTTGAATGAGAAGGTAATGTTGTTTAAATCAATTTTTTCATTAAAATTTAAACTAGCTTCAGAGGATTTGCTCGCGAATTTTTCAACTTTTTCAGTCAATGGTTTTTTATAAATATCAAATAGATAGGCATATTGCTGTAGGTGGAGGAACGAAGGGATAATTTTACTTAATGAAGGAATGACACGATATCCCGCTGCAGCATATAATGCAATGAGAGGTAAGACAATTTCTGGGTTTGAGGCTATAAATGCACCATACCAAAAAATAACAAGTAAACCACCAACCGTAACTAATTCAAATAATTTAGCAGGAACAACACCTAAAACACTTGTTCGTAAACTAATGTTATTGAGTTGTACCAAAGTTTTAGTGTAGTCTGATAACAGCGTGCTTTCTTTCTGTCGTAGTTTAACATCTATAAATCCAAAAATTCCCCGATTACTATTGCGGTATAATTCTGGTGTCAATTTGTTTTGCGTTTCTCCATAAGCTTTCATTCTTTTTTTTACCAAGAGGTTGAAGAGAAATGCGACAGGAAAAATGGTGCAAAGGATTAATAAAAAAACTTTAAAGTCATAAATAGCAATTCCTCCAACCACTAATAACAGAACAATTAGCTCGGAGTTTATGAGAAGTAATGACTTGATTAAAAAGGTTGAAAAGTGTTGTGGAGATACCGTCAATTCCCTAACAACCTGAGGGGAGTCATGTTTCATAAAATCTTCATACGGCATATTTAAATAATGTTCATAAGTCGAGCTGCCGATGTATCGATATACGCGATAAACAAACTTATTCTGAATCCATTGACTAAAAAGGATAAAAAGCGAGCGTAGGATGAAGAAACAAAAAGCAACAATAAAGAGGTAAAGTAAAAAATCGTTGGAATTTTCAACTCCCGACCAAGTTTTAAGTTGAGCCAATTTTCCATCCCCTGTAAGCACCGACTCGTCGGCAACTGCTGATAATATTGGGATAAACAACGCAAGGCCAAAAAGGTCTACAAAACTGGTGACAATAATTAAAGCCTGAACACCAAAGAATTTCTTTTTAAATGTTTTGGGTAAAAGCCTAAAAACGTTTTTGTAGGTATTGATATAAGTGCTTTGAAAACGAATTGCCATTCAGAATGTTAAAACAGAATTTAAAAAACAAAAGTAAGAATATTTTTATCGCAGAACCGTTTAAGCATTAACAAAACGCTCGTCTTCCAATAATTTTTTAATGCCTTCTTCAATCGTGACTAAATCACGGTTGAGTATTTTTTTCATTTTACTATTGTCCGGTTGTCTTCTTGTCATATCCCCATCCTTGAGCGGTGGTAAAAAAGTAATTTCCGACTGACTATTTGTTAAGCGGATAATCAACTTTGCCAGTTCTAATATCGTAATTACGGTAGCTCCTCCAATATTAATAACGTCATTCACAAAAAGATCGTCTTGCCATGCTTTTATCGTTGCATCAACATTGTCTTTTACATAGCAAAAAGTTCGTGTTTGTGAACCATCACCATAAATTGTAATCGGTTCATTTTTCAACGCTTGATGAATGAATTTACTCATTACAAAATCTTGCGTTTGATTAGGTCCATAAGTGTTGAAGAAACGAAAAATGGTAAATTCTAGACCATATTCTTGTAAGTAAGAACGGCAAAAAGCTTCTCCAACATTTTTCACAACGGCATATGGAATTCTAGAATTAAGTGGTGTTGTTTCTTCATGTTGGGGAATTGTTACAGGCTCACCATACACTTCTGAAGATGACGAAAAGAAAAATCGCTTAACGCCTGTGTTTTTAGAAAGGGATAAAATATTTTTAATCCCTTCGATATCCTCCATAACGCGAATGGGGTTCTCTTGAGTGCGTTGCACGCCAACAAATGCCGCGTAATGAAAAACGTAATCAAAACGGTTGGCAATCATTATTTGAGAAATTTCTGATAAAAGGTTGACATCCGCCTTAATAAATGTTATTTGGGGATGGTTAACTGGCACTTTCCTGATGTCTCCAGTAGATAAATTATCTACCACAATTATTTCTACGTCGGCTAGATTTAAAAGGCCTTCAACTAAAGCGCTTCCTACATTTCCAGCTCCTCCGGTTACAAGAACTTTTCGCATCATTTAATTTTTGAGGTAAAGGTACAATTTTAATTTTTTGAGATGCTGAATTTAATAAAACAATCGGGAATTTGTCTAGTGTACAAAAAATCAAAGTTTATTTTTTGATTACTTTTTATTTTTCATAGTTCTATTTAGAGCGAATTACATTAGCTTTGTGTTCCGCATAAGTAAGTGCAATTTTTAACTAATTTGAGATGAATTTTAATGTCGTAAATAAGAAAATATTAATCACAGGTGCTGCTGGTTTTATTGGTTCTAATCTATGTCGTCATCTCAGTAAAAACAATCAAGTTATTGGTATCGATAATTTGTCAACTGGGCATTTCAAAAATGTTGAACCTCTGATGGATTCCGATAACTTTGAATTTCATGAATTAGATATTCGTGATGAAGAGGGGTGTGTTAAAATAACCAAGGGAATTGACATTATTTTGCATCAAGCAGCCTTGGGTTCTGTTCCACGATCAATTAAAACTCCACTTGAGACTAATGCCAATAATGTCACAGGTTTTTTAAACCTCTTGGATGCAGCAAGAAGAAATGAGGTTAAACGATTTGTTTATGCAACAAGCTCTTCTGTTTATGGTGATCATCCTAAGCTACCCAAAACGGAAGAGACCATTGGGTTGCCATTATCTCCTTATGCCGTTACAAAAAGAGTGAATGAGTTATACGCTGATGTTTACAGCAAAGTCTATGGTTTAGAAATTATTGGCTTAAGGTATTTTAATGTGTATGGACCAAATCAAGATCCTAATGGTGCATACGCTGCTGTTATTCCTAAATTTGTAAGTCAAATTTTAAAGGGGGAAGCAATAAAAGTGAATGGTGATGGTTTGCAAACGAGAGACTTTACTTTTGTTGAAGATGTTATACAAGCAAACCTTTTAGCGGCTGGAACACTTAATGAAAAAGCTTTTAATCAGGTTTTTAATATTTCATTTGGCAATAGAATTTCATTAAATGGTTTAATCGAAGAGATGAAATCATCAATTCAAAATGTTTTTGGTGTGACCGAAGAGTTGGAAGTGGTCCATGGTCCTAAAAGAATAGGGGATATCGAGCATTCGTTTGCTTCAATAGAAAAGGCCCAATCAATTTTAGGTTACCAGCCTCAATACTCCTTGCAAAAAGGACTAACCACTTACTTGACGTTTTTAAAAGAACGGTCTGTCATTTAATTAAATTTAGTGAAAATCTCCTTTTTTACTTGCTTAATCCGAATTGTTGGGTGTTGTGTTTATCATTAATTAACTCACTTTCTATTACCAGTCCATTCAATTCAATGGCTGAAAAATGCTGACAACAAAATTGAATGCTAATACATTCGTCTTTCTTTTAACTTTACATTCATTCAAAAAAAAAACGAGCACCATAACTGATGCTCGTTGTTCGAATGCTTTTTTGACTAGAACTTCGCTTTTGTTCCGCCCCAACGTTTTCTTTTGCCCCAAAGCCAAGAATAATTTCTGCGATAGAAACTTCCTTTTGTTCGGATTAAATAACTGTAAGAGACAGAAATTGTCATAAAGTTATCTCTGTCGGTTGGATCTCCTCGAGGACTGTCTGGTCCGTATTGAACAGCGTCCGGTACATTGCCCACGCCAATATAACGGTTGGCTAAAGCAGGAGCTAATGGATCATCAGACATTTGCGAAGGATCAACATAAACCGTAGAAATATCATCTAAATAATCTGTGAATGTCCAGTTCCAACCCATTTCTAAACCAAATCGGTGAACTCGGTCATAGGTAAAGAAAAATCCTGCACCAAATGGCATTGTTACTGCTACAGGAGAATAAGATACGCCTTCTGTCATTAATTGTCTCAGCTTTACCTTGCTTCCATTGTATTCAGCTTTTGGGTTGTGATAAACACCTCCAACACCAGCAAAGAAATATGTTTGATAATCTAATCGATACCTTCCTCTATAACCAACATCTGAAACGGTTAAAACTTGTGGGTAATATTCTAACTTAGCACTTAAATGTAATAAGTCATTTTGGAATTGTAAATTTCTTCCACGTCGAGCACTATTGTCAGAGTTTGAATCTTCGCCTTGAATTCGAACCCAATCGAAAGATCCTTGAACTGCGAACAAAGGGTGAAAACGGTAACGCGTAAATGTGCCAAACGCCCATCGCGTATCACGGAGCTCCATATTGTAAACAAAATTACGGGCTAAATCTCCACTTCCGATGTCTCCTAGAAAATTTGAAACACCAGCTCGTGCACCGAATCCTAAATTGTATTGTTGCGCAAATAGCCCGTTGGAGGCCACTATTACACAAAGAATTAAGAATATTTTTTTCATTTTGGTATAATGCATTTGGCGCAAAATTAATTAATTACGCGTAGGCGAACACTAAATTATAAAAAAAAAGTCAAACTTTTATTCTTTCACCTTTATTCCTTGATTAAATCATTAATTTCGTAAAGCATAAAATCACAGTATGGAAGGAAATAGAATCACAAGTCTTTTTAACATCAAATATCCAATAATTCAAGCCGGAATGATTTGGTGTTCTGGATGGGAATTAGCTGCGGCAGTAAGCAATGCTGGAGGTTTAGGTATCATAGGTTCGGGATCGATGTACCCTGAAATTTTGGACGAACACATAAAAAAATGCAAGGAAGCGACTGATAAACCATTCGCGGTAAATTTGCCAATGTTGTATCCTTCAATTGAGGAGCATATTCAAACAATTATTAGGCATAAAGTACCAATCGTATTCACCTCTGCTGGAAATCCAAAAACATGGACGAGCAAGCTAAAAGAGCATGGTATAACAGTTGTTCACGTCGTATCAAGTTTGAAATTTGCTTTAAAATCACAGGCTGCAGGGGTAGATGCCGTTGTTGTAGAAGGTTTTGAAGCAGGTGGTCATAACGGTTTGGATGAAACGACGACCCTGACATTAGTTCCAACAGTTAAACAGGAATTAGAAATTCCGCTTATCGCAGCTGGAGGAATCGCAACCGGTCGAGCAATGCTAGCAGCTTTGGCGCTCGGTGCGGACGCTGTGCAAATTGGAAGTCGTTTTGTGGCGTCCATCGAGTCTTCTGCCCATCAAAATTTTAAGAATAAAGTGTTGGAGACAGGTGATGGAGGAACAAAATTAACGTTGAAAGAATTGACCCCCGTTCGATTAATAAAGAATGAATTCTATCAGGCTGTCGAAGCCGCATATTTGCGCGAAGCAAGTGTGGAGGAATTAAAAGAATTACTTGGCAGAGGAAGAGCCAAAAAAGGGATGTTTGAAGGGGACTTGGCGGAGGGAGAGCTGGAAATTGGGCAAGTAGCAAGTTTGATTAAAGAAATAAAACCGGCAGGTGAAATAGTAAATGAAATACTTGCTGAATACCGTGAGGCTCGAACAGAATTACAGACGCAAAAATTTGAATTTTAATGATTGATTTTAAAACGTTTCAGCTCGATAATGGTTTGAAAGTCATTTTTCATCAAGATAAAAATACACCGTTAGCTGTAGTAAATTTATTGTATGATGTTGGAGCTAAAGATGAAGATGAAAATCGAACTGGTTTTGCCCACCTATTCGAACATTTAATGTTTGGTGGGTCAAAGAATATTCCCAATTTCGATACTCCTTTACAACGAGCAGGGGGAGAATGCAATGCTTTTACAAGTAATGATATCACCAATTATTACAATGTTTTGCCTGCGGAAAATGTCGAGATGGCATTTTGGTTGGAAAGTGACCGGATGAATGAGCTGGCCTTTACTGAAAAAAGTCTTGAAGTTCAGAGGGGGGTAGTCATTGAAGAATTTAAACAACGTTATCTCAATCAACCTTACGGCGATGTTTGGCTCCAATTAAGGCCACTCATTTATAAAAAACATCCTTATCAATGGGCTACAATCGGAAAATCAATTGAGCATATTGAAGAGGCGAAAATGGAGGATGTAAAGTCTTTTTTCTACAAACATTATTCTCCTCAAAATGCAACCTTAGTAGTGGGCGGTAATCTCGAGTTGGAGGAAGTTAAAAAATTGTCAGAAAAGTATTTCAGCCCTATACCAAAACGTGAAAAGTATCTCCGTAAAATTCAGCCCGAACCACCTCAAAACGAAGAACGAAGGTTGACAATTGAAAGAGATGTTCCTTCTAATGCACTTTACATGGCTTTTAGAATGGGAGGTAGATTGTCTTACGATCATTATTATGGGGATTTAACTTCCGATATTTTAGCGGGTAATAAATCATCTCGCCTGTATAATGAATTGGTTGTAAAGACTAAGCTGATGTCTAGTGTTTCTGCTTATATCACAGGTGGAGTAGAGGATGGGCTTTTTCTTATTTCTGGACATCTTAATCCCGAAGCAAGTTTTGAGCAAGTTGAACGTGTAATATGGGATGTTCTATCAGATTTGATGGAGAAGAATATTCAACCGCAAGAACTAATTAAGGTTAAAAATAAATTGAAAACGAGGAAGGTTTTTGGTGAAAAGTCGCTGCTAAACCGAGTGATGAATATTGCCTTTTATGAAAATTTAGGTCAACTCGATGAAATCAATGCAGATCTTTCTAAATATGATCAAATTATGGCAGAGGATATCACGCAATTTGCCCAAAGAACATTTTCACGGTTAAATTCCTCAACCTTATTAATCCAAACAAAAAAATAATGGAATTTAATCAACCTTCATATAGCCTGCCAACATCTTTACCACTCCAGTTTCCTGAATTAATTGAATTGGAGAACGGAATTGAACTCTATGTCTTAAAAGATGACAATGATGATGCGGTAAAACTGGACATTGAATGGAGCGCAGGTTCTAAATATCAGTCCAAAAATTTAATCGCAAGTTTCACCAATAAACTTTTGCTGTCTGGCGATGATGTTATGAAAGCGAGTGAAATTGCTGAGAAATTAGATTTTTACGGCGGTTACTTTCAGCACGAAATTGATCGAGATCACGCCGGAATAGCATTGTTTGGACTCAAGGAAAATATGAGTAAAATTTTTGAGATTTTTACTCAAGCCTTTATGAATTGTACGTTTCCAGCTGATCAACTTGAAAAAGAACGTGCTGTTGCCTTAAGTAAATTTCAAATCGCCAATAAAAAAGTGAAGCACCAATGCGTAAAAGCATTTAATCAAGGTGTTTACGGTGAAAAAAATCCGTATGGACGGGCGGCGACTGAAGCTGATTTTGGTCGAATAGAAAGGGAAGATTTACTAGCGTTTTACAAACAGTTTTACTTAAACGGTAAACCCACCTTGTTCCTCGTTGGAAACGTGGATGATGATTTTATACGCCAGCTCAGAGATTGGTCTTCCTTAATGGTTTCTAAACCGGTGAATTATGAATTAGAGCCGTTAGAACAAAAAACCGGCCATGATCATGTAATCGTGCCAGGTGCAGTACAAACAGCTGTACGAATTGGTCGCTTATTTATTGATAAAAAACACCCTGATTATTTTCAGGTGCAACTGTTAAACACATTGCTAGGCGGTTATTTTGGCAGTCGTTTAATGTCCAACATTCGCGAAGATAAAGGGTATACCTATGGAATTGGTTCGGCCATTACGGTAATGGAAGATGCCGCATGTTTTTTTATAACTACCGAGGTCGGATCAGAAGTGGTGAAGGATGCTATTCAGGAGGTGAAAAATGAACTGTCGAAATTGATTAATATTGAAATTCCAGAGGATGAATTAACAGTAGTTAAAAATTATATGGCAGGGGAGTTTTTAAGAAATGCCGATGGAGCAATAGCACAAATGGAGAATTTTAAAAATATTCATTTTAATCAATTGCCCCAATCATACTATTCGGATTACCTCGAAGCAATAAATACAGCGCAGCCTTCAGACCTGAAAAAACTGGCCGAAAAATATTTTCAGTTCGATGATATGCTAGTCGTAACAGCAGGAGCATAAGCGTATTTTGGGCGTTCCCGCAAAACACCGATGTGTTCTGCGGTCGGGCTTTACGCACTCGCTTCCGACCTTCCGTCTCAGACGGATAGTCGGCGAGCTCAAACAATTGCTCCAATCCCTAACGCAGGTTGTGAAGTACCTGTTCTCATTTCTCTAACTGAGTAGTGACCACAAAATTGTGGCATCCAAAAACAACAAAATTTCATGTTTTTTAAAAGAAGTTATTAATTGGTCGTCTTCATAACCCTATAAGAATTATGATTACTTAAATAACTGACTGAGTAGGAAAGGTTCAGCTACATTGTAGTTAAATACCACATCTATACCGATGAAAAATCGTATAATAAACTAGCTTTTAATAATTCACACGGTTGTAGGTGTACTTCATCCCGAATAAAACCATGGATGTACGGCAGAATTAATTCGCCATTTCACTCATGAATTTGATGCGCATTAATCGCAATTGTTCTTCTTCATAATCGCCATCAAATTCTTGGTAAGCTTCGTCTAAACTATCTGTTTCAGCTTCTAAAAAGTAATCGTAAATATCTTCTTGATCCTCGTCATCCAATTGATCATTAATATAATAATCAATGTTCATTTTAGTTCCAGAACCCACAATACCTTCTATTTCAGTAATGATCTCATCCACTGTTTTACCATTTGAAGAGGCAATATCTTCTAAAGGCATTTTACGATCAACATTTTGAATGATATGAACTTTTAATACAGATTTATTAACCACAGATTTAACCACAAAATCCTGAGAACGTTCAATTTCATATTCTTCAACATACTGTGAAATCATGTCAATAAAAGGACGCCCATATCGTTTTGCTTTACCAATTCCTACGCCAACAATATTCGCCAATTCCTCCATCGTAATAGGATATTGAACGGTCATGTCATGCAGAGAAGGTTCTTGGAAAATCACAAAAGGCGGAACGTTTTTCTCCTTTGAAAGTTTCTTTCTTAAATCAACTAACATTTTAAAAAGACGGTCATCAGTGGCGTTTCCTCCACGCTGCGCTATTGGTGTCTCCGCTTCTTCAGAGGAATAATCATGTTCCTTCAATAATTTAAACGAAACAGGGTTCTCGATGAATTCTTTTCCTTCTTCCGTTAATTTTAAAGTACCGTATGATTCGATTTCTTTATATAAAAACCCGTGAACTAAACATTGCCGAGATACGGCATTCCAAAAAATATGGTCTTGGTCTTTTCCTTTGCCAAATGTCGGTAATTGGTCATGTCGGTATGATTTGGACTCTTGCGTAGCATTACCAATTAAATACTGGCAAATATACTTCGCTTTTTGTGTCTCTTTTAAGTCGACAACCGCCTCCAAAAACAATTTAACTTCATTTTTACCTTCAAACTGTTCCCTCGGATTTTTGCAATTGTCACACATTTCTCCACACGTATCCTCATCAAACTTTTCTCCAAAATAATGCAGAATATACTTTCTTCGGCAAACCGATGTTTCGGCGTAAGAAACAATTTCATGCAATAATTGTCGACCAACTTCTTGCTCGGCTATTGGTTTTCCATGAAGGAATTTTTCTAGCTTTTCAATGTCTTTATAACTGTAAAAAGTCAAACAATGCCCCTCGCCACCATCACGACCGGCTCGTCCTGTTTCTTGGTAATAACTTTCCAAACTTTTAGGAATATCGTGGTGAATAACAAATCGAACGTCTGGTTTGTCAATCCCCATACCAAAAGCAATTGTTGCGACAATTACATCAGCATCTTCCATCAAAAACATATCTTGGTGCTTGGCGCGCACACTCGAATCTAAACCTGCGTGGTACGGCAGTGCATTGATGCCATTTATTTGTAAAATTTCAGCAATTTCTTCCACCTTTTTTCTACTCAAGCAGTATATAATTCCTGATTTAACCGAGCGTTCCTTGATGAACCGAATAATGTTTTTCTCCACATCCTTCTTCGGTCGAACCTCGTAAAAAAGGTTGTCCCTGTTGAAGGACATCTTAAAAATGGTCGCATCCAACATGTGCAAATTCTTTTGAATGTCATGCTGAACTTTAGGAGTTGCTGTTGCTGTCAACGCTACAATAGGTACATCACTAATTTCTTGAAAAATTTCTCGAAGTCTCCGATATTCTGGCCTAAAATCATGCCCCCACTCAGAAATACAATGGGCTTCATCTATGGCAAAAAAAGAAATTTTGACCCCCGTTAAAAAAGCAATATTCTCTTTTTTAGTTAAGGACTCTGGTGCAACATACAATAATTTTGTTTTGCCCGATGTAATGTCATCTTTAACCTTTTTAACTTCTGTTTTAGTTAATGATGAATTTAAAAAGTGAGCCACCGAATCAGATTCACTGATATGTCGAATGGCATCTACCTGATTTTTCATTAAAGCTATTAGCGGAGAAACCACAATCGCTGTACCTTCAGACAGTAAAGCCGGAAGTTGGTAACAGAGTGATTTACCACCGCCTGTAGGCATTATTACAAAAGTGTTTTTGCCGGAAAGTATGTTTTTGATAATAGGCTCTTGCTTTCCCTTAAACTCGTTAAAACCAAAATATTTTTTTAATGAGTTTTTTAAGTCTGTTGTATCTACTTCAATCATTTACAATAAGTTCACTTCTAATTTCGTTCTCCACAATGTCGCTATTGAGAGCTATTTTTTCCTTTTACCTATATAAAGATAGAATAAAAGAATTTTACAAACCTATTTTTTGAATCAAAAGTTTTAACACAATTTGAACAAATAAGTTTGACCTCAAGTTAAAAAAAATATGTCAAAATTAAAATTCCCTGACTTGTTGAGACTTATAGTGATTGAGTGGCGAGTTGCCGTGTTTTATAATTAAAAAAAGCTTTTGTTAATGTTCTGTTAAACTTTTACTTAGTTTTCTTAAGCTTTTTTATATTTGAGGAAATAAGTTTATTAAAGAATCAAAAATGAATAATATGAAAAACTTTGTACTTAGCCTAAGTCTACTAATTATGGCAGTTGTTGGAGTAAATGGAGTCTATGCTCAAACAACATCAAAAATCACAGTTGAAGAAACAAAAGAGGTGCCTAAAGATGGTCCAAAAATAACTGTGGATAAAGAAGTGCACGATTACGGAACAATTGAGCAAGGTGCAAATGGTGTATGCGTATTTACAGTAACAAATACTGGAAATGCTCCACTTATTATTTCAACTTGTAAAGGTTCTTGTGGGTGTACTGTTCCTCAATGTTCCAAAGAGCCAATCGCTCCAGGAGCAACGACTGAAATTTCTGTGAAATATGACACAAAAAGAGTTGGTCCAATTAGCAAGAATGTGAAGATTAATTCAAATGCTGTTAACGAACCGGTTAAAGTAATTAGAATTAAAGGAAAAGTTAACGCTAAACCAACGGGTGGCGCTCCAACTTCTACAGGAGGACCAACAGTAAACTAGTTTAAAATAAGTAAAATAGAACGATATGAAAAAGGCAGTATTAACATTAAGTTTCTTTTTAGTAGCGATGCTTGGATTTACAGCATTTGCTCAGGAAGGACAACCAGTACCAGGTACGGAAGACGGACCAGTAATTAAAATAGATAAAGAAGTTCATGATTACGGAACTATCGATTATAAAGCGGATGGAAAGTGTGTTTTTACAATTACAAACACAGGTAACCAACCGCTAATTATATCAAAATGTAAAGGTTCTTGTGGGTGTACTGTTCCTCAGTGTACTGAAGCTCCAATAGCACCAGGTGCAAGCTCAAAAATTACGGTTGAATATGATACGGGAAGAACAGGACCTTTTCATAAGTCGGTAACCGTTACATCAAATGCAGTAAATGCGCCTACAAAAGTTGTAAAAATTAAAGGAACGGTTAAGCCAAATCCTGAAAAGGCTACTACTGCTCCAGCAGTGAATTAATGAGGCTATTTTTTGCGATCATAATAGCGTTGAGTTCCGCATTCACTTTAAAAAGTGGTGCGGAATTCTCTTTTAGTCACAAAAATCATGACTTTGTAGATACGAAAGAAGGGATTGTTTTATCCCATGATTATCACTTTGTCAATACGGGTTCAACGCCATTAATCATTAGTGGATACGAAGTGGAGTGTTCCTGTACAAAAATAACCTTCCCAAAACAACCCGTTCTGCCGGGTGAAAAAGGGGTGATAAAGTTGACTTTTGATACGGAGGGTAAATACGGTTTTCAAAGTCGCCAAATTCAAATTATTTCTAACGCGAAAAAACGTACCAAATTAAGCTTTCGAGTTTATGTAGTTAGAGCATAACGTCTTTTCTATCGAATAGCAGAAACCAGTTCTACAGCTTCGAAGGCTGGCTTAACATCATGAACCCTTAAAATATGTGCTCCTTTCATAAGGGCTATAGTGTTCAAAATGCTTGTTCCATTTAAAGCCTCTTCTGTTGAAACATTGAGTTTTTTACGAATCATGGATTTTCTCGATACACCTACTAAGATTGGTAAGTTAAGCTCTTGAAAAGCTTCTAATTTAGCCATCAATTCATAGTTGGATTCAGTCGTTTTACTAAATCCAAATCCGGGGTCAATAATAAAATCAGAAACACCTGCATGCTGCGCTTTATCAATTTGATTCTTGAAAAAATGATTTAATTCTTCGATTAAATTAATGTAATTGGTGTTATTCATCATTGATTGAGGTGTGCCCCGCATGTGCATTAGGATATAAGGACATTGATTTTTGCCCGCAACTTCAAAAAGTCGTGTGTCGAGTTGCCCTCCTGAAATGTCGTTAACAATATTTGCTCCGGCATCTATAGCTGCTGCAGCTACTTCACTTCTAAATGTGTCTATTGATATAAGAATGGAAGGGTATTGATCTCTAATTTTCCTTATTAATGGTACAACCCTTAAGATCTCTTCATTAACGGATATATCTGCAGCTCCTGGTCGTGACGAATAGCCTCCTATATCAAGGATTTTTGCGCCTTCTTCAATCATTTTTTCCGCTTGTTCAAGTCCCTTATTTTCAAGTAATCTACTTTTTGCATAAAAACTATCAGGTGTAGCATTTATAATTCCCATTACAATTGGTTTATCAAACTCATGCAAAATACCTTGACATTTAAACTTTAAGTTTGAGGAAAAAAACGTATCTTTCACAGCTAAAATTAGATTTTAATTGAATGCATAAAACAGCGAGCCAATATAAAAAAGTAATTGAGAACTGTCGAACCATTTTTGAAAAAAAAGGAAAGGATTATGGGACGGCTTGGAGAATTTTGAGAGTGAGCTCTTTAACTGATCAGCTGTTTATTAAAGCCCAAAGAATTCGGACCATACAAGAAACAGGAATTAATAAGGTTGGGGAAAATGTAGAGGACGAATTTATCGCGATAGTCAACTATTGTGTGATGGGATTATTACAACTCGATTTAGGGCCCAAAGCAGAAGAGTTGGCAGTTGAAAAGGCAGTTGAATTGTACGACTCTAAAACTCAAATGGCATTTGAATTAATGGAGAAAAAAAATCATGATTACGGAGAAGCTTGGCGTGATATGCGCATTAGTTCACTCACAGATTTAATCATGATGAAGATTTTAAGAACGAAACAAATTGAAGATAATCAAGGGGAAACATTGATTTCTGAAGGGATCGATGCGAATTATTTAGATATGCTCAATTATGCAGTTTTTGCTTTGATTAAAATGAATGAGCAAGAATAAATTTGTTATCAATCTGTTAAGTAGAATTTTGAACCCGCAAAAAGGAATATATTTAGACAAAAAACACCTAATTCATGAATGAAATGAGATTGAGAAATTCAAAATTAGACGTCACTGGTCGGTCGCTAATTTTGAATATTGTCGCTATTGTAATTAACTTAATTGGACTTGTATTAATTGTAAAGGGCTTTCACGAAAGTACAGTAAACGGACAGTTTTCACTGAGATTAGTTGGAGGCTTGTTAATGACGGTTGGTATAATACTGATGGTGCTCTTAAAAGGGATGTTTTTATTTTCATACGTTGCCAGAGCTATAGTAGGGGGCTTATTTATTGTTTCTGGGCTAGTTAAAGCAAACGATCCATGGGGATTTGCATTTAAGTTGGACGAATATTTTGAACCTGGAGGGTTAACTTATGACTTTCCGTTTTTTGAGCATTTTACAGAATTTACACTTGAGTTGTCCATTATTATAAGTGTTGTAGAAATTGTTCTTGGAGCAGCAGTTATTCTTGGAGGAAAAATTAAATTGACATCGTGGTTGTTAGTCTTAATGATGCTCTTTTTTACCGGTTTAACTTGGTATACGCATTGGTGCAGTGTGACAGAATTATTGGCACTAGAAACTGGGGAAGAGTTTTCAAGACAATGCGTAACAGACTGCGGTTGTTTTGGTGACGCCCTGCGGGGATCCGTTGGACGTTCACTAACACCTTTCGAGTCGTTTTGGAAAGATTTAGTGCTGTTTTACTTTTGTTTAATCATCTTCATTAATCAATGGAAGATAAAACTAAACACTGTTAAAGAGAATTGGTTAATGGTGCCAGCTTCTATCCTTGTAATCGTATTTTTCTCATGGGTTTTTGGATGGTTTTTTCCTGTTTTATTCGCATTAATTGCTTTGTTAGGCGCATTTGTGGTCGGAAATCTAAGCCTTGGAAAATTAGGGAAAGCATGGAAAATGGCAATTTACGTATGTGCGGTTTCATTACTCTTTTCGCTTTATACAGCAAACTATCTTCCTATAAAAGATTATAGACCTTATGCCATTGGTAATAATTTAAAAGATCAAATGACCAATGGAATACCAGAGGAGGCAGAATTTCTCTTAGAGTATGAAAACCTTCAGACCGGTGAAATAGAGAAATTTGAATTGGACCAGTGGGAAGTTTATGGAGATACGAGTAAATATAAGTATCATGATCGGGTAAAGAATGTAATAGTTGCTGGAAGACCAGCTTCAATTAGTGATTTCACTGCACGAATCAATTACGAAGATCTTTCAGAAGAGGATATGCAAAATCCGTATATAGATTCTTTAGTTACGGCTGAATATTATGCTTATTATGAAGAAAAAGTAGAGTTAGAATCAGTATACGGAATTGAGGTAATTCCTGCAATGGAATATGATACGATTTATTACCCAGACACAACGTATAAAAAATTAAGAACATTTGTTGATTTAATTGAACCAACAAATCCTTTTGGAATTGATTTGACTGATTATATCTTAAGAGAAGATTTTGTTTTCTTGATGACAATACGAGATATCAATTCGATTAACGAAAAAAGTATAGCAGACTTTATTGAGGTTTATGAAGGAGCCAAAACAAACAATATTCCTTTCTTCATCTTATCGCCAGCAACAAATGATGAAATTGCGGCCTTTAGAGAGAAGTTTAATTTGAATGCAACCTTCTTGGGAATTGATGGTGTAGAGGTGAAGATTTTGGTTCGTTCAAATCCAGGTTTATTATTGTTGAAAAAAGCTGTAGTGCTTGACAAATGGCCAAGCAGAAGTGTACAAGACTTTGACGATATCTATAACGATTATATAAAAAACTAAATAGAATTAAATGACACGTAAAATTGTTGCCGGCAACTGGAAAATGAATTTGGATTATGATGAGGCAAAATTATTATTAAAAAACCTTATCGCAAGTAAAGATCAATTCCCCTCGGATGTTGAGGTTGTGATTTGTCCATCAGCACCATATATTAGTGCATTTGCTGAAGTGCTAAGGGATCAAGACTGGATTAGCTTAGGTTCGCAAAACAACTATTTTATTGACGAAGGAGCTTTTACAGGAGAGATTTCGCCTAAACAGTTAAAGAGTTTGGGGGTAAAGTTCGGTATCGTTGGTCACTCAGAAAGACGCGATAACTTTGATGAAGACTATTCAATGTTGTCTAAAAAGGTAAAAGCCCTTTTAAAACATAATGTACGACCTATATTTTGTTGTGGCGAGCAGTTGCAGGTCAGGGATAGCAATGTTTACAAAGAATTCGTTATGAAACAGATTCAAGATAGTCTATTTAAATTAAAACCAGAAGAGCTTGCCCAGTTAGTTATTGCTTATGAGCCAATTTGGGCTATCGGAACGGGGAAAACGGCTACAGCTGATCAAGCGCAAGAAATCCACCATTTAATTCGTTCCCGAATAGCAAGCGAGTACAATGATAAAATAGCAAATCAAGTGGGAATTATCTATGGAGGAAGTTGTAATGCCGATAATGCAAAAGAGCTTTTTTCTCAAAAAGATATTGATGGGGGATTAATTGGTGGAGCATCTCTAAAAACGGAAAGTTTCACTGCAATCGCTAATTCTTTTTAATGAATTATACTGAATTAAATATAGAACTCAAAACAATCGAACCTTGGCGAGATATACTGGTTTCAGTACTGGCTGAGCGTGGATATGAAAGTTTTGTTGAAACCAAATCAGGTTTACAGAGTTATATTCCCGAACAAAATTTTAATATTGACATTTTAGCGGAGTTGGATAAATATGAGGCCATCGAAGCTATAAATCATCGAGTGATTGAGGATGAAAACTGGAATGCAGCGTGGGAGGAAAATTTTGATCCTGTTTTTGTAGAGGATAAATTAGCGATTTTGGCGCCTTTTCACAATCAGGATGTGACCCAAAAAATGGTCATCCAAATTCAACCGCAGATGTCGTTTGGAACAGGTCATCATCAAACAACATGGTTGGCTTCAAAACGGTTGTTTGAATTAAATTTGGAAGGGAAAGATGTTTTAGATATGGGCACTGGAACCGGAATATTGGCCATATTATCGGAGAAATTAGGCGCTCGGTCGATTTATGCACCAGATATTGATACTTGGTCGTATGAAAATGCTAAAGAAAATGTTACCTTAAACAATTGTAAGCGAATTGAGGTAGCCTTAGGGGATGATCAGCTACTTACTGGAAAATCCTTTGACTTAATTATCGCAAACATCAATAAAAACATCTTAATACAACATTTTAAACAATATGCTGCTGTTCTAAGAAACAAAGGTAATCTGCTAATTAGTGGTTTTTTTGAAACAGATCAATTGGATTTGAAAGAAGAGGCCCAAAAGTATGGCTTCGTTTTTGAAAGAATAGATACCAAAGATGAGTGGGCTTTAATGCAGTTTATTAAAAACGAAACTTAAAAATTAAAAAGGTACATTGACATGAAAGGAATTTTTCTAGGTTTGATTTTAGCACTAACATTTAATGCAAATGCCCAATTTTCTTCCGATCCCGAACAGTTTCTAAAAGATGTCAGTAAGTATCTCGGAAGTACCAATAAAAGTAAAACGAAAGATTTCATGGAAGTCTTTGAACCTAATTGGTTGACAAACTTTTCGAGTGAATATCAAAATAAAGTCGTTGCTACCAGTAACTTAATCGTCTCCAAACGACTACCACCATTTCCTGAATTGTATGGGTATCTCCTCTCAGCGCATTCTTTTGTAGAAACGAATCAGCCTCAAGCTAGTTTTGATTCATGGCACGCAACAATCGATGCCTTGCTTCAAAGTAAAAAAGTCAAAAAATTTCGCGATTTTATTGAAGTATGTGCCGATTTCTTTACAAATGGAACAATCTATTTTTCAAATAAGCACATTTGGCAAATAACTGGCGGGTCCTATATTTTTGAATTTGATAAAAATAGTCCTAACATCCGCTTTAGTGATGTTGATTTAAGATGTTATATCGTAAATAATAGTGCGTCTAAAAAAGAAGATCCTTATTATGATAGTACAATTGTTCGAAAAACATCTGGTTTATATGAACCATTAATTACCAAATGGACTGGCCGTGGAGGAACTGTAGATTGGCAAAAAGTAGGGATGGATAAAAAGACCAACTTTGCTGAAATTACAGACTATATGATGTCTTTAAAGAGTACCAAGATTGAAAGTGACTCGGTGCTCATGCACACGGATTATTATCCTGAACCACTTTATGGCTCGTTTAGTGATTTTGCAAAAAAAATCATTCGAGAGAGTGATCGTGTCTATCCCCAATTCATTTCTTTTAATAAAAAAATTGTCAAAAAGGATATTCTTCCAGAAGTTGATTATGTAGGAGGTTTTGCACTAGAAGGAGAAGATTTTAGTGGTGTCGGTTATGAGTCTGAACCTGCAACCGTTGTGTTTTACAAAGATGGAAAACCATTTATAAAGGCTAGTGCGCTTAGGGTAAAGTCAAATAAATCAGGGCTAACAGCATCCGAAAGTGAAATGGTGATGTACTTATCTGACACTGACTCGATATATCATCAAGGTTTAAATGTTAAATATGATCTACAAACCCTTGAGTTGGCAAGAGGAAAAGAAGGAATCGCTCAAGCTCCGTTTAAAGATTCTTACCATAAATTAGATATGTATGTCGACCGAATAATTTGGACAAAATCTGACCCTAACTTGAGTTTTATGTGGCATCCCTTGAGTTCACGTAAAATTGCAAAATTTGAATCACAGGATTATTTTAACGAGAAGGTCTACAATGAAATTCAAGGCATGAACCAAGTAAATCCTCTGGTGGCTATTTATAAATATGCTTATAAATATGATCTCGATGTAGTTCCTGTAGGCAAAGTGTCTGGAGCAATGGGGTATACTAATGAACAGGCAATCCCTATTTTATTAGATCTAGCAAATCGAGGTTTTATTAATTACAATAAAAATAAGCAAACGCTGACCATTCAACCTAAATTGAAAAAATATATTGATGCCCGTGCCGGACGAACAGATTACGATAATGTTTTGTTCGTGTCAAATTTGTTAGAAATGAAAAAGCAGCCGGAGATGAATCCAGACGGTAGTCCTAATAAAAGAGCCGCTGCTTATAATGTTAGAGTAGATTCATTAAATGCAAGAAAAAAAGGGGTAAATAGCTTTGGCTCCATGAACCTTGTTTCACTCGATTTTTCATTAAATGAAGTTGATCCAATTGAAGTTTCTCCAGCTCAAAATGTCGTGATTTTTCCAGATGCTGGAGAGGTTCTTGTCAAAAAGAATCGTGACTTTTTATTCAAGGGGGCTACAATGGCAGGGAAAATGGAAATTTACTTGCAAGACGGCGCTTTTGACTATGAAAATTTTAAAATTCATTTAAATGAAGTGGAAGCAGCTTTGTTTAGGGTTAACCCGATGTACGGAGAAGGGCAGTTGGTGCCAATGTATTCGCATATGACACAATTGGTGGGTTCTATCGAGATTGATCATGTGACTAATCGATCAGGTAAGGATAAAAAGAATTTTACGCGATATCCAATTCTTAACTCCAATAAAGACTGTTATGTGTTCTATAATCACAAAGCAATTTATAATGGTGTATACGATAGTACCGATTTCTATTTTAAAGTTGATCCGTTTAAATTTGACAGTCTGGATAATTTTGCTGAATCTACCGTGCGGTTCAAAGGGGAAATGCGTTCTGCAGGAATATTCCCGGTGTTCGAGGAAGAGATTGTAATTCAGCCGGATTATTCATTCGGGTTTACAACCCAAGCACCAGAATCTGGTTTTGATTTCTACGGTGAGGGAGCGAAATTTGATAACGAAATTAGATTAAGTAATAAAGGACTTAGAGGAGCAGGTGAAATTAATTTCGTAACCTCAAATTCAAAAAGTGAGGATTTTATCTTTTTTCCAGATTCCACGATGGGAGTCGCGCAATACGTAAACCGTCCGCAAACTAAAGATCAAGGAATTTCAGTGCCGGATGTTACAGGGGATGAAGCAATCGTGATTTATGTGCCTGAAGAGCGTGTGTTAAAAGTTCGTACAGATAAGAAACCGCTCGTAATGTACAATAAAGAGGCGGTTATGAAAGGGACAACACGCCTAACTGAAGAAGGAATGACCGGTGCAGGTTTGGTGTACTTTAAAGATGCCGAATTAGGCTCCAAAGATTTTGATTTTACCAATATGAACATTGATGCAGATACCGCTGATTTTAACTTATTGGCAAAGAAAACGGAAGGCGAAGAAGGTGTTCAAAATCCTCTTTCATTTGACTCTCGAAATCTAAAGGCTAATATCGATTTTGAAGAACGAAAAGGGGAGTTCTTGTCAAACAATGGACAACAAATCGTGACTTTCCCTCAAAATCAATACATCTGCTATATTGATATGTTTACTTGGATGATGGACAAGGACGAAATGGAACTTTCAACAAATGAAGGTTCAGCACAATCAGACGTTTCCATCGAATCGGATTTGGATTTAGCAGGATCAAATTTCTACTCGATTCATCCCGAACAAGATTCCCTGAACTTTAAAGCTCCAAAAGCTAAGTTTTATGTGGATAAGGCTGTTATTGATTGTGAAAAGGTTGCTTATCTTGATGTAGCGGATGCACGTATTTTCCCACCTGAAGAAAAAGTAACTATTCGTAAGAAGGCTAAAATGGATCCATTTGAAGGAGCGGAAATCGTGGCAAACTTTGTGACAAAATACCATAAAATTACAGAGGCTGACGTGCAGGTAAAAGCTCGAAGAGATTATTCGGCAAGTGGAAAATACCCTTATGTGGATAGTGATGAAAATGTTCAAATCATCTACTTCGAAAATATAACACTAGATACCGCCTACCAAACAGTGGCTAAAGGTCAAATCACTGAAGACGCTAACTTTTCTTTAAGTGATAAGTTCGATTTTTATGGCGGGGTCGAATTATACGCGTCGGAACAGTTTTTAACTTTTGATGGAGCGACACGAATTAATCATGAATGTAATCAATTCGCAAGAAACTGGTTAAAGTTTAGAACTGATGTTGATCCAAATAATATTCAAATTCCAGTTTCAGGAGATTTAAAAGATCTTGAAGGAAATGGAGTGGCAATTGGTTTAGTCCGCCGAAACACGGATAATTCGGATAGCTTAAAGATTTATCCAGCCTTTTTATCGGCACTTGAAAATGAAGATGACCATATATTGTTCACATCGTCAGGCGTTTTAAACTATAACGAAGCAGCCAGAGAGTTTAGAATTGCCAGTCCTGAAAAACTTGTCAATAGAAATGAAGCAGGAAACTACATCAGTTTACACATTGAAAGCTGCTCAATGGAAGGTGATGGTTTGGTCGATTTAGGTGTTGATATTCCTGGTGTTGAAATGAATACCTACGGAACAGTAAACTATAATATGGCGACTAAATTGACGAGCATGAACATTTCAGGAGGACTGAATTTCTTCTTTGATAAAAAAGCAATGGAATTTGTAACTAATGGAATTAAAAAATCTGAAGGCATTAGCGGAATTGATGTTGGACGAACCACTTTTGAACAGGCAGTTACTGAAATTATTTCAAAAGAAGAAGCTGAAAACATTGTCGCAGATTACGCCTTGGATGGCGAAGTTAAGAAGCTCCCAAAAGAACTGTCTCAAACGGCATTTTTAACAAATCTAAAATTTGAATGGAGCGACCGCGCCATTGGATTTGTATCTAAACCAATTACGGGTATTATTGGATTAGATGGTGAACCTCTTTTTAAAGATTTTACAGTGAGATTAGCCCTGGAATATGTTGTAGAGGGAGCGGATCGAGGAAATAAACTCGGATTTTTAATAGAACTTCCTGGCGGTGAAAAACCGGGTGATTATTATTATTTCCGTATGGAACGAATTAAAAAGAATACCGAGATGAGCGTCATTACAAGCGACAAAGCAATGCAAAACTATATACTCGAATTAAAAGATGATAAACTAAAAGATAAAAATTTCTCATATGAATTAAAATCTAAACAAGCAGCTAGGTATTTAAGCGCTTTTAGAACATTCTGGGGAGAATAATCAACTGAATTTAAATATTATGCTACTTCAAAGTAATTTGGAGTGGCATTTTTGTATTTTTACCTCCGTTTTTAGTCGAACCTTTTTACGTATTCGTCGTATTAAAGCCCAAGGATACATGATAGATATGTATTCGATTTATAAAAATGAAGCATAATTTATTCGTCATACTTGCCATACTTGTGTGCTGGACCTCAGATTCTTTGGTGTCGGCTCAAGAAACTATTGACGAAAAAAGAAAACGAGCAGACGAACTTTTTGAGGAGCAAAAATGGGGGGAAGCACAAGCGCTTTATAATAGTATCATAACGTCCGCACCCAGAGATCATGATTTAAATTTTAGATATGGAACCTCAATTTTAAATGGATCCAAAGATCAAGAAGAAGCAATTCGCTTTCTGAAATATTCAATTACCGGTGCTGCGATTGATAAACGCGCCTATTACTACCTAGGCAAAGCATATCACCTGAATTATCAATTCAATGATGCGATAAAGTACTATTCTAAATTCCAAGAGTTAGCAAGTCCAAATGACTTAAAGGCTATTAATGTTTCTTCAGACCTCAAGGCTTGTGCCTTCGGAAAAAAATTACTCTCCAACATTACGGATATGATTGTCATAAAGAAAGACGAGCTACCTGCGGAGGATTTTTATGATATTTATGATTTAAGTGATATCGGAGGCCAGTTAATTGTCACGGATCTTTTTCAATCCAAAATTGATAAAAAGAAAAATCATCGACCTATCATTCATTTTCCAGTAAACTCACCCTATATCTATTACTCGAGTTACGGAGATAACGAAGATTCAGGGTTGGATATTTACGTAAAGAAAAAATTACCTGATGGTGAATGGTCGCTAGCACAGAAGGTTGTTGGTGGTGTAAATACAGAATTAGATGAAGATTTTGCTTATATGCATCCAAATGGAGAGTATTTGTATTTTAGTTCAAAAGGTCATAACTCTATGGGAGGGTATGACGTTTTTAGATGTCGATACAACGTAAATTCTCAAAGCTTTGGCCCACCTGAAAATATGGATTTTGCCATTAGCTCTCCTGATGATGATATCTTTTTTGTTGTAGATAGTTTGGATCAAAATGCATACTTCGCTTCTGCGCGTGAGAGCGCACAAGGTAAAATGTCAGTGTATAAAGTCCGTGTAGATAGAATACCTATGCAAATGGCGGTGATTAAGGGTAACTTCTTGAATACAATTAATGAAGGAGCGAAAGAAGTCGAAGTTGTTGTTACCGATTTTTCCACAGGTGAATTAATCGGTAAATTCAATTCTAAAAAAACAAATGGAGACTATTTATTAACTTTTCCTAAAAGTGGTAAGTATGACTTTGCCATCACTGTCAAAGGAAGTATGGATACCTATGGCTATCGCGTAAACATTCCTTACAGTAAAGATTTTAAACCGCTTGGTCAGCAAATGACGCTGATTGAAAATAATGGTGAAGAACAAATAACAGTAAAAGATTTGTTCGACAAGGAATTTGATGATCCTGCCGGCATACTGGCTGAAGTTTATCGTGAAATGTCCAAATTACCTCCCAACGCGGATGATTTTAATTTGGATTCACTCGATGCTTTAAAACAAACAGACAAAATTTTAGTGGATGCAGGATTAGATCCCTATCTGACGAAAAATGGCTTAAAAGCTATTTTAAAGGATAATATTGAGGATTTAACTATTGCGAAAGATCAAGAACAGAAGCAAGCAAATATCGCCTATAATGTTGGGCTTAAGAAAAGTATCGAAGCCAATGAAAGAATGGTTGCTTTAAATGAGCAAATTAAACTCGCGGAAGCAACCGACGATCCAATAGAAAAAAATAGGATATTATCAGATGTAAAGAAAGAAAAGGCTGAAATACAATCATTAAATAATGAAGCTCAAGTGCTAATTGATCTTGCATCTTCAATTGAACGTTCAGTAAAGGAAAAACAAGTACGCATTGATGAAGGTAATAGGGTTTATGAGCAGGCAATAGGAATGGAAGATGAAAATCGCGAAGCACTGTTGGATTTGGTGAAGAGTAATCAGGTCTATTTTGAAACTAATATTAAGGGTAATCCGCCAATCGAAAATGCTGCAAATAACGCTTTGTCAAAAGGGGCCGATGAACAAAAAAGAATTCAAGCACTGAGCGAAGAAATATCACAAATTAATACCGAAAAAATAGAGCTTGTCGCTCAAAATAAACGATTGACTGACCAATTAGAAGGGGCTAAAAAGAAAGATAAGGAGCTGCTTCAGCAACGAATTAATAGTAATAACTCGGATATTGCACTGTTAGAATCGACATTGGAGGAAAAAAACAAGGCTTTTAATCAAGCAATTGAAGAGAATAATGTCGTACGTGAAGGACTAGCGGCTTCCATTGTCTTAAAAGAGAATTATAAAGGAACGAAGTACGAAAATGCTTTGTCTAATGAGGATAAAGAAACCATTATTAGTCAAATAAAATCGAATGATTTAGAGGAAAGTCTTGTAATGATTGACCAAGTGTTAGAAGAGAATGATGTCTCAGCGTTTAATATTGATTTATATGCCAATGATGATACGCGAGCAAATTATTCTATTGAAGATTGGGAAGATGAAATAAACAAAGAACAGGAGCGATTAAGACAAGAAAAATTGACTGCATCAGCCGAGAGACAAGCGCAAATTCAGGCAGAAATCGATAAATTGGAAAAATTGCGTCAAGAAAAGTTAGATCAATATGAAATTATAGAAGAAGACCCTGAATCAATAGAAGCCGATGTCAGACAAGAAGAGATCCTTCCTTCATATGAGCAACGAAAAACGAGTATTGGTACCATTGTTACAGAAGTAGATCGACGAAACGCTAATCGAGAATTAAACTATGAATTGGTCGAAGAAATTCAGCGAGAACGAGAAAAATTAGAAGTTCTTTTAGCTAAAAATCCAAAAGCTAAAAATATTAAGGAACGATTGGAGAATCTTGAAGAATTAGAAAGGGTAATTCAAGAAGAAATAAAGGCAGATGAAGAGTGGATTGTAGCGAATGAGTTGGCTGACCCTCTGAATAAAGAAGAAGTATTATATACTATCGCTCCTGATTATAAGGAAAAATCGAAAAAAGCATACGAAATAGTAGAAGATGAGCCACGTAAAAAGGCAATTTATGAACTTAATCAATCGGTAATAAGCAAAGCAAATGAACGCTTACAAGAAGTGGATGCTATTCTAGTTGAAAAACCTAATGATCAAAAATTGAAGCAAGAAAAAGTCGGACTAGAAGAGTTGATAGTCCTGTTAAATGAAGATTTGAATAAGCCGCTTTATGAAGTTATAGAAGACACTTCAGCAGAACCGTCTGAAACCGTTACTATTGCCGATTTAGTTCCAGATTTTGATGATCGAGAAGAAGTAATTCTCAACATGGAGAACAGTTCCAAAAGTCGTTTGGCAGAGAATGATTTATATAAAGAAATAATAGTTGCTGCCGAAGAAGAAGAAAATAAAATTAATAATTTGTTAGCGGATGATCCCGAAAATTCTGCCCTGAAAGTGCGTAAATCTGCTGTGGTAGAAATCAAAAATGAATACACTTCTAAATTAGCAGAAAATGATGAATGGCTAGCCAATAATCCTACTGAAGTTCCAGATGAAATTCAACGCCTAAACCTCAATCCTCAGCCAAATACCTTAATGAAGGATTATGATGATCGAATGGTAAAAATAGAGTCGTCAAACCAATCAGAAATCGAAAAAGAATCGAATAAAAAAAGTGTGAATCAAGACTTAATAGCACTTATTGATAAAGAAACCGATGAAGCGAATAACTTATTGAACAAATACCCGGAACAAGCTGAACGAATTAATCAACGTAAAGTTAACTTGGATGCTCTGAAAACTGAGGTGAATAATAAAATTGATGCTAATGATGCAAAAATAGCAAGCCTCAGTAATGAAAATAATACGGAACAGTTAACCAATAATGAAAATCAAAATGGAGATGATGACACCAACAATGGTGATAATCAAACCGCAAACAATAATCAAAATAATGATTCAAATCCAGCGAATAGTGATGAAGACAATCAAAATGAAGGCGCTGCTCAGCAAAATGATCCTGACGGAAATAGCAATGATGTTGATGGTAACACGAAATCGCGTGAGCAAATTACCGTAATGTCATTAATGCCTAATTTTGTGGCAGAAATTACAGATATTAACAATTCAAATGCCCCGGAATTGGAAAAATTGGATCAATCAATTGCGCTTCATAAGGTGTTAATTGATAAATCGAATGAGAAAATTGGAGATTTGGAGGTTGAAAAGGAGCAAAATCCTGAGGCTGCATCGGCCATAGATAAAGATATAGCAGAAGTAAAAAATATTCAAAGGGATGCACAGAATGCCATCAATATTAACCTTGAAAATATATCCAAACTTAAATCTGATAACTTAAATCGTCCTGATATTACTGTAGAGGAGATACTACCTGGTTTTGAATCGGAGATGGCAAGTATAATTAATGGTGATGGAGAAGAGGTGGATAAACTCAAGGCGAAAAATGAGTTGAATAATCGACTATTAAAGGCTATCGAAATAAAGAGTGAATCGATTCAAAGTGAAAAAGAAAATGATCCAGATCATGCTGAAATATATGAGGAAGAATTGGATAAATTATCAGAATTAAAAGAAGCGAAACGTAGTGAAGTTGCTCAGAACAACGAAGAGATTTCGGCCTTAGAGGCTGAAGATATAAATTTGGCAGATTTGAGTCCTCAAGACTTTAGTTCGGAACAAGGAACAGAAACTGTAGCAGAGTTTGATAAAGAAATTGACGAATTAAATGAGATAAATTTAGCAATTGAGGGATTGAATAATGAATTGAATTCATCAACTAATGAAAAGGAGCAAGCAAAGATTCAGAAAAAGATTGAAAAAGAAACGACGAAAAAAGCGACCATAGAAAATGAGTTAATTGAGGCCTTGGAAACGGTAAATGATCAAGAAGTAAATGATTTAAAAGAGGAGTTAGATTTGGATCAGAAAATCGCTGAAAAATCAAGTGCGATTGTAGAGAATGGAATGGGTGATGTTGTTGCAGAGGCCAATAATGATTTGATTTTAGCTAATGGAAAAATGGCTGAGGCACAGCGATTAAGAGATGAAGCTCAGGAGATTAAAGATCCAATAGCAACTAATGAAAAATTGAAAGAGGCGTATCAACTTGAAAGTCAGGCAAAGGAAATGATTAAAGGTGCCAATAGAAGATTTAAAATGGCCATTTCGTTAAATGATGAGGCGGATGAAGAAAATATCATCACAGCCGTTGATGAAAATGAAGAAAATAGGACCTCTACGCTGAAGGAACAGGAAGCGGCGGACCTTAGAGCTTTGGCAAATAATTATTACTTACGTTCAACTGAGTTAGCAGATCAAAGTGAAAATGCTAAGAAAAAAGATCGTCCAGCATTAATAGCCGAATCTGAAAAAATAGCGAATGAGGCAAGTCGTTTGGAGCGTCAAGCTGATTTGTTGGAAGAAGAGGCTGAGGAATTGAAAGTGCAAGAAGAAGAATTACTTGAACGAACATTAAAACCTGTTGACATTACTGTTGATGATGAAACATCAGAAGAAATTGCCACTTCTGAAGGGTACGAAAATTTTTATACCAAAAAGCAAGAAGGTGATGCTAAAATGTCAAAAATTGCCGATTTATCAGCTGAAATCGATAGCTTAAAATCTAAACGTGCTAGAAGATTTAAAATGGCAATTTCATTGAACGATGACCAGGATGAAGTAAGTCCTGATGTAAAGAATGAAATAGAAGATATTCAAGTTCAAATTAATCAGTTAACCGCGCTTAAAAAACAACTTAAGGAAGAGGCTTTGACGGCATTTGATGAGGCCAATGACATTTTAAATACCCAGGTAAATGAAAGCCATCATGATGCTGCTTTGGCCATGGCTGAACAAAATTTTCAACCGCGAGAAAAGCTCATTCCAGAAGTTGCTGATTTCGAGGTTCCGGATGAAATTACCGAAGATATCTTTAGAAAAACTGCGGGAGCTGTGTATTCAGAAGATACCCCAATCCCAATGAATACAAAAATTACAGGAGGATTGGTGTATAAAGTTCAAGTAGGGGCATTTAGAAACCCTTTACCTCAAGATCACTTTAAAGAATTTGCGCCGATATCTGGGGAGAAACTTAACAATGGAATTACCCGTTACATGGTGGGGTACTTTAAGAAATTTGTTCCCGCAAATGAGGCAAAAACAGAAGTTAATGGGATAGGGTATAGCGATGCTTTTGTTGTGGCGTATTGCAATGGTGTTAGAATTACTATTGAACAAGCTTTGCAAATCGAAGAGGGGGTAGTTGATTGTGAACCGCAAGAGAATTATGTCGATAATACCATCCTTGATCAATCATTTAATCAAGCCGCTGATGACCAAATTGAAAACAATAATTCTAACGTAGAAATAGCAGAAACGAATGAACCGCCTCAAAATGTTGATTTTTCCAATGATAATAAAGATAGAAGTGATTTGGTAGATAATAAACCTAAAAATGAGCAGGAAAGAACTGCAACCAGTTATTATAGAAACGCTACCAATCCTGCAAAAGCAAAGCAAATAGAATTGATTGATGGGTTGTTTTATACGGTTCAAATTGGTGTTTTCTCACAACCGGTTGAAAAAGATGGTTTATTCGGTATCCAACCTTTAAATACTCAACGAACAGCAAACGGCTTTATTCGTTATTCTACTGGAATTTTTACATCCGTTGAAGATGCTGTAAAACGTAAAAATGAAGTCGTGCAAATTGGTGTTCCAGATGCATTTGTTACTGCTTATTTTGATGGAGAGAGAATTACTATTGATGAAGCTTTAGCCGTTCTGCAAAGAGAAGGTGCTGAAGCGTTTGTAGGACATGCCTCACGCTTGAATAATCAAAATAATGATATACCTGAGGAGGTTGTTTATTATAAGGAGGGATTATTCTATAAAATATTAATAGGAAAATATAAAGATGCCATTCCAGGAGAGTATGCTACGTTATTGTTAAGAGGCGATGACATCTTTGAAACAGAAGTAGATTTGGAGGGACGCACAGTATTGATGTCTACGAAAATTGAGTCGTATGAAGAACTAATGAGTCGTTTGAAAGAGTTTTCTGATTTAGGAATCGAAAAAATGAATATTGTTACCTATTATAAATATGATGTAATTCCGTTTGAACAGGGACAAAAAATTAGAAACGATGAAAAATTTGACGAATTGACACCTTATGATGATATTGAAGGAATTGACGCTTCTCCATATATTTATGATAAAGAAGCAGTTTATTTTAAAGTTAAATTAGGAGAGTTTGAGGATAAAGTTTCCCCAGAATTTACAAACTTATTACTTTTGCATGAAGCAGAAGAAGGAATTTTAAGAGAGGAAAAGCTTGACGGGATTACTGAATTTTATACCGAAAGTATATCAACCTACGACAATGCTATAACCAAAAAGAACGTATTGGTTGAAAAAGGCTTTTCTCAGGCAAAACTTGTTGCCTATCATAAATACGATGAAATTTCAGTAGAAACTGCGAAAGATATTTTACAAGAATAATTAAATAAAAATGAGTACAGAAGTAGAATTTGAAGAAGAGATTGCGGTAGACTCAAAAACCGCTGGCGGTAAAAATTTGGTGATTTATAATGATGATTTCAATACATTTGATCATGTGATTGATTCTTTAGTAAAGGTTTGTAAACATGAATTGGTTCAGGCTGAACAATGTACTTGGATAATTCATTACAACGGTAAATGCGCAGTAAAAGAGGGAGATATGGATCAATTGTTGCCAATGCGCCGAGCCCTTAGTGAACGTGGAATTGATGCTAAAATTCATTAATCACGATTTCTCCAATTTTTTAACGGAGGAATGAAAAAAAAGTATTACTTTTGCACCGGATTTAATCAAATAAGTGATTTTATCGGCAAAATAAAATACTGGCCTCGTAGTTCAACTGAATAGAATACCTGATTACGGCTCAGGCGGTTGCAGGTTTGAATCCTGCCGAGGTCACTAAGAGTAAAAAGCTCTCTGCATTGCAGAGGGCTTTTTGTGTTTTTAGACTGAATGAAGCTCGCTTCAATGAAGGATATAAATACAAAAAGCCAAACCAATCTCTGATTGGTAGCTTTTTAATCGGAATTCGGAGCTCAAAGGAACGCGCAGCAATCCTTGGGTGAGAAAACCTTGTTCTTTAATATCGACTTTCGAACAATTGGAGTTAAGATCAATTTTGAAAAATTGAGAGAAGATGCGCCCTTACCATGTATTGTGCATTGAATCAATTGTTGATAGACAATATTTTCGTTAAGCCACTCATCAAACTCTTCAAGAAAAGTTCTTCCAAAGTCATTTCAAAAGCTTTAATAATTTTAATCCCGCATGAAAAGCGCAAATCTTCTTCACGCCTTAATCGATTATATTGCGGTAGAGTATTTGGTACAGAAATGGTGTTGCTTACATTTATAACGGATGTAATACAGATTCTAAAATTATTCATGCATTTTGGTGTACTGGCTAATATCAGTTTTTTCTTAATCTGGTTTTCATATTATACTTTACTTCTAGTTCAAGCTAAAAATGAAAGGGAATTAAATGATTGTAAAGTGAATACGGCGGATAAAAACTGTATTTCAGAAATAGGACTAACACCTCGTGAATTGGAAGTAGCAGCATATATTCTTAAAGGTGAAACCTATAACGACCTTGCAGAAAGAATGTATATAAGCCATAAAACAGTATCAAAACACGCCTCTAATATTTTTAAAAAAGCTGAATGTTGTAACCGAGAGGAATTTTTGTTGAAATACTTGAAAGTATGATTTTTAAAGAGACGAAAGCGTAAGTATGTAATTACGTATTTGAAAATACGTATAAAATACGTTCACTTATTGAAGTGTTTTTGTTCAGACACATCATCTTTACCATGTTTGGTATTTGTTGCAACATTTTTTGAATACTGGGGATGCCGAAAACCACTATTTTAGAGTAGGCAATATTAAAATTTATTTAAAAATGAAAAGTTTAAAAAGTGATTTATTCAAAAAATTTGAAGATTCCAATTTAACCAAAGAATCATTACAAATTGTTGAAGGAGGTGGAGGCCCAGGATCAAATAGTACTGGTGACCATGATTGTACGAGCAGTCAAGGCTCAGACTGTGGCGATTTAGAGACAGATGCAATTTTTGATACAGATCAGACTCTAAAAGGTCAAGATGGCTGTGGTGTAGCATCATCATCTGATTATTCTACTGGTTCTGCATCTTACTCATATTTTTCAAAATAGATCTTAAAGTTAAAACGGGAGTAAAAGACAAATTTACTTCCGTTTTTTATAGAGTATTCCCTAATATATATAGAGTATTCCCAAATATATTTTTAGATGTTATTAGCACCTAGCAAATTTTCAATAATTTTTAATACTAAACAGGTTTAAATATGATAAAAGTTTTTCTGAAGATAGTTTTTATCCTATTTTCACTTTATTCTTACACTCAAAACCAAAGTTATAAAATCATTTATGAAGAAATATACCCTAAGCTTAACTCTGACTATCAATCAGCAAAAGAGGAATGGTTAAAGATGGAAGCTCAATACGACAGTATTGATCCAGCGGAGCAAGTATTGATGTCGGGATATGCCTTAATGAATAATGATATAACGTTTTTCAAGAGGAGAATTATTCCATTAATGAAGTATTATGGTTGGAATTACTCGCAGGAGCTAGATACAATGTATTCGGTTGTTGAAAGAAGCATGCTAAAGAGAATGATACAGGAAAAAAATCTGATTACTTGGGTTTCCAAGAAATCAAATAAGCATTATTCAAAATGGAAAACTAATGCCCCTCTATACTCATTATATCGTAACAAAGTAGACCAAATAGTATTTTCTGATCAAGAAGTTATTAGGTTGTTTAATGAGGATACTACTCTGACAGATAACTGCGTATTTTTGGACAGTCTTATTTCAACAGTTCATTTTTATCACATAGAAGAAATTATCAAACTATGTAAGTTGAATAACGGTTTATTATTAAACAATTTTGACAATGGAATAGGAATATATAATAAATTGAGTTTCATTATTTGGCACAATCTTAAAATTGAAGTGAATTTTCAAAAAACTTGGGATGCGTTGTTACCTTTTATCGAAAAAGCTTACTTTCAAAATAAAATAAGTTATACATTATTTATGGCCTATGATAAATGGAGTTTATATCATTATGGTAATCAATATTATGGAACTATAAATGGGAAAGATATAAGGGAAGAAGTAACTTTTCCTGAGCGGAAAAAAAAGTATAGATTATGATTTTAATAATTTCTAGCAAAGATGATAGGACAACCAATGATGTCATTGATTGGCTCAGGTTTTTTTAAGTTATCTTTTTTGAGAGTTTCTTCTGAAGATATAGTCGACATCATAAATGTTTTTATCGGAGAGAAAATCAATGATATAGAATTTGTAGTACGAAAAAAGAAGTATAAATTAAGTGAGTTTACTTCTGTTTGGTATAGAAGAAACTGGTTAAAGATAAATGGATATTTATATCAAAATGAGGATCAAGAATTAACAGGTGAGATCAACAAGCAATTATTAACTGAGAATGGAAAGGAGAGGAAGGATATAAAACTCTAGAAGAATGCGGGGTAATTTCAAATGAAAAGGGGTTTAAAATTGACCATGAAAAAATCTCTCTAATTAATGAGGAACTATGGGGAGAATAAACTTTCCATTCCAAAGCAACCCAACCAAATGAATTGCGGTCCAACTTGCTTACGCATGATTGCGAAGCATTATGGTCGTAGTATATCGTTGGAAAAACTGAGAAAACTTTCTGAAACAACTCGTGAAGGACCTTCCCTTAAAAACATTGCAGATACAGCTGAAAATATCGGTTTTCGTACCTTTTGAGTTAAAATCAATTTTGAAAAATTGAGAGAAGATGCACCCTTACCATGTATTGTGCATTGGAATCAATTGTTGATAGACAAAATTTTCGTTAAGCCACTCATCAAACTCTTCAAGAAAAATTCTTCCAAAGTCATTTCAAATGCATTAATAATTTTAATCACACATGAAAAACGCAAATCTTCTTCACGTCTTAATCGATTATATTGCGCTAGGGTATTTGATGTAGATAGACGGAATATTCATATTTGGTATAACCCTTTCCTATTCGTGTGACTTTAATGTAACTACCCGATACATGCGCTTCATTTGACTTTTGTTTTTCAACCTTGATACTTTCTTAGGTTTTCTTTTTGTATTTAAGTTTTTAAGAGATAAATCCGGTTGTGCGTTAGTTTTTTTCGTTTATTCATTTTTCTTCATCGGGTTAAAAATGAATGTATTCATAACATGTGTTACCGTTTATTAAATCAACTAAAGTAGATGCTATCTTTTTAGTTGTAAAACCTTGTAAACTGACTTTAAAAATAATATAAACGCGTTTTAAGAAATAGCAACTGTGCTTACGGTAAAATATTTTTTTGCCCTCCTATTGAAATGTCTTTGATTTTGTTCTATTTTTACGTGGTTACTTTTTGTAATCAAAACATTAACCCAAACAGCCACTTTCTATCGTAATTAACGAGACTAACGGTTAGATATTGCAAAATACTGAAGGTTCCATGACAGGAGAGTACATTCTTTATAATGCTTGTTGTGCTGGGATTATAATAGGAGCAGAATGGTTTTTATTTCAATTAAAAGAATGGAAAAACACAAAAAAGAAAGAGTAATCAAGATTCTAACAGAATCATTTAAAGACAACAAATCAACAACTCTTGTAGCAAAGCAAGATAAAAAAAAAGATAAAAGGTTAAAAAAACTGATACAATATTCGATTTTTTATGGAGAAAGCTTTGGTGAAGTTTTTTTAACAGAAGATAAGAATGCTTGTTACATTATCATAGATACGGAAAAAAAGAAGACAACTTGGAGAAGTATAATTTGGGACGTGAGACTGATGTTTCAATGCATTGGTATTAAAAACGTTAGAAAAGTAATGAAACGCGAGGCACTAATTAAGTCAAATCATCCTAAAGGGAGTTTTATTCATTTGTGGTATATAGGAGTTATCCCAACAAAGCAAAGTTTAGGGATTGGGACAAGATTGATGAAAAAAATAGTTAAATCTGCTCAAGCTCAAAATAGAAAGATTTACCTCGAGACTTCTACTGAAAGAAATTTCAAATTTTACGAACAACTTGGATTTAAAGAAGAATTAACACTTAACCAATTAGGCTATTCACTAAAAATGTATTCTTTAAAATGAATCAGAGTGTATTTGGTACTGAAATGGTATTGCTTACATTTATAACGGGTGTAATACAGATTCTAGCATTATTCATCCATTTTGGTGTACTGGTTTCTAAACCATATAGTAGAGCCAATTGGAGGTTTTTATTTTTAATATCATTATTTGTATGCTACAATATATTTAGTGGACTGTTTCCAGATCGAAATATTCATTCGATTAACCTTTTCATACAAAATGTTCTTGCATTTGGAAGTGGTATTATTCTAGCTTGCTATTACTTTTATTTTCTTGTAAAGGAACTTGAAATAAACCAAAGAAGTTTTTTTAACATAAAGTTTCTATTCTTATCATTAGTATCATCCTTTTTGTTGCTTTTTGTTTTAACCTATTTTTTATACGGTGATTTTAAAATTGCGAGGAAGGTTTTTATAGTTCCGCCTGTAGTTATTGCCTTATATTTTTGTTTCAATACGATTAGAGAGATTCGTATAAAATCCGCGCAAACTTCGATTCAGGGATTGTATCGGAGCTTAAACATTGCTGGAAAATTTGGGATTATGTTCATGGCAACTATGCCTATAATAGTTTCAATCGGAGATTATCAACTTATTAATAATGGACTGGTTAATATCAGTTTTTTCTTAATCTGGTTTTCATATTATACTTTACTTCTAATTCAAGCTAAAAATGAAAGGGAATTAAATGATTGTAAAGTGAATACGGCGGATAAAAACTGTATTTCAGAAATAGGACTAACACCTCGTGAATTGGAAGTAGCAGCATATATTCTTAAAGGTGAAACCTATAACGATCTTGCAGAAAGAATGTATATAAGTCATAAAACAGTATCAAAACACGCCTCTAATATTTTTAAAAAAGCTGAATGTTGTAACCGAGAGGAATTTTTGTTGAAATACTTGAAAGTATGATTTTTAAAGAGACGAAAGCGTAAGTACGTAATTACGTATTTGAAAATACGTATAAAATACGTTCACTTATTGAAGTGTTTTTGTTCAGGTACATCATCTTTACCATGTTTGGTATTTGTTGCAGCATATTTTAACCAGAGTTTTGCTTGCTCTCTTATTGAAAAAGCAAGCAATGGGGATGCCGAAAACCACTATTTTAGAGTAGGCAATATCAAAATTTATTTAAAATGAAATCAATTAAGAATTTCGAAGGAAAAAAGTTGGTTAACGAAGGTATTAACCAAGTAAAAGGAGGAGAAAGAACTCCAACAGCGAACAATGACCTCGTTATAGTGCGTGGAGATAAAGTTAAGTATAAAACGAATCATGACTTGAATCCATTCAATAATGATGGTTGGTCGAATTAAACCTTAAACTAACAGCTGCGGTATGATAAATACCGCAGCTTTTTAATGCATTCAATACATGAAATATTCATTTTTACTCATATCACTTAATTTCGTATTCTATACATATAGTCAAGATTCACTTCAAATCCGTAAATGCGAGATAGTTGAAATATTTAAACGAATAAACAAAACTGACAAGTCAAACATAAAAGATACAACGATCAGATATCAATCATTTCAAGATAATTTTAATCAGATTGTAAGTTTAATTGAGTCTGGCGGACTTATTGATGCAAGCAGTTTTAGTAAAAAGGAGCGAAAAATAATATCTCAGGGAATAACAAGAACTTTTATTCATATTTTTCAAATTAATGCTGATCTAATTTTGAATGAACACTTTATTCATCTGATAGCAAATGAGTTAAAAGCCGGAAGGTTTAGTAGGGAGTATCTAGTTGTTCCGCTATCAATTTATGTTTATGATAATAACATCAAAAGTCCATTTACAGGAGTTCTAAAAGAAGCTTTGATCAAATGGGAGATAAGCGATAAAGAAATTCTAAGATAAATGGTTATAATAATATCAAGTGATTTTGATGAATCGACAGATAAAGTGATGAAATGGCTTTTACGATTCAAAAAAGACATCATAAGAACTGGAAATTTTAATTATTTATCAGGTATTACAATTTCAAATGAGGAAAGTAAATTTAAGATATTTCTTGAATTAAGTTCGGGTATTAGTTTTGACCTTGATAAAGTTGAATCATTTTGGTATCGCAAAGCTAGACTTAAAATGTTTGAAAATCTTACTTTAACCTTACCGAATGATTTAGCTCAGATTAATGAAGAATACAAGGAGTATATTTTAGGCGAAGAATTACAATCTTTGGAAACATTTCTGTTAAGAACTCTTGAAAAAAAAGCTCACATCGGAAATTATTTCGAAAAAAATGGGAATAAACTTTTTTATTTTCAAGAAGCAATTAGTGCTAAAATGAATGTCCCTCAATTTATCGTCTCGACTGATACCAAAAAACTTTCCAAAAAATTATTGAATGGATCGAAAATGATTAAACCTTTACAAGATTTGTTTTATTCTATTAATGAAAAAGAAACGATTAAAAACTATTATTCAGTTGAATTTAACATGAATGAATTATCTCTTTTTGCTAAGGAAACATTTCCGTCAATGCTTCAGAATTATGTCGATAAGAAGTTCGAGATTAGAACCTTTTTCCTGAAAGGAGAATTATATTCAATGGCTATTTTTTCTCAAAATGATGAAAAAACTAAGATTGACTTTAGAAATTATAACGATAATCATCCCAATCGAATGATTCCCTATCAAATGCCTGATCATATGAAATATAAGATTTGTTCTTTTATGAAATCTATAAACCTTAATACGGGATCATTGGACTTTATCATGACTAAACAAGAAGAATATGTATTCCTTGAGGTTAATCCAGCTGGTCAATATGGGATGGTTGAAGCCAACTGCTTTTATTCTTTAGATGAGAAAATTGCTAATTATTTAAATAAATACAATGACTAAAAAAAAACTTACTTCACCTTTAATCTCTGTAAAAATAAAGAAAATTGATCACTCAAACAATTTGCGTTCTCACAGTAAGTCAGTTAAATGTAGATCTCTTCAAACTAGTTCAATGGTGCCTGATAAATATTATAAACCTATTTCCTCTCTATGTATTACCCATTAAATGAGTATTTCAAATTATTTAGTGACTGCTCAATTGTTACTGGATACAGAAACGCGATACTTTTAGATTTTACCAGACCAAACAAGTCTAATTTTGTTCCTAAAGAACTTCTTTCGTTTCTCAATTCTTGTGCCAATAAAACTGTTGAAGATGTATTAAATCACTATAACAATGAAGATAAGCAAGTTGCAATTGAGTATTTAGATTTTATGGTGGAGAATGAATTTGGTTTTTTCGTTTCTGATAAACTAAAGAATAATTTTCCTACAATAAATACAAACTTAAAAAAGTCTCCAGAAATTATTGATAATGTAGTATTAGAAATTGATGGTAACAATCTTAAGCATTTAAAATCTATTCATTCACTCATAGAAAAGTGCCTTGTTGCAAGTTTAGAGATCAGGTGTTTGAGCTTGACAAATCAAGAACTGGAGCAACTTATCCTCTCATTTTCAGCTTCTATTGTTCAATCGATTAATATATATCTTAAGTATATTCCCAATAGTATGCAATTAGATGATTTAGAAAAAATAGCAACGTTAAACTCTCGAATAAAGAAATTCATTGCATACGGAGGAGATTACAATGCTACTTCAACAATAAATAGGGACATACAAATAACCTCAAAAAAGTTCAATGAAAATAAAATTGTCCGAGCAAATATTATTAACCTTTCTTACCACATTGAATCATTAAATGTATGTACTTATAGATATAAAAAACTTTATATCTCTCTTAATGGAGATTTAAAGAATCATCTATCCTGTGATAAGGTAATAGGCAATATAAGAACTGATAAAACTGAAAAGCTCATAGAATTCTTCATAGAAGAACACAGTAAAAATGAAAATTGGTTTATAAAAAAAAGCAACATTGACGTATGCAGAGATTGTGAATTTAGAACCGTTTGTTTTACGAATAATCTTCCACTGAAAAACAATCAAGGAGGTCTATATTTAGAAACCGAATGTACTTATAATCCTTATATCGGGAAAGCGGTAGGTGAAGAAGGCTATAAAACTCTGGAAGATTGTGGCGTAATTTCAAATGAAAAAGGCTTTAAAATTGATCATGAAAAAATAACTCTAATTAATAAAGAGTTATGGGAAGAGTGAACTTTTCATTCTATAACCAACCCGACCAAATGGATTGCGGACCAACTTGCTTGCGCATGATTGCGAAGCATTATGGTCGTGGTATTTCGTTGGAAAAACTGAGGAAACTTTCTGAAACAACTCGTGAAGGATCTTCCTTAAAGAACATAGCTGATACTGCGGAGAATATTGGTTTTCGAACGATTGGAGTTAAAGTTAGTTTTGAAAAATTAGAAAAAGATGCACCATTACCATGCATTGTTCATTGGAATCAATATCACTTCATTGTTGTATATAAGATTAAGAAAGGCATTGTTTATGTTGCTGACCCTGCTCATGGATTATTAAAGTACTCGAAAGAAGATTTTGTTAAAAACTGGATTGGAAATGGAGCCGACAGTAAAACGGAAGAAGGTATAGCTCTACTCATGGAGCCAACTCCACGATTAAAAGGGATTGAGGCAGACGATAAAGAAGCCCGAAAAGGCTTTTCTTTTTTATATCAATACCTATTTCGGTATAAAAAATTCATGTTTCAGTTGTTTCTGGGACTTTTAGCAGGAAGTCTTTTACAACTGATTTTTCCCTTTTTGACGCAAAGTGTTGTTGATGTTGGTATTCAAAATCAGGACATTAATTTCATTTATCTCATTTTAATTGCTCAACTCTTCTTATTTCTTGGAAGAACGGCAATAGAAATAATTAGAGGTTGGATATTGTTACACCTGAGTACCCGCATCAACATATCCTTGATTTCTGATTTTTTCATTAAGCTTATGAATCTACCAATTGCTTATTTTGATGTGAAAATGACGGGCGATATTATGCAACGGATCAACGATCATAATCGCATTGAAAATTTATTGACCTCGCAATCATTAAACGTGCTTTTTTCATTGTTTAATTTGGTTGTTTTTGGAGGAGTGTTAGCATGGTATGACCTTAAAATTTTTGGAATTTTTCTTGTTGGTAGTTTGCTGTATTTTATATGGGTGATACTGTTCTTAAAGCGAAGAAAAGACCTAGATTATAAACGATTTTCACAGATGAGTGATGAACAAAGTAAAGTCATGGAGCTCATTAATGGAATGCAAGAAATAAAACTCCATAACGCTGAAAAACAAAAGCGTTGGAATTGGGAATTTTTGCAAGCTCGTTTGTTTAAAATTTCCATGAAAAGTTTGGCATTAGAACAAACACAGACGATTGGTTCCAACTTCATTAACGAGATCAAGAATCTTCTCATAAGCATCTTTTCAGCAAAGCTCGTTATAGATGGACAAATTACCCTTGGGATGATGATGTCCATTTCCTACATAATTGGTCAATTGAACAGTCCTATCCAGCAATTAATTGGTTTTGTTTATTCCGTTCAAGATGCCAAGATTGCATTAGAGCGATTATCAGAAATTCATCATAGAGAGGATGAAGAACCATTGGATCAAGAAAAATCTTCTCACATTCCTGAAAGTAGTGATTTGAATATTGACAATATAAGTTTCAGATATATTGGTGCTTCAGAAGAAGTAATTAAAAATCTCAGTTTAACGATACCTGAAAATAAAATTACGGCTATTGTTGGAGCAAGTGGTAGTGGGAAAACGACACTAATGAAAATTTTACTCAAATTCTATGAGCCAAGCGAGGGAGTTATCAATTTTGGAACAGTTAACCTTAACAATATCTCACAAAAGGTTTGGAGGGAGAAGTGTGGTGTTGTTATGCAAGAAGGATATATTTTCAATGACTCAATAGCCAATAATATTGCAATAGGAGAAGATTTTATAGATCAAGAAAAATTAACAGAAGCTGTTGAAGTAGCTAACATTAAGGATTTTGTAGAGTCTTTACCGTTAGGGGTCAACACCAAAATAGGAATGGATGGAGTGGGGATGAGTACAGGACAAAAACAACGGTTACTCATAGCAAGGGCGGTATATAAGAATCCTGATATTATTTGTTTTGATGAAGCTACCAGTGCGCTAGATGCAAAGAATGAGCGCATTATAATGGAAAACCTGAACCGCTTTTTTAAAGATCGAACGGCAATTGTTATTGCTCACAGATTAAGCACGGTAAAAAATGCAGACCAAATAGTCGTATTAGATGAAGGTAAGATTATCGAAAAAGGTACACACGCTGAATTAGTAGCAAAAAAAGGTAGTTATTATACCTTGGTTAAAAATCAATTGGAATTAGAAAAGTTAAACAATGCCAAATAATCAAGGAAACATAAGAAGTGATGAAGTGCAGGAAATCATGTCTCATGTTCCTCACTGGATGATAAGATGGGGAATTACTGTGATCTTTTTATTGATTGCTTTATTAATCTTCATTTCATGGTTTATCAAGTATCCTGATGTAATTCAGGGAGGAGTTACCATTACAACAAAAGTACCACCAGTCAAATTGGTTACAAAATCTTCAGGGGAAATTAAAGAACTTTATTTTGAGGATAATAGTGAAGTTAAAAAAGGTCAAATCATTGCAGTTATTGATGATAATTTCTCAAGATCTTCAAAAAATTATTTATCAGAAGTGATTGTAAATGTTGAATCTAATTTGAATAAGGAAATGTCTGATATTCAATTGAGTGATGATTCTTTGGTTTTTGGTTCAATGCAGGCGAATTATTCAGAATTGAAAAAGGCAGTTCAAGACTATCAATATTTTTTAGCTCATGACCCTACTAATTTTGAGATTGAAAATATTGAAGAGCAAATTCAGAATCATACAATCCTAAGATCTGTGAGCTACCAGCAGTTAAACACTGCGAAGAAAGAATTGGAAAATGCTCAATCTAAATATGAGTCTGACAAAGTATTATTTGATAAACAAGTCATCTCAAAAGTACAGCTCTATGAAGAAGAACAAAAACTGATACAAGCAGAAAATAATGTGGGCAATTATAAAAAGTCAGCCGTCCAAAGTTCCATAACGATTACAGATTTAAAAAAACAGTTAAATGCCTTAAAGAATGAAAAAGCAAAGAAAAGAGAGCAATTTTTGCAAAACATCAATTTTAGTTTATCTAACCTAAAAAATGATCTAACCACATGGGGGCAAAATTACCAATTGATCGCCCCTTTTGATGGTAAAATAAGTTACCTAACAAGGGTTACTAAAAACGAGTATGTTTCTCAGGAGACAAGCCTTTTTGCCGTTATCCCTGAAAACCAAAACTATATTGGATATATTGATGTCTCAAAATCGGGCTACGGTAAAATCAAAAAAGGGCAAAAGGTCAAAGTACAAATTGATAATTATCCTTATCATGAATTTGGGCAGTTAATAGGAGAAGTAAGTAGTATTGCCTTGCTTCCAGATAAGGATAATTATAGAGTTGAATTTCTTCTTGAAAAGGGGATGAAATCCACCTACGGCAAAACGTTCGATTACACGCCTGAAATGTCAGGAACTGCGGATATAATTACAGAAGACATTCGATTGCTAACACGGATATTTAACAAATTCAGAAAAGCATTTGATTAATGAGATTATGTTTTACTATATTATCAATCATTTTTCTCTCAACATCATTTGGACAGGGTGAATGGACGTTAGAACAGTGCATAGATTCAGCTATGGCAAATAACAACGGTATCCGTTTATCAGAACTTGACTTGGGCATATCAGAAGTAAATATGAGAGCTACAAATTTGAACTACATGCCTAGTGTTAATGCAAATGCTACGCACGGATATAATTGGGGACAAACAATTGATCCTTTTACTAACCAGTTTGCAGCTAATCGAGTTCAATACAACAACTTTTATCTGTCTAGCAGTTTAACTTTGTTTTCAGGTCTAACGAATCATTATAGCCGAAAAATAGAAACCATTGATTACAGAATAAGCGGGGAGAACTTAAAGCGAAAAAAAAGGAGTATAACACTTGACATTATTACAGCTTATTTACAAGTTAAACTCAATAGCGAGCTTGTTAAGCTTCGTGAAAAGCATATCTCCTATATCAAGGAAACGATAGAACGAGATATAATTTTAGAAGAGTTGGACTACCAAACCAAGAAAGACAGATTAGAATCTGAAGCTCAAAAATCGAAAGAAGAGTATCAAATGATATTGGCATTAAACGATTTAAGAAAAGCTTCATTTTTACTGCAAACCTTGATTGGGATAACTCCTGATTCAACATTTCAGCTTTCTGATAGCATTTCGCTTGAAATGAGTTTTAACATTGATGAAAATCTTTTGCAAACCCTGAATACGAAAAGAATACTTTATGAAAATAAGCAATTGAAGGGCAGGTTACTTCCAACGATAAGTATTAATGGTTCGCTAGGAAGTGGGTATTCGGAGAATAATAAATTTCTTACACCTAATGGCGAGTTAGCTCCAAAACCTTTCGATGACCAATTAAGTGAAAACTTTTATCAATCACTATCGGCAACAATCAGTATTCCTATTTTTAGCGGTGCAAATTCCTATTCCCAGATCAAAATAAATCAATTAGAATACCAACAGCAACTCATACGTAATGAACAACACTCCATTCGTCGCAAAAATCAATTATTGGAGTATCACCTGGATATAGAAAATCAAAAAGCTGCATTGGAGTCAGCTAGAAAGTCTTTTGATGCATACACAAAACTTTATGAAGATTCAAAAATTCAGTTTGAAAATGGGGTGATTGATTATTACACTTTTATTCAAGTTAAAGATGATTTCTTCAATGCTGAATCTGAGTTAGTACAATCAAAATATAGGCTGTTATTTGCAGAGTTTATTTACATGGTTTACCTCTAAATTTGAGCTTGCTATAACTCTTTCAGCTTCCCACATATCCGTAAGAAAAAACCAAAAAATTCAAGCATTGATTTTGGTTTTTTAAAAAATGTGGCGGTTTATAGTGTAAATCAATGCCTTCCCCTTTTTTGGTTAAATTATGAAATTTGTTAGCATTGCTATTTACTAATAGGTACTGCAACGTTTAACCTTTTGGTTTTGCTTAAGAGGCTGATGGTTGATAATGATTGATTTGTGACACTAGGGCATTGCTATGATGGACTACCACTTTAAGAAAATGTTAACTTTCAAAGCAACCTTTTTCTCAAAATTTTAGTATTGGTATCAAACTTTATTCATGAATCATATTTTAACCCTACTATTTATGATTACGGCCAGTTTAGGCTGGACACAAATTGTCTTTAATGAGTTTATGTCGAACAATGAATCATCAATTTTTGATGAGGACGGGGAGTTTACGGACTGGGTTGAAATTTACAATCTGGGCCCGACATCCATAAACCTAAATGGATATGGTTTATCGGACAAAGAGGACAACCCCTATAAATGGGTTTTTCCAAACAAAATAATAGATCCAGGTGATTTTCTTATCATTTTTGCATCGGAGAAGGATCGATACGGTGGAGAATTGCATACTAATTTTAAAATTTCAAGTGATGGCGAAGGTTTATACCTTTTTCATCCTGATGATGGATTGTTGGACTATGTTCCGCCAACTCCTTTGTCTGAAGATATTTCTTTTGGACGGATGCCAAATGGAACGGGGAAATGGGAACGTATTTTTCAACCTAATCCAGGTCATTCTAATCATTTGGCGTCGGCCATTCAGTTTGATTACCATTCCGGATTTTATGCTGAGCCTATTACAATGGGCCTTGTATCAACCAATGGGCATCAAATTAAATATACGCTTGATGGGAGTGAACCTAATGAAAGTTCTTCCTTATTTGTAGCAGCGATTACTTTTGGAGAATTGGCAATGACACCTGATGATATTTCCTTTATTCCCACTAGTCCGCATTGGGCCACTCCTGCAGAAGATAATTATAAAGCACACATTCTAAGAGCTGCAACTTTTGATGGTGGGGTCAGAACATCAAAGATATACACAAAAGTCATTTTTATTCAGCCTGATTTAAATGAACGATATGCAGAATACGACCTTGTTTCTATTGTCGCATCACCGGGTAGTTTGTTTGATGAGGATACAGGAATTTATGTTCCAGGAGTTCATTTTAATCCAATGAGTCCAACTTGGTCGGGTAATTATTTTAAACGAGGAGAAGCGTGGGAAAGACATGCTAATTTACAGTACTTTACATCGGACGGCAATTTGGCTTTTGAACAAGAAATTGGAATTCGAACACATGGAGGTAAGGGAAGAAATTTCCCTCAAAAATCGCTAAGGTTTTATTCAAGGGGTGAGCGTGGAGCACCCAAATTGAATTACCCATTTTTTGAGCACTTGGGAGAAGAGAAAAGGGTTTACGATAAAGTTGTATTAAGAAATAGTTTAACTTGTTGGAATAATTCGATGATTAAAGATGAGGTTACTGCTCAGGTTTGTGATGGATTAAAAATCGAGACGCAACACGCCAAACCTGTCGTTGTTTTTGTAAATGGTGAATATTGGGGGCTTCAAAGCATTCGAGAATATTATGATCAAAAGTACTTTTCTGAACGGTATAATGTGGATGAAGATTCTGTGAATATAGTTTTACATGGATCAAGCAACCATCCAGATTTTGGAGATGATTGGGGAATAGTAGAAGGCTCAAACGATGGACACATAACTTTATATGACTTTTTAAATGAAAATAATTTAGATGTCCCGGAGAATTATGAGTTCGTTAAAAACCTGTTGGATATCGAGAGTATAATTGATTATTACTGCACTGAAATCTATTTCAACAACAAAGATTGGCCTACAAATAATAATAAACTTTGGAGCGAAGGTAGTTTTGGTAAATGGCGCCAAATGCTTTACGATATCGATGGGGGATGGAAATATTTAGGCACGGGATATAATCAACTTGCACGCGCGCTTTCCCCTTCTGGTTCGGGTCAAAATGCACCTTATGCAACTTTATTGCTACGAAAACTTTTTCAATCAGATGAGTTTAAAACTGCTTTTTTAGAGCGAATGGCCTGTTTAATGAAAACAAATTTTGACGCCGAAAATGTCGTTAACATTATTAATTACTATAGAGGTCTGTACGAACCGGGAGTATACGAGCATATTGATCGATGGAAAAAACCTTCTTCATATAGTTCATGGAATTCTGGGGTAAATGGATTAATTGATTTTGCAAATGGCCGAAAAGCTCATGTTATTAACCATATACAAGAAGAGTTTGGTATTACTTTTGATCCCGATGAATATATCTGTCCAGTAATAATAGATGATGCCACTATTGAAGAGAATTCTCAAGATTTAATCATAAATGTTTATCCTAATCCTACTTCCTCAAATAGCGTTTTTGTCGATTTCGAAACACCTACAACTGAGTTCGAATATCAGTTGTTCAGTTTATCGGGTAGATTGTTGCAGTCTGGCATACTCCAAAAAAATGAAGCTCTTGATCTAAATTTTGCTTCAGGAACTTACTTGTTATCAATTGTTACTGACGGCAATCAACACACAAAAAGGGTAATAGTCCTTTAAACGAACATAAGTTATCGGTTAAAAATTGAATGCAATTCTGCAAATGTGTTAAACTCCGGGTCAACTTTTGAAGTTAATCTTGTAGAACTATTGAGATTTTCATAACTTCTTGAAAATAGGTGGCTTGAACCACCGGTAAAACCTAAAAGTTATGATAAAAATCTACGATTTAAAATTAAAAATTGCTTTATTTTGCCTTCCAATCTGGGGCATTTCATTTGGCCAAATTGAAGCTTTTGAGTACACTGGGGCTTTGCAAACGTACTCGGTTCCTTTAGACGTCAGTTCAATAAGAATTACAGCTATTGGAGCTGCAGGTGGAGAAGGTGGGCTTGGAGAAGGTGGACACGGAGCTCAAATTTCAGGAACATTTAGTGTTACTCCCGGAGAAGAGTTAACAATTTTGGTTGGTGGTGTTGGACAGTCGGCTTCTTACGTTGGAGGTGGAGGAGGAGGTACCTTTGTTTGGAATGCAGATGATGAATTATTGATAGCGGCTGGCGGTGGCGGCGGTGCCGGTCATACTGATGCAGGTGAAGTTTTTTATGATGGAATAGATGCTTCAGTTGACGAAAGTGGAACGGTTGGAAATGGTATACCGGATGGCGCAGGTGCTGAAGGGTTAGGAGGAACACCTCCATCAGTGGAAAACTATGCTGGTGGTGGAGCAGGTTGGTTGTCGGATGGGAATGATGGTACTGAGCATTTTTGTGAATCAAGTTGTACAGGTGGAATTCGACCATTAGACGGCGGTGCTGGTGGCACTGGAGGTGGCTCTGGTGTTAATATAGCTGCTGGAGGCTACGGCGGTGGCGGCGGAGGTAATGCTCGCTGTGGAGCAGTTGGCGGCGGCGGCGGCGGTGGCTACTCTGGTGGTGGAGCCGGTGGAGAATTGATACTTGGTCGTTACGATGGCGGCGGTGGAGGAGGGTCCTATAATGGAGGAATCGATCAAGAAAATCTGGCTGGAATAGGTATTGAGAATGGACAGGTTACCATTGAAGTGATGTGTACAGCTCTAGAAATTGTTGAAGATTATGAAGATGTTTGTTTAGGAGATGAAATTACTTTAGATGGATCATCAATCACGGGAGGAACAGTTTTATGGAGTGATGGAATTGAAAATGGAGTGCCGTTTACATTGGATGAAATAGGTGAATTTACTTTTATAGCAACAAGTACTTCAGATACTGATTGTGGTTTTGTCGTAGAACTTGAAGTTCATGATCTACCTGAAATTATTGCTAATGCCGAACCTGAAACAGTTTGCTCAGGACAGGAATTAACGCTATTTGGGTCGGGGGGAGCATCCTATACATGGACACCTGGAGATATTGAAGATGATGAGCCCTTCTATCCTGCTATTGGAGAACATACATATACTGTCACAGGTGAAGATTGGTATGGTTGTATCAATACAGATGAAATAACAGTGACGGTTGTTGAATCACCTACTATTGTGGCAACTGCTTCCTCTGAAGAGGTCTGCTTGGGAGAGTCCGTAACCTTTGAAGGAAGCGGAGGTTTGATTTATGAATGGGACCCGGCAATTGAAGATGGAGAAACGGTATTGATGGATGAAGTAGGTACTTTTATTTATCACCTTACAGGATGGGATGAATTAGGTGGTTGTGCTAATGAGGATGAAGTCGCGATAACCGTATATGATGTACCTTCAATTGATTCATATACAACTGAAGATGAGGTTTTAGGGGGAGATGGAAGCATCGATATCACCGTTTCAGGTGGAGCTCCTGATTATAGTTTTGATTGGGATAATGATGGTGTGGGAGATTTTGATGATTCTGAGGATTTAATAGAGGTTGAAGGAGGTGTTTATACTGTTGTCGTACAGGATTTAAATGGCTGTCAGACAAGCATAGAAGCAACAGTAAATTCTCAGGTTGGAATTGATCACGCTTCTTTACCGCGTTTAAATGTTTACCCCAACCCAGTTTTTGATTATTTAAATATTGAATGGGTGGGTGTTTTTGATTATGAAATAACTTCTGTGACAGGAAAAATAGTAGCGAAAGGTCAAGTCAAAGATCTAGTTAAAATAAACTTTGCTCAAGAGTCAAAAGGTGTTTATTTCATAATGTTGAATAATAAAGCGACTTCTACAACCATCAAATTGATACATCAGTAATGGATTGCTTTAATCCTATTGACAGCGTATGCTTTTAACAGTAACAAGCAATAAAATGTTTTTTTTCAAGTTATTGATTTAAAATTTATTAAAACTTGTTTTAAATGAAAAAGTGTTTGATATTGTGTTTAGTAGGAGGTTTCTTTATGGCTTGTTCGAAACAAGGTTGTATCGGAAGAGCGGAAGATGGCACAGAATTATTTGAGGTCAAATCAAGTGCCAAATGCGAAGCTCAAATTAATGCCGAAAATGGCGAATATTGCATTTGTGGTAAATAATAAAAACTCCTAGAGCGTTTTTGCTTTAGGAGTTTTTTAATTAAAATAACTTGAAAGATGCGCCTACTTTGATTTGTGTATTTCTCATTAAACGAGGCTCTTCTATTATGCTTTCAATATTCATCACATCGAATTTAAGACCTCGATCTGCGTTGTTTCCAATATCCATCAATCCATTGTACATCCCTACAAATAAATTGAGTCTATCATGAACTTGGTAACCAATTTGACTTAAAATTCCAAAATCAAATTTGTTCAGATTATTTCCTGTTGAATTTACAGCTGCAGAAAGTCCATATCCAATCGTGCCATTAGCTTCCTCTGTATAATATTTGGACCAAGCACTGTTTGTAATGCGGTAGCCAATTTGCGCGCCTAAACCAAAATTAAAATCACTAACAACATATTCAAAGTTGATGGGTAACCTCAGGTAATGTGCAGCGAATCGTTTCTCAGCTATAACTCTCACATCTTTACCTGTATGTAAGTCTTGTGCTTTTACACTTTCTTTTTGATTCGATTCTATAAAGTCGTATGTTAAACCAGATTTAATTCGAAATTTACCAACTTTAAGTTTTTCAATTTTTAACGGAATTAGAAATTCTATACCACCGCCATAAGTAGGTGAGTAAGTTGTTTTAAATTCAGTGTCATAGTTAAACCATTCTTTTTCATAGGAGTTTTTCATTTTTCCAATCCCGGAAAAAAAAGTTGCATGCATTGAAATCTGCGTAAAACTGCTCGATGTAATCAGGATAGTTACGAAACCGAAAATTGTTTTCATTTGGATTTGTTTTATTGATTAGGTCGAGTTGCATCATAAATTTTGGTTGAAAATTTAATTAATAACGCTTGTAAATCAAGTTTATTTTAAATCCGGAAATAACTTCAAGAAAACGGGGTTAATACTTGATAACATCTACCCAAGAAGAATCAATAGAGATGGATAATTTGAAGATATTATCATATTCATGTGTACCTAAACTCGGTTGCGGTCTCCTCGCTTTCAAATAGTCCATCATTTCTAATAAATTGTCACCATGACCACCAATTAAATAATTTTTTTGATAGGTGATTTTTAAAGAATCTAAAAGTTCATGCCATTGGTAATAAGGGTAATGATTTATTTCAAGGTTTTGTTTTTTAGCAAGGGGTAGTACTGTATTTTCAGTCCGTTGCAAATTAGTGCTATACACACCATCAAAAGTAATGTCTTTTAATTCAAGGGCTAATCGCTCAGCGCGTTCATAACCTATAGCCGTTAATGGAGGGTTGTTAGTGGTGTCATTCAAATCTTTTTCAGCATGTCTTACAAGGTACAGTGTGGTAACCTCTTTTTCTTTATCTCCACACGAATTTAGACATAGAACGAAAACCAATCCTAACATTAAACGAGTTCGAAACTTCATAGATGACTTTTTTACGAATTTAAGGATTGTTGATAGATCAATCTTGTAGTTTTTGAATTATTCCTATCTTCAAGTATAGAATTAACAAATTATGAATGTAATTGCATTTGCCGGAAGTTCAAGTAAAAATTCGATTAATAAAAAACTGGCTGCTTTTGCCATGTCTTTTTTTGATGAAGAAAATTGCGAATTATTGGATTTGAACGATTTTGAAGTTCCGATATACAGTATTGATAGAGAGAAGGAAATTGGAATACCTGAAAAAATTACAACATTTTCCCATAAAATTGATAATGCAGACCTTGTATTGATTTCAGTCGCTGAGCATAATGGGAATTATCCGGCTGCTTTTAAAAGTTTGTATGATTGGATTTCTAGAATTCCAGATCGAAAAGTATTTAATGGTACACCTGTTTTCTTGATGACTACTTCTCCAGGAGCTAGAGGGGGAGCAAGTTCGATGGAGATTGCGTCTAAGCGATTTCCACGCGATGGAGCCAAATTAATCTCAACCTACTCACTGCCTAATTTCTTTGATAATTTTAAAGAAGGTAAAATTATTTCTAGTGATTTTATGGAGGGTTTTGAACAAGAAATTTCTAAAGTTAAAAATTACTTTCTTGACAAATGAAGTTACTTCTATGCGATTTAAACATCTAATAGAAAAGCTAGAGGATGTATAAATTTAAGGAAGTTACTAATCATTTTTTACTAAAAATTGGACTTGTTTTAGTTCTGGGATTATCACATTCTTATGGACAAAGTCATCGCGCTGTTTATTTTGAAACAGATCAATGTCAATTAAAAAATACGGAGTATAATCGTCTTGCTGTTTTTTTTCAAACCGAATTAAAAAATGCGGAGTTCATTTATTTGAGTGGTCATACCGATAATGACGGCAACTTGGATTACAATAAAAATTTATCAGAATGTCGTGTAAAAACGGTTTTTAATGTTTTGGTTGAATTAGGGTATCCAAAAACTAAAATTTCAACGCGTTTTTATGGTGAAGAAAGGCCTTTGAATGAAAATCAAACAGTTAACGAAAAAGCTATAAATCGAAGAGTTGAGATTGAATGGACAAATCTCGAATTGGATCAAGTTGATTCGGAGGAGGGTAGGATTCAAGATTTGTATGCAATGATTGAGTCGGAAAGTCAGCATTTTTGTATTTGGCCAGACCGTGATACAATGTTGTATTTGAAAGAAGGAACCATAATTAACATTCCAGCAAATACTTTTCCCAAAAAAAGTGAGTCTTGTATTCGTTTTAATGCGAAAGAATTTTACACATTAGGAGCTATGCTAATTGAAAACTTAAGCACCAGTTCTAACGGACAAATGTTGGAGACAGGAGGTATGGTGTATACAGAAGCGATAGACGATGAAGGTAATAATCTCACAATAAATCCAGGAAAATCAATCACCATCATGATGCCAACGGATACCTTGCGTCCAGACATGCTTTTATTTCAGGGAAATAGAGATTATCGCGATGCCATGAATTGGGATTTACCAAATGGGCAACGAATTCCGCTTGGACATTTTAATTATCGAAATTGCTGGCAATGGGATTCTCTAAGACCTTCGTGTGAGCCTTGTCGTTTTTTTCTCTGTCGAGTTGGTCGTCTGGGTAAGTCGATGAAAGGAATGGTTGATTCAGTACAACGTGCAGAAAATCGGGAGTTTCGAGAATGTCAACGCCAGTTGGGACCTTTTAGAAAAAGAAGACTGCGTCGTCGATTAAGTTCTGGTGCGCTGCTCCCTAATTGTGAAGAGATGATGGCACAGTATGGTGTGAATAACTATGCAGCCCTAATGGATACCATTGCAAAAATTGAAGCAGCTAGAATGAAGGCAGAATTTGATCTGTACGGCGTTGATAATTATAAAGATTACGTTATCGAAATTGAAAAAAAGAACCAAGAATTAAAAGCTATACGCATGCAGGAGTTAGGCGTAACGACAGAGCAAGAATATCAAGATACTTTACGGAAAATACAACAGTTAAAACAATTACAAGAATTTGACCAAAAAGTAGATCAATTAGGAAATGGTTCAACCCTTAAGGACCTTAAGTTTTATATCGCCAATGTTAATCAATTGGGATGGATTAATTGCGATGCATTTTCAAATTTAAAAGGCAAAGAATTACGCACAATAAAGACTAGTTTACCGGCAAAGCCTTATTTGGATTGTAAAATTATATTTAAAGATCGTAAATCCATTATGCCACCTACAGAGCTTGATGGGAAATTTGTATTCCAAAATCTTCCAAAGGATTCGCCAATTACATTTCTAGCATTAAAATTTGTTCAAAATCAACCCTATATTTATTTGGTAGACGGAACTACAAATGACGATTTTAAGAAAATTGATTTTGAACCCGTTTCAAAAGAAGAATTGATCAAAATATTGTCGCGTTTAAAATTTTAAAGTTGCTTGATTTGAGCAATAACGTCAAATAATATAGAATTCGACCAAATTTTATGTTGTATCGCTGAAGGATGTAAATTGTCGGCAGCTACAAAGGTTGGATCTTCCAATCCTTTTCTTGAGATAGCGGTTATATTATAGAAAGGGACACCTTCACGTTTTGAAATTCGCTCACAAATGGCGTTATATTCATCTATCCGGTCGCTAATTTCAGCGCTGCCTTTTCCATATGGAGTATAAGCATAGTCAGGGATGCTTAAAACAAAAACACCTTTCTTACCTTGAATAGAATGTTCAATTGCAAAATCTAAACAATTGGTGAATTCTTTTTCAAATGATTCTGGACTTTTACCTTGAAATTCATTATTTACTCCAATTAAAAGTGAAACTAAATCGTATTGTTGTTTTTTGACTTCTTTTTTACTTTTCTTTAGTAGTTCATCTGTTCTCCACCCAGTTTTAGCAACCAGTTTAAAGTCACTAACAGCTATTGCATTATTCTTTAGTCCTTCTTGTAAAATGTATGGCCAAGATTCTTTTTCACCAACGGCCTCGCCTACTGTATAGGAATCACCAAGAGCAAGATAACTTATAGTTTTAATAGGCTGCTTGTAGGTAGGTGTATTCGATTCTTGAACACTCCATACTGTACCAGCAATAATGATGAGAAGGTATAGTACAAAATGATGAGCTTTCATAACATTAATTTTTTGAGGATGTACGTTAAAAACCACCACTAGGTTTTACTTTTTTTATTTAAAAGGCAAAGAACAAAAATCCCGCCAGAAAATTAATTCCGACAGGATTTTGTATTCAATTGTTAATTAAGCTTATTGTTTGATGAATTGAGCGTCAATCATTAATTTTATTTTGTCTGATACTACGATATTTCCAGCTTCTGTTACTGCGCTCCAAGTTAAACCAAAGTCTTTTCTGTTTATTTCTCCTGATAATTCAAATCCCGCTTTAGTTTGACCATATGGATCTACAGCAATACCATTAAAATCTGCGTCCAAAACGACTTCTTTGGTTGTTTCTCTAATCGATAGTTCACCTTTCAGTTTATCCCCATCAAAACCGTTTGCTTTAAATGTCATTTTTGGAAAAGTCTCCGCATTGAAAAAATCATCAGATTTTAAATGGTTGTCGCGATCTTCGTTTTTTGTACTTATTGATGCAACGTCAATAGCAACATCAATTTTAGCGTCTTTAAAATCGTCAGAACTTGATTCAACGGTTGCGTCAAAAGATTCAAATTGACCAGTAACACTTGAAATCATCATGTGTTTAACTTTAAATTTTACGTCTGAGTGTGCCGGGTCAATAACCCATTTTGTTTGTGTGCTCATTTTTTTATTTTTTAGTTTAGATATTCATTGGTACATCCATCAACAAAATTTTACTGTTTGCTGATGCTGTTATTTTTACGTTATTTGTGTTCCAAATTCCAAGCCCGTCTCTACGATTTAATACTTGGTTTTCGACAGTTGCATCTCCCTCAATCATGAATACATATAATCCGTTTTCAGGAGATTTTAGTTGATAATGCGTTGTTTTTTCTCTCTCAAAATCGCCTAAATGAAACCAAGCGTTTTGATGAATCCAAACCCCTTGATCATCTTTTGAAGGAGAAAGTACTTGATAAAAATCATTCTTTAATGAAATTGATTTAATGGATATCTGATCATAACGTGGTTTAACATTTTTACGATTTGGAAACAGCCAAATTTGGAGAAATTTTACAGCTTTATCGCTGTTTGCGTTATATTCACTGTGAAACAAGCCTGTTCCAGCACTCATAACCTGTACTTCCCCATTTTTTATAACTGAAGAGTTACCCATGCTATCTTGATGGGCTAAATCTCCGCTTAGTGGAATGGTAACAATCTCCATATTATCGTGCGGGTGCTTACCAAATCCTTTTCCTCCAATGACTGAGTCGTCATTTAAAACACGTAAAACCCCAAAATGCATACGTTCAGGATTGTAATAATTCGCAAAACTAAACGTATGGTTTGTGTCTAACCATCCATGGTTGGCATGGCCTCTTGTACTTGCTTTGTGCAATACCGTATTCATTGTTTGTTCCTCCTTATTAGGTAAGTGATTAAATCCAACTTGCTTTAACAACTGATCATAGGTCGAAGATTTTTCACTCGCTTGTTTTGCGTTTAGAACAGTTGATGCACTGGCGCCAAATGCTACTGTTAATATTGTGTTTTTCAAAAAATCTTTTCGTTCCATGCTCTTTGTTTTTTGTTAATACAAAGTTCGGAAGGTTAAAGCGAAAGGAGAATATTAAAACACGGTACGGACTTATGAAAATCCGATATCTAGTTTTTTTCTTTGAATTTAGAGGGAGAAATTCCTGTACATTTCTTAAAAAAAGCACTAAAATTGGCAGGTTCACTAAAACCTAGCTCAAATCCAATTTCTTTGTTTGAAAGAGAGGTGAAGTAAATTAGTCGTTTGGCAGCTGTAACAATTCTACTTTGAATGTGTTCTTTTGCTGTTTTACCAGTAAGCGATTTTACCACACGATTAAGATGGTCTGGAGTAATGTTTAGGGCGTCTGCGTACTCTTTTGTACCGTGCCAATTTGCATATTTTTGATTGATGAGATTCTTAAACTTGCGTAATACGGTATTGCCTGTTTCAATATGAGCCAGATCAACTCTTTTAACACTACATAGGTTATTGGACCGTATTAATAAAAGTTTAACTAATGAACCAATGGCATCATATTTTAAAAGTACATCTGATTGGTTTAAGGAGATCATTTCTTCTGCATACTCCGTAAGTTTAGCGATTTCTTCATCTCCCAGTGGAATAGGTGGTGTCTCACCAAAATCGTTAAAGAGATTCAAATTATCAATAAAACTGATAGGAATATTATTTTGGGCCAAAAATTGATGGGAAAAAACAATCGAATAACCGAATGATTTTTCCGCTTCAATAACTTGATGAACCTGACCGGGACTTAGAAAGAAAATCGTGTTAGGACCAAGCTCATACGAATTAAAATCTATTTTATGTTCGCCTCGAGCATGTTTAATGAGCAATATAGTAAAGAAGTTATGGCGATGAGGGTCATCTGTTTTTCCATTTAATTTTTCATGTACATCTTCCATTCTTGAAATACCAAACGATAAACTTTCATTTTCTCGATTAACATTCTCGTATGTTTTTACATTACTCATAGTACCCAGTAAATATAATCCATTTAAACTTCAAAGACTTCATGGTGTTTTATGAATTTCATAAAAAAAGCCTCACTTAGATAAATGAGGCTAATACTGTATAATTATTGAGACAACTTAAAAAGTTCGGAAGGGCCTAATGTTAAAAGTTGCGGCTTTGTTTGTATTTAAATTCGTTGAACCATCGGGAGTCATAACCTTTGCTTGTGCATCTGTTTCAACACCTACAGATTCGGTTGAACTCCAATAAGGACTGAAAACAATCGCCGTTCCTCCATTGGCTGTGGCAGTTGCATCAATCAACTCCCTGTTGACAGATATTAATTCTAATTCTTCCATACTTGGTAAATACCAATCAGCATACGAAATTCCGTCTTCAGTTTTAACGAGTTCGTTACATAAAGCAGCCGCATAATCTCCACCATCATCGCCATAAATCAATAGACCTGAAATAATTAAACTGGTATTCATTTTTCCTGCCAATGGACCATTTCCATCCGCTCTAGTTCTTCCGTAACTACCAGAGAACCACCGATAGGTGCCGACAATGTCATTTTTCGCGCATACAATTCCATGTTGGCCAGTTTCATCTACCCAAACAACGACTCCACCTTGAGCAAAATCGCCAATTTCATATGTCCGTCCAACAGTTTCAGTAATGAAACCCATGTCAGCAATGTCTGTTGAATCAACTTTATCATTCCAATACATCGTGTCTGATTCTGTAATACCAGCAGCCAAAGATGCGTCAAATATAGGGTCGCTTTCTTCATAAACTATTCCTCCAGCTATACTATCGGCTACAGTTGAATAAAATGAATACGGTACTGACATTAACTCACTAACACCAGAAATAGAATAATCCATTCCTCCAGTAGGATCAGTTTCAGCTTGAATAAAGTATGGCCCTTCGCTCCAGTCAATAGTGCTTATTTCACCCGTCACAATAGCACCGGTTCCAATTTCAAGACTGATTAAACCATTAGGGTTTGTGGTTGGAGAATGCGTTTCTTGGTAAATTATTGTCCCATCTGGTGAACCTTGTATAATACTGATTTGTGTGCCAACAGTCTCATTATTAACCAAGTTGTTGTCTGCGTTACGAATAACCGCTTGATAACTTAACTTGTTTGGACTTTGAGCAAATAACAGTTGCGAAAATGATAGAATAGTTAGTAGTGTATAAAGTATTTTTTTCATTTTTTTAGTTTTTTAAGATTTTGATGGATTCAATGATTTGTTTTTGATTTAAAATGTTGATAAAGTATGGGGCTGGAGGAAATTCGACAAAATTTAATTCTGTAGTAGAGTTTTGAATTTCCTGCTCCACCAAAATTTGCCCTGAGAGCGTTGTGATTTGGTAACTTAAACCCGTTAAGTCGGTATCACCGATTTTGAGCACTACATTTTTCACAGCAGGGTTTGGGTAAACCTCTAGTTTTGCAATTTTAGAAGGTGTGATAGCTAAATCGGAAATGATATAAGCTTGTTGTACACCTTCGGAGCTATTTCCATTGTCACCTGAAAAATAGGAGTAAGCACATTGTCCAATTGTGTAACTAAAAGAACCTGATACACTCTCGACATTTTTACCCGAAGCACTAAAGGCGTCTTGCGCCATTAATGACCCGGCACTGAATAAAAGTCCAGTTGTTAATAAGTAGAAGCGTTTTTTCCGCATAAGTAGTATTTAAAGTTTTGTTTATGTAATTGTTAGGAAACGAATTAAATACGACTAAGGTTGCTTATACGCTACAAATTTTTAACTCGGGTATGGAATATAGGTCGAATCATTTGTCATCATTGGGAATGTTTTGGCCTTCCATGCTTCTTTTGCCCGATTTAGAATATTTTGATCACTCGCAACAAAATTCCAATCGATTATTCGAGGTTCGTTAAAGGGTTGCCCACCTAAAATGAATATTCTACTCCCCGCGTTTATTTGAATAGCACACTGATCGGTTGATTTAGCATACATTAAGTTTCCTGCTTCAATTTTTTCATCACACGCTTCAACGCTGCCTCGACTAACCAAAATTCCAATTTCCCCATGAAGTGCTTCAGCAAGATTAATTTGTTGTTTTGCTTCTGCCACAATTTCTACTAAAAACAATGGAGAATAAACTTTCAAAGGAGATGTTCTGCCAAAAGCTTGGCCAGCCAGGAGACGAAAAGTACTTTTCTCATCGGTCCAAGTAGGAATTTCATTTGATTTAAGGTGGTGAAATTCGGGTTCCATTTGTTCTTTCTCTTTAGGTAATGCAACCCAAATTTGATAACCATTCATTGTGTATGTCTGATTATGTAGATGTTCAGGTGTTCGCTCTGTATGCGTAACTCCACGACCGGCAACCATCCAATTGATGGCTCCTGGTTTAATAATTTGTGATGTTCCAATGCTATCTTCATGATGAACTTCGCCTTCTAATAAATAGGTTAGTGTTGCCAGTCCAATATGAGGGTGTTGATTTACTGACATTTCCTTATCACCTGACAAAGTTGTCGGTCCCATATGGTCTAAGAAGATGAATGGTCCTATCATTCGCTGTTTTCTAAAGGGTAGTAGTCTTCCCACTAAAAAATCTCCAATATCTCTCGTTCTTTCAGGAATTATTAAGGATTCATTTGACATCTTCGCTCATATTATATTCAAGTTAAAGTTATGAATTTCTTGGCTAAATTATCAAACCAAAACTTGTTGAACGACGTTAATCTTGAAAGAACAATTATTATGAGCAATATGCGAATCGTTGGAATTCTAGTCTTAACACTGGTTTTAATTTCTTGTAAAAAGAAGAATATCAAGGAGAACGAAACAATCGTGCCTTTCGACTTTTTATCAGGACAAACCTATAAGTCATTGACCATAGATTTGGTTTTTGTAGAAGGATTTGAACCAAATTCAACCGCTATTGCAAATCTTGAAGTTTTTTTAGAACAACGATTAAATAAGCCGGAGGGAATTTCTATTATTCAACGAGGAATCACATCCCCTGAAGAAGAAACTTATTCAGTTCAGGAAATAGAAGCTATTGAGAAAGACAAGCGAAAAAACTATACGAAAAAAGAAGAGTTGGCTGCGTTTATATTTTATGCTGATGCTGATTATGTGGAGAGTGGGGAGGATAGCAAAGTATTGGGGATAAAGTATGGACCAAGTTCTGTCGCATTATTTAAGTCATCAATTGATCAATTTTCGGGTGGGATAGGTCAGGTTTCTGAGGTTAAATTGGAAACAACCGTTTTAAAACATGAATTTGGACATTTAATGGGGTTAGTCAATATTGGAACGGATTTGGTAAATACTCACGAAGATTCAGATCATTCGGGCCATTGTGATAATCCTGACTGTTTGATGTACTACGCTACGGAAAATAGTAGTTTTGCAGAACTTTTATTGGGAGAGGACATTCCTGATTTGGATGAACAATGTATTCAAGATCTTCAAGCAAATGGTGGGAAATAAAAAACGCCTCTGATTTCTCAAAGGCGCTTCCTATCAACTGTTAACGGCTTATTTTGACCATTTATCTAATGAACCTTGGATATAAGGAATCCATCCACTTTCTTCTTTTTTAGCTAATTCTAAAGCTTTTTCAGCATCTTTAATTGCTTTTGCTTTATCTTCCATTGCCATGTGAATTTGAGCTCTAAGGAATAATAATTTATAACCTTCGCTTACTTTTAATCCTTTATTTACATGAACCATTGCCTGTTTGTTATCTCCCACAGACTTTAAATAATAGTTAGCTGCCTTGTAATAAACTTCATCTAACTTTTCACCTTTTTTAATCGCTTCTTTGATGTTCTTTTCAGCGATTTCAGAGGTAGCAACACTAAAAGGTATATCAACTCTTACATTTTCCCACGCAATTGTAATGGTTGCACCATTAGCACCAACATTAGAGAATCCCATTGTAAACGTTTCTGTTGTTGGGTTTTCTACAGCTTTTGCATCCACAGTAGCCACGTTTTTTGAAGCGTCATAATTACCTGTTCCCCATTGTTCAAGTACAGAGTTAAAAACAACTTTCCAAGCACCAGAAGCTGATGGAGTAGCAAATACAGCATAAGAACCAGCAGGTAAGTTTTGACCACCAATTTTAATGTCAGTTGATACTGTAAATTTTGTTGCAGCATTTGCTCCTAAACGCCATACTTCGTCATAGGCTACTAAATCACCAAAAATGGTTCTTCCTTTCATGCTTGGTCTAGAGTATTCAATACTTGCATTGGTTAATCCAACCACTTGTTCCACTTTAGAAGAAGGACTAGGAGCAGGTAGATCTTGCGCTTGACTCGCACTCACCATAAATCCTGCAGTTAAAAAAAGCAATAATTTTTTCATTTGATTTGTTTTTAATTGTTATTTGATTTTTGAATTGATTGAATCAGGTATGCACTCAGAATGACTAGCGCAGAACCAATCAAGTTGTAGAGTAAATAGCTGATTTCAATGACTTCATATACATTTAGTAAATGTACGATTAATACGACGATTTCGGCAATAATTGCACCGTAAAAAGTGGGTTTTCCTCCAATTTTTTTAAAGAAAAAAGCAATGAGAAAAACGCCCAAAATTGTTCCATAGAAAAGACTTCCTAAAATATTGACCAGTTCAATTAGGTTATCAAAAAGTCCCGCCGTTAGCGCAACGATAATAGCTAATACACCCCATCCAACTGTTAGCAGTTTACTCACCTTAAGATCTTTCTTTTCATCCTCGTCACCTTTGGACCAGAATTTTTTATAATAATCAATGGTTGTCGTTGAGGCAAGAGCATTTAATTCCCCAGCCGTAGAAGACATAGCTGCTGAAAATATCATCGCTAATAATAAACCAATTAGTCCTTTCGGTAAATAATTGAGCACAAAGTTTAGGAAGATATAATCGTGATCGGTTTTTTCGTAAGTTGGTTCAAGGTTTTGAAGTTTTGTTTTATACTCTTTTCTGAGACTGTCTTGCTCTGCCTGTAAGTGTTGCGCTTGCGTATAATCCGACTTTTCACCTTTGGTGATTGCTTGCAATTCAATCTGTTTTAGTTTATGAATAGCATCGTAGTTCGTCTCAATGGCTATCAAGTCTTCATGCTGCACCGCTTTTTCAATCGTTACGGATTCATTGAAAATGATTGGCGGTTTATTAAATTGGTAAGAAACGAAGACCATTATCCCTACAAACAAAATAAAGAACTGCATCGGAATTTTGAGAATCCCATTCATCATTAATCCCATTCGTGAGGCTTTTAAAGATTTGCCCCCCAAGTACCGTTGTACCTGCGATTGGTCTGTTCCAAAATAAGATAAAGAAAGAAAAAGTCCACCAAGTAAACCGTACCAAAGTGTATAATTCTCAGATGATTGTACGGATAAGTCAACGATTTCCATTTTGCCCATCTTTCCTGCAATTTCAACACCTTCTGCAATACCAACTTCATTTGGTAAAGTGTCTAAAACATAATAAAACGCGACGAACATGCCGAGCATAATTACTGCCATTTGCCATTTCTGGGTGATGGAAACAGCTCTTGAACCTCCAGAAACTGTGTAAACAATCACAAGCACCCCAATTACTAAGCAGGTTAACTGTAAATTCCAATCCAAAAGAGTTGACAAAATAATTGCAGGAGCAAAAATTGTAATTCCAGCAGATAATCCTCTTGAAAGTAAAAATAAGAGGGCTGTTAGTGATCGAACTTTAACGTCGAATCGTTGTTCTAAATATTGGTAGGCTGTGTAAACTTTTAATCGGTAGTAGATGGGGAGAAAAAAAACGGAAATTATAATCATTGCAAGAGGTAGTCCAAAATAAATTTGAATGAATCCCATTCCATCTTCATATGCTTGACCTGGTGTAGACAAAAAGGTAATGGCGCTTGCCTGTGTCGCCATTATGGATAAACCTATAGTTGCCCAATTTTCACTATTGTTCCCCTTTAAATATCCTTCAAGGTTACTATTTTTTCTCGTTTTCCAAGTTCCGTATAGTACAATACTAAGGAGAGTTAAAACTAAGATAGCCCAATCTATTCCACTCATATACTATAGGTATTAGAAATTATGATGAAAATGATGATTTGAATGGCAAGAAACATGATTAGTCCCCAATACCAATTTTTCCATTTTGTCGAATCTTGCTCTTCCATCTTAATAACTTAAAAGGTTAGCAAATAAACGATACGCACCTTCAACACCATTTGGTAATTCCCTAAAGAACGAAATTCCAGTGTAGATAAATCGCCCTTTTCCATGCGCAGTAACAATCAACCCTCCTTCTTGTGGTGTCTCACCCTTGTCGTGCCAAGAAATAAGGGGAGTATAATTTTCTTCGTAGTTTGAGGCAAAGTATAAACCTCTTTCTTGAACCCAATTCTTAAAATCTTCTGTGGTAATTTTATTCGGTTGATTAAAAATTGGATGTTCTGGAGCTAAAATATGAACGGCAGCATCTTCCTCTGTAACACGATTACGAGACAATTCAAATGGGGTTGGGCCAAATTTTTCTCCTGTAGGTCGGCGGGAAGCAGTATTGTATTGCATCACAACATTTCCTCCATTCTCAACATACTCAAATAGTTTTTGATCAAAATTGCGCAGTTCAGGATGCACATTATAAATACGAATACCTAAAACAACAGACTGATATTGACTTAAATTTACAGTTGATAAATCGTTGACTTCAAATTGGTCTACTTTAAACCCCAGCTGCTCTATTGCTTGTGCGACACCATCACCGGCGCCATTTATATAGGCTATTTTACCATCTTTAATTTTCGCATTTATAGGCACGCAAGTCAATTCCGCAGGTTTAAAAATAACTTGGGTTGGAATGTGGTCGTATGTAATTTCATTAAAAGTTGACAAAGATTTTCCGTCACTTCCTTTTAATATAAGTTGCCCTTTTTGACTGTTTTGTGTTGGAGTAAGCTTTATTTCTTGCCAAATTTCAGCATGTTTTGATGTTGCGTTAAATGAAAAACTCTGCGGCGAGACATTCCAGCCAGCCGGCGCTTCAAGTTTAATTTCATCGTTTATGCTTTCTTTGAAACTGTGGATCTTAAGTTTTATGGTTTTTGACTGATCTGGCTTTAGAATTATTGATTTTTGATCAAAGTTTACAGTATAATCCGGACTTGAGATTACTGGACGTTTTCGTTCTCCAAATGATGGATCACGCCATTTATAGATGACAGGAATATTCAATTTAAGTTCTTCACCATTTACAAAAATGGAAAGTTCTTCGCAAAAACTTGGGTCATTCTCTGCCTTACCTAAATCTTCTTTATTATCAACCGTAAACAAAGTGTTAAACTCATGTTTTAACCAATATGGTGTTGAAGCGGGTATGGTGTTTTTGATGGTGACTTGTTTTGTGATGACTTGATTCTCTGGCAGGTCAATAAGGATTTCTTGATTTCGAATTCCATTCAGTTTTACATCTAAACTACTGCGATTTAAAAGGTTGTAATTTAACACAATCTCTTCTCCATTTGGGTAAGCATAATCTTCTGTTGTTATGTCAATATACAATCCTAGACAATCGATGATTATTTGATTTAATTCCGCAATTTTACTTTGCTTATGCGCTTCAACTTTAGATGAAGGCAGGTTCAGTAACTCTTTCCTTAGTGCTAATAATTGCGGCACATTATTTTCGGGTTTTACAAAGTCAAAATTTGCCAATAACGCATTGAACCTATTCGCAAAATCATTAGAAACTAGATCTGACCAATTCGCTGTATTATTTTCAAAAAATGATTTTTTTAATTTTTTTCCGCCAAGATGCTCAAAGTACTCAATTAATGAGCCTCTTTCAACAATAGCTCCAAATCCTTGACATTTATGTTGACTTCTCGCTATTGTACCTATTTCATTATAAGATTGTCCTAATAAAGGATTGTATCCTCCTATTTCCTGCACTAAATAATTCGGATTATTCTTCGCCTTCTCACTCAAATCTTGATCCCACCATGTAGAAGAATTCCAGTAAATTGAACCTGTTTTCCAAGCGCCTAATTCAGCAACTTGATTGGGTATAAAATTAGGGTCTGCAGCTTTGTCAAAGGCCTCAATAGCTAACATTGCTGATGCTGTATGGTGCCCGTGTCCACCTCGCTTATCCGGTGGGAATCTTGTGATAATTACATCCGGTTTAAACTGGCGAATGACTAAAACTACATCTGATAAAATTTCATCTTTCCCCCATTTTTCAAAAGATTCTTCCGCCGATTTAGAATAGCCAAAGTCAACTGCACGGGTAAAGTATTGTCTGGCTCCATCCACGGAACGCGCAGCAAGTAGTTCTTGCGTGCGAAGTACTCCAAGGTCTTCGCTTAATTCATCTCCAATAAGGTTTTGACCTCCATCACCGCGAGTTAACGATAAATAGGCTGTTTCGGCCAATTCTCCATTAGACAAATAGGCTAATGCCCTTGTGTTTTCGTCATCTGGATGCGCAGCTATATATAATACCCGTTTTAAAGCGTGTACTTTTTGCAAATGATGATAAATCTCCGCAGTTGTTTTTTGAGCGAATAATGATCCAGTCAGTAAAAGAAAAAAAATAGCTAAACGATAGTTCATAGTTGTGTGTTGGAACACACAAAAATAGGTAGAATAAAATTTTAAAATGTTAAATATTTCTTAATAAGTAGTATGTCCTTAAAATGGTAAGTAGACGATAATAATTCGTTCAAAATGAAATTGAATTTTTCAAAATGAAAATATCATGTAGGTTTGGGAAGGAGCATGTGTTGATTGCAGTAGGTGTTTATGTTGTTGTTTTATAAGGGTTTGAAAGGTTGGTTTTCATCTGTTTCCTAATTGTGGCACAAGATTCGTCATACCCCAATCAGATTATAGTTTAGTAGGTTAGGTTTACAACTTTATAAACAAATAGGCTGAGTAAAGTAAAACTTAAGATGATTATAGTAGTGATTCATCATATAGTAGGTAATAGTTTTACTCCGAAAGCATAGAGTTTATAAAGTGGCAGATGATAGAGCAACTCACTGGTAATTTATCAGGCGATTAATACCGAAGGAAAGCAAACCAATAAATTGCTGGCTGGGTTCCTCTCATCTTCTGCTGAATTAAAAACAAAAATGAATTTTAGTTCTCAGAACGGTAAAAAGATAATTCGATTATTAATTGCCTTTGGACTGGTAATAGCGATACTCGCTTTTTATTGGAAAAAAGAACTGATACTGAATTGGAGCTTGTTGATTTTTGTTTTTCTCTTAACACTAAACTTTATAATTGAATTGAATAAAAACAATAAAAATTAAAATCGTAGAAAAATGAAAAAATTAGGAATAATCGGCGTGTTTGGAATAGCTTTATTCACTTTTAGTTGTGCTGAATCTAATGACGATTTAGCGCAAGAATTAACATCCCTTGAACCACAAGAAGAGTTTGATAAAATGGCTTATCAAGATTCTATTCAACAGTCTTTTTTGGCAGTACTTGATGAAATTGAAACAGATTTGAGTAAAATTCGGTCTAAAGAAGGTGTGATTACAATTGACCCTGATAATCCAGACGAATTAAACGTGACTCAGAAAGATCGGATTGTGAGAGAAATTCAAATGATTAACACCTTATTGGAGAATAACCGAGATAAGGTGGGAGAGCTCGAATCACGATTGAGAAGGTATAAAATTAAGAACAAAGACTTTGAAAAGATGCTCGCTGAAACAAACGAAAAACTGGAGGAGCAATATATGAGCATCGAGTCGCTAAAGGAAGATCTTGCAGCAAAAGAAATCGATATTATGGACTTAAATGTGCGTTTAACAGAATTACAACTTGATACTGCGATGATGACCGATAAAATTATTCAATTGACCGAAGAAAATCATACTGCTTACTATGCGATGGGGTCTTACAAAGAGTTAAAAGAAAATAAAGTGGCTGAACGTGAAGGTGGAATTTTAGGAATTGGTGGAACAAAAAATTTGTCAGATGATGTAAATGAGGATTATTTTACAGCCATCAATATTTTTGAACAAACAACAATCCCTTTACATTCTGATAAAGCAACTATCCTTACGGAGCATGCATCAAATTCGTATCAAATAATTGAAGGTGATGATGAAAATAAATTGCTGTCCATTACAAATCCAGATGAATTTTGGAAAACAAATAAATACCTTGTAGTAGAAACTAGATAGACGCGTTTCATTACAATTTTCAAAGTAATTCGCCCGAATTGATTTTATCAGTTCGGGTGTTTTATTTGCTGTAGTTGGATGCTATTTAATGGTGTTTTTAGTCGATTTTCGTTGAAGTTTCTTCCTTTGTTCATAGAAAAAAAGGGATTCGAACAGTAGAATAGAGAGAAATCATAAAAAAGGGGTTAAATTTGCAGCACAGTATAAATCGCTTAAGAAAACCGCATGTATAAAGTGTTGAATAAAGTATTTTCAATGGCCTTAATGGGGCTATTTTTACTCCTTTTTTTTGGGGCTATAGGTTGGGCAACTTTTGTTGAGAACGATTATGGAACCCCGGTTGCTCAAAAGCTCATCTATAAAGCATGGTGGTTCGAAGGTATTCTATGGTATTTATCACTTTCCTTGATTTTTAATATTTATCGCTATAAACTTTTGCAAAAAGCTAAAATAGGATCGTTAATCTTTCATGTTTCATTTTTGGTAATAATTCTTGGTGCATGGGTAACACGAACGACTGGATTTGAAGGTGCAATGATTATACGAGAGGGTGGTTCTTCAAATGTATTAATTAGTACTGATACTTATTTGCAGATCAAAGTTCATGACCTGGAAAAGCAATACGTTTATGATGCTCCAGTAATTTTAGATGGATATACAAAAAATGAGTTCCATCATGAATTCGAATTCCCCGGTCAAAATGAGGAGGTCTCGCTTGAATTGATTGATTTAAAAGAGTCAATTGTAGATACCCTAGTGCGTGTTGGAAAATCGAAAGGTTCACCATTTTTAGATGTCGTAACTGTTGGGCAAGGTGGGAGACAAGAAAATTACATAAAAGGTGGTGAGTTTATTATCGATAATGGTACTAAAATCGCCTTCAATACAGACGAATACTCAGATGCCGTTTCTATTTTCTCAACAGACTCTGGAATGTACGTAAAAACGCCATTTGAGTTAAACTGGTTTCAAATGAGGGATTCTACAACCGGTATTATTGCCCGAGATTCGGTACAACCGTTTCAGTCAATGCGTCTTTATTCAGTAGGCGCTTCACAGTTTATGTACCGAAGTTTTTATCCGTCTGCCGCTTTTGAGTACGTTGAAAGTCCTTCAGCTTCAAGGGATATGAAGGCAGTAACCATGAAAGTGAAACAAGGCAATAAAGAAAAAGAAGTTGTTTTAGTAGGTAGCAAAGGCATGCGACCAGAACATGTTAAGTTTCAATTGGGTGATTTACATTACGAATTAGCTTATGGCTCTAAATTAATTCAATTGCCATTTTCTGTTTATCTTGAAGATTTTGTGATGGAAAGATACGTAGGAACTGAGAGTCCGTCTTCTTTTTCAAGTCACGTTGTAGTTGTAGATCTCGAGAACAATGTTGAGATGCCCTATCATATCTACATGAATCATGTACTAGATTATGGAGGTTATCGATTCTTCCAATCGAATTATGAAGAAGATGAAAAAGGAACAATTCTTTCTGTCAATCATGATGCTCCTGGAACCTATATTACTTATTTAGGTTATCTACTATTGACAATTGGTTTTATTGTCAACTTATTACAACCTGGTGCTCGATACCGTTTTTTATTAAGAAAAACCGCCGAAGTTAGGCGTAAAAGAGAGGCAATGACTGCCGTGGCGCTTTTGATTGGCTTTTTATTTTCGTCCTCTAGTTTTGCGCAAGAACCTGCCGAGAATATTATGGACAAATCTGTTCTTGCCGATGGGGGAGAAATGCAAGTGATTGATCCAAATCATGCAGAAAAATTTGGAAGATTAGTCGTGCAAGGTGCGAATGGACGATTCCAACCTGTTCACACAATGGCAAATGATTTTTTGAAGAAAATTCATCGTGGTACGAATTATGAAGGTCAGAATGCGCTGCAAGTTTTCTTAGGTTTCCATACTAATCCTTTCTTATGGAATTTTGAACCGATTATTTATGTTTCTGGTCAACCTGTGCGAGATAAGTTAAACTTAAAAGGTAAATATGCTTCGTTTTACGATTGTTTAAGCCTCGATTTTAAGTACTTATTAGCGGATGACGTCTCAATTGCACAGCGAAAAAAGCCGGCCGAAAGAAACCAATACGATAAAGATATTCTTAAAACCGATGAGCGGTTTAATGTATTGTACGGAATGACCTCTGGTCTTTATCTAAAGATTATTCCCCTACCGAATGATGAAGCAGGAAATTGGTATTCGCCTTATGATCAAAGCCATCCTTTTTTAGGAGAGGATAAAGAGTTTATCGAAATGATTGTGCCTCTTTACGCGGCAGCTGTGCGACATGCACATGAAAATAACGATTGGTCAAAAGCTGATGATGTCGTGAGGTTAATTGATACTTTTCAACGTAGAGTTGTTGCTCCGGATGATATTCCTTCAAAAGACCTTATTGATATCGAGATAACCTACAATAAAATGGATGTATTCAAAAATTTAAATTATATCTATTTGATTCTTGGCATTCTTTTGTTGATATTTAATTTTATCGAATTATTTAATCCAAAATTCAAAGTCAATAAAATTATCAGAGTTGGTTTTTATTTGATGCTTTTTTTCGCTATAATTCATGGAATAGGACTGGGTATGCGCTGGTATATTTCAGGTCATGCACCTTGGAGTAACGGATACGAGGCTGTTGTATTTATAGGCTTTGTTACGGTGTTGGCGGGATTAATTTTTTCTAAAAATTCAAAAATTGTTCTAGGTGCAACTGGAATTTTAGCTTGGTTAATGTTGTTTGTCGCGCATATGAATGCTATGGATCCTCAAATTTCGAATCTTGTTCCTGTATTAAAATCTTACTGGTTAATGATTCATGTTGCGATTATAACAGGAAGCTATGCTTTCCTTGGTTTGGGAGCAATATTAGGATTAATTAGTCTTTGTATAAATTTAGGGCTTACAAATCAAAATAAAAAGCGCTTAACCCTTGTGACTAAAGAACTAACTTATGTGACTGAGTTGACGCTAATGATTGGTTTATTCATGCTGACAATAGGTACTTTTTTAGGTGGCGTTTGGGCCAATGAGAGTTGGGGCCGTTATTGGGGATGGGATGCAAAAGAAACTTGGGCCCTTGCTTCAATTTTATTATACGCGATTGTAATGCATTTCCGTTTCATTCCAGGATTAAAAGGACAATTTGTTTTTAACGCAGCATCATTGTGGGCTTATTCGAGTATTATCATGACTTTCTTTGGTGTAAATTATTATTTAGATGGTTTACATTCGTACGCACAAGGAGACCCTGTTCCAATTCCTAATTGGGTTCCTGTTACTATTGGTTTGTTGGCGGTTTTAACGGTGGTTTCAGGGTTGAGGTGGAAACAAATGAGGAGAAATAAAAGCGTCTAAAGAATCGTAAATAATTGGTTTCAGAAGGCTTTTCATTAAATTAGGGCTTGAAAAGAGAAACCAATTAAATGAAGACTTATCAAAGTGTCGATGCGAAGTCTGGTGAAAAATTACCAGGTCATTTTGAATTATTTCAACTTGAAGATGTCAATCAATTAGTGGATGATGCTTATACTGCTTATGAGCAGTTTAAACAGATTGCAGCCATCCAAAGAGCAAAATTTTTAAGGTGCATTGCAGTTGAAATTATGGCGCTCGGAGATGAATTATTGATAAGAGCTTCTCAGGAGACGGCACTCAGTATTTCACGCTTGAAATCAGAAAGAAGCAGAACAATTAATCAATTGAATATGTTTGCGGATTTGGTTGAAAAGGGGGAGTGGGTTGATGCCACCTTGGACGTAAAGAACAACTCTTCACAAGGTTCAATCAATATTCGTAAACAACTAGAACCAATAGGACCTATTGCGGTTTTTGGTGCAAGTAATTTTCCATTTGCTTATTCAGCAGCAGGAGGGGATACGGCTTCGGCACTTGCAGCTGGATGTTCTGTGATTGTAAAAGCGCATCCTGCTCATGCGGGGGCAAGTCAACTTGTGGCAAATGCAATCCAAAAATCAATAGCTCAATGTGAATTGCCTAACAAAGTTTATCAACATGTTCATGATATCGGTCACGAAATTGGGCAGGCTTTAGTTCTAAACTCTAAAATTGCTGCAGTTGGTTTTACAGGATCTTTTAAAGGAGGCAAAGCATTGTTTGATCTTGCTAATCAAAGGAATATTCCAATTCCTGTATTTGCGGAAATGGGTAGTGTTAATCCTGTATTATTGCTCCCGCAAGCGCTGTCTGAAAAAAAAGATTATTGGGCTGAAAAGTATGCCGATTCCATTACTTTGGGTATGGGGCAGTTTTGCACTAACCCCGGAATTCTTTTGGGAATTGAAGGGGAAGACTTAGTGGATTTTACTGGCTTGTTGGTAGCGAAAATCAAAGATGTCCAACCGGACTTCATGCTACATGAAGGGATTTCTAAAGCTTTTCACGAAGGACTTGAGATGAGAAAAAGGATGAGTCGAACAACAGTTTATGAAGGGGATAATACAAACTTAAAATGTGCAACACCAAGTGTGACGGTGGTTTCAGGAGATTCGTTCTTGAAACATTCATCATTGTCTGAAGAACTTTTTGGGCCTACAACGGTGGTTGTCCAGTGTGCGGATAAGTCTGAACTCCGAAAATGTATTGAAGTTGTCCAAGGTCAATTGACAGGAACTATTATTGCTTCAGGCGAAGATTTTAAAAATTTTAAACAAGAATATTTATTGTTGAAACAAGGAGTAGGCCGTATTATTTTTAATGGCGTTTCAACCGGAGTGGAAGTTATTAGTGCCATGCATCACGGTGGTCCGTTTCCAGCCACCACTGACGCTCGATATTCTGCAGTGGGACCTGATGCGATCAAACGATTTGCCAGACCAGTTGCGTATCAAAATTTTCCAAATGAACATTTACCAATAGCACTAAAAGATACAAACCAACTAAACATCTATCGTAAAATAAACGGAAGTATAACGAAAGCTGATTTAAATTAATAAAGTAAATAAATTCGATATGAAATGGTTGACTTTATACATCGCTTCTTTGCCATTTTTAATTTGGTCACAATTTAATGATATGAAACAATTTTACAAATTAGGAGATTCAACAATAGAATTTTACATACATCATTCTCAAGTTGAACAGGATTTTATATTTTTAAATCTTCATGAAGATGAATCTACAAGTATTGAAGCGCTGCACCACGTAATAGGATTACATGATTTCTCTTTTTTTTATCTTCAGCACGCTAAAACAAGAAGGATAAACTTTAGTCTTGAAGGGAAACAATTTGATATTGATCCTAACAGAATTTTCACAAAAAAGGGGGTGAAAAAAACATTAAAGGAAGGAGCAGGTAAATCGCGTAAAGCTGTAAAAGAGGTGCAAGGATTAACCAATTCAATTCTTAATTTCTTACCTCCTGGGAAAACGGTAATTGCTGTGCATAATAATACTGATGTCAATTACTCCATCAAGAGTTATTTACCCGAAGGTGATGAAGCTCAAAATACAGCTCAAATATTTATAAATGAAGAAATGGATCCAGATGATTTCATTTATACGACCCATTTGCCCTTTTATGAAGCGTTCAAAAAACGTAAAATTAATGTCATCTTACAAGATAATACAGGCTTTGTTAATGATGGTTCACTGTCCGTATATTGCGGAATGAATAATGTGCCATATATTAACATCGAAACACAAAAAGGTCACTTTAAAGAGCAAGTTGCATTAATTAATATTGTTTTGGAGGTCTTAAAGGAAAAATAAATCAATAATAAATCGCAAGCCGAATTTTAAGTTAGTTTTGTTTCGCAAATTTTAGTAAGGTGAAAAAGAGCTCTGCAATATTATTTATTTTTATAACTGTTTTGGTAGATATGATTGGGATTGGTCTAATCATTCCTATCATACCTTCGCTACTTAAAGACATTACCGGAGAAACTACGGCACATGTTGCAGTAATTGGGGGCTACTTGATGACGGCTTATGCAGGAGTTCAATTTCTTTTTGCTCCAGTTTTAGGACAATTAAGTGATCGTTTTGGAAGAAAACCAGTTTTATTATTCTCACTATTCGGTTTGGGGTTGGACTATGTCATTCATGCATTCGCTCCAACCTTAGCTTGGCTTTTTTTAGGCAGAATAATAGGAGGCATGTTTGGAGCTAGTCATACAGTGGCTTTCGCTTATATAGCGGACATCAGTACGAAGGAAAATAAAGCTAAAAACTTTGGATTAATCGGAGCTGCGTTTGGATTAGGATTTGTAATCGGTCCTGGTATCGGAGGAGTTTTGGGAGAAGCCTTTGGTCCACGTTCTCCTTTTATTCTGGCGGCTATTTTTTCCTTGCTAAATCTACTGTTTGGGTTGTTTTTCGTGAAAGAATCATTACCAAAAGAAAAAAGAAGGAAAATAGATTACTCTAAAATGATTCCATTTGTTGCCTTTGCAAAACTGTCACGTTATAAGGCCGTTCTTGGTTTTATTTTAGCCTTTGCTATGGTGCAATTTGCTGGACAAGTAATGCCATCAACATGGACTTATTTTACGGAAGCTACTTTTGGTTGGGATGAATCGGACAATGGATGGAGTTTGATGCTGGTCGGATTATTGGTAAGCCTTGTTCAAGCGGTTTTAACTGGACGCTTGGTTAAAAAATATGGGAATAAAAAAGTTATTATTTTGGGATTTATGGGGTGGATCATTGGTTTGATAAGCATTGCTTTTGCCAACTCTACTCTTATTTTGTTGTTGGCATTGTTCCCATATATTATTGGAGGAATTGCTGGGCCAACAATACAAGGAGTGGTATCAAATCATGTTGATGATTCTGAACAAGGTAATCTTCAAGGTGTTTTAGCTAGTTTTGGAAGTCTTGCAGCTGTTATTATGCCGTTGATTTTTACACGACTTTTTGAGTTCGGAGCAAAAGGGAATTCCGCTTATTATTTTCCGGGTGCACCTTATTTTCTGGGAGGGCTTCTAGTAATTGGAGGGCTTTTTATAGTGTTGAAAGCTTTAGCGAATAAAACACCTAAAGATGAAGAAATGCTAAACGTAAATGAAACAATTATAGATGATGGACTTATACAGGGCTAGTTATATAACGTTTTTAACATTAGGGTTGTTGGTCGGATGTGCGAACAATAACGAAGGGCATGATTCAGATGTACTGGTCGAGAACGAAATACAGGGTTATGAATTCACTTCAGACGATGAATTAGGGTATTATTTTCGGGAACAAGTCAGTGAACAGCAAGTTATAATAGAAGCTGAAGTATTCAAAATATTGCCTGATGATAATAAGGGGTCTCGGCATCAAAAATTTTTGGTTGAATTAAATTCTGGTCAGACTTTACTTGTTGCACATAATATTGATTTAGCTCCACGCGTTTCTAAATTGAGAGTAGGAGAATTTTTAATCATTCATGGACAATACGAATGGAATGAAAATGGGGGAGTTATTCACTGGACACATCACGATCCCGATGGAGACCATGTTGGTGGCTGGATTGAACGTGATGGAATTCGATTTGAATAATCAAATTAATTAAGTTAGCTTTTTTAACGGTTGAATTTCTCTTTAAACTCTTCATCCGTATAAAACTTTCCTTCAAATTCAATTATTGGTTGTAAGTCATCTAATCCATATGCCTTAAATTCTTCTAATGCGGCATCTCGTTCTTCTTTTGTTTTATAGATAGTCGAGTAATAAGTTGTGGAGTTGTTTGCTCCTCTCACTGGTTTTAATGGACGAATGTTCATCAGTATGTTTAAAGTCTCGATTGATAACTCGCCATCTACTTGTGCCAATCGTACACGATAGATTAATTGCTCGTCTTTAGTTTCTGTATTGTCGTTTCCGTTTTCGATAGGTTCGATAAATGTCTCTAACTCCTTTTCCTCAGAATAGTTTTCCGGTAGCTCTTCTTTACCTACGCCAGCATCAACTAGTGTTACTCGTTTTTGTTGGTCATATGCAACAACAAAAGTTTCTTTGAACCCTTTTTTCGCAAGGACTTTTTGATGGTTTTCTGCTTCGCGATAAGTTTTAAATGATCCCGTATAATAACGGTTTAAATTATCCTTGTCTGAAGCTCCGTAGACAACTTCAATGCCTGGAAATATTTTATCAGCATCTACTTTTTTGCTAAAGGCGCCTAACTGAACACGATAGAGTTGCTCCGTGTTATTATAGTCTGGTCCTGATCGACCTTCTTCAATATTAATTCGTTCTACTTTTTCAATAACTTCATCTTCAATGGTAATGATGCGCTCATTATCACCTGAGTTTCGTCCGACTCTTTGTATATCTACACCTTGTTGTTCGAGTTCTGCCTTTGCAGCTACAGCCTCTTCAATAGATCCGAATTCACCGAGAGTATAGTATACGGTGTCACCTTTCATCACTGTACTATAATCGCGGTAGCCTAAAAATTTGTGTAAATCGTTTACAGTAATGTCCTTCTGTTCGCTTCCAACAATTATTACATAGTTTAAGCCAGATCGGGTTTTATCTTTTCGGTCATCGCGATCAACTTTACGTTTACCCAAAATAACTTCCGTGCGTATTTCTGCGAATTCATGTTCGTATCCTGTAGAATCATAAAATAGTCGGGTATGATTATTGAAATCTTCCTCTGTAATAGTTACTCCAAATTCATCCACATATTCATCAAGTTTCGTGTCTGGTTCATCGTCACGATAATCGGGCACACCATCTTGGTCTTTATCGTATGGACACCCATGTTCATCAACTAATGCCTCGGCTGGTGTAGCCGGGCAATCGTCTAGAGCATCGATTACCCCATCTTTGTCAAAATCGTTTGGATCCCATTCTGCGAATAATGGAATTCCTTCATCTTCCATGCCAGGACCAATCCCTTCGCTGTCATATTCTTTTAATTTTAAGTCATAACTGAGCGAAACATGAGTGTATAATAATTTGTCATTTTTAGGGTCGCCTTTCCGATTCCCTTCACCGGCATCAGATATATTATCAACTAAATCTGTAAAAGTAAAATAATAGGTTGCAGCAATTTTAAAATCCCAACGTGGAGACATGTGAAATTCAAATCCTGCACTAAGAGGAAGAGCAAAACTTTGCTCACGGTATTTCCCTAAATTATCCGCATTTAATTCCCGTAAATCGGTCTCATAATTATAATCACGGTGAAGAGGTACGGCTGTTGATGCTAAAGGGTCATTTTCCGCAAGGCTCATGATTGAACCATCAGACCAATAGTGGTAAAAATTCCCGTGCCTATCGTATAAATCACTCTTTGATAAAAATTCAAAAGAAGAAAACCCTACACCTAAGAATGGATTGTAATATCTTCTACCTGTCTTAAAAAGTGGGTGGAAATTATAATAGATCATTGCAGTTCCCATCCTAATTCGCGACTCAAAATTTAAGTTACGATTAAGGGTGCGTTCATTCGATGCTATTTTAGCGTAAGTAGCTGAAAACTCAATGTTAAAGGCCTTTGATATAGGGGCATTAACTAAAAGTGATCCTCCAAATCGATTAACGGTTGAAGCAAACGATTTTTGATAATTTTGTACTTCACCATAATAAGTCATTACGCCAGTGCCTACTCCTATTCGTGGCCGAAAAACTTGCTTTAACGTGTCTTGACTAAAGGCTTGTTGGGCGATTACCAAAAAAGCAAGAACTATACTGTATTTTATTAAACTTTGCAAACTTTGTGAATTGAGCAATAAAGATAAAATATTTTAGCCAACGGCATTCACTATCCACTTAATTTTTGGGAATAATTGACTGTTAATATCTTTATTAATTAAGGTAGCTCGTAATTAGTCATATCAATTTCAAAAAGATCGCGTGCTCCAAGCCCTCTATTTTCTTTGGTTGTGAAAGCTGAATAGTAGGCTTTCTTTTGATCTGGATAGTATACAAAATGAGTTTCATCGGCAACCGTATTAATAGGATAACCTAAATTTTGAGGTTCGCTCCAAGTGTCGCCATTATTTTTTGATACGTAAACATCATAGCCGCCCATACCTTTATGTCCTGTTGAACTAAAGAATAAGTATTCTCCGTCAGGAGTTGTGTAGACTGTGGTTTCGTCGCCCGGTGTATTGATTGTTTTACCTAAATTTTCTGGTTTCGACCAAGTATTTCCGCTTCGGTATGACACCCAAATATCTGATCGCCCTTCACCCCCTTGTCGTTCACTAACAAAATAAGCTGTAGACCCATCAGCAGTCATTGAAATTGCGGCATCAAACATAAAGGTGTTTATCGGTTTTCCAATTGATTTTGGAGAATTCCACGTGCCTTTCCTATTCAGTTTACAATAAAAAATATCAGAGTGTTTCGTTTTAGGCTTTGGCGACTCGAGTACTTCAGTGTTAATGGTCATATAAAGCTCTTTTCCATCTGGAGTAATATAACTAATAGCATCCATGCCTTTGGTGTTAACACGACTTAATAAATCGCTCGAATTTGTAGCTTCTCCCCATGATTTCGTTTCTTCATTCCAAATACTGACATAGATATCTTCAAAAAAGCGCTGATCACCAGGACTTATGCCTCCACCAATATTATCAGCTCGCCGGGAAACAAAATAAAGTGTTTTGCCATCTGGTGAAAAAACAGGAGCCGTTTCATCAGCGGCGGTATTAATCATTGGTGACATTCTTGATATTTTCACCGCTTTTGGTGAAGCAATCATCCCTTTTGCTAGTTCGCATTGGTCTATGTGGAATTGTACTTGCAATTCATTTGCTCTCGTTTTTGAAAGTACACCTAATGCTTTCGTGTAATTGTCAATTGCAGCATCTAGTTCCCCTAATCGGTGTAAACAACGACCTAGTAAATTGTGTGCGTCTTGATGAACACTAGGATCTTTTGCTAATGCTTCTTCAACATATGTTCTTGCTTTTTCATAATTTCCGAGTAAAATATGACACTCTGCCAGCCAATAAGTGGCTTCTGCATTACCTCTATTTTTGTCAAGTGCTTCTCTAAATTTAACCAAAGCAATACGCGTATTACCTTCATTGTAATTTCTTTTTCCTTCTGCAATAAGGTATTTGGCAGTACCTTTTTCAATGATCGATGCCGTTGTATCCGGGGGAGTCATACCGAAACTGAATCCAGCAGTCATCGTTAAAAGTAGCGTAAAAAATAACTTCATATTTCTTTAGTTTATCATTCCTTTTTGCTAAAAATACAATTTTCCGAAATTATTCAATGTTATCAACGTTATTTTCTTCCTCTTCGTCATTTTTTTCACCGATTGTATTCTTTGTTCGAACCGCATAGTCGTTTTTATTGAGGTCAACAATTTCGTGCATCGATAAAGTTGCTGACGTAATTGCTAGAATAGGTGCAAGGGCAGCAAGTAAAAATGTGATAACGAGAATGGTTCCCCAAAATAATTGAGTGGAGGTGTCGCTCGGTAAGGTTGCAAAGCTTCTAAAAACGTAAAAAAAAGATAAAAAGAAAATAGAGTATATACTACCAATTGAAATGGCAAGTCCCCTGTGTTTTGAGACAAAATAAACACTTTGTTGGATATTTAATCGCCTTCGCTCATTGATGTAATCGATGAATGCAAATCCGTAAAAATAAAAACCAATAGCGATTGGTAACGAGAAAATAAGAATGTCCTTAATGGTAGAATTAAAAAATGACGCTATTCCCAAAATAATTACAATAAAAAAATATTCCCAAAAAATATTTCTCATCGCAATTTGGATACCTCTTCTAATATCGTTAACCAACTGTTTAAAACTGAATTTGTATTTATTGCCTGTTAAAATTTGTTCTATACGCTCTGATAAAAGCGCAATTATTGGGGACAATATGATTACAACAATGTATAATGTGAATTTCGTAAAAATCATATTCAACGAATCGAAAAATATCATCTGAACCGTGCGCCAGGTGATTGCTCTCAACGTTTCAAGTTCTCTGGCGTTGGCAACCAAATCCCGTCCAATGCTGAGCTCAACAGCTTCAAAGTATAAACCGAGCCAATAGACTCCAACAAATAGAATTAAGGGGAATAGAATGAACCAATATAGTTTGTGGTCCAATAAGAATCTTATCCCTTTAATGTAGTTCTTATAACCAAGTCCCAATAATTGAAAAAAGTTCATTCTAAGTTAAAGTTTTGATGAAAACATGTATCGTCGATAAATATAAAAACATAAATAGCAATATTTGATATCAGATATAACAATTTCGTTAATTTTAGGCCTTTAGAATTTGTGGACTTTTTATTTACATATCATCCTATTTGGCTGCTTGCGGCATGTTTAATCGCTTTTACTTATGCGTTCTTTCTTTATCGTAAAGAGCGTTTACTTGAAGATGTTAAGCGTTCAGTTATATGGTTATTAGCCGGTTTCCGTTTTGTTTCGGTATTTATTATTGCTATGCTATTGTTAGGAATTGTGCTGGAAAAATTGAATGAACGGAAAGAAAAGCCGCTATTATTTGTAGTAAATGATAATTCCGCGTCAGTTTTGCTAACTAGTGATTCTACCTATTATAAAACAGAGTTTTTACAACAGTTAAAGAGTTTTGGGGATGAAATGCAGCATAAGTTTGACGTTCAAAATTATAACTTTAGCGATGAATTGATTCCTGGTTTTGAAGTTGATTTCAAAGGAAAAACAACTAATTTGTCCGAAGTTTTTAATACAATTTTTGATCAGTATACGAACCGAAATATTGGCGGAATTGTGCTAGCCAGTGACGGAATATATAATGCTGGAGCTAATCCTATTTATGCGATTTCGAGAAAATCTTATTTGCCAGTTTTTACGATTGGTTTAGGTGACACAAACCTGGTTAAGGATGTACGGGTGGATCAAGTTCGTCATAATGACATTGCTTTTCTGGGAAACGAATTTCCCATAGAAATAGAAATTTCTCATTCGAAATGCGATGCTGAAGAAGTAACTGTAGAAATTTTAGCCGAAGATAAAGTTTTGAAACGTGAACAGCTTACCTTGTCTGGAGAACAAGGACTAGAGAAAATTGACTTTATTCTCAAAGCGAGTAAAGTTGGTATTCAAAAATTTACAGTTCGGGTAAGCGCTGTTTCTAACGAGTATAGTACTGCAAATAATACCGCGAACTTTTATGTTGAAGTGATTGATGGAAGACAAAAAATTCTAATTATTCACCAAGCACCACACCCTGATATAGGGGCATTACGCTATGTAATTGAGAAAAATAAAAATTATGAAGTTACCGTACAAAAACTCAAAGATGTAAAAGAGCTAAAAGGTTATGATTTGGTAGTAGTGCACAATTACAATGAATCAAACCCTTTGCTTACAGAATATCTATTTAGCGGCCAAGGTCCTGTTTTGTATATTGCAGGAACCAGCTCTAATTTTGATGATTTAAGTGCTTTAAATATTGGACTCAGTGGTAGGTCGCATGCAGGAGAAGATGTTCAATTTGTAATGAATTCAAATTTTAAAGACATCCTAATGTCCCCAGAAGAAATGCGATTTTTGGCAAATGCCCCTCCGTTAAAATTACCGTTTGGTAATATTAAGTATAGTAATTCAATTCAAATTTTCGGATATCAGAAAATTGGAAATATGACCTTGGATAATCCTTTAATGTACTTTTCCGAAAAAAGAAATAGCAAGTATGGAGTTATCATGGGTGATGGATTTTGGCGATGGCGACTTTATGATCAGCTGCAGCACGAAAACACGACAAACTTTGAGTCATTTTTTAATAAAATTATTACCTACCTCGCGGTAAAAGAAAATAAAGATCCCTTTAGAATTCAAATTGCAAAAGAATTTACTGAAAATGAAGATGTTTTTGTGAAGGCAGAATTATATAATCAGTCTTTTGATCGTGTAAACGAACCTGAGGTTTCATTTAACTATAAACAGGTGAATGGAGATTTGTTTGAATCGTATTTTGTAAAAACCTCTGAGGCCTATCAATTAAATTTAGGTAGATTAAATCAAGGTGTTTACGAGTGGACCGCCAAGACTTCATTTCTAGGCGAGGTTTATGAGAAAAAAGGGACGTTTGTGGTTAAAGAAGTAAAACTCGAGTTTTTAAATACAGTTGCTAATCATCGGTTGTTAAGAAATATTGCGAAGAATTCAGGAGGCGAGTTTTACTTTACTAATCAGTTGGCTCAGTTAAAATCGGACATTGAAAAGCGCGAAGATATGGTAACAGTGGTTTATCAAGAGAAGGAGTTTGATGACCTAATCGACTATAAGTGGATTTTCTTCTTAATCGTATTTCTTTTTAGTTTCGAATGGTTTGTTCGAAAGTATCAAGGGGCTTATTAGGAAATTCGACTCACCACTTACCACGTTTTACGAACATTCATCCTATTTTTTTTAAGAAGAATTAAAAAGCACTTATTTTAGCATTTGAGCAATTTAGCTACACGTAAATGTTTGTCACTATGAAGAAAATTAAATTAATTACCCTCAGTTTGTTAATTTCTACAATTGGATTCACACAATCCGATAAAAAGAAAAATGAAGAAACAAATCAAGTCAATTCAGGTTTGGTTGCAGGATTGAAATTCAGAAATATTGGACCTGCATTAACTGCGGGTAGAATTTCAGATTTAGCAGTTAACCCGAACAATTCAAATGAGTATTATTTGGCCATTGCCTCTGGAGGTGTTTTTAAAACTCAAAATCATGGTGTCACATTTGAACCTATTTTTGACAATGAAAACGCTTATTCAATTGGGTGCATAACAATCGATCCTAATCATACTTCAACAATTTGGGTTGGCACAGGGGAAAATAATAACCAAAGATCAGTTGCATACGGTGATGGTGTATATAAATCAACAGATGGTGGCAAATCATGGAAAAACATGGGGTTGAAAAACTCCGAGCACATTTCGAAAATTATAGTGGATCCCAGAAACTCGGATGTTGTCTATGTTGCAGCATACGGACCTCTTTGGTCTTCAGGTGGAGAACGAGGAATCTATAAGTCGATAGATGGTGGAGAATCCTGGGAGCGAGTTCATTTTATTTCAGAAAATTCGGGTAGTGCTGATTTAGTAATGGATCCTTCCAATCCTGATGTATTATACGAAGCGGTTCATCAGAGAAGAAGGCATGTATTTACTTATGTAGGGGGAGGAAAAGAAAGCGCAATTTATAAATCTGTAAATGGCGGAAAAACGTGGACCGAACTAAAAAGTGGCTTGCCAACAGGTAAAATGGGAAGGGTAGGCTTAGCTATTTCACCTGCAGATCCAAATTATGTTTATGCCATCATAGAAGCGGAAGATGATAATGGAGGATTTTACCGCTCAATTGATAAAGGAGCAAGCTGGCAGAAAAGATCAAATCACAAGACAAGTGGGAATTACTACCAAGAAATTATTTGTGATCCAATTGATAAAAATAAAGTTTTTAGCATGGATACGTGGCTACATCACACCGAGGATGGTGGTAAAAGTTTTATTGCAACTGGAGAAAAAGGCAAACATGTAGATAATCATTGTATTTGGGTGAACCCAGAAAATACGAACCATTGGCTCGTTGGTTGTGACGGTGGTTTATATGAAACATACGATCATGCTGAAAATTGGCATTATAAACCAAATCTTCCCATTACACAATTTTATAAAGTGACTGTAGATAATGACGAGCCTTTTTATAATGTTTATGGTGGAACACAAGACAATAATTCTTTAGGAGGTCCTTCTCGAACAATTAATAATGCAGGAATTTTAAATTCTGATTGGTACATTACGAATGGTGGAGATGGCTTTGAATCGCAAGTGGACCCTGAAGACCCAAATATTGTGTATGCACAAGCGCAATATGGCTGGTTGGTGAGATATGATCGTAAAAGTGGGGAAAAAATCGGAATTCAACCTATGCCAAGTAAAGGAGAAGATGCTTATCGTTGGAATTGGGATGCCCCGCTTGTGATTTCAAACCATGACCACAAAACCTTGTATTTTGCGGCAAACAAAGTCTTTAAAAGCACCGATAGAGGTAATTCATGGGAAACAATTTCACCTGATTTAACTCGTCAAATTGACCGGAATCAGTTGAAAGTTATGGGTGAAATTCAATCGCCTGATGTCGTAATGAAGAATAAGTCTACGACAATTTATGGGAATATTGTGGCGTTGGATGAATCACCGCTTGAAAAGGATGTGCTATACGTAGGTACAGATGATGGGTTGATTCACGTGTCAAAAAATCGGGGAGAAACATGGGATAAACACGAGAATTTTCCAGGGATTCCAAAGATGACCTATGTGAATATGCTCGTGGCATCGCAGCATAAGAAAGGAACTTTGTTTGCGGCTTTCAATAATCATAAAAATGGTGATTTTAAACCATATATACTGCGAAGTAAAGATTATGGAAAGTCATGGGAAAATATAGCAGGAAATCTTCCGGAAAGAGGTTCCGTTTATGCGCTTGCTGAAGATCATAAAAATGAAAATCTATTATTTGCCGGAACGGAGTTTGGTTTATTTTTTACAGTTGATGGAGGAATAAATTGGGTGCAGTTAAAGGCTGGGATACCAACTATTGCCATTCGTGATATTGCCATTCAAAAACGTGAAAACGACCTAGTATTGGCTTCTTTTGGGCGAGGCTTTTATGTGTTGGATGACTATTCGGCGTTGAGAGAATTAAGTGAGGATTTAATGGAGAAAGAGGCTTATGTTTTTCCGATTCGTAAGGCTCTTTTATATGTCGAGTCGAATCCACTAGGATTAAAGGGTACAGGTTCTCAAGGTGCATCAATGTATGCCGCTCCTAACCCTGAATTTGGTGCAATGTTCACATATTATTTAGATGAAAGTCCAAAGTCGCCTAAATCTCAACGCAAAGAAATGGAGAATAAAGCGAAGGAAGAGGGGCGAGAGATTGATTACCCGACTTATAATGAATTTGTGGCGGAAGATAATTACGAAGATCCTTATTTATTATTTCTAGTACGTGACGCACAGGGAAATGAAGTTCGAAAAATAAAAACTAATGCAAGCAAAGGAATAAATCGTGTGAACTGGAACTTAAGATACCCAACAACTACTCCAATTCAGTTAAATAAAGGTGCGGTTGGCCGTTATAGTTTGCCTGACGAGGGACCATTAGTGGTTCCAGGAAAGTATAATGTGTCGATGTATTTGAGCGAGAACGGTATTTTTAAAAAACTAACGGAGGCTGTTGAGTTTGAAGTTGAAGCATTAGAGAACTCATCTTTATCCCGACAATCAGAGGATATTTTGGCCTTTAAGACTGAACTTGCAGAATTAAGAAGAAGGTTGAGAGGGACAATTAGTCAGTATGCAGAATTGAATGATCGATTAAAACATATGGCAGCGGCCATTCAAGAATATCCTAATGCTGATCTAGACTGGATGAAAGAGGTTAAAGCTTTGGCAAGTCTTTTACATGATACACGAATTGCTATTTGGGGAGATTTTCACAAGTCGCAACGAGATATTGAAACTTTACCAGGAGCCGCAGGTCGAATTGAAACCATTATCTACCAATCGTGGTATTCAACTTCAAATGTAACAACTACTCAAAAAGATCAATATGCAATCGCTAAAGTAGAATATGCTCAAATTAGAAAGTCTATTGATGAGGTGTTAATGCGCGTAACCGAAATGGAAAAGAAAATGAACCTTAAAGGTGTTCCTTATACCCCAAGTAGACCGAATTGGAAGATTGATTAAAAAAGCTTGCCTTGGTTAAACAGTAAGTCAAGACAAGATAAATTTGTTTCAAAGTCCTCTATTGCCCCAAATACCTGGTGGTAAGGAGGACTTTGGTGATTTAGGCGTTCTTTAGGAGATAATAACTGCTTAAAAGTAGAAGGGCTTTTATCCGTTTCTCCTCCTTTTACAATAAGAATTTTAATCCCGAGTTGAGTGCATATAAACGAAGTAAGCGCAATGTTTAAATCAATTAAATACTTATGGTTTTGCTTAATAATATTAAACAGTTCCTCATAATAGTGTTCGAAATACGGAGCATTTCGATAGGCACTCTCAATTGCTTTAAGATGATCCTTTTGCCAATCTTCCGTATAGTTGATAAGTACATCTTTAACTAAAGTGTTTTTACCAAAGGGTCGAGTGACAGGAACGGATAAGTTTAAAAGTCCATTTGCTGAAAGAATCACACAACGATTGCGTAAGGTTTGTTTTTCATAACGATCCTCTATATCGATGATTAGCTTTTCCGAGCCTAAAATATGGTGGAGATAAGCTTGGTTAAATAAATAGCTGGTGGGAGCAACTATTTCCTTTAAATCTTTCTTTACAAACTGGTTTGCATTAATTGCTAAAGGGGTTGTTTCACGAATTTCTTCGCATCGATTTAATAGTTCTTCTTGACCTAATACCTCAAGCTCAGATTTTAATGCTATAGCCGCTTCGATATTCTGAAAAGTTTGCTTAAAAATCAATTCAAAATCAGAACAATGCTTTAAACAATTGCGTTCAACTTGGGTATTCTTGTAAAACCTAAGACGTTCTTCTAGGTTTTTGGTTATGCCAAAATGATAATCATTCGAAGATAATCGAAGGACAAAGACGTGAAACATCATCTATTACTCGATTCCTTTGAATATTCTATTCCATCTCACATCACCACCAAACATTCCTTTAGGACCAGAGGACATCCAAATAAATGCAGCCCGACCAACAATATGATCTTCAGGAACGAATCCCCAAAATCTTGAATCTGCTGAGTTGTTTCTGTTATCTCCCATTAACCAATAATAATCCATTTCAATTGTGTAGGAGTCGACTTTTTTACCGTCTATGAATATGCCTTCATCCGTTTCTTGTAAGGTGTGCTTCTCATAAGCGGTTATTATTCGTCTGTAGATTGGTAACGTTTTGTGATTCAAGGCAACCTCCATACCTTTGTAAGGAATTTCAAGTGGTCCAAAGTTATCTTCAGTCCAATCGTATTGCACATCATTTGGGAAAATTGGTAAATATCCCTGAGGGTACCCTTGTTCGAGTTTCTTACGATTATAACCTCTTTCCTTAATAAATGGCTTTATTTGTGGGAATTTTGGTAAAACTTCTTCGAGCTTTTTCTTAGATAACGGAATGGTAACAAAGCCCGAATCATCTGCGCCTAATTCATTTAGTCCAACATCAAAATGTTCTTTAAAATAACTTGCTTGACCTTGAGTCCAAGTCCAATTTGACGTTCTTCTACTCACAAAAGCAGGGTGTAAATAACCTGTAAAAGAATACTTATACTGCATATTTTCAGGTTGATGAGCTAGCTGACCGTTCAGGTAAAGTTCTTTATCTTTAATTTCTATCACATCACCAGGTATGGCGACACAACGTTTGATATAATTTTCTCGTTTATCAACTGGACGATCTAAAACACCATGTATGATGGTATAGCCTCTAGCTTCATCTTCAGGGGCTGGTAAGGCCGAATAAACTTTGCCGTTTTCAAAATTTATCCGCGCTCGTTTTTTATAATCTTCTATATTTTCCTCAAAATAGGCTAAGCTTTTTCCATCCTTTTTAAAAATGTAATACGCTTCATCTCGTAAAATTTGCTCATAAGTATGTCCAACCAAACCATATGGCATCCTAGGATCGTTTAACGCCGTATCACCAGCAGGAAAATTAAATACGGTAACATCGTTTCTTTCAACAAATCTAAATCCAGGAACTCGAGTGTAAGGTATGGTCTGAATCTCGCTGTAAGACTTGACATTTAAATAAGGAAAACTATTGTGAAATACAGGGAACGAAAAGGGAGTCATCGGAACTCGAGGTCCATAAGTCACCTTTTCAACGAACAAAAAGTCTCCAACCATTAAAGTCTTTTCCATTGAGCCAGTAGGAATGGTGTACGGTTCAAATACATATGTTCTAATCGCACTAGCAGCAATTAACGCAAAAAGAAAGGCATCTCCCCATTCTTTAAAAATTGATTTTTTACCAGGCTTTCGTTTAACGCCCAATAATGACATTGGATACACAATAGCATGACCAACTACAGGCAAAGCAAAAAATAGAGCTACATGATCACTCGGCGTTCGGGCATTTACTTGCTTAACAATGTCCCAGTTTGTTGGTGGAACTGGTTGGTATTTTTCCGTGTCCATTGCAACTCTCCAAAAAACAGGAAAAGGAAATAAAATACCAAGTATTGTTTCTTTGACACCGAATTCACCAAATTTTCGAATGAGCGTGATATTAATGCAGGCCCACATATAAATCTGAATACCAGGCATCAACAAGAAAATTGCCCAATACCAGGGTTGCTTACAAGCTCTAAGTACAACAAAATAATTGTAAAAAGGGATGAACGCAGCCCATGCAGGTTTGTCAATTCGCGGCAAGATTTTATGCCATAACCCAATAATTGGAGTCAAAATAATGATTAAATAGCCAATTATCAATCCTAAATATTCCATATTAAAATTTTAAAACGTCTTGCATCGTATAAATACCAGACTTATTTTTCATCCATTCAGCTGCGATAACGCTACCTTGAGCAAAACCTTTTCTGCTATGGGCTGTATGTTTTATTTCTATTGTGTCAATTTCAGAACTATATGTCACTTCATGCGTTCCAGGAACATTGGGTAAACGTTCAGAAGCTAGTGAAAGTGTCTTTTTGTTTTCAATTTTGTCTTGTTTTACATTTTGCCAATCAGTATAGGTCTTATGATTCTCAATGATTTGCTCGGCTATAGTAATCCCTGTTCCGCTTGGAGCATCTAATTTCTCGGTATGATGTATTTCCAGAACGCTGGCTTCATATTCTGATAAACCATTCATGATTTTGGCTAAATGGGCATTTAAAGCAAAAAAAGCATTCACCCCAACACTGAAGTTCGTGGCATGCAATAATCCGCCGTTTTTCGAATTACAATATTCAGAAACAGCTTTAAAATTGTCGTACCACCCTGTGGTTCCTACAATTATCGGAATCCCTAAGTCAATTGCAAAATGAATATTTTCTAGTGCCGAAGAAGGTTTGGAAAACTCAATAATTACATCAGTTTCACTATAATCAAAGGTTTCTTTTGGTGCTTTGCTATTAACTTTTGCAGTTATTTTATGTCCGCGTGCTATGGCAATAGATTCAATTTCTTTTCCCATTTTACCGTAACCAAAAATTGCAATATTCATTCGAGTTATTTTTGCGAAAGTAGCAATTTTAAAGTTTTCTTTCGAGATGATACTTGATTTAGGATTAAAAAATATTTTTTTTTAAACCTTTTAACGTTTTTCTTGTAGAATGATTGATTTTTGAGGTTTGATTTTCGCTAGATTTGCCACAAATTATAAAGTTTACAGATTAATGAAATTTTTTCTTTCCCTATTTATCTTTGGATTACTGATTATTACCTCATGCTCTCAAAGTGTTAACGAAGATAATGTTGATAAAAATGAAGTTCACGAAACGGAAATTGCATCCGAACTTTTAGCAGAAATTGAAGGGTATAAAGCTGGAGAAGAATGGAAAGCGTATTTCGACATTTCAATTCCCGCACCAATGCAAATTGTAGAAGGGTTAAATAGGGATGCCATTGCTCAATACGGTTATGTGGCAAAAATGCAAGGACACCAAGACACGAGTGTGTTAGAGCATTATCTTTTCGTGATCATGCAACCGAAATCTGAGATTTCAGGCTACCCAAAAGAATTGGACCTCGATCTAATGACTTATCGAAATGATGCGGTGGCTAACTTAGAATCATCCAAAGGGCTAAAAGCATTTGATGTACTGACGATGAACCCGAAAATTGATACAATAAACAATGTAATTGGTGTCAAAAATGAAATGTTGGCATCCGTTGAAAAAGAAGGGAAACCTGTACAACTTTATTATAACCTTGGCGTTTTTGAAGGGGATAAAGCCTTTTATCAAGTTATGACATGGTGTTTAAATGAACAAAAAAGTACATTTCAGCACGATATGAATCTAATCTTGGATTCATTTAAAGAAAAATAAAACCACCCATAAAAAAAATAAGTAGCAGAGCAATTCTCAAGATATGCCGTTAAATTGAGCAAATTTTGTATTTTTGGCTACCCATAACCGAGCCTCTGTTAAATAACTGAATTTTAATTCGGTTATAATAGATATTCTGTAAGGGCATTTAAAATCAATAACAACAAAATAAAAAAATCAAAAAAATGAAATTATTAAAATGGTTGTCTCCCGCAATTGTAGCATTTGGATTAGTTGCATGTAACGAATCAAATTCCTCTTTTGAAACAAAAGATGTAGAAGGACAGTTTTCAATTGAGATTCCTGACTACATGGAGAAACTAAATCTTGAAAACCCAGATGCTATTTTTCAATACGGAAACGAGTTAAAAGAGCATTATGTAATGGTGATTATGGAAACTCACGAAGAATTAAAGCAATATGATTTGGAGATGAGTATCGAAGAATATGCAGATCTATCTATCGAATTCTTAAAGTCTTCAATAAATGACCCAGTAGTTGAGGAAGTAGGGGAAGGAGTTACCACAGTAAATGGAATGGAAGCTGTAGGATATAAAATTAATGGTGTATTTCCTCAAAATAACCTAGACATCTTTTATTATGCGATGTTTTACAGAAGTGAAAAAGCATTTTACTATGTTACAACTTGGACATTAGCAGAACGTGAAGAGAAGTTCATTGATAATATGGAGAAAATAGTTCATTCAATCAAAGAAAAATAGTCAATGTCAGACGATAAGAAAATCATATTTTCCATGGTTGGGGTGTCAAAAACGACACCTCAAGGAAAACCAATTATCAAGGATATTTACCTTTCTTTCTATTATGGTGCCAAGATTGGTATCATTGGGATGAATGGCTCAGGTAAATCGACTGTTTTAAAAATTATCGCTGGTCTTGATAAAGCGTATCAAGGTGATGTCGTTTTTAATAATGATTACTCTGTTGGATATTTGGCACAAGAGCCGGTAGTTGATCCCGAGAAAACGGTAAAGGAAATTGTCGAAGAAGGTGTACAGTCTACTGTAGATTTACTCAAAGAATACGAAGAAATTAACGCCGGATTCATGGATGAAGAGATCATGAATGATGCGGATAAAATGAACAAGTTAATTGAGCGTCAAGGGGTGGTTCAAGAAAGAATTGATCAACTGGATGCTTGGGATTTAGATAGTAAATTAGAACGTGCAATGGACGCGCTGCGCTGCCCTCCAGAAGATCAGAAAATTGGGACATTATCTGGAGGAGAGAAAAGGCGTGTTGCGCTTTGTCGATTATTGCTTCAAAATCCGGATATTTTATTGTTGGATGAGCCAACAAATCACTTGGATGCTGAGTCCGTTGACTGGTTAGAGCAACACCTAAAACAATATAGCGGAACCGTTATAGCAATTACCCACGACCGATATTTCTTAGACAATGTTGCGGGTTGGATTTTAGAGTTAGATAGAGGTTCAGGAATTCCTTGGAAAGGTAATTATTCTTCTTGGTTAGATCAAAAAACTAAGCGCATGGCGCAAGAAGAAAAACAAGCGAGTAAAAGAAGGAAAGTTCTTGAACGTGAGTTAGATTGGGTAAGGATGAATCCGAAAGGAAGGCATGCTAAAAATAAGGCCCGTCTTAATAATTATGACAAATTATTGAGTGAAGAATCAAATTCTCGAGAAGAAAGACTTGAGTTGCCAATTCCTAATGGTCCTCGTTTAGGTACAAATGTTATTGAAGCTATAAAAGTAGCGAAAGGATTTGACCATAAATTATTATATGATGATTTAAACTTTAATCTCCCGCCTAATGGTATTGTTGGTATTATTGGACCAAATGGTGCGGGTAAAACCACAATCTTTAAAATGATAATGGGGGAGTTAGCTCCTGATAGTGGTGAGTTTAAAGTAGGTGATACAGTAGAAATTGGCTATGTGGACCAAGATCATAAAGACATGGATCCAGAGAAATCAATCTTTGAGGTTGTGACTGGTGGAACGGAGTTTGTCGAGATTGGTAAGCAAAAAATTAATTCACGGGCTTATTTAAGTCGATTTAATTTTAACGGAGCAGATCAAAATAAGAAGGTCGGAGTTTTATCTGGAGGAGAAAGAAATCGTTTGCACCTGGCTATGACACTTAAAACAGAAGCAAATGTGTTATTGCTGGATGAGCCTACCAATGATTTGGATGTCAATACAATTCGAGCCTTAGAAGAAGGGATAGAGAGTTTCGCTGGTTGTGCAGTCGTTATCTCGCATGATAGATGGTTCTTAGATCGAATTTGTACACATATCCTGGCTTTTGAAAATGATTCTTCAGTTTATTGGTTCGAAGGAACTTATTCAGAATATGAAGAAAATCGTAAAAAACGTTTAGGTGATTCAGAGCCAAAACGCGTTCGTTACAGAAAATTAATGGCCGATTAGTAGCGTCTTTTTAAATAAATTTTTGACACAAATAGACTAAAACGTTATATTTGCCAAAATTCAAAATCAAAAAAATGAAAAGAGTATTTTTATCAATGGTTGCAATCGCTGGGATTGCACTAGTATCTTGTAAAAAAACAGATGATCCTGTTACACCTGCTGAACCAGGAACTTGTACAATTTCAGGAACTGTTCACGCACCTTTAGATTTAAGTAACGACACAACTGCTGCTGGTACTTATATTTATAATTTAAACCCAGAAGACGTTACAAGTGGAATAATCACTTTTGTTGTAGATTCAGAAGATTTAGATCACAATCCAGATGATGATTATATTTATAAAGATTTGTCTTTCTCAGCTTCAATTTCTGGAGGAGAATATTCTGTAGAAGTTCCTGCAATTTCAACTCCTTTAACAGTTGATGTTTATGTTGATGATTTCAATGCTGATCAACGCCAGTATATCGCAGGAAACCCTGATTCTGTTGTATATGAAAATATGATGTTCTCTGCGGGATCTATGTCTTTAGGGGGAATTACAGAAGGAGCTAGCCGAGTGCTAAACATCGAGTACGGAGACATGTAAACCGTATCAATAGTCATTTAAAAAGATTAATAGTATGAAAAAGATTATAGGATTATCCTTTATTCTTGCTGCTACTTCTATGACATTTGCTCAGGGAAATGATCAAGTACAGAACAAGAATGGAGTGGATATTATGCCCGTACAAGGTGAATTTGCAATTGGAATGAATGCATTGCCTGTTTTGAATTATGTAGGTGACCTTTTCGGTTACACAGGTTCAAACGGTTCAATGGGAAGTAATAAATTCGTAAATTATTTTGGAGCAAATACACTTTTCGGTAAGTATATGTTAACTGATAATACTGCGATTCGTGGACATTTCAGAATTGGACATTCTAGCAATAAATACGAAAACGAAGTATTTAATGATGTAGAAAATGATCCAGATTTATTAGTAATGGATACGTATGAACAAGGGAATACATCATACAATATCGGTGTTGGATATGAGTGGAGAAGAGGAAAAACTCGTTTAAGAGGTATTTACGGTGGAGAAGTTATGTATCAACACAGAACAGGTGTTTGCAGAGACTTTACTTATGGTAATGCTTTTGGAAACGGAAATGCTTCACCAATTTCTACTGAATGGGCTTCTTGGGGAGGTGTTTTAAATGAAGATCCAGCTGCCGAGCGAATGGTCTCTTCAAAAAGCGGTAAATTCAATGGTATCGGTGTTCGTGCATTTGCAGGTGTTGAATACTATGTTGCTCCAAAAATGTGCATCGGAACAGAGTTCGGATGGGGAGTAATGGGTGGATGGAATGGAGCTTCTAGCTCTGTGACTGAACGTTGGGATCCAACAGCTGGAGGATCTGGTGCCGTTATCACTGACGAAATTACAGGAGGAAAAAGTACTTCTTGGAATTTAGATACAGACAATTTTGGAGGAGCATTATATTTCATGTTCTACTTCTAAAATTAAATTAAGATTATCTTTAAAAAAGAGGTTGGCAATTGCCAACCTCTTTTTTTGTGCCTCAATTTATTATGGCTAAATTTGCGGAGGCTTTTGCCATACAAAGAGAATTAATTAGAATAAATAATGAAGTATTACAATAATATTTTAGAGACGATCGGTAATACACCGCTGGTTCGTTTAAATAAAATCACCAAAGAGATTAAAGCTACAGTTTTAGCTAAAATTGAGACGACAAACCCTGGAAACTCTGTTAAAGATAGAATGGCTTTAAAAATGGTGGAAGAAGCCGAAGCTCAAGGGCTAATCAAACCAGGTGGAACGGTTATCGAAGGGACTTCTGGAAATACAGGAATGGGATTAGCACTAGCTTGTATTGCTAAAGGTTATAAACTGATTTGTGTTTTGAGTGATAAGCAAAGTAAAGAGAAAATGGATATTCTGAGAGCTGTAGGTGCCGAAGTAGTAGTTTGTCCAACGGCAGTTGAACCAGATGATCCTCGTTCGTATTATTCAGTATCCAAACGTTTGGCAGAAGAAACGCCAAATTCTTGGTACGTGAACCAATATGATAATCCTGCTAATTCATTAGCGCACTATGAGCAAACTGGACCAGAAATCTGGGAGCAAACTGAAGGGAAAATCACTCATTTTGTCGTGGGGGTAGGAACAGGAGGAACGATTTCTGGAACAGGTAAGTTTTTAAAAGAACAAAATCCAACTATTCAGAACTTAGGAATTGATACCTATGGATCCGTGTTCAAAAAATACCATGAAACTGGAATTTTTGATGAAAATGAAATTTATCCTTATATCACCGAAGGGATAGGCGAAGATATTCTACCGAAGAACGTTGATTTTTCAGTAATCGATTACTTTGAGAAAGTAACAGACAAAGATGCTGCTGTAATGACTAGAAGATTGGCAAGGGAAGAAGGGATTTTTGTTGGTAATAGTGCTGGTTCAGCGATCGCAGGGCTACTTCAGATGAAAGATCGTTTTAAAGAAGATGATGTTATTGTTGTGTTATTCCATGATCATGGTTCACGATATGTAGGAAAAATGTTCAATGATGATTGGATGAGAGAAAGAGGCTTTTTAGATGAAGGTTTTAAAAATGCTGCAGATTTAGTTGCTCAACACGGTGAACATAAGTTGGTTACTTGTGGATCGGAAGAATTAGTCTCTCATGCCGTGGCTAAAATGAAAGCCTACAATATTTCTCAAATTCCAATCACCAAGGATGGTAAATTTGTTGGTGTAGTTGATGATGCAAAACTTTATCAAGATATTATAGAAGATTCGACTATAGTAGATAAACCGCTCGTTCAAGTAATGCAAGAAGCGTTACCTGTTTTAAATGCTAATGCAACTGTTGAAGAAATTTCTAAGCACATCGATAGACAAACTCCTGCTGTATTAATTGATCTAGGAAACGAAACCTTTCATATTGTCACACGACACGATTTAATTAATGCTATTGCATAGATGATTATTTTAAAAGATCAAATGAATCGTACAATCCGTTTGGAAAATTACCCCAAACGGATTGTTTCGTTAGTTCCTTCTCAATCCGAATTACTGTTCGACTTAGGATTGGAGAACGAGGTTGTTGGAATAACAAAATTTTGTATCCATCCAAAGAAATGGCACAGCAATAAGACACGTGTAGGCGGAACAAAGACGATCAACTTTGAAACAATTAAGTCGCTTAACCCTGATTTAATTATTGCGAATAAAGAAGAAAATACGCAAGAAGAAATTGAGGCGCTAACTTTGCTTTATAATGTGTACATCAGTGACATAAATAATGTAGAACAAGCTTGTGATATGATTCTAGCTATAGGGGAATTAACAAATACATCTGATAAAGCAATTTCCATTTCTGAGCTAATTAAAGAGGATTTTCTAAACATTCCTAGTCTAAACGGTACTGTACTCTATTTTATTTGGGCAAACCCCTACATGGTAGCAGGTAACAATACTTTTATTGGTTATTTGTTGAATAAGCTAGGGTTAATAAATGGAGTTGAAGATGTAGACGGAAGGTATATAGAGATCGAAGAAGAAGAAATTAGAGCAATTGAACCTAAATACATTTTCTTAAGTTCAGAACCTTACCCGTTTAAAGAAAAGCATGTGACTGAATTGAAAAAAATAATTCCAGAGGGCGAAGTACATTTAGTAGATGGTGAGATGTTTTCTTGGTACGGATCAAGAATGTTAAAAATGACAAATTATTTTATACAATTATTTAATACGATCCGATAAAATTAAAAAGTAGACTTGCAAAGGATATAAGTTCTACTGTCGAATGACCGCCCTTTTCTTTCATAATTACCTCTCCATGTACGTCGATTGTTTCTTTTTCTCCAGCAGCGATCTGAAAAATAATTGATTCCATACTGGAAATTGACTTTATTTCAGCCATTAGGTTGCTGGCTACAACCATACCCATGGTTTGTTCTAAGTCGCTTGGTGGAAATTGAGGATGAATAGTAAATTTAGTACCATCTATTATTTTGTCGAGGTTCATGTATAAATCAAAAAACAGATTTTTATCCGTAGTTAAAGGGGAAAAGTTAACGCTGTCTTGCATTAGCTCAAACACTTGGCTATTCTGTCGATAACCAAAGCTTGCACCTTCGTGAGTCGTTAAACGTTGCTTGGTGGTGTCAACATCAACCGCTGGACTTGCAATGAGACTGTCCATGAAACTATTCCAAACTTGGGGTTTTAAAATGTTAAATCGTACTTGTGCTTTTGGTAAGGTGTAAAAAGGTGTGGCGTACCCCTGATTTCTATGAATCATTTGACATTCAACTCCGTTGTAATCTAGTGCTAATTGCGTAAATTCAGGAACATTCTTAATCGAATGATCATCAAACCAATAAATACTGTTAAACAAATTTAACGAGCTTCTTACACTAATCGCAGCTTCTTGATTTAGTTCGTATGCAATTGGTTTAAATTCAGACAACCCAGAAATAGGCGTAAACTCACCATCAATTTCAATCTTATCTTTTTTGAAATCAAATGAAAAATACCCTTCTAATAAATTGTTGTATTCTGATTGTTTTGGAATTACAAAGCAATTAATTTCTTTCTTCGAGTCGAATAATTGCGGTAAATTTTTACGCTCTCTAAAACTTTTAACTTCTTTATTGCTGATTTTTTTGAGATGTTCTACTCGCTGAGGGCTTTTTTCACCGGGCGTTAATTGTAAAATAGCATATTCATTGTTAACCTCAAACAACGCTTCGGGGTTTGCGCCAAGGATAAACGATTTTATTTGCTCGACATTATTGTGTTTTAAGATCGCATACCACACAGCTTCATTTGCCCATTGCTCACGAAAACACACGATTTTATTAAAAATATCTATTCCACTTTCAACCCACTTTTCTTGCGGTGTTTCGTCGTCGTCTTCGGGATAAACTTTTTCATTAAAGTATTTTTCGGCATAAACCCGCTGGTACAAAATTTCTTGAATAAAATTCCGGGTATTTATCTCAATAATAAAATCACTTTCCTGTGGAACATAGGCATATATTTCATTACTCGGTGAAAGAATGAAATGATTCGCAATGAACCTGAAAAAAGGGAAAGCGAGTATAAGAAAGAGTATTGTAAGGTATTTTTTTAGCGCCTTCATTTAGATGAATAAAATTAAATAAAATTCGGAACATCCATCACGATTCTAATTTGTTTTTTTAAGATTCAAAATATTCCCATGCAGTTCGGTAAACCCCATTTTCTTCAACGTATTTTAAAAGAGCCTGATAGAAGCTGTCTTGGCCGAAGGTTGCTGAGTCGCCAATGATCACTAATTTTTTTCTTGCTCGTGTTAACGCAACATTTAAACGACGATAATCAGTTAAGAACCCGAGGTTGTTGTTTTCGTTTGATCGTACTAAGGAAATTACAATTATATCTCTTTCTTGACCTTGAAAACTGTCGATTGTTTGGCAATCTTCTGCTAAATCGAAAAGTAAATGTTTTAAGCGTTGAACTTGTTTTCTGTACGGTGAAATAATACCAATGCTTTTAAAATGAGAAAATTCTTCAACTCTTTTCTTAACCAAATTCGCTTCTTCTTGATTGTATATGCCTCCGGACTCATCAAGTTCTTCGTCAAATGAACAACCCGCAGTATCGATAAACTCTATAGGTGCAAAATTTTCATTCTTGATGCACTGATTCGCATTTAAATCTCCGGATGCAAGTTTATTATCGTAAAAATATCCATTCGAAAACCCCATAATTGTATTATTCATTCGGTATTGAACATCTAAAAAATGGGTTGGGATATCCAATTCTTTTGCCATTTCTAATAGTGATATGTTCAAACCAAATTTAATTGCTTTGGTACTAAAAACACTAGGTGGTAATTGTAAAGGGTCTCCTGCAAGGATTAACTTGTTTGATAAATGACTGATTGACCATATTAAAGTTTCAATCGCTTGCCCTGCTTCATCAATGATTAAGGCGTCCCATTCATCTGATTGCAAGTCTTCGTTGTAAATCCCCATAAATGTTCCAGTAATGACAGGTGCATTGGTCAAAATTTGCTTGCGTATGTCGCGTTCAATATGACGAATATCTTGTCTAATTTCTTTAAGTTCTTTTTTTAAGCGTTTACGTTCTTCAAATGCTGTTTTGTCAAAATTTCTTTTGTACTTAAATGCCTTTTTTCGGATGGATTCTGCATCCCTTTTTAAACGTTCAACCACGTTCATTAATGTATCATTGTTAATTTTTTCTTTAAGGGTGAAAGGGGTAACAACCGGTGCGATTTTTATGGAACGTCCAACGCGAACAACCTCAGGAACCAATTCTCCAATTTTACTTGTAATATGATCAACTGCGGCATTTGATGGGGCAGCAACAAGAACGCGTTTACCTTGATTAACTAATGCTATGACGCTTTGAGTCAGTATTTTTGTTTTACCAGTTCCTGGAGGACCATGCACAATATGAAAAGGTTGTTCTCCTAATAGTTCTCCAACAGCAATATTTTGAGACTTATTGAGCTCTTCACTTGAGAAGTGTTTAGCGGAGACTATATTTTTTTGTTGATGCTGATAAAATTGATGTGGAATAATGAGTTCTTCCTTTTCAATTTTCTCTATAGTTTTTAGTTGAATGTCAATGGTTTGAGTGTCTGGCAAAAGATGAATTCCTATTTTACCTTTGTTTAGCCATTCAGGGGAATCACTTGAAAACAATTCAAGGGTAATTTGATCTTCTTTTATATGAACGATTAGGGCTTCAAGTTTTTCTTCTGTATGTTGCGAGAAAAGGGAAACACGTCCATTTGTGTTAAACTTTTGTGGTTCTTGATTTTCGTTAAATTGAAATGTTAATTCAATATTGTCAAATCGGTTATAGGATTCCTCAATAAATGCTAAAGGGTAAAGCGTGATCTGCGCCACAATTTGATCTTGAATACTTTGTTGTTGAATTAAAGACTCGAAATGTTTTAGCTCTTCATCTCGCTCAAGTAGAAGTCCTTCCTTTAAATTAGCTAACCTTTGTTTTAATAGGGATGTCATAAACCTTTTTACAAATCAGTTGTTTTTATGTTACAGTGTAAACAAATAACAATTAAAACGTCTAAAGTAAAAACGAATTTTGATATGAAGACGATAATATTAGTTTCAATAGGATTTATTCTGTTCTTTTTAAGTTGCAGTCACACAAATCCTGAAAGCGTAGCTGCGGATGAAGAGTTTTATTCTTTGGGGCACCATGGAGACCCTGAAGACTCAACATGGAATAAACTAACAAAAGAAGAGGAATACGTAATAGTGCATAAAGGCACAGAACGTCCTTGGACAGGTAAGTATGTTGATAATAAAAAAGATGGAGTCTATACGTGTAAAAGGTGTGATCAAGCGCTTTTTAATGCCGATAGTAAGTTTGATTCAGGAACGGGATGGCCATCATTTGATGATTTCATCGGTAGTTCTGTTTCTATTGTTGAAGATGCTGACGGATTTAGAGAAGAAATTATATGTTCAAATTGTGGCGGACACCTTGGGCATGTATTCTATAATGAAGGGTTTACAAGAAAAAATACCAGACACTGTGTGAACTCAATTTCTTTAAGTTTTGAACCTAAAAAATAAACTAATTCGGTCTAGAATTTGGGGAATTATTAATTAAATTTGGGCTATGAAAATATTACTTTCTCCTGCAAAATCGTTAAATGAAAATGTTGAATTTAACGGATTGGAAACAACTTCAATCGAGTTTCCAACAGAAACCGCACGCTTAGCTAAAAAATTAAGTAAACTTAGTCAGAAAGGCATCGAAAAACTAATGAATGTGAGTAAAGACATTGCTGCGTTGAACTATGATCGGTTTCAGAATTTTTCAGAAGAATTCACCGTAGAGAATAGTTATCCAGCGGCTTATCTTTTTAGCGGTGCTGCATATCAAGGATTAGATTTTCAAACTTTATCCGATCAAGAACAACAGGAAGGACAAAATCGGTTGCGAATATTATCTGGATTGTACGGCCTTTTAAAGCCATTCGATTTAATTCAACCTTATCGTTTGGAAATGGGAACAAAGTTTAAAGTAACACCTAAAATGACCAATTTGTACAAGTTTTGGGATTCGAAAATTCAAAAGCAATTAGAGAAAGAACTGAAAAATGAAAACAGCAACTTGATTGTTAACTTGGCCTCATCAGAGTACTTTAAAGCTGCAAACCTTGGTAAAATGCATGGAATGGAAGTGGTGACTCCGGTATTTAAGGATAGAAATAAAAATGGCGACTATAAAATGAATATGCAGTTCGCTAAAATGTCACGTGGTAGAATGACGAGGTTTATTATTCAAAATAAAATTGATGACATTGAAGCACTAAAATCATTTGATGCTGAAGGCTATTATTTTGTTCCTCAGGAAAGCTCTGACCAACAGTTAGTATTTCATAGAGATTAAATTGATTGGTTAATAGCTATTTAGTCAGTCCTTTACGTTTGATTTTTTAGATTTATTCCCCGGAAGATATTCTAAATTGTTAATTTCTTGTTGAAAACGTAACCTCTGCATTAACCTTGCGTAATAGTAGAGCACAACAAACAATTAACAAGCAACATGAAAAAATTAACCACCTTTTCTACGCTTTTATTATTTTCCCTTTTAGGGTTCGCTAATGAGCGTATTTCAAGCGAAGATTATATAGATCAATGGAAGATAACGGCGATTGAACAAATGAACTCTCATGCCATTCCTGCGAGTATTACACTGGCGCAGGGAATTTTAGAAAGTGGAAGTGGGAATAGTCAATTGGCAAAAAACGCAAACAATCACTTTGGCATTAAATGTCACAAAGTGTGGACTGGAAAAACGTTTTATCAAGATGATGATGAAAAAGATGAGTGCTTCAGGAGTTATGAGCATGCAGCACAGTCGTATGAAGATCATTCTGATTTTTTGACTTCTCGCCAACGTTATTCAGATCTATTCAAATTAAAGATCACAGATTATGTTGGATGGGCGAAAGGACTTAAAAGGGCTGGCTATGCAACAAATCCAAAATATGCTGATTTATTGATTCAAATTATCAAGCGTTATAACCTAGATCAGTATGATAAAATGCCACTTTTGCCAATTGAAATTGAAAGAGAAAAGGAGCAAAAAGAATTAACTGCAAGTCGTCAAAAGGACACGCCACATACCGTTTTTACCGCCACTGAAAAAAGTGCCGAATCTTTGGACGAAACCGCAAATATCCATAAAGTACAACTCAATAGAAACCGTACAAGGTATATTTTGGTCGAAGATGGGGATACATTCTATCGCATATCTAAAGAATTTAATATGGGACTATGGCAATTGTATAAATACAACGAATTAGGTAAAAGAGATGTGCTAACCAAAGGTGAAATTATTTATTTAGACCCTAAACGATCAAGAGCTAGCAAAGGAAATAATGTTCACCTATGTTCAGAAGATATGTCATTGCGAGAGGTCTCTCAGTATGAAGGGATTAAATTGAAAAAGATCATGCAATATAATGTTTCCACTGATCCTGATAAAATATTGCCGAAAGGCACAAAGGTTATTCTCCGTTAATATCCACGCAAGTGGAACGTGAATTGATAATCCACTGGAGAATTTTGGTTTGTTGTTAGAAAAAGGGCTGTGGTGGCCCTTTTTCGTTATTTTATTATTGAAATTTTATCAGTGCAAATTCATATTAGATTGCTTCGATGAACTTTAGAATTTCTTCGATAATTTTAAAATTTCAAAACCCTTGTTTATAACAATCAGTTACAATAACCATTTAATCAATAAAAGATACAGCTTAAAAGTGGATTCGTTTTTATCGTAAAAAAATAATATCTTTAAAACCACCTTAAATTGAATTCCTAAGTTCAATTTTTAACAAAAAACGAATCAAATGAAACCATCTACAGAGCTGCATAGTCTGATAAAATCACTAACCAAATCTGAGAAAAGATTTTTCAAATTGAACTCTTCTTTGCAATCAGGAGACAAGAATTATTTAAAGATTTTTGATTTTATTGAGAAACAGAAAAGATATAATGAGGACGAACTGAAAGAATATTTCAAAGGTGAAATTTTTATCAAACATCTGCCTTCAGAAAAGAATCATTTATATCGCCTAATATTAAAAAGTTTAAGGGCGTATTACTCTGATCAATCTGTAAGTGCGCAACTCAAACAGGAGATAAAAAATATTGATATCCTCAATAGAAAAGCACTTTATAAAGAATGTAATAAGTTTGTAAAACGAGCTAAGAAAATCGCTACCACCTATGAAAAATTCTATTATTGGTTTGAGTTGATTAATTGGGAAAGACGCTTACTTGAGGAAGCATACGAAGCAGGGATTTTCACCTATAACTTGGACGAACTAATTGAAGAAGAGCAAGGCGTTGTCGATAAGTTGAGAAATTTAGCAGAGTATCATGTTTTATATTCTCGAATTAACTATATTTTTAGAAGTGGTGGATTTACCAGAAACGAGCAAGAAAGAGAAATTGTAAATGAAATTGAGAATCATCACCTCATTAAAGGAAAAAATACGGCAATATCTACTCGGGCCACTACTATTTGTTACTACATTAAAGGGGTTTGCAGTGCCAGTAAAAGGGATTATGAAAATGCCTTGATTTTTTTTAGAAAGTCAAAGTCCATTATGGACCGTAATTCAAAAATTAGAAACGATCTTCAACAACGATATATTGCTACTTTGAATTTTTTAATGCTGTGTTATATTGACACTTATGATTTTAAAAATGCAGAGTCAATTGTTGAGGAAATTAAGGCACTTAGAGGCAAAAAGGCTTTTGGAGCACTAGGTTTTAAAGTACGAATTTTTACCGCGACTTATATTGGCGAACTTCAATTGAATAACCGTAAGGGGCAGTTTGCAAAATCAATACAGCTTATCCCAGAAATTCAGGAAGGTTTAGAGCTGTATGAGGATAAAATAAATAAAGAAAAACAACTTCTATTCACTTATAATATGGCTTATGCTTATTTTGGTGTAGAAGAATACAGACAAGCATTAAAGTACATAAATGATGTGCTAAATGATAATGAAAAACAACTAAGACAGGATATTTATTCTTTTTCTCGAATTTTTAATTTAATTATTCATTTTGAACTCAACAATATTGATTTTTTAGAATATGATTTGAAATCGGCAGCTCGTTACTTGAATAAACATCCTAAAGATTATCAAATGGAAAAGCTATTCATTACGCACATTAAGCAATTGGCTCGTGTTGAAGGAGCAGAAGAGGAAAAATCCATTTTCATTAAATTTAATGAGGAGTTAAATGAATTGCTCAAAATTGAGAAAGAAAATGTAATACTTGAATATTTTGATATTCTAGCTTGGACAAATTCTAAGATAAATGACATTAGTTTCGCTGAAGCTGTTCAGAACAGAATTCATGCGAAGTCTTAAAATTCGCTTGTGAAAGGTACAATTGAATTAACTTCTAGACCATAGGCATTAATGACAGAAGTATTCATTTGGCTTTGGTTGGTTATTAAATCCAAATGATTAATGTTGAGGTCTCTTAGAATTTGTGCACCAATACCGTAATCTTTGTTGTCTGATTTTGGTCGTTTAAATCCGCCGTTATTATAGGCTTGTAATTTTTCAACTAATCCTATTTGTTTCTCTTCTTGTTGGATGAAAACTAAAGCACCTTTTCCTCTTTCTTCAATCATTTTTAATGCTGCAGATATATGAGATTGTTTATCAGATCGAATGGCATCCAATAGGTTGTGAGTAAACGATGATGATTCCACACGAACAAGAACATTTTCTTCTTCAGACCACTCTCCTTTATAAATGGCTAAATGTTCGTCATCTGTTGTGGTTTGTTTGTATCCAACCATTTTAAACGAACCCCAAACCGTGTTAAAATCAACTTCCACCTTACGTTCAATTAATGATTCGTGTTTAAGGCGATAGGCAATTAAATCTGCAATTGAAATAATCTTTAAATCAAACTTTTCACTTACCTCCATTAATTGAGGTAAACGCGCCATCGTTCCGTCTTCATTTAAAATCTCAACTAAAATTCCAGCTGGTTTTAAACCTGCTAACCTGGCAATGTCAATTGCAGCCTCTGTATGACCAGCTCTTCTTAAAACACCTCCATTTTTTGCACGTAAAGGAAATATATGCCCTGGGCGACCGAGATCACTACCTTTAGTATCTTCTTTAGTTAAAAATTTAATGGTTTGCGAGCGATCGTAGGTCGAAATTCCGGTAGTGCAACCATGCCCAATTAAGTCTACTGAAACGGTAAACTGGGTGTTGTGTAAAACGGTATTGTCGTTCACCATCATGTTTAATTCTAATTCTTTACAGCGATCTTCCGTTAGAGGAGCACAAATTAAACCTCTTCCGTTGGTTGCCATAAAATTAATCATGTCTGGTGTGACCATTTCAGCGGCAGCGATAAAGTCACCTTCATTTTCACGATCTTCATCATCGACAACAATGATGATTTTTCCAGCTTTCACATCCGCAATTGCGTCCTCAATTTTGTCCAGTTTAAAACTCATATTTTCAAATTTCGGTACAAAGCTAACCTTAAAATTAATGAGAACAAAATTATACTTAAAGATTGCTTAAGAAGTCAATAGTTTTTCTAATTTTTCGACAGAATTTTTCCAGTTGTAGCGTTCTTCAACATAACGGAACCCGTTGTTGGCTATTTCTTGATAATGTGTTTTATTCTTCAGAAGGTTTAAGATTTCTTCCGAAAACTCCTTAGCCGTTTTGGCAATTATCACCTCTTTTTGAGGCTTTGCTTTTAACGCATTGTTGGCTAAAGATGTCGTAACAACCGGTAATCCCATTGCCATCGCTTCTAGTAGCTTGTTTTGCAGCCCTGTTCCTATGAATAATGGGGCGACAAAGAGCTTTCCTTTCGCATAGCTATCCCTAATGTCTTCAACCCAACCTGTTACTGTAACGTTTTTATTTTTGTTTAACTCCTGTATTTTGGGATGAGGATTTGCGCCTGAAAGTAATAATTTTATTTGCGGTTTTTCTCGAATTAATAGGGGCAGAATTTCATTGACAATAAATAATGAACATTCAATATTCGGGGGGTAGTTCATATTGCCTGTGAATACAAGTTCGTGACTTTTCACTTGATTTTTTTTCAAACAACTGGTAAAGTCAGATGAAATTCCATTTTCAATAATGTTAATTTGATTTTTGGACGGGTGATTAATCAAGTTGCGATCTTGTTCAGAGATAATAGTGTGATGATTGAAATAATCGTAAATCCGATGTTCATATTCCGCTAAGCGCTTTCCTTCTTTTAAGAAGGCCACCTTTTTTATACCTCTTGCAATTTCCCCTCTGCGATACATTCCCTTGCTTAAGGCATCCATATAGTCCAGAGTTTTTGGAATTGTATGGATGTTTTTCACATATTCTGTTACGCGTATGAGCTGACAATATATATGATCAGGTTTTGTGGATTTGATAATACCACGAATTTTTTTGTCAATTGCTCTTTGAAAAAAATAACCAACTTGGAACGGTTTATCGGTAAAAATTTGTTTAACTGTATTCCAATAAATTAGGGGTTTACTCAATTCAAAAACATGCAATTCTGAACAAATTTTATTGACTTCGTTTTTCCATTCTTTTTTAATCTTTTTATCCGATATACAACATAGTATAATCTCATGGTTTTCGGACAACGTTTTAATTTGATGATATGCACGTAATTTATCACCTTTTTCTAAAGGGTACGGAAATCGAGAAAGTAAAACAAAAATTTTCATATTAAACAAGCGCTCAAATCTCCTTGTAAAAATTTAGAAGGTTGTTAATAATTAGATTATTGTCATATTTTTTTTCAATTAAATGACGAGCGTTTTTGCCGATACGTTTTATTTCTTGAGGATTTTCGATGAGCCTATTTATAGCGTGTATAATGGTACCCGATGTATTGGCAATTATGATGTTTTCACCGTCCTGATAATCTATGCCTTCAGCACCAACACGCGTTGTGATTACGGTCTTGCCAAGTCCCATCGCTTCAATTATTTTTACACGCATACCACTGCCTGATAATAAAGGCGCAATCATGACATCATATTTTGACATGAACTCAACAGCTGAATCAACTTCGCCATGAACAATTAAGCGATCTGTTGCTTCTTGATGAATGTAGCCTGGCATATGTCTTCCTGCTAAGTTTAAGTTGACTTTTTTCTTTTTTAATTTTGGCCAAATATCATCTAAAATCCAATTGACAGCTTCCTTATTTGGCTCCCAATCCATAGCGCCTATATGAAAAAGTTCCAACTCATTATTAGGCTCCAATTCAGGTAACGGGTAATTTTTTAGCGTAATACCAAATGGAATGGTTAATAATGGACAATCTTCTTTTAAACTTTTGTATTTTTTTGTGTCATCGAAACTGATAGCAGCAATTCCATCCAACTCTTTTATTACATCGTACTCATATTTTTTTAGTTTCGACGCAAGGTGTTTTAAATAGAATTTCTTTGCCGTGTTTTCGGTTGAATTGGCTAAACGCTCCCAAATGAGATGCTCTAGATTATGACTTCTCAAAACTATTTTTGCACTGCTGTTTTTACGAATTGTATCGATGTAAGGCGTCATGAACAAGCTTTCGAGGTGTACAACGTCAAAAGCATCTTCGTTTAAAATTTCTTTTAAACGTTTATTAAAGTCTGGAGAGAAGAATCTACTGATATTGTATGAGTCCGATGTGACCAAAGCAGAAAAAGCGTCAATCACATTGATTCGTGTATCAACAAAAACACTTTCAATTTTTGTTTTTTTTGCAAATTCACTTTCTATTTTTTCTGGAATAAATGGATGTTTTTGAGTTGCAATGGTTAATATTTTCAAATCAATATTTTCATGCAACAGTCCATTCGCAATATTGTTTATTGCAATACAACCACCATCAATAAGTGGTTGAGGGGGCTTGTTACACAATTGCAAGACTTTCATGACTCTTTTCTCAGTGACTATTATTCTTGGTAAACAAGGTAGTTGTTTGGCGGAAAGTTAAGATTATTTTTGACTAAAACACATAAAATCATTATGCTTTTCTTAAAAGCTTGTTCAATAACTTTTTATAAGCGTCACGGTCAAAAATGGCAGAATCATTAGCCGCTTTATAGGTTAGGAATATACCTATCGGAGTAAGACATACAACACTTAACCACATGCCTTGCCAAACTTCAATGATTTGTGATTCAGCCATATTTTCACCAGAAATCATTAAAATATAATACATTAAAAAAAACAAGGTGGCAAAAACTAATGGTGCTCCTAGGCCTCCTTTTTTTATAATTGCGCCTAAAGGTGCTCCAATAAAAAAGAGGATGAGTATTGAAAAAGATAAGGTGAATTTTTGATGCCACGAAGCAAGGTATTCATTAAAAGACAAGGTTCTAAACTCTTTTATGGTTTGTTGGCTGTGAACAAGGTCTTTGGTTGCTCTCATTTTTCCTTGGGCGGCTACGAGTGCTGCTTTATATTCCATTTCTTTTAAATCCTCTAAAGTGAGAAGTGTATCAATAGGTTCTTGAGGTAGAATTCCTTTGTCTTTTGTTGTATCGGTAAGATTAAGTTTTTTATAGTCGGGGTTAATGACTAAAACTTGGCGTTTTATTGTTACTTGAAAACTATTTTTAAGCGAGTCGTTCACGGTTGCTAAGGAGTCAATAGCATCACCAAGTTGAACGAAATTCATCATTTCATAATCCCGCTTAAACAAGTCTTCACTTTCTTCTTTCATATCAAACCCACTTAAGTCGAATTTAATAATTGCTTCTTCAAAAAATGACTTTTGATAGGGTGCTCCTTTTTTATTTTTAAAGGATTGCTCCATTTGTTGGTAAATTGAACCATTAACGAGTTTTAATAATAGAAATGAACTCTTTTCTCCGTTTTCATCGGTAGATTTCAGCATCTCACCTCGTTCGGCAATTATCGTTTTACCTTTTCCTCTGGATTCATTCTGATAAATGAGCACGTTAAAAAGCTCTCCGGTATTATCATTTTTATCCTCAACCTTTATACTGTAGCCTTCAAAATCATTATAAAAAACCCCTTCCTTTATACCAAAAGAAGGCTTCTTTTGTTGAATATTGTAAATGATCGTTCTACATTTCAAATTTGCGATCGGCATTATATAATTCGAAAAATAAAAGGCTGAAGCACTTAAAATCACAATAAAAATGAGCATTGGTCGCATAATTCGAAACAACGATAGACCGGAAGATTTGAGCGCCGTGAGTTCATTTTTTTCGGATAAATTTCCGAAAGTCATTATTGAGGAAAAAAGAACAGCTAGGGGTAGTGCGAGCGGGATAAGAATTGCAGATACATAGAATAGTAATTCTAGTAAAACGCTAACTTCGAGTCCTTTCCCCATTAAATCGTCAACATATTTCCAAAAGAATTGCATGACCAAAAAGAACATGGCAATAAAAAAGGATACCAAAAATGGTCCTGTAAAAGATTTAATGATGAAAATGTTCAACTTCTTCATCCACGAACTAAATTAGATTGTCAATATTCTTAGCATCTCTTTTCAAAACGCTTTTACCGTAATTTCATTATTGAATAACGGATGGGAGATTAAAATCGTATGAAAAAATGAAATTAAGAACCAATAACCTTTTTTAGATCATCTATTTGATTGGTCCAAAGTAGCTTTGCTTCATCCATTTCGTCTTCCTCGGCAAAATCAGTTACCATCAATGCAACATCGTTGGTTAATTCATCAACCTTTATTGCCAGTTCGAAATATGTTTTTTCTCCATCTTCAAAATCTTCTAACCACTGAAACTTAATGGCCTCACCTTTTCGTTTTGTAATTAATTTCGCCTCCTCCGAACTTCCGTCCCAGAAAAAAGTGAAAACATCATTTTTAATGTTTACATCATCCGCAAACCACTCACTTAAACCGCTTGGTGTACTGATCATATTGTACAATACTTTCGTTGAAGATTTTACCTCAATTTCCAATTGGTATTTTATTTTATCTGACATACTTTTTCTCTACTTTACAAGGTCGCCAATATAGTAAAAAAAGCTGACTATTAATGCTAAAAGCTAATAATGTTAGCAGGTTTTGTTTTAAGTGTATCTTTTTGGTGATAAATGGTTCTCAGACTAGTAGCGTCCACCAATTGTTCGTCCTTCTAATTCTAGTTGGTTCGAATTAGGGAGTTTGGCCGGTCGACTAGTTAATCCAATCGTATCGGTTAAGGCCTCCATGAATAGAATTAAGTCATCAATTTCTTTTTCAGATAAATGAAGTGAGTCTGGAGGCAAGGTTGCATTTTCAGGAGCAATTCCCCATCCATGACCTCCACCTACATTATAAAAATCTACAACTTCGCGAAGTGTTGGGAATACGCCATTATGCATGTATGGAGCGGTTAAAGCAATGTTTCTTAAAGTCACTGTTTTAAATCCAAATTTATGATGTTCAGCGTGTTCGGCCCTTCTTCCATTTCCATAACGTCCTTTGTCATCATCTAATTTTGCAATGGATTGTACATTGGTGTCAGGAATACCAAGAACTTCTGTTTCTGTATCTACAAATAAAGGAGGAACATTTCCGGCAAAAGTGGGGATAAAGTGACATGTCGCACATTTAGCCTTTCCAGCGAATAAATTAAAACCGTTTACCAACGCCTTATTTGAGGTTTCTTGATCAGCTTTAATAGCTTGGTCAAACTCACTATTGTACGACCGTAATGATTGAAGGTAGGCCCCAATGCTTGCAACAATTGTGTAACGATTGATTAATGGTTGTTCGTTTTTAATATTTTCTGGGTATGATGATTTAAACTTATCGATGTATGTGTCACAAGATTTTATTTTTTCCACGATTTCATCATAATTGGTATTAAATTCTTTTGGATTAAATAAAACGTGCTCAATCTGGTCTTCTGGTGCACCTGCGCGTACATCCCAAAAGAAACGTGTTGTGAATACTGAGTTAATCAATCCAGGAGAATTACGTTTTAGGTTCCCTTCTTCATTGAATGCTATGGATGTTTTTAACCCATCTGAAAATGCCTTGTCAGGATGGTGGCAAGAAGCGCAAGCTCTTTGATTGTTTTTGGATAAAATAGGGTCAAAGAAAAGTAGCTTACCCAATTCCTTTCGCTCATCTTCAATTCCTGCAGCACTATACTTCGAGAAGTATTTATAGTTCAAAAAATCAGTGTCAAAAATTGAAGTTGTGGCATAATTGACACTGTATTCTCTTTTTCGACCTAAATCTCGGGTATGAATGTTCAGCTTGATTTGAACTTTTAATAAGAGTTCGTATAATGGATTTACAAATGTTCGAATGAATTCAAAACGGTTCAATGTATTAAAGTCTACACTTTTTAAGTAGGAGTTTCCTCTTACAAAAATTGAATCAATAATTAGTATTAAATCTGGGTCGAGATAGGTTTCATACGCTTCTATGGTTCGATGGAGACCTCTTAAAACAGCTTTGTTTTCATGAACAGTGTTTTCTGTTGAAGGTGTGTCAAACCCTGTGATTCCAAGAGCAGTTAAGCGAATTAATTCTTCGCGCATAGCTTCAAATACCATTCGTTCTGAAACCCTCATTTTTGGAATGCGGTCGCCATATATTTTAAGTTTTTTTTCTAGGTTGAATGCAAGATTTTTAAACTCTTCTAGATTTTCTTCCAAAAGAACTTCTTCCATAATTTGGAAACCTGATGGTTCCAATATTACTAAATCAGGTGCTTTACGTTCAATGGCTAATAACGGTGCACCATTTATATGATCTTTAACAAATTCTTGATCAAAATATTCAATAAAGAGTTCCAGTTCCTTATAAACAATTCGCGTATTAAAAAATTGTTGTTTGATGTTTGGCCAGTTTATAGTTGGTTGGTTGATGATTTTATTCAATTCACTCGTTTCAATTAACAATGAATCGAATGAAGATTGAAAATGTTTTTTAAGTTGCTGTGCAGGTTTCTCTGAGGCAACTACAGAACAGGATAGTACTAATGTAAGTATGAAAAAAGTGTTTTTAAGGAAATTCATAAAGTATAATCTTATGTACTTAAAAACCCATCCCGATATTTCGGGATGGGTAAATAATTATTGATTTTGTCTATTTATTGAACAATCAATTTTTTAGCATCACCTTCGGTAGTTTGGATATAATAGATTCCAGCAGGTAAGTTTGAAGTGTTTATTTTATTAACGTAAGTAAGTACATTAATCAATTCACCATTAGCATTATATATTGCAACATCAGTTGTTCTGTTCATATATACTAAACCTGATGAAGGATTTGGATAAAGTTCTAATGTTTCAGCATCTTCGTTAACCTCAGGAATTGAAGCAAATCCTTTGTCAAATCCTGTTAAAGCAATTGTACAAGAGTTGTTGTATGGATAAGGGTTTGATCCACTCGGGTGTTGGCTGTTAAATAAGATTGTTTTACCATCAGGCAATCCTCTAACACCAGTGATTTCTGCTCCGAAAGGAACTTCAGCGATACGGATTAAATCATCTAATGTAGGTTCATCAATTCTCATATCCAACATGAATAATTCACAAGTTCTATTTGAGTATCCAGCAGGCATTCTACCGTTTGAAGTTCCGTTAAGGTCTTCGCAAATTAACATATAAGAAACATCACCAATTGTGATAAACCCTAAACCATCAGGATTTGATAAGTGAGTGTTAGGATAATCACCTTCCGCAACATCACCGTCAAAATCAGGTCCACCTTCCATGTAAACTGAAATTTCGTCTGTATCTACGTCAAGTTTTAAAACACGACCATAATAATCAACGTAATCTGAATCGTCAGGACCAGTTACACCTTGTTCAGTTGCTCTGTCAATATGATGTTGAGCATATTGTCCACCTTCATCATGCGCTGAATTCCAACGTGAAGCTGGGTTGTCTCTTCCTGTTTCAGTGATGTAAACATGTCCACCAACTTCGTCATAAGCTACCCACTCTAGACGGTTGAACATAGTTGCACCACCTTCAATAGCAACATCTTGGAAGTTTAACATTACGTCTAAATCTGTATTGTCAATTTCAACCCATTTTCCAGGTGCGTCAGCTTTATAAAAATAAGTTGTTCCTTCAGTGAAGTCTCCAGCAACATCAGCAACGAACTTAGTTAAAACGCCAGGAGTATTATCTGCTCCTAAATATACTGTTTTGTTATCTGGCATTACTTGACCACCCTCAAATGGCTGACGACCCCAGTTGTATTGCTTGCGCACAGCAGTTGCTTCTCTCGGATCAATTTCTACCATGTAGTTCATATTTTGAACCTTTTTTATTGTAGCTCCGTCTGCCATAGCTATACCTGAACCAGTAATTGTGAAATCACTTGTGTCTCGTATCCCAGCACCATCTGAGTAAATAGCGGCATTCGATCCTTGAAACCATTCCTCAGCAGTCCAAATTCTTCCGTCTGCAGCTGACTGAATTCCGCCACAGTTCATTCCAGTTTCACCTACTGTGTTGGCAAAATCAATGTTGAAAAACTCACCAGATCGACCATCACTTAAAGTTTGAGATACAATCTCGATAGAATCAGTTGCAGCGTTTCTTTTTATTTTGAACACGGTCATTCCACCACCATCTCCGATGTTATTATCAGAAACAATCATTTCGTGGTTGACAGAGATCCATCCTAAGTCATCACTATCTTCGTCCGCAGTGAAACCAATGAAATCATGCCATTGTTTTGCTGGAAATGATCCTGCTGGATTTCCATAAGTATCCGTTGTTTGTACTTCATCAACCCCTCCAATAAATAAAACTTGTTTTTGAATAAGTGATTCCGGCACAAGAACCGTTTCAGATTCGATCGTGAAATCGAAGTGCGGGTTAAACCCTAGTTGCGCGTGGCTTGCTGTAGCAGCGAACAATAGCGACGCAGAAAATAAAAATTGCTTCATTGTTTCGTTTTTGATTATGAGAACAAAATTAGAGTTGAGTTGTAAGTTTCTATTTACCTCATGTTTAAGTGTCGTTTAACACTCTGTTAACTGATGTTAAGAATTTCATTTACATTAACCTCTTTAAGTTACGTTCTTAATTATTTAGAATCGTTTTAGATTGTAAAGCCTTGTTTTTAAAGATAAAATGCCCTTAACGTTCATTAATATTGATTTTTCAATTGAAAGTTCGGTGTTCTGGTTTAAATTTGAGACATGAATAAAATAAAGTCAGAGGTTGAAATTTTAGAAAAATTAGGGATTGCGCAACTCAATGAAATGCAGCAGGCAACAAAGGAAGCATTTAAACATTCGAACAACTTGCTATTACTGTCTCCAACTGGTTCAGGTAAAACTTTAGCTTTCTTATTGCCGATATTAAACGCTATTGATCCTGACTTAAAAGAAGTTCAAGCATTAATTATTGTTCCAGCTCGAGAGCTAGCTCTTCAAATAGAACAGGTTATTCGAAGTATGGGAAGTGGTGTTAAAGTGAATGCTTTTTATGGAGGAAGAGCAGGAGCAAAAGATAAGATTGATTTAAATCACCCACCGGCAATTTTGGTAGGAACGCCAGGTAGGTTAGCGGCACACTTTGAGAGAGGTTCTGTTAATCCGCATTTTATTCATAACTTGGTGTTGGACGAATTTGATAAGTCATTAGAAATTGGATTTGATGATGACATGATTTTTATATTGGATCAGTTGACGATGATTAAAAAAACAATTTTAACATCAGCAACATTTGGAGTCGAAATACCTGACTTTGTAGAGTTTGACAATCCAATAGAACTGAATTTTCTTTCTGAATCAAAAAATAATTTAACACTCGAACTGGTTTATTCTGATGATAAAGGATTTGAAGATACTTTAATAAACCTTTTACACTATATAGGTAATAAACCGGGTATCATTTTCTGTAATTATAAAGATTCTGTTGAAGGCGTTGGTGAATTGCTAAAGCAGAACAATATAGATTACGGTATTTTTCACGGTGGAATGGAGCAACGAGATCGCGAAAGAACATTAATTAAATTTCGAAATGGATCACACCAGTTACTTGTTGCAACTGATTTGGCGGCAAGAGGTATTGACATCAGTGACTTAAATTTCATCATTCACTTTCAATTACCACATAGGGAGGAAGATTTTATACATCGTAATGGACGCACAGCAAGGATGCATGCATCTGGTACGGCTTATATTATGCTCACCAAATCGAGCAAGATTGATTATCTACCAGAAAAAAAGCCGTTAACATTACAGCCAATTAATGAGTTAAGTCCTTCTGCTTGGGCAACTCTATTTGTGTCAGGCGGTAGGAAAGATAAAATTTCAAAAGGGGATTTAGTGGGACTTTTGATGAAGCAAGGAGGGTTAAGCAAAGATGAAATAGGTGTGATTGAGCTAAATAGAGACTGTGCTTTTATAGGGATTAAAAAGGAAAAGTCAGATGAAATTGTTAATCAACTCAACAACACTCGATTAAAGAAAAAGAAAGTCCGTTTGAGACTTGTTTAGTTTCATAAAGGTTTTATTCGGGGATTCAGAATGCCTATATGCAAATATCTTGGGTAAAGTTTTATTCATTTTTGAAAGATTTGTTCTTCTTATCTAGATGGAGATTCGATTGGTCTTATTATTTCGGCTTTAGGTCTAAAAAGTGTTGATTTTACTGGGGGGAAATTATGATTTGAAACTATTCTGTCATAATTTGGTATACTAGACTAATTCTTAACACTATGGAAAATTTAGTTCTTAATGCCTCAGAAAAAACACCGTACTGTAATTTAGAATGTAACGGTAATTTTAAATTCGAAGGAGTCTCCATGCCAGAAGATGCAGCTACCTTTTATTTTAAAATTATCGACTGGATTAGTGATTATTATCGGACGCCAAGTGAAAATACTTTAATCACGGTAAATTTCGCTTATCTTAATTCAACCAGTTCAAGTATGATATTAAAGATATTTCATTCGTTAAACCGTTTACAAGATTCAGGTAAAACATGTATTAAATGCAAATGGTATTATGAGCCTGAAGATATAGATATGAAAGAGTATATTGAACAAGTGTCTGATTGCGCAAAAAATATTGAATTTGATGTTTGCCCGTTAGAATTGGCTGAGGATTAAATTTTTCGACCGATAGAAATACTTGCCCAGCTATGCCAAGTTTTGGAATATTTAATAAATTCTTTCGACCTGGCCTTAATGTGATAATTTAAATAAAGTTGTTTATAATTGAGATTGATACCAAGTTCAATCGTCCAAACGTGTCGAATAATTTCGTCGCGATTAATTGTGTAGGGGCTATCCATCCAAGGAAGACCTTGTAAGCTTGTGTTTCTTCCTACTAATTCTAGCAATCCTTGTCCGTATAATTCCCACCTTGCTTTTGACGATTTTTTAATTGGCTTTTTCAGTTGAATGGTATGTTTTGCTTCAGAAGAATCGAAATGACTTCTTAAACTGGATCTCAAACCAATCCCTAAATTGCTTGTGTAGTAGCCTAAATTTAGAAAATGTATTTTTTTTAGGCCAAAACTATTAAATAGTGTTGGTTTTATATGGTTTACAATAAGAATGTTACGCTGATATATTAACCTGAAATTGGGGAGTATAGTTTCAGTGTTCATTAATTTATTATTCCACCCATTGGCAGGAGGACTGTCGCCAATGGTATGTATTTTATCCTGAATCTTACCCGGTAAATCAGAGCCCATCACCCCGAAATAAAAGTCAAATATAATTTTCCGAGATGAAGTTTTACTCTGAGCGATTAATCCAAAGCTGGTATAAATGAATGAACTGAAAGGCCGATCATTTAGTATGATTAAAGAGTCTGATACATTGTATGGAGTGTAGAGTTCTGATCCAAAATTAACACTGAAATAACGCCTTCCCCCTGAAAACGGGTTAAATAAATTTCGCTTTACTTTAGTTTTTATTTGATGTAAAAAATCAATCTCTAAGCCACCTGTATATTGTTCATCTCTGTTTCCTAGAAAGAGAAAATCATCATCAAACCGAAAACCGATGTAACTTTTCGTAGAAGAAGGAAAGTCATTTAGTCTAAATTGACATCTGACGGAAGTGACTGAACAAATAACAAGCGATGACACATAAATTGCTTGGAAAAGTTTTTTAAACATCAAATCAGTTTTATTTTATTATTTTGTGTCCTACTAGTCAATGCTAAGTTTTAAACGTTGTAGTTGATTGGTGCTGAAGATATAAAAAGGAATTTAAATGCCAGAAGTTTTTAATAATTAATTATCATGAGAAAAATCACGTTTATTGGTCTATTATGCCTTGGATTAATGAATTGCAAATCAGATATAGATCGTGAAGCCAAAGGAGTGTTATCTTGGTCGGTTGGGGTAGTAGTGGATATAGGTTATGGGTTAGATATCACTTCGAATATTCAAAAAAAACGCTTACCACAAACGGTAGTAGGAGATTTTGTTTTAGACTTGGCGAACGGGAATTGTGAAGAGGCAATAAAGAGCACTATTGGTAAAGCTCGTGAAACAGTACAGGCTAGTTGGGATGCCGGTTGCGAAGAATACAAAACGATTATAAAAGGTGTGAACTGTGAGTTAAATGAAGAGGATAAAAAACGAATGATATGTGATTGTATAGAAGAAAGAGAGGGCCTAGAAATGACCTATTTTTATGAATTGAAAAAAATTAAACGGACATGGAAAATAGAGAATTATAGCAAAGAAATTGATTCTTCAGTAGATTAATGAAACGATAATCCTTTTATTATTCCGTTCGTGTAAGATATTGTTTACACTTATTATTCTTGACTATCTTCAATTAAAAATAAATTATGAAAAAACCTATTTTTTTATGCGCTGCAAGTTTATGGTTATTTGCTTGTAACAATAACACTAAAAAAGAAGAACAAGTGGAAAGTTTTGAATATCCAAAAACAGTAAAGAAAGCTGATAGTACGGTTTATTTTGGTAGAACAGTATTAGACCCTTATCGCTGGTTGGAAGATGATCGAAGTGAAGAAACAGAGGCGTGGGTAAAAGAACAAAATAAATTTACTTTTGGCTACTTAGATGAGATTGAATTTAGATCTAAAATAAAGGACAGGTTTTCTGCATTATGGGATTATGAAAAAGTTGGTTCTCCATTTATTGAAGGAGGTAAAACTTATTATTATAAGAATGATGGACTACAAAATCAGTATGTCATTTATCAAGTAGATGAGAATGGGGATGAACGTGTTTTCTTAGACCCAAATCAATTTTCAGAGGATGGGACCATTTCTTTAGGAAATGTGAGTTTTTCAAAGGATGGTAAAACAGTTGCTTACAGTATTTCTGAGGGAGGATCTGATTGGAGAAAAGTAATTATTATGGATGCGAATTCACTCGAAATTCTTGAAGATACGTTGGTGGATATTAAATTTAGTGGGTTGTCGTGGAAAGGTAATGATGGTTTTTATTACTCGAGTTATGACAAGCCAAAAGGAAGCGAACTCTCGGCGAAGACAGATCAGCACAAACTTTATTACCACAAGTTAGGGACTAAACAAAGTAATGATGAGGTTATCTTTGGAGCAAAACCGGAACAAAAGCGACGTTATGTTGGAGGTAGCGTAACGGAAGATGATCGTTATTTACTAATATCTGGGGCGATTTCGACTTCTGGAAATGAATTGTATATCATGGACTTAATGGATCCGAAAAAGGAAATTAAGGCAATTGTTGATAATTTTGATAGTGATTCTTATGTTATTGAAAATGAAGGAGAGAAATTATTTATTGTTACGAATTTAAATGCTCCGAATAAACGAATTGTGACTGTTAATGCAAACCAACCGAAACCAGAAAATTGGGTTGATTTTATCCCGGAGACAGCACATGTTCTCAGTCCATCTACTGGTGGAGGTTTTTTCTTTGCGAATTATATGAAAGATGCAGTTTCGCTAGTTAAACAATTCGATTACCAAGGTAATGAAATTACAACTGTCGAATTGCCGGGTATTGGTTCTGCCGGAGGGTTTGGCGGTAAAAAAGAAGATACAGTATTGTATTATTCCTTTAGTAATTACCACACACCATCTAGTCTTTACACATATAATCCTAAAAAGCAACATTCAACTCAATATTGGACACCTGAAATTGGATTTAATAAGGATGATTTTGAATCAACGCAGGTGTTTTTCGAATCTAAAGACGGAACGAAGGTTCCTATGATTATTACGCATAAGAAAGGAATTGAACTCAATGGAAAAAATCCGACTATCCTTTATGGATATGGTGGTTTTAATATCAGTTTAACTCCATCTTTCAGTTTGTCTACTGCAGTTTGGATGGAACAAGGAGGTGTTTATGCTGTTCCTAATTTAAGAGGCGGAGGTGAGTATGGTAAAGCGTGGCATGATGCAGGTACACAATTGAAAAAACAAAATGTATTTGATGATTTTATTGCTGCAGCAGAATATTTAATCGCGAACAAATATACTTCGTCAGAATACTTAGCGATAAAAGGAGGTTCTAACGGTGGGTTACTCGTGGGAGCTGTCATGACGCAAAGACCGGACTTAATGAAAGTAGCATTGCCTGCGGTTGGGGTTCTGGATATGTTGAGATATCATACGTTTACTGCTGGTGCAGGTTGGGCTTATGATTATGGTACGGCAGAAGATAGCCAAGAAATGTTTGAGTACCTATTGGGATATTCTCCTGTGCATAATGTTAATGAAGGCACCTCATATCCTGCTACCATGGTAACAACAGGTGATCACGATGATAGAGTTGTTCCCGCACACTCTTTCAAGTTTATCGCTGAGTTGCAGGCTAAAAATTCGGGGAATAATCCAGTACTGATTCGCATTGAAACGGATGCCGGTCATGGGGCAGGAACGCCGGTTTCTAAAATTATAGATGCTTATGCTGATGAAATGAGTTTTGTGCTTCACAATATGGGCGTTAAGGATTTTGTTATGAAAGAGTAAAAGCGAAATTAATATTAATAATTCACGAAGGGTGTTAGAGGATTAGTAAAATCTTCACACCCTTTTTTTATGTTTTTTTGATTAATTGATGAAGAATATGATGAATTTACTACAAGTAGAAATGTTTGAAACGCTCTCACGGATTTTAGCTAAAATTAGAGGCGATTTTTTTCCGTCACTATGTTCTTTCCAAAAGAAAAAAACACCGTAATATAGGTCAGTCGAATGTTAGTCGTTTTGAAATTAAAAAACGCTAAAAAAAATCTCAATAATTCAGAGGCAAAGAGTTGGAATCTTAAAAATATTGTGGTATAGAGTGAGCGAGATTTCCTTGTTAACATGTTGTTTTGCAATGGGTTGTTTGCTTTGTTTTTTCAGTGAGAAAAATCATGTTTTAAGAGGTTGGGTTTTCCACAAAATAGATACTTATTCACAATTTACTACTTTGTCAAAAACGTAAATTGGGTCGTGAAATACTGTATTTAGGCAGTTTAGTAAGTCTATTAACAAAGGGTGTTAATAACCTTTATTTTTTTGTCAAAAAGAGAGGCAAGTTTAGGACTAATTTTGATGGTAAGAACTGTTCTAAATAGATTTTATTATGTCAATAACTCATATTCAAAAACGAAATTATACTGCAAAACCTTTCCAACTGGAAAAAATCACGAATGCTGTATTTAAAGCTATGAATGCTGCTTCTGAAGGTGAATTAAAGGATGCTGAAATTATTTCGCACAAGACATACGAGAGCTTATTAGAGCGTGTTAATGCTTTGGAGAATTACACACCAACAGTAGAGGAAATCCAAGATTTAGTGGAGCAAAAATTAATGGAGAATAAGTTTTTCAACACTGCAAAAGCTTATATTCTTTACAGAAACGAACAAGCCCAAAAAAGGAAAAGAAATCTATTTGAAAAACGTGTAAATCTGAAGCCTTATGAATATCCAGAATTGTACGAATATGTTCCTGCTATTCGACATTCTTATTGGATTCATTCCGAATTTAATTTTACCAGTGACATTCAAGATTTTAAAACACATTTGTCTGAAGTTGAACGCAGTTCGATTAAAAATACAATGTTAGCAATCTCGCAAATTGAAATCGCTGTAAAAACCTTTTGGGGTGATATTTATAAAAGAATGCCAAAACCTGAGGTTGGCTCGGTTGGAGCAACATTTGCAGAAAGCGAGGTAAGACATGCTGATGCATATTCGCATTTAATTGAAATTTTAGGATTAAATACCGAATTTGAAAGCTTGAAAAAGAAGCCTGTCATAATGCGTAGAATTCAATACCTAGAAGCTTCATTATCAAATGCAAGAAGTACAGATAATAAGGCATATTCAGAAGCCGTTCTGCTTTTTTCACTCTTTATTGAGCACGTATCGTTATTTAGTCAGTTCTTAATAATTATGGCCTTTAACAAACACAAGAACATGTTAAAGGGAATTTCAAATGTTGTTGAAGCAACTTCTAAAGAAGAACAAATACATGGAGATTTTGGAATTGATATCATCAATATTATCAAAGAAGAGAATCCAGATTGGTTTGATGAGGAGTATAAGAAACGCATTACAGGGATGTGTTTAAATGCGTTTGAAGCAGAAAGTGGTATTGTAGATTGGATTTTTGAAAAGGGAGAATTGGACTTTTTACCAAAAAAGGTTGTTATCGAATTTTTAAAAGACCGATTTAACCGCTCTTTAGACAGCATTGGAATTGAAAAAGTATTTGAAACTGACGAATCACTATTAAGTGAGACAGAATGGTTTGACGATGAAATTATCGGGACAAAACACGGTGATTTCTTCGTAAAACGATCAATTAATTACAGTAAAAGAACTCAAAGTATTACAAGCGAAGACCTATTTTAATTATGAAAGAAGAATTTAGCCCCGAGAATGCAACATTAGCAGGAGATATTGCTACTGCTGCTGATAAATTGAAAACAGCGCGTGAAGAAGCGCGTCAACAAATGAACGATCCGTACAGTGATGGTTTTAAATGGTTAACTGAGCACAGCAGAAACTTTTTAAAAGCAGGTTATTTAACGGAAGGTGTAGAACCAGAGGAGCGTATTAGAGAAATCGCTGATAGAGCCGAAAAAATCTTAGGAATCGAAGGATTTAGTGACAAGTTCTTTTATTATATGTCACAAGGATTTTACTCATTAGCATCGCCTGTATGGTCTAATTTTGGTAAAGATAGAGGTCTGCCAATTAGTTGCTTTGGGTCTCATATTGATGATGATATGGGAAATATTTTATACACACAGTCCGAAGTAGGAATGATGTCCAAATTAGGGGGAGGAACATCAGGTTATTTCGGGAAAATAAGACATCGTGGTGCTGAAGTTAAAAATAATGGACAAGCATCGGGAGCTGTACATATCATGCAGTTATTCGAATCGATGGTTGATGTTGTTAGTCAAGGTTCTGTTCGTAGAGGTCGATTTTCGCCCTATTTACCCGTAGAGCATAAAGATATTTCTGAGTTCTTAGATATTGGAACGGAAGGAAATCCAATTCAAGAATTGACACATGGCGTAACGGTTGGAGATGAATGGATGCAAGCAATGATTGATGGTGACCAAGAAAAACGAACCATTTGGGCAAAAGTACTTCAAAGAAGAGGTGAAATGGGGTACCCATACATCTTTTTTAAAGATAAAGCTAATGCTGGTGCTGCGGATGTTTATCGTGATAAGAATCATGAAATCTATGCAAGTAACCTTTGTACAGAAATCATGTTACCATCAAATGATAACTGGTCGTTCGTATGTGTTTTATCTTCTTTAAATGTTTTACATTACGATAAATGGAAAGACACTGACGCTGTTGAAACCATGGTTTATTTCTTAGATGCTGTTATTACAGAATTCTTGGAAAAATTAGAAGTTTACAGAGATTCAGAAGATCGTGAAGATCGTCAGACCTTCTTGTTTATGGAAAGAGCTTATAATTTTGCCAAGGAAAACCGTGCTTTAGGATTAGGTGTTCTTGGTTGGCACTCATTATTACAGTCAAAAATGTATGCTTTTGATAGTCAAGAAGCGTTTAATTTAAATAATGAGATTTTTAAGAATATTAAAGAACATTCTTATAAAGCGTCTGAAGAATTAGCAGAACAATTTGGTGAACCTGAGTTGTTAAAAGGTTACGGTAGAAGAAATGCAACATTAAATGCTATTGCACCAACTACTTCATCTGCTTTCATTTTAGGACAAGTATCTCAAGGTATTGAACCTATTTGGTCAAATATCTATGTAAAGGATATCGCAAAAATTAAAACGACGATTAAGAATCCTTTCTTGGTTAATTTACTTCAGGAAAAAGGTATGGATAATCAAGAAACTTGGAGAAGTATTCGTGATATGGATGGTTCTGTTCAACACCTTGACTTTTTGACCGAAGCTGAAAAAGATGTCTTTAAGACGTATTCAGAGATTGATCAAATGGATATTGTTTATCAAGCAGCTAACCGTCAAGCATACATAGACCAAGGACAATCAGTGAATATTATTGTACACCCAGATATGCCTGTTAAAGAAATTAATAAAATACATGTAACGGCTTGGAAATTAGGGTTGAAGTCGCTTTACTATCAACATAGTATGAATGCTGCACAAAAATTTAGACAAAAGAAAGATTGTGCTAGCTGCGAAGCTTAAAAAAATAATAAATACAGTAAAAAGACTGCTGCCTTTTGGTGGCAGTCTTTTTTTATGCTCGATATTCCCTAACTTTGCAATAGAACCTTAATTATGGATTTACCAAAACACAATGATTTGCAAGCAAAGTCCTTGGCTGAACGTGTTAAAGAGCTAGAATGTTTGTATAAAATCTCTCAAATTTCAGGAAATTTTAAAACTGATTTAGTTAAAGCCTTAACATTAATCTTAGCAGAAATTCCTAAGGGTTGGCAATTCCCTGAATTAATGCAAACTTATCTGGTTTATGGGAATGTGGAGTACGGAATTAAGCCAACGGATGAAATGTATCAATCCTGTAGCTTCGAAATTCATCCGAACATTAATGGGTGTTTATTCGTGTATTTTGAAAAGGATAAAGAACCTAATAGTGGCCAAAAGTTTTTAATTGAAGAACAAGCTTTATTAAAACAAATTGTTCACGAAATTTCAGGGTTAATCGAATTGGATGAAAAGCGTAAAAGTGAACGTCTTATCCAAGAAAAATTGAAACATAGTGATCGTTTAAATTTGTTGGGTGAGCTAACGGCCGGAATTGCTCACGAATTGAATACGCCTCTTGGAAATATAATTGGGTTTACAGAATTATTGCTGAAGGATGAGTCAGATCCGAATAAAATAAGTGACCTCAATCGGGTTTTAAAATCTTCAAAACATGCTAGCGAAATAGTTAAAAAATTGCTTTTTTTCTCTTGTGAAATGCCTTCTCAATTCAAAAAATCTAACTTAAATAAAGTTATAAAGGATTGTATTGATTTGTTGAAAATTCAAATTAATGAAAAACAAATTCAGGTCAACTTAAACCTTAATCTTGAGATACCTCTGTTTAAATTTGATGCCATTCAAATAACCCAAGTTATTTTTAATATGGTGTTAAATGCCATTCATGCAATGGATTTACAAGGACAGCTTTGTATTGTCACGAAACAGGAAAATAAAAATATTGTTTTGATAATTCAAGATAATGGGGCCGGAATTCCTCAAAATGATTTGGAAAAAATATTTCAGCCTTTTAATTCGAATAAAGAGAATGGAGCAGGTCTTGGTTTGGCGGTAACTCATGGTATTGTTCAAGCTCATAAAGGAAGGATTAAGGTTGAATCGAAAGAAGGTGAAGGGACCTGTTTTACTATTTATTTACCAATAACAGAATAATGAATAAAGATACTTCTATTTTAGTTGTTGATGATTCGCACGATATGCTAGAATTAGTGCGACGGCAATTGGTTAATCTAGGGTTAAATCCAGTGGTTTCGGATAATGTAATGGATGCGATTGAATTGTTGGAGCAGACAACATTTGACTTGCTAATTACAGATTTAAATATGCCAAAAATAGGAGGGGAACAACTGATTAAATTTGTAGCGGAGCATGTGCAAAACCTCCCAGTTTTAGTGATTACAGGGTATCCAAGTATCGATTCGGCAATAAATGTGATGAAATTGGGAGCAATGGAGTATTTGATTAAGCCGTTTACTGCTGAAGATTTGGCTTATGCAATAGAAAATATTCTGAGCGATATTCCAGAGCCATCAGAATCTTTAGTTAACGAAAATAGAAGTAGTTACCATGGTATTATTGGTGCAAGTGACAAAATGCAAGAACTCTATACCACGATTGAACGAACGCGATCAAATCGGGCAACAATTTTGATTAATGGAGAAAGTGGTACGGGTAAAGAATTAGTGGCGCGAGCAGTTCATTACGGAAGCGATTTTTCAGCAGCACCCTTTATTTCTGTTAACTGCGGAGCTATTCCTGAACAGCTTTTGGAAAGTGAGTTGTTCGGACATCTGAAAGGAAGTTTTACTGGTGCAATTTCAAACCGAGCTGGTTTTTTTCAAGCGGCGCATGGAGGAACTTTGTTTTTGGATGAAATCAGCAATACTTCTTTAGCCGTGCAAGCTAAATTACTGAGAGCAATCCAAGAAAAAGAAGTTACGGCACTCGGGGCAACTAAAAGTCAAAAAATTGATGTTCGAATAATTACTGCAACCAATGTCAATTTACAGGAGTTGGTACGTCAAGGTAAATTTCGTGAAGATTTGTATTATCGTTTAAATGTTATATTTCTTGAAATACCACCATTACGTGATCGAAAAGGTGATATTGTATCCTTGGTCAGGTACTTTAATCAAAAATTCAGTAAAGAATTGTCTAAGAATAAATTAAAGTTTCACAGAAATGTAATCAATTCGTTTAACAATTATGCGTGGCCAGGAAATGTTCGAGAATTAGAAAATTTTATTCAACGATTAGTTGTCATGCATGACGATGAAATTACGATGGTTGAAATTCCGGACTATATGAAATCTAAACCTGCTCAAAAAGAAGAGGATGATGAAGTACTCTCGTTAAAAGAGATGGAAAGAAAATACATTCAAAAAGTACTACTTAGCTTTGATAACAATAAATCTAAAGCAGCGCAAGCTTTAGGGATAGATCGTAAAACTCTAAGGGAAAAGCTTAAATAAACAAAAAATCATTGGTTCAATTCGTACCGTAATGGGGAATTTTGTACCAGAATGTTGGTAGTAAAAATCCAAGAAAAAGTAGGGGGTAAAAACTAATGCCCTGAACTTCAGTGGTTGGTGCTTTTGTTTTGCTCAGAATTTCTGTTTTGGCATTGGACTTGCCTTTAGTAAAGTCAAATTATAAAACTGATATGAGCATTTGCAACAATTGTACACATGATAATTCCTGTGTTTTTAGAATGTCTGAGAAATATAGCTCCTTTATGTTTTGTGACGGACATGAGGTACAAGAGAATTTGACATCTTTATCTGTTGAGCAGACTCGCTCACCTCAAATGGCTCGAACGATTTTGGATTTATGTGCAGATTGTGACTCAAGCAATACCTGTACACTTAGAGATCCGGAGCATTTTATTTTTCAGTGCGAACACTATTCTTAAACTATATATTATATGGAAACAATCAAAAAAAAATCTGCTAAAAAAGGCATGTATGAAAATGTGATGAAGCAGTACGATCAAGCTGCCGATATCATGAATTTACATGGTGGCATTCGAAAAATTTTAGCCAATACCAATAATGAAATTGTAGTTCATTTTCCTGTAAAATTGGATGATGGGACAATTGAAGTATTTACAGGATATCGTGTACAACATAATAATGCACTAGGACCTTACAAAGGAGGATTGAGGTATCATCCAACAGTTGATATTGATGCGGCAAGAGCTTTAGCAATGTGGATGACCTGGAAAAGTGCTATAGCAGGTTTGCCTTATGGTGGAGGAAAAGGAGGAATTCAAATTGACCCTAGTAAGTATTCGGAGGCGGAATTAGAACGAATTACACGAAGGTTTACCTACGCTTTAGGAGATAATATTGGACCAGATTTAGATATTCCTGCTCCAGATGTTAATACGAATGCCAAAATTATGGCATGGATTGCAGATACTTACTCTTCAATTAAATCACCATCGGTACGCCAAAAAAACATGCACGTCGTAACTGGTAAACCTGTTTATTCAGGTGGATTAGCTGGTAGAGATAGAGCAACAGGCTTTGGAGTTGTGGTGAATATTAAAAACTGGGCTAAAACAAATAATATAGACTTAAAAGACAAAACTTTTATTGTTCAAGGTTTTGGAAATGTAGGGTATTGGGCATCACATTTTTTAATTAAAGAAGGCGCAAAATTAATAGCCGTTCAAGACGCAAGTGGAACAATTGTAGCAGATAATGGAATAGACCCTGAATCACTTTTAGACCATACAAAAAATAATAGTGGAAATGTTGCGGGATTTGTTGACGCAGCTGAATTTGAAAATGGAGGTTTTTTTGGAATTAAATGTGATATCGTTATACCAGCAGCATTAGGAAATCAAATTACAGAAGAAAACTGTGAGACTATCCAAGCACAAGTTATTGCTGAAGGTGCAAATGGACCAGTGAATACTGAAGCAGAACGTATTTTATTGGATAAAGGAATTCAAATCATCCCAGATATTCTTTGTAACTCTGGTGGCGTAATTGGTAGTTACTACGAATGGCTGCAAAACAAGAGAAGTGAGAATTGGAAAATCAGTATGGTGTTGGATATGATTGAAGATAAGATTATAGATGCTTACGATCGAGTAGTGGAAACATCTCAGAAACATAATGTAAGCTGGCGAGTTGGTGCGTATGTTGTCGCATTAGAACGATTGGAGCAAACTTATAAAGAAAGAGGGGTATTCCCATAGCCTATGAAAGTATTAGGAGTATTAAAGGAGAACACTGGTGTTACCGTTGTTTGTTTAACACCAAATAATGTTGCGTCTTTAGTAAAAGACTATACCGTTCTTGTAGAAAAAGGAGCAGGAGATGACGCTGGATTTAGTGATCAAAATTATAAGGATGCCGGTGCTCAAATTCTAGACTCAAGAAATAAATTAATTAATCAAGCAAATATTATTCTGACTCATCATGCTCATATTGATGAGTCAGAACTAAACGAACATAAAATAGTTATTGGGGGGTATAATGTTTTAGATGATTTTACATCCTTTATTCAATTTACCAACGCTAATTTTGACCTCTATAGTTTAAGTCTCTTACCTCGGACTACAATTGCGCAATCGATGGATATTCTTTCCAGTCTTGCCTCGTTGTCCGGTTATCAATCGGTCGTTTTAGGGTTAAATAAATTGAAAACGGTAGCACCTATGATTTCTGGTGCTGGTGGAACATTGCCCCCTTCTAACATTTTAATTCTAGGAGCTGGAGTAGCAGGGTTGCAAGCTATTGCTACCGCAAAAAGAATGGGTGCAGTGGTTTATGCATTTGATATTCGAAAGCAAACCAAAACTGAAGTTGAAAGTTTGGGTGGCAAATTTATTCAAATTGAAGGAGCAGTAGAAGATGAAAATAGTGGTGGTTATGCCGTTGAGCAAGGTGATGATTTTATGCAAAAAGTAAATAGCACTTTGACAAAGTATATTAAAACTGCAGACTTAATTATTACCACTGCAAGAATTCCTGGTAAAAGGGCACCACTTTTAATTAACGAGTCAATGTTTGATGAAATTAAAAGAGGAGCAGTAGTTATTGATTTAGCCGCTGATACAGGAGGCAATTGCGCTTATATTCAACCGAATGAAGAGTTAATAAAGAATGACGTACGTTTGATAGGTAATTCAGCATTGTATGAATCCTTACCCGGTTCGGCATCAGTTCTTTTAGGCAATAATATGACAGCGTTTTTAAAGCATTACAATCAATGCGGAAGTCCTAAAGAGGACGAAATACTTCAGTCTACTTTAGTGGTTAAAAATGGGGAAGTCGTTCATGAAAAAATCTGTGAAGAAATAAGTAATTATTAAGATGAATTTTAGTTTAAGTTTAACACCACTAGACGGTGTTTATATTGTGTTGTTGTGCATTATTGTTGGCATAGCAATTATTAAAAATGTACCTGCTGTTTTGCATACACCATTAATGTCTGGCTCAAATGCGATAAGTGGAATTATTATTATTGGCGGGGCGATACAATTGTTAGGACCAAAGTTTGGTTTTAATTTATCAACAGTTGTTTCGGCAATCGGTGTTCTCGTTGGTACAATTAATGTTTCAGGTGGCTTTTTTGTTACTCACCGGATGTTGAAAATGTTTCAAATAAAAAAATAAGGGATGATTTTAGGAGGGAATTTAGGTGTTTTATTTGGTGCGTTTTCTTTTGTTGTTGGAATGCTTTTAATGGGAAATCCTAAGAAAGCATTTAAGGGGAATTTATTGCTGGTAATTGGAATGATCGCTGCAATTATTGGTACTGTTATGATTCAATTGGTGGAATTAAATAACATTCCCTGGGCGCGACTTGGTGTTCTGTTAGGTTTGTTAATGATTGGTACTTTAATTGGCAAAAAAGTTTCGTTTAGCTTTCAATTGACCAAAATGCCAGAATTGGTTTCATTATTTAACGGTTTTGGAGGGTTGGCAGCTGGGTTAATTGCACTGGTGGGTATTTTGCAAATTAACGGAAATGAGTTTTCAATAGCAAGTCTAAGCTTATTGGTGTCCTCAGTATTTTTAGGACTTTTCACATTTTCAGGAAGTTTAGTAGCCTTTTACAAATTAGGAGGAAGATATAAATGGAACTTTAAGACAAATCAATGGGTGAATGCATCTATTTTGATTTTAAATATAGGGTTAATATTTGCAGTATTATTCGCTAATTCACCGCTGATTGGTTTGATGGCACTTTTCTTATTGGTTGTAACGAGTTTATTGCATGGAATTGCTTTCTCGAATGGTATTGGTGGAGGAGATATGCCCATTTTAATTTCAGTCTTAAACGGGTTAACAGGTTTGTTGACAACGGTTTCTGGAATATATTTTGGGAGTACTGTGATGATTTTATCAGGTGTTTTTGTTGGTGCCACTGGAGTTATTTTAACAGTTCAAATGTGCGCAGCTATGAATACCTCTCTAGTTAAGGTGTTTTTTGGAGGAGCAACCGTAGGAAGTCAAGCAGGCGCAAATAATGATTATAGCGAATTGATAGAAACAACTGCTCCAAAAGTTGCTGGAGATCTCATGCTTCTTCAGAAAGTAGCTATTGTACCAGGATTTGGGTTGGCCGTCGCTAAAGCCCAAAAGGTATGTCGAGAATTGAAAGATGAGTTAGCGGGTATGGGGATTGAGTTAAAATTTGTAATACATCCTGTGGCAGGAAGAATGCCAGGACACATGAATGTTTTGTTGGCTGAAGCAGGGATAGAATACGATGATATTTTGGATTTAGCAGAAGGAAATGATTATTTGGAAGAGGCAGATTTGTGTTTTGTGATTGGAGCAAATGATGTGGTTAATATCTCTGCGGAAAACGATCATGAATCCGTGATTTATGGAATGCCAATTGTTCAAACCTACAAGGCAAAAAGGGTTGTGGTTTTAAAGCGAAGCTTAAGCCCTGGGTACGCAGGAATTAAAAACCCTCTTTTTGAGAATGAGCAAACGTCCATGTTGTTTTTGGATGCAAAATCAGCATTAGAATTAATTGTTAAAAATCTTAAGTTGAAATAGTAAAATTTGTGTAAAGGCATGAAGCGCGTTATTGTCCCAATTGATTTTTCAGAGACATCAGATAAGATTGTTCGAACTGCTCTCCAATTTTGTTTACATTTTAATGTCGAACTCTATTTACTCCATGTTTTTGATTATACCCATCTCGATCTTGATTTTAATCAACAAAAGGTGAAAACTGAAATTGATTTTAAGAAAAAAGAGATGGGTAAATTGGTGACTTCAATTCGAAATGATAAAAAATATGAGAAAATAAAGATTGTTGAAGCGTTTGGACATGGCACTTTGGTGAGAAATTTAAAAAGTCTAGGTTTTCAATCGAAGAAGGACTTAATTGTTTTGGGTATATCGGGAGAACATCGTTTATTGAGAAGAATGTTTGGTACGAAATGGACTGAAATTGTTCAAGAAATTGAGAACCCTATGTTTTTACAACCAAATCAGTTAGAAGTAGATTTTATCAAGTCCATAGTTCTTGGGATAAATGAATCAACAACTTTGAATAAGCCAACAAGCAATTTATTGGAAAGCGTATTGAGCATGTATAATTTAGAGGTGATCAAATTGGTACATGTTATTGCTGACTTTAAAGATGATCGCGTAGACAACGTGGTTAAAAAATATGATTTACCTTATACATACACCGAATTTTGTGACACAAACATTTCTGAAGGGTTACAACATTTTGTTCAAAGAGCAAAAGACACATTACTAGTGCTAAAGAAGCGTACACCTAAATTACCCCTTCAGAAAAACATTATCCAAGAGCTTACGTTAGATGCAAAAATTCCATTGATGATAGTTTAAGGTTTATAATCATCATTTGAATATTGAGTTTAGTTTAGTGAGCATTTAAAGTAAGGAGGATAAAAAAAAGGACTGTTCTGTAAGGGACGGTTCTTTTTGTTTGGTGAAAAGTCTAAATAACTGCAATTCTAAAACGAGATGACTGTTGACTGCATGTGTTTTTCTGAATGGCGTGCTGTTAATTTAAAGAAAAAAAGCAGGTAGATTTTCAAAGATTATATATTCAATAATTAACCCAAAACTTATGAAAAAGTAAATTAATCTTCTACTCTGTCTACCTGCACTACAAAGATACAAAGACTTAAACGATATATCCAAACAAATTCCATAGGAAGACTAATTTTATCGATAAACGGTCTTTTTATTATGATACTGGTCTGAAAAACTTCGCTAAAATTAAAATTATTAAATCAAGCTGATTGTATTATCCGCTAAGGATGGCAATGACAGCTTACTGAAAAAATGATTTTAGTTTGGCTAGACTTGAAAGGTGACAACAGAAACCCTTTCAAGATTATGCAAAAACTTAGTCATTTTGAAGTAACTATAATGGACAGCCTGTTAAAGCGGCCAGAAAAATTTTAATCCACATCCTTCCCTTACTTCCTTTAAGCATTTTCTCTCTTTTTATTGCAAGAGTTTTGCTAAGAAAAATTTCCACATGAATAACTTTCCAAGGACGAAAATTTTTGGTGTAGCCTTTATGTCCGTTATTATGATAATATATGCGTTGAATTAAATTGCTAGTGTAACCGATATAAATTTTATCGAAATTATCACTATATAGCACATATACAGCAAAATGCGTTTCCATAAGTGTTAGGTTTTGGGTTAAAAAAAACCGAAAGTAGAACTTCCGGTTTTCAAGTGGCGAGAGGGAGATTTGAACTCCCGACCTCAGGGTTATGAATCCTGCGCTCTAACCAACTGAGCTACCTCGCCGTATTCATTTCTCAATGTGGGGTGCAAATGTAAATTATTTTTCTTAAATACCATCAATATTTTTTAAATAATTATTTAAAAAAAGGCATAAAAATTCTAACCGGCTGAAAGCCTATTAATTTCTAAATTTGTTTTTGATAATTTTGACATTATGAAGTTATTTCCTGAGGATGGAGAAAAGAATTGGCTGCCTTATAATGGGGTTGTAAATTATTTTGGAATTATAATGAATGCACAGATGATAGGTTTTTATTTTAATCACTTAATGCACGAAATACCTTGGCGACATGATGAAGCACACCTCTATGGTAAGAGAATAATTACGAAAAGGAAAGTAGCTTGGTATGGAGATGAGCCATTTCCGTACCGTTATTCAGGTACAACAAAGACTGCTTTGCCTTGGACCAAGGAGTTGTTAGAATTAAAAGTAAAAGTCGAGCAGCGAACAAAGGAAACGTTTAATTCTTGTTTACTTAACTTGTATCACGATGGATCAGAAGGAATGGCATGGCATAGCGATGGGGAAAGAGAATTGAAGAAAAATGGTGCGATAGCAGCATTGAGTTTAGGAGCAGAACGAAAATTTTCTTTAAAGCATAAGAAGGACCGTACAAAAATAAACTTTCTGCTTGAAAATGGTAGTTTATTAGTAATGAAAGGCGAGACACAAACTTATTGGTTACATCGCATTCCACCAACGAAGAAGGTATTTGAACCGAGAATTAGTTTAACCTTTAGAACAATAGCGAAGGAAGCAACTATTTAGGCCATTTAAATACCCAAGCTTCACTTGCATCAGTACTAACACTTGATTTTCCATTGTAAGCCTCGCTATTAGAATCGTAAGACTTGATTGAGACCATGTAGAGTCCATCAAATCGACCTAAAATTATAGCAGGATAACCTTTGTTCGACATTGCTTCTACATAGGCTTCTGCATTTGATTTTTCGCTAAATGAGTTCCCTATTAAATGATATGATCCGTTATTTGAAGAAGTGACTACTGGCTTTGATTCACTTTCAGTTTCCTGAACACCATTATTGGTTTCGTTTTTATCAGTTGAATCTAAGTCTTCAAAATTTTCGACATGCGTCGTGTCGGCAACCATAGTCTCCTCTTGAGAATCATCGCTTTCACTTAAAGCTTCTTTTTCACCAGAGTTTTGGACAGTTTCAGGCTTGGATTCTTCTTTATTGATGAATGCTAAAATCTGATCTTTGAAAAAATAACCTGTCACTGTTAAGCCAATTAATAGAAGCAAGAGAATAATCCAAGGTAATTTTGATTTTTTCTTTTTTTCGATCTTCTCTTCTTTCTTCTTCTGAGCTTTAGGGATAGTTTTCTGTTTCGATTTTTCGTCAAACGACGCTTTGGTTTCTTTTACTTTATTACCAATTTCGGCTACTGTTTTATCCGTTTTTTCAGAAACGATAGCTGTCGCTGCATTGGCCTTATCTTTCAATGAATTTTCTTCTTTTTTATTATCCTCCTCTGCAGGTTTAAAAGTGTTTTTCGCTTGTTTGTCTTCCGTTTTTGGACTTGCTTTGGCAACTGCCTTTGGAGCGGCTAACTCTTCCTTTTTGGCAAGTTTTTCAGCCTCCTCTTTAGCTTTTTTCTTCGCTTTTTCTATTTTTTTAGCTTCTTCTTCCTTTTTCGCTTTTAAGGCCTCAGCTTCCTTTTCAGATTTATTCTCTCGAATGATGTCAGCAGGTGTTACAACCGTCTTTTTAACCGTTTCTTTTTCCTCTTGTGATTCGTTTTCACCACTCAGGATTGCCCCTTCATTGGTCATTTCAAAATCGACATCACCATCCGAATTTTTGACAAATCTTCCGAATTCAAACATATCGTAAGAATTGCCTTTTCCCAGCTCAGCTTCAATTTCGCGAACAAATTTTGCAACTTTGTTTTGAGCCTCTTGCTGTTCAATACCCTCCTTTTCTGCGATAAATTTTGCTAAACTACCATCATTAAATTTGAGATGTTGATTGAAAACAATCTTACCGGTTTTCTGACTTGGCACCATAAGAGCTCCTAAACCAGGGAGAATTACTGAATTTTGAATCTTTAGTATTTCAATCAAGTATTTATTCATGATGGTAATTTTTGGCTTTGTTATTGGTTTATTGTAAAACGATTACAAAATAAGAAATTCATTTTATTTTGCGCTATTCAAAAAATAATTTAGACGAATTTATAAATCACTTAGTTTAAAAGTGCGATCTAAACGAACACCTTTCTCAGTTAATTTAACCGTACAACATTCATTTTGATGGTCATGTTCAAGCATCAAAACAAAACTTTCTTTTGCTGCTGTTTCTAGAAAATCTCCTTTTTCAGCAAGGGTTAATAAGGGGCGTGTATCGTACCCCATAACATAAGGCAAAGGAATGTGACCAACGCTTGGTAGTAAATCGGCCATGAAAACTAATTTATTTCCTTTATAATCTAACATCGGTAACATTTGACTGTCCGTATGACCATCAACAAATAAAAAATCCATTCCTAATAATTCAGGAGCTTTTGTAATTTGATTTTCTCGATTGATAAATTTTAGCTGACCACTTTCCTGAATGGGAAGTATATTCTCTGCTAGAAAAGAGGCTTTTTCACGTGCATTTGGTTCGGTAGCCCATTTCCAATGCCTTTCATTACTCCAATATGTAGCATTTTTAAATACAGGTCTAAAACCATTATCCGTGCGAGAAATGGCACCTCCACAATGGTCAAAATGTAAATGAGTTAAAACTACATCAGTTATGTCATCAAGTGAAAAACCGTACTGCTCAATACTCGATTTTAAGGTTTCATTGCCAAATAGATAATAATAACTGAAAAATTTTTCAGATTGTTTATCTCCAATACCGGTATCAACAAGAATTAACCGATCACCTTCTTCAATCAGTAAACAGCGCATGCTCCAAGAGCACATATTGTTTTCGTCTGCAGGATTTGTGCGTTGCCAAATGGATTTAGGAACGACACCAAACATTGCACCACCGTCAAGTTTAAAATTACCAGTTTCGATAGGATATAATCTCATAAAAAATATTTTCTACCAAATATAAAGATTGATTGAAGGAAAATTTAGAAATCGAGTGTTTATTTTTATTGTTCCAAAATAAGCTGTTGAAAACTATAGGAGATGAGGAGATTTGATACGTTATTTTTGGTCAATTTAGTAGAAAGAATAAAAGAAGTTATGCGCGTACATTTTATTGCAATTGGAGGAAGTGCAATGCACAATTTGGCAATTGCCTTGAAACGAAAAGGGGATGTGGTAACCGGATCGGATGATGAGATTTTTGAACCCTCCAAAAGTCGTTTAGCAGAAAATGGTATTTTACCCAAAAGCATTGGATGGAATACGGATTTAATTACAACTGATCTCGACGCAATTATTCTTGGAATGCATGCACGCATTGATAACCCGGAATTATTAAAGGCTCAAAAATTAGACTTAAAAATTTATTCATACCCTGAGTTCATATTCGAACAAACAAAAGATAAAATTCGACTTGTTGTTGGGGGTAGTCATGGTAAAACTTCAATCACATCAATGCTTTTACATGTCATGGATAAGCTTGGTATAGAAACAGACTTTTTAGTTGGAGCCTTATTAGATGGCTTTGATTGTATGGTGCAACTTTCTGATGCTAAATACATTGTTATTGAGGGCGATGAGTATTTATCTTCGCCAATCGACTTAAAACCAAAATTTCACTGGTATGCGCCACATATTGCTTTAATTAGTGGAATTGCATGGGATCATATTAATGTTTTTCCGACGTTTGAAAACTACGTTTCACAGTTTAAAATATTTACTGAAAAGATAGAAGAGAAGGGGAGTTTGATTTATTTTAAACATGATGAATCAATACAAAGTATAGTTCCTAAACTTAGAGAAGATATTCAAAAAGTTGGTTATGAAGCAGCTCCCTACAAGGTTGTTGAAGGTGTAACATATGTTCATTATAATAATCAAGAAATTCCGCTTAAAGTTTTTGGAAACCATAATCTTCAAAACATTGAAGGAGCACGGTTAATGTTAAAAGGTATTGGTGTTTCCGATGACGATTTTTATCGTGCAATACAATCCTTTAAAGGCGCAGCAAAACGTTTGGAATTAATTGCTGAGGGGCCAAGTTCTAATGCTTATAAAGATTTTGCGCACTCGCCCTCTAAACTGAAAGCAACGGTTTCGGCAGTGAACGAACAATTTCCGAACCGTAAATTAATTGCATGCATGGAACTTCATACATTTTCATCGTTAAAAAAAGAATTCCTGCCTCAATATGATCAATGCATGGTTGAGGCCGATGAGGCATTAGTTTATTTTAGCCCAGAAGTCGTAGCACATAAAAAGTTAGATCCCATTACCGCAGAAATGGTTGAACAGGCTTTTGGTTCAGCCAACGTTAAGGTGTATACAAACTCTGAAAAGTTGCAAAGTGATTTGAAAAGTAAAAATTGGGAAAATTCAAACTTACTTTTGATGAGCTCAGGAAATTTTCACGGAATTGATTTAAATGCTTTTGCAAAATCTTTAATCGAAGAGTAATTATTGTCTGAGGATAATTTTTCGAATAACAATTGTGACAAAGAAAGAATAGAAAAGAGAGAACATAAATAAGATCATTAAGTGAAAGAATGATGTGAAAAATTCTCCTACAAAAGTTCTTGTTTGGTCTTCTTGATTTTCAATAAAGTCATCAAAGCTCTTATTGGTCCACTTGTCATCAACAGCTTGAATGTCTTTTATATAAGTCTCTTCGTTTGGAATTTTTTCATGAATAGCAGCTATTCTGTCGTTCGTGATACTTTCCTTTATGCTTTCGTCTATTTGACTGTGGTAGAGATATACAAATCCTGTAATGAGAATCGTATACACAATACCAGATTGCATTGCAATTTTGAAGTCTTCAATAGCGTTTACTGTTTCGTAATTATTCTCTTTTTTGGTTAAGTATAACCCCGTGAAAATAGCACCGAGTAGTAAAAACAGATTGATGAGCTCAGATACAATGAAAAAATCCACTGAGTACCCTAGTAAGTAGGCAATTAGGACCAAAATGATCCAAATAATTCCAAATAATAAACCTGCTTTTACTGAAGTCTTCATTATAGTACATTAGAGTTGATGCACAAATTTAACATCATTCCATTTGTAATGGCCTTATTATTTAGAATTAATTCTAGATTTATTTATGCCTTAGACGGCTTAACTCCTAATTGTTTTAACATTCTGCCGTGGCTTCTTATTGCACTAAAGAACGTTGGTTCAGAATAATATGGTACACCAAATTCTTCTGCTGTTTCCTTTACTATTTTTGATAGCTTCTTGTAATGCACATGGCAAATATTGGGAAATAAGTGATGCTCAACTTGATAATTTAATCCGCCTACTAACCAATAAAAAATTCGACTTTTAGGAGCAAAGTTTGAAGTTGTTTCTAATTGATGGATTGCCCAGTTATTTTCAATAGTCAAGTCTCTTGTTGGCTCTGGGAATTCAGTATCTGGAACAACATGAGCAGGTTGAAAAATTACGGCTAAAGTGAAACCTGCAATTAAATGCATCATAATGATAAAAATCAATAATTGCCACCATGCGATATCCAGGAAAATTAAAGGGAGAATTACTATGTATAAGTAGTAAACAGCCTTTGTTATTAGAAGCTCAGTTAAGAGTTTGCCAAATTTTTCGTTTTCCGTTTGGGTCAGCCCCATTTTTTTATAGCGAAATAACTGTTGAAAATCTTTTGTTGTAATCCACATTACTGTCATTAAGCTGTAAAAAAACCAAGCATAAATAAATTGAAAACGGTGAATTGGAATGTGCTTGTCTTTTGGTGAGAACCGAAGGATTGATAAGGCAGGTGACACATCTTCATCATACCCATGTACATTTGTGTAGCTGTGATGAAGAATATTATGTTGAATTTTCCATGTCGGGGCATAGCCTCCAACTAAATTAACAATTCTACCTATTATTCGATTGACACTTTCTTTTTTAGAATAAGCACCGTGATTGGCATCGTGCATTACTGATAAACCAATACCGGCTATTCCAAACCCCATGAACGCCCAACACATGGCAATTAACCAAATATTGGTAATAACACCTGTCATCATTAAAACGTAAGGAGTGAAGTACAGTAATGTCATGAAAGCCGTTTTGATTTTCATGTTTGTATTTGCGTATTTCGAAATATTATTTTCTTTAAAGTACGCACGTACTCTTCGCTTTAATGTTGAATTGAAATCTCGTCCAATTTTATGCGAAAATTTGATGGGTTTAAGTTTATTGGTATTATTCTCCATTGAATGATTTTAGTTGCGAATCCTTACAAATATATAAACTTGAAGGAATTAATTGTTACTCAATTAAACTGACTGTTTGATTTATAACAGAAAATTTAATATTTTATTGTTTTAAATATTACTTTTTACTGTCGCTTTTGCCGTAGGTTTTCCAAGGCGTTGAAGCATTTTATAGTGACTTTTTACCGCGCTTAAAAAAGTTGGCTCCGAATAATAAGGAAGGCCAAATTCAAGTGCTGTCTCACGGACTATTTTTGATAAATTACGGTAGTGAACATGACAGATGTTTGGAAACAAATGATGTTCGACTTGATAATTCAACCCTCCAATAAACCATTGAAAAATGCGGCTGTTTGGTCCAAAGTTTGAAGTAGTTTCAAGTTGGTGTATCGCCCAGTTATTTTCAATTTCGCCATTTTTATTTGCTACAGGGAAGGATGTTTCCGGTACCACATGAGCCAAAATAAAAACGATAGCCAAACTAAATCCTGCAATCAAATGTTTTAATAATAAAAACAAAAGGATTCCCCACCATGGAACATCAATAAAGATAAGAGGTAACACTAAGATGTAGCCAAAATAAATAACTTTGGAAAGTAAGAGCTCTGTTAATAGAGGGCCAAATTTTTCACTTTCTGTTTTCGTTAATCCCATTTTTCGATACCTAAAAATCTGCTGGAAATCTTTCACGGTTATCCAAGATACGGTCATGAAGCTATAGAAGAACCATGCATAGAGGAATTGAAAGCGATGAATTTTACGGTATTTATCGTGTGGCGTAAATCGAATGATAGGTACAGGTTGATCTACATCTTCATCGTACTCATGAATATTGGTATAAGTATGATGAAGTACATTGTGTTGAATTTTCCAGTTTGGAGCAAATGTTCCAACTAAATTCATCACTCTTCCTAGAAGATAGTTTGTGCGCTTATTTTTCGAGTAGGCACCGTGGTTGGCATCATGGATAATTCCCATGCCAATTCCTGCCATACCAAATCCTATTAATGACCAACAAATTGTCATTGCCCAGATGCTGGTAACAACACCTGTAATCATTAAAAAATATGGAACAAAATAAAGAGACAGCATGAAAACTGTCTTTAGTTTCATGTTGAAGTTTGCATATTTGGAGATATTATTATCCTTAAAATATGCTCGAACTCGCTTTTTGAGAGTGGAATTAAAATCGCGCCCAATTGTATGTGAAAACTTGATTGGTTCAAATACAGGTTTGGATTCTGATTTAATATTTGTGTTATTCATGGTTTGTAAAGATATAGTTTTTTCGGGTTAATCATGTACCCAAAAAAGCACTTACCTTAAAAATACCATAAATGGGTGATTCAAATCAACCTAAATTTATTTTCTATTTTTTTGTCGTTGACGCTCTTGTTGTAGCTTTTGAGCTTCTTCTAATCGCTGTTGGAATTTAGATTTACCTTTTTTCTTTTTAGGATTTGCTTTGTTTGATTCAATTTTTGCAAGAATCTTATCTTCATCTAACATGAATTTTTTAATTGCAAACATAATTCCAATTGTCATCAAGGTAGAGATAAAATAATAATAACTCAATCCAGAAGCATAACTGTTGAAGAAGAAAATCATCATGACAGGAAAGAAATACATGATGTACTTCATATTAGGCATTCCTTCCATTTGCGGTTGTTGCATATTACTACTATTATAATGCGTGTACAACAATGTTGTCGCAGCCATTAAAAGTGTAAATAAACTGATGTGAGCTCCATAGAAAGGAATCTCAAAACCAAAGTTTAAGATAGAGTCATATGTTGACAAATCTTCTGCCCATAAAAAACCTTCTTGACGTAAAGCTATTTCAGCGGGGAATAAGCGGAAAATAGCAAATAGAATAGGCATTTGGATTAACATGGGGATACATCCAGCCATGGGAGAAACACCTGTTTCTCGATAAAGAGCCATCGTTGCTTGCTGTTTTTTCATGGCATCTTCTTTCTTCGGGAATTTTTTGGTAATCTTTTCGATTTCAGGTCTTAGTACTTTCATCATTGCTGACGACTTATACATTTTGTAGTTGACTGGGCTCAATAATAGTTTAACAAAAATCGTTAAGAATAAAATTGCAATTCCTGCGCCAATCCCCATATTCATTAACCAGCCAAAAATAGGTCGCATAAAATACACGTTAATCCATCTAAAGAGTCCCCAACCAAGATCTACGATATCTTCTGATCCATTGCCGTATTCAGCTAAAATATCATAATCGTTTGGACCAAAATACCATTTCATTTCAACCGTGTTGTTAAAATTACTTACACCTAAATCCAGGTTAGATTTGTAGTGTTTAATGTATGTCGTATCCGATTCCGGTAAGTTCAAGATTTCAATTGTTGAGTTTTCATCTCCTTTAAAACCATTTTCACTCATTAAAATGGCAGAGAAATAGCTCTGTTTAAAAGCAACCCATGCTGTTTTTTCTTCTAATACTTCGTCATCATCCCCGGCAATAGATAAGTAGTCGTATGAATCTTCATTGTATTTAAAGAAAATCGTACTTACACGTTGTTCTGAAGGCAAGTGCTTTTCTGTCGATAGCAATTTAAAATCGGTATTAAAAAAAGTACTGGAAGCATCATCTTCGTTAAACCCCGTAAATGAAACATCAAATTCAACGTCATAATGATTTTCCGATAAGGCATAGCGATAGGATACCGATTTGCCAGATGGATTGATCATATCAAGAATTACAACGTCTTTATTTTGTTCTCTAACTTTAAAATCAAAGTTATTGGCGTTTAGTATTTCTTCTCCATCTTTAAAGGTAACGCCGTATGTCGATTGGCGGTCAAATAATTGCAAGGGAGCTTCATTTTCTTTTATAAAATCTGCATACGTATTGTACTCTTTTAGGTATACAGCTTGGATGTTCCCACCTTTGTTTGAAATGTCTACAGCAATTTTATTATTCTCTAAACGAATGGTTTTTTCTTCAACTGATATCTGCTCTAGCAAAGGAACCGCATCGAGTTTTTTAGTAAGAAATGTATCAAGATCTAAAACGGTGTCTTTATAATGATATTGACCGATATTGTTTGTCAATTGTATGCCGTCTTCATTTAATACAGGGACAAGATTATTTATTGGCTCTACGATAGTTTTACTCGGCGTAGTATCTAATTGTTCAATTGAATCATTTTCAGAGGTTAGAGTGTCCGTTTGAGCGTTAGCCGTCTCTGAGTTTTCAGGTTGACTTGGATTGAAATAACTAAATGCAAAAAGAATTGCTCCAATAATAAATAATCCAATAATTGATCTTTTATCCATGCTGTATTAATTTGGCCTATTTTTAAATTAGGCGGTGCAAAAATACGATTTATATTGTTTTTTGCACAAGGATTGCGGTTTTAATAAATTCTTAGCCCTATTGACGAATAAAAAAGGATGATATTTTAAATCATCCTTTATCTATTATTGTTTATTTTTAAGTGCTGCCTTAACGAAGGCTAAAAATAACGGATGTGGCCGCTCTACAGTACTTTTATATTCGGGATGAAATTGTGCTCCAACAAACCAAGGATGATCAGGAATCTCTACAACCTCTACGAGACCAGTTTCTGGATTTTTCCCAGTTGAAATCATTCCATGCTTTTCAAATTCCTCGAGGTATTCACCATTGAATTCATAGCGATGGCGATGACGTTCTTTGATAATCTCTTCTTCGTAAGCCTGTGCTATATTTGATCCATCTAGAAGTTTACACTTGTATGCCCCCAATCGCATAGTGCCCCCTTTGTTGGTAATATCCTTTTGATCTTCCATAATAGTAATTACAGGATATTCACAATTGTCTGATATTTCCGTTGTGTGTGCATCCTTCCAGCCAATTACGTTACGGGCAAATTCGATTACTGCACATTGCATTCCAAGACAAATTCCTAAAAACGGAATCTTATTCTCTCTAACATATTGAATGGCCAAAATTTTTCCTTTAATTCCTCTAGAACCGAATCCTGGAGCAACTAAGACACCATCCAAAGCTGATAATTCATTGTCAATATTATCACCATTTAATTTATCTGAATGTATCCATTTTAAATCAACCTCACATTCATTATAGGCGCCAGCATGAACAAATGATTCAATAATTGATTTGTATGAATCCTTTAATTCAATGTATTTGCCCACTAATCCGATAGTTATTTTTGATTTAGGATGAGCAAGTTTGTCTAAAAATTCTTTCCATTCTTTAAGTTCTGGATTTCCTTTAGAAGGTAGGTCAAGTTTTTGAAGAACAACCTTGTCCAATTCCTCCTGTTGCATAATAATTGGTACTTCATAAATAGATGAAGCGTCTATAGATTCTATTACTGCTGTTGGATTTACATTACAAAATCGTGCGATTTTTTTACGAATAGTGTTGTCCAAAGGATGCTCAGTTCGACAGACTAAAATATCGGGTTGAACGCCTAGTTCCAGTAATGATTTTACGGAGTGTTGTGTAGGTTTGGTTTTTAATTCTCCAGCTGCGCGTAAAAACGGAACTAAAGTAAGGTGAACAACAATACAATCGTCCGGATATTCCCACATCATTTGTCGAACTGATTCGATATACGGTAAAGATTCAATATCTCCAACCGTTCCACCAATCTCTGTAATTACAATTTCATAATCTCCTGATTTTCCCAAGATTTGAATTCGATCTTTGATTTCATTGGTTATATGAGGGATAACTTGAACAGTTTTACCTAAAAATTCCCCTCGTCGTTCTTTGTCCATAACAGACTGATATATTCTACCAGTTGTTACATTGTTTGATTGTGAGGTGGGAACATTCAAAAAACGCTCATAATGTCCTAAGTCAAGGTCTGTTTCAGCACCATCATTAGTCACATAACATTCCCCATGCTCATATGGGTTTAATGTTCCTGGATCAATATTGATGTAAGGGTCAAGTTTTTGGATGGTTACTGTGTAACCTCGTGCTTGAAGAAGTTTTGCTAATGAAGCTGAAATAATACCTTTACCCAGTGAAGAAGTAACCCCGCCGGTTACAAAGATATATTTTGTTGAATTGGACATAATCTTAATTTGTAACTACGGGGAGCAAAGGTAGTGGAAAATTAAGTCCTATCAAGTATAAAAATGAAGAAAAAATAATAAAGTTTAGAATGTGGTGGCTATAAGGTATTTGTAGTCCGTCAAAAAAGTGAAGCCTGGAACTAATTTAACTCTTCTTGAAGGCCAATCATTTTAAGCAGGGATACCGCACATTCTATTCCTTTATTGCCATGCTTTCCGCCCGAACGATCAATGGATTGCTGTTTGGTATTATCTGTAAGTACGCAAAATGAAATAGGTGTATTATATTCTAAAGTGACGTCCATAATTCCCTTAGTAGCTCCTTGACAAACAAAATCAAAATGTTTTGTTTCTCCTTGAATAACACATCCAATCGCAATTACTCCATCCAACTCCTCATCATGTTCAAGTAAATATTGACAGCCAAGGGGCAATTCAAATGTGCCTGGAACATTTTTAACGAGAATATTTTCTCGTAATACGCCGTTTTCTGTCAAAGCTTCTAATGCACCCTTTAAGAGGTTAGAGGTAATATCATTGTTCCATTCAGATACAACAATGCCGATTCGAAAATCGGCACCATTAGGAATATTTCCTATTTCGTATTCTGATAAGTTTTTATTTTCTGTAGCCATTAGTTTTCTACTCTTGCAATATATTTATCAATATCAGTCGCTTCTTCACTTTCTGGCCAATCATTTTTAATTTTCAGATAAGCATTTAATGCATCTTCAGGCTGGTTTAAGGCTTCATAAGTTAAGCCTGCCTTTTTTAAATACATCGGTGAAGTGTAATCATTTTGTTCACGAGCAGCTGCTTTTTCAAAATAATTTACTGCGTCTTCATTTTGGTCTAGTTCAACATAACAATCTCCTTTTAATCCCAAAACAAGTGACCCCATCATTACATCGTCAAAATCACATTCATCTAGGTATTCAATTGCTTCTTCAAAGTTTCCTGCTTTCATAGCTCCAATTGCAAGAGTATAGTTTGCAATATTACCACCTGAAGTTCCGCTATACTCATCTGCTACGTCCAACATTCCGTCAAACATTTCATTTCCGTTAGCCGCCAATTGCATAGAATCTTTTTCAAATTCATAAAACGCTGGCCAATAAGCTTCTTGGGATGCTATTTCGTTTGGTTCTGCAACAAGCTTCTGATAACCTATAATACCTAACACAACTACAACAATGGCTCCACCACCAATCATAATTGCATTTTTGTATTTGTCAATAAAATTCTCTGTTGAAGTTAATGCTTCTACTTCTTCAATCTGTGATTCTCTATTTTTCTTTGCCATTGCTTCTTTTCAAAATATCATGCAAAAGTAATTTTTTTTTGATTCAAATTGATATAAAATGTAGATTTTTGTGAATTCAAGAACAAGAATACTATTCTTTATGCTAAAACGACTGACAATTCGACAACTAATTTTACTGTCAACCGCCCTTTTTCTAATGGCTTTTTTAGTTTTTGGAATTGGCTACAGAACTGATCGAACAGCCTTTCTTACTTTTTTCTTGCAGTACGTTAGTCTCTTCATTTTATTCTACATGGTTTGGTTAAATCAATGGAATTTCAATTTTTATTTCTTTTTGTTGTTAGCCCTGGGCTTGAGGTTGGTTTTGTTAGGAGCAATTCCTGAATTGTCGAATGACTTTTATCGTTTTATTTGGGATGGAGAATTAATCACGCAAGGTAAAAATCCTTTTGCCCAAAAACCTGAAGAGATTATTAGTAATTATGCCGTTTATGGAAGTGATTATAAGAGGATGCTGTATTTGGGGATGGGGAGCTTATCACAGGAGCATTATTCTTGTTACCCTGTTTTGAATCAGGTACTTTTTGCTATTCCTGCATTTTTCTCAGAAACTATAATGGGTAATATTTTTGGGTTAAGAATAATCGTAATTCTTGCTGATCTTGGCGCGATTTATTTTGCAAAAAAAATTGCAAATCACTTTAATCTTTCTATTCATGCTATTTGGCTGTATTTTTTAAACCCATTTGTTATTCTTGAATTTACCGGAAACCTCCATTTTGAAGGTGTAATGGTGTTTTTTCTATTGGCCGCCATTTATTTTATTTTAAAGTTTAATTGGATATTGGCAGGTGTTTTCTTTGCCTTGGCAATTCATATAAAATTAATTCCTTTAATGCTTTTACCTTTTGTTTTAAAGAAATTAAAATGGCGCTTTTCCATCGGTTTTCTAGCAGTAGTTACTCTTGTTTTAATGGTTGTTGGTGGTATGATGCTCAACGTACAATATTTAGCGAATATGTTGGATTCTGTTAACGAGTATTTTGTTCGTTTTCAATTTAACGCCAGTGTTTTCTACATTATTCGAGAAATTGGATTTGCAACGGTTGGCTGGGATCCTATTCAATTTGTTGGCCCTATTTTATCTTTATTGGCAGGAACAGGCATTTTAATATTGGCTGCCTTTAAAGCCTATCACAATGATCTTGATATGGTAAAAGGCATGTTGTTTGGATTAATGATTTATTACTTTTTGGCAACAACCGTTCATCCGTGGTATGTTGGAACGGTTCTGGCTCTTTCAATGTTTACGCAATACAAATTTGCGCTAGTCTGGTCGCTGGTTGTTATGTTATCTTATTCGGGGTATATGAACCCTACCATGGTAGTTGAAAAACCATACTTGTTAATTGCTGAATACCTTGTTGTTATCATGATTATGTTCTATGAAATTAGAAAACATACTGATAAGAAGAATTTTGGTCTTCAGTTAAAATCCTTCTTTGGTTCTCTGTAAATTTTAAAGGCATTCCTTTTTTTTGGGTTAAATTTGCAGACATGAAAAAGGCAGAGTTTATTCCGATTAATCGAACTAAAATGATTTTGTTAACTGTATTGTATGGTTTAGCAGGGTTAATTGGTTTTTCCATGTTTTATTATGGAGGATTCGCTTTTGAAACAGTTCCTCACGGTGTTTTTAAAGGATTATCCCTTGTTGTTTTACTTTTTTTTGCTGTGGTAGCAGGAACGTTTGCAAAGCGTGTAAAGAACAGTGATGCAGGACTTGAAATTAATAGTAAAGGCATAACTGATACCAGTAGCTCAATAAGCCTAAGTTTAATTCCCTGGAAGGATATCACTAAAATTGAAACCTATCGGTCAGCGTCGGCGAAATACATTCTTGTTCATGTAAAACAACCAAACAAATACCTCGAAGGTGCTAAGAATAGTGCAATTCGAAAACTGTTAACGCAAAATGTGCAACAGTTTAAAACTCCCGTAGTTATTAATGCGGGAATTCTAAAAACAGATTTGAATGATTTGTCGGGAAAGTTAAAAGCTCGATTAAAGAAATAAGTTTATGAAAGTAGATATATTGGCTATTGGAGCACATCCAGATGACGTTGAATTGTCAGCGTCTGGGACATTGATTCATCATATAGCGATGGGTAAAAAAGTAGCATTGTTAGATTTAACCGAAGGTGAACTAGGGTCAAGAGGTACAGTCGAAACGCGCTACCAAGAAGCAAAGGATGCGGGAAGTATAATGGGAATTTCCAATCGAGTTAACCTTAATTTAGGGGATGGATTTTTCGATTTATCAAAAGAAAATAAATTAAAAATAATTCAGCAGATTCGATTTTTTCGACCGGAGGTTGTTTTCGTAAATGCTTATACGGATAGACACCCGGATCATGGCAAAGCTGCAACTTTAGCCAAGGAAGCTTGTTTTTTGTCTGGTTTATTAAAAATTGAAACCGAGTATAAAGGTCTAAAACAAGAAAAATGGAGGCCAAAGGCTGTTTATGGTTATATTCAAGATCGTTATCTAAAACCTGATTTTGTTGTAGATATTACCCCTTATGTCGAACAAAAAATGGAATCAATATTAGCTTATAGAACGCAGTTTTATGATCCCGAATCATCCGAGCCAAATACACCTATCTCAGGGAAAGATTTTATTGATTTTTTAAAAGGAAGGTGGGCACAATTTGGTCGTGAAATTGGAGTGCCTTTTGCTGAAGGTTTTACAACGGATCGAACGATTGGAATTAATAATGTTTTAGATTTAAAATAAGATGAATTTAATCGATAGAGATAGGGCTTTTGTTTGGCATCCTTTTACTCAGGCTCAAATTGCACCTACACCAATTCCAATAATCAAAGCGAAAGGTGTATGGTTGTTTGCAGAAAATGGCAAGAAATATATTGATGCAAATTCAAGCTGGTGGACTATTAACCACGGGCATGGTAATCAGTATATTGCGAATGCCATTCACAAGCAGTTTTTAGATATTGATCACGTTATTTTTGCAGGAGCAACTCATCCAAAAGCAGTTGAAGTAGCAGAACGTATTGTAGGGGCTTTGCCTAATGGTTTTCAGAAGGTTTTCTTTTCAGATAATGGATCTACTAGTGTAGAAGTTGGTATTAAAATGGTGTATCAATATTGGTATAATAAAGGCCAAACTAAAAAACGATTTTTAGCGATTGAAGGTTCGTATCATGGAGATACTTTCGGAGCAATGTCTGTTGGTCAACGGGGGTACTTTAATAAGCCATTTGAACATTTGTTTTTTGACGTAGATTTTATTCCATTTCCGACAGAAGAAAATATTGATGAAGTTCTTTTAAAAATAGAAGACTTTTTTGCTACGGATGAATTTGCTGGTTTCATTTTTGAACCGCTCGTTCAAGGAGCGGCGGGTATGAGGATTTATCAACCCGAATGGTTAAACGCATTCGTAAAATTAGCAAAAAAACATGGCGTTTTAACTATTGCGGACGAAGTGATGACTGGCTTTTATCGTACAGGAAAAATGTTTGCGATTGATCAAATAGAGGAGGTGCCTGATATTGTTTGTTTATCAAAAGGTGTTACGGGTGGAGTCATGCCTGTCGGTTTGACTGTCGCCAGTCAAAAAATTTATGATGCTTTTTTATCTGATGATACTTCAAAAGCACTGTTGCATGGACATTCTTTTACTGGAAACCCATTGTCTTGTGCAGCTATATGTGCTTCCCTCGATTTGTTTGAAAAAGAAGAGGTGAGAGAAAATATACGTGCATTAGAGAAGGATCATCATGATTTTGTTCGTGAACATGTTAATCATTCTAAATTAAAAGCTGCTAAAGTGATGGGGACAATCTTGTCCTTGGAGGTTGAGGATGATCATGAAAGTTCTTATTTTTCTTCAATTCGCGAAAAAGCGTACAATTACTTTTTAGAAAACAACATTTTATTACGGCCACTAGGTAATATCATCTTTTTCAATCCTCCTTATTGTATTACTAAAGAAGAAAGGAATCATGTTTATGGTCATATTTCTAAATTTTTAGATGCTTTATAAAACTAATCGAGCCTGTAAAAATTAGACAATAAAAAAGCCACTCTGATTTGAGTGGCTTTTTTTAGTTCTGTTTTGTAATGATTTGGTTAGCAACCTCCATTTACAACATCGTCATAATAATTCATGAAAATCTCGTCGTCTTCGTACCATTGCTTTACCTGATTCAATAACTTTTTAGCATTGTCACAAAGTCTATTTTGAACCATATAATTACAGTATTCTATTACTCCCAAACGCATCATTTCAAAGTCAATATCTCTCCAGTCTTCAACGCTTTCAACTAAATCTAATTTTTCCTGTCCTTTGTTAAAGCTTATTTTTGCTCCACCTTTATCTTTAATTTGATATTGACAAGCGGCTAACAAATAGTACGATCCAATATCTGTTGGGTCCATACGTTGTAATTTCATCACTTTACCTCTAAGTCGGCTGTAGTCTTCAATATCAACCATGTTTTTAATCTCCTCAACAATATATTCTTTTAACTCAGTAAAGTATGCTTTTTCTCTATCGTAAACTTCTCCAGTCTTATCTTTTTTTATTGCTTTACCGGCATCCCCAATGGCATCATTAAATGCTTTCGGAAAATCTTCTTCATATTGTTGGTCTTTAGACATCTCAAAATTTGCTTTTGAAGAATATAAATATGGCCAAGGATCATTTTTCGTGTCATCATTACCCATATACTTTTCTGCTTTGCTAATTAGCTTTTCGTAATTACCATCTGCATAATAAATAAGCAGGTCGTCATAATATGGCGGCTGCGTATTCGCATTAAATGCAAATGTTGTAAGTATTAGGAATAAGAATAAATTTTTCATAATCATTGTCATTTTTTTCAATTATAATTCAAAGATGATGCCGAAAGTTACAAAATTGTCTGGATTAACTAAAATTTAACAGAATCATTTTTTATGGTACTGCAATAATATATTTAAAATATTTATGGCTGCATTTGCAATCTTTGTACCAGGGCCAAAAATTCCCATTACACCACTATCATATAGAAAGTCGTAATCTTGTGCAGGAATGACACCTCCGGCGACGACCATTATATCACTTCGCCCTTGTTTTTCAAGTTCTTCGATTACTTGAGGTATCAATGTTTTATGTCCGGCTGCTAATGAACTTACACCTAAAATATGTACGTCATTTTCAATGGCTTGTTTCACAGCTTCTTCGGGGGTTTGGAACAATGGTCCGATGTCAACATCAAATCCAATATCAGCAAAAGAAGTAGAAATTACTTTGGCTCCTCGATCATGTCCGTCTTGTCCCATTTTTGCTACCATTATTCGCGGTCTTCTCCCTTCTAAATCGCTGAATTCGTTCGCTAATTCTTTCGCTTTTATAAAATCATTGTCCTTCATGGCTTCTGCTGAATAAACTCCTGAAATTGTTCTAATTGTTGCTTGGTACCTGCCAAAAACGGCTTCCATTGCATCTGAAATCTCCCCAAGAGAAGCTCGTTTACGCGCGCAATCAACCGCCAATTCAAGAAGATTTGCATCTTCTGCTGCTCCTTTTTTCAATTTAGCTAAAGCGTCTTGTACAGCCTTTTCATCGCGTTCCGCTCTCATCTTGTTTAGTCTTTCGATTTGAGATAATCGTACTTGGGTATTATCTATTTCAAGAATATCGATAGGCTCTTCTTCTTCTAATTGATATCGATTTACACCGACAATAATATCTTTATTTGAGTCAATTCTCGCTTGTTTTCTAGCCGCAGCTTCTTCGATTCTAATTTTAGGAATACCGGCTTCAATTGCCTTTGCCATTCCTCCAAGTGAATCAATTTCTTTGATGTGTTTCCATGCTTTTTCAACAATTTCTGCAGTCAATTTCTCCATGTAATATGAACCCGCCCAAGGATCAATAACCTTCGTAATTCCAGTTTCTTCTTGTAGGTATATTTGTGTATTTCGTGCAATTCTAGCAGAAAAATCTGTCGGTAAAGCAATTGCTTCATCCAACGCATTGGTGTGCAGTGATTGTGTGCCTCCAAGCGCAGCAGCCATTGCCTCAATACAAGTACGTGCAATGTTGTTATAAGGGTCCTGTTCAGTTAAACTCCATCCCGACGTTTGACAATGCGTTCGCAATGCCATGGACTTAGGGTTTTTGGGGTTGAATTGTTTCACCAATTTTGCCCAAATCATCCTTGCGGCTCTCATCTTTGCAATTTCCATAAAATGGTTCATACCTATTGCCCAGAAAAAAGAAAGTCGGGGAGCAAAAGTGTCAATATCCATTCCTGAAGCTATTCCTGCTTTAATATATTCGAGACCATCGGCTAGGGTATAAGCTAATTCTAAATCAGCCGTAGCACCTGCTTCCTGCATATGATAGCCAGAAATAGAAATAGAATTGAATTTTGGCATATGTTGCGATGTATATTTAAATATATCAGCAATTATACGCATGGAATGTTGGGGTGGATAAATGTATGTGTTTCGAACCATGAATTCTTTTAGAATGTCATTTTGAATGGTTCCTGCGAGTAACTCAGGTTTTACACCTTGCTCTTCAGCAGCAATAATGTAAAATGCTAAGATTGGAATTACAGCTCCGTTCATCGTCATGGAGACGGACATTTTATCTAATGGAATTTGGTCGAAGAGTATTTTCATGTCTTCAACAGAATCAATTGCAACGCCAGCCTTTCCTACATCACCTACAACACGTTTGTGGTCAGAATCATAGCCTCTATGAGTGGCAAGGTCAAAAGCAACAGAAAGTCCTTTCTGCCCTGCGGCTAAATTTCTTCTGTAAAAAGCGTTGGATTCTTCTGCAGTTGAAAATCCTGCATATTGCCGGACCGTCCATGGTCGCATAGTGTACATGGTAGAATAAGGGCCCCTTAAATTGGGAGCTATTCCTGACGCGAATCCTAAATGCTCAACACCCTTAAGGTCGGATGCTGTGTAAAAATTTTTTAAAGTTATTTTTTCAGCTGTCTCAAAAACCTGGTCTTTTGTCGGTTCTTTACTTTTTGCCGCTTTCAGAGGTTGTATATGATCAAATTTAACTCGACTCATCTTAGTGCTGTTTTTTAGTAAAATAATTTTCAAGATAAAAAGGCGAAACAGGTGTAAAATCAGTTGAATCAGGCTGATTAGGAACAGTCAATTCAATCCAGTTTTCCATACTGTTTGGGTGTTTGTTAACACCTAGAAATGTTCTTGAATTTGCATTTAGATCCGAAATTAAACGATTTCTATTCGCTGAAATCTCATTTTGAATATGGTTCGTTTTTAAAGCTGATTCAAATCCTCCAACTTTTTCAATAGCCAAGAAATAAGTCCATGCTTTATTGATTATCTGCTCAGTTAATGATTCAATATAATAAGAACCTCCAGAAGGGTCAACAACTAAACCGAGGTAAGCTTCTTCTTTTAAAATTAACTGAATGTTTTTTGCAACTCTTTCAAATCGAGTGATTTCAGCAGGTGTTCCAAATTCAGGGACCGTAATTGTTAATTGATTACAACCACCGATTACTGCAGACATCGCTTGGCTTGTTTGCCTTAATGGGTTATTGTTTTTGTCATTTTTAGCTAAATACCGAACACTAGTTTTTGCGAAAATTGTAGGGGAAAATGATTCATTTTCAATACCGTATCCTTTTAAAAGCGATTTGATTAATACATGAATTGCTCTGAATTTTGCAATATTGACGAAATAGTCTTCTCCAACACTTAACGAAATTGTTATTTTATCTAGTACTTCAATTAAGTTGACACCCGCTCCTTCGAGTGCGTGAAAGTATTCATTTAAATGAGCAACGGTGTAACCTAATTCTTGACTACTCGATGATCCAGCATTTCCATATATATCACCACTTACCCATATATTATTGTAGGCAGATTTCGCTTTGAAAAAATCAAGAAAATCACTCATATCAAATTTTTGAGCCCCTGATGCTGCATTTAACGCAAGAATGTCAAAGTTTAATTTACTTTCTTTCGGAATTTCAGCGTTTATGGCTTGTTCAACCGATGTAAACGAAATATCTGAATCAATATATTTAAATTGTACATCCTTTGTGAGTTTTTCAAAAGATTGCGCATCTAGGTATGAAATCCCCAGTGAAGTAATTCCTTCATTTAATGCGTTTAAAACAATTTGATTATCATGTTTGTCCGGAGAAATTTCTTTACGAATTCCCCATGTGTTTGTTGCTTTGTTAATTGTACGATGCGAATCGAAATCTGGGTGTTCTTCCAGTAATTGCTCAGCGTGAGAATAGGCTTTAATTTCTAAGTCAGGCTCTGGTGTGGAGTGAAGAACAGATAAAGGTTTACCTTTTAAATCTTGTTCAATTTTTGTCAGCCATTCTGGTAGACTTACTTTGTCAAAATCATTAAATAATTCTTTCATTCGAGTATTTCGCTTAATTCACAATTAACCTTGGTTAAGGCCAAATTTAATGGTTTTATATTTAAAATAATGGAATCTGCTTTAGCTTAGTTGATGTAATCCATTATTATCTTAAAAATGATTCCTAAAATTCCGCAAGCGGCGATAAAAGTGCTGATAAAATAATAGCCGAAAGTATACCCTCTTTTTCGTAATACAAGACCTGCGATGGTAGAAATCACAGACGCGATTAGTAAGGTGTAAATGATTGCTTCAGTTCCGGACATTAGTAATTTTCTTTTGACTTTTCCCAATATTCGTCCATGTCCGCTAAGTCCATTTCGGAAATCTCTTTTCCATCAGCTTTTGTTGCTTGTTCCATCCATTGAAAACGTTTGATAAATTTTCGATTCGTTTTTTCCAATGCATCTTCAGGATTAATTCCGACAAAACGAGCATAATTAATTAAAGAAAAAAGAACGTCTCCAAATTCTGCTTCCATTTTTGACTGGTCCCCTTTTTTCTCTTCCTCTTGAAATTCTTTTATCTCTTCTTGAACTTTATTCCAAACTTGATTTTTTTCCTCCCAGTCAAAACCAATTCCCTTTACTTTGTCTTGAATTCGAGTCGCTTTAACTAGAGCTGGGAGTGATTTTGGGACACCTTCTAAAACTGATTTTTTACCTTCTTTTAGCTTTAATTTTTCCCAGTTGGCTTTTACTTCTTCTTCGTCATTTACTTCAACATCTCCATAAATATGAGGATGACGATGGATAAGCTTGTCACAAATTCCATTTAAAACGTCAGCAATATCGAATTGATTTGTTTCACTCGCAATTTTAGAATAAAATACCATGTGTAGCATTAAGTCACCAATTTCACCTTTCAGGCCATCCATATCTTTTTCGATAATAGCATCGGCCAACTCATAGGTCTCTTCAATCGTTAAATGTCGTAGTGATTCAAGTGTCTGTTTTTTGTCCCATGGACATTGTGATCTTAAATCGTCCATAATGTCTAATAAGCGTTGAAAGGCGACTTGTTTTTGGTTCATTTTTTTAATTTTGTTCAAAATTACTTTAAACTTCGCGTTTTGAAAACTGTTTTACTCTTTTTGTTGGTTTTGATGACGGTCTTACCAGGCTTTGGTCAACAAGAAGGGCCGTTTTCGATTGGTTTTTCGGCAGGTACAGGTTCGTTAATGGTTCATCGTGAAACGATGCATCATCTTGTGCAAGATCGGACAAACACCTTCTCTCTTGAGTTTTTGCGGCAAGATACAACGGTAAATTATTGGACTCAAATTTATAGAAATCCTTCTAAAGGATTGGCAATGAAATTCCAAGACTTTGGTAATCCAGCTGTTTTGGGACAATCCTTTTCCATATTTCGCCTTATTAATTTTCCAATTTATCAGAATAACAAATTAGGTTTTATTGATTTTCGCTTGGGAACTGGATTGAGTTATGTGACCAAGAAATATGATAAGAATCAAAACAATAAGAACATTGCAATAGGATCTTTTATTAATGGCTTTGTCAACTTTCAAATCATTTATCGCAAGTATTTTAAAAGTGTTTTTTTTGGGACAGGTATTGATTTTTCACATGTTTCAAACGCATATTTAAAAACTCCAAATTTAGGTTTGAATTCATTTTCCGGTTTTTTGCAAGTCGGTTATCCGTTTGAAACAAGACAAGTTTGTGAGCAACCAACATACGACCCAATGAACAATGAAAAATTGCGACATTTTAATAAATGGCAATTTCATTTTATTTTTGGATTGAAACAAAACTTGCCAGACCATTTGCCGGCGAGAAATTTTGGCGTAGCGTCATTACAAGGACTGTACAGGAAACAAATCAGTCCAGTATGGGATGTTGAATTTGGAGCTGATATTATCTATAATGAAGCAAATCGTTGGTTCTATGAAATTAAACCTACACCGGTCCATGAAGCTTTTTTAGTAGGCGGATACGCCGGTATGGCTATGTCTTTTTATAAAATGCAGATTTATTTTGGACTTGGTGTTTATGGTTTAAATATTATTAATCCTGCAGGATGGGTGTATGATCGTGCTGGATTTCGGTTTAATATGAATGCGCAATGGAATTTCTCGGTTGGAATAAAAGCGCATGGTGGAATTGCGGATTATGTTGAATGGGGGTTAGGGTATAGGTTATGATTAAAGCAACTTTATATATTACATGTATTTTTCTTTTCTTAGCTTGCAAAAAGGCTAATGAAAGAACCTGCTTTAAGTCGAGTGGGAATTATGCTGAAAAAGTAATTCCTTTAGATTCTGTACGATTTTTTGAAATGAACCGGGGTATTAAGTACCGTATGGTTCAAAGTGAAGAGCGGAAAGTCATTGTTAAAGGGGGGGAGAACATGATCGACAATATTTCAGTAGATGTTCGTGATAACGTACTGTATGTTCATAATGAAAATCGATGCACTTTTTTAAGAAACGAAGAAAAAGATTTAGTTGAAGTGGAAGTGCATTATCCGCATTATACTTATCTCTATTTTGACGCTATGGATTCTGTCGTTTTTGAAAATCAGATTAAAACACACACGTTAGAAATAGAAATGCGTTATGGTGGAGGTAGTTTAGATATTAATGTTGACGTTACGCGATTAAAGTTGATCGTTTCTGCGGGAGCGGGTGATTTTAATTTGAGTGGTAAGGCCAAGGAGTCAGAATTAAAAATACAAAACAATGGAGCCGCAAGAGCCCTTGATTTTCAAACCGAATATGTGTATCTCTACCAAAATTCAACAGCTGATTTTTATATTAGTTTATTAAATACACATTGCTTAATAGTAGTAGACGGTACAGGAAATGTTTATTATCAATATGATGCGGCAAATATAGTTCGGGAAGGTTTAGGTTCTGGTGAAATAATCAAATTATAATATTGTTTTATTTTGATTTCTAAGGATTAATCTTAATTTTAGGAACTTATAAAACCAAAATCTATATTATGCATAAACAAAGATTAGCAGTTATCGTAGCAGCCGGATTAGGAATGGTTGCAACATTTTTGCCTTGGGCAAAAGTATCCATGTTTGGAATGTCTATTTCCGTAAAAGGGACAGAAGGTGACGGATGGATTTCACTAGCACTTTTCGCAGTGGCTGGTGTATTGGCCTTTTTAGGTGATGATCGTACTCAGCCTATTGATGCTGGTAAAGTTAAAGGTGTTGCAGGTGTTGGTGCGGCGGTTACACTTTTTATGTTGTGGGAATTAATCGGCAGTATTGGTTTCGATTATTCAAGCATAGGTGTATACTTAGCATTGCTTGCTGGTATTGCCGTGTTAGCTGTGCCATTCGTTATAAAAGATAGCGGTGAATTTGAAATGCCAACTAAAGACAGTATAAAAGAGGAGTTTAATGAGATGAAAGAAAATTAAATTGATATAATCCTATTACAAGAAACGTCCATGATTTACATGGGCGTTTTTCTTTTTTAAGTACAGGACTTTAACGGAAGTTTAAAGTGCTTTTATTTTGATATCTGAGGATTAATCTTAATTTTAACAACTTATAAACCAAAATCTATTTTAATATGTACGAATTTAGTTATCAGAGTGTAGAAATTAATCCAATTTTTATCGTTATTTGGCTTGCCATTGTTGTGTTAATGATAGCGAGTTTATGGAAGGTTTTTACTAAGGCTGGGAAACCAGGTTGGGCAGCTATTGTTCCAATTTACAATATTATAGTCTTAATTGAAATAGCACAAAAACCAATGTGGTGGCTAGCCATAATTTTATTAGGACCAATTATACCAATTGCAGGTGGAATTGCTGCTCTGGTCTTTATGATATTATTGAGCATTGCAATCGCAGAAAAATTTGGCCAATCTCAAGGATTTGGAGTAGGTTTAGCGCTGCTTGGGATTATTTTCTATCCGATTTTAGCTTTTGGCGATGCCACTTATGAAGGAGAAACAATTGCTGGCGATGATGAAATTCTGGATTCAATCTAAACGAAAAAACAATCAATTATTTTACAAAAAACGTCCATGAACTTCATGGGCGTTTTTTCAGTTTATAATGGAGTATAAAGAGGAAACATTAGAGGACCTAACTGATTTTGAGAACCATGGGATACCTAGTTTTTTAAATGTGTTAACAATACTTACGTTTATAGGTAGCGGTTTAAGTATCGTGTCAGGTTGCTATAGTTTAGCAACGATTGAATTACAAAAAAGTCAGATTCAGCAGTCAGAGCGTATGCTGGGCGGTACTGAAATGGGGCGCGATATTATAGCTTCCGCGAAGGCTTCTTTTGAACAGGTCATTCCATTACAGGCTAACGTTATTATAACGGGTTTACTTTGTGTTATTGGTGCGTTTTTAATGCGCAAGCTTAATAAAACAGGTTTTTATATTTATACTATTGCTGCAGGCTGTAGCGTGATAATACCTATTTATTTAACTGGACTCGGTGAAGGAGTCGTCAATAATTTGTCAATATTAGTTCTGGTTATCACGATTTCTTTTATTGTAATGTATGCATTCAACTTAAAATTTATGAGCTAAGTCGGCAAAATTTGGTGTAGGAATACTTTTTAATGATTGTTTACTTTTGAAGCTATAATTCGATTATTTCAATTTTAGCTCGCCCATAAAGTCATATATCATCTTTTTAGGAATACAATAATAAGCGGGTTTAAACTAGTAACATTAACTTAAGATTCATAATTTTAAGTCAATCAATTTAAAATTTAATCATATGAAAAAAATGTTACTACCCGTAGCTATTTTTATGAGTTCGGCAATTTATGCACAGACTTATTTTGAGGATGATTTCTCAGGTGGTTTAGGAGCATGGACTGTACTTGATGAAGATGGCGATGGAATGGAATGGGTTATTGCTGATTATGCAGCAGGTGATGGACATGGAAATGTTGCTGCTAGTGCATCATGGGATGCAGGAGCAGGAGCTTTGACTCCGGACAATGTTATGGTCAGCGAATCTATTGACCTTTCTGGTGCTGCTGGAGATGTTTATTTAACATGGCAAGTAAAGGCACAAGATCAGGATTGGGCGGACGAGAATTATTCGGTATATGTCGCTACAAGTGACGATTTAATGGATTTATATGCAAGTCCACTTTCTTTTAATGAAGTGATTGGGGCAACAGGTGGTGTCTACCAAAGTCGTTTATTAGATGTTTCGGATTTAGCAGGTGAAGGAGCGGTTTATATTGCTTTTAGACATCATGATGTATCGGACATGTTTAGATTAAATATCGATGATGTCATGATAGCGACTTTGCCAGCTAATGATATTGAATTATTATCCGTTTCAACATATCCGGTTACTGAGCCTGGTGATGTTGAGATTACAGGTACAGTGAAAAATAATGGCGCAGAACCCATTACCTCTTTTGATTTAGTTTGGACCGAGGGTGGAGTGCCGCATATGGAGACTATTACAGCAGATATTGCACCTTTCGCAACTTATGCCTTTACGCATTCAACGGCGCTAACAGCTACATCTGGAAGTGTATATGAGGTTTCAGTTTGTGCTTCTGTGGCTGATGATGCTGATCTTGAAAATAATTGTGCTGATGTGACAATTACATGTGTTGAGGAAATCCCTGAAAAATTCGTAGTGGGAGAAGAGAAGACTGGTACATGGTGTGGTTGGTGTCCGAGAGGAACGGTTGCTTTAGAAGGAATGGAATCTGAGGATAATTTCATTGGTATTGCTGTTCATAATGGTGATCCAATGACAATTGCAAGTTACGATACGGGAATCAATACTTATGTACCTGGAGGTTATCCTGGAGCAGGGGTTGATCGTGTTATTGATGGTGACCCGAGTGATTTTGAGGCAATGTTCAATGAGCGAAAAGACATGATTCCTTTGGCATCTATCGATGTTTCTGTTGTTGACGCAGGAGATGATTATGAAGTGACAGTATCGGCTACATTTATTGCGGACTTGTCTGGAGATTATCGTTTAGCTTCGGTTATTACACATGACCGTGTTGCCGGTTCAGCATCAGGATATGCACAAGTTAATTACTACTCTGGTGGTGATTACGGAGAAATGGGAGGATACGAAGATCTTCCAAATCCTGTTCCTGCTGCGGACATGGTTTATAACCACGTGGCTGTAGCATTAGCGAATGATCAAATCTTGGGTGATGCTGGTTCTCTTCCTGCTGATATTTCTGCAGGAACGACAGAATCTTATACCTATACAATACCAAAAGGTGCAGATTGGAGTTCTGATTGGTTACATTTTATTGGGATGTTAATTGATGCTTCTACAGGAGAAATTATTAATGCTGGACAAACTCATTTAGAGTATACAGGTATTGAGAATTTGGATCAGAATGAATTCAATATTTCATTATATCCAAATCCTGCAAATGAAATTGCACAATTAAAATTAACCATTGAAGAAGAGTCTAATGTTTCGGTTGAAATTTATAATAATATCGGTGAGGTAGTGTTTGTAAATCAAGCTCAAAACCTTGCTGGTGGAGAATATATTTATACCGTTGATGTGAATGATTTTGCACCAGGAATTTATGTTGTAAGAACAACAGCAAATGAAACTGTTAAAACAGTAAAATTATCGGTTCAGTAGGACTTGATTTTTGAATTTTATGAACCGTCTTGGGAAACTAAGACGGTTTTTTTGTTTTCATTTGGGAAAGGAGTAAAGTATCCTTAAATTTGTACAAAACTTTAAAAAATGAAATTAGCGTTAATTGCAATAGGATTATTAGGATTGGGTTTTGCGGGTATCGCCATTAAAATTTGGGCAAAAAAGGATGGGAAATTTGAAGGTACATGTGCCAGCAATAATCCAATGTTTACCAAAGAAGGGGAGAATTGTAGCTTTTGCGGAGCGCGACCAGATGAGCAATGCATGAAAGAGGAAGTAGTAGCATAAAAAAAAATCCCAACTAGCAACGAATTAGTAGTGGGACTTTCATATTGATGTTTAGTTGTGGCTTATTTTAACCGTTTGAAATAAAAATTATGTTTTTTTCAAACGAATTCCATCCCATCCCTTCAATTCCGAAGCGTAAATTTATATAAACTTTCGTTATAAAGAACTAAATCGATTGAAATAAAATTGATGATAGTTGCATCTTGTTTGCACATTTAGGTTAGGAAATTAAGTGACAGCAATACATACAGCTTAATATGCTTGCATAATAAAAAAAGCCATAATTATAAATTACGGCTTTAAATATTCACAAATATCAATGAATTAAACTTTAAACTGCGACATTATTCTCGCGTAGGGCATCGTTTAAAGATGTTTTCTTATCGGTACTCTCTTTTCTTTTTCCAATTATCAATGCACAAGGCACGTTGAAATCTCCAGCTGGGAAAGATTTAGTGTATGATCCTGGGATGACTACACTTCTTTCAGGCACATGACCTTTTAATACAATAGGTTCATCCCCTGTGACATCTATTATTTTTGTTGACATTGTCAATACAACATTAGCCCCTAAAACTGCTTCTTTTCCAACCCGAACACCTTCCACCACAATACATCGCGATCCAATAAAAGCATCATCCTCTATAATGACAGGTGCAGCCTGCAAAGGTTCTAACACTCCACCAATTCCAACGCCTCCGCTTAAATGTACATTTTTACCAATTTGAGCACATGAACCAACCGTAGCCCATGTATCAACCATGGTTCCTTCATCTACATAAGCTCCAATATTGACATAAGAAGGCATCATAATTACTCCTGAAGAAATATATGCACCATAACGTGCTACAGCATGGGGTACTACTCGAATTCCTTTTTCCTTATAACCAGTTTTTAGCGCCATTTTATCATGAAATTCAAAAGGCCCCACTTCAATAGTCTCCATCTTGCGAATTGGAAAGTACATTACTACTGCTTTTTTTACCCATTCATTAACTTGCCAAGTTCCATCAGCTAGGGGCTCTGCAACTCTCAAATTACCAGAGTCTATCTCGGCTATTACAGTGTTAATCGCTTCTATGGTTTCTTTGTTTTCTAAAAGAGACCTGTCATTCCAGGCATTTTCTATTAGGCTTCTCATGCTTTCTATCTTTTTGACTCCAAAGATAGTACTTCATTAAGTTTTGTTCTTTATTTTTGTGCTGAATAATTAACGAAAATAATAAGAGATGTTCGGAAATGGAATGATGAAAAAAATGCAGGAAATGCAGGCGAAAGCTGAAGAAGCTAAAGAACGATTGAATCATATCAAACTTATTGGTGAGGCGAAAGAAGGAGCTGTAAGAATTGAAGTAAACGGGAATGGTGTTATAACTGATATGACCTTTAATGACGAACTTCAAGGTGAAGAATTGAAACAGTTAATTATGTTGGCAGCAAACCGTGCATTAGAACAATCGTATAGAACTAAAGAGATGGAAATGGCGCAATCTGCTAAAGGAATCATACCTGGGATGTAAAATTATTATTTCACAATGGGTATGCTTATCGTTAATTCCTAAAATGAATTGTTGCAATACAGGGAATTATCTCGTAATTAAAAGGTATATTCTTCGTCTCAATTAATAATGGACTGATTTTTGTGTATTTAGAACAAACAACGAAGCATAAATTATGAAAAATACGTTATCAATTTTATTACTTTTTTTCTCTGGAATTATAATGGCTAGTGAAGCTCCAGATCATTCAATATATAATAAACTATTGCAAACGTATGTGTCGGCAATTGGTACGGTTGATTATGAGGGTCTTAAAACTCAAGAGAAAAAATTGGACGATTATTTAGTTTACCTTAGTTCAAATGGTCCTAATGCTGATTGGTCAGAGAAAACGAAAAAGGCCTATTACATCAATGCATACAACGCGTATACAATTAAATTTGTTTTACTCAAATATCCAACAAAGTCGGTTAAGGACCTGTCTTTTAGTGGTAAAGATATTTGGAATTTTAGATTGGTAAAATTAGGAGGGAAAACTTATACCCTTGATTATTTAGAGAAAGAAATTCTATTGAAAATGAGAGATGCACGGATACATTTTGCGGTTAACTGTGCTTCCAAGTCATGTCCGAAATTGTGGAATAAAGCATTTACAGCGGCTAACATTGATAAGCAATTGACCATATTGACAAAAGAGTTCATTAATAATAATTCACACAATATCATCTCCGCTAAAAAAATTAAAATTTCGAAACTATTCGATTGGTATGCGGACGATTTTAAATTTGAGGCGAAATCAGTAATTGGATTTTTAAATAAATACAGCACTGTTCAAATTCAAGAAAATGCAAAAATTGAATACCTTCCTTATAATTGGAGTTTGAACGAATAAGGTAGCAATGAAAGGGTATTTGATTTTAATTAGCCTATTTTTCTCTTTTTGTGCTAATGCGCAGAGAGATTCAAGTTCTGCCTATGATCAAATGCTACAAGAACATTACGAGTTTTCTGTTCCTTTCATTTATCCAGACGAGTTATATCATCGAATAACAACAGGAGCTAAAGTTGTTTTGTTGGATACGCGTGAACAAAAAGAATTTGAAATTTCAACAATTCAAGGCGCGCAGCAAGTAGGATTTCTCTTTTATTCTAAAAAGCGTGTTGAAAGTCTTAACAAAAACGATTTAATTGTTGTTTATTGTACCATAGGCGCGCGCAGTGAGACTATTGGGGAACGACTAGTTAAGGCAGGGTATACTAATGTTTATAATTTGTACGGAGGGTTGATTCATTGGAAAAATATGGGGTACCCAGTGTATAATAATGGTGTAGAAACAAAGAATGTCCATGTTTATTCAAAAAAATGGGAACTCTGGTTAGAAAAAGGTAATCCCGTATATTAATGAAAGAAAATTTGTTAATCGTTTTTGCGAAGAATAAAATTAAAGGTAAGGCTAAAACTCGGCTGGCAAAGTCAATTGGTCAAGATGGTGCGGATGAGGTGTATACTTATTTATATCATTTAACTGAACGAGAATCAGAGGGGGTAAGCAATGCGGATGTACAAGTGCATTTTTCGAATTTTGATGACCTAGACGCTTGGGGAAATAGTGAGCACTTTTTACAAGCTGGAGAAACGCTGGGAGACCGTATGAAAGGAGCTTTTTTAGAAGGTTTTGAGCGAGGATATAAGCGTATAATTGGAATTGGAGCAGACTTGCCCGATATTAATTCTGAACTATTGTCGAAAGCTTTTGAAATTTTGAAGAATAATGATTTTATTTTTGGACCTGCTGCAGACGGAGGTTATTATTTGATTGGTTTACAGTCTAAAGAAAATCTATTTGTTTTTGATAATAAACCTTGGAGCACTGATGCTTTATTAAAAGTTACGGTAGAAGAGGTGCGGTCAAAAAATAAAAGTCTATCAAAATTGCCCGAGAAAAATGATATCGACACTTTAGAAGATTTAAGAGGTTCGAATATCGCTGATTTATTTTCCCATTTGTATTCGTAGCTCCGCTTTATTCAACCAAGTAATTTTCAAATTTCTGTTGAGCGGTTCTAGAGAATAGTCCCCATTTCATTAAACTCAGGTAAGGGTAAGAATGAATGTAAGCCCCATCTTTGTCTATTTTCAAGAGTAGTTTCGCTTCGTTTAAACTATCATAACCAATTAAAGCCTTAGTAAACTCAGGTGTACCAATTTCTCCCCAAACGTAATTTGAAGAATCCCTTAAAAAAGTGAGTAGACTATCATTGTAGTCGAAGTTTATTTTTTGTCGATTGAAAGGAAAATTTAAATTAAAAAGGTAGAAGGTTTGAAGCTGTTTGGGTAAATTGATTTGTTTTGTTTGATCCATTTCAATTGACGTTTGATAATTGTCTTTTTCAACAATTTCAGCAGAGTGAAACTCAAATTGCGGGTCGCCATTAATAAACTGTGGTAACGTGAAATACCGATAAAGAATAATTGCAGCGTAAACAACTATAATAGTAAGACTTGCTCTTAGTGTAAAGCGATTCATACGGGTGAAAATAATGAAAAACGCAAACACATAGAAAAAGTGTTTGCGTTTAAAAAGTGTTTTTTACTATTTATTCTGTAATTGATATTGAACTTTGAAAATTATCACTCAGTTTAATTGTTAGGTGTTCATCTTCCGCTGCTCCATGGTAAAAAGGCGTTTCACTAATAATTATTTCATTGCCTGGATTGTCGAGAAGCTTTTTTAAGTCTATATTAAAATTTAGTGTATTAGCTGATTTTTTGTCTATCTCAAAGTTGTGATTGAGGTTCAGTGTCCTGTAGCTAACATTATAGCCGGTATGATAAGCAAATGTTCCATCAATTGTTCCGTCGCCATCTGAATCATAACGACCTTCAGCCATCACAAACCTATATTTGCCTACCCATCCCCAGTAGGTGTTTTGAGTAGTACTCAATGGGTGACCATCTTCGGCGTAATTTGAAGGATCTGCATCATTCAAAGTTGCTTTAACACCAATTCCAAAACTTATTTTTTCGTAATTACCATGAGGCACTTTAAAATCGAGATTTGCAATACCATTCGAATTAAATTTGAAAAGTTCTATTTCACTTATGAGTCGTTTTTCACCATCAGAATTGTGTATTTCAATATCAGAAAGATAAAACTGAAACAATTCATAAGTAATTTCAACACCCAAATCGTTTTTGTATGAATCTCCTATACCATAATCGGTTCCATTCACAGTCGTCTGAAAACTAATCTTAAGGTCAGAATTTAATTTAGTACCGCTTTTTTTACATCCTGTAATGAACGTAAAACCAATAATTGCGAAAACTAGAATTAACGATTTATCTCTCATGCCTTTAATTTTAATTTCAGGAGCTAAAAAATAATTCTCAACTCCTGAAATGTATCATTACTCTTCGAAATGAAGCATTATTTTAGTTGTAGCAGATTTATCTTCTGCGTCTATAACGGTGAAGTGAATCCAAGCCATCATAGGAGCTTCTTCAGGAACTGTAAAATGTTCGTGAAATTCAAAACTTGATTCATCAGTTGTTCCTGTTTCCATAAAGTTGATCGTTTCGTTATGATTTCCATCTTCATCACCTACCATTACAGTGTAGTTTTTTAAAGCTCTGTCATCTTCAAACGTTGCTTCAATATGCACAGTTTCTCCCCATTTTAAATCGCTGTGGTTAGCAGGAGAACTTACCGTAATAGTCGGATCCTCTTTGTCTTTCTTACAAGACGTAAATCCAATTAAAAGAGTTAGTGTGCTGAGTATTATTATTGTTTTTTTCATTTTAATTTATTTTAAGTTGTAGGTAACACCTACGTTTAATTTTGATTTAGTTAAGAGTTGCGAAAATCCATTTAGTTCGGATGATACTGCATGTTGATACTCGCCAAAAAGAACGAGTTTTTTAAAGAAAAATTGCATGCCCATGTTGGCAAAAATAATCTGTCCGCCTGTATTATCGTATAGCGTTTTTTCATTGTAAAAGGCGGTATAGCTTGCATCTTTTAATGCTAATTCTGTACTCGATCCAGCAAGAATTCGTATGGTTGATTTATTAATCTTAAAATCATTAAATAGGTTGACAGAACCGTTGATTACAGTTCCGTATCGATAATTTAAATGATCTTTTCCATTTAGTTTAACATTAGAGATTGCATTGAGGCCAAATGAGTTGATTTTAAATCCATAAGAAATATAAGACACCATGTCCCAACTCCCGCTTCCAGGTTGTAGGTCTAAATTCGGTGTTCCTTGTTCGTACTTAAGGTTTGTTTTACCAACAGGCAATTTTACACCAATACCAACCATAACACGTTGAGAGAATTTACTTGCTCCTGTGTCCTTTTTTGTATTGTACAGTTGATAGGATTGCATGAGGATTGGGTCGCCAATATTACGTATTAAATAGCGCTGTTTATCATCAATGATTTGCTGATTATTCACAATAGGAATGATAACCGTTGTTTTCCAACGTTCTTTAAAATAGTAATTTCCTCTAAACTCAAATGTTTGAAAAATTTCTTGTACGTCGTTGCCCCATAAAGCAGGATCATTACCATGGCCAGCATGCATTACACTTGTCATCTCTCCAAAAAAATCATAAGCTCCGTACATCAAACGGTGACGCATATATAAGCCAATAGAATTTTTATAATCGTTTGGGGATTGACTTAAATATACATTGCAGTTGTCACAAGCAAATCCGACAAACGAAATCATGAGCAATGCGCTCATTACTAATTGTTTCATTGTTTTTTACAATAAGTTTTTTATTAAATGTTTGATCATGTAATCATCCTTGATTACTGGTGTAAAACTTATTTGAAATCGGGAGGGGAATAAACTGTAGATAAATATCCAGTCAAAAGTTGGGTATTATTTGAAGAGAAATCTGTTTTGTAATTAACTTTAGTAAATATTTTATCCGAAGTCGAATTAAAAAAGGCAAATAAAATTAAGCCAGACTTAACTATTTTCGAATTTGCTAAGTTTTTATTCTGATCAGGATTAGTTTTTGTTAATTGCTCTTTTAAATGACATTTTCCTTTACAATTCAACGCTGGTTTATCTTTGTTGATACAATGCTCGGCAGTAATGCTGTCTTGATAGAAATAGAAATGAACAACCGTTAGAGTTTGCCAAAGAGTACCTACAAAAATACCCATCACCAATAATAAACTGATATATGTACGCAATTGATTCATTTTTGGCAAATTTAAGATATTCCAAAGGCTTTTGATTTAAAATTGTAAAAATTAGTTAAATTGTCAATCAAAGTAAAAGCAAGCAGAATGAAAGTTACAATTTTCTCAATTTTAGTTTTTGGATTTATAAGTTGCTCTGTTTTTAAACGTGCTGCGTTGAAATACTGGACAAGCCACCAAGTTGAGGAATTTATTAAAAATTGTGAGACAAATGCCAGCAAAATAATAGCAGAAGATAAAGCAATGAATTTTTGTGATTGTGCAGTTGATGTGGTAGCGAAAGAATATCCTAACTATACAGATCTCCAGAATACCCCAATTAAAAAGATCATTTCAATCGCAAAATCTTGTCAATAAAAAATTTTTTTCGAAAAATTTTAAAAAAACATCTTCAGTATTTATACTTAGATTGATGAAAAAGGGTGAATTTGAAAACACCTATGTTTTTGAGCAATCTATAATTCTTAAAAATTAAAATCTAAGTATTTTGACTTAAATACAGTGGTTTTTCGATTCTTGTTACGTGTTGTAACATATACTGTATCAGTGCGCTAAGACTTGTGATTGTAATTGTTTTTTCTCATATTCGTAAGTATAAATAGAATAAATTGTGTTCCCACAAACATATTAACCCGAGCAAAAATTAAACGAATTTGCATTAGAACAGTCTACGACTTATGAGTGAAAAGGTACAGAATAATTTAAGGTTGGCAGTAGAGCAACTTTTTGTGAAAGTTCATGGAGATTTAATCAGTGAGATTAGAGAAAAACATACTTCATGTATCGTTGAATTTAATGAATTTGATATTCGACACAAGAGCATAATTACGCTCGGTAAAGAAAAGATTGGTTTTAAAAATACAATGTCGAACGGAGAAATTTTTAATGCTATAATTCGAATGTACGATACTTGGAAAGAACGCGAAGCAATAAAGTTGATGAATGCAGTGTAAAGTGGGATTAAAGACGCTCAAATAAGGCATCAACAAAATACGATTTTTTGTCTTTGAATTGTGCTTTCAATTTAAAGCCATGCTTTGAGAATAATTCATTTAATTCCTCCATATCATATTTTTTCGATAATTCTGTCCAAATACATTCTCCAGCTTCGAAAGTATACAGTTGATTTAATCCCTCGATTTTCACGACCTGATCAATTAGACTCACTAAGTAACTTCTGACTTCGCCAGTTTCAGGACTATAAGAAACATAAAAATCAAAATTTTCTAGTTCGAAGTTCCCTTTAAGCTCTGAATTAATTCTCTTCAATAAATTTAAGTTGAATCGTTTCGTTATGCCGTGAGGATCATCGTAAGCATTTAAAATTGTTTTCGGATGCTTTTTAAGGTCGACTCCAACTAAGATTTGATCTCCAACTTTCATTGTTTCTTGCAAGAGTTCAAGTAAACTATGAAGAGCAATTTTTGAATAATTTCCAATATTGCTTCCAATGAAAAGAAGTAAGACAGGCTTTTTTTCCTTTTTTATTTTTTTTAATACTTCAAAATAGTCTCCTGTTGCGGGGTTAATTTTAAGGTAGGGCAGGTTCTGGGACATTTTTTCTTGCAAGATATCGTTAGCTTCTTGCGATATGTCTATCGGTCGATAGGTGAATTTATTTGAGTTTTTTAGGAATTGGCGCAATAAAATTTCTGTTTTTGCTCCGTCACCTGCACCGAGTTCCAAGATGCTAAATTCTTCAGTGAATCCAAGAGATTTATAGATCAATTGAGATTGCGATTCGAAAATTTCCATTTCGCTATTTGTCAAGTAGTATTCTGGCATAGCCATAATTTCTTGAAATATGCGACTTCCATTATCATCATAAAAATACATTGATGATAACTGTTTTTGTTTTTTACTCAGTCCTTCTTTAACGTGATTGGCGAATGTGCTCATCTTTTATTTTACTAATCTAATTCCTGAAAAATGCCACCTTAATTGCGGGTTAAAAAAATTGCGATAAGTATTTCTTGAGTGTCCTGGAATGGTAGCGATAGACCCACCTCTTAGCACTTGTTGATTGACCATAAATTTGCCATTATACTCTCCAATTGCTCCTTTCTCAGTTTTAAACCGGGGATAGGATTGATAAGCACTGCTTGTCCACTCCCATACTTGTCCCCATTTAAAAAGATGCTGAGAAACTTCCCATTCAAACTCCGTTGGAAGACGCATTTTCTTCCAATTCGCAAATGCAAAAGCTTCGTAATATGAAATATGACTGACAGGTAGATTTTTATCTATTTTATCAAAACCTTTATAATCATACGAAAACCATTGGCCTTTTTTCTTGTACCAATATAATGGGGCGTTAATATTATGGGTATTTATAAAGTTCCACCCATCGGCATGCCATAACTCAAACTTTTTATACCCATCATCTTTCATGAATTCTAAATATTCGCCGCAAGTGACGAGTCGGTTAGAAATTTCAAATTCTTCCAGATAAACTTTGTGTTTTCCATGTTCGTTGTCAAAAGAAAAGCCGTTTCCATCATAACCAATTTGATAAATTCCCGCATTTATTTTTGCAAACTCTTGTTTAACTTCTTCTGATGAAAAACGAATATTTGTTTGATATGTCGGGAAGTACGGTTGATTTCCTAGTATGTACTTGATATCATACATAAGCAATTCTTGATGTTGTTCTTCATGATTTATTCCTAGTTCAATTATTGACTTTAGGTCACTATTATAATCTGTTTCCAGGAATTCAATCATGGCGCTTGTAACATATTCCCGATACCTATAAATTTCTTTTACAGTTGGTCTCGTCATTAATCCTCTATTTGGCCGCAGAACTCGATCTCCAACTGTATTATAATAACTGTTAAATAGGTAAGCGAATCGCTCATTATAAACGCTGTAATTTTTCGCGTGGGGAACTAAGACAAATTGTTCAAAAAACCACGTTGTGTGGGCAAGATGCCATTTTGGAGGGGAAACATCAACAATAGGTTGAACGGAGTAGTCCTCGATTTCGAGGTGCTCGCATCTTTTTTCAGAGTTTTCCCGCGTATGGATGAACTTTTTAAGAAGGTTATTATGCATGGATTTATTTTACTTCAACACCTTTCCAAAAGGCTATATATCCCTTAATATTTTTCGCGAGTTCAGAAGTTTCGGGGTAGTACCATGCGGCATCTTCATTTAGTGCGTCAGCTACTTCAATGCTGTAGTAAGAAGCTTCACCTTTCCAAGGGCAAATTGTATGCGTGTCTGATGAAATTAAAAATTCCCTTTTAACATCACCAGGCGGGAAATAATGGTTTCCTTCAATATTTACTGTGTTTTCGCTTGCCGCTATCACTACTCCATTCCATATAGCCTGTTTCATTGTATTTTATTTTTTTTAACTAAAAGTAAGGTTATCTAATCTTTAGTCGGTTGACGGTGGGGGGAATTACAAAAGCATTTCAAATGCTTTAAATGGTCAACATTTTCTTCCAACAATATAATGAAACCTTTGGTCTTAAGAAAGGAATTGAAGGGTGTTTTTTGAAAATTAACAAAAATTTAAATCCTGATTATTTTTGATTAGGACTGTAAACATTTAACTTTGTGCTAATGCCAGAACAAAGTAAAATAGGAATGAGTAGTGACCTTTTAGGTATAAAGAGGTTATTTGTTTCTTATTTGTTTTACTTTTTTTTATTGCAACCGGTAATCGGCTTTTTCTATCCAGAATGGAGTAGTCCTCAGGTTTTTCAATTGGTTGAAGAAGAAGATTCAGGCCAAAGTAGAATTTTGGAAGAACGTGTTTGTCATAGTTTAGAAGATAACTTTTTAGATTTTAGTTTTGAACAAATTCAATTGAATCATAAGCATCTCTATTTTTATTACATTAGTCTATATCAAGCTTTTAAAAAAGAAACCCCAAGTCCCCCTCCAGAGTTTATTGTTTAATACCAAATGATTTCGTCGGTAAATTTAAACCTGACGAATATTTGTGGTCAACATTTGGCCATAAAAGTGTTTTATAAACCGAATTGTGTCGTACTTTTTAGGTATGTCACCCCATGTATTAAATAAAAATGAAAGAGAATAAAAGTTTTTTTTCAAGCTTAAAGTTTGATTTTGCGGCTGGATTAGTCGTGTTTTTTGTGGCCTTGCCACTATGTTTAGGAATCTCATTAGCTTCAACAAGTTATGCAGAGATGGATGGAATGGCCGCTTTTGGTGGTGTTGTTTTTCCAGGATTAATTTCAGGTATTATTGGAGGTATTGTAGTAGGCTCTATAAGTGGATCAAAATTTGGAGTATCAGGTCCTGCTGCTGGTCTAATTACCATCGTTGCAGCGGCAATAGTTGGATTTGGAGGATTTGATAACGGAGGTTATGAAAAGTTTGTAGTAGCTGTTGCTTTGGCAGGTGTTATTCAAATTGCATTAGGATTTTTAAAAGCAGGTTTTGTCGCTTATTACGTTCCTTCATCTGTAATAAAGGGGATGTTAGCGGGTATTGGAATAACCATTATTATCAAAGAAATTCCACACTTTTTTGGGTATGATAAAGATCCGGAAGGAGATTTAGGTTTTAATCAAGTTGATGGACATAATACTTTTTCAGAGTTAGGTTATATGATGGATAACGTGCATATCGGAGCAACGCTTATAGCAGTTATTTCAATTGCCATTCTGATTTTTTGGGGAACTAAAATGATTAAATCAAATAAAATTTTAGGAATGATTCCTGGTCCACTTGTAGCAATTATCGTTTCAATTTTTGCGGCGTTGTTATTGGTCGATAATCCAGATTTTGCTGTTTCAGGAGAACATTTGGTATCCGTGCCAACACCAAATGATTTTACTGAGTTTAAAGCTCAATTTTACTTCCCTGATTTCTCGGCTCTATCAGATCCTCAAGTTTATGTTGTAGCCTTTACCATTGCAATAGTTGCAAGTTTGGAGACTTTATTATGTGTTGAAGCAACTGATAAAATGGACCCTGACAAAGGTCGTACACCAATGAATTTAGAATTAAAAGCACAAGGATTTGGAAACCTGGCTTCAGGATTATTGGGTGGATTGCCAATCACACAAGTTATTGTTCGTTCAACGGCTAATATGAATGCAGGTGCAAAAACTAAAAAATCAGCAGTTTTGCATGGTGTCTTTTTAATGTCATTTGTAATAGCATTACCTTGGTTATTGAACATGATACCCCGTGCAACTTTGGCAGCAGTATTAATATTGATAGGTTATAAATTGGCAAGCCCTAAATCGATCGCGGCAATCGTAAAAAGTGGATTTGCGCAGTATTTCCCATTTTTCGTTGTTATAATCGTAATGTTACTAACTGATTTGTTGGTTGGAGTTGGAGTAGGATTGGGAGTTGCGTTTTTAATTATCCTGTACAACAACTATAAGTTATCTTATTTCGTTGCACCAAAAGAAAATGATGGTATTATTCATTTAGCATTATCGCAGCATGCTACTTTTTTAAACAAAGCGGTTATTGTTAAAACATTGGATGAAATTGAAGATGGTAAGTCTGTTGAAATAGATTTAACATTGTGCCATGACATTGATTATGACATTAGAGAAGTGATAATGGAATTTCAAGAAAGTGCCAAGGATCGAGAAATAAATGTTACGATTATTGACGCTGAAAAATTGAATACAAAGGAGCTAACCAACTAGTTTAATATACCTGTAAAGGTTTGTAATTCACTTAGCGCGCTAGCCATGGTTAGCGCGCTTTTTTTATTTCCAATATAAAACCCAAGCTGAAGAACATCCTTCGACTTGTTTTTGAATATGAACCTTTGCTTCCTCTGCGGCTATTTCACTTGAATAATTTTCGATAGAAACGTAATTATACTTTCCCTTTAGAACAGTTGCTCTGTAATTTAAAGCAAGGAGTTCATTTTTCCTTTTTTCGGCATTTTCAGGAATCGAAAAAGCACCTATGATGATATGATAATTTCCAAGTGTATCTTTTATGGTTGATTTCATTGAAGTGTCGTTGCTATCAACTTCGGTGTTACTTTTTGATTTTTTTTTATCTACCCGTAAAGAAGGCGTTGTCGGTTGACCCGAATTTTGTGGTGTATACAGAAAACTAAATAAATTTTCAGTCAAATCTTCTTCCTTAAAAGAGGGGAGCTTAAAATCGTGAAATATTTCGATTTTCCCACTGTAACAAGCTACCCAAATGTCATTTTGCTGCCAATTTCCGCATATTCCAATTGGTTTTTCGCCAGTAGTTATTGTTGCTTCAGTAAGCATTGATGAGGTATTAATTTTCGAAAAACTATTGTCAAAATAATTTACAACATACAACCATTTTTCATCTGGAGATAAGGTCATGCTTCTCGGACCTGAACCCGTTTCACACATTTGCCTTTTTCCAGTTTTTAAGTCTACTTTTACAATTTTATTACTGGAGTTTACAGATACTAGTAAAGTAGAATCATTATTTGTTAGGAGAATAGACCTTGGAGCTTTGCCAATATCTTTAATATAATTTACCGAATAATCCATTAAATCTACCACAGCAATTTTTGTTGAACCCATTACGGTTATATAGGCCTTTGTGCCGTCTTTGTTAATTGCAATGCCTCGAGGATGAAGGCCAACTTTAACCCGTTTGATTTCTTCCTCTTTAACTAAGTCGATTATAGAAATATCCGAACTTACCCAATTAGAAACGATAAGCGTTTTTTGATCGGTTGACATGGCAATGAATTTTGGAACAGAACCCACTTTAATAACGGATTCTATTTTATGCGTTTTTAAGTTTATTTTGTAAATAAAACTAGGGTCATAATTACTGCCCACGCATTGGTCACACCCCGGTTTATTAAATTCGGAGCCTTTCATTTCATAATTTGAAACCCAAAGATAGTTGCCATCTTCAGTAAAAACACCTTCAACGGGAGCTCCACGATAATAATTTTCTTTATAATTCTTATAGCCGAATTCACTTAAATTGACACCGTCATCTATTGTCGTTATTTCATGTCCTTCTTGATTATAAAGAACAACAGTATGCCTGTACATCATATTTTGTGCAGCAAAAACCCCTTGACCATTCGTTACGATTGATTTGGGTGAAATACGTCCGCTGATTTCATGTTTTTTACGAATATGACTTTCTACCTGAGCAATTGAATTTAGGTTGATTGAAAATAAGTAGATTAAGAAGGTCAGTTTTATCAATTTATAATATTGCTGATATGAAAAGTTTAATCGCATTTTCAATTATCCTTCAACTTCAGATACTGTGGTTTTAATGATAAAATTACCAATTTGAACTGTTAGTTTTTTACCATCGCGCTCCAATAATACGCCTTTCGTCGATTGGTTTTTCAATTTTATTTTGTTACCAACTATTAAAGTGGCTTCTTTTTTTGCTGCTTTTTCCTGTTCTATCGCTGCTTCTATCGCTTTCTCTTTTTGAATGTCTTCTTGCGTTTTCTTTGGTACTGCCGGTTGTTGGAGATTTTTCTCTAAAACTGCTGGTTTGTCTTGTTCAAGAATCTTAGACTTTTCAATGGAAGCCAATTTTTTTAAAGCTTCGTTGATGGCTTTATTCGTTTTATGATGTTTAAATTTTCCTATGATTTCATAAAACTTTTTACCGATATTGACAAATTTTTGTTGCTGTTCGATGAAACGATTGATTCGTTCGGATTTTTCTTGTAACCGTTCCAATTTTTCGTTGTATTCTCGAATGCTTTTTTTGGCTTTGTTTTGAGTTTTATACTGCTCGTTATTAATACGCTTAAACTTTGATTTTTCTTTTTGTAGAGAAGCTGATAATGCATCCACTTTAAGCTTGTTTTCAGAAACCTCTAATTTCGCTTGTTCGATCAGCTCTTTAGGAATTCCATTATGCTCAGCTACTTCGAAGGTAAATGATGAGCCTGGTAGACCAATAGATAGTTGGAATAATGGTGTTAATTTTTTTGTATCAAATAACATACAAGCATTCTCTGCAGAAGGTAATGAAGACGTTAATATTTTAATATTGGTGTAATGAGTTGTGATTACGGAATAAACCGATCTATTGTAGAGCTCTTTATAAAATACTTCCGCTAAGGCGCCACCAAGTTCAGGGTCTGATCCACTACCAAATTCATCCAATAATAAAAGCGTTTTATCATTGACTGTCTGCAGAAAAAAGTTCATCCTATTTAACCGATAGCTATACGTACTCAATTGGTTCTCTATCGATTGGTTATCTCCAATATCGGATAAAACTTGATCAAACCAACAACACGAACTTGTTTCAGACACACTTAAAAATAATCCGCATTGATACATCATTTGCAACAAACCTACCGTTTTCAAGGTAATCGATTTTCCACCTGCATTTGGTCCGGAAATCACCAAGAATCGACCGTTTTCATTCAAAATAATTTCTTGCCCTATGGTTTTTAGGTTAGATTGTTGATTTTTCAAATAGAGGAGAGGATGAACAGCATCTTCCCAATGCATAGACTGGGATTGATTAAATCGCGGACGAATTCCTTTATAGGTTGATGCAAACATTACTTTTGCACTAAGCAAATCAAAGCGAACAAGCAATCGTTGGAAGGCTTTTAATTGTTTTTTTTCGGAACGTAAAGCTTTCGTTACCTTTTCAAGTATTATGAACAATTCGTTATTTTCATCGATTCTTAATTGCTCTTGTATTTTGTTTAGTTCAACGTTTTCCAGAGGTTCGATATAGGTAAAGTTACCTTTAGCACTAACACCGTATAATTTACCAGGAACCCTTTTCTTGTATTGCGATAGAACAGCTAATAACCTCCTGTTTTCTAAAAAAGTTTCCTCTATTTCACCCAATAAATCTTCTTGTTTATACTTTCTCAGAGCTCGATCAAAATTTTTATTGATTTCAACCTGATTGGTTTTTTGACGTTGTCGTATTGCTGCTAATCTAGGTGTTGCATTGTCCTTAATCTTGAGTTGTTTGATGTCTAAAATACTCGTGATTGTGGTCAGTATTTCTTTAATTCCTGTGATATGTTCACATGCACCAAAAATTAGAGGAAACTGAATTTGATTGTTTCGTGCAAAATCAATAATTTGTTTTGTGCCAGCGCAAAGGGAATATACTTTTAATAACTCAGAAAGGATGAGAACCCCATTTTCAATTCTTAAAATATTTAATGCAGTATCTATATCTTCAGCGTTTGGGTGGGGAAAACTTAATCCATCGTCATTGAAAATTGTTTGAATCTCGGCCAATAAATCGAATTCTTGTTTGAGTTTTTCAGGTGATTCAAAAAAATTCAGGTTCATCGCATTTTGCTTTGCTTTTTGCGATTTGCAATGCGTTGAAAGCAGTTGGCAAACTACATCAAACTCTAAATCTTTTGCGCTTTGTTTATCAAATTTCATTAGGCGGTAAAATTAATTATAATCTTTTAGCTTTCTATTGCGATTTTTTATTCGAAATCAATAAAAATGATTAAATTATATCCTTTTTGAAAGAAGAAACGAATAATTCAGTGTTAATAATTAAAATAAATTGTTTTGGTATGAACTTTGAATTAGTTGACTCACACACTATTTTTGTTTAAACATTTAATTGCAAAAAGGATGAAGAATTTTCTACTATTTTCACTTTTGATTTTATCCAAAATTGGTTTTTCGGATTCCCCATTAACTTCAACCGATTTTTATAAAGCTTATAGCTCAGAAGAAATGGTTATTCATGTCCAAGAGCGTGGTTTTGATCAATACTTTGTTGAATTTTTACTAAACAAGCGGAAAGATCCCGTAATTAAAATTGCCGCAATAAACGCATTGGGTTGGGGACAATCTACCTATATTCAAGAGTTCGAAAGATATCTTTTGAAGAATAGAAGTGGGCTGCAACCTCAGGTGTTTGATTTTTTGCGCTCCACAGAAGTGTCAGATGAACAAAAGGGAAATTTATCCTTTTTAAAGGGAGATGATTTATTGTGTTGGGCGTATCTCCAGGCAATGTCAGATTATGATAATCCCGAGAAGGCACTTTATGCTGCAAAAGTCGCCGCTGAGCGTGAGCCCAAAAGCATGGCTCCTGCTGTCGTATATACATTGATTGCCGGACAGGTTGCTTTTGATAGCGAATGGTGCGAGGTATATAATTTGGGAGTTAAAAATCTAAAAAATACAACCTATAAAAATGACACCCTAAAACAGGATGCCATTCAAATAATAATGGATTATTTAGATTTATATAAAACGTATTGTGAAAAGTAATTAATGCTCAAGTGCCCACAGAATAAAGGCATACTCAAAAGCCATTTCTTGCAGTTGTTCATACCTTCCCGACATGCCACCGTGGCCAGCATCCATATTTGTTTTTAATAAAATTTCATTCGAACTCAAGTTGTAATCGCGAACCTTGGCAACGTATTTCGTAGGTTCCCAATATTGCACTTGTGAATCATGCAGACCACTTGTAATAAGTATTTTAGGATAATGCTGAGATGAAATTTGATCGTATGGAGAATATGAAAGCATATAATCATAATAGATTTTTTCATTTGGATTTCCCCATTCATCGTACTCTCCTGTAGTTAAAGGAATTTTATCATCAAGCATTGTGGTAACCACGTCCATAAATGGTACTTGAGCAATTATGGCGCGCCATAAATCAGGTCTTAAATTTGCTATCGCTCCCATCAAGAGACCTCCAGCACTACCTCCCATAGCAAATAATTTATCAACATGTGCATATTTTTCTGAAACAAGAAATTCGGCTGAAGCAATAAAATCTGTAAACGAATTTTTCTTTTTAAGGAGCTTACCACCTTCATACCACGGTGTACCCAGATATTCACCCCCTCTTACATGAGCAATAGCAAACACAAATCCTCGATCGAGTAAACTTAATCTAACCGAGCTAAAGTAGGGGTCAATAGTTGATCCGTAAGAACCATATGCATAAAGTAACAAGGGTTGTTTACCATTCTTCTGAAATAGGTCCTTTTTATAGACTAAAGAAATGGGAATGTGCGTACCATCTTCCGCTTTTGCCCAAACTCTTTCTGAATGATATTCATTCGGTGAGAAATCACCAAGAACGGGTGCTTGTTTTATTAACGTATACTCAAAACTTTCTAGGTTTATATCATAGATTGTATGTGGTGTGGTCATTGAACTGTACCCAATTCGAACAGATTGATGGTCTGCTTCAGGATTGTTTTCTAGATAAAGTAAATACGTTTCTTCTGTAGGAGGCAATTGGCGATGACTCATATCGGTCAAACAATAAACGTTTAACTGACTTAAACCAGCAATTTTTTCTTGTATTACGAGATGTGTTTTAAAGACCTCAAAATCTTCAATGAAAACAGTTTCATTATGTTCTTGAATCACTTCCCAGTTTTCAGGGGTTCTCCCTTCTAGGTTGCAACTTACAATTTTAAAGTTTTTTGCAGCGTGATTAGTTTTGAGGAAGAACTTGCCTCCGGCCGATTCAGGGTAATATTCATGACCAGTTTCTCTTGGTATAAAAGAAACGAAATCAACTTGGTTGTTCGCCGATTTAAACAAAAATTCAGTTGTTAATGTACTGTGACACCCAATGAATAAGTAGTTATAGTCAGAAGATTTATTGAGGTTGACAATAAATGTATCATCCTCTTCTTGATATATTTCTTTTTTAAGTTTTGTTTCAATATTAATTGATTGAATTAAATAAGGGCGCAGGGTTTCGGTGTCCTTTAAAGAATAATAGAGGTGAACATTATCATTGTGCCAAGCCAAATCACTTCCTGCATTTTCAATGCAATACGGCAAAATTTCTCCAGTTTCTAAGTTTTTAAATCGAATTTGATAGAGACGTCTTCCTGTGATATCTTCGGTAAATGCCATAAGGCGATTATCCATTGTTATAGCATACGCCACTACTTCGTAATAAGGCAAATCTTTACAAAGTTCATTTTCATCTAAAAGAACCTCTTCTTCGGCATTTAAATTTTCTTTTTTCCGACAATATATTTCAAGTTCTTTCCCTGTTTCATATCGGCTATAATACCAATAACCATTTTTATAATAGGGAGCTGAGCTGTCATCTTCTTTAATTCTACCTTTCATTTCCTCAAAAAGGGTTAATTGAAGATTTTTAGTACTACCTAGTACAGACTCTGTGTATTCATTTTCTTTATTTAAGTAGTCAATTACTTCCGGATTTTCGCGTTCACGCATCCAATAATAAGGATCAATTCGTTCGTGTCCGTGCTTCTTTAAAACGGTTGTTTTTTTTTCTGCCCGAGGAATAGCAGGTGAGGTATCTTTCATTATTATTTAAAATTTGAATAAGTGTGAACAAAAAACTTTTCATCTCTTCCATAAATATCTGGATGAAAAATTATGTTTCCAGCGCTATCACCAGTAGCGGTAAAGTATTCGATTTGAACTTCAAAAGGTTCATTTAACTCTAATACTCTTTGTTCACCTCTAATTACAATGCTATCCAATGTATCTGCTTCCATTTTATATGCGTCCAATTCTAACATCGACTTCGCCAAAAGAAATGGATTTTCTAATCGCACGCAACCGTGTGAATAAGCCCTAACATCATTTGAAAACAGTCTCTTAGAAGGAGTGTCATGAACAAAAACAGCGTGGATATTTGGAAATAGAAATTTAATCTTGCCTAAACTATTACCTGATCCCCCTTCTTGCCTTACTCGATATGGAAAATTCTTTTCACGAATGGTAGCCCAGTCAACGGTATTCGGATCAATTTCCTCCCCTTTTTTAAACAACTTATATCCTTTACTTTGTAAATATGCGCTGTCTTTTTTAACATGATATAAAATTTCTGTCGAAGAAATAGAGTAGGGTACATGCCAATATGGATTGGTAACCATTCGTTCCATTTTGGCCTTAAATTCTGGTGTTTGGGTTTTATATGCCCCTACAACAACCCTGTGTTTACGCTTAACACGACCACTATCAATAAAATACAAATTAAATTCTGGGATGTTTACCCGGATGTATCGGGTAGGAGATTCTTTTTTCCAACGCCATTTTTCTAGACTTAAGGCGGCTTGATAAAAACGATCTTGATTACTTTTTTCAAGGGATTTGCCAGTCCATGTGCCAATTATTCCGTCATCTTTTAACCCATGTTGGAGTTGAAAATTTTTTAGTTCTCGAAGAAACAAAGAATCATTTTTTGCACCCACAGAATCCAAATAATGATAGGCTAATAACACTGATTTTGCTTGATTGTAACAAGCGTTTGAATCATCCCTAATATTAGGAATTTTAAAATGCATAGTATCTAATGGGAAATTTACAAGATATTTTTTTAGTCCTTTTTTAAGTTGAAGGTATTCCCAGTTTTTAGGTTCATGCTCGTAAATGATGGAATGAAGATTTTCGCCTGCTTTAACTCGATTGAGTTGTTCATCTATACTAAAATCTAAAGAGTCCTTTTTCCACTGATAGCTGTACGTTGAAGAGTCGATACAGCCCAAAGTAATATGAGAAATATATAGAAAAAAAGCGTTGGTAAGTAAAAGTTCTGCATCCATTAATGAAGAATCAATTAATGAGTTTATGGTATTGGCATGAAACATCTCTGGAATAAAACCATCAAAATATGAACTATCAATTATAATTTTCAGTTTTTTGCCTTTTTCCGTTAAACCTTTATCGTTAATCCAAATCGGAACATAATCTGACTTTTTATAAAAGCTTAAAACCTCGGTACTTGCAACTAATGTATCCCCTTTATATTCAAGCTGTTTCGTTTCGTAGAATTTCTTTTTGAGTTGCTCGCTTAATTCAATACCTTCTTCTGTTGTCAAAGCAGAATTGTTTGAACAACTTGTTAGTGTAACGAAAAACACTAATTTTAGTATAACAGATAGAATTATTAACCGCATTTCAGTTTAAATATACAGAACTGGAATCATATAAAGCCCACTTATTAGCAAATGTACATTACTTATTTATTATTAGCCGTAACAATTTTAATTTCCGTTAAGGCAATTGAAGATAATGTGCTGAAAGGGCGATTATTATTAAATCCTTATGACGTTACTCATTTTAAAAAATGGTACCGAACATTTACACATGCATTTATTCATGCTGATTGGATGCATTTAGGATTTAATATGTACGTACTTTATAGTTTTGGAGAAGTATTGGAAAAGAGTTTAGTATACCGTTACGAGTTATGGGGACATGCACTTTTTGCTTTTTTGTACTTAAGTGCAATATTAATGGCATCGCTTTATTCAATTAATAAACACAAAGACAATCCTAGCTACAACGCCCTTGGAGCATCAGGAGCCGTAATGGCTGTGCTATTTGCGTTTATTTTAATGAACCCTACTATCGAACTAGGTTTACTTTTTTTACCTATTTATGTACCAGCATATATTTTTGGACCTTTAATTCTTGTCGCGGAGTATTTTTTAGCGAAAAGAGGAGGAACAGGAATTGCTCATGACGCGCACATTTCTGGAGCAATTTATGGAGTTATTTTTATGTCTTGTGTGGATTTAGACTATTTGGCAAACTTTTTAAATCATTTTACAAGATGAGTCAATATGTAAATAGTAACGGAAATTTACTTTCCGCCGAAGGCTATGTGCTTGAAGCTGGTAATAGAGGGTATTTATATGGTGATGGATTGTTTGAAACAATTCGTGTAGTAAAAGGGAAAACTTTAAACCTACAACAACATTTAAACCGTTTATTAGATGGAATGGAAGCGCTGGAAATGGAGGTGCCAAGCGATTTTGATTTTGCGTTTTTCGAACGTGAAATTCATACCTTATTAATAAAAAATGAAATCGACTTAAACGCCCGTGTTCGTCTTTCAATTGATCGTAAAACTGGTGGACATTTTTTGCCCATATCCAACAAAGTTGATTATTTAATTGAGGCGGATCGAATACCAGAGTATGAATTTAGATTAAATCAAGAAGGGCTCGTAGTGGACCTTTTTGATGAAATAAAAAAACCAATCAATAGTCTGTCTAATTTTAAAACTAAAAACTGCTTAATCTATATTTTAGGTCGAATAAGAGCCGTTAAAAAAGGCTTAGATGACCATTTAATCTTGAATGAAAAGAATAGCATTATAGAAAGTACAAGTTCTAATTTATTTCTAGTGAGCAATGGTGTACTTTATACTTCAAGTTTGGACTCAGGTTGTTTAGGTGGAACAATGCGAATGCAAATAATCAATTTAGCCATTGAAAACAATATTAAAGTTTACGAATGCAATTTAAATCCGCAAAACCTATTAGCTGCTGATGAAATGTTTCTTACCAATGCTATAAATGGAGTAAGATGGATTAAAAAATTTAGATCTAAAAGTTATATAAATGAAATGGCCTCAAAATTGGTCAGTTTATTGAATAAAAAATGGAATCTTTAAGTAAAAAAAATAACCCTACAAATGAACTATCTTATTAAACGTATTTTATCATTATGCATTGCAATTATTACGGTGTTTACCCTAAGTGCTCAAGACTCTCGCGATTCAAAAAAAATAAAAAAATGCTGGAAAGTCTATCATAAAAAAGGGGTGAATGCAGGATTAACAAGATTAAAGGATTACATGGCCACTCAAATCAAAAATACCCCTTACGCTCATGAATCTTTAATTGTAATGGAATACGAGAAGTATTTAAAAATAAAAGAGGCCGGTTTAGAAGGATATGTAAATAATAAGAAAGCGGGTAAGCTTGATATAAATGCCATTCTTAAGGGGAATGAACAAGAAAGCGATTTAATAGCGGCTTGCCGTCGTGGAACAATTGAGGCCACATCACCTACAGGAGATAGAATAATTCATAGTTTATTGGTTCATGAAGATCCTGATACTTTAATCTCAGAAAAAGCAAAATTGTATTTCGAAGAGGGAAAAACTTTTTTTGAGAAGCAGGACTATGAGTTGGCAAAAATGAACTTTATAAAAGCTTTACAAGAAGATAGTAACTATTATAAACCATTGTTATATTTAGGTGAATCTATGGCCTTTGAAGATAACGCTGATAGTGCATTTGTTTATTATCAACTTGCAAGAAAGTTAAAACCTAATATGTTAGAGCCAAGGATTTATATTATAAATTATTTAACAGAGAAAGGTTTGTATTATCGCGCAAAAAAGGAAAGCCTAGAAGCCCTGACAATATATCCAGGTTTCAACATGAAATATAAATTAAATGGAATTTTGGATGTTGAAAATAAATACATGAATGAGCGCCGAATTACACGAACTTTTTACTCAAATAGTGTGACAAGAGAACCGCAGAATGATTTATCTAACATGCAGATTTGGAGAGATTACCGTCTTGCTCGTGAAATGGCTGTTTCTTATTGTTCGAAAGACGGAATCATATCCGACAATGAAAAGATTGAAGACCATTACCTAGAAGTTTATTCCTATCGCTATATGTTGAATAAAAATCAGCACGATTTACCTGAATTTTTGCACTTTGCGGATAAAATGAAAGAGGAAGGTTTCCTTGAGCCGTACGTTTTTATAAGTCAATTTCATTTTGATCTTTATCCACAATTTAAGCATTATATGTCAATTGAAGAAAATAGAAATAAGGCAATTGAATACATTGAGAAGTACGTAATTACTCCAAAACCAAGTTATTAATTTAATGTAGGATTTTTTGGAAAATGGGCAAATGCTTTGTATTTACCACCTTGTCTGGCCATGTAATCAGACCAAAGACGATTGTTAGAGGTGTCCATTATTTCACCAATATCATGGATGTCAGCAACTAACCACGCATTATGCTTTAATTCACTTTCCAATTGTTTTTCAACCCATCCTGAATATCCTAAAAAGAACCTAACATCTTTTTCTTGAATTGCATCAACACGAATTAGGTTTAATAATGTTTCAAAATCTCCTCCAGCATAAAGACCAGGAAAAACTTCTACACTTTCAGGTAACTGATCTCCTAAAGTATGGATATAGTAAAGGTTTTTAGAACTAACTGGACCACCTTGACCAATCTTCGTTTCAAATTCTGGCAATCCTTCAAAGTCGGTCAATTGCACATCAACATAATTGTTTAAAACAAAACCAAAAGACCCATCTTGATTATGTTCACAAAGTAAAACAACAGAACGGTGGAAATACGAACTTTCTTCAAAAGGTTCAGTTATTAATAGTCTTCCTTTTTTAGGTTCAAGTTTGTTGTATACGTTTAAATCAATCATTATTGCAAATATAAGACGAAGAAATCAGAAAAAAAGTGAGCCACGACAGTTTAAATGCTCTATTTTTTTTAGACCTTTGTTAGTACCATGTCTAAACTTGATATAAAAAATAAAAAAGTAAGGTTTGAGTTCGAACTTATCGATGACTTTACAGCGGGTATAGTTTTAACAGGAACAGAAATGAAATCCATTAGAAATGGAAAGGCAAGTATAATGGAGTCATTTTGTGTTGTTCGTGACGGTGAATTGTATATTCGAAATATGTATATTCAAGAATATGAAAATGGGAGCTATTATAATCACGAACCTCGACGAGATCGTAAGCTATTGGTAAATAAAATTGAGATCAAGAAGATTGAACGCAAACTTCGGGATAAAGGACTTACTATTGTTGCCTCTAAATTATTTATTAATGAAAAAAATCTTGCCAAACTTAGGATTCATATTGCCAAGGGTAAAAAACTACATGATAAGCGTAGCGATTTAAAAGAAAAGGATACAAAGAGAGAGATGGCGCGAGCTATGAAATACTAACAGTTTTAGTTGGTTCCCACGTTTACTATTTCTTCCCAAATTATTTTCGCTGAATTATCCCATGAAAATTTTTTTTGTTGTTCTTGACCCTTTTCAATGAGTTCCTTTCTTAAGTTGTCATCCGAGTCTAAGGCCTGCATTCCTTTGGTAATTGCTTCAATTGAGTAAGGGTCAACACACAAACCTGCATTTCCTGCAACTTCTGGCAATGATGTTTTATTACTTGTTAAAATAGGCACATTTGCGCGCATTGCTTCAACCAATGGAATGCCAAATCCTTCAAAATAAGAAACTAGTGTTAGGGCCTTTGCCGCGCCAACAATTTGGGTCAATTCATCTAATTTGACATGTCCAGAAAATAGAACCGCATCGCTATAATTTGATTGTTTTAAAATTAATTCGTAACTCGCGTTTTTCCATAAGGATTCTCCAACAATTAACAGTTTGGTTTCGGATCCGGTTTGTTCTTTAAACTTAAAAAAACCATGTAACATTCGCTCTATATTTTTTCTGGCGTGTAGTGCACCGACATAAACAAAATAAGGTTTTCCATCTGTGTACTTTTTCCTAATGTTAGTCTGTTCGATTTGCGGAAGTGGGGTGAATTTATCACTTGCGCCGTTATGCGCAACAACTACTTTATTAGAATCAATATTGTAAGTTGAACAGATGTCCTGCTTAGAATATTCCGATACTGTTATAATTTTTTTTGCTTTATTGGCGAATTTTGGAAAGTATTTTCTCAAATATCTTAATGCTGATTTTGGCAAATCTTCAGGATGGTGTTCGAAATTTAGGTCATGGATGACACCAATTTGAGGGACTTCTGTTTTTAAAGATAAATAGCCATCAGGAGAAAAAAACAGGTCTACTTTGTATTTTTTTAATGCTTTGGTGATAGAATAATCGAACCAGATTTTAAATAGAACTGGATGTCGTGCTTGTGGATACAAAACAACTGGTTTCACATTATCGGCAAAAATAAATTTCTTATCGAATGAACGGTCAAAGAAAAAGATAAAATCATGTTCGGGATGAGCTTCAACAATTCGCTTTACGATTTCATAAGTAAACCAACCAAAGCCTTCCATTTTATGCTTTAGTAAAAATCGTGTATTGATGGCTATTCTCATGACAGCGAATTTATGGGTTTCTTTAATTTTATCCTATTTTTGTACCGCCTATGAAGAATTTTATAAAATTAGTATTGCAAAAGCTTTTAGGGTATGAGCGGTATTTGAGAGTTTTTTCAAACTACAAAATCAAAACGCTTAAGTCAGATGAAAAAGAAAAAGACTTTTTTGCTTTTGTAAATTCAATTTCTAAAGAAGGTATTATTTTAGATGTTGGAGCCAATATAGGAATTATGACCTATCATTTATCCAAAAGTTTTCCTAATCGCAAGGTGATAGGAATCGAACCAATGCCTAATAACTTTAAAGTTCTTCAAGATCTCGTGCTTCAAAAAAAACTTAATAATGTTGAACTTTATCAAAATGCCGTTGGTGAAGGTGAATCAACCATTGAAATGATCTTGCCCATGGATGGTAAAGTGAAAATGCAAGGGTTAGCCCATGTAGTTCATGATACAATAAAAGAATGGAACGAAGGAGAGACATTTACTGTTCAATGCTTGACTTTAGATGATATCGTTGCTGGAGAAACCGTAGCGGGTATAAAGATGGATATTGAGAATTTTGAATATTTTGCCTTAAAAGGAGCCCGTCATATTTTGACCACACATAAACCGATTGTTTACTTAGAGTTATGGGAGAATGAGAATAGGGATAATTGTTTTGAGCTACTTCGCACTTTAGGTTATCATGCTTATGTGTTAGTGGATGGAAAGCTAAATCCTTATGACCCAGCATCGCATAAAAAGCAAAATTTTATTTTCAAATAATTATCTTTTTTTCTTTCCTCGTGGTTTTTGTCCTCTCGTCTTCGGCTTCTTGTATTTTGCTTTTATTTTTTCCCGGTAAGATCCTCCTTTATTAACTTTTTGATTTTTGAGTTTTTTCTCAGTTTTCACCTGTTTAACCCCTTTTCTACTTGGTTCAGGTAAGTAATTTTTATCCGCCAAATTAGGCTGCTCTTCAGGTGTGAAAATGTCTGAAATTTCAACATCATTCGGAATTGACATTACATCAATTTTGAAATTCATGAGCGACTCAATTTCTTCGAGATAGCAAGTTTCAGCTTCATTTACGAAAGTAATCGCATTTCCTTTTGCTTCAGCTCTACCTGTTCGACCAATTCTATGGAGGTAATTTTCTGGATAATCTGGGGTGTCAAAATTGATGACATGACTGATTCCTTCAAAATCTATCCCACGTGCAATGATGTCAGTGGCGATGAGTATCCTTAAACGACCGTCTTGGAATCGTTCAATTGAACGTAATCTATAGTTTTGCGATTTATTAGAATGGATAACGCCAATTTCTCCTTCAAATTGTTCTGTAAGTTGCTCTTCAAGTCTATCGACTAGTCTTTTACTTTCGGCAAAAACCAACACTTTTTCAAAGCTTTCGCCTGTTTTAAGTAAGTGCTCAAGTAGGTTTACTTTTGTGAAAAAATTCGGAACTTTAAATACAGTTTGATGAATATTATCTAAAGGCGTTCCTTCAGGTACAACAGTAAATCGTTCGGGTTGATTAAAGAATGCATCAATAAGTTCGTTGACATCAGCGGTCATTGTTGCTGAAAAGAGTAAATTCTGACGTTTTTCAGGAAGTATATCCAATAAGTTTGTTAGCTGCACGCGAAAGCCTAAATTGAGCATTTCATCCACTTCGTCGATTACTAATTTTTGGATGTTTTTTAATCGTAATACACCCGATAATGCCAAATCTAAAAGCCTTCCGGGTGTGGCAACTAAAATATCACTCCCATCATATACGTTCTGTTTTTGCGTATTAATGTTAGTTCCACCATAAACACCTTTAATGCGAACGCTCATGTAGGTTGTGAGTTTTTCAAATTCTCCAACAACCTGGACTACAAGTTCTCGAGTTGGAACGAGGACTAAAATACGAGGATGCTTTTGTTCGGAATATTTTAAATGTCTCAACAAAGGCAAAGCATAGGCAAATGTTTTTCCTGTTCCAGTTTGAGCTATCCCTACTACATCTCTGCCAGAAAGAATAGTGTTATAAGCCATTTCCTGGATAGGAGTAGGTGTGTCAAAACCTAAATCGGTTAAGGCATTATTAAGAGGTTTTCCTATGTTTAAATCTGTAAAAGTCACAATCCATTAATTTTTTGTAAAGTTAGCTTAATTAAATTTAGAAATTTGATTCGTCTTCGAATTAAGCCAAATTCGGGTTCATTTTTTAATTCAATCAACCCCTTTCTACAAACTCATTAAAGAACCTCTTCGTCCGTTTCAATTTTTCGACTTCCTTTTTTTAAATTCACGCCAGAACTGAGGTCTATAATCGAAATTATTACTAAGCCTATAAGACTGAGTAAACAGATATAATAACCAAAAGAAACGATTTCAAAAAATCCTTTTCCTTCCATCTGAATTATAGCCAATGTAGTTATTGTAAGTAACACAAATAAGCTTGGTATAGAAAGCCATAATCGCATTTTCTTTTTATTCAAGTATTCTAAAAATAAAGCAACGCTTAAAAGCATAGGGATGACGATCAAAAAAATTAAATAGGCAAGAGAGCCGTCGTAGGATCCTCCTAAATCATTTAACTGGTCTAGGTTAGTACTAGCTTGAGTCAATCTAAAACCACTCACTGAATAATTGAAAAAAAGTAAGTTAATACTGACCCAAGGAAGCAGAAAACTTACAATTCCAACTGCGGCTAAGGCCATATAAGTCTTACTATTGCTGGTTCTCAATGTCTTTTTTTCACTATTTGATTTTTCTGTGGCATTCATATAAAACTCATAAATGAGCTACAAATATAAAATAATGAATTAAAGCTAATACAATTCTATTTTTTATTAGAGAACTTATATTGTTGATAACGAGAAGTAAAAAATGGCAAAGCCATCGAATTAATCGATGGCTTTTGCCTTAGCTACTTTTTCTTTCAATAAAGCTATTTTAATGACTTCGTCCATCGTTTTAACGTAGTGAAAGGTAAGTCCTTTTAAATAATCTTGATTGATATCTAGAACGTCTTTTTCATTTTTCTCAGACAAAATAATTTCTTTAATATTGGCTCTTCTAGCTGCTAGTATTTTTTCTTTAATTCCACCAACCGGTAACACAGCTCCCCGCAATGTGATTTCACCAGTCATTGCGATGTATTTTTTTACCTTTCGTTGCGTAAAGGCAGAAGCGATAGAGGTTAGCATGGTGATACCAGCGGAAGGTCCATCTTTTGGAGTTGCTCCTTCTGGTACGTGGACATGTACATCCCATTTATCAAATACTGAAGAATCAATGTTAAACTCCTCTGAGTTGGCTTTTAAATATTGATGAGCCAATACAGCAGATTCTTTCATTACATCGCCCAAGTTTCCAGTCAAAGTTAATTTACCTTTTCCTTTCGAAAGACTTGTTTCAATGTACAAAATGTCTCCACCAACTTGTGTCCAAGCAAGACCGGTTACGACGCCTGCAAAGTCATTACCAAAGTATTTATCCTTTCCATGTGATGGGCCAAGAATTTTTAATAGGTCATCGCTAGAAACTTTAACATTATACTTTTCCTCCATTGCAATTTGTTTCGCTCTATTTCGAACGATTGATGCAATCTTTTTTTCTAATCCTCTTACTCCTGATTCACTGGTATACTGTTCAATAAGGCTTTCCACTAACTTTGCCGAAAATGAAATTTCTTTTTTTGATATTCCATGTGCTTCTAATTGTTTAGGGATCAAATGACGCTTTGCAATTTCTTTCTTTTCTTCAACGGTGTACCCATTCACTTCAATCATTTCCATTCGATCTCGCAAAGGTCCTTGTATAGAAGAAATATTATTTGCAGTGGCAATAAACAAAACATTGGATAGGTCATAATCCAATTCGACAAAATTATCATTAAAGTTGGCGTTTTGTTCTGGATCTAATACTTCAAGTAGAGCAGAGGAAGGGTCTCCCTGATGGCCTCTTCCTACTTTATCGATTTCGTCTAATACAAAAACAGGGTTAGAAGTCTTAGCCTTTTTCAAATTTTGGAGCACACGACCAGGCATAGCTCCAATATATGTTCTTCTGTGTCCTCTAATTTCCGCTTCATCGTGCACACCACCAAGAGACATACGAACATATTTTCTTCCAAGCGCCTCTGCAATAGATTTACCTAGAGATGTTTTACCTACCCCGGGAGGTCCATATAAACATAGAATCGGAGATTTCATGTCTTTTTTTAACTTTAGCACGGCTAAATGTTCCAATATTCTATTTTTTACCTTTTCCAATCCAAAGTGATCCCTATCAAGAATTTTTTTCGCTCTTTTTAAGTTGAAATTGTCTTTTGAAACTTCGTTCCAAGGTAATTCAAGAATCAAATCAATATAATTCATTTGAACTGAAAACTCGGCACTTTGAGGATTCATTCGGCTCAATTTATTCAATTCTTTCTCAAAAGATTTTTGGACCTGTTTAGGCCATTTTTTGTTCGTCGCCCTTTTTTCGAAATTTTTTAATTCGGTATCAACAGGGTTTTCACCGAGTTCATCCTGAATGGTTCTTATTTGCTGATTTAGAAAGTACTCTCTTTGCTGACGATCCATATCCATTTTCACCTTGGTTTGGATCTCGTTTTTCATATTGAGCATTTGAATCTCAACAGAAAGTTGTTTGATTACCTTCTCAATTCTCGCTGGAATTGAGTCAATCTCAAGTAGTTTTTGTTTTTTCTCAACTTCACTATTAAGATTTGATGCTATGAAATTCACCAAAAATGTTGGGCTTTCGATATTTTTAATCGCAAAAGTTGCCTCAGACGGAATGTTTGGAGATTCTTTAATTATCCGCATTGCCATTTCCTTCATAGAATCAACCAGCGCCTTGTTTTTATCATCGGTCATATCAAGCTTCATTTCTTGTAAAGCTTGAACAGTCGCTCTAAAATAAGGTTGTTCTTCTATAAATTCAACAACTTCAAATCTTCTCTTTCCCTGAATAATAACAGTTGTACTTCCGTCAGGCATCTTAAGACGTTTTAAGATCCTAGCAACTGTTCCAACCCTATTTAGGTCTTCAGCAAATGGGTCTTCAACATTCGTTTTCTTTTGGGCAATCACCCCAATAATTTTGTTACCACGATACGCTTCTTCGATTAAGCTTATCGATTTATCCCTTCCTATTGTTATAGGTATGACAACACCCGGAAATAAAACATTATTTCTTAGCGGCAGAATTGGTAGCGCTTCAGGCACGCTTTCGTTATTTAAAATATCCTCTTCTTCTTCTGAGATTAAGGGAATAAACTCAGGTTCTTGGTCAAGTATATTTGATAAGGCAAAAAAATCACCTTTATTAGATTCAGACATAAATTCAGTTTTTTTGTCAAATTGTCATTTTGGCTACAATATCCCTATTTTTCTCTGCCAGTTTTCGGCAAATATTAGAGGTTATGTAGGTTTTTATCATTTCCCTTGATAAGGTTCAATCATTATGCCAAATTATAGAGATGTGTTAAAATAGATTGATCCGCGTCTGAAAGTTCAATTTTTCGTCGAGCCATCATGTTTTTCGCAACTTCAAAAGCTTTCTCAATAATAAATTTATCCGTATTTTCAACACCTCCCCATGCAAATGAAGGAATATATTTTGGGGGGAAACCTCCACCAAATATATTGGCAGAAACGCCAACTACAGTAGCCGTATTTAACATGGTATTTATCCCAGTTTTAGAATGGTCGCCCATGATAGTGCCACAAAACAAAATAGGGGATAAAACCATTTGCTTTTTACCGAAGTCGTATATTTTTACATTCGAATAATTATTTTTAAGATTACTTGTGTTCGTGTCAGCACCAAAGTTGCACCACTCACCAATTACCGAATTTCCCATAAAACCATCATGTCCTTTGTTGGAATAAGCTTGGAAAATGGAATTAGAAATTTCTCCACCAACTTTACAATGTGGACCAACAGTTGTAGCTCCGTATATTTTTGCTCCCATTTTTACAGTTGCATGTTCGCCTATGGCAAATGGCCCACGAATAATTGATCCTTCCATAATTTCCGCGTCTTTGCCAATATAAATAGGGCCAGTTGAAGCATTTAAAATTGCATGATTAACTTGAGCACCTTCTTCAACGAATATTTCATTTGGTGCACTAACTTTATTAGTGTCATTGAGTTTGTTAGATTGCCTGTGTTCAGTTATTATTTCGAAATCAACTTTTAAGGCTGTATCATTATGTTGGAAGAGTTCCCAAACTTTGTTAAAATGAGGAAAGGTTATAGTTTTAGATAGAACAATTTTCTTTAGCTCCTGCTTACCTTTTAGCGCTATTCTTTCACCATTAGAATAAAGTGCTTCGCCTTCTTTAAGTGTAATAACTTGTTGAAATAATGACTTGGTCGGTTTAATATTACCACTAATCGTTATGGTGTCATTCGTTGCACTTCCTTGTGGGTATTTTACGTTAAGATAGGCCTCTGTATTATAAGTCTTGGTGATCTCATTAAACTGTTTTTCAAATAAGGCCAGCCATGATTCTTCAACCGTTTGAATACCAAATCGAAGTTGCGAAACGGGTTTTGTTAAAGTCAAGGGGGCTAAAGCGTGATGTAAATTGTTATCGTCAAAAATTATCTGCATAAAATAGAATAAAAAAACCCGTCGAGGCATCGCCAAGACGGGTCACTAAATTATAAAAAAAATCTTATTTTTTCATGTTCTTACCATAACGGTTTTTGAACTTATCAATACGTCCTGCTGTATCCACAAATTGCATTTTACCAGTAAAGAACGGATGAGATTCTGAAGAAATATCCAATTTAATTAGTGGGTATTCAGTTCCGTCTTCCCATGCCTCTGTTTCATTTGAAGTCGCGCAAGAACTAGATAAAAATCTATAACCGTTTGACATATCCTTGAAAATAACCAATCTGTAATCCTCTGGATGTATTCCCTTTTTCATCTTATTTTATTTTAATCTTCTTAAATTCTTTTCCGTTTCTTCAGCAAATTCAGTGGTTTTACTTAAAAATCAATCCCCTGATTCGATGTAAGAGGGTGCAAATTTAGTATTTTTTTTTAATTCATGATTATTTTCGGGCATAAAATAAAAAAAGTAAAATTACGTAATTACATTTGTAAGATAGTTATATATATGCGATTTACTTTTATTTTTAGCTTAATCTTGTTGTTTACGGCGTTATTCGCATGTAAAAAAGATAAAAATTTTACGAAAGATCATCTCGATTTTTCAGCGGATACTTTACTATTCGATACCGTTTTTACAACCGTTGGTTCAACAACCAAAAGGTTTAAAATTTACAATAAAAATTTCGGGAATATTAAAATTGAAGAGGTGCAATTAATGGGAGGGGAGGACAGTCCTTTCAGAATTAATATAGACGGTGTATCTGGGGTTAAACATTCGAACTTGGAATTAGCAGGAAATGATTCACTTTTTGGTTTTGTGGAGGTTACACTGGATGTAAATGGCGGTACCTATCCAATGGTTATCTCTGATTCAATACGATTTTTAACAAATGGTTTAAATCAATATTTGAAGCTTGCCGTTTGGGGGCAAGATGCTTATTTTCACGCGCCTGAACCAGGTGAAAACTTAGTACTTGTATCTGATGAGATTGAATTGTGGAATAATGATAAGCCTCATGTTTTATATGGTTTGGTAGCCGTAGACTCAGCTCAACACTTAACCATTCCTCAAGGAACGGACATTTATTGTCATAAGGATTCTAGGTTAATCATTTATAAAGGTTCTATTGATATTCAAGGTGAGCTTGGTAATGAAGTAACTTTTCAAGGAGATCGTTTGGAGTCTTTTTATGATGATGTAACCGGTCAGTGGTTCGGAATTCAGCTAATTGGAGCGCGGGAAAGCTCTATTAACTATGCGATTATAAAAAATGGAGCAATAGGACTAGGAATCTATGAAGTACCATCAGGAAATATAAGACTTACAAACACGATAATTGATAATTCAAATTTCTTTAATTTGCATCTATCGGATGGAGGCGCGCTTTACCAAGTTGAAAATTGTTTGTTTGGAGATGCAGGAACTTCTTCAGCTTTTCTTGAGCAAAGTACCTATTTCAATATGAGACACTGTAATTTTGTAAATTATTGGTCTGGCTCTCGTAATGGTCCGGCGCTAGCTATAAGAAATTGGAAACAGGTTGATGGTGATATTCAGTTGGTAAATGTGGTTGATTCTAGAATAGATAACTGTATTATTGAAGGAAATGGAGCAACTGAATTTGTTTTGGATACGCTTCCATTTGATGGACTAACTTTTGATGTAACAATAAATAGTTCTGCCATAAAACGTGAAGAAATATATACCTACGATAATTATACAGCGTCTGTTAGATGGAATATAGACCCGATGTTCGTCGATTATTTCACACGCGATTTTCACTTACAACCAGCTTCACCTTTGGTAAATGCAGGAGACCCTTTGAATACGAATGGTGCTGATATTGAAGGTGTTGGGCGAGGTGTTCCAGATATAGGTTTATACGAGCAGTAAATTAATTTACTGTAACTGATTGCGTTACAGTAGATTTGTCACCTGCAAACGAAAAATCCGAATAAGCATGAAGGGTAATTGTATAACTACCTGGCATAGAGAATGCATGAGTGAACTTTGGATCTGACCATCCTAATTCATTTTCCACCGCTTCTTCTGGTCCTTCTATGTACCATTCTAAGCTTAAGGCATTTTCAGAACATGAAGTAAATTCAATGTCCTTATCAACTGATGTTGTTGTTTCACTCAATTCCATACAAGCCTCGGTTGTTTTATCACAACTCAAAAAGAGAAGCGATAATGCCGGAATAAGGAAGTATAATTTATTTGCCATAATAATTTTGTACTACGAATTTAAAAAAGATGTTTCGAATAGCAACCGATATTATAAAAATTTAGGTTGAGTTTTTAAGATGTAAATGTCGATAACGGCCAAACATTTAGAAAAATACGAGCGGTAATGAGTGAAATTGTGCATTGAACGTACATCTTTGGCATTGAATGCAATGGCATCTATTTGAAATGAGTTTGCTATAAATAGTGCTTTTTGGTTGTGAAACATTTGAGAAACAATGATTATATCCTTCTTGTGAAACACCTTTTTCGCTCGAATGACACTGTCCAAAGTTCTGAAACCAGCAAAATCTTTGATAATTGCGGTCGATGGAATTCCTTTATTTACGAGATACTTTGCCATATCTTCCGTTTCATTGTAAGAAAAATGATGGTTATCCCCACTTACAATTATGGATTTTATTTTACCGGCGTTATACAGTGAAATTGCTGCCTCCATTCGATACTTAAAGTAAGGGTTAATGCCATATTTACCATTTTTTCGACTACCTAGGACTAAAGCTGTTTCTCTGATTGGAACATTTTCGATTTTGGCGTAAACCTGGTTTTTAGTTTGTTCAATTACAATTTTATTTCCCATTATTAGTAATGAGCAGGTGCAACAGAATAGGTAGAATAATAAAGACACTTTTTTCATATGACTAATTTACATATCTTTAAGTGGATGGAACGAGGATATGATATTAGTTAATGTTTCATCTTTTAAATGCTTTATTCCATTGATTATTCGGTTGTTTATCAAGACAATAATCTGGATGAAATGGCGTTGATAATATTGTGGCAGTAATCTTGCAAGGAAAACTGTAACGAAAACTGTATTGATCGTTATACAGTTGCAAAGAAATTAAAACCAAACAAAAAACTATGTCGACGAACCCTATTTATCACCACACGGAGGATAAGCTGCTAAAGGAGCTTAAGTGGATAAAGTACGCTCAAGAAGATCCTCGAGGTTTTGAGCCGCTGTATAACAAATACTATGAGCAGATTTTAAGGTATATCTATCAACGAGTTGATGACAAGGAGCAAGCATATGATATCGCGAGTCAAGTGTTTTTAAAAGCCTTAAATAACATTCATAAATACGAATATCGAGGAGTGCCTTTTGCTTCATGGTTGTACCGTATAGCAAAAAGTGAATTGTATCAGTCGTTTCGTGATAAAAAAGCAAGAAGAACGGTAAATGTAGACACCGCAAGATTGTCAGATGTCATTGATGAAATGGAAGAAGATACAACAGATGAAACACATAAAATGTTAATTAAATTGATCTCCAAATTGAAAGAAGAAGAGGTTCAAATGGTTGAACTTCGATTTTTTGAAAAGAGATCGTTCAAAGAAATAGGGGAAATTCTCGAAATTACAGAGAATAACGCCAAAGTGAAATCGCATAGAGTAATCAACAAAATGAAAAAACTATTCAATCAGATCTAGAATGAAAGACAGGAAAATAAACGTGGATCGTCCTCAACTGACTGCAGAAGAAATTCACCAAGGAAAAAATTTTGATGCAATTGTGAGAAACCACCAGCTAATGTCCAAACCGTTTTATAAACAAACTTGGTTTTATGGTACAACCGGTCTAGCCTCCATTGGAATAATAATTGGGGGCATGGCCTTGCAAAGCTCAAATTCAGAACCAATGGTCAAGCAAGAGGTGCAAATGACAGATGTACCTCCTAATTTAATCGCTTTGCACCAAGAGGTTAACGAAAAGCCCGTTAAAGAATCAACTATAACGGAGGAAAAGGAATCAAAGACAATAGAAATCGAACCTAAAAATATTCAGCCAATAGAAGAAACAACTACTCTAAAATCAGAAAAGAAAAATTCACAAAATACAAAACCAACGCTAGAAGAAGTTGAAGAGGATTTTGAAGAGATTGATGAATCAGATAAAATTGAGAAAACTGAACAGCCTAATATCGAAGAAAAGAAAAAAAATAAGGCAATGGATATGTTTCCACGAATTAGCGATAAGATAGGGGGAGCAATCACAAGAAATGAGTTATTCGATAACAAAGGAATAACAACTGAAGGTGACATTAGCATTATTCATTTCGAACTACACCTTATTGATGGTTTGGGTGGTAAAGTATATGCGCAAGAAGGAAATACACTAAATTCCGAAATGAAGTCGGCGCTTGATAAAGTTGGTCAAGGAGAGACAATTTATTTTGAAAATATTCGTGGTAAAATTAAAAATGGCACCGAAGTTCGTTTAAATCCATTGCGTTATGTTTTAATGAATTAAGATTGTTAAATTTTTAAGCAGTCTGTTGTAAACTAATCTTTATTTTTTCAAATAATTGAGCAAATAATCATTGGTTTATGTAACTTTGGAAATCAATTGATCAAATTTTATTGTTATAAATGTTATTCACGAGGCAATTTCTTCTTGGGCTCCCGTTCATCTTATTGTTCCATGTTGGAGGGCATAGTCAGTCTTCACATTTCACAACATCTGATTATTGGAAAACACAAAAGAAGGAGCTTATTTTTGGCATTGGAGCTTCGAACTTTTTAGGGGATCTTGGAGGATTGGATAAAGTTGGTACCCATTTTTCTCCATTAGATATGGAATGGAATGTAACAAGACCATCGGGCCATGTTGGTTTCCGTTATCGATTTAGACCTTATTTTGCTACGAAATCATTTCTGCAATACGCAATCTTAAAAGGGGATGATGCATTGACAAGCGAACCTTTCCGAAGAAATCGAAATCTTAGTTTTCGTTCTCATATTTTAGAATTTTCTCAGACTTTAGAAATCATTTTCTTTAATTTTGAAAGGTTTGGAAAAAGGTATAAAATACCAGGAATTAAAGGTGTGAGAAATAAAAATACGGTGGCTTATGTTTTCGGAGGTATTTCAGGTTTTTTATATGTTCCGCAAGGTCCTGGTGGCGGCGGATGGACAAACCTACGACCATTGAAAACTGAAGGGCAAGGATTACCTGGTGCTTCAAAAGATAAAACTTATGGATTATTTAGTTTAGGATTACCAGTTGGTGTTGGATTCAAATTTGGTTTAGATCAACTTTGGAGAATGTCTGTAGAGTTAAGCTATACACAAACTTTTACCGATTATTTAGATGATGTGAGTGGAACCTATTATGATAATGATGCTATAAGAGAAAACTATGGGGGAACCGCCGCGTATTTTGCGGATCCATCTAATGGTGAATTCCCAACCTGGACTCATGAAGGTGAATTAAGGGGGGATTCCTCTCATAACGATGGATATATATTTTTGAATGTTTCCTTTGTTCGAAATATAACTGTGAAACGATCAAGAAAAATAAAATGGGCCTCTGGATCTAGAGCTGTTTTCTAGTTGAGATTTCTCACATAAATTATACTTAACTTGCCGTTAATCTAAATGGCTGTATTAACTTTGTGGAAATATTTAGGGAAATGTATAAATTAATCCTCCGTCCGTTTTTGTTTCTTTTTGACCCTGAAAAGATCCATTATTTTACGTTTAGTTTAATAAAATTTACAGCTAAAATTCCTGGTGTTAGATTTTTAAGGCGTGCAAAGTATAAATTAAAAGATCCACGACTAAAGCGAACTGTCTTCGGTTTGACATTCGAAAACCCTGTTGGAATGGCAGCAGGATTTGACAAGAATGCTTTAATTTTGGATGAATTATCTGATTTTGGCTTTGGTTTTGTAGAAATTGGTACGGTTACACCTAGACCGCAAGAAGGTAACCCTAAAAAAAGGTTATTTCGATTAAAGGAGGATCAAGGATTAATTAATCGAATGGGATTTAATAACCAAGGAGTGGATGCCGTTGCTGAACGATTAAAATCTACAAATAAATCAAAAATTATCGTCGGCGGTAATATCGGAAAAAATACTAGTACATTAAACGAGGAGTCAAAACCAGATTTTGTTGAAAATTTTGAAAAGTTACATCCTTATGTCGATTATTTTGTAGTGAATGTAAGTTGTCCAAATGTGGGGGATACTGCGAAACTTCAGGACAAAGATTTTTTAGTTGATTTATTGAGTACCTTGATTGAGAAGAATAAATCTTTTGACATTCAACGTCCAATTTTATTAAAAATAGCACCTGACTTAAATAATGTCCAGTTGGATGAGGTTATCGAGATTGTTCAGGAGTCTGAAATTGATGGAATAATTGCTTCTAATACTTCTGTCGATCGGTCAAATTTGAAAACTTCGGATGAAGTACTAAATTCTATTGGCAATGGTGGCCTAAGTGGAAAACCAATTCGAGATAAGAGTACGGCAGTCATTAAGTACATTGCAGAAAAATCAAATAAAGCCTTTCCAATTATTGGAGTTGGAGGTATACAAACGCCTAAAGATGCGCTAGAAAAGCTAGAAGCAGGAGCAGATTTAGTACAAGTGTACACTGGTTTTATTTATGAAGGACCGGGAATGGTAAAGAAAATTAATAAAGAAATTTTAAAATCGTAAAGCAGATGTTAAAGTTGATTGAATGCCCAAGGGATGCTATGCAAGGTTTGCATGATTTTATCCCAACGCAAACAAAAATAGATTACATCAATGAATTACTAAATGTAGGTTTTGATACGATTGATTTTGGAAGTTTTGTCTCCCCAAAAGCAATTCCTCAATTGAGGGATACTGCTGAGGTTTTAAATGGACTAAAAGTTGATGGCAAAACTAAATTATTGGCAATTGTAGCAAACAAACGTGGAGCGGAAGATGCCACTAAATTTGATGAAATTAACTATTTAGGTTATCCTTTTTCTATTTCAGAAACATTTCAAAAAAGGAATACCAATGCCACAATTGACGAATCATTAAGTCGAGTTGAAGAAATTCAAAATTTATGCATTAACCATGGTAAAAAGTTGGTAGTCTATATATCAATGGCGTTTGGAAACCCTTACGGTGATGCCTGGGATATAGAAGTTGCTGCAAAATGGAGTCAACGCCTTTCAAATGATTTAGGAGTCGAAATTTTAGCGTTATCCGATACCATTGGTGTCTCTAATCACGAAAACATAACCACTTTATTTCAAGGTTTAATTCCGGAATTACCAAAGGTTGAATTTGGCGCTCATTTACATTCTACTCCAGAAGCTGTCTATGAAAAGGTGAATGCTGCTTATCAAGCTGGTTGTCGTAGATTTGATGGAGCTATCAAAGGGTTTGGGGGCTGTCCAATGGCTGCGGATGACTTGACAGGAAACATGCCGACCGAAGGAATGGTGGCTTATTTTGATGAAAAGAATATAGAAACAAATTTAGATAAAAAACAATTTTTAGAAGCTCAGGCACGCGCTTTGCAGGTGTTTCCAATAAAATAAATAGCTATGATTAAATGGATTTTTGTAACGGTTTTAACCCTATGTGTTTATACCTTAAAAGCAGGTGATTTTACGGTGGAAGTAGATGATTTTTACGCTGTCGAAATACAAGGTAACTTTAAGGCGAAATTGGTAAAGAGTGATAAACTAATGGTGGAGGTTTTCAATGGTGAAGAGGATTTGGACGATAGTAAAATTGTTTGTGAAGTCAAAAATAAAACATTGAAAATTAGAATAAAGGGTGATTTATATTCCGAAAAGGATATTAAAGTGGTCGTTCATTATAATGAATTAGAAAGGGTTGAAGCGCGTGCAGGTTGTCAAATAGAAGTTATGGAAGCAATTGAAACACATCGTTTAACGTTGAATGTTGAAGCAGGAGGAAAATTAAAAGCTAAATTTATTGGAGAGGAATTAAATGCATCTGTCAGTGCAGGTGGATCAATTCGTGTTGGAGGCAACGTAAAAAATGCAAATTATAAGGTAAGTGCTGGGGGAACAATTGCTGCTGTTAGCGTGGATGTTCCGGATGTTAATGCGAAGGTTACGGCCGGAGGAGAAATAATTTGTAAGGCAACGGAATCGTTGAAAGTAAATATTACAAGTGGAGGAACAGTTTCATACTTAGGAGAGCCCGAAGCGTTTGAACAAAAAGTTACATTAGGAGGAACAATTTCAAAACTAAAAGCACAAGATGTTATTAAATATGAATAAGATAGTATTCTTCCTTTATATCATTTCAGGGATATTGTTTGCCAGTTGCAGTAACAAAAAACCAGAGCAATCTGCTCCAACTTTCATTTCAGAAACAAGGCTGGTAGATTCAACATACCCTCCAATTGACGAGTCGGCTTTGGCCATTATGGATAAGCTTCAAATTTGTACTTTGAGCGATACTGTCTTGTCTTTGCCTCCTTGTTCGGCAGAATTTTTCCGAGTATTTCAATATAAAACGGGTAAAACTTGGAAAGATGGGTTTATTGTCGAAATGATTCCTGGTCTGTATGGTTCGCCTGTTCATCAGGTTGTTATTATTGAAAATTATTTTGGTAAATATCGCATCGTTAATCAATATTTGGGTGCATTATTGGAACTGCGAAGTAATGAAAATGGGATTGATGATTTGTTAATTGGTTATCATGATCCAGATATAGGTGTTGTTGCTATTCGACACGAGTGGAAAGAGAATAAATATGATGTGGTCGATGTTGAGGAAATAAACAACCATTATGTCAAACCAGAATTAAAAGATTCCATAAATAATCTATTCTTACCAGCCTTTGCGGCGGGACATTGATGCTATAGATTATTATTTTTCTTGATTTTCTTCAGGGGTACTGATAACTTTTTATTTTTGTCGTATGATGTGGCGACTCTTACCTTTTATTTTACTCCTTCTCTTTAGGTTGAACGGGTTTACTCAGGTAATTACCGTGAATGCTCCTAGTTTTGTTTTTGAAGGAATTTCAACTCCTGCTGAAATAATTAAGGAACATTCAGCGACTTGGCCAGAATATTTGGTACAGTTAGATGAAAAAGGTAAATGTATCGATACAATATTTATTACTGACCAAGCTTCAAGTCGTTTAGAAGTTGAACTAAAGTTTTATACGGAGAATCAAGTAAACTTTAAAGACTTTGAAGTAGAACAAAGCAATCTTCCAGGAGTTGTGCCACTTTGGACGTCAATTTTACCTCCACTCATCGCTATCTTTTTAGCCTTGGTTTTTAAGGAGGTTATATTTGCGCTGTTATCAGGGGTATTTATAGGTGCCGCAATTATGGGGTTCTATGCAGAAGGTTGGATAGGGATTTTAACTGGTTTTTATCGTATTATTGACACCTATATAATTCATGCACTGAATGATTCTAGTCATTTAAGTGTGATCGTATTTTCAATTGTGATTGGAGGAATTGTTGCTGTTATCTCAAAAAATGGGGGGATGCAAGGTATCGTCAATCGTGTTTCACGTTTTGCAAACTCAGCTAGAAATGGGCAGTTAACAACTTGGGCTTTAGGAATTCTTATATTTTTTGATGATTATGCGAACACTTTAGTGGTCGGTAATACCATGAGGGCAATAACAGATAAACTTAAGATTTCTCGAGAAAAATTGGCCTATATAGTCGATTCAACTGCGGCACCAGTTTCGGCAGTGGCTTTTGTAACGACTTGGATTGGGGCAGAGTTAGGTTATATCTCAGATGGTTTAGATGTCATTAATAAGGATGAACTTGTGATTACAGAAGGGGTATATTCAATTTTCCTTAGTAGTCTGTCTTATTCATTTTATCCCATTATGACATTGTTTTTTATTTTCTATATAATTTACAGAGGTAAAGATTATGGACCAATGTATAAGGCTGAACATAGGGCTAGGAGAGGCAAGGTTGTTAACCCAGAAGAAAACACAGGAGATTTAACGGAGTTGGAAGATCTTGAACCTGTTAAAGGAATTAAATATAAAGCACGAAATGCAGTAATTCCCGTCTTAATTGTTGTATTGGGCACTGTTGTAGGGTTACTATTTACGGGATTTGAAAGTTTAAATCAACAATTAAACGAGATAAGTGGTTTATCAAAGTTGAGAAGTTGGGGAGAAATCTGGAGTGAACTTGAATTATTACCCACTAATCCAGATAGTTTAACTAAAAAAATAGGAAGTTTAATTGGTGCATCAGACTCATATTTGGCATTACTTTGGTCTTCGTTAACAGCATTGTTATTTGCGGTTTTATTAACAGTGGGACAGAAAATAATGAGTTTGCAAGCCACAATTGAGACCGTGGTATCAGGGTTTAAAACTATGGTTCCTGCAATATTGATTTTAATTTTAGCTTGGGCTTTGGCCTCAGTTACAGATGAGATGCATACGGCTGACTTTTTGACCGGGGTTATAGGAGATAGATTGCCACCATGGATAATACCGGCAATTACATTCGTACTTTCGGCTTTCGTTGCTTTTTCAACCGGTTCATCTTGGTCAACAATGGCCTTAGTTTACCCTTTAATTCTGCCTGCAGCTTGGGCAATATGTAATTCTGAGACCTATCAATATGAATTTGCAGATTCGATGGCAATTTTTTATAATACGGTGAGTGCAGTATTGGCAGGGTCGGTATTAGGTGATCACTGTTCTCCAATTTCTGATACAACTATTTTATCATCGCTTGCAAGTGGTAGTAATCACATTGATCATGTCCGAACGCAAATTCCTTACGCGATAACAGTTGGGAGTGTCTCTGTTATCGTCGGAACCTTGTTTTCAGCCTTAGGTTTAAATCCGTTAATAGCCTTATTACTTGGAATTTTAGCCTTAGTTTTAATCGTAGAACTGCTTGGTAAGCGAGTCGATGGAATCTCTTAAAAAGATATAATATGTCACAGTTTTTAGCATTAGATTATGGAGAAAAAAGAACAGGAATCGCGGTCACGGATGACAGTAAAATCATAGCAACAGGTCTAACTACAGTTGATACAAAGGATTTATTTAAGTTTTTAGGGGAATATTTCCAAAAAAACGATGTCACGGATATTGTATTAGGTGAGCCCAAGCGATTGAATGGTGAGGCAACACATAGCTCTTCTGCCATTGCAAAACTGAAAGTCAAACTTCATGAAACTTTTGGAAAACCTGTTCATTTAATAGACGAACGTTTTACATCAAAAATGGCATTTCAATCTATGATCGATAGTGGCGTGTCTAAGAAAAAAAGAAAAAATAAAGGATTAATTGATGAAATAAGTGCTACAATAATCCTACAGTCATTTATGGAGACTCAGCGATTCTAACGTTATTTGATGAGTCTAATACCTTCCGGTTCTATCGTTATGATTCGATCTTTATACAAAGCCCCAATCGCCTTTTTAAACACTTTTTTGCTAATCCCAAAGACATGTTTAATGGATTCGGGCGAAGACTTATCATTCAATTCTATGTAGCCACCACTTTTTTTGATTTTATCTAAAATCTCACCGGCTACTCCTTCAACTTTAGCATAACCTTCTTCTTGTAAGGCTATATCAAGTTTTTCATCTTCACGAATTTTTTTGATAAACCCAATAGTTCGCATACCAGGTTTTACAGGAGTAAAAATTTCATTGTGATATATCAATCCTGAAAATTGCCCATTTACAATAACTTTCATACCTAGTTCTGTAGGGGTACCGATAATCAAATCTACTTGATCTCCTTCCTCAAAATCATGCGGAATATTGTCTAAAAATTGGTTGGTTTTAGCACTGGCAACTATACGTTCAGTTTCTTCATCTAAGTATACTCGAACAAAATAAGAAAGACCTTCTACCATGTCATGAGCTTGCTCGCTAAAAGGAACGAGAAGATCTTTTGGTAACCCCCAATCTAAAAATGCACCAAAACTAGTAGTACTCACACATTTTAAAAATGCAAAATCGCCCACTTGAGCATAAGGTTCTTCAGTTGTCGCGATTAAGCGATCTTCAGAATCTAAATAGATAAATACATCCAAATAATGGTCAACTTCAGTATCTTCAGGAACATAACGAGTTGGTATTAAAATTTCTCCAAAAGCCTCACCTCCATCTAAGTATAATCCAAAATCTACTTCTTTTACGACTTTTAAAGTATTAACTTTTCCAATTTCTATCATGCTACCTTCTTTGAAATAAAGTGTAAATATAAGGACGATCTTCGCCTTTTGGGTTAATATGTGTAAAGTTTAATGCTTGCTTTAGTTCAAAATCAAATCCTAAACGTTGAGCTATCATATCTTGATCATATTGTAAAATTGGTAAACCAGAGCACTTTTCAGCACCTCCTTTAGCAAAGGTTGCAATGATGACATAACCTTTAGGTTTTACTTTTGATTTTAACAAATTAAAATACGCCAATTGGTCTCGCTCTTCCGTGAAAAAATGTAATACGGCCCTGTCGTGCCATAAGTCGATAGGGGTGAGATCTTTAAGTTTTGTTGGCGCAACAATATCATCAGTAATCCATTCAACATTGCATTCTTCTTTACCTAACTCTTTTCGCAGTAAATCTAAGGCTACTGAACTTATGTCATTTACTGTTATATTCTGGAAACCATCTTCTAACAAGTGTTCAATTAAAGTGGAGGCTCCCGTGCCAACAGAGAAAATTTCTGCGTAAGGACTAAGCTTAAGGGATCGAATTAAACCCATTGATGGTTCTGGAACATTTTCGTACCATCCTAATTCTTGGGGACTTTTATTTGTGTAGGAGTTGTCCCAGTGTTCTTTTATATTCATTCAGTAGTAATGTTTGTAGTCAAGTCAGTTGTAGGTGATACGAAGATACGCTATAAATCAGAATTTAAGAGAATGTCTTTTTATTTTTTTATGAATTAAAAAAGGGGACAAATTAATGTCCCCCCAAAAAAAATAAACTATGAACTTAAAACTAGGCTACTAACTCAGCTTTAGGATACATTTGCATCCATTTTTTAAGTTGTTCCTCCGTTTTTAAAGTGATGGTAGTTCTACTGTCTAGTTGTAGCTTGAATTTAGGCGTAGAATTTTTAATTTCGTTTAGTACTTTTTGAACCTTTGCATTTGATTTCTTTCTTGCCATTATATGTGTTTTTAATGTTAAGTAACTGTAAATTTGTCTAACAAATATAACGTATAAGTCCTAAAAATGTTGTGACATAAATCACATAAATTCAGTATTTTAGATAAATTAAGATTTTTTAAGGATAAAATGCATGTTTCAACAAGTTTAAATATACCATTCGGTATATGTTTAAACAGTTATAAGTCAGTTTTTTGCTTTTTCAGGCTCATATCGTAATGCTATTTTGCGATAATAATTTTTTGAATAGCGGTTTCATTTTCAGGAGAATTTCCAACTAAAATATAGGTTCCATTTTCAAGAAAATCCACTTGCAAAAGTGTAAGTATGTCTTTAGTGCTAAATGACTTAATTAATTTACCATTCAAATTATAAAGTTGATAAGAAAATCCACTTTCACCTTCAATTGTGATTTCTCCAGTTGAACTCGGATTTGGATAGACATTAAACAATTTATTTGATTGATGTTCTTCCAGTATACTTGCCGATGTTGTTAGGTTAAAGTCCCATATTCCTCTGCCCCAAGTCGCAAATCGAACGATGTATTCGCTAGGAACAAATTCGACTGAAATATATTGTTGTAAAGGAGCTGAAAGCCCAGCAATGTTATACCATTCTTCGGAATTCATGCTGTAAACATACGGGCCAGCATCTGTAGCGGCAAATAAATAATTTTCATTAGGATCCATCGTCATTTCATGTACCATTGTATTAGGCATATCACCATCTAGTGGAATAAAGGTTTTCGCGCTATCTTTGGACATATATACAGAAGCACCCGCATAGCCACTTCCTCCAACAAAAATTAAACCAGGTGTTTTACGAGATGCATATATATCAGCCGTATAAATCCAACCACCACTAGGTCCTATATAATCTTCAGTTTGCGTAAAATTTTCGCCTGTATCATAAGAAGAATAGAAACGACCATTTTCAGTGACAACGTATATACACTCAGGCATTAAAGGACTAGTTTCAATTGCGGAAATACTCGCTCCAGAATGATCTTTGAAATCAAAACTGAATTGCGACGCAGTGACATCGCTGCCTGTATAAGTGAGTTTAATTAGCCTAGAACCACTACCACCACTTAAATTACCTCCTCCTACGTAGATAAAATTGTCTGAAGGAAATGGGGCAGCTCCTGTTGGAACTATCCAATTATTATTCGGCATATCAACACCGTTTACGTTATAACTATGAGAGTACCAATCGTGACTTTCAGCGTCAGTGTATATTTGAAAATCTCCTCCCGGGTATTGAATCCAAATGGTCTCAGCGTCATTAGTGAATTGCATTTCGCCGTAATCACCTGAGATTACTTGTTGAAAACTGGACGGTTCTTCATTTAAACCATCTATTGTTCTTTGAAAGCCTTGATCTTGTGTTCCTCCAAATATCAGAGCACCATTGTCAGGGTGTGTGAGTACGTCATAAAATTGTCCGGTATTTAAATCTTGTAACGCAATATTTGGCGTTGTTGCTAAATGATCATAGGAAACACTTATTCCACCATGATTGGCAATTAACGTAAATTCGGTACCGTCTTCTTTCACAAATGGTTCAATACTCATAATATCGGCATGAATTTTATTTGCTACATCATCATAATATTCCCACCACTCTGATACAAGATCAAAAGTAAGTCCACCGTTTGTCGATCGATATAAGTTTACTTCTCCATAATAAATGAAATTCGGGTCGTCGTTAGCTACTTCAAAGCCAACGTCCCAAGTCTGGGTGGGCAAATTATTGACAAATGAAAATGATTCTCCTTCATCAGTTGATTTATACAGTTTTTCGTTGTCAAATAAGGCATAAAGTGTTAAAATACCTCCTGAATTATTTGCTTGAATCATGCACCTCGAACTTCCGTCTAAATCTAAAGCTTCACCTTCAACTAAAAAGTCGACACCATCAAACGAATACAGAAATTCATTTTCATCTAAAATATAAGCTTTATCACCATTTAATGGTATATCCATAGAAGCAAACCTGTCATTTGTTGAGTTAAGTTCAAACACAAATTCAAAAGTGGCACCAAAATCCGATGAGTAGGCGAGTTTGTTTACGGATGCACCTGAAATTGGATTTCTTTGATTATACAAGTATACGATGCCTGAATCATCGTTATTTAGTGTTCCAATATTTATTCCTTCACCACTAATACCCGATATTCCATCTGCTTGAAGCCAAGAGGCCCCTTCATCATCAGAATAGAATAACTCGCAACCATCGGCAACGATAATCCTTAAGCCTCCATCCGGTAAATCTACTACTTTAAGCACTCGTGTAGAGAATTGAATATCATCATTGAGAGGCGTCCATGTTTCTCCATCGAGATTTCCTTTCCAGAGAATACCACCATCAGAAATGACATAGATATCTTCAGTGTTCTTGTGATAGTCACTCACTTTAATATTTCCTGGTACATCAACACTACCTCTTTCTTTCCATTCACCATTAAGTTCTCCGTCCAAAAATGATTCAACCATACGATATTGTTTACGCAGGGCTCGCTTTTCAGCTAATTCTTTGAAGTTTTTTGCGTTAATTTCTTTCCAGTTCGCATTATGACTTCCGCTATGGATTAAATCAAAATAAGCATCACGACGTTCCTCATAGGCTTTTTCATCTGCCATATTCTCATAGACCACGGTAGGAATAGGAAGGTCTGGCTTTTCCAGTACAAGATGTGTTTTATTCAATTTATGATTTTCATTTACGCATCCCATTAGAAGTGGGATAAGTAGGTAGTACGCGTTTTTCATGGAAATAATTTTGTCCAAAAATAAGTATTTAATCTTGTGCTCACGATTCAAACTTAAAAGAATATTGCAATCCAAATTGCTGATTATTTACTCTAATTCATCGGAGTGAATTGAAATTTAGTTTGTCTATTTGAAAAAAAATAGACTGTTTTATTGCACTAAAAAATAAAGTCTTTCGTTAACCTGTTTATTCTTAAATGTAGTTTTTCTTTTTAACTGTAATAAATAGTTATTTTTGTGTTTTTAAATAAAAAAAATGAGTCAAGACCAAAATTTTAATTCAACCGATTTAATCGCCTTTTTATGGTCCAAAAGAAAGGCTTTAATTATTGTAACCGCAATTGCTTTCGTCGCGTCCATTGGGGTAAGTATGTTTATGACACCTTATTATATGTCAAGAGCGGTTGTGTTTCCAACAAAGGCAAACTCGGTTGATTTTAATTCGAACAGCAGAAATAGTGTAGTTGAATTTGGTGATGAGGCAGACGCAGAACGTTTATTACAAGTCTTAATCTCACCAGAGATTAGGGATAGTTTGACTCGAAAATATAATTTATACGAACATTATGAGATAGATTCTAATGAGGCACATGCTAAATTTGAATTTCAGAAAGCTTATGAAGGAAATGTAAAGTTTAATCGGACAAGATATAATTCAATTAATATAGATGTTTATGATACGGATCCAATACAAGCTGCAGATATGGCTAATGATATCGTACGTTTAGTTGATACGGTAATGAATAAAATGATTCGTCAGCGTGCGATAGGTCCAATGTGGGCAATTCAAGACCAAGTTAAACTCATTCGCACTGAAATGGGAGACTATTCAGACCGTCTTCGAACGTTAAGTGACACTGGGGTTGTTAGTAAGGATGAACGCGGAAATATGTATACTGATTATTTAGAAGCCTTACGTGCAAACAAGCGGGAGTTAGCTACAGAAATCAAACGAAAAATAGACGCTACGCAAACCTATGCCTCGGATTATGATACTTATTCAAATTTGATTGAATTTTCAAGTTTACGGTATTCGAATATTATGGATGTTAACGATCAAGCGCGACAATACGCTCAAACAAACATTCAGCAAACCATTCGCCAAAGTATGGCAGAAGTTCCAGATAAGAAAGCAAAACCTAAACGATCGATTATCGTAATATTTTCAACAATATCCGTTTTGATTTTTGCCATTTTTGTCTTATTGGCCATTGAAAAAATTAAAGAATTGCGATTAAAGTCATAAACAGTCATTTTGAAGGCTCTTTTAAATATGCGGTGGTTTTATGCCTTGGTAGTGATTTTTCTAGCAATCAATCTTTACGCAAATTTTAATGGGCAAATAGCATTAAACGCGGTGCCGATAGCCCTTATGTTAATGTATACCGCTTTTTATCATTTTGATAAATTATTTCTTTTTGTCGTATTTTTCACCCCGCTCTCTATTAATATAGAAGAGTTTGTCTCAGCTAATGTTGGCTTATTTCTACCTACAGAACCATTACTTTTTGGGATGCTTTTGTTGATTATTTTTAATCAATTTAAGAAGAATCAATTTGAAAAGAAATTCTTAATACATCCCATAACTATCTTATTTATAATCCAGCTAATTTGGATTTTATTAACCGCGATAACTAGTACCCATATTGATGTTTCATTGAAATTTTTGTTAACTAAACTCTGGTTTATTGTTCCTATTTATTTTTTTGGGGTTTACTTTTTTAAGGATGAAAGGAATATTCTTCGATTTTTAAGTTTGTACATTGGAGCGCTAAGCATTGTTGTGGGATATACGCTGTTTAATCATGCGTTAAATGGATTTGATGAGCCTAGTGGTCATTGGGTAATGTTTCCGTTTTTTAAAGATCATACTTCATATGGAGCAATATTAGCATTGATATACCCTGTTTTATTTGGATTATTGTTTTCAAAGAAACGAGGTCCCCTTGTACGTTTAACTTTATTATTCCTTATTGTGTTTTTTGGATTTGGGATTTTTATGAGTTATACGCGGGCGGCATGGGTTAGTTTAGTGGGAGCGATAGTGGTGTGGGGACTGATTCATTTTCGAGTTAAATTTTATTATTTAGCAACAATAGGGCTAGTTGGTTTAATTTATGTTGCGATGTCGTGGACCTCAATTATGCATAACTTGGAACGAAATAGGTCAGAACATGCTACTGAGAACATAGATGAGCGAATAGAATCAATTGCTAACATTAGTACGGATGCATCGAATTTAGAACGGTTAAATAGATGGGGAAGTGCAATAAGAATGTGGGAAGCACGTCCAATTCTTGGTTGGGGGCCAGGAACATACGCGTTTGAATATGCCCCTTTTCAATTGTCTTCTGGTAAAACTATTATCTCAACAAACGCTGGTAACATGGGAAATGCTCACTCAGAATATTTGGGACCTTTAGCTGAACAAGGATTGCCTGGAATGCTATTGATGATAATACTCGTTGCCTTAATAATGTACACTGGTATTACCCTTTATTATAAGATGCCAAATGGTGAAATGAAGATAATACTTCTCTCCCTAATTTTAGGGTTGGTTACCTATTTTGCGCATGGCGTGTTGAATAATTATTTGGATACGGATAAAGCGACAATTCCTGTTTGGGGTTTTACAGCAATTATAGTGATGTTTGATTTGAAATATGGGAAGGGGAGGGGTGATGGTATGTCAACTCAAAATACGATTCTCCGCAAAGAGACCACTAAATAATCATTATACTTTTATCCAGTAGATAATTAAAATTATTCAATAGGTAACGATGATTGTACTTATAGACAAATTCATCTATATATAATTGGTTATACTTTGTTGAAATTTGATGATAGATTCCTCGGTTGACTTTTCTTAGATTATTTAGCACCTTATGGAGCCAAGGTTTAATTCTAATTTCATTCGACGTTTCCAGGATGAATGGAGGGTGAGAGTTAGGTCTTGAAATCTTGAAGTGTCTATTAGAATAGGAATTTATTATTCTATTGTATTCGTATTGCTTAACCTCCCACATGGCATCAATACTCTCTCGTTCGGTTGCAATAATTCTAATTTTTGATGTAGATGTTTTTTCATTTTTGAATTTGCTTTTGAAATTACCCGTCATAATTAATGCATGTTGCTTTAAGAAGCCTTGTCTTCTCACCTTATTCTTATTATCAACTACACTCTTATTATCGAGTTTAGTGAAAAAGACATTTTCTAAATGTAGCTGTTGTTGATCATGGTCAGCTTCATTTATTAGAGCCATTATTTTACGAATTTTGTGCATCATGTACCACGCAGGTTCATTTCTTTTTAAACCTAGTCTCCTTTGTAGTTCGCATGCTGATAATCCCTTTTTATTCGAAGTCATGAGGAATATTGCTTCGTACCATATTTTAATCGGTAGCTTACTGCTTTCCATCACAGTTCCGCTTTTCAGAGAAGTTCGAAATCTACATTTTTTGCATTGCCATTTTTCTTTACTTTTTAGCCAATAATGTTCTTTTGATTTACATTTCTTGCAGGTGAGTCCAAGTTTTTCTCTGCGTTTTTTTAGGTCAGTTTTACAGTTATTTTCTGTTAAAAAATTGGAATAGAAATCTGAATTTTTCATAGTATAAGTTTTGGATTTTTTTGTTGTGGTCTCTTTACGGAGAATCGTATCAATTATTATTTTAAAATAAAAAAGCCCCTCCGTAAATCGAAGGGGCTGTGATTTTATGCTTAGTTCTTTATTTTATTACAGTGACGTGACCAGAATGTTTATGTCGTTTGTCTGTATGTAGCTCTTTGAACTCTAAAGACCAGATATAAACTCCATCATCTACTAACCCTCCGTCTCCATAAGTTCCGTTCCATCCTCCTGTAACATCATATGATTCAAAAACAATTTCACCGTATCTATTGAAGATTGTCATGTGGAAATCATAAGGATCATAGCCTGATTCAAATACAGGTTGGAATTTTTCATTGAATTGATCACCATCTGGAGTGAATGCATTTGGAATATAGAATAAGATAATTCCTTTCACATTCATATATTTCGTGATACTATCCTCACATCCTATTGCGTTGGATACTTTCAATTGAACTGGATAAAGTATATCTCCAACATCACTTGGGAAGAAATGTTCAGGATTCGTTTCATTTGTTAAGTCAGAACCGTCTCCAAAATCCCAAATATAATCAGTTGCATACATTGATTCATTTGTAAATTCTACACGAGTATCATTTGTATAAACAGATTGTGGGTTCATGGAGAACTTTGCAATCGGTTGATCATAAACAACTACATAATTTGATTTTTCAAGAGAATTTACACAGCCATTTATGTCTGTTACGGTTATGCTTACATCATAGCCTTCTTCTTCTCCAAATAAATAAACATGCGACACTGTTGGAGAAGTTGCTCCTAAAAAGCTGTCTCCATCACCGAAATACCAATCAGTAGAGGAAATAGCAACATCTGAGTATACAGTAAATTCTGATTCAAATGGTGTACATCCTAGTGAGTCACCAAAAAAGTTTATCACTGGCAGTGCATATACCGTCACATCTACATCATCAGTATTTACACACCCTATACCATTTGTAGCGGTTACTGTATAAGTTACAGTTCCTACACCTGGAGAAAATGGTACACCATCAGATACTGTTGCTGGATCCCATTCATATGTTGCTGGATCTCCAGAAGCAGCTAATATAACTTCTTCTCCAATACAAATAAATTGGTCTGGTCCAGCGTCAACAGCTGGTGCTGCGACTACGGTAATGGTAAATTCGGCTACATCATCTATACATGGATCTGTTCCCTCAACGGTATATTCAAATGTGTAATCTCCTGGATCTAATGTTCCATCAATTGAAAATATTCCAGTAGCAGCATCAAATCCACCTTCGGTATCATCAATTTCAGTCCACGTACCTCCAGCATCATGACCAGATAGAAGTGTATTCAAATCGTATTCTAGGCCTGCTGCATTACAAATTTCACCTGCGTTATCAGCACCGGCTGTGGGTTGATCATAGACTGTAACTGTATGGAATGAGGTATCATTATCACAGTCAGGTCCACTTAGCGCAATAAATCTCACTGTATAATCTCCTGCAGGTATTCCAGTAGGGTCAAATTCTGTAGAGATAGGGTCAAAAGCACCTCCAGAAGGTGTTACTTCTTCCCAAACATAGCCTTCAGCAACTAGTGAAGTGTCTACTAAAAATTCTTCAAAAATAATTGTTGCTCCGCCAGCGTTACATAACTCGTGACCGTCACTATCTTCACCAGCGCTAATTTCAATGTATTCTATTTCGATTAGCTTTTTATCCCAGCATCCACTACCATCTGGATCTGCAATCATTACCCAAACTTCATCTCCAGGACCAATTGGACTTCCATCCCATAAATCTGAGTAGTCATCCATTGCTTCTGGTTCAGAACCATGGAAAGTCATGTCTGTTCCAGGTATATCCATAGTGTCTTCAATTATTAAATCTTCAAGGTCAACAGCCCCACATTGTGGACCTATGTCTGTAATATCTATCATCGGTCCATCTCCAACGGCAAGTATCACAAAATAGCGCTCAATAGGTAACTCAAAACAGTCCCCAACAGGATCCGCTTCTACACGATACATTGTTGATCCAACAGGTAGTATTGTATGAGAAGCTCCTTCACCAACTTCTTCGCCAGTATCCTCGTTATACCATACAATATCATAAGCCGGCCCAACATATGGCCCTGCGAATTCTAACTCAATTGGCCCTCCTGCACAATCAAATTCAATTGTATCCGGAACCGGTTCTAAATCACCGTCACCGTCTAAGTCAATCATTTCTTCAGTACATGCTGCATCAGGATCGGCACCATCATAATCAACGAAATACAAACTTTGAATAGCGTCTTCAACTTGCTCTGAGCTTAAGATTACAACAAATTGGAAGTTTGAACTTGCACCAGCAGCAATAGTTGCATCTCTATGACATATTGATATTGCGGCATCAGCAGTTGCTACAGCCCCTTCAACTCCCGTAAGACCACCAGTTCCATTGTAAATATCAGATCCACTTGCGACAGCAAAACCACCATGACTTACGTGAATATTCGGGTCAATCGCACCAAGACCAACATAGCTTGTCCAAGCGTTTATTTGTCTTGCGCTTACCAATGATTTTGGACAAAACGGTGAAGGTTGGTACTCTATTTCATTAGTAGTAACAAAGCCCCATCCAATTGGTTGATTATTATCAGGGTCAAACGTTTTGTAAAAATATACGTTGTTTTTGGCAACAGGATTTGTGTTTGTTAAAGTAACGTCGACAGTATAATATGTTTTTGTTGTGTCGAGTTTATAGGTCATGTGAATATCAATACCTCCTATACTTCCATCCCAGTCTAACAATTTACATTTACCTAATACCTCATAGTTTGAAATTCCAGGTCCTGTCATGGGAATATCGTACTCACCAGTAGCAGAGTTTTGATAATCTGTACCGTCGATTTGTATTCCAAATGTGTTTTCGGGTGAACCAGGTAAATAAAAATCTCCGTCATAATTTGTCCAACCATCTTCTAAAGGGTTAGAAACAAATCCTAATCGTCCTCCAGGCCCTCTATTGTGATTAGCCATTGGAGGTGTAACTGAAGAACCTTCAAATCCTTGAGAATGGATACCAACTTCTAATGTCGGCCCCATTATGTATCCATTTCCTCCAACGATTTGAGCAAATCCGGTAATTCCTGATATTAGCCCAAATCCCAGTAGGAATAGTTTATTAAATATTTTCATTTTATTTGGTTTAATTAGCATTTTGATTCAAATTATTCTACTGGTTTGGTCAGGTGATTAAGGTAGAATTGTAAATTATTATAATCCGTGTCACCTCCAATGTATTCCGTCTTTACGTGCAGAACGAGATAATCTTCTTCCAAATTAATCGCAGGTTCGATTAGGTTAGCAGTTAGATAAAAATTTAATTTTTTTAAAGCTTCTTCGTCATCTGCGAATGTTAAATGCGAAATATCAATGAAGTAATACTCTTCAATTGGAATTTCAGGTACGGTAACCAAAAACTTATCGTCGATAGTTGCGATTGGCAACTCCTCAACTGGAACGTCTTGTGCTGTTGCATTCAGCGCACTGAATCCAAGAGCAAAAAAGAATAATTTAAGTAGTTTCATGTTAGTATGATTTGTTTAGTTTATAGACTATTAAAAATTGTTCGCGTTGCCTAAATTGGGAAAAAGTTTTGGTTTTTTTTTACGTTTTTTTTACACTTTAATAACAGAAAAGCCATAAATCCTTGATTTTGCGAGGATTTAGGTGGTGAAAAAAAATGAATTTTGGTCTAAATAGACTAGAAATCAGGGAGTAAGGGTGTTAAAATTTTCGCAGTATCCCCAAGCTTGTTAAGAAAATAACAATAATTAGAATTGTTTTATTTTAACTTACCTATGATTGTAGTTTTTCCTTGAACAACATCATCAATATTGATGTTTAGTTCGGTGTTTAACGGTAAAAATAAATCGATACGAGAACCAAACTTAATGAAACCGAATTCCGATCCTGCTTTAACTTCTTTTTCTTTTTGGGCGTAACAAACAATTCTACGTGCTACTGCTCCTGCAATCTGTCTAAACAATATTTCTTGGCCATTTTTATGTTGAGTCACTACAGTTGATCGTTCATTTTCTGTCGATGATTTGGGGTGCCATGCCACTAAAAACTTTCCTGGGTGATATTTATAATATTTAGTTACACCACTTATTGGATTCCAATTAACGTGAACGTTCATCGGCGACATAAATATAGATACTTGAATTCTTTTATCGTTAAAGTACTCGGTCTCTTCAACTTCTTCAATAACCACAACTTTTCCATCTGCTGGACATATAATAAGATCTTCTCCTTGAGGGGAAACTCGTTTAGGAACACGAAAAAACTGTATCACTAAATAAAGCATCACAACAATAAAGGCGTTTAGTAGCCAATAAAATAAAGGGTAGTCAATTAATAGCGTGTGGTTGATTGTATATAAAACAGCTCCTATTATTAAACTTACAAGTATAATTGTATATCCCTCTTTGTGAATTTTCATTTTAATAGTTTACGATTTTTAAACAAAAATATAATAATGTAGATAGTAAATAACAGGTATTACAAAAAACACTGCATCAAATCGATCTAGAATTCCTCCATGACCAGGAATTATTGTTCCAGAGTCTTTTATTTTTAAGCTTCTTTTAAGCATTGATTCAACTAAATCACCTAAAGTTCCAACTATACTTGCAACTAGACCATATAAAACAAACTGAGTGATATTGGCTTCAGTGAAGTAAGCGATTAAGTACCCTGCAAGTACACTGAATAACAATCCTCCAATGAATCCTTCCCAAGATTTTTTTGGTGAAATTCGTTCAAACAACTTGTGTTTGCCTAATTTTCTTCCTACTAAGTATGCAAATGTGTCACTGCACCAAACCAATATAAAAATTGTGAGTACCGGCCAATAGTTGTTTACAGTGTATGTGATTCGACTGAAATCGAGTAAATGATTTAATAAAATTAAAGGGAGCGAAATATAGAAAATTCCAACAAAGCTTATTGCAATATTTTCAAAGGGTGTCTTTTTTTTACGATACAACTCTGCGATAGAAAGGGAAATAAATGTCAAAATGAATACACCTAGAAAGTAAGTGAAATATTCAAAATTATATATGGCTGCTATTCCAGTGATGTAGAATAGCAATCCAAATATAGTTCCTAAAGTGGTTTGAGGACTTATTGCTGCCTTTTTAAAGAGACCATAAAACTCCAACAAACCAAGTAATGCAACTACACCCATTACGAGATTAAATATCCAGCTTTTAAACAATATTGATCCAATTATAATTAAGACAAATATTGTGCCGACGAGGGCGCGTTGTACTAGGTTACTCATGCGTTACTTTCTGCGATAATTTGTTTCGCTTTTTGTTCATTTTCAGGATCGACAAATAAATCAATTTGGTTCATAACATTGAACGCTGAATCGTTATGATCCAGGACTGTTACCGCAATTCCGTTTGCTTCTAATTCACCCTTAATTACGGCAGCTAAATGAGATTTGCCGGTTGAAAATACTAAACTTTTATTCTCCATCTTCTTTATTATTTAAGTTATCCTCCTTGAGATTTTCGGTGGAACTCTGATCGTTACTATTTTCGATGGTCGGTTCATCAGCTTTGATTTCCTCAGCTATTTGCTCAGATAATGGTTCTTTGTCCCATTCTCTATCACCGAATATTTCAACAAGGTTATCCTTAAATATAACTTCTTTTTCTAAAAGTTTTTCAGCAAGTTGAATTAATTTGTCTTTATTTTCAGTTAGGATTTTTACAGCACGATCGTATTGCTCTTCAATGATTCTGCTTACTTCCTCGTCAATATTTTTTGCACGTTCTTCCGAATATGGTTTGGTGAACCCTGATTGACCTTGAGAATCATAATAACTGATATTCCCTAATTTAGAGCTTAGTCCATAAATTGAAACCATTGCATAAGCTTGTTTGGTTACTTTTTCCAAATCACTTAAGGCTCCTGTGGATATTTTACCAAACATAATTTGTTCAGCAGCTCTTCCGCCTAGAGCAGAACACATTTCATCAAGCAACTGTTCGGTGGTTGTGATTTGTCTTTCTTCTGGAAGGTACCATGCTGCACCTAAAGATCTACCACGAGGAACGATTGTTACTTTAACTAAAGGAGAGGCATGTTCCAATAACCAAGATGTTGTTGCATGTCCAGCTTCATGATATGCAATAGTTGATTTTTCGTTTGGTGTTATGATTTTGTTCTTTTTTTCTAATCCCCCAACTATTCGATCAACAGCATCTAAAAAGTCTTGTTTGTCGACATTTTTCTTTTTCTTTCGCGCGGCAATTAGAGCCGCTTCATTACAAATATTGGCGATATCTGCTCCAGAGAAACCTGGTGTTTGTTTAGAAAGGAATTCAACATCCAAATCAGTTGCCAGTTTCAACGGTTTAAGATGTACTTTAAAGATTTCTTTTCTTTCATTTACATCAGGCATGTCAACATAAATTTGACGGTCAAAACGCCCGGCACGCATAAGCGCTGAATCTAATACATCGGCTCTGTTTGTAGCAGCCAATATAATCACACCACTATTGGTGCCAAAACCATCCATCTCGGTTAAAAGCTGATTAAGTGTATTTTCTCGTTCATCGTTAGACCCCATATTGGCATTTTTACCGCGGGCACGTCCAATTGCGTCAATCTCATCAATAAATATAATTGAAGGAGATTTTTCTTTTGCTTGTTTGAACAAATCTCTCACTCGCGAAGCACCTACACCAACAAACATTTCAACAAAATCTGAACCGGATAGTGAGAAAAAAGGAACTTTTGCTTCACCGGCAACTGCTTTAGCCAATAAAGTTTTACCAGTTCCCGGAGGGCCTACAAGTAATGCTCCTTTAGGAATTTTTGCACCTAATTCAGTATATTTTTTAGGGTTTTTTAAGAAATCTACAATTTCTTCGACTTCTTCTTTTGCTCCTTCTAATCCTGCAACATCTTTGAAGGTTGTGTTTGTACCTTTTCCTTTTTCAAAAACGGTGGCTTTTGATTTACCAATATTAAAAATGTTGCCACCCGCTCCTCCGCCTGTGCCACCAGACATTCTTCGCATTATTACGAACCAGAATACTAAAATTAACACTGGGAATAATAACCAACTAAGAGCACCTGACCAATCCGTTCGTGAAGTATAATTAACTTTGAAGCTAAATTTCGGACCTTTTTCAAGCTCTAATTTTTCTTTGAATTCTGAAATATTAGTGTAAAAAGTTTCCATTGGTGGAGTGGTAAACTGCATATCATAAGGACGTCCACTCAAGGTGTTTTCTGATTTCTTAAGTGATTTATACTTTATCGAATCCAAGGCTTTGATCGCATCAATTTGTTCTAAATCCAGATAGACTTCAGCTTTCTCTTCATTTTTAATTAAATCAATCCGTTCAACATATCCGTTTGCAGCTAACTCTTTGAATTTATCAACATCAATTTCGATTGCCGTAGGCTTTAATTGAAATAAGTTGAAAGCAATCAACAATACAGCGATGATCGCATAAATCCAATAAGCGTTAAAGCCGCCTTTCTTTTTTCCTTTATTTGGTGTATTATTATTCATATCTTAATTAGTCAATATTTGGAATTTCAATTCTCTCAGCATCTGCCCACAAACTTTCGAGGTTATAAAAATCTCTAACTTCTTTGTAAAAAACATGTATCACGACGTCAACATAATCCAATAACACCCATTCTGCATTTTTTGTTCCTTCTTCATGCCAAGCTTTCTCTTTTAGCTTTTCCCTTGTTTTTCTTGCAATTGTTTGTGCGATTGATTCTACTTGTGTACTTGAATCACCACTGCAAATAACAAAAAAATCCGCCACAGCATTCGGCAATTCAGAAAGGTTTAAAACAACGATGTCTCTTCCTTTAACATCTTGTATTGCATCAATGATTGTATCGATTAAAAGTTTTGCGTCGTACGCTTTCTCGTCGAGAGATTTTACCATCTGTATTTATTTGGTGAACAAAATTAAGTTTTTTGTTTCATTTATATTAAAAATTGGCACATTTGTTTTCATGAATTGTAAAAGACTATCTGCCAATTTTATTTCATTATCATCTGTTGATTCAACTAACAATTATGCTGCCAATCTTGTAAAAGAGACAAATGTGGCAAATGGCACGACAATTCTGACAAAAAGACAGTACAGCGGTAAAGGGCAACGAGGGAATAGTTGGTTGAGCGAAGACGAAAAAAATTTAATTTTTTCGGTTGTTTTATATCCTTCTATCAAGTTTGATCGAGTCTTTTATTTAAATATCGTGGCTTCCTTGGCGATAGCTAAGACATTAAAAGATTTAGGATTGGCCGTGAAGGTGAAATGGCCTAATGATATCTTGATCGGTGATAAAAAAGTTGCCGGAATTTTAATTGAAAATCAACTTCAAGGCCAATTGATCAAACACTCGATTGTGGGGATAGGTTTAAATGTAAATCAAAAAGAATTTCCGAAAGAAAATAAAGCAACATCATTATTCCTAGAAATGGGTGTGGAGCAAGAATTGGAAATAGTGTTTAATCAATTCTTTAAATACTTGGATTTTTATTATGATCTGCTTGAACAGGGGAATTATAAAGTATTACTTAGTCGATATTATGAATCGTTATACCGTTACCAACAATGGTCGCGGTATTCTACAAATGAGACCGAGTTTTTTGGAATGATAAAAGGAATAGACGAAACCGGATTATTAATAGTCCAAACGGAGAGTACGGTTAAGAAATTTGATCTGAAAGAAATAGCGTTCTTACGTTAATGATGAGTTTAGGAATGCACTTCTTGGATGCGATCGGCCATATAATTGAATAAATTCGTTAAAGGCTTAACAACCATCATTTTTAGAAAGGCATTTATTTCTCCTTCAAATTTTAAATAAGCTTGAGATTTATTATCTGGCTGCTCCTCAATGAAAACTTCTAAAGTAAAAGGAAACGGCGCATTTTCTCCTGATTTAATATTTATTTTGCCATTCGGTTCAACAGTGTCTTTTACAAGTGGAATAACTGCTGCATTTTGAATTTTAAAAGAACATTCTTCAGTTGTAGCCTTCCAGTCAGATATTTTATCTTGAGGAAGTAATTCTTTTATATTGTTGAAATCTGTTAAATACGTAAAAACAGTTTCTTGATTCGCGTTTATTATAACTTTATTACTGTCAATTTTAGTAGCCATTATGATTGCCAATTTTCAGGGTTATTATTCCAACTATTTAAAGATTCGATATCTTTCTCAGAGACATAATTCTCTTTTGCCGCTTGTTCGATTAACAAATCGTAATTGCTCAATGTAAAATAAGGACAATTTGCATTTTCAAAATTTTCTTCGGCTACTTTAAAGCCATAGGTAAATATTGCAGCTAATCCAACTACATTACACCCCGCCTCTTTAAGGGCTTCAACGGCTTTTAAGCTACTTCCTCCAGTTGAGATTAAATCTTCAATTACCACAACTCTTTGACCGGAATGAAATTCTCCTTCTATTTGATTTCCTAAACCATGTCCTTTAGCAGAAGATCTCACATAGATAAATGGAAGCCCCATTTCTTCAGCCACAAGTGCACCAATAGCAATTCCACCAGTTGCAACACCCGCAATAACGTCGACTGTTTCAAACTTTGCTTTGATTTGCTCAGAAAAAGTTTGACGAATAGCAGTTCTAATTGTAGGATACGATAAAGTTTTTCGATTGTCACAATAAATGGGTGACTTCATTCCACTGGACCATATGAATGGATCTGAGGGATTTAATTTAACAGCCTTAATTTGTAACAAAAAATCAGCTATTTTTAGGGCTTTATCCTTATTTAAAATCATAGGCGCAAATGTATAAAGTTTTTATCGAAAATAAACCGATTAGTTTTCATTTTAATTCTCAAGTTTCAAGTTTAGAAAATCCAAAAAAAGTTTGGGAATGGATACAAGAATATCTTCTCTCAACAAAAAATGAACTTCATATTGAACTTGTGGATGAGGCTGAGTTTTGGGCTGTATTTACTAACTATAAATTCATTGAAGCGGCTGGGGGATTGGTAGAAAGGGAGAATAGGTTTTTATTTATCAAACGAAATGGCTTTTGGGACATTCCTAAAGGTAAACTTGAAGGAAATGAGACTCCTGAAATTGGGGCAATTCGAGAAATTGAGGAAGAGTGTGGGTTGGAGTCTCCAAAAATTAAAGAACATTTAATTGACACTTATCACACCTATCAGCATAAAGGAGAACACATTTTAAAAAAGACTTATTGGTTTTGGTTGGAAGAAGGGGAGGAGTTGCGAGAATTAATTCCTCAAACTGAAGAGGGAATTACAGAGGTAGCGTATTTTGGATTAAAAGAATTCGATAAGATTAGGTCGAATACCTACACTTCTATTCTTGCTGTTATGGATTGCCTTGAAAAAAAAATGAATTAAGGTTGTTACTTTTTAGTTTAAGTTGAATTACTTGAAAAAACCGTATTGTAAAATACCTTGAAAGTATCGCCCGAAATATTAAAAGATGATCAAAGATTAGTTGAATTAGCTAAGAGAGATCGTAATGCTTTTGCTTTAATTTATGAGAAGTATTTTGAACGAATTTATTTATTCGTTTATAAACGCGTTCAGGATGAAGCAAAGGCGGGCGATATTTGTCAAGAAGCGATGTTGAAAGCAATGTTTAATATTCATAAATACGAAAATAGAGGGGCTCCTTTCTCTTCATGGCTGTATAGGATTGCTTCTAACGAGGCAAATTTGTATTTTAGAAAATTAAAGAAAGAGGTAAAGATAGAAGTAAGTGAAAAAGACATTCAGGTAATGATGAGGGAAGTTTCGATTAATGATGTTGATAACATGAATGAGCAAGAAAAATTGGTAAAGGCATTAAATAATTTAACGCCAGAACAGGCTGAGATAATTGACCTTCGCTTTTTTATGCATTATTCATTTAAAGCCATTGCTGATTTCTATTCAATAACAGAAGCTTCGGCGAAAATGCGGGTTTATCGTATTTTGGAAAAGCTTAAGAAAGGATGGACATCCAAATGAAAAAATATAGTATAAATAGAGATGAAAACCTTAAAAAGCCATCGAAAGAAACGATGGCTAAGTATAAGGATTTTACACATATTTCTCATGAGTATGATCGGTTAACTAAACGGCCAAAAGTTCCACTCTACAAGGATAAAAGGATGTTTATTGTACTCCTTATTATTCTAATGATTGCTTACTTAGTTTCGCAAGCGAATGAAGAAAGCAAATCGGAAAGTGATGCAACCGCTACTGAGCAAGTAAACTAATATCTGTTTTTTCTAATAAAGCGATAATCTCTTTTTGAATCGTTTTTCCTTTGTCCTTATTATATGCTTTTTGCATTTCTACATTGACTTGTTCGTAGGGCAGGTTTTGGGCCATTAATTCTGTTCTTAACTCTTGGATATGAGCTGGTCGTGGTCCCCAATTAAATAGGTCATTTTGGTTTTGATCTCGAACAATTAATTTAGGGATTGATCTTCCTCCATTGGTGAGGTATTGATCCATTAATTCAAGGTTTTCATCTCTTAATTTCCACTCAAATTGTATATTCTCATTCAATTCGCTCATCATCCAGAGAAATCCAATTGAATGTGCGGCATCACCACACCAGCCTTCTGTTAAAACAATCCAATGCTGAGGCGATGTTATGGATTTAATCGTTTCTATTGTTTCCGGTAATAGTTCCCCTTTTTCTAACCATCTTTCTAATCGTTTAACACTCATTTTTGAATAATGGAGCATTGCATCAGAATTTTGGTCGTTTGTGGTTCGATTTTCTCCTAAGAGTTTATTTATAGTATCAATATAATTTTTCATGTTGGTTTAGACGACTTTTTTTTGTTTTACTTACAATTAATTGGATTAGTATAAAAAGTAAAAAAAGCGTATAGAAATAGATCGATTGATTGGTAAGGAGTTGTTAAATTTGAGTATCGGATAATTACACCTATCTGTTAACCTGAAACATGCCTATTAGATGTGTAAAACAATTAAGTGAAGATGTGTTCTAATGAATAAGTAGCGTATGAAAAAGAACAAAAGTAGCGTTTACACTTTTATTGAATAAAAACCCAATCTATAGCTGTTTCAGGTTCTTTCTAATTAATAAAAACGGTTTTTCTGACAGAATCTTTTACATCATCCTCGTTCCAAACATGAAGCCAAACTTCATAAGTATCCGGAATTGTGTATATAGCAGTATCGTCAGGATTTGTTGATTTTTCACCATTACCAAAGTTCCAACGCCATTTCACTGCATTTTCAGACTGATCATAAAAGTAAAGTGAGCAGATAGAAATGCAATTGTTATTCTCAACAAAAAAATTTGCTTTTGGTAGTGGAGCAGGTGCAGGTTTATTACAAGCCATCACCGTAAACAACAATGCAATAATGACGGCTCCTAATTTTACCATTTTTTATTTAATTAAATTCATTTCTTCGATAAGGTGACTAGCTTCACCGTACTTGTCTATCACCCATAGCACATAACGAATGTCAACAACAATGTTACGACATCTTGATTCATCAAACATAAAATCAGACATTGTACTTTCCCAAGAACGGTCGAAATTGATCCCCATTAAATTACCATCAGCATCTATTACAGGGCTCCCAGAATTACCTCCTGTTGTATGGTTCGAAGCAGTAAAACAAACCCAAAGTTCTCCGTCTTGATCATATCCGCCAAAATCCCGCTCTGCATACAATTCTAGGAATCGGTTTGTTAGTTGAAAATCAGGGTTTTTAGGGTCGTATTTCTGCATAATTCCATCAATAGTGGTATAAGGTAAGTATTTCATCCCATCCCGAGGAGCAGACCCTTCCAATTTACCATAAGCTATACGTAATGTTGAATTGGCATCTGCCCAAGTTTTTCTGTCCGGCATCATTTCTAAAATACCACCGACATACACTTTCATTAATTCTTCTTCTTTTTTGGTGAATTTTTGATAAGCGTCACTAATTTTTGAGAAGAAGTTTCGGTAGATTAATAGAGAGTATGTGTATGCAGGGTCGTTCAGAATCTTTTTCGCTGAACCCTTTTTGAAATTCGCTAAAAATTCAGGTAATTCATCTTGATTAAGCAAGATTGACTTTTCAAAAAGTCGATCACCTTTCTTTTCCCATGATTCAGCTAAACCTTCGGGTAATAAGTCATTGTCTGTATAAGATAAATAGAGTGGGGTAAGGGTGTTAAAGATTTCTTGATCAATTAATTTGTTGTAATTTTTAAAGAATCCTTGTTGACGCTTAGTCAGACGCTCAATTTCATCAGCTAATTCTCCTTTTTCCTTCAGTTCGTCATAGTTGTTGGCGATATTTGCAAAGTTTAATACAAATTGCATAAACTCTGGTCCTACATAAAAATACTCCACAAAAATTGAACGAGCCATTTCATATTTTTTATTTTGCTCTTGAAGTTGATTGAGTTGATCAATTATATCAAAGTATTTTTCTTTTGTTTTCGTGTTTTCGGCTGCTATTGAGCGAAATTTTTCTTCGAATTCCTTCTTCTTTTCTAAGGCATTCAATTCGTTCAATCCACCAATTTGACCGATCCATTTTTTCCATGCATTGGCAATTCGAGCTTGTTTAGAAGCGTATTGGATTCTCGTTTGATCATCCTTATTCATCGCTGGTTTTAGAATGTCGAGGGTTTGTTGTCGCATGTCAATTCTCGCTGGTCGTTCTTCTTCCATATAGAATTTTAATTTCCCTGAAGAGAAATGTTGATCAGTTGATCCAGGGAATCCATAAACCATTGTAAAATCTCCCTCTTTTTTTGGTTTTAAGCTAATTGGTAAGAATTTTTTGGGCTGATAAGGAACATTATCCTCGCTGTAAGCGGCTGATTTATTGTTCTTGTCTGCATAAATTCTAAATACGGAAAAATCCCCTGTATGTCTCGGCCAAACCCAGTTATCTGTATCTCCGCCAAATTTACCAATTGCCGAAGGAGGTGTCCCTACCAATCTAACATCATTAAAATCTTCAGTTATCAGCATATAATACTGATTCCCTAAATTGAATGGCTTAACGACTGCTAAAACTGATTCGGTGGTATATTCTTCTTCTAAATTTTTGATTCGATCAGCAAGTTTATGCGAATCGCCATTTAAAATGAGATTAGTCACATCTTTAATCTCACGCACGAAAGTAACGCGCATGCTAGGATTAGGTAATTCTTCTTTTAGGTTTTTTGCCCAAAAACCATGTTTTAAATAATCATTCTCTAAAGAAGAATGAGATTGAATCGCGCCAAATCCACAATGGTGATTCGTTAAAATTAATCCTCTATCAGAAACTATTTCAGCAGTACAACCTCCATTAAACTGTACTATTGCATCTTTAAGACTTGCCGAATTTGTGGCATATATTTCTTCCGGACTTAGATTCAATCCATAAGTTTTCATGTCTGAATGAAACATTTCAATTAAAGAAGGAATCCACATACCTTCAACCGCTCTGGATTGAAATTGAAGTCCTATAGTTACTGTTAATAAAAGGAATAAATTTCTCATAAAATGATTTGATTTTTGATCTGCTGCAAAGATAATAAAGATTCCTTCAATCTTATCAATCCTAGAATTATCCGATAGAATGAGGATATGTAAATCTTTTTATCGAATTTAGAGACCTATCATTTTATTTGGTTCTTATGAATTTTGAAAAACATATAGCTGCGGCAAAAAAATCTAAATTTGGTTTATTTAAGTTAAACCTAGGATTAGGTTTTATCATCCCTTTTAATCGTCCGCATGGTATAAAAATTAAGAAGATTGAGTTTAACCGAATTACAACGGTAATACCTTACAAAAGAAAAAACTTCAATCACATTAAAGGTATTCATGCCTGTGGTTTGGCTACGGCTGCGGAATTTTCTTCAGGATTTCTATTATTGAATAAGTTAGGGAATAAGAAATATCGGTTGATTATGGAATCTTTAAAAATGGAGTATCATTATCAGGCCAAAAAAACGGTGTATGCCGTATTTGAAGCGCAAGACGATTGGATGGATGAAAAAATATTCAGCCCTTTAAAAAATCAAGATAGTATCTATGTTGCGTGTCAGATTAAACTGCATGATTGTGATGGGAATCATATTGCGACAGGGTACACAAATTGGCAAATTAAACGATGGGATAAGGTTAAAACAAAGGTATAAATGACAGCTTGTCATTGATCACGTGATTTTGACAGGAGAACCTTTCTTTGCATGTTAATTGCAACAGTAATGGTCAGAATTAAAAAGTATGAATGTATTAAGGTTTATTTTTGGATTGGGGATTGCATTTTCAATTTTCAGTTTTATTTGGGGATTTATTATGCTATTGATAAATTCAATTCGTGGAAACGCTGGCAGAGCAAAACAAGTGCAAGATTATACATTAAGAATAATCAAATATTTTTTACTTGTTTCTGTGACCGCGAATTACATTTTCAAGTACCAGGCAGGTGATGATCAAACTTTGTCTTGGGCATACATGCTTTTGGGAACGATGGTGATGGTTTTTTATCTTATGGGAAAACTGCAAAAAAGAATGTTGTTTAGTCAGCTTTCAAAACACCCTGTATTGGCTCGATTTACGGCAACTATTGATCCTCTTGTGGAACGCTATTTATTGATAGGTTCAGTTGTTTATTTTATAATTTGTTTACAATTACCAGATATGGTTAATAATGGAGTAGTTAATTGGTTTACGACATCAATAGCAGCAATATATGACGCTCCAATAATTGGATGGATTTTTTCAGTGATTGCTTTTTTCTTTTTAGTGAACATTCTTTTTAGGGGAGCTAATGTAATAGGTAGTTTAGTGACTGGACAGCCACTCAATCGTCCAAGCGTTGGTGGTTTTGGTCAATTTCAACAGGGATCAAATCCTTTTGAACAATTTAGAGAGAAACAACGTGAAGAAGAAGGTTTCGTTGATTACGAAGATGTGACTGACGAAGAAGAAAGTGAAAACAAAAATTAACGTTATTTTTTCAATTTAAAGTCGGTTTCAAGGTATTTTGAGGTCCAAGTTTTATTTTCACGTACACCTATAGTATAATGATAGGTTGAATCGTTTTTATATTGCCAATATTCTGTTAGTTTTATGTTTTTGTAGGGATATTGATAAATAATGTCATTATGGTTTGCTTCCACAGTTCCCTCCGTTAATCCTCCAAATCTATCAAATTCCCAAAAGCGGATGGCGTTTGATGATGAATCAAACTGTCGAACACCATGATTTCTATTGCCGATTGTATTGGTATCTGATGAAGTATAACTTCTTGTATTTGCTATTACTATAGATTTTTCTAAATCAAAATAGTAAGAAATTTCTTGGTAAAAAGAAGAGCCGTCGGCCCAAACACCTTCAGCTATCCAAGTATTGTTTACTAACGGCTCAAAAACTTTTAAACGGTGGTTAGGACCTGTTTGAAAAGAGAGTCCTGCGATGAATAAACCAACTAAAAAATTCATATTATTCTATTATTTCTGTCCAAACGGCGAGTTCATTTCCCTCCAGATCTTCAAACTGAAATCGTCGACCGCCAGGAAAGGTGAAAATGGGTACGGTAATTTTACCGCCATTTTTTTCTATTATTGGAAGTATTTCTTCGAGATTATCATGATACAGTACAACTAGAGCGCCATTAACTATAGGTTGATTTGTCTTTTCAAAACCTCCTTCAATTCCACTATTGGAAAATGCAATGTATTGATCACCATAATCCTTAAATTCCCATCCAAATACATTCCCGTAAAAATCCTTAACACGTTTTAAATCTTTTGCTTTAAACTCGATATAGTTTATTTTTATCGTATTCATTTTTTTAGTGATTAATTGAAATTATTGATTGTTTAATGCATTTTCTCTTTGTCTTCTTGCTAATCTATCACGTAATATGTTCGCGTAATTTCTACCTTCTTTTATTCGGTAATCACCATAAGATTTTTGAGCTAATTCTAAAGCTTTTTCAATTTCACCGTTAATTTCATGATAAATAGCCATGTTGTAGGTTGCTCTTCCTGCAACTTTTCTTTTTGTTGATTGTAAATCTTTTTTCCACATTTCTGCAGCACCGTCCCAATCACCAACATCAGACCTTCTTCTAGCAATTTTTAAGTTATTACTTCCTTTTGTATAGTAATTCCGCCATACACGAAACCTCTGATATTCTATACGACCAGCATAGTGTCGACCAATATTTGTAGAGACTTGTCTCACTGCTTGTCCACGGTTCAGTAGAGTGGCTGCCGCTGCCGCTGGATTAATTCCACTACCACGAGATTGTAATTGGTCTGACCATCTAAATTCGTCTAAAATTAGTTTGCGTGATGGGTCATAAATTCGCCAACCTGTTTTTATCAAAGTTGTCATTGTCGCGTTGTGAACAGGTACTTGAACGTCTCCCAAAGGAGTTGACTTAGTGGTCGTTCCCATTGAATAGTTAATTTTAGTGTCCGTATCATACACCTCTAAAACCATCAAAAAGTCGAGGTTGTTTTCACGACAGATTGTTTCTACCTTGCTCCAAGGAATTTGCGCCGGGAAAACATCCATACCACCATTTTCAACAGGTAATGAGTCTAAAATTTCGAGGTAGTCAAAACGATTTATAGTAGTTAAATAATCAAAAGCTCCTTGAATGGCCGCATTTGATCCAGCAACATCTAGGTCTCCTTCAAGAGAAAGTCCTTTATCGACGATATCAATTAACTTACTTTCACCGGATGAAAACGAGCGATTAATAAATCCACCTCTTAAATAGTCTTTGTCAACATGGACAATTGGTGGTTCAGTTACAGTAAGATAAACCCGTTGTTTACAACTGGTAATGGAGAGTAAAAAAAGACCAAAAATATAGGGTAGAATTTTGTTCATAGTTCGTGTTTTTGGACTAATGTACAAATTTGATGCCTAAGGGGCAGATTTATTTGAGGGATAAAAAAAGGGAGTTTAGCTCATGTAAACTCCCTTTTGAATTTCGCGTTAAAACGAATTTATTTTTCTGCTTCTTTCTTTTCTGCTTCTTTCTTTTCTGGCTTAGGTAATAAAACCTTTCTTGAAAGTTTGAATTTTTTCGTTTTTGGATCTTGTCCTATCACTTTAAATTTGACCATATCTCCCTCTTTAACTACTTCTTCAACTTTTTCAACTCTTCTATGTTCCAATTCAGAAATATGAATTAATCCATCAGTACCAGGTAAAATTTCTACGAAACAACCGTAAGCTTGAATAGATTTAACTTTACCTTCGTATTCTGCACCAACTTCGACAGTAGGAGGGAAGGCAATCAATTTGATTTTAGTTAAAGCAGCATTCATATCCTCACCATTATTCGCAAGAATTTGAACTTCCCCTTCACCTTTATCGTTTTCCTCTATGGTGATAGTAGTGTTGGTGTCCTTTTGCATCTCCTGAATGATCTTACCGCCTGGACCGATAATTGCTCCAATAGCTTCATTTGGTACGATTAAAGCCTCGATTCTTGGAGCATTTGGTTTTAATTCAGTTCTTGGTGTATCTATGGTTTTTAAGATTTCATTCAAAATATGTAAACGACCCGCTCTTGCCTGTTCTAAAGCTTCTGTTAATACTTCGAAAGAAAGACCGTCAACTTTGATGTCCATTTGACAAGCTGTAATTCCATCAGCTGTTCCAGTTACTTTAAAGTCCATGTCTCCTATATGGTCTTCATCACCTAGGATGTCAGATAATACACAGTATTTACCATCTGCATCTGTAATTAATCCCATAGCAATTCCTGAAACTGGTTTTTTCATCTGAATTCCACCGTCCATCAGCGCTAACGTACCTGCACAAACTGTGGCCATTGAGGATGAACCGTTCGATTCAAGGATATCCGATACTAAACGAATTGTATATGCATTGTCTTCAGGTAGCATGTTTTTCAAAGCACGTAAAGCTAAGTTCCCATGACCAATTTCTCTTCGTGAAACGCCTCTAATAGGTCTAGCTTCACCTGTTGAGAATGGAGGGAAATTATAATGAAGCAAAAACTTTTCGTATCGTTTTTCTGCCATATTATCAATCATTTGTTCATCCAACTTACCGCCTAAAGTAAGTGTCGTTAACGATTGAGTTTCACCTCTTGTAAATACTGCAGAACCATGAGCCGAAGGAATGTAATCAATTTCAGACCAAATAGGGCGAATTTCATCCATTTTTCTACCATCTAAACGAATGCGTTCATTCAGCATTACTTGACGTACCGCCTCTTTTTTCGTTTTATTAAAATAAGTTTGGATAAAAGGAGCTTCTGCTTCAAGTGTTTCTTCATCTAAACCATCAACATATTCTTGATATATTTCTCTAAACAACTCAGCTCTTTTATTTTTGTCGGCAAGACCTTGACGGGCAACTTCTTTGCATTTATCGAAAGTTGCAGTATGAATTTTCTCTTTTATTGCTTCGTCATGTGTTTCGTGAGAATATTCTCTTTTCACTGCCGCTGTAGGAACTTCAGCTGCTAATTCTTCTTGGAATTGGCATTGCTTTTTAATAGCATCGTGTGCAACCTTGATTATTTCAACCATATCTGCTTCTGAAATTTCGTGCATTTCACCTTCAAGCATTACGATATTCTCTGCAGTACCTGCTATCATACAATCAACGTCTGATTGAGCAAATTCTTCGTAAGTTGGGTTAACAATCCAATTACCATCAACACGACCAACTCTCACTTCAGACATCGGTCCATTAAATGGTATATCTGATACAGCTATCGCAGCAGAAGCGGCAAAACCAGCTAAAGAATCGGGCATGTTAACACCGTCAAAAGAGATTAATTGCATCATTAATTGTGTATCCGCGTGATAGTCATCTGGAAAAAGAGGTCTAAGTGCACGATCAACTAATCGCATAACAAGGATCTCGTCATCAGAAGGTCTTGCTTCACGCTTTAAATATCCTCCAGGAATTTTTCCTCCTGCAGAGAACTTTTCTCTATAATCTACGGTGAGTGGTAAAAAATCCACTCCATCTTTGGCTTCAGGATTTGAAACCACTGTGGAAAGAATCATTGTTCCTCCACATTTTACAACGACAGAACCGTCTGCTTGCTTTGCAAGTTTACCAGTTTCAACGGATATTTCTTTTCCGTTTCCTAGGTCGATTGTTTTGTTTATTACATTCATATGTGTTTGTTTTGTTGAAGCGGGGCTTCTTCTTGATCCTGTCTAAACAGGGTCCGCTTCACTTGTTTTATTTATATAATTTTTAATACTTTGATTTCTTCTTTACAAAAATAAAATACTCATTAAAAAAAAAGGCAATTAAAATCTAAATTTCAATTGCCCCTCTTTATTACTATCTTAAATCGACTATCGTCTTAGCTTTAACTCTTTAACAATAGCTCTGTAGCGCTCAATGTCTTTCTTCTTTAAGTAATCTAATAAACTTCTACGTTTACCTACTAAAAGCTGAAGTGCTCTTTGCGTTCCGTAATCTTTTCTGTTTTTTTTCAAATGCTCAGTTAAGTGAGCGATTCTGAATGTGAACAAAGCAATTTGTCCTTCTGCTGAACCAGTGTCTTTTTCACTTGATCCATGCTTTTTAAAAATTTCTTGTTTCTTTTTTGTATCTAAATACATGCCAATATTAATTTTAATGAGTATTATGTATTTCGCTGGCAAAGGTAATACTAATTTCTTAGTACGCCTCCAATTATTTTAATTATTTATTATTCCTCTTCTTTTTGTGCTTTCTCAAGCTTAAGCATTCTTAATAATTGACTCATTTTAGATTTTAAATCTTTACGGTCAACGATCAAATCTAAAAAGCCGTGCTCTAAAACAAATTCAGAATATTGGAATCCTTCTGGTAAATCTCTACCAATTGTTTCTTTTACAACTCTTGGACCGGCAAAAGCGATTAACGCGTTTGGTTCAGCGATATTGACGTCTCCTAACATTGCGAAAGAAGCTGTTACACCTCCAGTTGTAGGGTCAGTTAATAATGAAATGTATGGAAGTTTTGCTTCAGAAAGCTGATTCAATTTTGCAGATGTTTTAGCCATTTGCATTAAAGATAACCCTGCTTCCATCATACGTGCTCCTCCTGATTTAGAGATGATGATGAGCGGAGCCTCAAGTTCGATTGCTTTATCAATTGCCCGAGCAATTTTTTCTCCAACGACAGATCCCATTGACCCTCCAATAAATCGGAAGTCCATTGCTGCAATAACGATGACATCTCCATCCATTTTACCATGTGCAACACGAATAGCATCTTTTAAGCCAGTTTTTTCTTGAACTGATTTAATTCGATCTACATAGTTTTTAGTGTCTTTAAACTCTAAAGGATCCGCAGCTGTAATTCCTCTGGCAAATTCAGTTCCCTTTGTGCTATCGAATAATAATTCAAAATAATCACTCGCTGAAATTCGTTCGTGATGATTACAAACAGCGCATACGTGTAGGTTTGATTTATGCTCTTCAGTTGTAATTACAGCTTTACACTTTGGGCATTTATACCAAAGTCCTTCGGGAGTTTCTTTCTTGTCGGCTGTGGAAGTTGAAATTCCTTCCTTTTTTCTAGTAAACCATCCCATAATAATTCTTTATAATTTAATTTAACCGTAGTGGGTTATAAATTTAGGCAATTGAGATTGACTCGTCAAGGTAAACGTCTTGAATTGCATTTAACAATTCAATTCCAACATTCATATCTTTTTGGAATGCTTTTCTACCTGAAATTAATCCATGTCCTCCAGCTCTTTTGTTGATAACAGCTGTTTTAATAGCACTGGCAAGATCGGTTGCTCCACTTCCTGTTGAAGCACCACCTGAATTTATTAATCCGTTTCTTCCCATGTAGCAATTTGCGACCATGTAACGACATAAATCGATTGGATTGTCTGTTGTTAAATCTGAATAAACTTTATCATGTGTTTTACCAAAGTTGATCGCTGGGTAACCACCGTTTAATTCAGGTAATTTTTGTTTGATAATATCTGCTTGAATGGTAACTCCTAAATGAGTTGCTTGCGAAGAAATATCTGTTGCAGTGTGGTAATCTACTCCGTCTTTTTTGAAGTCTGAATTTCTCAAGTAGCACCACAAAATGGTACCCATTCCTAATTCATGAGCACGTTCGAACGCTTGTGCTATCTCTATAATTTGACGTTCTGATCCTTCCGAACCAAAATAAATAGTTGCTCCTACAGCGGTTGCTCCTAAATTCCAAGCTTCTTCTACTGATCCAAATTCGATCTGGTTAAACGTATTTGGATAAGACAACATTTCATTGTGATTTAATTTAACAATGAAAGGTATTTTGTGGGCGTATTTACGAGAACAAGAAGCTAAAACACCAAATGTTGATGCTACGGCATTACAACCACCATCAATAGCTAGTTTTACAATGTTTTCCGGATCAAAATAAATAGGGTTTGGAGCAAATGATGCACCCGCTGAATGCTCAATTCCTTGATCAACAGGTAATATTGAAACATAACCTGTTCCAGCTAATCTTCCGTGATTATAAATAGCTTCAAGGCTTCTTAAAACCTGAGGATTACGATTAGTTGGTCCAAAAGAACGCGATACAAAATCACCTCCCGGTAAATGAAGTAAGTCTTTTGATATTGTTTGACATTCATGCTTTAGCAAAGCCTCTCCTTCGCTACCTAATAATTCAAGAACTTTATTCGCGCTCATTTCTTTGTTTTAAGATTATTGAACGGGCAAAATTAAAAAACTTTCCCCTTAGTTGTGCACTTTTTAAGTAAAAAATAGGAATTGCGTCGTGTTTGCAGGACTAATTGATTTCAAAATCCTTTTAAATCAAATTGTTGAATTAAAGTATTGGATGCGATTAAATCTTTTATAAAACAAATTGAAAGCGCTCATTTAAGCCTTGCTTAACAGCTTCGATTTTTGCTTTTTAATAATAGCTAGTGCTGTTTCCAATTGAGAGGCTCTTGTCAATTCTGAGTTATCAATTTCTATCGCATCATCGGCTTTTCGAAGTGGGCTAATTTCACGGTTCATATCAATATAATCACGTTTTTGAAGGTCTTCAGCTACTTGATCTAAGCTGATGTTTTCACCTTTCTCCTTTAGCTCTTTATACCTTCGTTCTGCCCTAACTCTATTTGATGCTGTCATGAATAATTTAACTTCTGCATTAGGAAAAACTACCGTTCCAATATCCCTTCCATCCATCACTACACCACCTGTTTTACCCATGTTTTGTTGAATTTCAACCAATTTTTCACGGACTTCTTTTACAGCGCTAATTCCACTTACATTTTTAGAAATTCTACTGTTACGAATGTCTTTCTCAACATTTACACCATTCAAATAAGTTTCAGATTTACCTAGTGAAGCATCAAATTTGAAAGCAATATCAATCTTGTCCAAAGCACTAATAACCTGCTCAGGTATGAATGCACCATCCTTTAAAATTCCTTTATCTAACATATATAGCGTTACCGCACGGTACATAGCTCCGCTATCTGCATATATATAGTTCAAGGCTTGCGCAATTTCTTTGGCAAGTGTACTCTTTCCACAAGAAGAGAATCCGTCTATGGCTATGGTTAATTTTGACACAATACAAATTTACTAAATTGGGTTGAATTAATTTCGTTTTCGATATAAAATACTATTCGGATTGTACGTCTAGCAAAAACTCATATTGTGTTCCCTTGTCAATGTTTCTCTTTATTGAACCATTCATTTGTTCAACCAGCGTTTCTATCAATTCAAGTCCAAATGAGTCATTTGATTTAGGTTGCACCCAATCACCGTTATCGTTAAAAATAAATTTAATTTTACTGCCTTCCAGTTTTCGTATACTTGTATTAATTATACCTTGATCCTTGTGTTTAAACGCGTGTTTTAAAGAGTTGGATACTAATTCGTTGAATAGTAGGGCAAGTGAGACAATTTGATCCGAATCGAAATGCTTAATTTTTATATCGAAATTTAAACTTACGGGAATGTCCAAGGTATATGAACTAAGAATATTTTTTGAGAGAGACTGTAAGTAGGATTCAATATCAATACGATCCAAATCTTTTGATTGATACATTTGATTGTGGATTAATGCCATTGCTCCAATTCTACCAATAGCTTCTTTAAAATGATTTACGGACTCTGGATTTTTCATATCTTTAGTTTGTAAGCGAAGCAGGCTTGTAATTACTTGCAAATTATTTTTAACTCTGTGATGAATTTCTTTTAACATGGCTGTTTTTTCCCGGTTTTGGCTTTCAACGAGTAAGTTTTTAGAGTGCAACTCTTGGGTTAATTTTCGATAAGAATTCGCAGCGAAAGCATTTCGACGCAGAAATTGATAAATGAGATAGGCGATGACAATAGCGCAGAGAAAGCAGTTTAATGCTAAAGAGTATAACTCGCCAGTTGATAATTGTTCAACGAGTTCAAGATTCTCATTTAAGTTAAAAATCAAATAATAGGCAACTGCTAAGAATTCTGTAATTAGAATAATATTTCCAAACACTTTTCCTAACGTGAAGTAGGCAAATAGGGCTACAATCAACATCCACAAAGGATCTACAAAATGAAAAGCATCTTTAATCGTAAGCAAAGTCAAAATGGATAACGACGAGCCGGTAAGTGTAAATAAAATTGCAGCAAGTTTATATTTTTTGGTCAGTCGCATATATACCACAAAACCAATACAAGCAGCAAAACCGGCAGCAGTCAAGTAAATGACAGGTTCTTTTAAAATAATAAAAGTAATACCAAGAATCAGCAGCATAGTAGCTACAGCAATACTTAACCTGTAGGTCAGTTGATATTTCGTTTTTTCGTAATAATCGTTAAAATCATTCGAAAAATCTTCTATAGTGTTGAGTTGCATATGAGCAAAAATAACATTTCAGCTTAAAAGTGCACTATCCTTTGCATTATTTAACGGGTTCTAATTTTAAAATGATGCGAATTGATTAATTTCGTCGAATTATGAATGAGACCTTTAAAAATAAAGTCGCTTGGGTAATAGGAGCTTCATCCGGGATTGGAGAAGAAATCGCTCGCCAAGTCAACAGTTTGGGCGGATTTGTCATACTTTCCGCTCGAAACGTTGCTAAACTGGAATCAGTTAAGTCAACCTTTAATTACCCTGATAATGTATATATCATTCCGCTCGACCTAGAAAACCAGACAAACTTTGAATCAAAGGTACAAGAAGCGAAGGCATTTAGAGGTTCAATTGATTTTGTTTTTAATAACGGGGGGTTAAGTCAACGTGGTGAAGTTCACGAAACGGATATAGCAATTGATCGTCGAATAATGGAAATTAACTATTTTGGCAATATTGCTTTGGCAAAGGCTGTTTTACCAGTATTTAGGGCTCAAAAAAGTGGCCACTTTATTGTTATGTCAAGTATAGCCGGTAAATTTGGATTTTATTTACGTTCGGCATATGCTGCATCAAAGCATGCTTTACAAGGATTTTATGAAAGTTTGTTGTTAGAAGAAGCGAAAAATAACATTTTTGTTACATTGGCTTATCCCGGAAAAATTAATACTGAAATTTCAAAATCTGCCTTGAATGCTCAAGGAAATGCTCATGGGGTTATGGACCATAATCAAGAAACTGGAATGCCTGTTGAAAAGTGTGTACAAATTCTATTAAAGGCCGTTCGCAAACGAAAAAAGTCAATTTTAATTGGAAATAAAGAAATATGGGCCGTTTATATTAAACGCTTCTCGCCAAGGTTATTTTGGAGAATAATTAAAAATCAAAGCGCAACTTAAATGAGTGAAGAAAATACAATTAATCCTGTAGAATTTTATACAAAACAACTCGAACATTGGAAAGTAACACGATCAAAAGTTAAAACAAAACTATTTTGGGTTGGAATGTTACGTTTAACCGTATTTGCTGTCACCATTTGCTTAATTTATTTGTTGAGCAACTATATAAATATAGCTGTAGTTGTCGGTGTCTCCGGTATGGCAATCTTTCTATACATGGTTTCAAAAAACGCGGATATCAAATTAGAGAAAAAACGTTGTGATAAACTTATCGAATTAAATGAATTAGAAATTGAATTTTCTAAGGGGAATTTTAAGAATGCCGAAACTGGTGAGGAGTTCATAGGAGAAAATCATTACTATAATCAAGATATTGATTTGTTCGGTCACGGATCGATCTTTCAATATATCAATCGAACGAATACTGAGCCAGGACGAAAAAAGCTAGCCGCCTTATTAAATGAAAATACAATTGACCATATTAAAGACAAGCAAGAGGCTATAAAAGAACTAAATGACCGTCCAAAATGGAGGCAGAATTTTCAAGTAACGGCAGGTTTGATTAAAACTGCCGTTGATCATCAGGTTATTCTCAAATGGTTGAAAAATTATCAATCAGTTCTTCCAAATTTTATCGCAAAATTACCGTTGATTATTTCTCTAATTTCTCTCTCTGGTTTGGTTGCGTATGGCTTAGATTTAATCTCGGGAAGTCTCCTTAGCATGTGGTTCTTTTTTGGTCTAGGAATAACAGGTGTCTTTCTAAAAAAAGTCAATAAGCTATACCTTTCTGCCAGTCAAATGACAGAAACCATATCTCAATACTCAAAACTCTTAAAAGATATTGAAGATCAGCAATTTTCATCTCATATGTTAATTGAGCTTCAGAATAATATCCAAAATAAATCTAAAAAAGCTTCCGAAATAGTTGAGTCATTGGCTAAAGACCTTAACAATTTAGATCAGCGAAATAATATATTTTTCGCTTTGTTGGCAAATGGTTTTTTCCTTTGGGATTTAAGATATGCGTATCGTATTGAACAATGGATTAAGAAGTTTCAAACGACTACGGAAACTTGGTTTGAAACTATCGCGGTTTTTGAAGCTTATAATTCGTTAGCAAACTTTGCTTATAACCGTCCACAACATGTTTATCCCGAATTGTCTACGAATGAAAAAGACACCATTAAAGCAATTCAACTCGGACATCCATTATTGAATGAAACGCAGAGAGTTTCAAATGATTTTGCTATAAATAATCAAGACTTTTACATCATTACAGGAGCCAATATGGCGGGGAAAAGTACTTTCTTAAGAACTGTAGCTTTAAATATTGTTATGGCAAATATTGGGTTGCCCGTTTGTGCCAAAGAATTCGTTTATCGACCAATTAAACTAATATCCAGTATGCGAACATCAGATTCTTTAGTCAATGATGAATCGTATTTCTTCTCTGAATTAAAAAGGTTAAAGTACATTGTTAATGAAATTGAAAAGGATCGATATTTTATCATCTTGGATGAAATTTTAAAGGGAACCAACAGTAAAGACAAAGCGGAAGGTTCTGCAAAGTTTATTGAGCGACTAGTTGCGTCAAATTCTACCGGTCTGATAGCAACGCACGATCTTAGTTTATGCGCGCTTTCTACCAGCTTACCTCAAGTAGAAAACTATTATTTTGATGCCGAAATTGTGAACAATGAACTTTATTTTGATTACCGATTTAAAAATGGAATTTGTAAAAATATGAATGCTTCATTTTTATTGAAAAAAATGGAAATTGTTTAAAGAAGAGTTGGGGCTTCCTTTTTATGTTAAAATCATAAAAAGTCGTGCTTTTCGCGCTCGCTTCAATCCTCCGTTTCAATCGGATTGAGAGCTCAAACAACTGCTACAATCACTAAGCCAAAAAAAAACACTGCTTACCAAAAAAGCAGTGTTTTTTTTATTTTTTCGAAATTATTTATTTAATTCATTGGAGCCAAAACATTAGCTTCAATTTCTAAATACGTTTGCTTAGGTTCTGTATTAGCTGTTACAGTAACTCTTTTTGTTACCACTTGTCCAGCTTGTCCTTCTTTTGGTCTAAATATAACATCCATTTCTCCAAACTCACCAGGCATAATTGGTTCCTCTGGCTTATTTGGTACGGTACATCCACAAGATGCTTTAGCGCTTTCAATTACTAATGGGGCGTTACCTGTGTTTTTAAAACGAAACGTATGCAGGTTTTCACTTGGATAACGAACATTTCCAAAATTGTGTTTCTCTTGCATGTACTCAATAGTAGTAGCCTCTAACTTATTATCAGCAGGTGAATTGTTTTTTGTTGACCCTGAAACCATTTCATTTGGAGAGGTACCTGATTCACTACTTTCAAGAGCTACAATTGAACTTGTACCTTCGTTTACTTCTTTGTTTGAATCATTTCCACATGCAAATAATGCAAGCATTATAAAAGATCCTACTACTTTTTTCATCTTGTTGTTGTTTTTATTTTATAATTAATAATCTAAGCCTAATTCTGACATTGCATTACCCTCAATAATCTCCAATCCTTTAATGAATATTTCATTCTCATTGATATTGTAAATTGGGTAAAACTTTGACGAATCAAAAAGATTTGATGCAATTCTAGCTTTTAGCAATGTTGTGATTAGTTTTTGCGAAACAGCGTAGTCATCTTCATTAAATTCAACGTCTACGACAGCGGCCGCCTTCCAAAATTCAGCCATAAAAGCATCATCCGTTTTAAATTCATCTCTAAATACTTCAAAACTTGGATACATTTTCACTAATTTTTTTCGATTATCATCAACATATGAAAAGCAAAAAGTGTTTAAAACCCCACTTCGGCTAATCGAACGATAAAGATCGCTAATTTCACTTGTATCAAGCGGCACAAAAATATCAGGCATAATTCCTCCACCACCGTACACTGTACGCTTAAGCTTAAGTGTTTCAAACTTCAAAGAGTCCGGAAGTTTAATGCTGTCTTTGTGCATCATCTCACCGTGGTTATATCGATTGATATAATCGTCTCGATAAGCATCAACGCCTTCATCATAAGGTTTTTGAATGAATCTTCCTGCAGGTGTGTAATAACGAGCAATGGTTAAACGAACTTCCGATCCATCCGATAGCTTAAAAGGTTTTTGGACCAAGCCTTTTCCAAAACTTCTCCTACCAACAATTAAAGCACGGTCCCAATCTTGCAAAGAACCCGATACGATTTCTGAAGCTGAAGCCGAACTCTCGTCGATTAATACCACTAATTTCCCTTTTTCAAACGATCCTTTTTCTTTACTATGATAGTATCTGCCACGGCTGTCCTTGTCATTAGCAATTAGGGTTCTTTTTGGTTGTGAACGGCCTTCAGAATAAACAATTAGCTTATCGTCCGATAGAAATTCATCGGCCATAAATTTAGCAACATGCAATAATCCTCCACCATTTCCTTGTAAGTCAAGTATTAAATTTTTCATGCCTTCTTCTTTAAGTTCACCTAAAGCTCTCACCAGTTCCTCAGGCGTAGTCCGTGCGAAATTAGTAACCTTGATATAACCTGTCTTTTCGGTAACCATATAGGAACTTGCAACACTAAATAGCGGTATATTATCTCGTTTAACATTAAAATCTAAAATTTCTTTTTCTCCTTTTCGTTTAATGCCCATAACAACTAAAGAGTTTTTTTCACCCAAAAGTCGTTCTCTAACCCCCGAATTTTGTAACCCAATTCCTGCAATATTTTCATCGTCAACTTTCACAATTTTGTCACCGGCCTGTATTCCAACTTTTTCACTCGGACCGCCTTCAATAGTGTTGACAACCGTTAATGTATCTTCAATAATTCTAAATTGAATTCCTACACCAACAAAACTTCCATTAATTCGGTCGTTTGCTTGATTTACCTCTGATTTTGGAATGAGATAACTGTGCGGATCTAGTTCTTTCAACATTGCTACGATGGCAGCGTCAGTTAATGCTGCACCATCAAATTCATCAACATAACTCGATGATAAATAACCATATACTTCTTCAAACTTTACTGTTGTTTCTTCTTTTGTTCCTTGACTGAAAACAGTGGCTGCTCCCATCAATAAACTTGCGATCAAAATTTTCTTCATGCTTTTAATATATTTTTCAATTCAACCAGCTCTATTTGAATTGGCTTAAGACTCAATGTTATCAATTGACTTGCCTTTGAAAGGTCACGAAATTACAAAAAAATGAGCTCTGTAAATCCTATAGTTTTGTTAATAATAGTCAATAAACGTGCCTAAATTTTCGAATTTTAAAGGCTATTCCCTAATTATCGACCTGTAAGAACAGTCGTAATTATTATTAATCCCTTGTTTTAATAATTGGCTTTTGTATTTTTACGAAAAATTGAATTATATGAAAGAAGTGGCATGGAAAACTGCAATCGAATTTGAAGATATTACTTATAAAAAAGCAAATGGTGTAGCACGAATAGCGTTTAATCGTCCTGATGTTAGGAATGCTTTTCGTCCTAAAACCACGAGTGAATTATATCGTGCATTCTATGACGCACAAGAAGACAGTAGTATAGGTGTTGTTTTATTATCCGCAGAAGGACCTTCATCAAAGGATGGTGTTTACTCTTTTTGTAGTGGCGGAGATCAAAAAACAAGAGGACATCAAGGCTATGTCGGTGAAGATGGAGCGCATCGTTTAAATATTTTGGAAGTTCAACGGTTAATACGTTTTATGCCTAAAGTTGTGATAGCTGTAGTTCCGGGTTGGGCAGTAGGAGGCGGTCACTCATTACATGTTGTTTGCGATATGACTTTAGCCAGTAAAGAACATGCAATTTTTAAGCAAACAGATGCTGATGTTACAAGTTTTGATGGAGGTTATGGTTCGGCATATTTGGCAAAAATGGTAGGGCAAAAAAAGGCACGAGAAATCTTCTTTCTTGGTCGTAATTACTCTGCGCAAGAAGCTTATGAAATGGGAATGGTGAATGCGGTAATACCACACAACGAACTTGAAGATACAGCTTACGAATGGGCACAAGAAATTCTTGCTAAATCCCCAACATCAATAAAAATGTTAAAGTTTGCAATGAACTTAACTGATGATGGTATGGTTGGACAGCAAGTCTTTGCTGGAGAAGCCACACGTTTGGCTTATATGACTGAAGAAGCAAAAGAAGGTAGGAATGCATTTTTAGAAAAGCGAAAGCCTGATTTTAAAGATGTTAAATGGATTTCATAATTCATAATTAACATTGTTTTTTTAGCTAACCACTTCGATTTCAATTGATACTAAAATGATGGTGTTTTGAAACTGATTAACTCTGCCTATTATTATTTAAAAGTAAACGGAAATTAATTATATTTAGCTAGTTGTTAGTCTTATGAAATCAATTAGCCCGAATATCCGAAAAATAACCTTTGTAACTACACTCTTTGTTTCCGTAGGTTTCATTTGTATTAGTTTTTGGTTACTCTATTCAATTATTCAAAAAAGAAATGCCGTTGAAACGCTGTCAGAACAGTACGAAATAATTTCTTCATTTGAGTATGACCTAACCGATTGTTTAGAAGCTTTCATGACAGAAGGTGATATGGATGCCCAAATTTTACTGGATAAAGTTGTTAATACTCAATTTGATACAGAAAAGTATGCTGAATTAAATGGTATTTCATCAAAACTAGAAGATTTAAAACATGCTTTTAGGAGGTTTGAGAATTCTGAAGATTTTAAAGATGCAGAATACAGTATTGCGGCTTTAAGGGATGATGTTGTAACCAATCGAGGTAATATCAGAAGAAAGATTAAAGTAATTGATCATGAAATCAACTCGTATTGGAATTTTAGTTTTATTCTAATCGGTGCGGCTTGTTTTATTGCGATTATTCTAGCGGGCGTTAGTTTCGTTTTTTACCGCTCTCGAGTTAAAATTTCGTTTTTACAGAACAGAAATTCTTTATTGATGCGGAGCATCGCAGATTGCGTGATACTTTGTGATAATGATGGAATTATAATTGACTACAATAAAGCAGCTTCTAAACAGTTTGGTTTTGGAAAAAAAGATGCGATTGGAAAATCTATAGATTTGTTTTATGCGAATGAGAATGATTGGAAAAAAGTTCGTAAAGCCCTTGAAGACAGCAATGTTTTTAAAGGGGAAATTATCAATAAACGAATTAACGGGGAGCAATTTTTGAGTTATTTGTCAGCCAATAAAGTTTTTGATGAAAAAGGTAATGTAATAGGAACAATGGGAATATCAAGGGATATTTCAACTCAAAAACAAGATGAGTTTCAATTACAGCATATAATAAATAATGCTACCGATATTATCTTTAGCACTGATGAGCAAGGAATTGTAACTTATATAAACCCCGTTTCTGAAAATCTGTTGGGTTATAAACAAGCTGAGTTAATTGGGCAATCGTATAAAGTATTGGTCCATAATGATTTTTTAAAAAATTTGGCGGATCATTTTTATAATCAGTTTAAAGATAGGGTAGAAGATACTTATATTGAATATCGCATGGTTGCAAAAGATGGTCGTGAAATTTGGGTAGGTCAAAACTCGCGACTAATTTTTGATCCAACAAATTCTAAGTTCATCAGAGGTTTTTTTGGTGTAGTGAGAAACCTTGAAGAAATAAACAAGGTGATGATGGAATTAAAAGAAAGTGAAACGAAATACCGGGAGCTTTTTGATAATTCTATGGAAATGATTCAAAGCATGACACCAACAGGTGAAATATTATATGTGAATGAGTCGTGGAAACATCGTTTTGGATATAATGATGATGAGGTAGAGAAAATTAATTTATTTGATTTAATTGATGACACCAGTAGGGTGTATTGTGAAAATATTTTGGCAGAAATCTTAAAAATTGGTTCGGTAAACGACGATAAGGAAATTGCATTTAAAATGTTAACAAAGTCGAACGAAGTGATTGCCGTAAAAGGTAGCTTGGGTGTTAAATATGAGAATAATCAGGTTGAATCAATCCAAGCTTTTTTGAGGGATGTTACAGAACAAGCAGCAATTGAAGAGGCTTTAAAGAAAAGTGAAGAAAACTTTAGGTTGATTAGCAATTCTATAAACGATGTCTTTTTTCTTTATGATTACAACACAAAATCATATGATTATATTAGCCCAAATTGCGAGGCTATCTTAGGAGCGAATAAGGAGTTTTTCTATTCGGGCGAAAATTATTTTGAACGGTATGTTTTTCCAGAAGATCGGGAACTCGTTCACGAAATTGAGGAAAAGGTGAAGCGAGGAGAAATAGGAAATATTGAATACAGACGATTTGTAAAAGGAGAATTAAGATGGATTAGCGAAAAGTGGTTTCCGATTATCAACGAGATAGGAGATACCGTTCGAATTTCAGGGGTATGCAGGGATATTACAGAAATGCGAAAGGCGTACAATACGATTTATGAACAAAATTTAGAAATAAGTCAGAGTATTTTGTACGCAAAGAATATTCAAGAATCAACCTTACCGACACCACAAGAAACTAAGGCAATTTTTAAGGATTCTTTTGTTTTTTATCGTGCCAAGGATGTACTTAGTGGTGACTTGTATATTTTTGAAACTGTTCATGGAAAGAATGATGAAAATTGGCCAGCTATTATTGTGGGAGATTGCACAGGGCATGGAGTGCCAGGCGGAGTCTTAAGTTTACTTTGTAGCGGATTGTTAACAGAGTCTTTAACCAGTCCAAAGGTTAATAACCCCGCTCAAGCCCTCGATTTTGTCAGATCAAAGCTGATAAGATTATTTCGATCAAATCCAGACAAATATATTCGTGATGGAATGGATGCGGCGTTTTGTGTTTATAATCCTTCAAATCAAGAAATTTATTTCGCTGGGGCAAATCTATCGTGTTTCATCGTAAGAGATAATGAAGTTTATGAATACAAAGGAGATAAACAACCTGTCGGCTATAGTTTTGAAATGGAACCTTTTGTTAATTATACAATAAGTACAGAGGAAGGTGACACTATTTATATCACAACTGACGGTTATGTCGATCAATTTGGTGGTAGAAAAAATAAAAAATTCTTGAAAAAAAGATTTAAAGAATTGTTACTCGATATTAATCACTTAACAATGGAAGAACAACGGTCGGAAATTGAACGGAATTTTTACCGTTGGAAGGGAAGTGTCGAACAAACAGATGATATTGCATTAATCGGAGTCAAACTATGATTCTCCGCAAAGAAACCACAAATGTGAATTTAAGTGATTTTTAGCATGACGTTTATCTGTGATTAAGATTTAAAAATGGAGAAAAAAGGAGTTTGTGGTGCTTTTACGGAGAATCGAAATAATAGCATTTAAAGATTGATTTATGAAAAGAATAATGGCTTTTATAATCTTAAGCGTTTCTTCTATTATATCTACATATGGGCAATCAAATGCCATTGAAGGAATATGGTTAACCGAGATAAAAGATGCAAAAATCGAGATTTACAAAAAAGGGAATAGTTATCATGGTAGAGTTGTTTGGATCAAAAATCCAAATGACGAAAATGGTAAGCCAGTAACGGATAAGAATAATCCAAATGAAGCTTTAAGGAAAAGACCAATTTTAAAAATGGATATTTTAATTGGTTTTGTATATGAAGGAGGAGAGTGGACAGGGAAAATATATGACCCTAAAAAGGGAGAGACGTACAAAGGAAAATTATGGATTTCAGATGGTAATTTAATGGTGCGCGGATATTTAGGATGGTTATACGACACCAAGACCTGGACTAAAGTTTAGTTCTATTTTGAGCAATAATAGTGAATATTAAACGTTCATGAGATTAAAATTAACCTAATTATGAAAAAGATATTCGTCACATTACTCGTTTTGTCATCAGTAAATATAAACGGTCAAAATAACAGTTTAGGAAACCGTTTTGAGAAAAAGAATAATCTGTTATTTGAGGTCGGTGGTCATGGACTAATATATTCAATTGGATACGAACGTACAATTTTAAATGGGGATAGGTTTAAAACTTTGGCAAGTATTTCAGGTGCTTATTACCCTGAGTTTACTAATTATATCGAATTTTGGTTACCTGTTTCAATATCAGAAGTCGTTTCGTTTGGTAGTCATCATGTTCAACTTGGGGTAGGGTATACATTTATAAATTTTGAAAGCCGATCGATAACCGGAGAATATGAAAGAACTTTGGATGGATTTGTAACTCCAAGTTTATATTATAGATTTCAAAGGCCTAGTGGTAAAATTATGTTTAAAGCTGGGTTTACTCCGTTTTTTGAGAGGTATCAAAATGGATTTGAATTTTACCCTTCAGGAGGGGTCGGAGTAGGATACTTATTCTAGCAATACCGTAAAATCTTATTTTCAACCTTTAGTGATTGAGTTTTGATTAAAATTTAGTGACAGTTTTTTAATTTACACAAACAAAAAATCCAATTTGTTAATGATACAAATTGGATTTTTTTGTGCCCAGAGCGGGAGTCGAACCCGCACGCCCATAGGACACCACCCCCTCAAGATGGCCTGTCTACCAATTTCAGCACCTGGGCATAATTCAAGACTTACGTCGAATTAATGTAGTCTTTCCAAATAATAACAAGTTAAAATTTGAATGAGCGCAAATATAATGCATTTTAATTGTTCTAAAAGTGAATGGTAAAAAAAAATCGGAACAAAAAAGTTCCGATTCCATTTTTAAAAATGTTATTTCAGATTATTCGAACTTTAACTGTATATCTAAACAGTCATTTGCGTCCAACCGAATAAAGTCTTCCCAAATTGTTGCGAATCCACTTCCTTTTACTCGATATTTATAATAACGATATTCATAAGGCAATTCATTCATGGCAATTGTCTTAACACCGGGTGCATTACACTCGCCACTCGGAGCAAAGAAGAATTCCGTGTCAACCGAATCTAGAATTTCACCTTCTAATTCAAATCGAAGTCTTGTATGCCCCATGTCATAAAGCATCTCGGAAACTGCCGGTAAACACCAGAAAGTGATATCTCCTCGATAAGTACACGTGCCGTCATCTTCTTTTGCTTCAGCACTGTAATTTGTTGCTTTTTCATCTGTACAACCAGGTTTTACACAGCTCGTAAATCCAAAAGAAGAGAGTACAGTAACTATAAGTATTTGTGTTAATTTTTTCATTTCGTTGCCTAATTTAAACAAAAAAATATAGATTCTTAGCAGTATTACGCTAAAAAAATCAATTGGTTGCTAATAAGCTTGAAAGGCGTATTTATTTATTCATGTTTTTTTATCCAATCAGAGATGTCATTGACAATATATTTGGGTAGTGTAGACCTTTTAAGATATTCATCAGGTATACTTTTAGTGTCTCCCTCTTGCAATAAATGATTGAGTTTAGGGTACGATATGAAATTTACATTTTTTTTGGATGAGAGCGACGATTGCCACAAGTTATAATCACTCATCGTAACTTGATAATCTCTTTCTCCTTGCAAAATAAGGATTGGTTGTTTTATGTTTATAGCTGTGGTAATTTGGTTATAATTTAGGAGCGAATTCCAATAACTAGCTGGTAAGTTTAAAGGTAAAATTCCTTCAGTTTGTCCGGTTTTTTTTAGTTCTGCCAAGACAATTCTAGCAGATTTTAAGTTATTGAGCATTTCTTGCTCTTCCTTATCTATTTTACCATCAATTACGGAAAGATATTCAAATTGCTCTTGAATAAGCTCTTCTAAAGGACGAGCATTTCCAGCCATTATGATGATGCCTGCAACTTTCTTTTTTCCTTGTTTCGCAATTAATGGAGCACACATTCCCCCTAAGCTATGACCTAGAATATAAATTTTATGGTGATTAACACGTTTATTTTTTTTAAGCAGTTTAACGGCGGATAAAGCGTCGTCAATTGTTTCTTCTTGAATTGTTAAATTTTCGTAATCCAATTCGGGTTGTCCAGCATATGCTTTAGTTCGTTTATCAAAACGTAATACAACAATTCCTTTCGCGGCTAAGGCGTGAGCTAATTCTTTGAAAAGTTGATTTGGACCATAACTAAGATTCATATCTTGTGGACCAGAACCATGCACCAGAACTATAGCAGGATATTCTTGGTCTTGGTATGGATAGGTTATGATGCCGTTTAACTTAATGTTTTTTCCTGTTTCAACGCTAACCTGTTCTTCCCAAATATCTTCATTCTTTACTAACTCTAGCTGACTCTCGTTGTATGGAGAGAAAAATATTCCTTTAATATTGAGGTTTTTATTGAATGCTAAACTTAAAAGTAAAGAACTGTTTTGAAATCGCAGAATTTGTTCTGATAACACTTGGTCTTCTACAATTTTTATTTTGGGAGATTCGCTACTTTCAAATTGGCCAAATTGTTTTTCTAACTGTTTCCATATTGTGCTTAACCCGTCGTGTGTTTTTAAAGGTCCTACCTTAGTTTCTTCAGCAAAAAAGTTAAATGCTTCTTTTGAATTATCATTAACCAATAAGTTTAAGAATGATGAAGATTGGACAAGTATTGAGTCCCTGTTTTGCCCAGTAGCAAAATTGGTTAGAAATAACGTGCCAATGACGATTAAAAAAATAGTTTTCATGATTGAATTTCTTTTGCTTTAAAATAAGAATAGAATAGTGGTACAATTGTGATGATTCCTAAAATGCCTACTGCAGTAATTAAGGACCAAAGTTCTGTGGATATAAGGGAAATTAGCGTAATCAAAAGGCCCCCTATAAACCACAATTTGCCTCCAATTTGATGGGTTGATCTCCAAACAATTTCGTTTTTTAAAGTCCAAGGTGTACGAATGCCAAATAGATAATTCGGTTTTATAGTTGGGAAAAAATTTCCGATTGCCGCTAATAGCAGCCCGATTAAGGCAAATATGATAGAGGGTTGGGAGATACTTTCACTTTTGGAAGAATAAATGATGAAAATTGCAATTGCTGACATAAATAATGTCATTATAAATTTTAATGCATTCAATTTTTTATTCATTCTTTTCAGATTGGCATTAGAACCAAAAGTTTGCATGAAATAAAAAATGACATAGGCTATTGCAGGGAGAAATAACGCGATAAATATTAAGGTATATTTACTTCCATACCTGTCTGGTTCACCATAAAAGTTGTAATGGATTGGGATTGTATCCTTAATTGTTCTCCAAGTATATAGTAAATATATAGCGGGTAGTATTAATGCAATAAGTGAAGGAATTTCTTTTTTTAAGTTGTTATTCATTTTCGTCATTTTTTAGGTTTATAACCCATTTTACTAAATCTTCAAGAATGGTAGTGTTGAGTGAATAAAATACAAATTGTCCTTTTTTTTCACTCGTAACTAAATCAGCCCTCTTTAGTAAGTCGAGATGATGTGAGATACTGGGCTTACTGATATTAAATCGCTCTGCAATTTCACCAGCGGTTAAATCTTGACCTTTTAGTAGTTCTAAAATTTCTCTTCTGGTTTTATCATTAAGCGCTTTGAATAAATTTTTCACTAATTATATATTTAGACAAATATCTAAATACTTTTTAAATCAGCAAAATTTTCACCAAAAAAAAAACCGTCAACTGAGCTGTTGACGGTTCACTTATATTCAAGTTGAATAATATTATTCTCCTGTTACAATAGTTGTTACAGTTGTTCTGAAGAATCCACCATAAATTCTTTGGTCTACAGTTGCAACTTTAGTTATTCCACCATTTTTTGCTGCTGTTTGGATGCTAATATCTCCATCGAAAGGAGGGAACCCTAACCAACTAGTATAACTTGCCTCACCTCTTTTTTCAAGAGCTTTGTTGTCAGTAATCAATAATGGACCTGAAATTGAACAAGATGTTAGAACAACAACAGTTAATGACGCTAATGCTAATTTTATCTTTTTCATAATATTTTATTTTCCAGTTACGATTAATGTGTGTTTTCTAACGATAATGAAGTTTTGAATCTTCAAATCAACTGTTGCGATAGTATTGATATTACCGTTTTTTGCCGCTTCAGCAATACCGTAATTCTTGTTCAATACAATTCCAGAAGAAATTCCTCCGTAACCAAATACACAAGTTGTTTCTGATTTACCAACTTTAGATCCTATTTCGTTGTTTGTTGCTGTAACTGGTGAAGTTACGCTACAAGAAGTAGCTACTAATCCAACTACAAATGCTAATGCTAATTTTTTCATAATCTTATTATTCACCTGTTACTGTTGTTTTAAATTTTACAAAAAAGAGGATTTGAGTTGCTTTAAACTCCATAGTACCAATTTTCGTTATTCCACCGTTACTACATGCTTTTTCAGCTGTTATATCAAGGTCTTTGCTAAAGTTTGTTCCTTTAGCGACACCTGTTTTAGTACCGACTGGGTTATTTGTCACCGTAATTTGATGACCGACTGTGCACGACCCTAAAAAAGCCGCCATGGCACAAATGCCAAATAATCTTTTCATAATAATAGTTAATAATTCGACGCTAAACTATGAGTTTTTTTTAAAATAGAATGTTTTATAGAGGATTTTTTGCATTTCATGATATAGAATTAACTGTTTGTTGTTCTTCTCGTTTTCGTTGTTCTTGGAGTATACCGGTTTGATCGGTATTCACCTCTGATTTAAACCCCTTCGTAATCCTTTTTAATATAAGGGTGGAAAGTAGTGAGATCATGCCGGGGTAACTTCAGCTCGTTTTCCTTTTCCGACTCCTCTGAACACCAGTATAGCTCCAATAATTACAAAGACAGAAACACCTACGACAATCCATGTTGTCCGCCTTTTTCTCTATTGTTCTATTTGCTGCTCTTGCTGTTGCATATAGTATTGCTGCTCTTGCAACTGGGTATTTGTATTTTGTCCTCTTCCGATCCCTGCCAGTACAGTTCCAACTGCTGATAGTGCACCACCGATTATAGCTAACCCCGATCCTTTGTTTTCACCGTCTGCGTTGTACTGTTCATCCAGCTCAAGGATCATGTGTGATATGGCCTCACGAAACGCCGGATTATTCGGAAGGTGTTTGACTACAATAGTCAAAATCACTTCATCCGGTAAAACCCTACTTACGGCAATTCCGGTTTTGTGCAGGACTTCCAGCACTTGATCCGTAAAATCAAAAACAAGTTCTTTCAGCTTAATTTTGATAAGCTCCCTGTTCTTTGCCAATTCTCCGGCGTTCTGATTCTTTATGATTTGTTCTGCCAGTTTCATCTGAATATCATTTGTTTTTCTGTGACCTCATGGGCATTTTCATCCAGTAGCTGTTTTTGCCATTTTCCGCTTATAGAGAATGATTCCCCCGACTAGCAGGATAAGTGCAATACCGATCCCAATAAAGAGTTTGGTTTGATTTGCACCTGCTTTTTCTTCGGCCTTCACTTGTTGCTGTTGTTTCAACTGTTGGGCTTCCAATTCCCTTTTTTCACGTTCAGCTTTTAATTCTGCTTCGCGGATGGCTCTTTCATGTGCAAGGCGTTCTTTTTCTTTTTGAAGTTCAATCGCCCTTATCTCTTTAGCAGTTTCTTTATCCAACCCCTTCTCTAAACCCTTGCTTTCGCCCTCAACCAGTGTGTCCAGTTGTTTTTGTATAGCTTGAATTTTTGAGGGGAGCTGTTTCTGCTCCAATTTCAGTGATTCGATTCGAGCCGTATTAGTCACAATCCCTTTATGGTAATTGTTGACCGCAATCTCTACAGTTGTACCCTTTTCTTTTTCCCACTTACTTCTTTTAAGCGTGCCCAGTGATTCGAGCCAGACGATGTCGTTTCTTGCTCTTTCCAGACTCGCTTCGAGTTGTGCTATGATCTTGGGAATTTCTAACTGGCGAGCTTCCAAGCGCCTTTTCTCTGCGGTGAGTTGTTCCAATGTACTGTTTGAACCGTCCGCAGCATACGCCCTTTTGAAATTCCATCCTTTTATATTACCCTTCATCTCTTATATTTTTAGTCCTCTGCATTTCGGGTAGTATTAACAGTCCCTAATGAAAAGGATGTTTTGAAAAATGGCTGCACCCGGCAAAAGCAGATGCAACCGATTTCAATTATCCTCTTTTTAATTGTTTCATACCATTTGGAATTACCGCAAGCCCTGTCGTATTGACTTTGGCCTGGGCATACGTCCTGATCGGCTCGTTTCCTTTTAGTGTGGAAGCGGTATCTACCTTGTAAAGTGGGAATATGGTATAGAAAACCCTTGTCTGAGGTTCAATCTCCACTTCCCAGTAGGTTGATCCGTCAAAATCTTCGCTCAGCGGTGCATCCAACATATTCTTGTCCTGTTGATAGGCAGACTTAAACTGTTGCATATTCATGGGGCGCCTGAACCAGTTCCCGTTTGCATCTTTCTGATTGACAGTAATGAACTTTGTCACCTGTAACTGGTTTTCGGATTCGATCCGCATGAACTGTGTAGAAAACGGTTTTGTAGAAGATTGTTGTAACAATTCTACATACTCTACTCCCGGCTGCCCGACTGTGATAACGATTCCTGTTGGATTGCCGAAATTTGTCTTGAGTAGAAACTTATCGTTCCCAAACAGAATAGCAGTTAAGGCCTGCTGTTGACTGGTATTCTCAACAATAATCTGGTAAGGATCGGCTTGATAAAGTTTTACGCTCCTTTCTTCGCCTCCTTACATGTAATCGTAGTGTTCCTCGTTCCCATCTCCGTCAAAATTGTGATACTTGCTGTCAAGTGAATCCAAAATCTTTGCGAATGGCACATTTTTCCTTCTCTTCATAATACTTGCTGTTAGACTGTTTCTGTAACTTCTGTCTCAGTTGTTTCCTGAACTTTCTGAGCCGGCTGGGACGCCGTTTTAGTTCCTCCTGTAGATTCATTGTCTGCTTTGATCTTGTCGATCACAACGGTTGCAACCACGGTTACCACTATCGGTAATAACACATTTAACAGGAGTACATTTACTGTTTTGTTTTTTGTAATTTCCATTTGTTTGTTCAATTTGTTAAGAACCTTTCTTTTTTTAACGCCATAAAATGTCTTTTATAACAAGAATTATTTGCCCGTTTTAACCGATTTATGCGGTCGGGCACTTTTAGAATCGCTGTATTTATAGGTGTTTGAAGAGTGGGTTGAAAACGGGCAGTTATTTTTTTGATCACCTTTTTAACGTCATGAAATAACGTAGAAAAGTATCAGAAATTCCTTTTTATATTGGAATTTCAGACATGATTAGGATTTATGAATAATGTCATTCAATCAAATTTTAATACTTTTATGAGGTAAACAAAAAATAAACATATATAGAGTAAATTTTTTGATTGATACATAATAACTTAGTGTGAAGCTTTAATTCTTGGAACAGAAACCGCCAATTTTAAACAAGTCAAAATTAATAGCAACGCATCCCTATGGGGTGGTTCTTGCTTATTTAACGTGTGGGTGCTTGGCGGTACCTCTTGTGCAGATTTGTCAACGTTCCACCCCTCATGGTTTTAATAACTAAGAGTGGCGATTCATTAACCCACTCGTATGAAAAAAACACAAATCCCAATCCTAATCTCTACACCTCATCAAAAATATGGTAATATATTAGCCAAATTGATTTCCGAACTTTCTGATTCCATTGAAATCAAAGGTATTTTTCCTTCGTTTGACCGAGTATTCCAATCAGGAAAAATCGCAAACGTTAAGTTTTTATTAATTTGTTTAGACAGATCAATTAAAGATCTTTTTCTATTTGTTTCCACCTTTAAAAATCTTTTTCCAGGGACTGATTTAATTATTATGACATTTTGGGATAATTCGTTTTATCAAAATCGTCTGGTTCTTTCTGGTGCATTTGGTATTTATGAAATTAACAAACCCATAGAAAGCCTCATTGATCTGCTTGAACAGGTAAAATATTAGATTTTGTTGCACCGAATAATCAATATATTACGACAGGTGACCCAAGTTGGAAGAAAAATATTCTTCCCAGTACCAAATAAACTTCTTACACCACGTGAAAAGGAAGTGTTCCTATTTATTCTTGAAAAGTATAAATACCGTGAAATTTCGGAAAAATTGCACATCTCGGAAAAGACAGTTTCCAAACATGCTTCAAATATTTTTGAAAAAACAGGTTGTGTCAATAGAAAACAACTTGAGCGAAAATTCCGTTATCGAAAATTAATTAGTAAAACAAAATTGCCCAATTAATGGGGGTTTCCAAATGAACACGTAGGTGAAATTTGAGATTACGTAGATGAAAGTACGTGTTTTTAAAAATACGTATTTTACTGTTTTTTAACTAATTAATTGATTTTTCATTTGGTTTTGAATGTATTTGTGTCTAACTTGCTAATGACAAGTATAAGAAATATACTTAGAGAATAATCTATTTAACCTAAACCATTTATTATGAAAAAAATACTGTTTAAAGTAACATTATTTTGCGGAATTTTTATTCAACAAATTCAATCGCTCAACTAGGTAATTATCACATAATGATTGATACATTATTAACTGACACAATAAGGCACGGCTTTATGTATTGGCAAGATAATGATTTCGAACCGGGTGAATGTTTTGAGCAATATCGTTTAATTGCAGACGATTATGACAACAATGCTGTTTTGGTGAAAACTATGGTAGATAGTACCTTGTACATGACACACTATCATTACCGTCAAACCTATAAGGACGTGCCGGTAGAGGGAGGTTATGCCTCCGAGCATTTTGATATTAACGAAAAATTAATATATACAAATGCCCGATTTGCTATTGAACTGGATTTGTCAGTAACGCCACAATTGTCGGAGCCTGATGCAAAACAAGCATTGCTCAATACATTTCCTTCTCAATGTCTTTTAGCTTGGGAAGTCAATTCTTGGGAAAATGAATTAAAATCTGAGTTGGGTGATTCTACAGCAACTTATGAGCCAACTGGTGAATTAATTTTAGCTCTTGATAACTATAAAAATCTTGATTTTTATGTGCCAGCCAGTCGGTATCGTTTAACCTATATATTTGATGTTTTAATGCTAACACCTAATAAGCATGCGAGGTATTATGTGGATGCCAATACAGGTGAAGTTTTTAGAGAATTATCTCTCAAACATCATGATGGGATTGCACATATAACAAACACAGGTGATCGTATAATCGATACGCGGGCACGAGGGTGGCCTAATAACGATTTTGTTTTAGAAACAGATAACGGCGACATGCATATTCATACAAAGAAGTCAACGAATGAACAATTTTCATTGAGAGGTGAGATCGACAAAAATGATGAGCCTTGGGATTTTCACGAGAATAAGGCAACAACGGTTCATTGGTATGCAATGCAAGCATGGAGTTTTTTTAGTGAAGTATTTTTGAGACATGGACCTGACGGAGTAAATGGTGAAGTAAGAGTCAGTGTGGAACATCCCACTACTGATGGGTCTCAAACATATTATAGTTACGAAGGTTGGATTAAAAGAGATTATTTGACTTTTGACCACTATGGAGGGTATTCTACAGGCGATTATGCGGATGTTGTCGCGCATGAGTATACGCACGGCATAATAAGACATAATTTGCATGAAGGTCTGGGTTCTGAAGACGAACCCGGCGCAATAAATGAATCTTTTGCGGATATTTTTGGATTAATGGCTCAAAGATATACTATATATGGTGAAATAGAGTCAAGCACAGATTGGTTGACAGCTATACCCGGTGCCAACGCACGTTCACTATCGGATTCAAAGTCATATGGTTTACACAATACTCCCGTTTGTGGGCAGACATTGGGGAACCCGGACACCTACTTAGGTGATTATTGGACTGATTACTTCTGTCCGTTATCGAACGGTGATAAACATGCCAAAGCAGGTGTTCAAAATCATTGGTTTTATTTACTTTCAGAAGGAGGAACAGGAACAAATGACAATGATGACAGTTATGAAGTAGAAGGAATTGGTGAAGATGACGCATTGTTAATAGCATGGTTCGCAATGATGTTTAATTTAAATCATGAAGCTCAATACCATGAATCGATGGAAGCAACAATTCAAGCTGCAAGACTCATTTTTGGTGAGTGCTCGAATCAACAGCATCAAACAATTGACGCATGGTATGCTGTGGGATTAGGTGAACCAAGTGATTGTCCCGGTTTTTCATCAATCAAATCTCTCGAAGAAACAGAATTTTGTAGGATTTACCCTAATCCAACCATCGATAATCAAATAACGATAAAATGGGATAATCACGAGAAGTTTGAAGTTTTATTGTTTGATCTCCGTGGAAATTTAATTTTTAGTTATAATACATATAACCAATTAACTTTATTAGAATTACCTGATGTATCTAAAGGAGTTTACTTGTTAAGATTAACTGATCAGGTAAGTTCAATTAACCAAAAAATTATTGTTCAATGACTTATCAACTCAGGTATAAACTTTTGGTCATTGGCTTTAGTTTGTTAAATCATGTTTCTTCACAGGAAATGGAAGATAAACAGATGTATAGTAACAAAAATGAGTTGACAATAACTTATAACATTTACACAGGTTACGACGGACTACCTATTCTTTACAGAAGTGAATATTATGACAAGTATGCATTATCAAGTGGTTACGGACTTGAATATGTCCGGTTGATAGATCCAATAAATGCCTTGTCATTATCAACCAATTATTATTATCATAATTACCAAAAGAGTAGATTTGAAATGGAATCTGGAACAGTTTTTAAAAAATATTTTGTTTCAGGTCAGCTTAATTATCGTCGGTCGTTGTTTGATTTGAATTTATCGCAATTATCTGTAGCCCTTGGGTTAATGTTTAGGGCAGGCTCCGAACTTGTTCATGGTGGTGTTCATGGCGGCGCTCTAGGACCTGGCAGTTCATACGGATCTGTGCATACTATAGCTGATATTGGGTTTCCGTGCGGAATTCATTATCGTCACCAATTGGGCAAGTTCCTTCATTTCAAAATTGGGACAGAACACACTTTGTTCCCATACGTGCGTGATTCAAAAAAGAACCTACAATTTGATTATGACTGGGATAAGGGAACTTCAAGAAATATGACGAAATTTTATTTTGGCATTGGAGTTAATTTTTAACATTAAAGATCAGGTTGAATTAATGAAGTTTAACGGCTTACAAGTTTTTCACAAACCAAAATATAAATTATGAAAAGAAAAATAAGTCAACTGTTGTTCACCGGATTGGCTATTCTTCCAATAGGGGTGTTTAGCCAGACTTCTGTAAATAAGGAGTGGTCTACAACTACCGGCCTAATCAGTAATGAAATTCAACATGTAAAAAATGTGTTTCATGGAAATGTGTTATTTGCTACAAGTAACGTCATTTCAGAAACGGGTGATATTGATGTTATGACTATTGCCTATACACCACAAGGTGATACAATTTGGGTAACAACCGAAACTGGAACCCTTTCTGAAGGAGATGATTATGGGGTGGATATTGCAATCGCTCCGGATGGCAATGTTATTGTGGCTGCAGCACTTGAAAATTCAGTTTCCGATTATGATTATGCGATTTTTAAATATGATCGTTTAGACGGTTCGCAAATTTGGAATACAGGATGGAATGGAGTAGGCAATGGTATCGATATTCCTTCAGATCTTCACATAGATGGGACTGGGGATATTTACTTAACTGGAGGTAGCCAGGCCACAGATGGTAATTCTGATTTTGGTACTATCAAAATATCATCCACCGGCACTTAATTGTGGGATACCTATTATGATCACGTAGGACTTCATGATGGAGCAAACTCTGTATATGTGCAAGGAGGACTACTTTTCGTTAGTGGTTTATCTCAAGAAGATATTAGCGAATGGGATGTCGCTCTTTGTCATATAACCCCAGGTACTGGTGTAATAACAGACACTGTGAGATCCAATGCGCTAGGAGCCAGTTTGTCTGATGTTAATGGTATGGCTGTAGATGCTGATAACAACATCTACGTTACGGGTTATTTCGAGGAAGACGGACAAAAGGACATCCAAACGATTAAATTGACCTCTACATTAAGCTTAGTTTGGGTTAAAAACTTTGGAGCTGATCATGATGATGAATCATTCGATATAGAAGTTGATGCTGTAGGTAATGTATACGTTGCAGGGTACACTGGAAAAGGTGGTGATAAAACCAAATCACTGCTGATCAAATATAACTCTTCGGGAGAAGAAATCTGGATAAAAGAAGAAGGTAACATCAATACGGCAAACGGTGGTGTCTTTTCCCGTATTGCTTTAGAAGGGGAAAATGTTTATGTTCTTGGATCTATAAACTCTGACATCTCTGTAGGATTTATGCTTTATAATTTCTTAAGCAATGGAGATATACGATACATAGAAAAGCAGACCGGAGTCTATACAAATGAGATAGGAGTTGATTTAAGCGTTAGTGGTTCAGATGTTTATGTTACTGGTTTCAAGCAAAATGGATTAAGCCAACAAATGCAGTCAATTAAATATTCCGCTAAGGATCGGAGCACGAATACATTTAACGACCCTGAGACTGGAAGATCTATTTACGCTACGAAACAGCTAATTATTAAAGTTAATCCTGATTTGGTCAATCACGCCGAAATTGATAACCTAGATAAAAAGTGGTGGTCAATAAATGAAATTTTCAACGAAGATTTTGTAGATGACATTGAAAATCAATTGAGTAACATTTGTTCTCAGAGTGATTGCGGAATTAGCGTACATAGAATATTCACAACCTTAACTACACAGGATAAAACTACTATTTCAAGAACCGGTCGAACAATAAAAATACCAAATTTCTGGTCGACGTTTGTTTTTGAATTTGCGGATGGAGTAGACATCATAGAGGCATCTAATGAATTGATGAAACTGTCACCAGATATTCGATATTCCAATTTGAATTTGCTTGGTCAGCAAAATTCTATGCCAAATGATGAATTAATTTATGGAGGAATGTTAAATGGTCAACCTGGCCTTGATGGATCTTTATACACTGGAATAGATACAGTACAAGGTATTAACATTTTTCCAGCGTGGGATTATGAGACAGGTCAGAGGCATATAAAAATTGCGCTTTTGGAAACTAACCCGGTCATGTATGACCATGAAGACTTTATTTTAGCTAGTTCTCCAGATAGTACTAAAATTGATGGCTGGGATTTTAAACAAAATAAGCATATTTTTGAAGGTACTGAATACGACAATCTTAATATACATGCAACTCAAATGGCTGGTATTATTGGGGCCAACAGAAACAATGAAATAGGAATGGCCGGTGTTGCCGGTGGAAATTTACTTGACTCAGGAACCTTGGATAGTGCTGGTTGCTCAATTTATGCGCTTAATATGTCCTTTAATAATCATGAAACTGGTGATCCAGATGTAATAGTTGATTATATTGCTAATGCAGTAGTTGGTTCTGCGATCACTGGAGATTCAGCTTTTAATTATGGCGTACATATTATGAACAATAGTTGGGGAATTTCGCAAGCTGGACCAACATGGAAATCGATACAAATATTCGTTTATTGACAGAAGCATATCATTTTGCTAATAGATGTGGTGTAGTAGTTATAGCTTCAAGAGGTAATTCAGGTAAAATGCAAGAAGTAGGTAGCGATGTTGGACATGATAATTATCCTGCTGTGTTAGATGAGGATTGGATAATCTCAGTGGGAGGCACAGGAATTGATGGTAAATATCATGATGGTGTTGGATTAGGTGAAGACCTAGACATGGATGGTGATGGTTATATTTATGACGAGACTTCCAGGGGTTGGGATATCGATGTTGCTGCACCTTCGAATCGAATTCAAGGAAAGTCAACGAGAAATTACACACCAGATGATACGGAAGTTTATGATAAGTATAATGTTACTAGCGGCACATCGGCTGCGGCGGCATTTGTATCTGGTACTGCAGGATTATTACTCAGTTATATCAACACCAAAGGCGATCATTATGAAAACTTAGCACCTGAAGATGTTGAATTTATCTTGGAGGCAACTGCAATAGATCATGACAGCATAGCATTTCCCGGTAAAGACATCTATACGGGCTACGGACTTCTAAACGCTGGAGCCGCTTTGCAAATGGTTGATGAAGATGATTTCGTTGTTAAACACTTCGATACGGACACTTGTGATTCTGATATTTCGGTTACCGTTTACTCAATTGGTGACACTGTTCGTTTATCAGAACCATATGAAAATACCGCTGGAGACTGGTTCACGGACGGGGTCGATTATGTGGTTACAATCCGTCAAATAAACGGTATATCGCATCACGAATTAATCCCAGGACAAGAGGTTTTGGAATATTGGCCAAGACATAGTTCATCAAACTACTTTGCTTTACCTAACGATGGCGAAGTAGAACCAAGAGAGCGAGTAACCATGGTCTGGGCTAATGAAACTGGGGCAGAAATGAATACATATTATTATGAGGTATGGGATTTGGATGGTAATCCACTTGGATATTGGCCTGGTTCATTAGATGACCCGGAGTATTTACCATTGATGGCATACACTTTATATTTAAAGGATACAATTGCCTATGCGACAGTAGATGAAGAAAAAATAAACCAAAATATTTTTGTTTACCCAAACCCTGCAATAAACTCACAAACATTAGAAATAGAACTTGAGAAATCAGCTGAAGGAACTATACATTTACTAGATATAGAGGGGCGTTTAATTAAAGAGATATATACTGGATTTTTTAATGCTGGTCTGACTAAATTTGTTGTCGATTTGAGCGACTTGTCGCACGGAAATTACGTATATCATGTGGAAGTGGATAATCAACAACAATACATAAACGTAATTAAATGAAAATGAAATCATTCAACGTAATTTTAAAGTTATTGCTGGCAGGTATTTTCCTGGCAGCGTTTAGTGGTTTTTCACAATATGTAGAATATTATCCAGAATGGATAAAAACCGACAATGACACCTCAGGTGTATCACAAGGTCAAGACATTACAATAGATTCGGACAACAATGTTATCTCTGTTAGTCAAGTCCTGTCAGAAGAAGGACAAGAACTGTGCGTAATCCATAAAGTCAGCTCCGACGGAACTACTATTTGGAGAAAACATTTTGAAGTTTTAACATTAGAATCATTTATCTATGGAGCAGATGTTGAAGTTGATAGTGATGACAATATATTTTTGGTAGGTAAATACGAGGGAAATGTTGATTTTGATCCAGGTCCAGGGATTGATGCAGCTGTAATCGAATATAATAACCCATTTATTTTAAAGCTAAATTCAGAAGGTGAATACCAATGGTGTCATTATTATCAAGAATATGACCCTTTATCTGTGCCAATTTTTGAAATAACAAATGTTGTCATTGACAAAAATGACGAAGTTGTTGTAGCCGGGGCACATCTGTGGAATACAGTGGATCTAAGTCTCTCGGATGACCCAGCAGATTCACTAGTGATATCGAACGACCTTTTGTATCCCCAAAGCTTTATTCTAAGATTAGACAATGATGGTAATTGGATTTGGGGACATAAATTTGAAGTTTATAGTGAGTCCACATGGTACGCTGCTCATTTTGATATTCTTGACTTAACTTGTGATATAAATAATCATATTATAGCATCCGGTTATATTGTAAACGCTGAAGTGGACCTAGATCCAACTGAAGAGGGGGAATATATAGTTGGAGAATCAGCCGAAGGGATGACAGGTCTACATGATTTTTTTCATTTCGTCTTTAAACTAAATGAAGACAATGAAATCCAATGGGGCAAGACTGTTCGAGGCTCAACAAACATAATTTCGGACGTTCCTATAGCAACCGATAATACAGGATCAATTTATACAGCTGGAGCAGATAGGTATTTATACTTTTACACAGAGACAGATACCCTTTTCATAAACACATCTTCAGACTCAGTAATATCATATATACAAAAACTGGACACGGAAGGAAATCGTGAATGGCTTCAGCCAATAAAAACGTTAAAAACAGCTAATGTTGCTAGTCTTGCGACTGACTATAATAACAACGTGTTACTATCCGGCTGGTTTACGGGGGGTATGACTGAGATAACTGGTGAAGATATAGAAATTCCCTCTGCAAACGAAAAGGATACCTATTTCCATATTTTAAACCCAGACGGCTTTATTGTACATTCACAAGTGATTACCGGAGATAGTACTGAACTTCCAAGTGAATTTCTATTCGATTTAGATGCGAATATTATCGGTACAGGTACATTTTACAAACAAGCCAAATTTTGTGATTATGATGATTGCGAAAGAAACTCGGATGTAAGATCTTTATACGTAGTAAAATATTCTGGTGGTTATTTAGGTGAGGACGAAAATGAACATCATGTAAACCATAATTACTCAGCCTATCCAAACCCGACCAGTGAATTTGTAAGCATCTCTGGTGACTTATCTACGGTGACTAATATTGCTATTTATGATATGACTGGAAAACGTATGGAATACTACGACAATAATTTTGATTTACTACATATTTCCTCATTACCAAAAGGTATGTATGTGATAAAAATTAACACCGAAAACAATTCATACCTTGAAAAGCTGATCATTAATTGATATAATTGAACCCAAACTTAACTTTTGCAATGCCATTAAAATGGGCAATGTTCCAAAAGAGATCAGGAACAAAAGTTGTGTGTTTAGCATTATTACGCAAAAATTTTAGCCAACCTAAACAGAAAAAACCTAATATTTCTTAAATGTAATCGAAACGCTTTTATTTTAGAGTCGATACATTTACGAATAACTCATTTTATTGATCTTAAGATAAACTGGTGTAGCAGGTTTAATGATGAGTTATCTTAATGTTGATAGTGATGTATACGAAGAGACTTATAATAATCTCGCTCCTGAAGATATTGAATTCATTCTTCAAGAAACCGCAGTAGATACGGACATTCTAGGTGTTGATTCCTTGACAGGGTATGGAATAATTGATGCGGGATCAGCAATGGCAAGAATTGATTAACCATAAAATAGATTGGTTGAATATTAAATCAATGGTTTTTTTTCAGTTAGAAATGATGTATGAACTCATTGACTCTTTGATATTGTGGATTGAGCTTAATTGAGGGTTATGAACATTTCACCCAAGTTTTCAACACTAATTTCAGCACTATAAAATCAAAAACCCCGGTAAAATCAGGGGTTTTTGATTAAATTGGTGATCTGGCTGGGGCTTCCCGTATAAGAATCGCAAGCTCATCTATCACGGGATGCTACTTCTCGCCCCGACGTTATTATTGACTATTATGCAAAAAAAACAGAAGTCCATAATTGAACTTCTGTTTGGTGATCTGGCTGGGGCTCGAACCCAGGACCCTCTCCTTAAAAGGGAGATGCTCTACCAACTGAGCTACCAGATCTGCGTCATTGCGGGTGCAAATATACAGGGTTTATTTTATTTGACCAAGATTTTTTTAAAATTCACTTAAATTTTATTCTTATTAGTTGATTGTGAGTTTTTTATTTTTTTCATTCGTTAAACTTCTTAAGTACATGAATGCTGAAAAATGATCAAATAAAGAGTTTAGAAATTAACGGCTAATATCTATTCCCCAACTTTTGGTCTTAATCCTTTAAAATACCGTCGTAGTTAATTTTGACAGTATTCATTATCGTAGCAAAACTTTTAAACCCAGATTTTTCAACTCTGTCGTACCAATGCGCTAGTTTTAATATTGCTACATTCTTTTTATGATCTCCGTTAAATAT
>NZ_LYPF02000020.1 GCF_001661595.2 Crocinitomix algicola
CATATCTATTATTATAGACTCTTGGTCATTATAATTTATATTATTATCGTTTTTTCTAATTGGATGAAAAGTATGAATAACCATCTCAATCGTTCTTTGAAACCTCGTTTTTTCATAAGTCTTAATAATTTATCAAAATATGTAATTGCGAAATTGAAAAAAGTCCCATTAACCTGTCTTATCGTAATATGAAGTATTTTCAAGAAAATTAGCGAAAAGAAAAAGTACCTGAACTTTAAAGTATTTGACTACCTTATTTGAAAATCGATCTTACTAATTTCGAATCCATCATGGAACATTTCAACAATGAAACTAAAGGGGAACGACCACAAATTTATAAATGTAATAGCTCTTGCAATGAATGCAAAGGAGAGGGTTTTCATAAGTTAGGATTTTACTGAACGTCAAATTTAAGAAAATTTTAAGTCGACTCAACTTTTGTTAAAAATAAAACAATAACAACATAATTTATTACAAAATGTCTCGTGATATCGTTAGCTTTCACCACCGAAAACTTGGTAAATGATATAAATTTGTAAATGAGAAAATATAAATTACATGAAAAATAAAATACTAAATCCATATAGTGGTACTGATGATTCTATTCCTTTCGGATCGTTTAAAATTGAAGAATTTAAACCCGCTATTCTAAATGCAATCGAATTAGCAAAATCTGAAATTCAACAAATTAAGACTGAAAATGAACCTGCAAACTTTAAAAACACAATTGAAGCCTACGAAAAAAGTGGTCTTTTACTAGGTAATATTTCTAGTATTTTTTTCAATTTAAATAGTGCCAATACAAGTGATGAAATGCAAGCACTTGCTCAGGAAATTTCGCCATTACTGACCAATTATTCAAACGAAATTCAACTGGATGAAGAGCTGTTTGCAAGAATAAAACAAGCATACAACTCGCTAGATAAAGAAGATTTGAAATCAGAGGATCTTTACCTTGCGGAACGAATATTCTCTGGATTTGTAAGAAACGGCGCCAATTTAAGTGATGAAAAAAAAGCACGATTAAAATCTATCAATACTAAACTCTCTCAACTTAGCTTAAAATTTAGTGAAAACGTTCTCAAAGACAGTAATTCTTTTGAATTATGGATAACAGATGAAAAAGATTTAAACGGTCTACCTGAAAGCGAAAAAGACGCGGCTAAAATGATGGCGAAATCTAAAGGTAAACATAATCAATGGTTGATTAACTTAGATTATCCTTCTTATCTACCATTCATGAAATATGCTGAAAACCGAGAGCTTAGAAAGAAATTATTCCTCGCTTTTGGCATGCGAGGAAATCAAAACAATGAGTTTAACAATACAGAAATTATAAAAGAAATCGTCTTATTGCGACAAGAAAAAGCTAGACTTTTGGGGTTTGAATCACATGCCGATTTTGTTTTAGACCAACGAATGGCGAAAAGCACAAAAAATGTCTATAATTTATGGAATGAACTGTTAGATGCAGCGCTGCCAAAAGCCAAAGAAGAAATTGCGGAAGTACAGAAATTGGCAAGTGAAATGAAAGGGCCTTCACCAATTGAAAAATGGGATTTTAGCTATTATGCCGAAAAATTAAAGAATAAAAAATTTGCATTGAATGATGAACTTTTAAAACCGTATTTCAAATTAGAAAATGTAATCGAAGGAGCATTTAAAACTGCAAAGAAATTATTCGGTATTTCATTTAAAGAACGAACTGATATAGACACATATCATAACGATGTCAAATCGTATGAAGTTTGGTCTGAAAACAATGAGTTTTTAGCCTTCTTCTATGCCGACTTTTTTCCACGTTCAAGCAAAAGGAATGGTGCTTGGATGACTTCTTATAGAGGTCAAAATAAATATGATGGAAATGATCAACGACCGATTATTTCTATCGTCTGTAACTTTACAAAACCGACTGAAAAAACTCCTTCACTTTTAACCTTTGGAGAGGTGACAACTTTGTTTCATGAATTTGGTCATGCCTTGCATGGAATCTTGGCAGATGGAAAATATGAAAGTCTTAGTGGAACTTCTGTTTTTTGGGACTTTGTTGAATTACCTTCTCAACTTATGGAAAATTGGTGCTACGAAGAAGAGTGTTTAGAATTATTCGCCTATCATTATGAGACAGGTGAACTAATTCCAAGTACTTTGATTGCGAAGATTAAAGAGAGCATGAATTTTTTAAGCGCATATCAAACTGTTAGACAAGTTTCTTTAGGTCAATTAGATATGGCTTGGCATACTACACCAAACAGCACGATAACTATTGAAGAATTTGAAAAAGAAGTAAACAAAAAAACAACATTATTCCCATATGTTGAGGGAATTGCAACTTCTACTGCGTTTTCGCATATTTTTAGCGGTGGTTATTCTGCAGGCTATTATAGTTATAAATGGGCAGAAGTGCTGGAAGCTGATGCCTTTGAATATTTCAAATCGCAAGGAATCTTTAATCCTGAAGTTGCAAAATCTTTTAAAGAAAATATCCTTTCAAAAGGTGGTTCCGCAGATCCGATGGAATTATATATTAAATTCAGAGGCAGTACGCCCAACTCTGGAGCTTTACTCAGAAAAAGTGGTTTAGTATAAAAAATGAAAAACCCGAATAAGACGTTTCTTATTCGGGTTTCAATTCTACTTACTAAATTTAATTTAATTCTATTTAAAGATAATTACCATTAAAAACCCTACTCTAACTTTAATAACTCAATAAATAAATTAAATCAAACCAGTCTATTCATCGCTGAATACTCAGCTTTACTTGAACATAAGTTTTGGATTCAATTGATCAATACAAATTTAGCATGCTCAAGCTGTTTAAAAATCAGTAAAAAAACGTATTATTTGATTTTTTTTGTAGGTCTTTTAAATGAAAAAAGCCCATTTCCGGAGAAATAGGCTTCAAAAGATATCTAAAACACTTTTACAAGTGAATTACTTCATCGTAGGCCGCTGCAGCAGCTTCCATTACCGCCTCACTCAAGGTTGGGTGTGGATGAACTGTTTTAATCAACTCATGACCAGTTGTTTCGAGTTTTCTTACTGCTACAATTTCCGCAATCATTTCAGTTACATTCATACCAATCATATGCCCGCCTAGCAATTCTCCATATTTTGCGTCAAAAATAAGCTTAACAAATCCGTCATTCGCCCCTGCCGCACTTGCTTTGCCAGAAGCTGAAAATGGAAATTTACCTACTTTCACTTCATAACCAGCATCTTTCGCCTGTTGCTCAGTCATACCAACTGAAGCAACTTCAGGTGAGCAATAAGTACAACCCGGTATATTGCCGTAATCTAATCCCTCAACGTTCATGCCGGCAATTTTCTCAACACAAATAATACCTTCTGCAGAAGCAACGTGTGCAAGAGCAGGTCCTGAAACGATGTCTCCGATTGCGTAATATCCAGGAATATTAGTTTGATAATATTCATTTACTAATACTTTACCTTTATCTGTCGCAACTCCAACTTCTTCTAATCCTATACCTTCTAGATTTGTTTCAATTCCAACTGCAGATAAAACAATATCACACTCTATAATTTCCTCCCCTTTCTTAGTATTCACTTTTACCTTACATCCTTTGCCACTCGTATCAACCGACTCTACTGAAGAGTTCGTCATAATTTTCATTCCTTGTTTCTTGAATGATCGTTCTAATTGTTTCGAAACTTCTTCGTCTTCTACAGGAACTATTGTTGGCAAATATTCAACGACAGTCACCTCCACTCCCATTGTATTATAGAAATAAGCAAATTCAACACCAATTGCACCACTTCCTACAACCACCATTTTCTTTGGTAACTTATCTAAAACTAAAGCTTCTCGGTAACCAATTATCTTCTTTCCATCTTGCGGTAAGTTTGGTAACTGTCTAGAACGTGCTCCTGTAGCAAAAACTACACCTTTAGAAGCGCTATACTCCTTCGACTCCCCATTATCATCAGTAACCACTACCTTCTTACCAGGTTTTGCCTTTCCAGTACCTTTTAAGACATCAATCTTATTCTTCTTCATCAAAAATTGAACACCTTTGCTCATTTTATCTGCAACTCCTCGACTTCTCTTCACAATATTGTCGAAATTCGGTGTCGATCCCTTAACCTCAATACCATAGTCCTCTGCATGACTAATGTATTCGAAAACATTGGCGCTTTTCAAAAGTGCTTTGGTTGGAATACATCCCCAATTCAAACAAATACCTCCAATTTCAGCTTTTTCAACTACAGCAGTTTTTAAACCAAGTTGTGATGCTCTTATTGCTGCTACATAACCTCCCGGTCCACTACCGATTACTATAATATCGTAAGTCATAATTTCTGTTTTTATCTTCGGCGAATTTAAGTAATATTCATTGAAATGTTTGCTAGAGGAATAGAATATTTTAATTTTGAATAACGAGACGAAAATAATAAACCGTTGACAAAACATAAATTCTGATTAATCATTAACCTAATCCAAAATAATTTCTCATGATTCGAATTACTTTTATAGGAACTTTTTGTCTATTATTGAGCAATTGCGCTGTTTTCAGAAGTAATCAAAACGTTCAATCAATCCGTATGGCCTATGAAAAAGGTTCTAATATTAACTACGGGCGAACAATAGCAATAGATTTTTACGCTGTTTATCCTGATGGAAAAGAGAAAAAAATCACAAATAAAGGAAACCTATCAGTTTCAACGATAGGTGGAGAATTCAACCAAGGAAATTTTCTCATTGAGCCAAAACCTCAATCCTTTGATTTAACAGAATTAAAAATTAATGCTCAATATCAAACGGAATACGACACTTTAAGTTTATCTGAAACAATTCCATTTAACTATAAAGGAAATTTGTGGGTTAATTTTAAAGGTGAAAATGGATTACCTGGGAAAAGTGGAGACAATAAGTCGACCCCCTTGCTTTTTCGAGACGGTAAAAATGGTGAAGATGGCTTAGAAGGTGAAGACGGGAAAGACGGACCAAATTTAACTGTAAAAATATGGCGTTTAGCTACTAGTTCAGAATATCGATTGGCGGTTACAAATGTTGATTCAAATCAAACTTATTATTATCGTTTTATCGACTCCGGCAGTGAGATTCATATAAATGCAGACGGCGGCGATGGCGGACGCGGTGGTAACGGTGGTGACGGTGGAAATGGAAAAGATGGAGAAATAAAAGATGATAAAACTAAACTTCCTGGTGATGCAGGAAACGGAGGAAACGGCGGGAACGCTGGAAATGGAGGAAATGGTGGAACTGTGTATATTTTCTTACATTCAAATGCGAGTAGCTTGAAAGATAGAATAATTGTTTCTAATATTGGAGGAAAAAGTGGTTTGGCTGGAAATAAAGGAGAAGCTGGAAAAGCTGGTTCGCCAGCTTCAGGCCAAGCACCAGCAGAGGAAGGTTTAGACGGGATTGATGGCTCAACTGGAGTTCGTGGTAAAAATGGACCTGACTACCAACTAATTATTGAACATTTTGATATTGAAGAATAAAGATGCACTACAAAATTAAATACATTAACCCTACCAGACAATATTTAACAATTCAAGCTGAATTTGAATGTAATGAGAGCAATGAACTTCTTGTCCAGTTTCCTGCATGGAGACCTGGTCGTTACGAACTTGGGAATTTTGCTAAAAACATTAAAAATTTTAAAGCTAAAAACGAACTCAATCAATTACTTACTGTAAAAAAAGTCAGTAAAGATCAATGGAAAATTGATTCAAAAGATTCAACTAAAATTGTTTTAAGTTATCAATACTACGCCAACGAAATAAATGCGGGTTCTTCTTATATTGATGAAAATCAACTCTATGTTAATCCCATCAACTGTTTAGCTTACATTCCGAGTAAACAAGATGAGACTTGTTCATTAAAAATAGAGGTTCCAAGTCATTACAAAATTGCTTGTGGTGCTGCAATTAATAACAACATTATAACTTGCAATTCATATCATGAACTAGTCGACTCTCCATTTATTGCTAGTCCCGACTTACAACATAAATCCTATGAAGTACTTGGTATCAATTTTCATTTGTGGTTTAATGGGATATCTGAAATCAACTGGGATCGACTTATTCAAGACTTTGAAAAATTTACACTCAAACAAATTGAAGTTTTCAGTAACCGAAGAGAGAAAATACTTGGTTTTCCTAACAAAGATTATCATTTCCTATTCCAAATTCTACCGTACAAAGCATATCATGGGGTTGAACATACGACAAGTACAGTAATTGCGCTTGGTCCTGAAAGTGAAATTTTTAACAAAAAATACGATGACTTACTTGGTGTGAGTTCGCACGAATTATATCATGTATGGAACATTAAAAGTATTCGACCAATTGAAATGTATCCATATGACTATTCGAAAGAAAATTATTCCTATTTGGGCTATGTAGCTGAAGGTGTTACAACTTATTTAGGGGATGTTTTTCTTGCATCATCGGGCGTAAAGGAATTTGGTTGGTATAAAAAAGAATTCGAAAAACTCTTACAAAAACACTTTGACAATTTCGGACGATTTAATTATTCTGTCGCTCAGTCCAGTTGGGATACATGGCTGGACGGCTACGTAAAAGGGGCACCAGAAAGAAAAGTTTCCATTTATAATGAAGGCGCTTTGCTTGCTTTTATTGTGGATATGAAAATAAGATCGGCAAGTAATAACAAAGCTTCTATCCACAATGTAATGTATGATTTATATCATGATTTTGCATTGAAAAATAAGGGATATACAGAATCCGACTATATAGGCTTATGTGAAAAATACGGAGGTTGTAGTTTTTCCGATTTATTCAAAAATCAAATTCATGGCACACAACCCTATGAATCTGTTTTAGTGGAGGCTTTAGAGACTATTGGATTCAATTTAGAAATGGAACTAAATCCTAATAATGCTGAGCGAATTTTAGGAATAAAAACCGTAGAACAGGACAATAGATGCATCATTATAGATATATACCCTGGGAGTAGCGCGGATTTAAGTGCATTAATCATTGGCGATGAAATTCTTACCGTAAATGAAAAATCAATAGGAAACAGCCTGAATGAAACACTTGAAGAGTTTAAAGACAATCCGCTTCATCTAAAAATAAATCGACATGGTGCCGAATTAGAAATCATGTGCCCAAATACAAATAGAGCGATGTATCCAATATACAAGATTGTAAAGAAAAAGGTTCCTTCTAATCTCAATAAACGAATTTTTAAATCTTGGATTGGTTATCCATTAGATGATCAACACTAAATTCGAAAACATGACTTTGGAAAAAACTATAAAAAGAACCGTTTTTCAACGGTTTAAGCAATTAGTTCTAGGAAAAGAAAAACCTAACCTACTCATTAGAGTATCCGTGATTTCTGGTTTTATTGTATGGCTCTACCTTATTTCTTGGCACATCATCACCTTTCTTTCATTGCTCTTACTTGGAAATTTAAAGCAATCAAAAGACATCCGTCCCGCGTATCAAGCGCTGGGGAAAAAATATGGCTATGTTGATGCGATCACACAGCTAAAAATATTTTCAATTGTAGAAATTATAATCTATTGCGTCATTCTTTTTGGACTCGTACTCATCTGGCGAAGAAAGAAAACGGGACTGTTTATGGTAACGATTGGTTATGCTCTTTCAATCATTATTGCTTATTTAATGATGGGACTCCGCTTTTTATCGAACGAAATCCCTCATTTTGATTATATTCTAATCGCTAGCAGTATAGTTTATTTTTCATTCGGTTTTTTCTTCTTCCACCGAAATCCAAACAAAGTAGCGACTACTTAACTACGACCATCGAAATTTCAACACGGACGTTTTTTGGAAGTTTTGCGACTTGAACTGTTTCTCTGGCTGGATAATTGTTTGAAAAATAGCTCGCATAAATCCGGTTTACCTCTTCAAAGTCATCCATATCTTTAAGAAAAATGGTGGTTTTTACAACCTGAGAAAAATCCAGTTCAGCCGCATTAAGTACTGCCTTTAAATTCTCCATAACTTGGGTAACTTCCGTCTTTAGGTTTTCATCATTTAATTCTCCAGTTTTTGGATCTATGGCGATTTGACCACTTGTATATAAGAAACCATTAACTAATACGGCTTGACTGTACGGACCAATTGCAGAAGGAGCATCGGTTGTTTGAATTGAATGTCTCATTTTAAAATTTTTGAATAAAAATAGGAATTCAATCATGGAACCGGATAATTAAATACCATAATTTTTCACTTATTATCTCAACGAAAGGATTATATCTTTGATTTGAAGAAAGTTTCACGTATCACTAGCAACCTCTGCCCATTTTTTTTCGTTTAAATCGTGAAACTAAATGAAATGTGAAATAATTTAACAAAAACCCTAAGTATTGTTATAAACCATTCTTTATTAAGGCTATTCCACTAGAAACAACTAATTCCATTGAAAAATTTTGTATTTTAGTTGGATTATGATATTCAACATTTTATTGAATTGAACTAACACGTTATGAACAAAATGAAATTAAACTTACATTATCTTGGTTTGTTTGGACTGTCCCTTTTTGTCCAAGCTAACCTTCAAGCACAGTGTGATTTTTCAGGTCTAGATGAATCTTATTGTGAATTAGATGATCCTGTTACTTTGGTCGGCGATCCAGAAGGAGGCACTTTTTCTGGTCCTGGCATTGTGGATGGAAACACATTCGACCCAGAAGTTGCTGGACCGGGAACACATACAATAACTTACGAGATGGCCGGAGGCGGTGAAGGTGATAAATTCTATATGAAAGCAATGGGAGGTGAACCATGGGGCGGTAGTCCTAATCCTGATGCCATGGATGATGCTTTTGGTGCCGGCGGTTGGACAATGGAAAGTTTTGAAACTGCTGATCCCGCAGTGGTATTTGCTCCAACTACGGGCTTTGTCTTTATGGATGGTAGTTCGATGCAGGCCTCGGAGCTTCAAACATTCTTAATAGCTAATTTACCAGCAATTGAAGATTGGGTTAATAATGGGGGTCGACTACTTTTAAACTCAGCTCCAAATGAGGGGGGAGATATCGACTTTGGGTTTGATGGCACAACTTTGCTTTATACAACCTCCCCTATGACGGCAACACATGTCAATGATGTTACCGTAATTGATGCCGCTCACCCTGCAATGCTTGGACCACTCACTCCCACTTCTGTTACAATGTCTGGAACGTATTACGGACATGGTATTATAGATGGAACAGGGTACACTAATCTATTAGAAAAATCTGGTGACCCAACGAAAATAGTCCTTGCAGAAAAATGTTGGGGAAGCGGTCGAGTAATGGTTGGTGGAATGACTACAGCAAATTTTCACTCACCAGACCCCCATGCTGAAAATTGGCGTTCAAATATCATGGTTTATTTATATGAAAATGCATGTGGAGGAGGATGTACCGTTACAAAAGAAGTAACTGTGTATGCTGCTCCAGATGTTAGCCTTTCTGCGGACCGTGAAGAACTTTGTGAAGACGAAGCTGTAACTTTTGTTGCAACAGGAGCTGATGAATACGAATTTAATATAGCGGGTATCACAAACGGAGACCCTTTTATTCCACCTACAATTGGCGAAACAACTTATGTAGTAATTGGTACTGATACGGAAAGTGGCTGTGTAAATACTGATACAATAGATGTATTAGTTCACCCCTTGCCAACAGTTACAGCAACCGCTGATGATTATGAAGTTTGTTTTGGAGATGAAGTAACACTAAATGGTGGCGGAGCTGAAACTTATGTGTGGGATATGGGGGTAACAAATGGCCTTCCATTTACACCTGGTCCGATTGGCTTTTTAACTTTTAATGTGGTAGGTACAAGTGAATTTGGATGTAGCTCTGAAGCAGATGTAACAATTGAAGTTATTGATTGCGAACCTGTATATGCTGGTTTCGAATTTGACGACAATATATGTCTTGGAGACTGTATTGTATTGACAGATACGAGTATTGGTACAACTTTAACAACATGGGAATGGGATTTTGGAGGAGCGACTGACCCTTCTACCTCATTCGAACAAAATCCTAAAATTTGTCCAACTTCTGTTGGAGAATTTGAAATTAGTTTAACAATTACTAGCCTATATGGTCAAGTGAAAACAGCTACTCACACACTAACCGTGAATGAACTTCCAGTTGTTACCGCTGAAATGGACACTATAATTGATTTGGGAGGAGAAGCTAACCTTATTGCTACAACCACTTCTCCAGAAGGAGAATACTTTTGGACTCCAAATAGATATGTTGAATGTGATGATTGTCCAATCACATACGCAAGTCCACTAGATAGTACAATGTATAACGTTTTATATATCGATGAAAATGGTTGTAAAGCAGAGGACCAAGTAATGGTTTTAGTGAATTTTATTCACGCTGTAGGAGTACCAACCGCGTTCTCTCCAAACGGAGACGGAGTTAATGATGTATTATTTGTTAAAGGATTGGGAATTGAGTCTTTAAGTTTTATAATTTACAATCGATATGGTGAGATGGTGTTTGAAACAACTAATCAGAATATAGGTTGGGATGGAACGCAAATGAACAGGGACGTAAATCCAGGTGTTTACACATGGGTACTTCATTATGACCTAATTACTGGAGACAAAGGCAAACAACAAGGAAATACAACACTCATTCGATAATACACTTAATATGAAAAGATTTTTAACAAAAACCGCTGTCTTGATTTTGGCTTTGGGGGCTATAACTGAAGCCTCAGCTCAGCAAGACAAACATTTCAGTATGTTTAGCGAGTCACCGGTCTTCTTAAATCCCGCAGCTGCCGGGTTCTCGGATGAGCAAATGCAATTATTTACAAATTTCAGAAGTCAATGGTTGACTGTTTCTGAACAACCGTATAGGACTATTTCGGCAAGTGCAGATTGGAGGATGCTTGATCAAAATGCAGATAAGGGAACCAATTTCCTTGGTGCTGGTATTACTTTTTACAATGATAAATCCGGTGTAAGTAATTATACGACAAATGTAATTTCCTTTCCCATTAATTATGCTTTTCAAGTTGGTCAAAAAGACCACTTTTCTATAGGACTACAGCCTGCATTTTATCAACGTTCTGTTAATGGTAGCAGTTTGACTTGGGATAACCAATGGACGGGTGTAGAATTTGACCAAGGCATCAACAATAATGAGCTTTTATTGAATCAAAACTTAAGTGTTTCAAGATTCGATATGAGTGCGGGTGTTTATTGGGAAAAGTACATTGGAAAATTTTCAAAGATAAATCTCGGTCTTGCTGGACACCATCTTACAAAACAACGCGTTAATATTTTAAATGATGACAGCAAACTTTATCGCAAAGTAACGCTTCACGGAGAAGGAACCTTTCAAACAGCCAATACCAATGTTCAATTCAAACCTGCATTGATTGGGTTCTTACAAGGGCCAAATAAAGAACTTACTGCTGGTACGGCTTTTAGGTTTGCCCTAAAATCGGAATCTCAACATACGGCATATTTCGGTAATATGCACCTAACACTAGGATCCTATTTCCGAATAAATGATGCCCTAATTGCAATGGCAATTCTTGAGATGAATACGCTCTCTATTGGAGCATCATACGATTTAAATGTTTCTCGCTTAAATGTTGCCTCTAAAGGTGTTGGAGCTATGGAGTTCTTTTTACGTTATAAATTTAACTATGAAGGAAGAACACTAGCTAATCCATCGGTTAAGAAAACAAAATAATTTTTTTTAAAAATTCAATTATTAAAGGGATATCAAAAATGGTATCCCTTTATTATTTTTACATCAAAAAAAGTGAGAATACTATTATTGGATAATTACGATTCGTTTACCTACAATTTGTATCACTACTTTACTGCTTTTGACGTTGATGTCGATGTTATTTTTAATGATAAAATCAATTTAGAAACTGTAAAAACGTATGATAAAATTGTATTCTCCCCTGGCCCTGGCCTACCAAATGAAGCCGGATTAATGATGGAAATAATTTCCACTTTCAAAGATAAAATTCCTATGCTTGGGGTATGTTTAGGGTTTCAGGCTATTGTTGAGAGTTTTGGTGGAAAACTTTACAATCAAAACCAAGTTAAACACGGAATATCAGAAGAAGTTAGTTTTGATACCAGTTCAAAATTATTTAATGAAACGGGCGACCGTTTTCAAGTAGGTCTTTATCATTCTTGGGCGGCTATTAATGAGGAGTTTCCGAAAGAATTAAAAATTACAGGGAACTCGATAAATAATGTTATCATGGCATTTGAACACGAATCATTACCTATCGCGGGTGTTCAATTCCACCCTGAATCGATCTTATCCGCTCACGGAAAAAAAATTGTTGAAAACTTTATTTTCTCATTCCATTAAATTCACCTAACTTTACAATACAAGTCCACCACGAAGTGCGATGAGACTTGAGTTGGCTTCGGCTTACGCCCATATAGTATGTTTTTGGTTCTTAACGTTTTTTATTTTAGTATGAACTCAATTTCATGATGTCGGGCCCCACAAAACAATGTTTTGCATTCGAATGAATGGTAACAGGGGATTTCAGAACCAAATTGGTAGTACTAACCATGTTGTGAGAAGAATTCTAAAATTTAGGCTGTATGGGTTTTTTTATTCTCCGAAATTAGTATTCACAGATTTCTTGGCATTTTTTTAGAATCAGGTCATCCAAAATAATTAAAGCTGCAAGCGCTAATTGACTATAATTTTGCGAAGCATTTTTAAACCCTCCATATTCTGATCGCCAAATTGTTGTGATTAATTCCATACCTCCACGAGTAGGTTTAACAACATTCGACAATAACCTATCCACATTCCCAGCACCAGCATGGTAACAATGCATTACCAAAAGTCTAAACCATAGACTAAACTCATCGTCCGGAGTAACATGGATATCAAATTTTTTCAAAATTCTTTTTGCTTCCGGTATACAAGCTGTTCTAATTAAGTGCGCAGAAGCTTTGGCCGATTTGTCGAAATCTTTTCTTTCATCAACATACTTATCAACGCGCAAACCATGATTTCTTGCTACCGATTTCATCAATTGAAAAGGTCCCAGTGCACCAACACTAGAGTAAGCAATTTTCCCTGGACTTTCAATCATCAGTATTGATTGTGCATACCATGGGTCTGTATTATTATCTTTAAACACCTCTACTCCTCTAGAAATACTATTAAAAACTTTCTCAAACTCGAAAAAATCGCTTTTTCCAGTCGTCATAAAAATCCGAGTGTCCGGTGCCAAACCATGTCTAATTCTTAGTGTATCGCGATAAGCTTCTTTTTCTTCATCAGACAAGTTATTCCAATCAGCCAATGGTCTTAACTCTAGGACCTGACGTGTCTCAGCCACATTCAAAATACTGGTTTCTGGAGACATGCGCATTACGAATTTCCAAAAGCTAGGTTGGGCTAAGGTATCCCAACGCTCCATAAATAAATCTGGCGTTTTTACAAAATTCATCAATAATGTATCTTGCTCGTGAAGTGTTACCTCTATAAGGTGTTTATTAAAACGATGCTGCGAAAATGCACTTGTTGAAACCAAAAAAAGTAGGACAATAATTGATCGTATCATGCGAGTGAATAGTGTTAAACCAAAAATAAAAATTTATTAAATCAATCTTAAGAAATCTTAAAGAATATTTTTCTATCGAATAACTTTTACTTTTAAAAAAGTTACCGTTTAATAAACTGTGTTAGTTTAGACATTGGTTTTCTGATGAATGTAAATCGACCGGGCTGTAATCCGTTCATTTTCCATGCAATCTTATCTTCTTTATTTGCATTAAGTCTATTTTTAAACGATGCATTACTTTCTCCTCCTACTCTCATCTTTACTATAATACGTTGTAAGTAATTTAATTTAATTCTATGTTTATGAATTACGCGTAACATGAATTCGTAATCCGCTGCAGACCTCAGGTTTAAAGCATAGTGGCCAAAATCAGAATATACCTTAGATCGTACAAAAAATGTAGGGTGAGGTGGCATCCACCCTTTTTTGAAAGCACCGTGATGATAAAAACCTGACTCCCATTTTCTCCTAATTTTACTGGTATCCTCTCCCTCTACATAGACCAAATCTGCATAAACCCCATCAATACTGCTATCATTGAAAGAGTTTACAATATCTGTAATGACATTTGAATCAATATAAAAGTCATCTGAATTTAGTATTCCGATAATATCTCCGGTAGCAGCCTTTACTCCCTTATTCATTGCATCATAAATACCGTTATCTTTTTCAGAAATTATAGTCGAAATACGATCCTCATATTTCTTTACTATCGACAATGTTCTATCCGTAGATGCTCCATCAATAATGATGTACTCGATATTATCATATTTCTGTTCTAAAACAGATTGAATTGAATCTTCTATTGTTTTTTCAGCGTTGTACGCCACGGTTATAATCGAAACTTTCATTCACTTATTTGTTTATTGTTCTTTCTCGAACAAATCGTGATGGGTTACCTTGGTAAATACTATATGAATTAAGGTTTTTACTCGTGACTGATCCAGCTGAAAGCACCGCATGCGTCTCACATACAACTCCCCCAGTTACAAGCGCTTTAGCGCCAATCCAAACACCATCTTCTAAAACAATATCTCCAACCATCAAATCAAATTTTTCCTTTTTATAATTGTGATTTCCACATAATAAAAGCGCTCCTTGCGAAATACAAACATTACTCCCGATTTGAACTTTACCGAGGTTGTCAATCCAAACATCTTCTCCAATCCAACTATAGTTACCAATCGATAAAAACCACGGGTATTTTATATTAACACCTGGTTTTATGACAACACCTGTACCAATTTTCGCACCAAATAATCTCAATATGAATTTTCTTAATCCAGAAGAGGGGTTATACTTATTGATAATAAATAGTTTATTAAGGAAAAACCAAATCCCCCTTTTTAAAGTTCCGCCCGGCTGATAGTCAGGATTAGAAAACTTGGCTAAATCAACACGCATTTTCAAATAATTTTCTGTTCGCTTCAATAATTGCCACATCCGAAATTTCATTCTTAAAAAAATTGAATGACTCTCGCACCATAGTCAAATACTCATCTTCCATAGTATCAACGGCATCTTGAACCGCTGACGCTAGATTATCAGGATTTGAAATATCAACATCCCATCCCAAATTTCTAACTCTTAAATCACGCCAAGGTGTATTCTGACTAATTATTGTAGGGCAACCATTCGCCCATGCTTCGACAATAGCATGTCCATAATTTTCATGCTTTGTAGGCAAAATAAAATAATCAGCGTATAAAAAAGTACTTGACAATAAAGCAGGATTTAAAACGCCTTTATATTCAATACTTACATTATCGTATTCTTTTATATATACTTTTAATTTTTCAAAATAGTTTTTATCTTCAATATTTCCATAAATATGAAACTCGACTTTGCCATGATGCTTTGCTCGAACTTTCCTCAATGCATGCACCGCAAGATGAAGATTTTTTATTTTAGCAATTCTACTAACATAAATAAAACGTACATTTCCGGTTTTACGTTTAGAAATAATTTCATTCATTTCTAACTGTTGAGAGGTTGGAATATTTTGCGCAACGACAATTTTACATTTCGGCCCATATACTTTTACAATATCTTCTTTTTCAACCTCTGTACTCGCGTGCCACGTCACACGATTAAACACACCAAATAACTTTGTAAACTTTAAAAATGTATTCTTCTTCGCTCTTTTAATTTTTAAAGAATTTTCTCCCAACATTCCTCGCGGAGCAACTATTACGGGGATTCTTCGCACTAAAGTTAAAGGCACAAGCGTATATAATTTCGAAAATAAACTATTTAGGTATAAAACATCTGGGTTAATCTCAATAATATTTCCACGTATCGCTGAAATTTTCATGTTCGCACGACTCATGTACTTGATCATTACCCCTCCTCTATCAAACCATTGGTTGGTTTCAATATCTGGATATGGCTCTGTTTCTCCTAGGTCATAGGCACTGGTGAGAATGTAAAATTCAAATTCTTTTTGCAATGCATTGACAATATTAGCAACTGAACGAATTGGACCACCAGCTTTAAAACCTGGCTCATACCAATCCATACATATTAATATTCTTTTTTTTGCCATGCTTTACCCAATAATTTCATTCTCTTTTATCCAGTCACCAAGAGCCACCAAAGGCCAAATGCGGGACCAAGTCACCCTTTTATCCCCTTTCAAAAACTGATGCCAATATTGGTCTAAACCTTCTGGTCGAAAATAATTAATCTTTTTTAATTGGTTTAATCTATCTTCGCAGAAGGGCTTTAATTCGGCACGCATCCAATGTTCATAAGGTAAGACAAATCCCATTTTTTTACGGTTATAAATTGATTCAGGAATTAAATCTTTGAACGAATCTACCAATAACTTTTTAGCGGTAATAGGTCTTTTAATATCATCACGAACTCCTAAAACATACTCTACCAAATTATGATCTAAAAACGGAACTCTAAGCTCTAATCCAACAGCCATGCTCATTTGATCGGCATCACGTAGTAAAATATTTTGCATATATGTGGACATTTCTGCAACTGAAATCCTACTTAGTGGAGGCAAATCCCACCCTTCTTTTCGGTAACCAACTAATTCGTGGACGTTTCTCAAAACAGCACTTTCAGGTAATGAATTAACTTTTACAAGTTTTAAAACTTGATCATCCATTGCAACTTGACGGTAAAATTGATAAACATATTCCAAGTCAAAAGTAGGTTGTTTCAAAATCTCTTTGATCTTGGCCGAACCAATAGTTCCTTTTATTGCATGATTCATCACCCCGAGAGGTTTCCTAAAATAGGAAGGAAAACTGTATAACCATTTTTTCGATTGCAAATTCGGTATTTGATTAAAAACACTGTACCCGGCGAAAAGCTCATCTCCACCTAAACCGGAGAGGGCCATTTTTATTCCTGCCTCACGTGTTTTTTTAGAAACAACATATGTATTTAAACCATCTCCGCTAGGGTGATCAACATTTTTAAAAGCTTCTGGAATTAAATCTTTAAACTCGTCAACACCTAGTTCAATTTCGTGATGATTAGTTTTATATAAATTTGCGATTTGCTTGGCATATTTAGCCTCACTATATGATTCCTCCTTAAATGAAACTGAGAAAGTGTCAATTTTTTGAGACCTCGTTTTCGCCATCAATGCTACAATTATCGAACTATCAATTCCTCCAGACAAAAAAGCTCCAAAAGGTACATCTGACATTAAACGGAGATCAACAGATTCTGAAAGTAACTCTTGAACATTACTTTGCACTTCACTGATTGAATTACTTCCCCTTCGAAAATCTCTTGTTGCAGACCAGTAGGTATTAAATTTAGGTGGATTCTCTTCATTAACAAGCAATGATTGGCCTGGCATAATACTAAACACACCTTCTATTATAGTGTATGGGGCGTGTACAGTTTGATATCTTAAATAATCGATTAAACTATTTTGTGCAATTTTCTTTTCAATTAAACCGGTAGATAAAATCGATTTTAATGAAGAAGAAAAAATAATTGATTCGTTCGTTAAAACATAGTATAATGGCTTTATCCCTAGTCGATCGCGCCCTATAAACAATTCCTTTTTTTCCTTATCCCAAATGGCAAAAGCAAACATGCCATTGAACATTTTTAAGCATGCTGCACCATATTTAAGATAAGCTGCTAAAACTACTTCAGTATCTCCATTCGTTTTAAATTCGTAATCAGTAATTGCTGCTTTAATTGTCCGATAGTTATAAATTTCTCCATTGAACACCAAAATATACCTCCCATCGTTTGAATGGAAAGGTTGATCTGATTTTTGGTCGAGGTCTATTATAGACAATCTTCGGTGGCCCAGCTGCACATATTCATCACTATATTCTCCAGCCGCATCAGGTCCTCTTTGCGCCAAAGTATCGTTCATTGAACGAATTAATTTTGGATCATAGCTATTGCCAGAGAATTTATATATACCATTAATACCACACATACTCAAAATTGTAACTTACTGAGAAAAATCAAGCTGGTCAGCAAAGTTTAAGACGCTAAAATTAAACAGTTTTATTGAATACATGTCCAGTGTCATTAAATAATTTTCTTACTTTAGCCCGCACCAATCTGAATTTTGTGATAAAAAATAGACCAACTAAATCATTAGCGTTTATAATTATTACTGTACTGTTTTTTTTATGGGGCAGTATCACTTCTATAAATGATGTTTTAGTTCAGATTTATAAGAATTCGCATAATTTGTCAGAGTTTCAATCCATGTTACTATTTCTCTCTTTCTTTGGGGCTTATGGTATCGGTTCAACGGTTTATTTTTTTTACTCACAAAAAAAAGGAGATCCAATAAATAAACTTGGGTATAAAAAAGGAATTCAGTTAGGTTTAATAATTTCAGGTATCGGCTGTGCCTCGCTTTACCCTTTAATGGAATTTAATAATTTTTATATCTATTTAGCTGCATTTTTCACAATTGGACTTGGGATAACTTTACTTCAAATATCCTGCAATCCGTATATAGCAATATTAGGGCCCGAACATAGCGCAAGTACACGACTCAATTTATCGCAAGGGTTCAATTCTTTGGGCACTACAATTGGCCCTTTATTTGCTGGATATTTTATTTTAAACTATATGTCAAGTGATCTTGCGATTCAGCAACTATATTTGATGTGTGGAATGATATTCATTCTTTTTTCCGTTCTGTTGATTTTTGTCAAACTTCCCCACTATAAAAACGATGAACAAGTATTATTAAGTGGTTCGGTGTTCCAATTCTCCAATTTAAAATATGGCATGCTAGCGATTTTCTTTTATGTTGGTGCAGAAGTGATGATTGGTGCTAAAATCATGCCCTACCTCAGTCTGCCTGAAATTGGCGGACTCTCTGCCAATGACGCAGCATCCTATTTAGGAATTTATTGGGGCGGAGCGATGATTGGGAGGTTAGGAATTGCTGTAATTTCTAACCCAAACTACACTTTGCCAAAAAAAATAGTAGGAGGCGGTATTACAATTAGTATCACCTTTTTAATTGTTGTGTTTTTCATAACAATCAAATCACAATTTTTGGATGCAGGTATTCCTTTTCAATTTGAATTATTGGCCTCAAAATATACGTTTGTATTAATGGAAATAAAAACAATAACGCTATTCATTTTTGGACAGTATATATTAATGCTAATTTTTGGTAAATCATCAAATAATCTATTGAGTATTTTTTCAGCCATTATATTAGTCCTCTTATTAGTAGCTTATTTTTTTGAAGGCAAAATTGCTTTTTGGTGTATTCTTTCAATTGGATTATTTAATTCAATTTTGTGGTCAAATATTTTCACTTTATCGATAAAAGGTTTAAACGAGTTTACCAGTCAAGGTTCCTCTCTTTTAGTGATAATGATAATAGGTGGAGCAATTCTCCCTCTGGGAATGGGATTGGTGTCTGATCATTTTGGAAGCGTAAAATATGGTTTCCTCTTTCCAATAATTTCTTATCTTTACATCCTCTATTTCGGCCTATTCGGAAGTAGAACAAAGCAAAATATATGAGTACTTACTTAGGAGTAGATATTGGTGGAACCAATGTGTGTTATGGAATTTCAAATGCTGATGGTGAAATCCTTTATGAAAATTCTTTTAAAACTGATTCTTTTAAAACTGCCGACGAACTTGTGAGTAAAATTCACTCAGATTTAAAGCGAAAACAGCCACTCGCTGGAATTGGAATTGGGGCTCCCAGTGTCAATGAAAGAACGCAGTGCATTGAGTTCGCTCCAAATTTAAATTGGGGCGATATTGTTCCAATTCAAAAGATTTTTCAAGAGAAATTTGACATTGAAACAGTGGCTGTTAACGACGCTAATGCAGCGGCTATTGGTGAAAAAACCTATGGTGACGCTCCTGAAATGAAGAATTTTGGCGTGATTACTTTAGGTACGGGTATTGGACTTGGACTATATATCAATAATGAAGTTGTTATTGGTGCCAATGGTTTAGCAGGTGAACTTGGACATTCCATTATTCGCCCGGACGGACGAGAATGTAAATGTGGGAACCTCGGATGTTTAGAAACTTATATTGCAAAAGAAGGGATTGTTCGCACAGCCAAAGAAAAACTAGAGTTTTCGAGTGGAGGTTCATTGTTAAATAATATTTCGCCCAGTGAGCTATCACCTACGGAAATCTTTAAAGCTGCAAGAAAAGAAGACCCAGTAGCCTTGGAGGTAGTTGATTTAGTCACAAAGGATTTAGCTTTCGCAATTTCTAACCTCGTCAACATTTTAGATCTGGAATGCGTATTTTTAACAGGTGGTATTGCAAAAAATGGAAATTTATTAAAACGCAAGACAGAAAAGCATTTAAAAACGCTCATCTTACCAAATTTAAGAGACAAATCCTTTATCAAAATAAGTTCTATTAACGATAAGAATAGTGGGGTTTTGGGAGCGATTGCATCAATTCATTCGAAAGTTGGAATTCTACTCTCTTAGTTATGAGAAAGCCACATTTAATTGGCCTTTTGGCTACTCTTTTTCCAATAGTACTTTTTTCACAAAATTACGCTAAAAAGGTCGACCCATTCATTGGGACAGGAGGACATGGACACACATACCCTGGGGTATCTGCGCCATTTGGTATGATTCAATTATCGCCAGACTCTAGATTAGAAGGGTGGGACGGATGCGGCGGATACCATTATTCAGATTCTGTGATTTATGGATTTAGTCATACGCATTTAAGTGGAACGGGGGTTTCAGATTATGGAGACTTATTAATCATGCCATTCATCGGTAATAATATTTGGAAAAATGGTTACCCGACTGATCAAGGATATGGATCAAAATTTCAACATAAAAACGAAAATGCGCATGCTGGATTTTATAGTGTATTATTAGAAAAGCATAATATAAAGGTGGACTTAACAACCACGGAAAGATGTGGCTTCCATCGTTACACTTACCCCAAATGGGAAAAGAAAAAAGTAATAATTGACCTTGAGCATAGAGACATGCTACTTGGTTCTGATTTAATTTTATTAAATGACTCTACACTGATTGGTAGTAGAATATCCAAAGCATGGGCGACTGAACAACATTTTTATTTCACAATACAGTTTTCTGAAAAAGCGTTAAAAACAAGTATAAAAAAAGACGAAAAGGGAAATCCGTTAAAAATGATACTTGAATTTGGTCATGCCCAACCTGAACTTCAGGTGAAAGTTGGTATATCAGCAGTTGATATTACCGGTGCAAAGAATAATCTAAAAAAAGAGATGCCGCATTGGGATTTTTCGAGTTATCAAAAAGATTGCGAAAAAAGTTGGAATCAGGAGTTAGGTAAAATTGATCTTTCAACGGTTGACCCAAATATTGAAACAACCTTCTACACTGCTCTCTATCATAGTTTTTTAAATCCAAACCTTTTTAGTGATGTCGATGGACGATACAGAGGATTAGATAAAAACATCCACAAATCAAATACGAGCAAAAAATATACCGTCTTTTCACTGTGGGATACGTTTAGAGCAACTCACCCACTCTTCACAATTACTCAGCGAGAGAGAACAATACATTTCATTAATACTTTTTTGTCACAATACAATCAAGGTGGGATTATTCCAATTTGGGAATTGTCAGCAAATTATACAGGATGTATGATAGGGTATCACGCGATCCCGGTAATTGTAGATGCTTATATCAAAGGAATTAGAGATTTTGATACTGAATTAGCACTCGAGGCTATGATGCACAGTGCAAATCAAAATCACCTTGGCTTGCATGCATATAAATCAAAAGGTTATATTTCATCAGAAGATGAATCGGAATCCGTTTCAAAGACTTTAGAATATGCTTATGATGATTGGTGTATTGCTGTTTTTGCTGATTCATTAGGTAAAGACTCAATTGCGAATCACTTCTATCGTCGATCACAACATTATAAGAATATTATTCATCCCAAATCTAAATTCGCGCAACCCCGCTACAATGGCGGATGGAAACCCGGGTTTCTACCTGAAGAAGTAACATTCGATTATACGGAAGCGAATTCTTGGCAATATTCTTTATTCGCACCTCATGATGTGGAGGGATTGACTAAAATTCTTGGCGGAAAGGATAGTCTAGAAGCTTGGCTAGATCGATTATTTACTGCTGATTCTAAAACTTTAGGTAGACACCAGGTAGACATTACCGGACTTATTGGACAATATGCCCATGGAAACGAGCCAAGTCATCATATGGCCTATTTATATAATTTCACAAATACACCCCATAAAACTCAACATTATGTAAATAAAATATTAACCAATTTATATTCAGATCAACCAGATGGTTTGAGTGGAAATGAAGATTGCGGACAAATGTCTTCATGGTACGTCTTAAGTTCTCTCGGTTTATACTCTTTTGCTCCAGGTTCAGACACCTATCTTTTAGGTGCTCCAATAATTGATGAGGCCATCCTTAAATTGGAAAATGAAAAAGTTTTTAAAATACAACGCAAAAATTATAAAAAAGGACAACAATATGTATCTGCTATATTTTTAAATGGAGAGCCGCTGAGCAGAAACTACATTCATCACCATGAAATCCTAAATGGCGGAAATTTAACATTTGAAATGAGTAATCAACCAAGCCTAAATTTAACCGCTGCACCGAAATCTCTTGTTTCAAAAAGTTTATTGATTCCTTCGCCGTATATTGGAGACCCTAACCCTTCATTTGACCAAAAACGAACTGTCTCTATTCATTCCAGTTACAATGGGAAAGGCATTATTCGATACACTACAGATGGAACCATTCCGAATCATAAATCGAAAAAATATAAAAAGCCTATTAAAATCAAAGAAGACACAAAAATCAGCGCAATAGAATTCGTTGACTCTTCAAAAAGTTTTCCAATTACAGCCAATTTTAAAAGAGTAGATTCAGATTGGATGATTGCCATTGATGCCAACTACTCCAATCAATATTCAGCTGGCGGAGAACGAGCGCTAATTGATCAAATTACTGGTGGTACGGATTTTAGAACGGGCCCATGGCAAGGCTATTACGATCAAGATTTAGTCGTTACCTTAAATTTTAATGAAATAATTAAATTTTCTACTTTTGAAATGCGTTTTCTGCAAGACATAAAGTCTTGGATTTGGTTGCCGAAAGAGCTAGAATTACAAATTTCTGAAGACGGACAAAACTGGTTCACAATTGAAACTCTCACCCACAAACTACCTATTGACCAATACGGTGCAATTATACATCCTTTAGTTTTGAAGAAAGAAATCAAAACCCAACATTTAAGAATTATCGCTAGAAATAGAGGAGAGTGTCCAACGTGGCATTTAGGAAATGGCAACCCTTCTTGGATATTTGCAGACGAAATTTTCATTCGAGAATAAGTTCGTCTTAACAAATATTAGCTAATATTTATTCAATTGAATTTTCTTAAGGACTACTTTTATAATATGAAATTATCCAAACTAATTCTATTTACTGCGTTTATTTTGTCACTATTTGGCTCAAGTTGCAGTTTTAACAAGTCTTTTTTTCATCCTAATCCAGAATTTGTAGCAACACCACCCGATGCAAGTAGTGGATATTATCAATTAGGGCTAAAGGATTCAATACACTATCTTTTCTACGAGCGCGAAAACCCTATTGCATCAATTTTTTTACTGCATGGAAATGCAGGAACCTTAAATGGGTGGAGTGAAGTTGCTGACCTATATTATCAAGCAGGTTATCAGGTTTTTATTATCGACTATCCATCCTTTGGAAACTCAACAGGTGAGGCAACATACAAAAATATAATACGTGCAGGAAAACTCGGGGCACTAGCCTTTAACAATCATCAAAAAGTAAAAGGTACAAAACGAATAATTATGGGGCTATCATTAGGAGGTAATTTAGCAACAATGGTCGCTGTTGAGCATCCGGATTGTTTTGACGCTTTGGTAATAGAGGGTGCCTTTGACACACAAAAAGGAGCCGCGAGAGCACGTTTAAACCGTCCGTTTAAATTCATCGGAAACCTTTTAGTTAAAAATCATATTAAAGCACATGAATACTTAAAAAATTGGACGAAACCTTTATTAATAATACACAGTACTGAAGATGAAGCTTGTCCTTTTGAAATGGCCGAGCGAATGTATAATAGTGCTACATCTACCAACAACAAAGAATTATGGACAATTAAAGGGCCGCACCTCAAAGGGTTAAGTTATGATTTTGATTTGTACCTTATAAAAATTAAAAACCTGTTTAACAAAAAGTAACTACTTAGGTTTAACGAATTTAAAACTTTTACTATCGCTCCATTTTACAATGTACGTTCCTGGATTAATTCCTTTTAAATCGTGTGAATTATTTGAAGGTGAAATCTGGATGGTATCGATTAAAGTACCATCAACCCGATACAAAACCATTTCTGTATCTTTTTCGTCAAAATCAAATCGTAACATTTGATTTTCAGCGTCATAATAAATCGTATTTGAAACCTCCCCTTTATTACTTGGCGTACTTAAATGACCTGTGTTTACTAATATATCCAATCGAACAGGCAAATGATCAGACATCCAATAAAGACTTTCAATTACGTCCTCAGGTTCTTCAGTATTTATAGGACTATCGATAAGCGACTTATTAAATCTAACTCCATCCTGACCCATTGCGTGATAAGATTCAGGAATATAATATAAATTATTTGCTCCAGACATAATGTCCTCCCCTACTAGAATTATATCGAAGCGATCGTCCATTCCGCCATAAGCTCCTCCATCAATATCTGTCGTCCTCGTACTTTGAGTATGAAGCCATGAAAAATCACTGTTATTATGCCAATTTCCAGGAGCAGCTATCGGATCAAATAACGGAACATGTCCTCCATTCAAAGCGGTATTCCACCCTGGTTCTATTGCACTACCATAAAAATTAAAATCACCAGCTAAAATTATATTTTCAGCATTTGCTCGAGTATCTAAATATGATTTAAATGCTATCAATTCTGCATTTCGTTCGGCTTCAAATCCACTTGATGCCTTTAAATGGCAAGCGTATGCATATAGAAATATTGTATCATCACGATAAGCTAAATCCTCTGTTTTGTAAAAAAGCACATATTCATTGATATCTCTCAAATCTGTTTCAATTACATTTTGTTCTTTTAACCCAAGTTTATCTGTATTGTAGTATAGTTCATTTTGCGTATCTGGTCCTGGAACATAATCTGCCATATCATAAAAATCAATTTCATCTTCGTTCAAGGCGTTGTACAAAATATTATCTGCCCCTGCTCCATTTGTCAATTCACACACAATTAAAACATCCGGTAATTCGTGTTGAACAATCGTTTTAAGTTTAGAAATACGCTCAGGGTTTACCCCAGGAAATTTCAACAAATTATAAGACATTACTTTTAATGTGTCTAAATCTTGGCAATGAGCGATTGGATGGACGAAAAAGAATAAAAGAAACAATGAAATCCGATAATAAAGATGTTGCATAATAAGATTTAAAAGACTTTGTTACTTTAAGTAGTTATAATGTGTGAGCTTTTCAAGTAGTTCACCCGTAATTGCTACAACAGATGGTTTAGGAATTCCATCAGCATCAAATGGCCATTTACTGGTAGTTTTTTCAATACTTTCTGATAGTTCCCCAGGATGTTGAACACTTAAAAAAAGAGTTTTCCCGTCAGGAGCAAACCATGGACCAGTCAATTCTGCATCTGTTGGAGCTGAAGCGACTTGAATAACCTCTCCTTCCCGTTCACCGTAGCGAGGAATCACAAATAAGCCGTTATTTTTAAATGAATTATAAGGTTTTTCAGGATGATTCATTGATGTTCCTGAAATATCAGAAGTAATCCAAAGATTTCCTGCTAAATCAAAAGCCAAATTATCTGGACAAGAAAATCCATTCGCTTCTCCTCCTGCCTTGTATGTTGATGCTTTGAAAGAAAGTGCATCGTATGCCCCTTTGTCTTCTTCAATTTTTAAAATCGAACCATGAAAATCTCCCTTAGCTTTATTATTTGTAAGAGAAACAAAAATATGGCCAGTAATAGGATCTATTTCGATATCCTCTGGGCGATTTAATGGAGTGGCTCCTAAAATTTTTGCAGCTTCTCGTGCTCTTATTAAAACTTCGGTTTGATTAGTGAATCTTTCCTGCAATTTTGACTGAGTTTCCCACACCATTGGTATCCATATTCCATTGATTGTATCAGCCACATAAAGAGTTCCTTCTTTCAATGAGCCGGGTTTAGATGAAATGAATTTATAAAGGTGTTCATCATTCTTATCATCACCCGAATAAGCCACAATGCGTTTATCTTGCAATTCAAACAAAGTACAACATTCATGTGCAAACCTTCCCAAAGCCACGTGTTTAAGAGCTTTTCCGTTTTGCGGATTAACTTCCACAACCCAACCATAATGTTCGGGTGGAAAATCATAAAATAAATCCCAACCCATGCTGCTCATTCTTTTAGAGGCTACATTTTGTGCATCAAATTCACGTTCTCCAAAAAAACTATCATAATTTTCCTCACAAGTTAAAAAAGTATTCCATGGTGTAATACCTCCAGAACAATTACTATTGGTACCTATAGCCTCTTTCGCTCCATAAATGGGCTCATCCCAATTGAATTTAATTTTTGTGTGTCCCGTTATTCTTCTATTGCGCGGATCATTAAGAATCGGTTTCCATTTTCCATTCACTTTTTGAACACGAACGATCGAACCGCCAACATTGTACATTTCCTTATTCACTTGATCGACTGTGCGATGTTCACTTGGATTTTTTAATTCGTTACGATTAAATCCTGACACAAACAATGGATTTACATATTCATGGTTCACCCACAACAGTCCGTCATTGGGGTTGTCATCGGATATTGGAATAAAACAATTGAAGTCATTATTAAATCCGAAAGTATCTTTTTCATTTATCTTTTCTCCCCAACTTAACACCACATGATAACTTAATCCTTGCGCCAATAATAAATCGTCTTTGTCGGTAGGTTTTATACCTTTAACCTCTATTTTTTTAAGACGATTAAAATAATTTTCATCGTTTTTGACTTTTTTTAAGGGTGTTGTGTTATTTCCACAGCCGGCTAAGAATGGAGGTATTATTGTAAGCCCCACTGAAGCCTTGCCTAAAAATGATATAAACTCTCGACGATCGTAAACGTTTGACTTCTTTTCCATCAACACTATATGTTTTTATTTATCCTTCAACTAAAATAGTGTTGATATATGGAACATCAAAGTCAATTATTAAAATTAAACTACAACTGTTAATAAGATGATACCAATTCGTATTTCTATATTCAAATTGACTATATCTTTGCAACATCCACAGTAGTTGCATTGTGGACAACAATAAATAAAATAGCAATATGTTAAAAATTGGATTATTTGGGCTGGGGCATTTAGGAAAAATTCACGCAAAATTAATATTGGAACTAAATAATAAATTTGAGTTTGTTGGCTTTTATGATCCAAATGATTCGAACGCAAAATTTGGAATAAATGAGCTGGGAATAAAGCGATTTGAAGACATTCAGGATTTAATTCAAGCGGTTGATGTCATTGACATTGTAACACCCACAGTCTCTCATTTCGATATTGCTGCAAGTGCTATTCGGCAGTCGAAACATGTTTTTATTGAAAAACCTGTAACGCAGACGGCAGAAGAAGCTCGAAAATTACGTGAATTAGCTCAAGAAGCCGATGTTAAAGTTCAAGTTGGTCATGTAGAACGGTTTAACCCGGCATTTAAAAATGCGGTACCGTACATATCAAACCCCATGTTTATTGAAACGCATCGATTGGCGCAATATAACCCAAGAGGAACCGACGTTCCAGTAGTTTTAGACTTAATGATTCACGATCTTGACATTATATTAAGTACGGTAAAATCTACGGTAAAAAGGATTAGCGCATCTGGAGTTGCTGTTGTTAGTGAGACTCCTGATATAACAAACGCCAGAATAGAGTTTGATAATGGTTGTGTGGCCAACCTAACTGCTTCTAGAATATCATTGAAAAATATGCGTAAATCGAGATTCTTTCAAAAGGACGCATATATCTCCATAGACTTCTTAACAAAAGAATCGGAGGTCGTTAAAATGACAACGTTAACTTCCGAACCCGACCCTTTTGACATTGTTTTTGATTTAGGTGAAGGAAAATCAAAAAAGAAAATAGAAATTTTTAAACCAGAAGTTTTAACTAGTAATGCAATAAAAGAAGAGCTTGATACTTTTGCTCAATCTATTGAAAATGACACTACTCCAATCGTCTCAATTGAAGATGGTGAAAGTGCTTTAAATGTAGCATTACAGATTATGGAGAAATTAAAGTTAAATGGAAATTTGATTAAAGAAAATATTTAATGTTTTTTTGCGTTTTGATTAAAGAACCGTAATATTTTCAAATGATTAGAAAGTTACTCACTACAGCAATTATCCTTATTGTAATTCTTGGTTGTAAGAAGGTAGACACTACTCCGTCTTGGGTGCGAATTGATGCTTTCACACTTACTACAAATGAAGTTGAAGAAGGGGCTAACAGCCACAATATAACTGATGCTTGGGTTTTTATGGATGGCAAAGCTTTGGGTGTCTATGAACTTCCTTGTAAATTCCCTGTTTTGGCAGATGGTGAGCATGAATTTGTCATTTATCCAGGCATAAAAAACAACGGGATTTCTAGTTCAAGAATGCGGTACCCATTTTATACAAGTTTTGAAGAAACGGCTACTCTAACGTACCATGACACTTTAATTTTTGAACCCAAAACGGCCTATTCAAGTGCTACCGGATTCGCATTTATTGAAGATTTTGAAAGTGCCGGAATAGCATTTGTGAAGGGACCAACTTCTGACACCAACATTCGGTTCGTAACGAAAGCAGAACAACCAGAAATAGTGAAATATGGTGACAAATGTGGTTTAATTACCCTTCAAGGTAATGATACCCTATATGCCGGCAGTACACAGGAGAGCTTAATTCTACCAAAATCAAAAGAAGTCTTTTTAGAAATAGACTATAGAAATAATAATTCGATAGCCACTGGTGTAATTTCTGGATTTATAGATGGTACTGTTCAAGAACACACACCTCTCGTTATACTTAACCCTCAAGACAACGGACAAGAAGTTTGGAAAAAAATCTACATCAATTTGAGCGAAGATGTTAGTGCCTATAGTAATTCAGTGAGTCATGAATTTTACCTTTTAGCTTCACTTGACGATAATATTTCTGAAGGAAACATATACATAGACAATATCAAAGTAGTATACGCTAAATGAATTTTAAAAAAAGGTCACTTACCCTTGTCTTAATCGATTTTTTAACCGCCGCATTGGTGTGGTATCTTTTTTACATTTATAGGATAACGACTATAGAACACACTGATATTGTTTTTAAAAAAGGTTTTTTTCTTGGAATTTTTACCCTTCCCTTTTTTTGGATATTCATTTATGCTCTGCAAGGTACATATCATAATGTTTTGCGACATTATAGACTTAAAACAATTAAACAGACCCTTTTTGGAACCATTGTCGGTGTAATAATCGTTTTTTTCTCCATAATTCTAGATGATTTTGGCCATCTCTTGCTTTACCAACAATATTATAAATTATTCATTGTTCTATTTTTACTTCATTTTTTCATTACCCTTATTCCTCGTTTTATTATTACCTCAATTCATGTAAAAAAAATTCACAAAGGAAAAATTGGGTTTAATACGATAATGATTGGTGGAAGTGTCCGCGCAGTTGAACTTTATGATGAACTTAAACAATTAAAACCAGCCTCAGGCCACCACTTTATTGGATTTGTAAACATTAATGGTAATGACTTTGATTTAGAAAAAAGTCTTCCACTTTTAGGACATATCGAAGACATTGATAAAATCCTTAAATCAACCTCAGTAGCGGAGGTTATAATCGCAATTGAAAGCTCTGATCATGAGCGACTTAAAAAAATCATCACCAAGCTCTCAGGATATAACATTAGAATAAACCTTATCCCTGACGCTTATGATATTCTATCTGGACAGGTCTCAATGTCAAGTATTTTTGGAGCTCTTTTGTTAACTACCAACAATAATAATATGCCTGATTGGCAGGTGGCCACCAAAAGAATTTTAGACATAATAATTTCTGGCTTTGCATTAATTTTACTAATTCCTGTCTATATAATTCTTGCCATAGCCGTTAAATTCAGTTCCAAAGGTCCAATTTTTTTCTTACAAGAGCGAATTGGGAAAGACCGTAAACCATTTAATATTATTAAGTATCGAACAATGTTTGTCAACGCTGAAAAAGATGGACCGAAACTATCTAGCACTCATGACAACCGGATAACCAACGTTGGTAAATTTTTAAGAAAAACGAGATTGGATGAATTCCCTCAATTCTGGAATGTACTCATTGGTGAAATGTCTTTAGTTGGTCCGCGCCCTGAAAGACAATATTTTATAGACAAGATTTCCAACCACGATCCCCAATATTTATACTTACATAAAGTGAGGCCTGGCATTACTTCTTGGGGGCAGGTAAAATTTGGATATGCAGAAAATGTTGAACAAATGCTTCAACGAATGAAATACGACCTACTATACATTCGAAATATGTCTATTGCCCTTGATATCAAAATAATGTTCTACACAGTAGCAATAATCTTTAAGGGAAAAGGAAAATAAGTTTTCATTTCTTGTTCAAATTAAAATTTGAATTTATTATATTGCAATAGGCTGATAAGCCTTAAAATGATTAATAAGCAAATTTGATAATGATAGGCCCAACCATTCCTAAAGACGAAGATGAAAGACTAAATACCTTAGAATCGTATAAAATTTTAGACACATTAGAGCAGGATGATTTCGATTTTATCACAAAGATGCTGGCATCAATATGTGGAACTAAAGTAGCATTAATCAGTTTAGTGGATAAAGATAGACAGTGGTTTTTATCACATCATGGATTAGATGCGCGCCAAACTCCAAGGGAATTAGCTTTTTGTGCGCATGCCATTAACGAGCCCGAAAAGATTCTTTCTGTTGAAGATGCCCGAAAAGACGAACGATTTCATGATAACCCTTTAGTTACAGGTGATCCTCATGTTATCTTTTATGCTGGAGTACCTTTAGTTTCAGAGGATGGTCAAGCTATAGGTACTTTGTGTGCGATTGATGACCAGCCGAAAAAGCTAAATCATGAACAAAAAGACAACTTAAAGAGTTTAGGTCGGCAAGTAATGAACCTTCTTGAGCTAAGAAGGGAACGCTATAAAACTGTTGAAAAAAGCCGTCAATTTGAAAATTATTTTGAAAATAACCTCGATTTATTATTAATAGCCGACAATCGAGGTACATGTATCAATATCAATAAACAATGGAATATTCTTCTTGATTACAATGATGAAGATTTAGTCGGTAAAAAAGTGTTTGATTTTCTGCACCCCGATGATCGTGAAAAAACGCGATTAGCGGTATCAAAGTTAAATAAGTTACAAAAGATTCGCAATTTGAATGTTCGTTTTAGAAATAAAGAAGGTGAATATCGAACATTAGAGTGGCAAGCAAACCCAGATAACAACTTAATTTATATCTCAGCTAAAGATATAACAGAATCAATAAAAGAAAAGCAATTAATTCAAACCCTAACCGAGCGGAATAATGCGATTATGTCGTCGTTAAACAAAAACACGCTGGTTAGTTTTACGGATGTCGAAGGCACAATTATATATGCCAATAGTATTTTTTGTGAAACATCTGGCTATAAAGAAGAAGAGCTTATTGGTCAATCACACAAATTAATCAACTCTGGATATCATCCCAAAGATTTTTGGGTAAAAATGTGGAAGACTATTGCAGCTGGTGAAGTTTGGAGAGAAGAAGTATGCAACCGTAAGAAAGATGGATCTCTTTATTGGGTAGATACTGTTATTCATCCAATAAAAAATAGATCGGGCAAAATATATCAGTATATCGCTATTCGCTATTTAATAACCGAACGAAAACAAGCTGTAAGGCAACTTAGTTTAAGTGAAGAAACCTTTAGAGGAAGTTTTGAATTCGCGGGTATTGGTATGGCTCTTGTAGGCTTAAAAGGTGAATGGCTTCGGGTCAATGAAAAAGTACTAGATATTGTAGGTTACGAGCGGGAGGAATTGCTAAAAATAACCTTCCAGGATATCACGCATCCTGATGATTTAGAAATTGATTTAAAGCACTTGGAAGGCTTAGTTGAGGGAAAAATCGACCATTATCAAATTGAAAAGCGGTATTTTCATAAAACCGGTAGATTAGTTTACGTTATTCTATCCGTTTCTATGGTGAGAGATATGGACGGAAACTTATCACATTTTGTTTCGCAAATTGTTGATATTTCAGCAGCTAAACGTGCCGAAATGGCATTGCATGAACTTGCATCAAAAAATCAAGCAATTCTAGATGCCAGTACTGAAGTAGCGATTATTGGAACAGATGCTTTTGGTAGAATTCACACTTTTAATAAAGGAGCACAAAATCTACTAGGTTATACTGCTGATGATGTTAGTGGAGAAACCAGTCCAAACTTCATTAAAAATAAAGAAGAAATATTATCAAATAACTCTTTTTTCGAAGAGAGCTTACAGTCAGACCTTTCAATGTTTGAAATTCTAAAAACAATTGCTGAAGAGGGAACCAATGAAGCCCAAGAATTAACTTTCCAGCATAAGAATGGTGAAGATTTTCAAGTCTACGCAAATATTACGCCGATTATTAATGATGATGAATTTAAAGGATTACTTCTAGTGGCCGCAAATCTGAGCCAAATCAAGAAAACTGAAGAGGAACTAAAATTGGTATTGAACCTGACAAAGCGGCAAAATGAACGATTGAAAAACTTTGCCTATATTGTATCACACAATCTACGAAGTCATTCTGGTAATTTATCTACTTTATTAAAGATTCTCATTAAAGAATTCCCTTCAATTGAGCATCACAAAGTAACAGATCTCATAAGTAAATCATCCATCAACTTGGAGGAAACAATTGCTCATTTATCTGAGGTTGCTATGCTAAATGCTAATGAACTAAAACAACTCGACCCTATTCATTTAGGTCATGCTCTAGATAATGCCATTAGCACTGTTCAATTCAAGGCCAATGAAGAGAATATTAAAATCATTAACGAAGTTCCAAAAAACCTTACTATATTCGGGGTCGCAGCATATTTAGATAGCATATTGTTGAATTTCTTAACGAATGCGATTAAATACAGCTCGAAAGAAAGAGACAGTTATATAAAAATTTACACTTCGTACAAACGTAACTTTTTGGTGCTACACATTGAAGATAATGGCGTTGGTATTGACATGAAAAGGCATGGTTCTAAACTATTTGGAATGTACAAAACATTTCATGAACATGAGGATGCAAGAGGAATCGGATTATTCATTACCAAAAATCAAATTGAAGCAATTGGAGGTCACGTAGAAGTATCGAGTGAATTAAACAAAGGGACAACATTCCACATTTATTTGAAATATGAAGAAAATTGATCTAGCTTGTATCATAGACGACGATCCAGTTCACATTTTTGTGACAACAGATGAGTTAGAAAAAACAAAAATGTTCGATACCATTACTTCCTATAAGAACGGTAAAGAAGCCTTTGAAGCATTAAAAGCAATACATGAAAGTAAAGAGCAACTACCAGATTTAATTTTATTGGATTTAAATATGCCTATCTGGGACGGTTGGGACTTTTTGGATGAATTTACACAACTTGATATTGAAGAGAAAATCGTCATTTTAATTATAACAAGTTCAAACAATCCCGAAGATATCCTAAAGGCTAAAAACTACGATGAAGTTCAAAATTTTGTCGTTAAGCCCGTAACAGCGGATTTAATAATGGATGAGTTAAAAAATTATCAATAATAAGTCTACTTTTGATAGGTAGCACGGATAAACTCAATGAATTTGTCTAAGTCTACCTGTCTTGTTGGTATCCCAACAGATACACGAACAGCACCGCGTTTATTGCTAAAGAAAGTCAACGCTGATTCTATATTGGGATTTTCTGTATGCTCGTAAAAACTATCAATTTCACAGGCAGATACATGATGATTAATTTCATCAAGACCGGGATTACAAAAACACCCCGAACGGATAGAAATGTTTAATTGGTTTGCTGCTTGCTCAACATGATAAAATGGAATCATTTTCCCTAAATTATCTTTTACATTAAATATGACTGTTCCACCAATTGAATCATGAGTTGTCGGTCCATAAACCGTAATCATATCCTCCCCATTATGGTGTTTTAATTCCCTTAAAGACTGACAGAGATACGTTCTTAAATTGTAAATTCTTTTGGAAATCCTTTCAATACCGATTGTTTGAATATAGTCTAAACCTATTTTTACAGCAGGTATATCTAGATAATTAATCGTACCATCTTCAAATCGTTCATGATTTTTCATCAAATAAAAGCGATTGACAACGTTCGAAACCATCGATACCGTTCCTCCTGCAAACCAAGGCTTTAACAGTTTTTCAAATTTATCTTTTCGAATCAGTAAGCAACCAAGCCCTGTTGGATAACCGAAGATTTTATAGAATGACATTGTGACAAAACAAGGTTGAACTTCTTTAAGATCAAGCTTAGAAGTAGGTACAAAGGCGGCTGCATCCAATAAAACATCCCAACCCTGATCTTTTGCTATCTTTACCCAAGTTAAATCGTGCTTTACTCCTGAAACATTAGATTGTGCTGGAAAGCCAAATAATTTTATTTTTTTATCAGGATATGCTTTTAACCTTTTTTCTAAGAGCTCCTCATTTATTGTTAAATCAGAATCATTAACATCTACAAACTCAAATGATGCCCCCTTTTTATCCGCAAATTCACGAATTCCATTAACCGAATTGTGATTATCCATCAACAGCGTAAAGTGTGCTTCTTTTGAAAATGGATAAGATTCGCCAATAATTTTTAAAGCACCACTCGCATTGGGGGTAAAAACACAAAAATAATCATCAGCATTAAAATATTCTATTACAGCTTGACGAGCCTCCTCTACCCGTTCTGTAGATAATTTTGATGTCGGATTTGACGAATGCGGATTGCCTAAAACATGATTCAATAAGTAAGTTTGATGTTTTAATATTTGCGATGCAGCATATAGCCCACCTCCCGTATAATCTAAATAAACTTGATTCTGCTCTGTTAATCGACTGTATTCGGTTTGATACAAACCCAAGAAAAAATTTTCATCCTCGATACAATTCTGCCTTTTTTCTTTTGATTTAAATAGGTTTAAAACATTCATATCAATTGGTATTTGTATTTGGACCAAATATATAAAAACCAACGAAATTGCCTGATAAAAAGGACTTTCATTCTTGTAAACCAAAAAGATTTAATTCAACCTTTGCTTATTCCAAATTGTAATTAAACGATCAGCTTCTTGTAAAAAAGCATTATAGATATAAAAAGTTTGGGGTGTTTGTCCCTTATTTAACAATCCAATCTTGTAAACTTCATAAATCAATTGAAAAATATTGGAATTTACAAGCTCTATTGATACTTGTGGGCTCGCATGAAAAGATTCGTAGACTTCTCTAATTCGAAGGACTTTTCGTTGTTCTGCTTTCGTTAAATTTTCTTTAGCCATTAATTCTGAAAAACTGGGTAACAATGTACGAGACATCATCACAAACCTCTGCAAAACATGTACAGCTTTTATTCGTTCGTTAATTGTCATAGTAAAATGTTTGTCAAAAGCGAATAAGTAATTGGAATACTTGCCGATGCTTCCATTACTCCATGTCACTTTAATGTTGCGTATTAAATTGAAGTAACCTTTAAATAATAAACGCATATTTTACTTGAATCGTTGGATGTATAAAACGAAAAAGGGAGAATTTCGATTTGAAATCCTCCCCTATCTGTAATAAAATACACATTAATTAAATGGTTGAGCGCATTTTTGTATTCGTTATTTTAAACAACCATAATTTAAATCTGTAAAGTAATAAATACATCACTGGAACGATAACAAGTGTCAAGAAAGTAGCATATGTCAATCCAAAAATAATGGTCGTAGACATAGGTCCAAAGAACAGCGTATTGTCTCCTCCTTGATAATAATTCGCGTCAAAATCTGTCAACAATGTGGTAAAATCAATATTCCATCCCATCGCCAGTGGTACCAATCCTAGAACTGTTGTAATCGCTGTCAATAATACGGGACGCAACCTTGTTTTACCTGCAATAATTATAAACTCAATTACTTCTGATAAAGGAAGTTGTTCAAACTCATTTAAACCAAGTTCTTCTCGACGCCTCATACGAAGTAAATTCGTATAATCAATCAATACAATCGCATTGTTCACAACAACACCAGCCAAGGAAATAATTCCGATCATTGTCATAATTATTACGAAATCTAACTGGAAAATTACTTCTCCAATAAATACTCCAATGAGTGAGAATAACACGGCAAGTAAAATAATTACAGGAGTTGTAAAAGAGTTGAATTGTAGAACAATTACCAACAATATTATAAATACAGCAATCAATAAGGCTTGAACCAAGAATGCAGATTCTTCTTGTTGCTCCTCTTGTTCACCTGTAAATTCATAAGTTACACCCGGAAGAACGTCATTATCCATCGTATATTCAGCAGCTAATTCTTTTAATTGAGCTACCACTTCATTCGCGTTGTATCCTTCTGATACATTGGAAAATACAGTAACAATAGGAATCAAGTCTTTATGTTTTACAGAACTATATGTATTGGTTGGTTTAGGTTCTTTGATCAAGGAGCGAATTGGAATACGCAGCATCTGACCTTTGTTGTTTCTAAAAATCAACTTTTGATTCATTAATGCATCGAGGTCATTTCTCGAATCTTCATTGAATCTAACAACCATATCATAAGTTTCGTCACCTTCTTTAAAGGTAGAAATGTCATTTCCAAAAAGCGCAGTTCGAATTGCTTGTGCAATTTGACCAGTTGATGTATTAAACAAACGCGCCTTATCACGATCTACCTCAATTTTTAACTCCGGTTTACCTGTTTCCACGTCCAACTTCAATTTTTCAACACCAGGTACGTTTTTACGATCAAGGAAAAACCTTAACTTTTCAGCCTCTTCAATTACTAGATTATAATCAACATCTCCCCCCACTTCAATGTTAATTGGTGCAGCAGTTGGCGGTCCTTGAGCATCTTTATCCACGGTTATATTAATATCTGCAGGAAACTTATTTTTTAAACCTGCAGAAATACGCTCCATAATTTTACCCGTATTATAATCTCCTCTGTATTTAAACTCTGAAAAGTTAACCTGCACACGCCCTTTATAAGGTGTATTACCCATTGATAAATTTCCTCCACTATTGTCTGAGGCCCCTTCCCCAACTTGAGAAATAATTGATTGGATGATCCATTCATCGTATGGTTTACCTACAGTATCTCCAATTTCATTGGGTAAAATCTCTTCATTAATAATTCGTTCAACCTCCAAAGTAGTTTGGTTGGTTACTTTAATATCAGTTCCTATTGGATGCTCAATAAACACATTAACGTAATTTGGTTGATTATCTGGAAAGAATAACACTTTAGGCGTGAAAACTCCTATTAATCCTATTGAAACAAAAAGTAAGAAAATTACACCTAAGAAAAAGACAACAGGTCTTCTTTTAAACAGAGCAAACTTCAGGAACTTTTCGTAAAAGCTTTCAAGAATTGGAAGGAATTTCTCTTGGAACCATGTCGAAGCAGGACTCAAAACAAAAATATTGAGGATAATAAATAACCCTATAAGAATCAAAAAATTACTAAAACCGGTACTTACAGCCATCAAAAGCAATCCTAATACGATAAAAATTCCAGCAAATATTAAAGGTTTGCGTTTCGTTCCTTTTTCACCTCCAACCTTCATGTAAATTGCCGTTAATACAGGGTTAATTACAAGCGCAACGAAAAGAGATGATCCCAAAACAATTATTAATGTGATTGGTAAATATTTCATAAATTCACCAATAATTCCTGGCCATAAAGCTAAAGGAACAAAGGCTCCTAAAGTAGTAGCTGTTGAAGCAATAATAGGCCAAGCCACTTCACCAACCCCCTTACGCGCAGCCGTGAAAGAATCAACCCCCTCTTCCATCAAACGTTGAACATTTTCAACCACCACAATTCCATTATCAACCAACATACCTAAAGCAAGTACTAAGGAGAATAAAACCATTGTATTCAAGGTAACTCCCATTGCGGATAGAATAAGAAATGACATCAACATCGAAAGCGGAATGGCTACACCAACAAATAATGAGTTTCTTAAACCTAAAAAGAATAACAGTACACCTACAACTAGCAATATTCCGAAAATAATTGAATTTTCCAGGTTAGAAACCATTTCTTCCGTTTTTCCAGACTGATCGTTTGTCACAGAAATATTGACACCGGCAGGAATTACACGTGACTCTTTTACATCATCTAAAATAGCCATGATTTTTTGTGAAGCCTCAATCAGGTTTTCACCACTTCTTTTCTTCACATCGAGCATAACAACAGTTTGCCCTCGCTCTCTTGCGTAAGAAGTCGTATCTGCATCGGCAAAACGAATTTCAGCTATATCTCTTAAATAGACCGGTTTATAATCCTCTTGCTTAACAATAACATTACCTATTTCTTCCGCAGATTTAAATTTACCATCAATCTGTATTGTTCTTTTAGTAGATCCATCAAGGTATTCTCCACCTGAAATGGTAACATTCTCATTACCAATGGCATTTTGTATATCTGTGAATGAAACATCAACAACTTCTGCCTTTCCCGGGTCAACCATTATTTGCATTTCTTGCTCTTGAGTTCCACGGATGTCTACTTCCGATATCTCCGTTAAATCCTCAATTTTATCCTCAAGAATTTCAGCAAATTCGTTAAGCTGAACGATAGAATAATCACCAGATAAGTTAATATTCATGATCGGCATTTCCGAAACATCAAGTTCAAAAATATTCGGTTCAACAGGTAAATCTGTAGGGAAATCTTTACTTGCTCGCGCTTTGTCAACAGCATCTTTTACATCCTGCAAAGCTTCTTTTGTTGAAACATTGAAGTTGAACTCTACTTGGATAGTCGCGTATCCATCGATAGAAGTCGATTTGATCTCTTCTACATTTTTTACCGTTTTCAATTCTTTTTCTACAGGATCAGTAATCTTATCCGCAATTAATTCAGGTGAATTACCCGGATATGCAATCCCAATATATATTTCAGGAATCTGTAATTCAGGAAAATTTTCTTTCGGCATACTTCGATATGCAGAAAATCCCCCGATCAATATCATGGCAATAAAAAGATAAACCGTTTTACGGTTCTTTACTGCCCAAGTAGAGATCCCAAATTCCTTTTGGTTTTCTATTGATTTACTCATTTTCTTTTTTATTGAATGACAACTCGGTCTGTTTCAGTAATTCCTTTTGCTCCTTTTTCGGCTAATAAATCATCATGTTTAATCGGCCCTTCAATACAAGAGTATCCATCGAATTTTTTAATTACTGTGATGTATACCTTTTCAACTTCATACAATTCTTCATTTGGAACTTTTGTAAGACGATAAACAAAACTTTTATTCTCTGTATCTTGCAAGATTGACTCGCTATGCACTACCATCGCACTATCTCTTTCAAAATCAGTAACGTTTACTTCAGCAAACTGATTCGGAAGTAAAATTTTATTATTCTTGATATTTACCTGAATTCTAAACGTACGGTTAGTTGGATCAATATAATTTCCTTTGTTTGTTACTTTTGAAATGATGCTCGTATCATTTAATGAAGGAAAATTTAATTCAACTGGAGTACCAACATGCACTTTAGCAAGTAGATTTTCAGACAAAGATGCGTTAATGGTAATTTCATCATTATTAACGATTCGTAAAATTGGAATTTGTGGGGCCGCCATTTCTCCTTGTTTTACCATAATATCATCAATAACCCCTGAAAATGGAGCTCGAACAATTGTTTTACCTTTTTGAGAACGTAACGTTTTAAGACTTTTCTCTAAAGACAATTTTTGGTTTTTAGCTTGCTCATATTCCACTTCAACTCCCACACCTTTATCCATGAGCTCTTGTTGCTTTTTAAACATATATTCAGCCAACTCCAGTGATGTCTCTAATTCATCAATATTTGAAGCCAAAATCTCTGAATCGATTGTTAAAAGAGTCTGTCCCTTAGATACTTTTTGACCTTCTTTTACATGAATCTTTTCAATAACTCCACTCGCCTCAGCGTTAATAAGCGCATTTTGATCCGTTTCAACAGTTCCTGGGACCTCTACTTTATGCACAAAATCTTGAACTTTTGCCTTAGAAGCGGAAACGATTGGAATGACAATGTTTTTAGTTGTATCCAATTCTTGAATACGACTATTGACTACAGCAAGCTCAGCTTTAAGTGAATCTCGTTTACTCTCTAAAGCTGCTAAATCAGCCGAAGTTTCAGCCGGTCCACATGCCACCAATAAGGCACTCATTGTAAAGAAATAAAATAGTTTCTTTTTCATTTTATCTAGTTTTACCCTGATTTTGGTTATTCAGGTTTTCTGTTTTTATTTATTATATAATTTGTCCAATTGAACTTTAATATTTAACATATCCATCACAGCCATAATATAACTGCCTTCAGCATTTAACAACTGATTCTGTAATTGTGTAACCTCTAAAGCAGAAACTACTCCTGTTTCATTCCTTAAGATTGCTCTTGTGTAAATACGCTGTGCCAAATCAACACTTGACTTTTCTAATTCAACCAGTTCTAGAGCGGATTGAAATGACGTTTTTAACTGCAGCTCTTGAAATTTCAGTGATTTCTCAAGATTTTCAAGATTATTTTGATCTTGTTCCACTTTAATTTCAGCTTGCTGCACACGAACAATTTTCTGACCACTGCTGGTAATCGGAATTTGAAGATTTACTCCCCAAATAGTTGTTGGATACCAAGGTTTGTCTTCAAAAAAATCAAATTCATTTCTGAAGGCATTTTGCGAATGGGTAAAAAATGCTCCCAACGAAGGCAGATATTTCGCCTTTTCATTCTTTAAACTATACTCGTCTAGTATTTTTTGTTGCTCCATCATCACGTAGTTGCTATTCTCTTTAATTGTTGCATCCTGTAAAAGGGGGCTATCCGAATTCATACGATCTAAAACAACTTCTAAAGTTTCAGTTAACAACAACTCTTTACTAAAATCATAACCCATTTGAAGCTTCAATAAATTCATCGCTACTTCAGCTTGGCGAATTGCATTATTTTTAGAAGATTGAATTCGATTATATGCAATCTCAACTTGGTCAGCCTCTTCCTGTGGAATCATGCCACTCTCAACAAAAGCGCTTGTTTTATCCCATAACGATTTCGTGGCATACAAAATTGAATCCATTAACGACACATTTTCATTCGCAACAAGTACATTGTAATAAGCTTCACGAACAAGGGCTTTAACTTCTTGTTTTGAATTGTGTGCTGCAGTGGTTGACATTTTCTGAAAGAATTTTGAAAACTGTAATCCTACAATATACGACCCATCAAAAATTAGCTGCGAAGCATTTAAAGTTGCTGACGTGCTAAATTCCTGTCCCATTCTAAACTCCATAACAGAACCTTCAGGTGCCATCGGATTAAATAAGCTAGCGTCAACCACCGAAGTTGGTATATCCAATAATTGTTGAAATTGACCTTCAATATTTATTTGAGGTAATCCAATTGCAGTTGTTTCCCAAACTTGTTTTCTAGCAATCTCTACATCTAAAAGTGCATTTTTAACCTTTTCATTATTAGATACCCCGTAATTTTCAGCATCTGTTAATGAAAAACTATTGCTCTCCTCTTGTGCGAGACTATAACCTCCTGGTAAACATAGTGCAACTGCTATGAGTAGTTTATAAATTTTCATCTTTTTTTATTAATTCTTGTAACTTTTCTAAACCTTTTAAACTTGCTATTCCACGAATGTGGTATCTGAAATATTCAGAATAAATTGCTTCCATCTTATAATCTGCATCCGCCAAAATTTCACCTTTCATCACCCCATCCATCGTTCTTAAATGAAATTCTGCGATAATCTCAGGATTTACATTGTCCCGATAAACCCCTTGTTTAATCCCATTATTCAAATTATCGATTAACCGTTGTTTTACAATTTTGAACTTATATTGATCAATCAACTTCAAAACATTGGGGTGGTATTTTTTTAAGTCAAAAAATATGGAAGGGTGAATAGATCCTAGGGTTTTGGCCAAATAACGCCCCACCTCTAATAGCTCTTCTATCGCTCCCATTTTTTTCTTAAAAATCATGTTCATTCCTTCCTTGTCCGAACACTGAACAAAATTAAGACACTCTTCTACTAATTCGTTCTTATCTTTTACATGGAGATAGAGCGTCTTTTTTGAAACACCAAGTTGACGGGCCATTTCGTCCATCGTCACACTTTTTATGCCGAATTTCATGTAAACCGCTACTGCAGACTCAATTATCGCCTTCTTTTTTTCATCCATGGTGCAAATGTACTTCAAATATTACTAGCGGAAACGTTTTACCTATTTTTTGTTTCCAACTATTCAATAGTTTTCAATCAAATGATCATTTCTTTCATTCAAACACCCTTTTTTATATATCAAAATTCCATTTATAATTCTAATTTTGAACCATGGCTAAAAAACAAAAGTACTATGTTGTTTGGGAAGGAAACACTCCCGGTATTTACGATAGTTGGGAGCATTGTCAGCGTGAAATAAAAGGATATCCAAATGCAAAATTTCAATCTTTCTCATCTCTCGAACAAGCGCGTAAAGCCTATAAAGATCCCTCTAGTGTTCGTGAATCAAAAAAATCCAAAAAAACGTATTACTATGTTGTTTGGCATGGCCATCAACCTGGTATTTATACTAATTGGAATGACGTCCTAAAGCAAATAAAGGGATTTCCAAAAGCCATTTATAAAACATTTGGAAGTAAAAAACTGGCCGAACAAGCCTTTCAAGAACATCCGGATAAATATAAAGATGGTGATTACAAAAAAACCAAAGACCTTAGTAGCGAAGAGCTTGAAAAAATAGGTCGTCCTATAGAATTAAGTTTGGCCGTTGATGCGGCATGTAATGGTAAAGGTGATTTTGAATATCAAGGCGTTTGGACCTATAGTAAGGAAACTATTTTTAAAGTAGGACCCTATAAAAAAGGATCAAATAATATTGGTGAATTTTTAGCTTTAGTTCATGCATTAGCTTTTTTGAATGGACATAAAGACCCTAAGATGAAAAAAATGCCCATCTATTCCGACTCCAAAATTGCAATGGGTTGGGTGCGTGGTAAGATCTGTAAAACAAATAAAAAACCTATCCCCGAAGTGCACAACCTTATTTTACGTGCAGAAAAATGGCTACGCAATAATTCTTTCTCGAATCCAATTTTAAAATGGGAAACCAAAGTTTGGGGTGAAATTCCTGCAGATTTCGGACGTAAATAAGAAAAGTGCAGATTTGGCCACCTTTTCGCGTCATTCGTTTTAGTTGGCTGCTGTTATGGCTAGCCAAAACTACACCACTGTTCAGTTTCCGCTGGTCACTGTAAAGTGTTTAGTTTGCTCGGCCAAACAATGCGCCAAGCTACCACTGCTACCGCGGGTGGTAAACTCTAACCCATCTAATCAGTACAAACCTAAATCCTATAAAATTCTGAAAGCACTTTTTGCGCGTTACTCAATTTTTTGAACTTTATTACATTTCTGTATTCGAACCTAAGTAAATTTCGTTTTATTCCACAAAAAAAGCTGAGTACATCATACTCAGCTTTTTTTGTGGAGAGACGGGGATTCGAACCCCGGGTACCCGATTAGGGTACGCTTGTTTAGCAAACAAGTCCTTTCGGCCACTCAGGCACCTCTCCAATACTTCATCGCTATCGTTCTAGCGGGTGCAAATATATAAATTTCATAGAATGCGACAATAAAGTTTTACAATAAATTCATGTTTTTTTTATCGTTCAATTAAACTTGTTTCAAGCACTTGTTTTTGAACAAGATGCCCCTCTTTGTTTTTTATTTGCCCTAACAATAATTCGATCGCTTTAAGCCCAATTTCATTAATTGGCTGAGCAATTGAAGAAATTTTAGGATTTACAAGGTCAAAAATCTCAATATCATCAAAGCTAATGATCTTAATGTCGTTTATACTATCCTGAGTATTACTTGCATTCTTTAAAATACTTTTTGCAATATTATTATTGGCACAGAATATACCGTCATAATCTCCTTTACGAACTTCAATTAAAGCATTATGAACCGCTCTGTCTATATTATCATGAGGTATCTGAAAAAGTTTCGCCTTACTTTTATCTGTTACAGCATTAAGATACCCCTTAACACGTTCAGCTATTGAACTAATATAAACAGGAGAAATTGAAAAACAAACTGGATTTTTAACTCCTTTTTTATATAAAAATTCAATCGCTTTCTCTGCTCCTTCAATATTAGAAACCGAAACCGCATCAACATCTAAATCATCAAAAACACGGTCAACAAGAACTAAGGGTACATTATTATCTTTTAGTCCCTTTAACTCATTTTTATCATCAAAAGATGATGCTAAAATTAACCCATCTATATTTCTATTAATCAAGTCGGTAATTAACTTCTTCTCTTTTTGCACATCCTCATAAGTATTAGAAATAATTAGATTATAACCTTTAGCATACGCATCTTGTTCTATTGCTTTACATAATTTACCGTAAAAAACGTTTGAAACATCAGGAACGATTACCCCAATAGTATTTGTTCTACCCACCCTTAATCCTCTAGCATACTGGTTTGGAACATAATTAAGTTCTTTTGCTTTTACACGAACTCTTTCTTGTGTTTGCTTATTAATTCCCCTCTCATCCCCTTTTCCATTCAGCACAAGTGAAACCAATGCTTTCGATACGCCTAAACTTTCAGCGATATCCTTTAAAGAAACTTTCTTCATAATTATAAATAGTTGGTTGGTTGATTATTAAACCAAAATCTGTTCAAATTATGATTAGTAAAAAATATAGTTGGTGTTCCTTTAAAGATAACTAAAACTTTTAGATTAAAGAATTAGATGAAAAAATATTTAAAAATATCGAGTAAAAAATGAAGTAAAAAAAGAGCGCTAACAACTACTAAAGTATGTTGATTTTTAGAGGTTAAACGTGATACTGAAATGAAAAAAAGTATAAAAAACAGATTTAAAAAAATATCGGCTAAAAGGGGCTCAGTGGTAAATCCTAAACTTACATTCAGAACCAATAGAACAAGAAGTATCATTCCCACCCATTTATATTTTAATGATTTAATTAAGAAGATTAGCATTGTTATAATGAATCCATAAAATACAAATGCTCCAGAAAAAAGAAACCACGGTTCATTTGCAAAATTGTTAAGCAATTGCAAATCCAAGCGATCCACCAAAAAACCTACGGTAAACTCATCTGCCAATGCTTTTAATGCAAATGTCAAAACTGCTAAAAACACGATTCCACTCCCCTTTTCTTTTCGATTTATAATCGCAAATGCCACAGCAACAAGAAATAAAATGAGTTCATTAAAAAAGAAAGGAGCTAAAAATGCTCCCAGTTTAAAAAACGATGTTATCGCATAGAACAGGAAAATCAAAAAAATTCCAACACTTATCTTTACCTCTCTAATCACCTTATACTTGTCCTAATGCTTCATAGATATAATCAAAGGTAGATAAGATTACAGGTTTACCATCTACTACCGCAACATCATGTTCAAAGTGTGCAGAAGGTTTACCATCACCAGTTAGAATTGTCCAACCATCAGCAAGTTGATTAATTTTTTCCGTTCCCATATTAATCATCGGCTCTATGGCGATCGTTAATCCGTTTTGAATTTTTTTCCCTCTACCTCTTTTACCATAGTTGGGCACTTGAGGGTCTTCATGCATCGTTCTACCAATTCCATGTCCAACGAGTTCTTTCACTACCCCATAACCATGACTTTCAGCGTGTTGTTGAATAGCAAAACCAATATCTGATATTCGATTACCAACTCTAGTTGCTTCAATGCCCTTATACAAACACTCTTTGGTAACCTTTAAAAGTTCTTTTGTTTCTTCAGCTACTTCACCAACTTCAAAAGTATAAGCGTGGTCTCCATAAAAACCATTTAAAATAGCTCCACAATCAACAGAAACGATATCTCCATCTTCAAAAGGTTTATCGTTAGGAATGCCATGAACAACTTCCGTGTTCGGTGAAATACAAAGGGTGTTTGGAAAATCATATAACCCCAAAAAGCCCGGTATGGCTCCATGATCACGAATGCATTCTTCAGCAATTTTATCTAATTCTAAACCGGTCACACCAGGTTTTAGAACTTTAGCGATTTCACCTAAAGTTTTAGAAACAACTAAAGCTGCTTTTCGCATTAATTCAATCTCTTCGGCATTTTTGTATATAATCATAGTACAAAATTAATCATTTGATTTCTTTTGAAATCAACTTTTAAACAAATAAAAAACCTCACTCTAACAAGAATGAGGTTTATATTATATATTGATTTTAGTCTATTTCAGAACTTTTGATACTAGGTCTGCTGCCTCTTGTAATAGAACTGCAGAGTGAACATTTAATCCTGACTCGTCAATTAATTTTTTAGCTTCTTCAGCATTTGTTCCTTGTAATCGAACAATGATCGGAACAGGAATTTCTCCCATATTTTTGTATGCATCTACAATTCCTTGTGCCACACGATCACATCGAACAATTCCACCAAAAATGTTCACCAAAATGGCTTTTACATTTGGGTCTTTTAGAATTATACGGAAAGCTTTTTCTACTCGCTCCGCATCCGCTGTTCCACCTACATCAAGAAAGTTGGCAGGATTACCACCTGACAATTTAATGATATCCATTGTCGCCATTGCTAAACCAGCTCCATTTACCATACACCCAACATTTCCGTCAAGGTTAACATAGTTCAGTCCAGCTTCACCTGCTTCAACTTCTGTTGGATCCTCTTCAGTCACATCTCTCATCGCAGCGTAATCTTTATGTCTAAATAAAGCATTGTCATCCAATGTTACTTTCGAATCAACAGCGATAATCTTGTCATCTGAAGTTTTTAATACTGGATTAATTTCAAACATTGAAGCATCACAACCTTCATAAGCGGAATACAATGCGTATACAAATTTTGTCATTTGTTTAAAAGCTTGTCCGCTTAACCCTAAGTTAAATGCAATTCTTCTTGCTTGAAAACCTTGAAGCCCAACTCTTGGGTCAACTGCTTCTTTGAAAATTAAATGTGGGGTTTCTTCAGCAACTGTTTCTATATCCATTCCTCCTTCTGTAGAATACATAATTATATTCTGCTCACTTTCACGATCTAAAAGCACAGACATGTAAAATTCAGATGGCTCTGATTCTCCTGGATAGTAAACATCCTCAGCAATAAGAACTTTATTCACCTTTTTTCCTTGCTCATTGGTTTGAGCAGTAACAAGGTGTCCTCCTAGAATTCCTTTTACTTTTTCCTCAACGTGATCAATTCCTTTTGCTAATACAACTCCGTTAGACTGTGTTTCAGTAACAATTCCTTTTCCTCTTCCACCTGCGTGAATTTGGGCTTTTACCACAAACCACTCTGTTCCAGTGTTTGCTGATAATTCTTTTGCTTTTGCGACAGCTTCCTCTGCATTATCCACTACTACTCCTCGCTGAATTGCTACGCCGAAGCTTTCTAATATTGATTTTCCTTGATATTCGTGTAAATTCATTTGCTGTTATTTTATGGATTGTAAAAGTAATTTTAATCTTTTTAAATACCAATCAAATGAAGTTTTTTTTGGGTAAAACAAAATGAATTGGCGAAACTTTTAACAACAACTTGCCATTAGTCTAAAATTTTTATCATTTCACAGAAAAACACATTTGCATAAAACAAGTCTAAAGAGATATTTCTATATTAGAAGCATTAATTAATAAAAAAAAGAAACGATGAGTTATTATAAAACTATTGATGGCGAAAAATATGATGGGGAATTATTAGAATTAGCAGAAAAATTAACATCTGGAGCTGGAGATGGTAGATTATCAAAGGACGATGCTTCACAAATTTTAGAAGCTGTTATGGACGGGAATAGCTATACAGATATCGAAAAAGCAACTGTTAAATATATCCGTGAGAATTATAAATGGACGGATGCTGCTGACGAGTGGTTCAGAACTGAGATCAGAAAATGGGCTGCAACTAAATAAAAACACACTAAACATCTTGAAGAGTCCCTCGTTTGATATAAACGGGGGATTTTTATATGTATCCAGAAATACGATAAGAAATATAACCTATCCATTCGTGAATTAAGCGGTACCAATCAATAAAGTTACTTGCATTTGGAATTAGATACTGATCAAAAGAATAACCTCTTATTTCTCCTGTATAATGATCAGTAGTGAAAGTATCAAAATTCTTAAAACCTGCTTTTTCAAAACAAGCTTTTGCTCTTTTCATATGCATTGCACTTGTCACCAATAAAACAGAATTTAATTCGGGATATTTTTCTAATAATTTCTTTGAAGCAGTAGCATTTTGATGCGTATTTTTTGATTCGTCTTCAACCAATATATCAGCAGCTGGAATTCCGAAATCAATTAAATTTTGCTTGAATTGCTCGGCTTCATTCAACTCATCCTCTATCAAGTAACCATTTGAACCAGAGATTAGAATTTTATCTACTTTCTTCAAATGATACAAATGCATTGCCTGCCATAACCGATCAGCACCTCTTCTTATGCTCAATCTTTTATGGTTATTATCATATTCTGCCATTCCGGTCAGAACAATAGCCACATCATAATGCTTTACATCTTTTATCTGCACCCCATCTTCCTCCCATAATCTTGCAAATTCAGAAAAAACTACAGTATTTGTAAAAAATAAGGTGAAAATAATAGCCAAACGATAAGACCATTTTTTTAGCTTTTCCCGCTTAATTATCCAACCTAAAAAAACAAAAATGAGTATCCAGGAGAATGGATGCACTAAAAATGCGAAAACTTTCGACAGAATAAAGAACATAATCGATGATTAACAACAGTTGATTTAGACGCCCAAATATAATATATTATCTTTGTTTCAAACTAAAAATAATTAACATGCAAGAAGAAACAATCGCTACAAATGAAGTAGCCGCTGAGGCCGCACAATCGGCAGAAAATTGGTCTTTTAATTGGTCAGAATTACTGGATAAAGGGATTGAATATGGAACAAACCTAGTCATTGCAATTGCTGTTTTGGTGATTGGAATGATTATCGTTAAGCGAATTACCAAAACAGTATCCAAAGTGCTTTATAAGAGAGATTTTGACAAAGCTCTTCAAGGTTTTTTGGTTAGTTTGGTATCAGTATCACTGAAGGTATTGGTTGTACTAACGGCACTCAGTCAATTAGGTGTTGAAATGACAAGTTTTATAGCCTTGTTAGGTGCCGCTGGTTTAGCAATTGGTATGGCATTCTCAGGAACTCTTGGGAATTTTGCAGGTGGCGTTATGCTCCTCATATTCAGACCATATAAAATTGGAGATTATATCGAGGCTCAAGGTGAAACCGGTGTCGTACAACAAATACAAATTTTCAATACTATTTTACTTACCGTCGATAATAAAACGGTAATTGTTCCAAACGGAACAATGGCAAATGGTAACATCACCAACTACACAGAGCAAAAGAAGCGAAGAGTAGATTTCACAGTTGGGATTGCATACGGAGATGATTATGAAAAAGCAAAGAGCGTCTTAGAACGATTTATTGCTGAAGATGATAAGATTTTAAAAGATGAACCTAATTTTATTGGTTTAGTGACCCTTGCGGATAGCAGTGTTAACATCACTCTTCGAGTTTGGAGTAAAACCGAAGATTATTGGGATGTATATTTTAGAATGAATGAACGTATTTACAAAGAATTCGGTAAAGAAGGCTTAAATATTCCGTTCCCTCAAATGGATTTACACGTACATAACGTGCAATAAAATTTTTTACAAGTCAAAAAAGGTCTTCACTACAAAAATGAAGGCCTTTTTTATTTTAGCTCCAATTGGCGCAAGTGATGAAGTTGATCCTCCACCTTTTTTAAGTCACTTTGATCACCATTCGCCTTTAATAATTCATTAACTTGCGAATATAGTCCTTTGTCTGGTTTGCCATTATCTCTAAAGAAATGAACCATTTTAAGAACTTTAAAAGCATCCATCCATGTGAAGAAACGCTTTACAAAAGCCAATTCGGAACTTGAATTCTTTCTTATTTCAGATAGTGAATTTTGAAAATTCTGTTCTTCCAAAAACTTGCTTAAAATTGTTAAATCAAATGGATCCATTTTCCATTTAATTTGATCAAAATCTTCTGAGTATAATCGTGGAACTTGTTCTATAAAAAATTTTAGTATAGAAAAAGTATCGAAATTATAAGTTAAAAACAAATCTTGTTCTCCACTTATCCATTCTCCTACCGCTCTACCTGTTCCGAAAGGCACACGGTCAGAAACCCTTGGTGATGGAATTATTTTAGTTGTTTTTAATTCAGTAAATCCACCTAAGGCAATAATTTTATGAATAAAATAAAAATCCTCTCCGGCTTTTCTTTTATTCATACCTCCTTGTTTTTGATAAGCAAGTGATCGAACGGCCATACTTGAACCAACGGTATGGAATGCATAAGGTAAATTTGCGAATTCCAAGGCGAGCTTATAATACCTCAAGTGTAGTTCATAATTTGTAATGCCCGAATAAATTCCTGCTGAAAATTCTTGCCCACTCAGAGGATGTTCAAAATGAATGGCACAACCAGGAGATTTTGGATGAATTTTAAAATGCTCAATTAGTTCAGTAAGATAATTTTTTTCGCAGATTGCATCCGCATCAAAACAGGCTATAATTCCATCTTTGTTTATTTGATCAAACCGAGCAACAGCCTCATCCATACCTATCTTTCTTGCTAAACCAACTCCAGCATGTTTCTTTGGTAAATTTTCTTCATGAATCGTAAAACCTTTAATCGAATCTTCATTAACCTTTTTAAAAAAAGTATTTGCCAGTTTAACGGTACTCTGATTATTAGTCTTAATGCCTTCATCATGATGAACACCAGAATTGACGACCAAAATTATTTCGACAGCTTCTTTTGGACGATCGGCAGCAAACAACGATTCTAGTGTTTTGAGAACATTTTTTTCATTAAAACATGGAATGACCACAATTAGACCTAGATCCGTCCTTGGAGGGGTATTGATCGAAGGCGGTTGAAAACCGTATTTATCAAGATAAAAATTCATCAAGGCGCTAATCGATCAATTTTCCAAGCGTCATTAATTTTATCAAAAGCGTAACGGTCATGAAGTCTTCCTTCACGACCTTGCCAGAATTCAAAATAAGTAGGAATAACTTTCAAACCTCCCCAATGAGGAGGACGTGGAACTTCATTTGGAAATTTTTCTTCAAATTCAGAAAACCGCGTATTTAATACCGCTCTACTTTCAATAGACGTGCTTTGATTTGAAGCCCAGGCTCCTATTTTTGACTTTCTAGGACGACTGTTAAAATATTCATCCGATTTTTCGCTACTCACCTTTTCTACATTACCTTCAATTCGCACTTGACGTTGAGAACAAGGCCAATGAAAAAGAAGTGCTACATTAGGGTTAGCGATAATTTCCTCTCCTTTCCTACTCGTATAATTGGTATACATAATAAAACCCTCATCATCCATCTCGCGCATGTACAATATTCGGGATGCTGCCCCACCGTTTTTAGCAACTGTGGAAAAAGTAACTGTGTGCGGTTCAAAACAATCATTTTCAATCGCATCCTGCATCCAATCAGCAAACATTTTCATTGGATTTTGAGTTGTTAAGCCCTCTAGTTTCCCTTTTAAGAAATCCTCTCTTAACTCATACTTTTTTCCAGTTGACATAGTTAACAATTTATTCTTCTTCGCTTGCGTTGAAGGCTACATTGACATTCGGTGAAATTATTTCTTCTTCCTCTTCTTGCGGAGCAATTGAACCTCCTCCATTGTATTCATCTCCTTCAACTTCTCCTGGTTCAAATGGGAATATTTCAACAATTGGAGTCACAGAAATCATTGGTATTTCAAAGGTAACCATCAAACCTTTTAAACTTTCTTCAATTCTTTCGTAGGCTGATTTTACTGAATGAGCTGAAACTAAAAAATTATTATTGACCTTTTTTTCTTTTCCAGAATCTGCATCTTCAGTAATATATGACACTTTACATTTGTACCAATCCTCTGCATCGTCATAATGAAAAATATCAGCGTAATCTGTTTTCGCTATTGATGTCACTAAAAATTCACCTCTCACAAATTCACCAACTTCTTGATAAATTCTTGCTTCTGCCTCTGTAAATGACAATGAACTCACCAAATATGGTTCAGTCACCCGTTTTAGCGTTCCATCTTGAAATTCTTTTGTAAACTTTACTTTTACGGTATACCAACTATTCATGTGCTAAAATTAATTTGCACAAAAATAAGGATATTCAACTAGGAATAAGAAAAAGTTGCTTGGAATTTAACTTGAATAAACAATAGTTTTAATCAACCATACAGACTCCCACTTATAAAATGAAAACAGTTGGAATTGATTTACACAAGCCTGACTTAAAACTCATATATTTTACCGTTCCACCATACTGCAAATGCGGTTCTGCTGAACTTTAACAAGATTGTATTCCCTTGTAATCTAAAACTTTCAACCCGTTGACGCGTAATTTCAATTTCTTTCCCTCTTACAAAAGCATTTACACCTCCCCATTGATTAGTAAACGCCATAATCCCCCCATCAATTTGAGGTTCAACTACAGTGCTATTATAGATTCGATAAATATTCTCATTATACCAAACTTTTGTGGCTCCAATATCATTGAAAACTACTAAACTGTCACGAACAATAATATTCTGAAGATCATAACCAAGTTCGGAAATTCGTTCTTCCCGATACACCCGATGAACCCCACCGGCATCTTGATAATAAATAAAATTATCTCCACACTGATAGCGCTGAGCATGCTGTTGTTCTGCATCTATAACATAACCATTATCGAACACTGTAAACGTACCATTTATTGGATCATTAAAAGCTGCTACATCCTGTCCACAAGAAAAATCTAAATGTTGATTCGTACTTAAAAGGTTAAAGAATTTTCCACGCCAAAATAACTGAGCGCTACCTGTATTATCCCGATAAACAAATACATTAGAACCAACGTTAGAAGCCGAGAAGGGATAATCCCCAACTACCATAGCGACATCTCTTACTTCATCTTGATAATAATATTTTACATAGCCACCTATAGCATCTTGAAATACAACAAGGCTGTCACCATAACCATAGCCTAAAGCATTAGAAGTTAGTATGTGACGAATCCCTCTGTCAAAAACTCGAATCACATTTGCTGTCCGCATAACTAATAGATTGTCAGTTACGTGAATGTCGTTGTAGGTTTGCCCCATTAAGGTTTGTTCTCCTTCATAAATAACAAATACATCTCCTTTCGAATCGACAAAACAAACATATTCGTTTCCTACAAAAACCTCTGCTGCCTGCTGATAATAAATTTTCTCAAAAATTCCAGAATTGAACTGAAAAAGTCTAAAGTTTGCATCCGTGAAAACATTCATGTTTTGACCAAACAGCGAACTTGTAATTAAAGTAAAGAATAGAATAATTATATATTTCATAAGTACGAATATGGGAATAATTTTAACAAAAAAAATGCCAACATCGTGTTGATGTTGGCATTTAAACGAATTCTATAATAAATTATTTTGCCGTTTTTTCAATTGCTAATTCAACAGCATTGTATGTATTCACAATTCCTCCAGTTGAACTTAGTGTTTTAAACGGAACTTCATTATCTGATGTTCCTGGCAGCGGAGTAGTTAAATCAATTTTTTGCACAGATTCAAAAATGATATCTCTAATCTCAAACATTGTCAATTCCGGAAAATAAGATTTTAACAATGCCGCTAATCCAGCAACCATTGGAGATGCCATTGATGTTCCTTGAATTGCAGCATACTCATTGTTCGGAGTTGTAGCATAAATCTCTAATCCAGGAGCAAATACATCCACCATTTCTTCATCATAATTTGAAAAAGTAGCTGCAAGACCTTGTTGTTTTAATCCACCTTCTTTACTTAATTTTGCTTTTTTATAACGTGTTGAAGCACCTACTTCAATCCAGTTCTTAAACTCCTCATTCATTGAAGGGTATTTAGGAGAAGGGAAATTAGATTCCTTTCCAATGTCCTTAGAAGAATTTCCAGCAGCATGACAAATCAAAACACCTTTTTCTTCTGCGTAACGAATTGCCTTTATAACCTCTTCTTGATAAGGTGAAAATGCTTTACCGAAACTTCCGTTAATAATTTGTGCTCCATTATCAACCGCATAACGAATTGCTAAAGCAACATCTTTATCACGCTCATCACCATCAGGAATAGCACGTACCGACATAATAAGTACATTATCAGCAACACCATCGTTACCTATCCCGTTATTTCGTGTAGCAGCAATAATTCCCGCTACATGCGTTCCGTGAAACGCGTCAGGACCTTCTACGATATTATTTCCATAATTTACATCACTAAAATCTGATGGATCATCTCCCACTACTGAACGTGCATCCAAATCCACATTGTAGTGATAGTTCAATTGACCGTTAAAATAATCGAAAGCACCTTGTAATTGCTCCTTAACATCTTCGACAGAGGCACCGCTTTTTGCTAAAGGATAAATTAAGTTTGCAGACTCGCCAACTTTAGGATCCTTTAATGCCTTTTTAAGGTCTTTTTTAGAATAAGCTCCACCAAAATGCTTTACTAACTCTGCATCAGCTGATTGGTACTTTTCCAAAATTCCTTCGTACTGTTTGATTTGTGCAGTACGTTGTTTTACTGTACCTTCTACTTCATCACGATAAACCTTATATTTTTCAAACTCGGCTTTATCAGAAGCAGGTATGTCAGAATCACTTTTACCCGCGTACTTTTCATGATATTTTTTATATAAACGAGTTACCTCTAACTGCTCATGGTTTATATTTTCGCCGTCAGGATTCCCTAAAAAACTCCATCCGTTTACATCATCAATATAACCATTGTTATCGTCATCTATTCCATTCCCTGGAATTTCATCCTTGTTTACCCAAATAGAACCTTGAAGATCTTCGTGCTCAATATCCACACCTGAATCAATAACGGCTACAACAACTTTTTCAGCAGGTTTTTTATCTGCTAGTAGTTTAGCATAAGCTTTATCAGTGCTCATACCGTATTTTGCACCATTATACCAATTCAAGATTTTCTTATCCACATCTTGAGCCCCTGCGTTATAAGCAAATAACAAGGCTGAAGCGACAAGTATTTTATTCATGTTGTTCATATTATATATTTAGTCCGCTAAAATTACAAGAATTCTTTCAAAAAGTCACCATGAACTACACAAAAGGTTGAATTGCTCAATAATCGCAAAAAAATAATGTTAAATTCGTTAAACCTTCACTATATTAATTACGTCAATTGTAAAAATCTTCATATGAAATACTTGCTACTCACACTTCTTATAGGTTCATCTTTTCTTATAAATGGGCAAATTCAAAATGCATCTATTTCTTTTAATCATTACCGAAGCAATAAAGGCAATACTAGGATTAATTTTGCAGTGAAAGGAAATGAATCAGTTTTAAGACAATCAGAAGACATTCATTATAAGTACAAAAATGGCAATTGGCATTTTATTTATTGTTCATCACATCGTGTGGCAGAATTAATGAAAGAAGGGATAATCGAGCAATTGTATTTTGATCCTTCGGTGGGGCATTTATTAAACGATACGATGCGTATTGTTCAAAATGTTGATAGTGTTCATGCTGGTCATTCGCCGTTGCAGCGATCATTTACAGGAAAAGACGTTGTACTGGGGTACATTGATTCTGGACTTGATCATAACCATGAAGATTTTAAAAATGAAGATGGAACAACACGAGTTCTTTATTATTGGGATCACAGTTTAGGTATTCATCCAGATAGAACTCCGGGTAAATATGGCTACGGTCAGGTATGGACTTCAGAAGAGATAAATGACGGTTCTTGTACTTCTACAGACGAGAATGCGCACGGTACGACTGTGACCGGAGCTGGTTCTGGGAACGGACGAGCTACAGGAACAAACCAAGGTGTTGCTCCAGAATCGGATATCATCATCGTTGAAACAAATTTTAGTTTACCAAATTGGACCCTTACGGTTGCTGATGGTATTGACTTCATATTTTCCATGGCAGACACTTTAGGTAAGCCAGCTGTCGTTAACACTTCTGTTGGATCTTATTTTGGTAGCCATGATGGTACAGATCCAGCTTCGCAAATTATTGATAGCTTGTTGATGGACAAGCCGGGGAGAATTGTAGTCGGAGCGGCTGGAAATTCTGGGGCACAAGGAAAATATCATGTAAAAGGTTATGTTGATGCTGACACTTCTTTTACTTGGTTTGATGTAAATCCAGCTTCTGCTTTTGGAGGTGCAGCAACCTATTTTGACTTGTGGTCGGATACGGCTGATTTTAAAAACGTGCATTTTGCTTTTGGAGCTGATCAAGTCTCCCCGAGTTTTGAATTCCGTGGTAGAACTAACTTCTATACCATTGAACCACTTTTAGGCACAACAACCTACGACACGATATTTTGGGAAGGTAACCGTGTAACGCCCGTAGAATTCTATGCGGAAGAAATCAATGGAGTTTACCACCTGGAAATGGTCATGCTGAATCCTGATTCACTTGATTTTTATTACCGTTTTGAGACAACTGGTGATGGAGTGTATGATTTATGGTCTGGGGCCTGGGCAGGAGCTTCTAATATCGTTCATTTAGGATTACCAAGTCCAATCGATTTCCCTCCCATTGTCAATTATCATATTCCTGACTCCCTATCTACCATTGTGAGTTCATGGACTTGCTCTCCTAAAGTTGTGACCGTTGGCAATTTCAAAAATCAATATGATTATATCGATTATTTGGGTGAACCTTATGTATTGGGTGGTGGTCCCCCTGGTGAATTAAGTCCCAACTCGAGTAAAGGTCCGAACAGACGTGGAGTTGTTAAGCCTGATGTCTCTGCAACAGGTGATGGAATTATGAGCGCTTGTCCATTGTGGTTGTCAGCCTCACTAAAAATTTCCAATCCAAGCATGTTAGCTGAAGGTGGAGAACATGTTCGAAATGGTGGAACCTCAATGGCATCACCTGTAATTGCTGGAATTGCCGCACTTTATTTAGAAAAATGTTCCGAAGCGACTTATCAAGATTTTTTAAATGATCTTCATGAATTAGCCTATTCAGATGCTTTCACGGGCATCACACCAAACACAGGATATGGATATGGCAAAGTTGATGCATTCGAACTTCTTAATCATTCTAACTACTCTACCACTTTATTAGGTGACACATTAATTTGTGCAACGCCAGAGGTATATGAGCTCGAAGAAGGCCCATTTACTTCGTACGAATGGTTTAATGATGAAACGGGTTCTTCCGTAACTTTAAACGAAACCGCAAATGTATACGCTATCATCAAAAATGATAAAGGTTGTATTGCATACACTGACACCCTCGAAGTAGCAAAAGGAACCATGCCAATTCCGCCATCTATTAATCAAATTGGCGGAGGATTAGTAAGTACACCCGCAGCAAATTATCAATGGTATTTTAATGGTGAGCCCATTGACGATTCGAATACGCAATTCTTAAACCCGGACTCATCCGGAAGTTATGTTGTTGAAGTAATTAGCGAAGATGGTTGTTCATTGTTCTCAGAACCAATAATAGTAGAATCCGCTTCAATTGAAGAAATGGGGAGTACTGATTTTTTAATATTTCCCAACCCATTCCAAGATGAGTTAAAAATAATTAAAGGGGAACACCATAAAGTTGACATATCCATATCCGATATCTCTGGCAAACAAGTTTATTTTGAAAATAACATTCCCGCAGAAAGCTTGTTTATCACATTTAATTTGAGTCATTTAGAAAACGGAGTATACGTCCTCACTTTTTACTATGATAATAACTTTAGCACATTTCGTGTTATTAAACAATAAATGAAATAAAACTTACGGAAGTAGAAGGTCTGAATTGATAATTTTATATTTTTGCCGACTACAGAAAAAAACTACAAATGAATTTAAAAGGACTAATTGCAATATCAGGAAAATCGGGATTATTTAAGGTTGCTGCTCAAGGTAGAAACAACATTATTGTTGAATCTCTAGATAATGGTAAAAAATTTCCAGCTTTTGCGACAGATAAAATTTCTGCACTAGAAGACATTAGTATTTACACTTATGAAGAAGATGTACCATTGGTAGAAGTTTATTCTAAAATGGCTGAACATGCAAACTATGAAAAGTCTTTGAGTCATAAAGAAAAAGCGGAGAGTCTGAAAGATGAATTAAGTGCATTTTTGCCGGATTATGATGAAGACCGTGTTTATGAATCAGATATTCGTAAATTGTTTCAATGGTATAACATTCTTGTCGATAAAGGATTTGTGGTACGTGGTGAAGATAACGCAGCTTCGGAAGAAGAATAGGAAATATTAAACAAGTAAAATAAAAAGGGGCCTTTTGCAGGCCCCTTTTTTAGTTTAAAATTAGTTCAACACTTTTTTTCTTCCTTTCATCCTCAGAAGTTAGTTGATGCACTTCTAATGACTTTGAGAAATTTAATATCTGACTGAGCACTTCGGCTTTTGGAGATTGATTAATTTCGTTTGAAGATTTTGTTTTACTCGTGTAGATTTTCATCATAGGCTACTTACTCTTTTTTTTACAAGTAAACGTAAAGTTCATTCACTTATTGTTTGTAACCCAAAAAAAATACTTCTTTAATTATTATACAGTTATACTAACTTTGTGTTTATCAACTAGTTTTCTTAAATTGATAAGCGCATAACGCATTCTACCAAGTGCAGTATTAATACTTATATCTTCTTTATCAGCAATATCTTTAAACGACATTCCTTTGAAAATTCGGTTTTGAAGCACATCCCTTTGTTCTTCTGGTAAGTATTCTACCAATCTAACTAAATCAGTTTCGATTTGACCTTTAATCATTTCGTCTTCTATATTATTATCTGTCAATTTTAGTACAGAAAAAATATTATAATCTTCACTTTTTGAACTTGATTCAGAAATCATTTGCATTTTATTCGACCGTCTAAAATGATCAACAATCATGTTGTGAGAAATGGTTAGAACCCAAGGTAGGAATTTTCCTTCCTCATTATAAGAACCGTTTTTTAATGTGCGTATGACTTTTATAAACACATCTTGGAACAAATCATTTGCTAAATTCTGATTTCGAACTTTTGAAACAATATATCCAAAAATGCGATCTTTGTTACGCATTAGTAATGTTTCAAAAGCTTTTTCATTACCCTCTAGATACGATCGTATCAAGTCCTTGTCAGACAGAATTTCATTTGCCATAAGCTTACTCGTTTTAGTCGCGCACCAAAAATTGAAGCACGTATTTTTTCATTTCAATTATCAAAGAGTAAACAGTATAACCTATAGGCAAATATTAATTTAATGTTCTCAAATATAAGGTAATTGTACAAATTATCAAAATTAACAATTTAGCAAAAAATAAATATTCATTGTTAATTATGTGAACTTTGAATCTAATCAATAGTTCCAAATCATACTAAAAAACTTATAAAATGAACTCGTTTGAACTAGATAACGCAAAAAATAATGAATGGTTGGAAATCTGATAAAAAAAATATTTTTTTTGGCTAGATTAACTTTATCTTTGAGTTATCGCGTAAAAAAAAGAAGATGTCGAAAGCAGATAGAAGTATTGCCATTAAAGGGGCTCGAGTACACAACCTAAAAAATATAGACGTAAATATTCCTCATAATCAATTCATTGTAATTACTGGGCTATCAGGTTCTGGTAAAAGCTCGCTCGCTTTTGATACTTTGTTTGCCGAAGGACAGCGCCGATATGTTGAAAGCCTTTCTTCTTACGCCAGGCAATTCTTAGGCAAACTAGATAAACCTGATGTTGATTATATCAAAGGAATTTCTCCAGGAATTGCAATAGAACAAAAAGTGATTTCAACCAATCCCAGGTCGACAGTTGGTACGGTTACGGAAATTTATGACTACTTGAAGGTCCTTTTTGCACGTGCGGGTAAAACGTATAGTCCAATAAGTGGTGATGAAGTAAAAAAACACAGCGTATCTGATGTGGTTAACTTCGTCAAAACTTTGGATGAAGGCTGTCGATTCATGGTATTAAGTCCTTGGATAATACGCGAAAAAATCAGCTTTAAAAAAGCGGTTGAGATATTAATTTCTCAAGGATTTACTAAGGTTTTCGTGAAAGGAAAGGCTTATAATCTAGACGAAATTGATAAAAAAACATATGATCAGGGCGAACGTTTTATAATTGTCGATAGATTAAGTCATATAAAAGATGATGAAGATTATGATTCGCGACTTGCTGACTCCGTACAGACTGCCTTTTATGAAGGGTTTGGTACCTGTACGATTCACCAAATGGAAACCAACCATCAAACCGATTTCTCCAATCGTTTTGAATTAGATGGTATCGAATTTATTGAGCCCTCTGTTAATTTTTTCACGTTCAATAACCCATTTGGAGCATGCAGGTCATGCGAAGGTTATGGAAGTATAATAGGAATTGATCCGGAATTAGTAATTCCCGATAAAAATTTAAGTGTCTATGAAGAAACTGTAGCACCTTGGAAAGGAGAAAAGATGCGAGAATGGCGCGATCAGTTTATTGCACATGCAGCAAATCATAATTTCCCTATACATCGAGCATACAGTGAATTGACGGAAGAAGAAAAAACGCTCCTTTGGAAAGGTAGTGGCCGCATGCAAGGAATAGATGATTTTTTTGAGTACGTTCAATCTAAGACCTACAAAATTCAGTATCGTATAATGTTATCACGTTACCGTGGTAAAACGAAATGTCCTGATTGCAGAGGAACGAGACTTAGAAAAGAAACAAATTATGTTAAGATCGACGGACATCAATTGAGTGATTTAATGTTGATGCCAATCGATGAATTAACGGAACTTTTTAAACAAATTACACTCGACAAATACCAGACAGAAATTGCAGAGCGATTGTTAATAGAAATTCAAAACCGACTTTCCTATTTATGTGAAGTTGGATTAGGGTATTTAACCTTGAATCGTCAATCGGCAACCTTATCTGGAGGTGAATCCCAAAGAATTAATCTAGCCACTTCACTTGGCAGTAGTCTTGTAGGTTCGATGTATATATTAGACGAACCAAGTATTGGCCTGCACCCTAAGGACACTCATCGTTTAATTGGCATTCTAAATCAACTCAGGGATGTTGGAAACACTGTGATTGTAGTTGAACATGAAGAAGAGATGATGCAAGCAGCTGATCAAATCATAGATATTGGTCCAATGGCAGGTGTTAACGGTGGACAAATTGTTTTTCAAGGTAGACACGCAGAATTACTCAATGCAAAAAATAGTCTAACGGCTGATTATCTCACCAAGCGAAAATCTATACCTATTCCAACAAACAGGCGAAAATTGAATAGTGCAATATTCATTGAAGGTGCTCGTGAGAATAATTTAAAAAATATTAATGTAAAAATTCCCCTTAACGGTTTGGTTTGTATTTCCGGAGTTTCAGGCTCTGGAAAATCAACACTCATTAAACAGATTTTTTATCCTGCACTTTTAAAACAATTAGGAAAGTCCAGCTCCACAATTGGAGATTTTAATGGATTATCAGGAGATATAGATCGCATCGAAGATGTTGAAATGGTTGATCAAAATCCCATTGGTCGTTCATCAAGAAGTAATCCAGCAACTTATGTGAAAGCTTTTGATTTCATCCGCGATTTATTCGCTAAACAACAACTGGCAAAAGTTAGAGGATATAAAGCAGGTTACTTTTCATACAACGTTCCTGGCGGAAGGTGTGAAGTATGTAAAGGTGAAGGTGAAATTACCATTTCAATGCAATTCATGGCAGACGTAAAATTGGAGTGTGAAGAATGCAAAGGGAAACGGTTTACTACGGAAGCTTTAGAGGTAGAATTTAATGGTAAAACCATCAATGATGTTTTAAACATGACGATAGAAGACGCTATGTCCTTTTTTGATGGAGGCAACCGTTTAGAGGAAAAAATAATTGAACGCATTGGTCCACTATATGAATTAGGATTAGGATATTTAAAACTTGGACAATCTTCGAGCACTCTATCCGGTGGTGAGGCTCAACGTGTAAAGTTAGCCTCTTTTTTAACCACAAATAAAAGCAAAGTAACCCCTACTCTATTCATATTTGATGAACCGACAACGGGACTTCATTTTCACGATATAGAAAAACTCGTACTCTCCTTCAATCAATTAATAAAAAAAGGACATTCTGTTTTAGTTATTGAGCATAATGGAGATGTTTTAAAAACAGCTGATTGGATAATTGATATTGGACCCGGCGGTGGAAAACATGGTGGTCAAGTTTTGTTTGAGGGGGTACCTGAAGACCTTGTGAAATGCTCTGAAAGTGTGACCGGAGAATTCTTAATTGAAAAATTAAAAGAAGCATAATTCTCTACTCCTTTTTCGTTCGAATATTTATACCTACTGAACTGTAGATAAAACCAGTAGTCGATACTCCGGCGCGAACTATGATTGGGTCGTCCTCTGGTACAGCCCTCAGCCCAAGACCGATATGGTATTGCTCTATGTCCGAACCGAAACCTGAATACTCATTAAAAGGAATATTAATTCCTGTTGCTATTTCTATTTTTAAGGGTGAAGTACCGATTAAACCGATCAAATAACCTTGCGTTGAGAACAAGGTTCCTCCTTCATATTGCCAACCATATCGACCCGCTACACCATAACCTAATTGAACACCTTTACGATTAAAATAAAAATGATCTACTGACAAACCACCTCCAATAAAATCCCCATTAAAACTAAAGCAATAAGCAAAGGCAGATAGATGTATCTGATGCGGAAGTTTTTGTTTTACATGAGCGTTGGGTAAAACTTTTGAGGTTGGTTTACTTATAAAGTAGGCTATTCGCAATTTCGCACTATAGAGTGGTTCGTTAAACCCTAACCTCGCAAGATTTACGCTAATATTAGGGTGAAAAATAAGTCGTTTTGGGGTAATATATCTATAGCCTAACCTAAACCTACATTCCGCATCCATTCTTTTGACAAAAGGATTATTTCTAGTGTACCTGCCTACCCCAAAGAATGTTGAAAGTTCTAATTGATGGTAACGACCTAAAAATATGGAGGGCCCCGTATATCCACCCCAATATCGGTAGGGTTCTGATTCCTTTAAATTTGGGTAATTTATAAAATTACCGACTTCACCCTGCAAAGCGTATTGATCCATCATCGTCAAACCAATATTCCACTCCAAGTTTAAGTGATAAGATTCTGACACCCCTATCGAAATTCCTAAATCATAAGAGTAAGTCTGAAATTCGAATTGATTTTCTTTAATTTGATTAATGTCATAATTCAACCCAAACTCACCAAATATAGAGTGGTATTTATAAAGTTGCAACGAATCTGTTTGTGCCACTACCTGGAAACATAACCAATATAAAGCTGATATTATGAATTTTCTCATTCGACTCCTACTTCAGCTAAATTTAATTAAAAATGGTTATAAACGAAAAAATCCTACCAAAATGGTAGGATTTTCTTCAGATTTATCTGAATACTATTTTTACTTAGTAGCGTAAACTTTTTTCTCTCTGATACGAGCTGATTTTCCTCTTCTCTCTCTAAAGTAGTAGATTCTTGCTCTACGTACATCACCAACTTTATTCACTTCAATTTTTTCGATGAATGGTGAATTAAAAGGAATAACTCTTTCCACACCGATATTACCAGACATTTTTCTCACTGTAAAAGTTTCTGTAGCTCCAGAACCTCTTCTTTGAATTACAACGCCTTGGAATAACTGAACTCTTTCTTTGTTACCCTCTTTAATTTTATAGTGCACAGTTACTGTACTACCCGCTTTAAAATCAGGAAATTCGTTTTTCCCGTTTAACTCTTCCTGAACTTCTTTTATAATGTTACTCATGTCAATAATCTTTGGCTCCCTTAATTACGGGGGTGCAATATTACGAAGAATAAATTATATAACACAACGGTAACCCCTTTTTTTTTAGTTTTTTTTACAATTTGTTTTCAACTTCATTTTGTTCATTTAAAACCTTTTCACCAATTTTAAATCCCACAACACAAATATCATCTACTTGTTCTGTATTTCCCATCCAATTTAGTAGTTCTTTTTCGAGTAGTTGACCTTGGACCACGAAATTTTCATTCGCAATCTTGCGAATAAAGTTTTTCATGTTTTTGACTTTATACTTTTTGTCAAATTCACCTCCAAACTGATCTGCATAGCCGTCCGTAGTCATATAAAATTTCATATCTAAGGACAAGGGTATTTCGTGTTCCTCATAAACTTGATTTTCTGGTGTAAAGCCCGCAACTGCCACTTTAGTTGCTTTTATTTCAGTCAATTCATTATGTTCATTAAAGATCCATAACGGTCGATTTGCTCCTGCATAATAAAGTGTTTTCTTGTTTAAATCAACAGTGCATACCGCTGCATCCATACCATCTCTTGTCGCATTTTTTTGACCATCTTGCTTCAGCGATTTTTTAATCGCTTGGTTCAGCTCAGACAAAATTTGAGCCGGTGAGGTAATTTTCTTTTCCGATACAATATTATTCAACCTATCCGATCCTATCATACTCATAAAAGCACCAGGAACACCATGACCTGTGCAATCTGCGCAAATTATTATAAGCTTGTTTTCACGTGCTAAAAACCAATAAAAATCACCACTTACAATATCTTTAGGACGAAACAGCACAAAAGAGTTTGGTAACCATTTTTTCATTTGTTCTTCAAGGGGTAAAATCGCTTCTTGAATTCGTTGAGCATAATTTATACTATCTTCTATTTCTTTTTTTTGATGCTCAAGCACAATATTTTTCTGAGAAATTTCACTCGTTCGTTCTTCAACAACCCCTTCAAGCCACAAGTTTTTTGATTTTAACCGCATTGAGCTAATTTTCACTCCTAAAAATAGCACAAACAAAAACGCAAATCCATATAATAAATAGGCCCATCCGGTTCGGTACCAAGGAGGTAAAACCGTAAATGAATAAGTTGCCATTCGACTTATTTGTCCGTAAATATTTTTTGCCTCCACTTTAAATTGATAATTCCCTTCATCAAGATTATTATAACTTACTTCACTTTTAAGATTCCAATTTGACCAATCATCATCATAACCTTCTAGTAAAAATCGGTATTCGGGTTGATGTTCATCTTCAAAATACGGTGCTGAAAAAGAGAATTGAACATCATTCAGCGCATAGTGAATAGCAGGAACGTCAGATTGCCTCTGAAGTCCAGTTGATTTATCTTTGGCACCTGGATGCACTCCGTTAAATAAAACATCACCTTTGATAAGCTTTACTTGTCTAATTAATGCTGAAAAATCAGAATGATATCTCTTAAAATCATTTTGTTGATAGCGAATAAGGCCTTCAGCTGCGCCAATCCAAAAAACACCATTATCCTCGAGGTAAAACTTATTAATTCGTCCATAATCTATCCCCCAAAAAGGTCGATTGATAAATGATTTCGTATTTTCATCATAGTACCCAACTTTAAATTCATTACAATACCATGTTCGATCAATTCCTTTTTCTAGCAATAAAAACTGTCCAGTGAATAAAGAATCTTTTAACTCATAGGTTTCAAAAATTCCTTTAACAAGGTCGGGATCATTAAGTTCTTCTTCTGTCAGCTGTTCTTTTAGTTCCGCTTTCATGATATCTTCATGAACGAAATAATACAGACCGTCTTTTGCACCAAAAATCAGACTATCTCCATATAAAATAGGTTTTCCCATTCCATCCAACAACCCATCAAAATCGCCATATTGATCGAGTTTAAAAGTCTTATTTCCCTTATCAATAATTCGCAAAGCTCCTGAAGCGGTTGTTCCTAACCAAATTGTGTTCACATCATTTGGATCAAGTTCGCCACCTAAAAAAGTTGAAAATGACTGGTTATGCGACCAAATGACATCGAAGTCTTTATTAAAAATGAAAATTCCATCCGCTCCACCAACGATAAAATAGTCTTTGATTGGATGAAAAATTAATGTAGTTGAATTGACATCTGTAGTTTGTTGATAATTTAATCCATCTTTTGTTGCAAGTACGCCATTCGCTGAAGCCACATAGAGAATATCATCAACGATTTCAAAATCCCAAACTTGCCCTTTTAGAACTCTTGTATTTTTAAATATTCGTGCTCCAAAGGCATCTTGGTCTTGGACAAAAAGTCCATAAGAGGTACCGACATATAGTTTATCCTTATATCGGATAATTGCTTCAACATTTCCTTCAATGCCCGTTTTATCATCAAAATATGAAAGCGGGGAATGATAATTCACTTTTGAAATCCCATTTTCTAATGCTAGCCAAAGGTTTAGATCACGATCTTGAAAAATTGCATGTACAACATCAGATCGAATACCTACGCTTCTATCAATTTTACGAATTAAATTTGCATTTTTATCAATAACCAGAACTCCTTTTGTCAAGGTATTCAGCGCAAAAGTTCCATCTCTTAAACGAATTGAACCATAAATTCCCCACTCATGCGTTGGTAAAGGGTTTTGATCAGGCAAAACCTTAATCTGATTGTTCGACCATTTAAACACCCCTAATTCCTGTGTTATTATCAATAAACTATCTCCCTCGATCTCGTGTAAACCAAACACACCATAATTAGCAAAAATCTCAGAACCTTTGAGTTGAATTAATTCGTCTTTCACCTTTTTCACAAGGCCCACCTCACGTTGTCGCAAATACAACTCATTATTGATTAAAAAACTTGTATGAAAACTTGTAGAGGGAATTAAGTAGTTCGTTTTTTTAGTTTGAATATCATAGGTAATTAAGACTTCTTCCGCTTGAAAGTATACAAATTGTTGTGTCGCGTGAATGCGCCAAACATTGCTAAAAAAAAGGTTTTCTGGTAAATCGGACCTTAGAGATACAAACTTCAATCCACCAGTTGAATCAGGTGCAAGTAAACCAAAATCATCATAAGTTCCAACATAAATAACACCGCTTGAATCCAATGCTAAAGAGCGAGTAAAGGCCCCGAATCCAGCCTGAATAAAATTCCATTTTTCTCCATCAAACTCATGTACGCCATGAGAAGTACCGAAATACATTACTCCGCGATGATCTTGGATTACACAAAAGTTTTCGGGATTTCTATCTTTCCCATAATCCTTGATTGAATAATTTACAATTGGCGGATAGAAATTTTGAGTCAATGCCATGAAACAGCAAAGTGAACAGATTGTTAGTAAAAGCTGTTTCTTCAACCTCATATTATTTATACTTGGATTATCTTTATCAAAAATATAAAATAATGGGAAAAGACATCACTTTAAAGAACGTTATTCAACATGTAGAAAAATTTCATGATTCGTTTGGAATTGAAAACAAATACGCCCCAACTGCTGAAATATCTGAACAAGAAGGCAAGCTTCGTTACGACTTAATGCGTGAGGAAAATGAAGAATATTATGAAGCTGTTAAAAACGGTGATTTAGTGGAGATTGCAGATGCTTTAGGCGACATGTTATACATTTTATGTGGTACAATATTAAAACATGGAATGCAAGATAAAATGGAAGCAGTTTTCGAAGAAATACAGCGTAGTAATATGAGTAAATTAGATGCAAATGGTAAACCGATTTATCGTGAAGACGGCAAGGTTTTAAAGTCGGATTTATATTTTAAACCAGACATAAAATCAATGATTGAAAATTAGACTTTTTAGTTTATTAAAACAGGGGGAGTTCAACCCTCTTTTTTATTTGCAACATTGATGCAAAAAGTTGCGCAAACCTGCTATATTTGTCAACCAATGCAAACCTAAAAGCAAATAGAAATGAAAATCGCTGAAATAAAACCTGATGCTGTCGGAGCTTTTGCAAGTCTACTATGCATAATCCACTGTATTGCTACCCCTGTAATTTTTGTGGCGCATGCCTGCTCAATACATGAATCCGATGTTACTCCCTTATGGTGGTCAGGTATCGATATTTTATTCCTTGGTATCGCTTTTTTCGCGATTAAGCATGCTGTCAAACACCAAACAAAAAAAAGAATAAGTTTAGCGCTATGGATTAACTGGTCATTGTTAGCGTTAGCCGTACTTAATGATAAATTCGTATTTTTTGAACTCCCCCATTACATTAATTATATATTGGCGATTTCACTGGCAATTCTACACCTCTATAATCTAAAATACTGCAACTGTAAATCAGATCAATGCTGTATGCCCGTTAAATAAAATATATTATCCAACATTTTCCTTTTTAAAAGCAAACCTGTAGTTCCAATAATTCAGAATTGGCACAAAAACTATGGTTGGAGCAATCCAAACGATCCAATTAAATTCACCAAGGTTAATATTAACAACTAAAAATGCCGTGAAAGTTCCGATGTACGCTCCAACCTTCATACTAATATGCTGCACCAACCATTCAATTCTTTTTAATTTTTTATTCTTATTAAGCAGAATAAATGATCGCAAATACCCAAAAAACAAGAAGATTGAAATTCCTCCAAAAATGATCAGAACGATATTGCCACCAATCACCATAGCAAAACCGTTAAGGACAGAAATAACTGCTATTGCAACGTCATACCATTTAAAAAGAACCGATTTTGTTTTAACAGTTCTCCAACCGGCAAAATTTTGATAAAAGACAAAAATTCCTACATGCAATAAGAATAGATTATTCTTAATCACAGACAAGTACAGTGCTGTTAACACCACACCATTCATTGACCAAAAAAAGACTCTTCCTAAAAGACGATGAAACTTCGTACCTTTCTTTTTAGTCATTATTAAAGAACCAACAAATAAAGCTATAAAGCCTGTTAAAACATGCGCAAACAAAATTATATTTTCCATGCTATTTTTTATTTGCAAATCTAAAGTTGTTGAATGCAGAAAGAATCAACAATCGATATTTTGGGAGGAATGGCAAAGAAAAAGTGGTGAATGGAAATGAAATTGGCCAATGGTAAACCTCAAGGTTTATATTAAGAGTCTTTTTTTAATTTCTTCATTTAACTTTCGAGAAACCGGTACCTTGATATCAGTAAAATAGAGTGACAGTTTATATCCTTGAGCATTTCCTTGAACCTCTTCGACTTGGTTAAAATTCACTAGATAACTTTTGTGACAACGGAATAAGTGATGGTATTTCTTAAAATCCTCTTCTAATTGTTTTAGTGTATTTCTGATGATGTATTTTTCATTTTTTGTATGAATTTCAAGATAGTTATCCATTGATCGAATAAATAGTAGATTATCAATTTTGATGTCTATGTTTTCATTTTTGTTTTTAGATGTTAGCGTAATTACCGATTGAATGTCTTTCGATTTATTTCGGATACCGTTTCTTTGCTTATTGAGCCAGGCTGAAGTTTTTGCATATTTGGCGTAATCATACCTTTCTCTTAATAATGCTATTACAAATATTGGCAGTAAACCAACGCAAAAGGTATAGAATTGGAACCTAAAATAGATATTCCAATTAAATACACCAGAAATCATAAATAAAAAAAAGGCACTATTAACTGCTCCGATGGTTAGAACGTTTAACAAACTGTAGAAAACCTCTTTCCATAACATCCAGTTTTCATTTTCGAAAAATTGGTAGAAGAATTGAGGAATGATGACATTCAAAATAAACATCACTCCGAAGGTTATACTTCCGAATCCCAAAGCAAAAACTTGCCAGCCTTTTCCATAGGTGCTAATTTGAAATGGTTCAAAGACAATTAGAAATAATGCTACAAATCCTCCAAAAACTAAAGCTTGGGTCGACCGAAATGCGATACTTGTATTGCTATAAACCGGACGTTTAAATGTTGATTTAAGAACTTGGTATATTTCACTCATCCTAACTCTTGAATAGCATTAAATTTAAAAATTAAATGAGAGCTAAGTTAGTCTTTAATTGAAAACATCGTGAATTACTCCAACAATTCCAATTCCTTCAATAACTCACTTTTTTCTTCTTTTGTGTGAATTTCAGAATGATTGAGCACATCTAAAAAACGTTGTTTTGTTTCCTGATTAATCTTTCCATTCATTTGATATTCCGCATCCAATATAAACAACAATCCATCCGCGAAATTCGGATATTCTTTCATTAAAATTTCCCATGCTTGAATGGCTTTCGGATAATCCTCTTCGCCGTAGAAATACCAACCTTTACCATTTAGGTAGCCTAATGAGCCGCCAATTTTATGGCCGTAATAAGTCTTAATAAATTCTTGATGTTGGACATACTTTTCAAGATCTTTAAAATCATTATCTAAGTAAATATTTTGGTATTTACTCCACTCTTCAAAAATTGTGTACAAGGCTGAATTAATTGTTAAACCAGGAACCACGTTGTGATCAGCTTCTGGAAAGAAAGTTCCCTTAATGATTAAATTAGGGTTTGATGAATAATCAATATGTTTTTTCATACATTCATACTGATCTTTAAACACCTCCCCTATTGCAAACTGATAAAACTTTTTTGAAGTTAGTTCAACGTTTGCTAGTGCCGCGATTGAATCACAAAGATTTACATTATCTTGTTCAAAAAAGGGGTCCATGGCTATTACCGCATTTAAATCATTCAATCGACTATGCATTAAAGCGGTGGTGAAATAACCGTACCTTGAATGACCTATAAGTATTCTGAATTGACTTCCATTCAGTTCATTCTCCACAAATGGTAAAAGCTCTTCAAAAATAAAAGACTCATTCGCAGCCGCAAGACCATTTAAATGAGATGCAAGATGTGTAGTTTCAGCTCTTCTATGTTCGACTGTCGATTCAATTCCAATAATAATTGAAGCTGGCATCTGCTCATTGCTTGTTAAATAGTCAATTGAATTGATGATATAGTTGTGACTTCTTGGATTCTGGCGGTCAAAAATTAAAACTACAGGAAACTTCTTATCCACATTTTTTTGCCATTCAAATGGCACTGTGATCGTAAGTTCCCGATTGTATCCAAGCGCTAATGACTTAAAAGTTGTATCAGAATACCTTTTATACCTTTCATAGTCCTGACACCATGTATTAAGCTGACAAAATATTACAAATAGAAAGAATAAAGAACGCATGGGTTAATTTTTAAATTCACGAAGTTATACCGTATACAGTTGTCGAGCTAGAATGATAGAATTATTTGATTGATTTAATCTATTATTCATGCTGTTTTTCTAGTAAATACTCCGTGTATTCTGTATCTAAAATTTTATTTTTATTTGATTGAATTACTTGCCAACCTTGTTCCCCTAAATAATTTAAGATATCAATGTCGCTTTCAAATTCAAGCAGCCCGTTGTCATCATGAATTTTGACTTTTTCATTCATGTTCTCAACTTTTCCTGCTAACGAATGAGATCCGTTTTTACCAATATCCACATATACTTCATAGTCATATTGTCCAAACTTTATCTTGTATTGCACCCGAACTTTAAGGTATTCATTTATGTTTTGAGCATAAGAACTAAAATTGCCGAGCACTATTAAAAAAAATAAAAAAGATTTCATTACGATTAAAATTTATATGTAACACCTCCATTAACGAGCGGTCCACCTAAACCAAATTCCACATTAACGGCCCAATTATCATCAATAAAATAACGCAAACCATAATGAACTCTCGCATTCAAAGGTAGTTTAAAACCTTCTTGTTGAGAGGCATTTGGATCATTTGAGTAAAAGCTACTTAACGAAAAATTCCCACCTCCAAGAATACCTAGGTAAGTATCTAATCGATCAGTGCGTAATAAGTGAAAATTAAAACCGAACAACCATCTAAAATAATGCCATTTTGATTCATAATCATATCGTCCAACGCTCCATGTATCGGTATCACCATCGTAAATATCATATTCGCGCTGTGCAAACTCGTAAAAATAGCGATAATTTAACGAGGCTATAAAACCGATTCGATCAGACATCAAAAACTCTGATTTTACCGTAAATTGTCCTATGCCTCTTGACTTTTCATTCAAAACTGAACCGAAACCACCATGTGAAATCCCACCTAAATTACCTAGAACAGGTTTAATATTTGGGTACCCAATATTTAATTCTAACACTAAATCTTTGGCTTCAAGTACTTGAGCGTTAACTTTTGGAACACAACAAAATATTGAGACAAAAAGCACAAATAAAATTTCTTTTAGACGCATAACGAATTAAATATACAAAAAAGAGGAAGCTTGGTTGCTTCCTCTTTTGAAATTTCTTTGAAGTGTTAAAATTTCAATGACAGACCAGCAGAAAATAATGGTCCGCCTAAACCTAACTCTCCGTTGAGGCCAATATTATCAGTAAAATAGTATCGCATCCCAATTGCAATTCTTGCAGAAGCTGGAAGCGTTGTAAGTTCATTGATAAAATCATCATCATACCCTTCAAGCTCCGTTTTTAAACTATAGTTTCTTCCATTATACCCAGCAGCGAAACCAACATAAGCATCTAATTGATCCGTTGTTGCGAAATGATAATTTAGTCTTGCCAATACTCTTATTCTTGTCATTTTAAGGGTGGTTTCATATTGATTAGTTATACCCTCAGGATTTGTGGAATCTACATCGAATGTTGCGCTCCAAGTGTTATAAATAAAATCAACTCCAACCCCCAATTTGTCCCCTACCATGTACTCAGCTCGAAGACCTGCAGGTCCAACTCCTCCAATTTTAATTCCTTCGGCATCCTCACCTGCAGAAGTTACAATTGCTTGGGCAAAATATTTTCCAAAATTTGGTCCTCCATAATAAGGGTCAATAATAATAGATCCTTCTTCTACCTGAGCATTAGCACTAGCTCCAAAGCCAAGCAATAAAGTTAGAGCGAATGAAATTTTAATCAGACGTTTTTTTAAATTCATAGTTTATTTTTTAGTTATTGTATACGGTTTTTTTAACTAATCGAAATATAAAGGTAATTCATCATTGAAAAACACCATTTTGTCGACCAAGATATTAAAACCTTTTTTGGTTTCCAACTCCCTTCCAATAATTAGGCCAAAAAAGAAATAATAATTGTTCATAGATTGGTTAGTCTACTCTTTCAAACATTTTATCAAAAACATTTCCTGTCCTTCATTTATTGGCTCGATTGATACAATTCCATATCCCGAAAATAAACTTTTCAGCTTTTTCAAATCAAAAAACTGAATGTATACACCGGGGTGTGTTTCAAATCGATCCTCGCTAATTTGTTCTCCCTTACCATAACTTAAATCGTGTTTGGAAATTCCAGTGAATGTCATAATTCCACCCATTTTCAATTGATTATAACATGCGTTAATAAATTTTTTACACTCAACCTGATCTAACAAATGAATTAATCCGTGACAATAAATCCCATCAAAGACTTGTTTATCAAAAGGCATTTCGGAGACTGAACCTAAATGAATTTTAAGATTTTCGTTCCATTCTTCAGAACGCAAATTCAATGCTGATTCTGAAATTTCAATTCCTGTTACTTTTGCCCCATACGTCAAAAAAGGGAGAGCGTTTCTACCGTATCCAAAACCAGGGATAAGAATATTAGTAAAGTTTTCATTATTAAACAATTCACTTATTATCAAAGCCGAATTTGCAGGTGTCAATCCCCACATTTTCTTTTTTTCTCGAAAATGACGTTCCCAAAAATTCATCGAGACTTCTAAAAGTTTTCGTGGATAAGTTCCATATTAACAACAGCACCAACTTTGTTTCCTACTGCTACGGCATTTGCCACAGATCGCATAAAAGTGCAGTTATCCCCCGCAGCATAAATCCCTTCGACAGAAGTACGGTTCCATTCATCTACCTTGATAAAACCAGCTTCATCCAAATCGCAACCTGTTGATTTTATGACAGATGCTTGTTCAAACGGTAAGGCAGCGTATGTCGCTTCAAATAACAGTTCAGTTTTATCAGAAAAAACTACAGCCTCTAACTTTCCATTAGTTTGTTTAAATGCTGAAATTTCTTTATCCACTACATCAATTTGGTGATTTGCAAGTTTTTTTAAATCATCATCATTAAATTGAGGCATTCCATTTGTAAGAATTGTTAAATGTTTAGTGAGGTTATTCACCATTCCTGCTAAATGCATCGCCTTATCACCATTAGCGATAATTCCCGTATATTTCTCTTTAAACTCATAACCATGACAATAAGGGCAATGAATGATTGAGTTCCCCCAAGCTTCTTTAAATCCCGGCTGTTCCATTAAAACATCCTTAATACCAGTTGCCAGTACTATTTTTTGCGATAAAAAAGATTGGTTATCGGATAAGGAGATTTTAAAACCATTATCTACTCTAACAACTTTATTTGCCATTCCATTTACCCATTCAACAGTATTGTATTCAAGAACTTCTTCTTTGGCTTTTTGAGAAATAGCTGCTGGTTCAGCTCCATCGTGGGTAATAAAATTATGAGAGTGTGGGGTGAATCGATTACATGGTTTACCACCATCAATAATCAACACTTTTCGAGTGGATCGTCCGAGGGCCATTGCAGCTGATAAACCTGCATAACTTCCTCCAATAATAATTACGTCATACTTTTCTTGATTCATTTTCATTATTTTAGATTGTTTTGCCCAAAGTGGCAATTGAAAATTGATAACAATACCCGACCAAAAAATTGTTTTAAGTACGTTTCTCCTTTTCATTAGTCTGTTTTACGAATTGAATCGTAAAAATAATGAAAATATAAGTAATGCAACAATGTTGCACTAAAATTTAATTAACTAGCAGCCTCCCATATTTCATTCTCTGCAGTAAGAACAATTGGTTTATTATCTGTAATTAGAATAGTATGTTCGTGTTGTGTGACATAACCTCCTTTATTCCCAACTAAGGTCCATCCGTCTTGTAATTCAACAGCTATAGTTGATTTAGTTGAAATAAAGGTTTCAATTGCAACTGTAGTATTCTTTCTGAATCGTTCACCATTCATACGAACACGATAATTGAGAATATTTTCAGGCGCTTCATGTAAGCTCAAACCAACTCCATGGCCAGCGAGATTCTTAATAACTTTAAAACCTCGTTTCTTCGCTTCTTTTTCAATCAAACCACCAATGTCAGAAATTTTAATCCCTCCACGAGTGGCAAAAATTGCTTTCCTTAAAATAGCTTTTGAAGCATCTACAAGCGGTTGATGATTGTACAAATCCTTTCCTAGAACAAACGAGCCTCCATTATCAGCCCAAAAACCATCTAGTTCTGCCGAAACATCAATATTTACCAAATCACCTTCTTTCAAAATCTTGAACGGTGAAGGTATTCCATGCGCAGCTTCCTCATTCACACTAATACAGGTGTAACCAGGAAAGCCATAGGTCAAATATGGCGCTGATTTAGCTCCAAATTCTTTCAAAATTTGTCCGCCAAATTCGTCCAATTCTTTCGTTGACATACCTACTTTAGCATGTTCTCTCATTAGCTTTAGCGTCTTTGCAACTGCTTGACTTACGCGTTGCATTCCTATTAATTCAGACTCTTTAGTGATTGACATTTTTTTTCTTTTTTAGTGCTTTTAATATTTTTTCCTTCTGCTCATCATTGGCTAATTGCCAGATAAGTGCATTGTTATTATTAATGTATTTGAATTCTATTGACTGCTCAAGGTTACTAAATTTTTCACCAATCAACTTAATCAATTTACGAGAGGCGCGTTTCATGTATGTATTCCATATAACAATCACAAAATAGTCAGGGTCGACTTTACCTACATTGTCCGCGGTAGTTTTATCTATGGGGTGAGCAGCGTTAAGAAAGAAATCATAATTTAGGTGATGTTGATTCAAACTTTCAATTTTAGTTTTTGGAGGAAACTGATTAAAGGCTCCCCTACTATTCCAGTCCATTGGAATTGGCGGGTCGAGATAGCAATTGACCGTTTTAAAAATTTCAATTCCTTCCCGATCAAATACACGTAATTGCACGGGTTGACTATCATCTTTGGCAACCCTATAAATTTGTTTTAGGGCGATTGAATCTTTTTTGTCTATTTTTTCAAAAATTGATTTATAGTACTTTTTTATTTCATGATAATAAATTGATGTATCCATTATCCAAGCCTGTTCAAGTGGGATGTCAAATTTTTTACACTCTTTTTTTAAATCTTCTTCTGTATAAAACTCTGGCGTACTATCCACACCTAAAATTACACGGTAAGCCACTCTGCAACTGAACAAAAGTGCAGTCAAAAGGAGAAAAATTAAGCTTGAATCTTTAACCATTTAAATTAGAATCATGAATTTCGTTCAACCTGAATTGAACCATTTTGCGTATTAAATCCTTGGGTAAGGGTTTGTTAAAAGGGAATTGAATTGACCCTTTACCTGTTTTAAAACTCTTAAGTTCAGATTTAAATGCTTCAATTGTTGTGGGAAAAGGATAAAAACCAATAAATTTTGCATAAGCCGCAAACATAATTTGATGGTCCCTTTTTCCATTTGGAACTAAGGTATAAGATGGCACCTTATAGTTTAAGAGCTCCTCGGCGTCAGGAACGACTTCTTTAATTATGGTCCTTATTTCATTTAATACATCTTGCGCTTCAACAGATTGTGAACGAATATAATCGTCAACTGTTTCAAAAGTGGGCATTTTGCCTTGTTTCACCATAAAATTAAATTCCGTTAAGCTAAAGATAAAAAAAAATGCCTCAACATATCTGAAGAGGCATTTATGAATAAACTCAAAATAAATCAAGTATCGATATTTGCGTATTTCGCATTCTTTTCGATAAATTCCCTTCTTGGAGCTACTTCGTCACCCATAAGCATAGAAAAAGTTCTATCACTTTCCATTGCATTTTCAATTTGGACTTGGCGCAAAGTTCTAAATTCAGGGTTCATTGTTGTATCCCACAATTGTTCCGCATTCATCTCTCCAAGACCCTTATAACGTTGCACACTCACACTTGAATCAGATCCTGAACCTTTCATATCCATAATTAATCGATCGCGTTGATCATCATTCCATGCGTATTCTGAACGTTTTCCCTTTTTCACTTGATAAAGTGGTGGAGTCGCAATATAGACATAACCTTTTTCAATTAGCTCTTTCATATATCTAAAAAAGAAAGTCAATATAAGCGTTTCGATATGAGATCCATCCACATCGGCATCACACATTATAATGATTTTGTGGTAGCGCAGTTTTTCTAAATTCAATGCCCGTTCATCATCTTCTGTACCAACTCGAACACCTAATGCGGTATAAATATTCTTTATCTCTTCATTCTCAAAAATCTTATGCTGCATTGCCTTTTCAACATTCAAGATTTTACCTCTAAGCGGCATAATGGCTTGAAAATGTCTATCTCTCCCTTGTTTCGCAGTACCTCCCGCTGAATCTCCCTCAACTAGATAAACTTCTGATTCTGCCGGATCTTTTGAAGAACAATCTGCCAACTTACCTGGTAAACCACCTCCTGTTAGAACATTTTTACGTTGAACCATTTCACGGGCTTTCCGCGCTGCGTGTCGCGCTGTGGCAGCAAGAATTACTTTTTCGATAATTCTTCTCGCGTCTTTCGGATGCTCCTCTAAATAGTCCGTCAACATTTCTGAAACAGCCTGAGATACTGGAGCATTAACTTCTCTATTTCCTAGTTTTGTTTTGGTTTGACCTTCAAATTGCGGTTCAGCAACCTTCACTGAAACTACAGCCGTTAATCCTTCTCTAAAATCATCTCCCGCAATTTCAAACTTTAATTTATCCAGCATCCCAGATTCTTCAGCGTACTTTTTTAACGTACCTGTTAAACCTCTTCTAAATCCAGACAAATGAGTTCCTCCCTCATGGGTATTGATGTTATTAACGTACGAATGAAGGTTTTCAGCATAAGAAGTATTATAGATCATGGCAACTTCAACCGGAATACCACTCTTTTCACCTTCAATATGTATCACTTCTTCGATTAAAGCCTCCCGTGATTCATCCAAGAATTTAACAAATTCACTTAATCCTTCTTCTGAGTAGAACACATTTTGTTTGAAATTGCCTTCTTCATCCTTTTCACGTTCATCAATAATAGTAACCGTGATTCCCTTATTTAAATATGCCAATTCACGCATACGAGCAGCAAGCGTGTCATAATTGTAGGTAAGTTGATCAAAAATTTGTGGATCTGGAAAAAATGTAACCGTCGTTCCATTTTCATTCGATACACCATCTTCTTTTACAGCATATAGAGTTTTTCCACGTTCATATTCTTGACGCCAAATTTTCCCTTCACGATGAACTTCAGCTTCTAAATGACGAGATAAGGCATTTACAACCGAAACACCAACCCCGTGGAGACCTCCTGATACTTTGTAAGAATCTTTATCGAATTTACCTCCAGCACCAATTTTGGTCATAACAACCTCCAAGGCAGACACCTTTTCTTTAGCATGTAATCCGACAGGAATACCACGACCATTGTCTGACACTCGTATCCCGTCTCCTTCAAGAATTGTTACTTCAATTCGATCACAATGTCCTGCTAATGCTTCATCAATCGAGTTATCTACAACCTCATATACTAAGTGGTGAAGTCCTCTAATTCCTACATCACCAATATACATTGAAGGGCGCATACGCACGTGCTCCATTCCTTCTAAGGCCTGAATACTATCTGCACCGTAACCGCCTTTTTTACTTTGTTCTTCGCTCATAAATCTTTTTAAATTTACCTCTAAATACGAATCAAGAAGTCGCATTTATTCATCTCTACGAGTGTAGACTCGCAATAAGCAAAGATACAAATTCAGATTCTTAAAAACGAAGATGTTCTTGGCATTTGAAAGTAGTTTTCAACATGTAATTAACAATTAATTCATCCAATTGGATTGATTTTATTTTATTGTTCCTCAATCAATAATTTAACCTTCGTTAATTCATCATGAAAGTCAAAGACTTTAATTATATCTTGCTTCAAATCAACCGGGTATCGTTGTTGTTTATATTCATCTCGAACCTTGTAAATCATCTTGTTTTTTTCAAGTTTTAAGTTCGAGCTAATCTGAATGGATTCGATGTCCACCAAATCATCAAATACAGGAATGGCGTCTGTATTCAACAAATTAACGTCATTTGGAAAGTTTATTTGGATCTCTTTACTCCTCACCAGCGCATGAGCAAAGACAAAATCAAACTGTTTTCTATCCAGCTCTTTTGGATCGACATATTCCTTAAAAAACACTCCAAAATCCAGTATAACCATTTTGTTTGCACGTTCAAACAAAGGAGCATGCATGGACGTGACTGTTCCCTTAACGATTAAAGGTTTGTGGAAAGCATCCGCTGAATTAGCATGTTTTATTTCTTTTAATTCGTATCTCGAATTGTTCTTGAAAATATCCAATAGCTCATCGTGCACCTCTTCTTTTTTCTGTTTATTGTATACTTGGTAATAAACTTGATGTTCACCTGCTTTAAACCCTTTAATATAACGCTCAATAGTGATATCTGCTGACGCGTAGTCGTCATGTACATTAATGACAATTACAGTGCTATCGCTATTAGAGGCTGATGGAGTTGTTTTAATGGGCTTGATCGTTCCTTCCAGTTTATCATTCAGGTAGTTTTTCTCCATCTTAAAGAAAAGACCGTTATTTGGAGTCCAATCATGATCTAAATAACCGAGCCTTGAACCAAAATCTAATGGTGCGAGGTATTCGTCAATTCGCGGGAAATAAATGAAATAATTTTGCATAAACTTATCGGACTCTATCTCATCAGAAAAGTAAGAATCGTAACGGTCGGAAACAAGACCAAATTCAAATTCGATTCCTACAAAACTTAATAGCCGCATAAATAAATTCATGGCTCCAATCCCATCAGATTTACCTTGTTCAATAATTTCATAAATACTTAAATCGCGCTCTCCATACCCTACTAGAAAATCATTTTTCATGTAATTTTCTATCTTTCTGATATTATCAATTTCCTTATTCAGCCTAGAAACTCCTAAGCGATTAGACAATTGTTCTAAAGCTTTTAAATCTTTTTTTGATAATGAATAAGCAAAGGCTCCTTTTGCATATGAGCTGTATGAATCATAGGGAGAATAAGTTTCATCTACAGTTCCTTTAATGCTGCTCAAAGAAGCATCTAATCTCATACATACGTTGTTATATTCTGAAAAATATTCACTTTTAAGTGCTGGAATTGTATCTAAATGGATCCAATATTCATTTTTTTGTAGGATAGTATCCAGTAATTGAGGTTCTGGAAGTCCGTTTTGCGAGAGCAAGTTGAAATAAGTATCAATTGGAGCAATTAACCTAAAGTCAAAATCATAAATCGGCATTTCTCCTTGAAACAAAAATTGTTCTCCATTATACGATGGTGCCATTCTTAATGAGTAAAATATCTCAACCTCGTCTCCCAATTCCAATCCTGAAATTGGAAAATATTGATAGTTCTCCCCCTCTTCTTCACTGTAAAATTGTTCGAGATCAACATCTACATCAATCACTTCGTTTGGTTTAATAACCCGAGCTTCAGCTTTCATGATGCCATACGCATTTTCCATTGGAATATAAACTTTATTAAACTCCTCAATAGCTACATCAGCATTAAGTTTAACACGATAATGTTTTGTTTTATATTTTACGTGACCAACATATGGAATATAATCATATTCAATTGTCATCAGATATTTCGTGTAATAATAGAGCTGCTTAGTTCCATCATCCGTTGCGTAAGTTGATGCCTCACCCAAATCATAATGCTTATGAAATGGATATTGTTGACCCCACGAATTTAGACCATAGCTCGCCAAGAGAAACACAAAAATTACACGCATAATTATTTTATTTTTTTGAGGATAATGTTTTGAATTGTTGACGCATTTATTGCATCTGCCATCTTGTTCCAATCTTCGTATAAGGCTGGAGGAATTTCTAATAAATGATATTTATAAGTGTGGTTTACCACAATTTTAGTCTCTTGCACGCTAAATGTTGATTGGTAATGAAAATATTCACTCTTAAATGAAGTTCCAATTGGAATATAATCGATTTCATACCCTTTTGGTATTTCAAATTCAAAAGTATAATCAACCACACGATGATGGTTTTTAAATCGCGCTAAAGAATGGTCTTTTTTGTTATACTTTGTCAACCTTGGTTTAAAAATTGTCGGATTAAAAATCAAGGCGCTGTCATGTCGAATAAAAGGATCATCAGTTGCAAAATCATAAGTGATTTTTAAAGGCTTTTTTCTTTCATCGAGATATTCAATTTTAAAATCATTTAACTTAAACCGATTTAAACCTCCAAGGGTTATTCCTTTAACATAATCGTACAAATCTTCATCATCCGAATTATTTAAGCGATATGTTTTTCGCTCTCTTTCATAACCGCTAAAAGAATCTTCGCCTGATCCTCTGAGGGAGTCTATACCATCCCAGTAATAACGTATGGTACTTTTCAAATAATTGCTATCCGCTTTTACTGGAGGAACAACAAATAGGGTAAATTCATCGACTCCATCATGAATTAATAAATCTTTTCCTTGGATTCCTTTCGGTGGATAGAAGATCGAACCTTCAGAAGAAGTTGCATCTAAATAAAAATAAGAACTATCTTCTTTTTGAACAACACAAATTACATGATTACAGGCCAGCGGTGTTGGGATTTCGCTCATCAAAAAAGGTATATCTCGTGTACCAACCCATGCAACTTTTGCACCATCTATACCAGCATGAGACAACATTGCAACCAATAGGTTTCCCATATCTTTACAATCCCCATAGCGATTGGAAAGTGTTTTGCTGCATGAACGGGGTACATACCCATTAATTCCGTCCTCAAAAGCAATATATTTAATATTCGCTTGTACCCATTTGAAAATTGTATCGATTGTTTGAACCCGCCCCTCTACTCCGAGAAGTAAACTATCAACCAAGTCTTCCATTGGTTTATTCTGTTCCAATTCAGCGTATTCCTCTCCGCCTTTGTGGATTTGATCACTTAACAATAAAAATTCTTGAAAATAACTGTGTAAATCATCAACAGAACCGATCAATTTTTCCACTTTATCATTCTTGTTGTAAGACTCAATTTGAGCAATTAAAAAGGGGATGTGATTTTTCATGTTAGTTGCCCCTTTTTCTTTTTCAAACGCTTTTACTTCTTTCACTCGCCAGGTCGACACCATTCCTTTTTTTGATTCTTCTTGATGCTTTACGATTCCAAAATCATGAAAATTTCGTTCGTAAAATTTCATCTTCACTTCTATGGGATAATGTATTTCCACTTGTTTATCAACTATAGGGTAATGTGCCATAAAATTGAATGAACCAAAAAATTCTGGTTTTTTAATCCTCTTTTTATATGAAATTACTGTTCTATACCCTTCCCCTAATTCCTTTAAATCAAACACTAATTCCTTATCATCATCATGAAAGACCCAACTACTTGGTGGAGAATCTACCAAATTAAAATCGTCTTTTTTTAACTTAAATTTTTTACCTTCATTGGTGTAAACAGTTACATCTACAGAAACAATATCCTCAAAAAACTCAGAAGTATAAATTGCATCGCTTGTATAATACTTTGCTGTTGGTTTCAAATACAAGACTTCTTCCGTCCAAGTTTCAAATATTTGTAAATCAGCCGTTTTTTTATCCAATTCTATTTCAACTATTTCATGTTGACTTAAAATTACGGCGAGGTTTTCCGGAAATTTTTTTTTATAGTTTGAAACTTCTTCCAAATCATAGGAAAAGCAGAAGCAAGGAAACGTAATAAAGACTATTAGTAAGCCTTTGAGGTAATTTATCTTTTGCATTGTTTTGAGTAAGGGATACCGAACAGTTGTCAAGTATCATCAATAAAGCTTAAAGATAATGATTGAAATTTAGATTGAAAAAGAAAAACTTAAAATAGATGACAATAATATTTCAAATATTTACATCAAACTGTTAAAATTTCTCTCTATTCATTCACGGTTTATAAAGATTATACTGTTATTTTTACGCAAAATTTTAGAAATATGAGCACGTCGTTTTACAATTTAAAAGTTGCTAACATTAACAAAGAAACTGCAGATACAGTCTCGATTACATTTGATGTACCGGGCACTTTAGCTGGTGAATTCAAATTTGAACCTGGTCAATACTTAACGTTGAAAACATTGATTAACGGTGAAGATGTAAGACGTTCTTATTCAATTTGCTCTGCCCCACATGAGCATCAATTAACAGTAGCGGTAAAAGAGATAGAAAATGGTTTATTTTCATCTTTTGCAAATAATACGCTAAAATCGGGTGATGAATTAGAGGTAATGCCTCCAATGGGAAATTTTAAAGTAAACCCTAAGCAAGGTAATTCAGCGCATTATGTTTTTTATGCAGCTGGTTCAGGTATTACACCTGTATTATCTATGATTAAAGCTATTCTCAACGAAGAATCTGAGAGTACGATACAATTATACTATGGTAATAAAAACACTGAAAGTGTAATCTTTAAAGATGAACTAGATGCATTGTCATCGGCTAATGATGGATTTAAACTGACTTATATTTACAGCCAAGAAAATTCTGGTGATGCTTTGACAACAGGAAGAATTGATCGTGCAAAATGTGCAGAATTCTTCAGTAAAGATCAAGCAGGAAAAGCAATAGCTGGTATATATGCTTGTGGACCTGAAGAGATGATTATGACTATAAAAGACTTTTATTTGGCAGAAGGAATCGATAGTAAAAAAATACATTTTGAATTATTCACAGTTTCTGTTCCTACGGAAAATGTTTCAGTTGAAAGCGGAGCTCCAATAGAAAGTCAAGTTACAGTAATAATTGATGATGAGGAATATGAGTTTGAGTTGAATTCGAATGGAACAAATATCCTTCAGGCCGCTCAAGATGAAGACGCTGATGTACCTTTTTCATGTAAAGGAGGTGTTTGTTGTACTTGTCGAGCAAAGGTTTTAGAAGGAACAGTGAGAATGGATTTAAACTTTGCTTTGGAAGAAGATGAAGTTGAAAACGGATTCATTTTAACTTGTCAAGCTCACCCTACTTCCGAAAAAGTTGTTGTTTCTTTTGACGAATACTAATCGATACAACATCATCACCCAATTGATAATTTTATCTAATTTTGGGTTATGAAAAACATAGTTATTATTGGTGGAAGTCGTGGTATTGGAAGTGCTTTGGCAGAATCTCTAAGTCAATCACACAACGTACTTGTACTGGCTAGAAGTGTCGAGAAACTTGTCGACTTAAAGAAAAAATGCAACACAGGCAATTTGAAGTTTGGTACACTGGATTTAAAGGCAGAGAATCTAAAACAAACTTTACACAATTCTATTTCAGAATGTTTTGATTCTGTCGATGTACTCATAAATAATGCAGGTTTCTTGATCAATAAGCCCGTGCTAGAATTGACGCCTGACGAAATAAACACAACTTTGCAAACCAATGTATCTGGCTTACTACAATCCTGCCAAGTTACAATCCCCTTTATGACAAACGGTGGACACATCGTAAACACTGGTTCTATGGGAGGATTTCAAGGAAGTTCAAAGTTTCCAGGTTTATCAATTTATAGTGCTTCAAAATCTGCGGTCGCTGGTCTATCCGAATGCCTTGCTGAAGAATTAAAAGAACTAGATATCCAAGTTAATTGTCTTGCGTTAGGTGCGGTTCAAACAGAAATGTTGGAAGAAGCTTTTCCAGGTTACCAAGCTCCAATAACTGCCCAAGAAATGGCTGAATTTATTGCTGACTTCAGTTTAAACGCGAATAAATGGATCAACGGCAAAGTTATTCCAGTATCAATTTCAACACCTTAAATGAAAGTTCTTAGCGTAAACATTGGTGAAAAAAAGACCGTAGAATGGCGAGGTAAACAAGTAACAACAGGTATTTTTAAACGACCTGTAAACACTGCTATCTGGTTAGGTAAAACTGATGTTGTTAAAGACCATGTTATAGATCGCAAATACCATGGTGGAATTGATAAAGCATGCTATATATACTCTGCGGACCATTATTCGTATTGGCGGAAAAAGTTTCCAGAGGTTGATCTTCATCCAGGTTTTTTTGGAGAAAATATTACAGTTGAAGGATTAAATGAAAGTCAAATTCAAATAGGCGATATTTTTCACCTCGGCGATGCTCGTGTTCAGGTTTCACAGCCTAGACAACCATGTTTTAAACTTGGAATAAGGTTCGATACTCAAAAAATAATAAAATCATTTATTGCTGCTCCATTCCCAGGGATTTACGTTCGAGTTATTGAAGAAGGAGCTGTGAAAGCAGGTGATCAGATGCACCTATCAGAACGATTGCACGATTCAATTGGTTTGTTAGAGGTTTGGCACCTCCTATATGATAAAGAACCCAATAAAGAGTTGCTTGAATTTGCTGTAGATTTTCAGCACCTCGCTGATTCTTGCAAAAAAGATTTAAGAAAGCGACTTTAAATCTAAAATCACTTTCTTTCAAAAAATTAATAAGCGATTAAACGCAAGAGTTTCTCTTCAAATCGCTCTTTTGGCATAAAGTTTAACTCTAAATTACCATCAAACGGGACAGGTGTATCTAAACTACCTTCCCTCATAATTGGTGCATCTAAATAATCAAAACAATGTTCAGCTATTAATGCTGAAATCTCACCACCAATTCCTCCAGTTAGGCAATCTTCGTGCAATAAAAGTACACGGCCAGTTTTTTTGACAGCAGCATAAACTGCATCCAAATCTAGAGGAAGTAAAGTTCGCAAATCTAATATCTCAACATCCAACCCGTGCTTCTCCACAACTTCTACAGCCCAATGAACGCCCATTCCATAAGTTATAACAGTGGCAGTTCCCCCTGTTTTAACCGTATTGGCTTTACCAATCTCTAATGTATAATAGTCGTCATTCACGTCTTCACGTATGCTTCGATACAGCCCTTTATGTTCAAAGAAAATAACAGGGTTTGGATCCTCTATTGCCGCCGCTAACAATCCTTTAGCTTCACTGGGGCTAGAAGGGTAAACCACTTTTAATCCTGGTGTATGCGTAAACCAAGCTTCATTGCTTTGCGAGTGAAAAGGACCAGCAGCAGAACCACCTCCTGTAGGCATTCTAACCACAACGTCCGCATTTTCACCCCATCGATAATGAAGTTTTGCTAAGTTATTTACTATTTGATTAAAACCAACTGTTACGAAATCAGCGAACTGCATCTCCATTACCGCTTTCATTCCATTAATTGATAAGCCTAAAGATGCTCCAATAATTGCCGATTCACAAATTGGCGTATTTCTCACCCGATCTTTACCAAACTGTTCTACAAACCCTTCTGTTACTTTAAATACCCCTCCATATTCAGCAATGTCTTGCCCCATAACAATTAAATCATCATGCTTTTCCATTGCTTGTTTTAGTCCATCGGAAATGGCGTCAACAAACCTTTTTTCAGTTTTAGCACTTGAATTAGGAGTGATAATTTTAGGTTGATAAGGTGCGTAAACATCACTTATCTCAACTTGCGTATTCGGCGTAATGTTCGGTTCAGCATAAGCAATTTCAAGTTCATCTTGAATTTCCTTCTTTATTCCTTTTCGAATTTCATCAACTTTATCTTGCGAAAGAATATTTTGATCAATTAAATATTTTTCATAGTTATCAACCGGATCCTTTTTCGCCCATTCATCCTGAATACCATCCGGATAATATTTCGTACCAGATGCCTCTTCATGTCCTCGCATTCTAAAGGTTACGCACTCCAATAAAAAAGGTCGAGGTTTTTCTCTGAGCGAAGAAGATATTTGTTGAATAGCATGGTAAACTTCCAAAATATTATTCCCATCGATTTGAAAAGCATCGATCCCATAACCAATTCCTTTATCAACGAATTGTTTACACCTAAATTGTTCATTCGAAGGAGTTGAAAGTCCCCATTGATTATTTTCAACGAGAAAGATCACTGGAATATCCCAAACAGCAGCAACATTCAGCGCTTCATGAAAATCGCCTTCACTTGCACCTCCGTCACCGGTAATCGCGAGTGAAACTTTTTGTTCACCTTTCAGCTTGTGTGCTAAGGCAATACCTGAACCTACTGCCAATTGAGGTCCGAGATGAGAAATCATTCCAACTAAATGATGTTCTTTTGTGCCAAAATGAAATGAACGATCACGACCTTTTGTGAACCCCGTCATTTTACCTTGAAATTGCGCGAACAATCGGTTTAACGGAATTTCACGAGATGTAAAAACACCCAAGTTACGATGCATTGGTAAGATATACTCATCTTGATCCAATCCCAAACCAACACCAACTGAAATTCCTTCCTGTCCCCATCCTGAAAACCATTTTGAAATTTTACCTTGTCGAAGGAGGATTAACATTTTCTCTTCAATCAAACGGGGTTTAACCAGTGCTTTGTATATCCTAATCAACTCATCATCAGTCAAGTTTTTTCTATCGTATTCTATATATTGTTTTTTAAGCACTGTCATCTTGTAAATTGATAATAATAAAGTATCAAATTTATAAGATAAAATGGAAGAATCGTTAATGAATTAACAGAAAAATTATCATTTGAAACCAAGTGTTGAACCTAGGTTATCTTATTCTTCATTTTTGAAGTTAAAACTTGCTCCAACCATTACATAAGGCGCAGTAAAGCTAGTTTTAGTAAAGTCTTTGGCTTTTCCGTCTAGTTTCCAATATTTTCCTGACGCATCAAAGGCATACCCAGCTTTTGCATTCAAACTAATAACGGGCAATGTTAGGCGAAATTGAACATTTGGATCAATTGTAAAGATGTCATTTCGATAAACGCTAATGTTTTTATTATCAATTTGAATCAAATTCGGGTCCCCTCCTATTTGCTCTTCCAATAATTTCATTTGTCCATAACCAAGATCCAGTCCAAAAGCAGCTAAAAAATATTTATTACCTACTGGATAACTGCCACCAAAAGTCACGTTAAAACCACTTAGTTGAAAGCGGTCTCCGTTTGATATTGCAGGGTAATAAATAAAAGAAAATGATTGTCCCGACTCTCTTAATATCATATAATCAGCAGAAAAACCGTAAGTTAACATCCGAGCATCGAACGAATTTGCTCCAATATCCGCTAATGCAAAGTTTAAACTACTTATTTTATTAAAATAGCTATTCCCAATCCAAGCACCAAGATGAATTTCTTCAATTCGGTTCCCCCAATCATAATAGTTATCCTCATCTGCTTTTGCATTTGATAGAATAACAAATGGTAAATCATGATAAAATCCGTCTATCACATGATTCCCTTCTAAATAAGCCAAGTCAATTATATAAGATTCATCAGTATTTAAATACTGTTCTTCAAAGTCCATATTCTCAATCATTTCTTTATCCATTCTTTTAGAATTGGCATAAAGAATTGGGATGACTAAAACTCTATTATTCAAGTCGGGATTGATATCGTTAATTCGATTAGCTATTGAATTCATATAATAATCATAGCAATACCTCGCTTTTTGATCTTTATGAAGATGACAACGTCCAAATTGACCATAAAATTTACCTGTAGGATCATTCTTATAAACCCTCTCAAATTCATCGGACATGTATCTTTCTCGAATAATTGGGGATTTTATATCGCCTATTTTTTCGGTCATAAACCACTCTTGGCCCACTTCCATCCCGTCCAGTATCGCATAAAATAAGCTGCTATCCTGACCAAGAGCCACACTTAGACTTTTCTGATTTTCTTTTGCACCTATAATTATTGATTTCAGCGAACTCCATGCACTAACTTCGCCAAACTGAAATGAAAAATCTTTTGATTGATCAGTGTAAAAAGTTGCAGGTCCTTCTCTTTTTGCTTTGCTCGTTGCCAATGCCTTAATCTGCTCAAAAACCTCTCCGCCTTCCACACGGTTGCTGAGGGTATCAACCATTTCATTTAACGCATAAATCGAAAATGCAGGAAAACGCTCTATATCAATCCCGTGAACCCATATTTTGCTACTATCTGGTAAATTCTTATTATACGTTTGTAAGTCTACAACGAGGTCATAAAATGCTCCGTAAAAAATATCTTTTAAATAATGTAAATGGGTTTGTTTATCATGGATAATAATTTGGTTAATGATATATGATAAACCAGGACTTTGTTCAAAAATAAAATGATTTACGTCATGATTTTGATGTAAATACTTAAGAAATTTGAATTGAAACTCGGAATTAAAAGTGGCAAACCGGTGATTTTCGCCCGTAAAATAAACCTGATATTTAGACAAAGTATCAGATAAGATTTCAAACTCTTCTTGGGATTCAGCATCCAGGTCAATACGACTGGGGTTAATTTGTCCAAATGAGAAACTGCTAATAAAAAGTAGTATAAAAAGAGAAGTGTAGTAAAAGTGTTTATTTGCCATAAAGGGAAAACGTAAAAAATTGCAATTTATCGTAGTAATTACTGCGCGATGATTTTTGGTTATAAAAAAACTGTCTCCAACTCGCACGATGCAAATTTGGAGACAGTAGAATAAAATTTTATCAAAGCAAAGTTACATTCCCATTTTAGCTTTAAGTGCTGCTAAACTATCAGCAGCTTTTACTTCTGCTGATCCTGAATCAAGTGCCTTGTCAATTTCTTGATCAATAGACGTGTTTTCTCCAGCAATATCCGCATAAGATTCTGCTAGCGCCTCTTCTTGATCAACCTTTTCTTTCATGCGTTCCAACATTGAAACAGTACTTGTTGAATCAATATCCGCAAGTTGTTTATTAATATTTTTTGTCGCTTTTGAAACCTTCGCCCTTGCTTTTAGTGTTTTAAGTTCTACTTCATACTTTTTGACATTAGAACGTAAGGTTTTAATATTCGCATCAAGTTTATTGACATTTGCTTCAAACTTTTGTTGATTGGCGCGATTTGTTGCAGCATTAGCGATATGTGCCTCTTTTTGCACCAAACATTCACTAGCTAAACGATCTGCCTCCTCCATTGAAATTTCACCTTTCTCAGCTCTTTTCAATAATAAGATGGCCTTTTTCTCATAGTCTTTCGCTTTTTCAGTATCTGCGTCTGCATCGTTTCTCGCACGAATTGCAAGTGCTTTCACTTCAGCCAAGGCTTCGAGAGCTTTACTTAAATCACTTTTTAAATCACGGATTCCTTGTTCCGTCATCTTAATCGGATCTTCTAATTTGTCAACAAGCGAGTTTGCTTCTGCTGAACCGATTCGAAATAATCTTCTAAAAATATTCATCTTACTTATTTTTAATTTTTTGAGAATTGGATAATCTGTTCTGTGTATTCACTCAATAATAGAATGAGTGAAGTTAAACTTCCTTCAAGCTCATTTAAATCGAGACTTTCTACTTGCAAAGTATCTCTAAAGATAACCTTTGAACCAGAATCATCAAGTGCAAATGCACCATGAACGATATCTCTATTCTTTTTCAATAATTCTCTCGTCACTTCAGCTGTTTCCCCGTGTAAATCAAACAAATATTGCTCAATAATCAAAATGGGGTCAGCAATCCCAATTAAAACATTTTGTATTCCATCTTCTTGCGATTCAATTACAAAGATTTCATTCTCCTTGTCTTCTTTTACAATGGAATATTCTAGCTCAAGCAGATATTCTCTAACTTTATCAAAGTGACTCATAATATTTTACAGTTTTTACTTTTAATTCTACCAAATATAAATAATTCTTTTATTCTTTTTAAACCTACTCGTAAATTTATAAAGGTGGAGAATTATTCGATATAAACAGCAGATTTTTTGTTAATTTCATGCGTTATATAATTCAAATTCATTCAAATATACTAATAAAATTAGCTAAAAACTAATTTAAATGGTTTTATTCAATTATGAAAAGAACTTTACTCGCAAAAAATTTTAAAAAATTACGTCTCTTTAAAGGTCTAAATCAAAATGATTTTGCGGCTTTATTCGACTTGACAAGGTCAAGTATTGGTGCGTATGAAGAAGGCAGAGCAGAACCAAAATTAGAGACATTAATTAAAATATCTTCCCACTTTAAACTTCCGTTAGATGAATTGGTTAAAAATGAGTTAACAGTGAATAAAATAGCCGGTTTTAAACTGCCCAAAATTGACGAAAGTGAAATTCAAGAACTGCACACAAAAATTGACGAATTGACTAAAAAAATTGATGATTTAAGTCAAAAACTTAACCGTTAAATAATATGAATTTGAAAGAAGATGTCATTGACTTAATTGACCAATCAATAGCTGATAATTTTCTCGATAAAAGAGAGAAGAAAAAAATTAAAGAAGCTCTAAAGACGCTAAATCCCGACAAACGGATTAGTGATTTTCTTAGAAGTCAACTTTTTGATATTGCAAAAAATCGTGTTAACAATGAAAACTATCTTGAAGTCATCAATTGGATAGAGGGAATTAATAAATTGATTTTGGCCGCAAACAAATACGAAGTACAACAAGAAAGTGTTTATTTCTCTCCCGGTGAAGAATGTTTACAAGCGATTTTAATGCATATTAAGTCAAGTGTAAACCGTATTAAAATATGTCTTTTTACCATTTCAGATGATCGCATTTCAGAAGCATTAATTACTAAACACAACCATGGTGTAATGGTTCTAGTAATTACGGACAATGACAAACTATTCGACAAAGGTTCGGATATTGAAACATTAAAATCTGCAGGAATAGCTGTAAGGATTGACAATACTGATAGTCATATGCATCATAAATTCGCTTTATTCGATGACACCATCACATTAACTGGCAGCTATAATTGGACAAGAAGCGCAGAACGATATAATCATGAGAATATTTTAATAACCGATTCGAAAAAGGTTGCACGCGAGTTCGACAGAGAATTTAATCAATTATGGAAGCAATTTCCCGAATTATAAATTAATGAAAGAAAAAATAAAAAAACATTGGTCAACTGTACTGCTTGGGATCATCGTTCTTATTCTACTGGTTCCTTCTTGGCGAGTTAGTTTCCAAGGATGGATACAAGGGTTTATGGCAAACGATATTGCCTTTGAACGTAATTTAGAAGAAGAAATACCGGCGCAAATAATGAATCAATGGACAATTCAAGACCTCAAACAAAACGAATTCGAATTTAACCATTTTACTGATCGTCCTATACTGCTTTCTTTTTGGGCAACTTGGTGTCCTCCTTGTCGGGTAGAATTGAAGGAATTGGCAAAATTAAATGAAGAACTTGGAGATAAGATTCACATTATAGCGGTTTCGGAAGAAGCTTTTAATACCGTTGTAAATTCAGGACTAGGTGAAACATACCCCTTCTTGTATACCACTTCAGCCTATCCTAACATGTTTAACATCCAGTCCTACCCCAGCTTATTTATTCTAGACAAAGGTGGAATCATTATTAACAAGCACTTTGGTGCAGGAGGCTTGGACAACGAAAAAAACCGGTCATTTCTAAAAGCTTTAATTTAAAATGGATAGTTTTGCATTTTAATTCTACTCTTCTGACTTGAAATACGCTATAATAGACATAGAAACAACCGGTGACAAACCTAAAAACTTTAAAGTAATTGAAATAGCCATAGTACTGCATGATGGCATACAAGAACTTGATCGATTTCATAGTTTTGTTGATCCCGAAGAACGGATATCTCCCTTTATCTCAAGATTAACTGGAATTTCAGATGAAGATGTACAAGGGGCTCCAAAATTCTATGAAATTGCAAAAGAAATTGTGGAATTTACTGCCAACTCGATTTTTGTAGCACATAATGTTAGTTTTGATTACGGGGTACTTCGAAGGGAATATAAACGATTAGGGTATGATTATCGCTTAGATCATCTTTGCACCATTCAATCCGCGCGAATTCTATTACCCGGACACGACTCATACGGATTAAAAAACATTACAAAAGATTTAGGAATTGAACTCGGAAATCATCACAGAGCAATCGATGATACACTTGCAACAGCAGAATTATTCAAATTCATTTTTGAAGCGGCGAAAGGAGATTTAACTAATTTCGTCAAACGAGAGATTGATCCAAGTCTATTGAATCCTAATCTAGATATTCATGTGCTCGATGAAATTCCAAACAAAATAGGCGTATACAAGTTTTACAATACAGAAAAAGAGTTAATATACATTGGCAAAAGTATCCACATTAAAAAAAGAATCGAACAACACTTTAAAAATAATAAAACACAAAAAGCGATTGAAATGCGCGAACGTGTTGCCTATATTGATCACTTTTTAACAGGCGGAGAATTGATTGCCTTGTTAAGAGAATCAGAAGAAATCAAAAACCACCAACCTCGTTATAATCGCGCTCAAAAAGCAACTCAATTCAGCCATGGCCTTTATTCCTATGAAGATCAAAATGGCATAATAAATTTATTGGTAAAAAAACGCAACACAACAGAGCAACCGTTAGTAACCTTCACTTCTTTACAAAGTGGAAAAAAATATTTGGAACTTTGGATGGATGAATTCCAGCTTTGTCAGCGATATTGTAATTTACACAAGACTCAGGGAGCTTGTTTTAATCATACCATTGAAAAATGTTTGGGTGCTTGCGTTGGTAAAGAAAGTGTTGAAGATTATAATAAAAGGGTAAAAGCACTCTGTTCTAACCTCAATTTTGGCGGTGAAAGTTTTTTAATCATTGATAAAGGAAGAACTTCGAACGAATATAGTTTTGTTTCAATTAAAAAAGGACAATACGAAGGATATGGTTATATTTATCGATACCTCTTAAAACGAGACCGAAATAAATTTAAGAAATATCTAACCAAACAAGAAACAAACCGCGACTTTCATTCCATCATAAAGATGCAGTTGCAAAAGGATAGTAAATTGGAAATTTTACCCTTGTAAATGCCGAAAGAAAAAAATATTCGAGAATTAACACCTTGGCAAAAAAGATTACACGAAATAATCTTTGAAGCAGACACACCTTCTGGTAAGGCTTTTGACATTGTTTTACTCATCGCAATTATCCTAAGTGTACTGGTCGTAATGATTGAAAGCGTTCCAGAATACGGAGAAGCGTATAAAACAACCTTTTTGGTCATTGAATGGTCGTTTACCATTTTATTTACCATAGAATATGCGTTAAGAATAATGACCATCCGTAGACCTTTTACCTATATTCTTTCTTTTTATGGAATTGTTGATTTACTCTCCATCATTCCAACATATCTTGGACTTTTCATTAGTGGCACACACACACTTATGGTAATCAGAACGTTAAGGTTATTGCGTGTTTTTAGAATTTTGAAATTAGGAAAATACCTAAGAGATGCTCAAACTTTAGCCTTAGCTATAAAAAACTCAAAAAGTAAAATCATTGTGTTTTTAGGAAGCGTGATGGCAATAGTAATAATATTAGGTACTGTTATGTACCTTATAGAAAGTCCTGAATCAGGATTTACAAGTATACCTCGAAGTATATATTGGGCCATTGTTACCTTAACTACTGTTGGATACGGAGACATCTACCCCTCATCGGACTTGGGGCAGTTTATAGCGGCCATTGTAATGATTTTAGGATATGGAATAATCGCGGTTCCCACCGGAATTGTCACGAATGAGCTAATTGTCTCTGGAACAACTGATCGCAAGCATAAAAGTACCCAAGTTTGCCAATCTTGTGCGAAAGAAGGACATGATCCAGATGCTATTTTTTGCAAATATTGCGGAGAAAAGCTCAACCCTTAACAAAGTTGTACTTCATTAAAAATCAAGCAATATTAATCCGTTTTATTGGGTAAAAATTACGAATTCATCAATAAATCGTTAATATCTTATTGAAAAGTCTGGACTTTTTTCTTGGGCATACCCACGAAATAGTTTAATTTTGTTAGTCTTAAACAGAAAATGGCTAAAAAATATTCGCATGAATAATTATGGAAAAAGAGCAGAAAATGCTTCATTAGAATCAATTGGGTTGACAAACCTAGGGAATTGTTTCTGGAATCTAACCCCTTCAGAATTAGTTGAAGATGCAATCGTTAATGGTGAGGGAATCCTTACAGACACAGGAGCATTAGCTATTGAGACTGGAGAATTCACAGGTAGATCTCCTCAGGATCGATTCATCGTTTGTGACGCTAAAACTGAAGAAGCAGTGTGGTGGGGAGATATCAACAAAAAATTCGAAGCGGACAAATTCGCTGCTTTGTATAATCGAATGAAGGCATATCTCAATGGTAGAGATCTTTACGTAAGAGATGCATACGCATGTGCTGATGATGACTATCGCTTGAACATTCGTGTTGCAACTGAAAAACCATGGTCTAACATGTTCGCAAACAATATGTTTTTGCGCCCGACCGATGAGGAGATTAAAAACTTTACTCCGGAGTGGCATATCGTATGTGCTCCTGATTTTATGGCAGTTCCGGAAATTGATGGAACAAGACAACATAATTTTGCAATCATCAATTTTACAGAGAAGATGATTATTATTGGAGGAACAGGCTATACTGGAGAAATTAAAAAAGGTATTTTCTCGGTATTGAACTTTGTCCTTCCTCACGAGAAAAATGTACTGTCAATGCACTGTTCTGCAAACGTTGGTAAAGAAGGTGATACGGCAGTATTTTTTGGATTATCAGGAACGGGAAAAACGACATTATCATCAGATGAGAACCGTCGTTTAATTGGTGATGATGAGCACGGATGGTCTGAAAATGGTATTTTTAACTTTGAAGGTGGTTGTTATGCCAAAACAATCGATTTGTCTGCTGAAAAGGAACCTCAAATTTATAAAGCAATTAAGTTTGGAGCGATCCTTGAAAACATTGGATTTAAAGACGGTAGTTCAACACCTGATTATTCGAATAGTGACATTACGCAAAATACACGTGTATCATATCCTATTCACCATATTGACAATATTATGGTGCCTTCAAAAGGTGGAATTCCAAAGAATATCTTCTTTTTAACCGCTGATGCTTTTGGTGTTTTACCTCCAATCTCTAAATTAACTCCTGGTCAAGCAATGTATCACTTTATTTCAGGATATACTGCAAAGGTTGCTGGAACTGAGGCAGGTGTTACTGAACCACAAACAGTATTTTCGGCTTGTTTTGGTGCTCCATTTTTACCATTACATCCAACAAAATATGCTGAAATGTTAGGAAAGAAAATGGAAGAAAATGATGTAAACGTTTGGTTAGTGAATACTGGATGGTCTGGTGGTGAGTACGGTGTTGGTGAAAGAATTAGCCTTAAATTTACACGAGCTATGATTACTTCGGCGTTAGAAGGAAAACTGAACGATGTAGATTATACCAACCACGAAATTTTTGGATTGGCAATGCCTAGTGAATGTCCAAATGTTCCAACCGATATTTTAAATCCAAAAAATACTTGGGAAGATAAAAACGGTTATGACGAAAAAGCGAATCATTTAGCGAATCAATTCAATAAGAATTTTGAGCAATTTGCAGATAATGCAAGTGAGGATATTTTAGCTGCAGCTCCTACTGCAAAAGCTATTGTCTAAACTCACATTTAAAATTTAAATATCGAAACCTATGTCTTTTCAGGCATAGGTTTTTTTATGGATAAATCTCAACTATTTGCCCCTTCTCCGCTAGCCTACGTAATTCAGACTGCTCATAAATCGCGAAGAAGTCAAAATCAAATTCCTTTGTTTCAATTTGTTTTCGAGCTGGAATTGCATCGACAAAAACATAGTTATAATTCCTAAAAAAGCAAAAATCTCCGTCAACACTGTCCAACAACATAGGAGCGAACTCCAGTTTATCCGAAAAAATATAGACCTGTCCCTTTTGTGGTTCCCCAATAAAACGATCAACTGAATTACTTGTTTGTTGATATATTATCGCAATAAGCCATAATAATAACAATAAAAGAATCATCCATACGGAGCGGCTATTGTTTTCTAAAAACCTTTTAAACATATTAAACCTTCACCCCCATTACACAGATATCATCTACTTGTTCAAAATCTGCCTTCCAATTTCTTAAAAATTTACGGAGTGCTACTTCTTGATCTTGCATGGGGTAGTTTTTATATTCTTCTAACAGGGCTCTGAATGGTTTATATTTTAACTTTTTTCCATTATTCCCACCAAATTGATCAGCATAGCCATCTGTAAAAAGGTAGATTAAATCCCCTTTTTGCAACTGATATGATTGGCATTTAAATTCTTTTTCTTGCACATGTGATCCAACAGGTTGCTTACATGGTTTTGCAATCGTGAAATTTGATTTTGCCTGTTCATAAATGTAAATTGGATTATTTGCACCCGTAAACTGTAATTTCGTTGATTTCAAATCCAATCGACAAAGGGCGATATCCATTCCATCCTTGACAGTTCCCCCGCCTTTACCCAATTGAGTTTTGATTAATTTTCGTGCCGCATTTAAAATTAGATTTGTATCCCTTAACTTCATTACGTCCACTGCCCTATTTAATGCATTGGAACAAATTAGACTCATGATTGCGCCTGGAACACCATGCCCTGTACAATCCGCAACCGCAAAATAAAGGTAATTATCGTGACGTTCTATCCAATAAAAATCTCCAGCCACGACATCCTTTGCTTCATGAAAGACGAATCCTTCTAGTTTATTTTCTGCAAATATATCTAGGGATGGTAGAATGGATTTTTGAATGCGCAATGAATACTGTATAGAATCCATTATATCACGATTCTTAGCTTCAATCAAATCTTTTTGATGCAACAATAACGCTTTATTTTTCTCGTCTTCCTTCAATACTCGTCTCGCATATGGAATCAATATCAAAGCTAAAACTAAAATTACCGCCAAAGCAACGAGCAATTCTTGAAAATAATGTGCGTTAACTAAATCAATAAATTGTGTAAAATCAACATCGGCCTCAACCACTGCAATTACTTCATTTTTCGAATTAAGAATTGGATAAAAAGCAGATAACCAAGTCCCATTTTCAGATTGATATTTTGGAATAATACCACCATTTTTATATTGCTTTTTTAGTACCGGCGGAGTTTGTTTATATTCATTTTTAAAATCCAAGTAATCATCTGATCGGACACCATAATAAAATGCATCTTTCGATGCATCATAATACAAGGTGTACATTGGACTGAGGTTGTTTTGAGAAACAATGTGCTGAAGTGATTCACTAATTTTTTGATAACGAGAATCGTTTAAAATTGAAGAATCTCCTTGCGAATAAGTTGACAGAAGCTCCGTATGCTCATCGCCATTAACATGTATAGCCGCTGAAGATACTATAGCTCTTAATTTATCATATTGACGTTCTTCTTGTAAACGCAATTCATTGTAGTAAGAAAAAATAATGAAAAAGGAAGTGATAAGAATGATACACGTGAAAATTATTAGCATCATACGAGTTGCTAAATTACTCACGATTCTATTTAATAGATTGCTCATTCTTGGGCATTTAATTCAGGGTGAATATAAGAAATTATACGGTTCCATTTAAGACAGGCATGCTTATTGTTTCTCCAAGAAAAAAATAGCTAATTTAGTCCTAATAATTCGAGTGTGACATGATGCATAAATTTATAATTCTACTTCTCACCCTTCCACTCTTAAGTTGCTTTGAATTTATTCATGAAGTGGACTTGAATAGTGATGGATCTGGACATTTAAATGTTGTGCTTAACTTTAGCAGGAGTCAATCCAAAATTGACATGCTTTTGTTATTGGATGAAGTGAATGGCCACAATGTACCTTCAACTATTGAAATAGCACAGAAATTAAAAGTTTTTGAAGACAGCGCGCGTGTTACTGCAGGAGTAAGTAATGTGAATTCACATTTTAATCAAATCGACTATATCCTTGAATTTTCATGTGATTTTGATAATTTGAACACTTTAAATGAGCGCATTTATAGTTTGTGGAAAAATAGCGAACCTGAAAAAGCAGAAAAAATTTCATATTATACTTTCGAACACAAAAAACTGAAAGTCAATATCGGGAATAGCGCAGTCAAATTATTCAACGGATTATCGCCAGCTGACCGAGAGGTATTAATTGGGGCTGACTACACTTCAATTCTTCGATTTCAGGAAACCATTCAAAAACAATCTAATCCGAGCGCTAAAGTAATACCAAACAAAAAAGTACTTATCTTGCAGTCCAAAGTTTTAGAACTCATTCGAAAACCTCAACTATTTAATAACACTGTTTATTTAAACTAATGAAATTTACACTATCCTTAACCCTATCCCTCCTCTTATCTAGCTCCTTATTTGCTCAAAATTTTGAAGAACTTATTCCAAATACTGCTGAATTTGTGTTTAAGGTGGATGGAGCAAAAATAGCGGACAAAATAGGTCAGAAAAAAATTGAAAAGTCAGATGGCTTTAATGCCATAATTCGCGATTTTTTCTTTAGAGGAAATGAAGACTTAAATGTGAAAGAGATGGGGATTGATGTAGCTTCCGACCTACTCGTGTTTTTTAATGCAGACACTAGTATGGAATATATAGGTGTGCTCTATGGAGTTGAAAATTCCAACCTCTTTGAAAAGTATATTCGAGAAAATGCAGTCAATGATACCTTAATTAAGTATACCGGTTTTAATGCGCTTTATTTCGAAGATAACTATTCGCTTTTGGCATGGAATGATGAGTTTGCTCTATATCTAAATATTGATTATTTACATGAATCGTTAAAGCCACTTTCGAACAATTATTCAAATGACTATTCTTACTATCCTTATTCTACAGAACAAGTAGAAGAAGTCATCGAATATGAAGTAATTGAAGAGACTAGTTGCGATGATGGCGATATTATTGAAGTAGAACCTGAAACGGAGGTGTACCAAGTAGATTCTGCTGAAATTGCCGCAAAAAAAGCAGCCCTTGAAGCGGAAGAACGCCGTAAAAAGGCAGAGCGCATGATGAAATTAAGACAAGCTTATCATAATACATTGCTGGTTTATTTTAAAGGTGCTAATCGTAATAATATTTTGACCAACGAGGGGTACACGAGTAATAAAAATGATGAAGGAGATTTGTATTTTTGGTTTGAGCGGAATCAAGATCTTAGTTCGAACGGTTTTTTAGATTATTTCTATTACAGTGGACGCAGATATTATCGTAAAATGATGATGAGTATGGGCAGTTACTTTGGTGATGAAATTTCGATTAACGCTCTATTCAATGAGAAAAACATTGAGCTACTTGGAAATGTCGATTATAGCGCAAACATTGCTCAATATTTTAATGAAATTTACAAAACCAATATTTCACCAAAAATATGGTCTTTTGTTTCGGACGCTGATCCTATAGCCATAAACGCTTTTTCTCTTAATGCTGAAAAGCTATGGAAATATTATCCAAAAATGTACGCTGAAATATACTCTTCTTTATTTTCTCGAGATGATCGGTACAAAGAAGAAGTTGAAGTACTATTAGATTTCATCGATATTTTTATGGATGAAGAAGCGCTTGGAAAAATTCTATTGGGTGATGGAATCATTATGTTGGAAGACTTAGTTCAAACAGAAGTAAAATATACAAGTTATGAGTATACTGAAGATTATTCCGAGCGTTATGAAGTCGAAAAAACGAAAACTGAAATTCGCCCTCAATTCATGGGTTTATTCACCACAGGAAATAAGGCTTTTTTAGAAAAACTCTTAGGGTTAGCAGTTAAAAATGAGGTCATGTACCGTGGCAATCAATATTATTATACCTCTGGTGAAAATAGAGACCTCCCTTTTCAAATTGGATTCACCATTCAAAATGATGTCTTAATAATTGGAACGGACTTGAAAAAAATTGAGGGATTTGCTGAAGGAAACAAAACAAATGGTACCAATAAAATACACAGAAATAAGATTGAAAAAAATCAAGGGTATTTAAGTATGAATATTCAAAAATTATTAGAGCAATTGCCTAACGAGGAGTTTAGAGGGAAAGAATTGGAATTGCTCGAATATGCTCGAAAAAATACCAGAAGAATTGAGGCAATAACTAATCTTAAAGAAAGTAGAATGAAAAGCAATGTAACCATTGAAATACCTAAAAAGGCGAAAAATGGAGCAGTCTACTTATGGGACTTTATGAACGAGTTATACGCGATTGAAAAGAATCAATAAATAGTAACTCATTTGGCAACGCGAATGATAAAGTGGGCTCCATTCTCATTTTTATAGTTGATTTCACCAGCCAATTGATCGACTAAATCGTAAATGATCTCTGCTCCCAAGGAGTGTTCGTTTTTGAATGAGAAATTTTCTGGCAATCCCACACCATTGTCAATCACTTTTAGGAGATAGTCATTCGGTTGATGTTGAAAGCTAATGGAAAGTTTTTTATGTTCAATATTTTTGTAAGCGTGTTTAATTGAGTTTGTAATTAATTCTGATACCACTAATCCAAACGGAACAGCCGTATCTAATTGCATGCGCACTTGATCAGCTTTTAAAGTGATATTTACATCCTCAGATAAAATTTGTTGTGTTTGTACGATATCTTCGAGGTAGGATTTGAAATCAACGATAATTTTTTCATCATCAACATAAAGTTTTTCATGAACCCTAGCCATTGACTCCACGCGTCTTTTAGCTTGAATTAAGACATTTTTCACTTCTCCATTTTCAATTTTATTCTTTTGAAGAGAAATCAAAGAAGATATAATTTGCAGGTTATTTTTAACCCGATGATGTACCTCTTTGAGCAATACCTGGGCCTGATTATTTTGATTAGAAATTAATTCATTTTGTTGAAGAAGCCGTTCGTTGGTTATTTGTAATTCGGCATCTTTTTTAACAATCGTTCTACTGAAATAAATGAGCAAAATAAATACGGCAGATCCCGCTGTGTATTGATTAAATATTTTAACAATATTCTTTTCTTCTTCCCCCATTGGATACACCGGTAACTCAGCCCAAAAAAAGTAAATCAATCCACTCACTACCATTATAAATAAACCGATAAATATCACAACCTGTTTTTTGGTCCAGTTTGAATTAAATAGAAATATCACGGGAATAATAAAAAGGAAGATGTAGTAACCCACATCCCATCCGAATAAATAAGTATGAAAATAAATTTCATAAACGACAATTGTTGCCCCCACAATAAAACCTATGATTGGTTTTAACCGTTCTTTCTTGAGAAAAAAATATATTAAACAAAAAAGGAATGCACTTACGATTGGATTCCATATAGCAACTGTTTCGTTTAAATATAGGTACAAAAAAATAAAAACAACATTCATTCCCCCGGCCAATAGAATAGCTGGAGGTAAAACATCTTTAAAACGTTTACTCATAGGTTAGGTCGATCAATTGTGGGGACTAAGTTAGTTATTAAATTGAATCGTAAATTGGGCTCCATTATTATTTTTGAAAGAAATATCCCCTTTAATTTGTTCGGTTAAAGCAACAATTAACTCCGTACCCAGAGAAGTTGGGTTTTCAAAACTGAAATCATCTGGTAATCCAATACCATTATCTTGTACCACCAGCGTATGTTCGTTATTCTGCTGAAAGCAACGAATAGTCAACAACGGTTTTTCAATATCAACTAGCCCATGCTTTAAGGCATTCATGATTAACTCCGAAACAATCAGCCCTAAAGGAATTGCAGTATCTAAATCTAAATTAAACTCCTCCGTCTCAACAGAGTAAACCACATTTTCATTTACAACTTGTTGAGAAAGTATTATGTCATTTAGATAAGCTTTAAAATTTACACGATCAAATTCTCCGTCTCGATATAGTTTCTGATGGACTAAAGCTATTGCTGCCACTCGTTGTTTGGTTTGATCTAAAATTTCAGCAAAGTCATCATTTTCTACAACGTGTTGTTGTAAGGATATCAAGGAAGAAATGATTTGTAAATTATTTTTAACACGATGATGAACTTCCTTTAATAACAATTGTAAATGATCGTGCTGTTTGGAAATCTCATGATTTCGAATGGCAAGTTCTAAATTAGCTGCTAAAAGCTCTTCGTCTTTTCGCATGAGTAAACGATTGTAAAAAATTAAAACCACAATAATGGCTATTCCTGTTCCTGCTGAATTGTAAAATTGAACCAAGTTCTTTTGCATGTTCGAAAGTGGATAAATTGGACTTGTATCCACGAAAAAGTAATAACTAATAAAAAGCACTAATACTAACGAAGCAACAAAACCATACATTTCAAATGGTCGCCAATAAGAATTGAGAAAGAAAATTATAGGCAAGAGAAATACGAAGTAATAAAAACCTTGATGAAACCCTAAAAAATAGGTATGCAATATTACTTCAAACAAAACAATATAAGCGCCTATTAAATAGGAGTGTTTCGCTTTGATTCTCTTGAATTGTAAGGAATAATATAACCCGACAAAAATTAAAGCAGCTATTATTGGACTGATCGCAGCTTGGTATGCACCGAGCGAAAGAAATAAAATAATATTCGTTCCATTTATTAATGCTCCAAGTAGTAGGGCCGGAGACATTGCGGCTTTAAATCGTTCGCTCATTCGTTTGTTTTGAGTTGGGTTCTCACAATTTATAAATAATTATTCACGCATAATAAAAATAAACAGAAATATTTCCTCCGTTCATATTAAAAAAGTTGACAACAAACATAATCAATCATCTGATATTAAAACAGATAAATACTTCAAAGGTTTATTTATTTTGGCGTCATATTCAAGTATTATGTTACATTCTTAACCAAATCGTTTAAGATTACTAGTTAGCGCGTTTTTTATTAAAGTTTTGACATGAAAAAATTTAACCGAAACAATTCATCACAAACTGAAAAATTTAGTCCATGTTAGTCGACTTGAAATCAATTATATCCCGAATGAAAAGCAAAAGAGGTTTTAACTTAACGCTAAAACCTCTTTAAAAATTACTTATTGAAATTAGAATTACATATTTCTTCTGTACTGTCCCCCTACTTCAAATAAAGCTTGTGTAATTTGTCCTAAAGAACAAACTTTTGTAGCTTCCATTAGTTGGTCAAAAATATTTTCGTTTTGAACAGCAGCTTTCTGAATAATGTTCAATTGCTCCTCCGCTTTATCTCGATTTCCATTATGCAATTCTGACAGCATACTAATTTGGTATTTCTTTTCCTCATCCGTTGCTCGAATTACCTCTGCTGGAACAACAGTTGGCGATCCTTTTTTGTTTAAGAAAGTATTTACACCAATGATTGGAAATTCGCCATTGTGTTTCAATGTTTCATAATACAAACTTTCTTCTTGAATCTTACTGCGCTGATACATCGTTTCCATCGCACCTAAAACTCCACCTCTTTCAGTAATACGATCAAATTCTTGCAACACAGCTTCCTCCACCAAGTCAGTTAATTCTTCAATTATAAATGCACCCTGAATTGGGTTCTCATTCTTCGCTAATCCTAACTCTTTATTAATGATTAACTGAATGGCCATCGCCCTTCTTACCGACTCTTCAGTAGGTGTCGTAATTGCCTCGTCATAGGCATTTGTATGTAAAGAATTACAGTTATCATAAATCGCGTATAAGGCTTGTAATGTTGTACGAATATCGTTAAAATCAATCTCCTGCGCGTGTAAAGAACGCCCTGAAGTTTGAATGTGGTATTTCAACATTTGCGCTCTTGGGTTGGCTTTGTATTTATTTTTAAGCGCTTTTGCCCATATTCTACGAGCAACACGTCCTATAACCGCATATTCTGGATCAATACCATTAGAGAAGAAGAACGATAAATTTGGACCAAATTTATTGATGTCCATTCCTCGACTTAAATAATACTCCACATACGTAAAACCATTCGCCAACGTTAAAGCCAATTGTGTAATCGGATTTGCCCCTGCCTCAGCAATATGATATCCTGAAATTGAAACAGAATAAAAATTCCTAACCCCCTTGTCAATAAAATACTCCTGCACATCACCCATTAATCGCAAAGCAAATTCTGTTGAGAAAATACAAGTGTTTTGAGCTTGATCTTCTTTTAAAATATCTGCCTGAACCGTTCCTCGAACTTGCGTTAAGGTTTCTGCCTTAATTTTTTGGTAAATATCCAAAGGCAATACCTCATCACCCGTTACTCCGAGCAACATTAGCCCTAACCCATCGTTTCCTTCTGGCAATTCTCCTTGATATGCTGGACGTTGAACCCCCTTTTTCTTATAAATCGCAGTGATTTTCTTTTCTACCTCAGCCTCTAGTCCATTCTCTTTAATGTATTTCTCACAATTTTGGTCAATTGCCGCATTCATAAAGAATCCCAATAACATTGGTGCAGGACCGTTAATCGTCATGGAAACCGAAGTTAAAGGGTGTGATAAATCAAATCCTGAATACAGTTTTTTAGCATCATCCAAACAACATATAGAAACACCAGAATTTCCAACCTTACCGTAAATATCAGGACGTATTGCCGGATCGTTACCGTATAAAGTTACCGAATCAAATGCTGTAGAAAGACGTTTAGCTGGCATTCCTAAACTCACGTAATGGAAACGCTTGTTGGTACGTTCAGGTCCTCCCTCCCCAGCAAACATTCGGGTAGGATCTTCTCCCGTTCGCTTAAACGGATATAATCCCGAAGTATACGGAAATTCGCCAGGAACATTTTCCTGTAAAATCCATCGCAATAAATCGCCCCAAGCTGAATATTTTGGCAAAGCAATTTTAGGTATTTGCGTATGCGACAAAGACTCTGAATGTGTTTCAATCTTAATTTCTTTATCCCTAACCTTAAACGAATAAATGGGATCTTTATACCGTTTTACCTTATCATTCCAATTTAAAATATGTTCCCAGTTATACGGATCCAAATCCATTTTTGCACTGGCAAACTCTTTTAATAATAACTGTAAAAACTCATTCTTGTCATCTAAATCCGTATCATCAATCCCCACACTGGTCAGTGTTACCTTTTGTTTAGCAACTGACTCAATGGTCTTGTATATTCCATATAATTTCTGCGCCACTTCCATTTGCGCATCTGCAACCTCATCGTACGAACGGTTATTCTCTGAAATTTCCGAAAGATAACGTGAACGTTTTGGCGGAATGATAAAAATCTTCTCCGACATTTCAGCAGTAATCTCCATCTCTGAAACCAAAGATTTACCTTCTGTTTTTTCAACAATTTTATCCATGATCGCTTTGTACAGCGTATTCATTCCTGGATCATTGAATTGCGAAGCAATCGTTCCAAAAACGGGAATCTCCTCATCTTTGGCCTCCCACATTTGATGGTTACGGACGTATTGCTTTTTCACATCACGCACGGCATCAAGTGCCCCACGTTTATCAAATTTATTAATGGCAACAATGTCAGCAAAATCTAACATGTCTATTTTTTCTAGCTGAGTAGCGGCTCCAAATTCAGGGGTCATCACATATAAAGAAACGTCTGAATGGTCCATAATCTCTGTATCCGACTGCCCTATACCAGAAGTTTCAAGAATAATTAAGTCAAACTGAGCAGCTTTTAAAATTAATAATGCTTCTGCCACATGTTTGCTCAATGCCAAATTGCTTTGACGGGTAGCCAACGATCGCATATAAACACGCTCATTTTTTATCGCATTCATTCTAATTCTATCTCCCAATAAAGCACCGCCTGTTTTACGTTTACTTGGATCAACCGAAACTATCGCAATCGTCTTATCTTCAAAATCCAATAAAAAACGCCTAACCAATTCATCAACAAGTGACGACTTACCTGCCCCACCCGTTCCAGTTATTCCTAATATCGGTGTTTTTACCTCAGCGGCCATTTCATGCACTTTTTTCATCTGCGCATCCGCCAATTCTGGAAAATTTTCCGCCGCACTGATCATACGTGCTATAGAAGGAACAATTTTATCTTGTAAATGATTAACCTCTCCATTTAAAGCATCTCCCACCGCAAAATCCGACCGTTCCACCAAGTCATTAATCATTCCTTGTAATCCCATTGCCCTACCGTCATCCGGATGATAAATGCGCGTTATACCATACTCTTCGAGCTCCTTTATCTCCTCAGGCAGAATGGTTCCTCCTCCACCGGCAAAAATTTTAATATGCGGCGCACCTTTCTCGTTTAGCAAATCATACATGTATTTTAAATACTCCGTATGCCCACCTTGATAAGAGGTCATGGCAATCGCTTGCACATCCTCTTGAATGGCACAATTAACAACTTCTTCAACACTTCTATCATGCCCCAGGTGAATAACTTCGCAGCCCGTAGACTGAATGATTCGACGCATAATATTAATCGCTGCATCGTGTCCATCAAATAACGAAGCCGCTGTTACAATTCTAACTTTATGTTTTGGTTTATAAGGTTCGATTTTTTCCATCTGAAATTTCAATTTACAAGAACAGCAAATATACAAAATTGCTGCTTTTTGCTCATAAAATCCCTATAAACTCTCATCATCAACACATTAACGACAAACTCTGTGAAAATTTCGATACTTTCTTAGAAAATAATATTGTTTTTTTGGGGCTTCCCAGCACCGCGAAAAGCGGTTCTGGTCGGGCTATCCATTCATAGTCCTCCCCGTCTTAGACGGGTCCGGGCTACCCATTTCTATCCCTAAGCCGGGTAGAATTGTACGGTTTGGCTATGCGCAGTGCGGATTTTGGAACATCGTACTTGTCCACCGACACTGACGGTAGCCAAAGCTGCGTTTTGTGTTTTTAAATTTATACAAGAAAAACGTCAAAGCGTAGCTTTGGCGGAATAGAAGCTCCAAACTTTCGGTTATCCTTTCTGCCAGCATTGCGTATAGGTTTTGTTAGCAAACGATTATTTTTTATTCCCCTTCCCTTTCTCTTTTTTAGGAGATTCACTAAATGTCCTACTTTTTGGAGGAGGTGGAGGAGGAGGTTTTGGTTTACTTTCCTTTTTTTCTTTATCACTCATTTAATTATTTTTTATCACTTTTTGGTTTTGGAGGGTTTGCACCTTCCTTAATTAGCCTGTCCTTTGGTGGTGGCGGTGGTGGTGGAGTCGGTTTTTTCGGCTCCTTTTCTTTGTCGCTCATTTTTATCGGTTTTTAATGAATCAATTATGTAATTTAACTTTTGAATTATTTCTTCCTGTTTATTTTCTACTTTTTTTGACCCTATTAGTTCTACATGATGAATTTTGTCTGATTTGTTAAAATAGTTGTAGCCAAAGGGGATCAAAGTTATTAAGGTCAAAACCAATGATGCTATCAAAAATTTCTTGGATTTATATATGAATCCATGTTTTTTATCATTCACATACATATTATGTTCTGTATGCTCTACCATTTTCTCAATAAGATATTCTTCATATTTTTTGTCTGCAATGCCTGAATCATTTTCGTAATGCTCATAGTACTCTTCAAGGTTCTTATTCCAGTCATACAATTCTTTCATGTATGGTAGTCCAGAATATTCATAGCCTTTAGTAAAGTCACTAAATGCTCGAATCAAATAGTAAATGGCTAAAAGTAGACCAACGATTGTGATTGATATTAACCCAATAAAAATTGCAGTTAAAAACACTTCAATTTTGTAATCAAAAGATGTTATAAAAAAATATGTAGCTGATGACAGAGCTGTAATTATAGCAATCGGGATATTGAATGAATTAAGAACTTCTTGCCTTCTTTCATTTTCCTTTATGTAAAACTCTTTATAAAAGTCGAATTTATTCATTCTTTAATTTTATTGTTTGCTAACGGTCAAATAAAAGTCATCACTTTTATTCCTTTATATTTATTTGTATTAATGTTCTAATTAATTGACCGTTTTGGGTTAGGTTTCTTGTAAATATAACACATTAATTTTAATGTTGCTTAAAGGTATTTACGTGAGTAAATTTGCGGGTTATTGAGGCTGTTATAACGGTCCGGCTAAAAAGCGTTGCTATCCGAAGGGAAGCTATGATTTTTTAGCCATTGTTAGCACCTTTATTTTTATGATTCTATGTATAACTCAAGTTTTGGTATACTACCATTTTTAAAATGCACAATAATTGCAGACAAATCAAGGTCTCCTATGTCATGTCCCCAGATACCATATTTCCCATCAGTTTCATTCCGATTTATCAGTCCTTCTCGTTCTTCCAGAGGTACTGTTTTTACCTTTGCAGTTTCTTCCTCCTCTTGGTATATTCGGTGATATTCTTGGCTTATCAATCGAATCAATTCACCCCTGCTAAACCCTACATCTTTTTGAGATTTTATTTTAATTTCAACAGGTTTGTTTAATGGGTAATCAATTAAGAGAATTGCTTCTTTCGTATTCAGAACTATTTTATCCTTTTCAAGCAAGTTGTCAAGAGAATTCTCTGGATCATTAATTGAAATCCAAGGTATAATTCCATCTTCAAAAATTTCCAAGTCTTCTTTGTCAGACGTTTTGACTTGAAATAATATTTCGGATGAAGCAATTTCATTAATTGAACCTATTGGTTCTTCATTAGTTTCACTCTTGGGTGACGAACAACCCAAAATTAAAATGCTAAGAATGGTAAAGGTTAAAAACTGCTTCATATTAATATTTATTGCTGCCTACGGTTTGAGTATATGACGTGTGATCTGCGGGTCAGAAAGCGTGATGGCTAAAATGATCACATGGCCATATACTTTTTGTTGTGTACTGTATTTACATTTTAGAAACTTTAATTACTCTGGCTGCGATAGGAGGATGCCATCCAGTCTCTATTAACAAATTATCATCTATTTCATTATTGAATTTAAAAATCAATGTTAATATTAATATAAAGGCAGGGCTTACAAACCATACTCCTCCTTCTCCTCTTTCTTCATCAGTAAACTGGTTTGCAAAAAACAATCCTATCTTATTCTTATCAATAGAATTTAAAATACTGTTAAGTTCATGAATAGTTTTAATTTTTAGATGTTCGCAAAGTTTGAGAATGCTTGAAATTGAACTTGTCTCGCTTGACTCAATCGTTGGATCGTCATTTTCGTCAGTAAATCCGTTTTGCAGAGCTATTGAATAAATCTCTTTTAACTTAGTTGACTTTTTAATAAAATTAGAAACTGATAACAGATTAAGTTCTCGCTTACTAGTTTCAATATCATCTTGATTGATTTGTCTTTTTAATTCTTGATGAATATTACGGATTTCTATAAATTGATCATCTGCTATTTCGAATAATCCAGCCAATTGAAATAGTTTTCTTTGTAAGTTTATTGGAATGTCTCTTGTAGTTTTATATTGAAGTGCATGTGAAATCGATGCCCATGCATGTTGTAATACAGTTCGTATCTGAATTTCACAATTAAACTCCTGATAAGAAGTCCATTCTGGCAGAGATATTCTATTGTCACTCAATTTAATTACAATATGGCTTGAGCGATATCCGAACTCATTAGGATTGAACTCAGCACCCTTAATCACAGAATTTTCTTCATCAAGAAGAAACTCATCTTGAATTATTCTAATTATGGCATCGATATCGTCTGGGTAATACACTATAACTCTAATGCCACTTAGATCTGTAATCTCTTCTAACGAATTATATTTATCTTGCTTTCTTATTATTTTTTCTTGAAAATTCTTAATCTCCTTAGTCCTAGAATCAATTAAATGGTAGTCAATTTTATTAGCCCGAATTAACTCTTCGATAAGTTCAGATAACTTATTTGTGAACCTTTCGTAAAAAGGCCTTTTATCTTTATATTCTTGAAATAATTCTTCTCGTGTCACTTATATTTTCGTTTATTGGTTAATTTATTTTTTGACTTTATAGTACACAACGGTCAAATAAAAGTCATGGCTTTTATTCCTTTTATATTTATTTGTATTAATGTTCTAATTAATTAATCGTTTGGGTTGGGTTTTTCGTAAATATAGCACATTAATTTTAATTCTAATTAATGTTACTTTTAGGGGTATTTACGTGAGTAAATTTGCGGGTTATTACGGTTGTTTAACGGTTTGAATAAATATAAGCATTTATGCTGTCGGCGCGTAGCGCTGATATTTATTTTGTGTTAGGCGGCGTTTTCTGAGTTTGGCTTGATTTGTTCAAGTTCCTTCTGTACCTCAAACTGTTCTTCTTCTAAATCATAATCGTCTTGTAATCCAAGCCAAAATTTAGGAGAAGTTCCGAAAAATTTGGAAAGTCTTAGTGCTGTATCAGCGGTAATTCTTCTTCGGCCTTTTAAAATTTCGCTAATTCTTGTTTGTGGCATGAAAGTTTCTTTTGCAAGTTTATACGCAGAGATTCCGAGAGGAAGTAGAAACTCCTCTTTCAATATTTCTCCTGGGTGTATGTTTTCTAATTTAGCCATGTTTTTCATTTTAGTGGTAATCAACAATTAAAACTTCGTAAGCATCATCATTTTTCCAATTGAAGATAATTCTCCATTGTTGGTTAATTCTTATACTGTGAAATTCAGACAAATCTCCTTTAAGTTTTTCCAGTCGGTTAGCTGGGGGAACTCGTAGATCATTAATGTTTTGAGAGTTATTGAGCATTCTCAATTTCCTTCTTGCGACATTCTGAATTTCATTTGGCAACTTTTTAGACCGAGTGCCATTCCAAATTTTTTCGGTCTCTTTGTCACCAAAACTTTTAATCATATAAATATAGTTACGAATTGCGTTACTAACGCCAAAGATAAGTAATTAAATTGAACTGGACAAATAGAATCGCCAATGACGTCCTAACAGCCTAATAAAAGTCATGGCTTTTATTCCTTTATATTTAAATTAATTAATCGTGTGGGTTGGGCTTTTCGTAAATATAACACATTAATTTTAATGTTGCTTAAGGGTATTTACGTGAGTAAATTTGCGGGTTATTGAGGTTGTTTTAACGGTCTCGCATACACGGTGTGGCCAGCTTTTGCTGGGCATGATCACTATATGCTT
>NZ_LYPF02000021.1 GCF_001661595.2 Crocinitomix algicola
AGAGTAGTAGTGAATGTGAAGTTGAACACTTCGCGTTAGGGATTGGAGCAATTGTTTGAGCTCTCCGTCCGTCTGAGACGGACGGAAGCGAGTGTGAAAAGCCCGCCACCCACAGTTGCAAACTGTTGGAGTGGAACGCCCAAAATAAATTCTTTAAATCAGACCAGAGTAATGATGGATTTTATGTGATTTCCTCGTAAATTTGTACTATGGAAGGAGAAATAGTAAACAAAGTTGCGAAGGCTGGAATTGAGCAGATTGATTTGGGAGATTTTGTTTCAAAAGAACAACTCATAAGTATTGATTTGAAGGACCTACTTTGGAACGAATTGGTTTTACGCGAAAAAGAGTTTAGAACATGGGTAAAGGAACATGACTGGAGTGTATACGAAAATAAAAATGTTCATTTGTTTTGCTCAAACGATGCCATTGTTCCCTCTTGGGCCTATATGCTTTTAACAACTCAATTAAGTGAAGCAAAGGATATTTTCTACGGTGAATTGGAAACAATAAAGGAGGATTTATTCTTTAAAAACCTAACAAACTGGGATATTTCGCATTTAACTGATAAGAGGGTAATGGTAAAAGGCTGTTCTACCATTCCAAATCCTAACAAAGCTTTTGTAGTTTTAACTAAACGACTAATTCCAGTTGTTAAAAATTTAATGTTTGGTGAACCTTGTTCAGCAGTACCGGTTTATAAAAAGAAGTAGTAGTTTTTAAAGATTTTTAGATTTAAAGTAATTTACGATTTGTTGAATCGATATCTGAATTGGTATAAACTCAAAACCAAGCGCTTTTCTAACTTTATCATTTGAGTACTTAGTGATTGACATGCTGCTATGGGCGGTTTCTTTGGTAATATTTTGCTTTTTACCGAATAAAAAGGCTAAAACACCTTCAATTCGCCAAACAATTTGCGCCATCCAAGGTTTAGCCTCAATAGTTGGTCCTTTGATCCCAAACTCGCGCGCAATCATCTTAAACAAATCTTTAAAAGCAATATTCTCAGAAATAGTTAGATAACGTTCGTTAATTAAGTTTTTTTCATCCAACTCACAAAAAACAAACGCTACATCACGGGCATCAACGAATGCGTTCATACCTTGTGTATAAAACTTTAGTCCTTTTCGTACCTCTTTAAATATGGTCAACGAACTCTCATTCCAATCCCCTATGCCGAGAATAACGGAAGGATTAATAATTACGACTTCCAAACCTTCTTCTTTACCTCGCCAAACTTCATTTTCGGCGCTGTATTTACTTATAGCATAATTTGAGTTATCCGCAGCGGTAACCCATTTATTACTTTCCGTATAAAATTCCTTGGATGTTCTACCTAATGCCGCAGTTGAACTGACATGACAGAATCTTTTGACTCCATTTTCAAGTGCCATATTAACAACATTTGCAGTACCTTCTTTGTTTATTTTCATTAAACGTTTGAAGTCTTTTTTACGAAATGAAACCAGTGCTGCGCAGTGGTAAACTGTTTCAATTCCATCCATCGCATTATCCAACGACTGGACATCAAGAATATCACCATTCACCCATTCGATCTTATCAAGTAATTTAGGAGCTTTTTCACCCAGGTAATAATGAAAAACAGTTTCAACTTGTTTAAGCGAACTTGTTGGTCTTTTTAATGCACGAATAACTTTGTCTCTTTTGACTAATTCTAGGAGAATGTGACTCCCCAATAAACCTGTTCCGCCTGTTATAAAAACCATGTTTTACAAAGTTAATTTATTTCTTATTTCTGCCATCTGTTGAAGGTAATTAAGGTGAATAAAACTTAAAATAATGGCATAGTAAGAACAAGGAACTAAAAAGGAATGCATTTTGTTTATATTTGTGAGGATTAGAAAAAAACAAATTCATGAAATTTTTAAACATCACATTTGCATTATTATTCAGCATCGGATTATTCGCCCAAGACATGGGGGAAGGAATTTACGCTAAAATAAAAACGGATAAGGGAGATATATTAATTCAGTTAGCCTATGAAAAAGCACCTATGACCGTTGCAAATTTTGTTGCTTTGGCCGAAGGAAAGTTAAAATATGATACCGTAAAGATTACTACTCCTTATTTTGATGGGGTATCATTTCACCGGGTTGTAAAGAATTTTGTAATTCAAGGTGGTGACCCGACAGGAACAGGATCTGGTAACCCAGGGTACTTGTTCCCTGATGAGTTTGATTCGACGCTCACACATAACAGGGCGGGTACATTATCCATGGCAAATTCTGGACCAAACACAAACGGAAGTCAATTTTTTATTACCCATAAAAACACGCCACATTTAGACAATCGTCACTCTGTATTTGGATATGTAATAAACGGCCAGGAAGTGGTTGACAAAATTGAACAAGGAGATAAGATGAACAGTGTAGAAATTATTAGAATTGGAAAGGCGGCGAAAAAATTCAAAGCACATAAAGTATTTGTGAAGCAAGTTGAAGCACGTAATAAAGCAATTGAGGATAAGTTAAAGGCGCGAAACAAAGCATTTTATGATGAGGTAGTTGAAAAATTTCCGAATGCAAAACAAACTGAGTCTGGGTTAATGTATCAAATCATTCAAACTGGCGAAGGGGATCAAATAACATCAAACAATAGTGTTGACGTACATTATGCAGGCACTTTTATGGATGGAAGTAAATTTGATTCATCATACGACAGAGGACAACCTTTCAATGTCATTGTGGATAGAAGTTCAGTAATTAAAGGGTGGCACGAAGGTCTAAAACTTGGTCAATATGGTGGAAAAGTTAAATTAATAATCCCTTATTGGTTGGCATACGGTACGCACGGTAGAGGTAAAATTCCACCAAAAGCTACTTTGGTGTTTGATTTAGAATTAATTCAACCAAATAAGTAGAAATTAAATAGAAGAAATTAAAAAACCGAATCGCAAAAGTGATTCGGTTTTTTTAATACTTTATTTTAAAATAAGAAGTTTTCTTCTTTTTAAGTGACTGACTTTTTTGTGTATCCTTAAGCCAAAACAGAACCTAACTTCTCTAGATAATCAGAGAAACGTTGACTTTCGGTAATTTTTTCATCACCAACAAAAAGAACACTTACAGGCTTATTATTTTCGAGCCAAAATCTAAGTGAAGCCACGGAGGCATTCATTGTTGCGTTCACATCAATTTGGTGTGTTGGTTTGTGAATTTTTTCTACTGCGTCACGTAAATCTTTCGTCTCACGCGTAACATTATGGTCTTCTTGGATAATAACCAAGGAATCTATTACATCAAATAAACTTGCTTTACCGTCAAAAGTTTCTACATCAATTTTAAGTTTAGTTGCCCAATCGTTAATTGCGCTTGCAAATTGATCATTATTCCGTAAAACTATCTTCTTTAACAACATATTTCCTTCACTATAAAGAGGGCAACAAAAGTAGTGCTTTTTTGATTTCCCTAGTTAAAATATAACATTTATTTTACCAACATTTTTATTAATTGCGCTATATCAAGCTTTTCAGCCAATATAGATTGCTTTTTATCGTATTGCAGAAGACGACCTATACTTAAAGTAATCCAATGCATAAAACTGAATGCCCAACATTAGGGCTGCAACAAACAAATGAATGGGTTGAATAATAGCAGGCATTCCTGCGTAAGAAAACAAGACACCTGTTAAAAACAATACAACAACCAACCCAACAATCCATTTTAAAGTCTGAATTCCATAATTCTGTTTACTATTCCACCATAACAATCCCAAGTTAACAATTAGCAACAGCCATGAAAATGACCGATGGAAAAGGAAATCGCCTTCCATTCCTGCAATCCACTCACCGCGATCTACACCATCCATTACCATAAAATCAATTTCTTGTCGCACTTGAGCACCTAAAATGATTTGAACAAAAGTTAGGCCAATTGAAAAATAAAAGAGCCATTTAAAGCCAGGTGACAAGTTTAATTGAAAAGAACGATTTTTAGCAATGCGTATGATTTTGATTTGGACACCAATAATTACCAGGGCAAAAAACATGTGGAGGGTAATTGTCCAAGGCACTAAATTAGTTGCAACCACAATAGATCCAAGCCAAGCTTCAAATCCCATAAAAATGAGATTTAAAAATGTAAGCCCCAATAATAGACGATTTGATCGGTAGCGAATAATTGTCCATATTAATAGAATGAGCACAGCATTTCCTGCCAAAAACCCTACTAATCTATTTCCGTACTCCGTCCATGTTTTGGCCGCGTTAAAATCTTGTTCTATTAATAACGATTTATCGTGTCTTAATTTTTCGGCTGTTTCATCAAATCCTATACGCTCGAGTAGATTTGTAAATTTTACAATTTTCTTATGTCGGTATGCGGCATAGGTGTCTTTATAACCTTGTGGCAATTGATCAGCCGATGTTGGAGGAATAATTTGATCAAAGCATTTAGGCCAATCTGGACACCCCATACCCGACCCTGTAGTACGAACAATACTGCCTGCCAATGTAACTGCAAAAATTAAGATTAATGTTATCCAAGAAAAACGAATATACCCCTTTGACATAATTGAAAATTTGGTGTGCAAAAATACCTCGAATTGCGTTTCTAACCTAATATATTGTACAAGTAATCAAGAAAACAAGCATGATTTTTATCATCGCCATTAATCTATTTTAATGCCTTTTACTAATTCTATTAAGTTCAAAATTTGCCGCCTATCCTGTTAATTTACATCTTATCTATTTAAACCATTTTATTTCTACCATTCATACCATATAACATCACTCGCTTAATCCAATCGTGTAGTTTTATACCGAAGGTTAATAAGCGTGAACCTTTTTCATGGTGAATCAGAGGGTTAAATAGTCGTACGCCAAGACGGTTTTTTTGCCTCTGATTCCTTTTTCTACCATTAAACTTCAGTAGTCTTAACCAGTTTTAATTCCTTACAAATTCATTGAGAATATTATATCCATACCTTTAAATTTACCGCTTCTTTATTGATTAATGTTTAATTTATCACCGATATTGGGATACTATAATTATTTTGCACTCGTTTTATATACAGTTAGAACCATAATCAATGAAAAAAGTTCTTGGAATTTGCTTTTTTATTTTACTGAGCTCTACCAAGTCGTTTGGACAAAACGATCAATATTTGGAGAAAGGACATCTCACGCTAGGGGTGAGAACAACGACTAGTCTCTTTGATCATGATAATATTCCAGGTTTAGGTTCAGGAGGACAATTCCGTTTACAATTATTTGATTTTTTAAGTACAGAAGGGTTTGCCGATTGGATTACACAAGATTTAAAAGGCGCAGGAACAAGGAAAAACGCCCATATCGGTTGGTCGGTTCTTTTTTACCCTAAAAAATTCAATCGAATAACACCTTACGTCAGCGTTGGTCATTGTTTTGATTTCACCCAAGTTAGACCACTGAGCACACCCTTTGAAAATCGATCAGGGGAAACACTTCAACAATGGAGTTCTGCAGCTCAAATTGGAGTGGGAAGTCATTTTTTTATTAGTCAACGCTTTAACCTTTCTTTATCCGCCCAATATATGCTTCATTTTGGTGGTCAATTAGGGTATGAATTAAATGAAGTTTCAGAAGGTGAATACTTTTTAAAAGTAGGACCACAACTGCAAGGAGAAAAAAACACAGAAGGCCATTTACTGTTGTCGGTTAGTTTAAATTACAGAATTGGAGATTTATGGTAAGAAATATGGTTCAAATCGTATTAATTCTTTCGCTATTTTTAGTTGGACTCAGTGCTTTTACGCAAACTGATATTAATTCACGCATTAAAACATCAGCTTCCTATGCTGTAGGATGGCAAACTGAGGCAACTAAAGAATATTTTGTTCATGGTTCGTTTGGGTTTAGACCAAAAGAAACAAAAATTGAATTGCGCGGTGATGGTTTTTATTTTTTGAATGCAAAAGGAAATCGACCGCGTTTCAGCGTAAATCATCAATTATTTGCAGGTGCCTTTTACCGTTTTAGCAATAAAAATTTTCAACCTTATTTAGGTTTTCAGCCGGGAATTGCATTTTCACAATCTTCTGAATATGGTGTACAAAACTCAGAAACCGGTGAATTGGAGTTTGAAACGACAATTAACCCTGTAGGCTCATTTGCTGGAGGACTAGAGCTTTTTGGAAAGGAAATTTTTTATGCCTTTGTTGAGGCGCGCTATATTTTCGGTAAACACACTTCCCATTCTTACCCTATCTACCTGGATGAGTTCCGTTTATCATTTGGTTTAGGATTCCATTTTTAGAAAAAAATAATTGTACAATTAGCAAACCGCCTTACAAGTTATTCGTTAGTCAATAAAATATACATTGAATCAACAATTACTACCCTTGCCTTGTTTAACAATAAATTGTATATTTTTTTATTTAAATTAGACAATGCTTTGAGAAACCTTATAACCACCATATTAGCCCTCATCATTCATCAAAGTGTGAGTGCTTCTCACATTGTTGGGGGCGATATGTATTATGAGTGTCTCGGTGGCAATGAATACAAAATTACTGTTCGGATTTATCGGGATTGCTTGTCTGATGGCGCAGACTTTGACCCTGTATTACCCATTACAGTATTTAACGGTTTAAACGCGCAAATTGACCATTTCACCATCAATGTACCTCCAAGTACTTTATTGGATGTTGTTGCCGATAACCCTTGTATAACTTTGCCAGGCGATGTCTGTATAGAAGAAGCTATCTACGAAAAAACGGTTACTTTACCTGCTTCTCCAACGGGTTATATTTTAGCCTACCAACGTTGTTGTAGAGGACCAGAAGTACTCAATCTATTTGACCCAGGGGAACAAGGATTAACGTTACAAGCAATTATTCCTCCACCGAGTGATGCTGTTTGTAATAGCAGCGCACGTTTTACCAATTACCCACCAATGATTCTATGTGCGGGTCAGGACCTTATATTTGATCATTCTGCAACCGATCCAGACGGGGATGAACTTGTTTATGAACTTTGCACACCATTTCATGGAGGCACAAGTTTTTTTCCAGCTCCTGATCCGGCAACCGCCCCTCCATATGATCCTATTGTGTGGGCTGCTGGATATTTTGCAGACGACCCTTTTGGAGATGGCGAATTAACGATTGATCCTGTTACAGGAAGCTTAGAAGGCGTTCCAAACGTCCCTGGTTTGTATGTTGTCGGCGTTTGTGTCAATGAATTTAGAGATGGTGTCTTAATTAGTACAACCCGACGTGATTTTTTATTCACCGTTTTAGACTGTGAAATTGAATTAGAAGCTGATATCACACCCCAAATAGACCTATCTACTTTTGAATCGTATTGCCAAGGTTTAGAAGTTCATTTTGAAAATGATAGTTACGGAGGTGACTCTTATAAATGGGATTTTGGGGTATCGGGGATTGACACTGATGTAAGCAGCGAATTTGAACCAACCTACACTTTTCCTGAACCAGGAACGTATACTGTCACTTTAATTGTTAACCCCGGACAACCTTGTACCGATACCGCTACTCAAATTTTTACCGTAGAAAATGAACTGACATCTTCTTTCCTTCCTCCTGAAGCGCAATGCATCATTGATAATTCATTTGATTTTTTCGGTGATGGTTTATACCCTCCAACTGAAGAGGGAACAGTTTTTGAATGGGATTTTGGTGAATTTGCCATTCCGACCATGTCCGATGAAGAAAATCCAAGTAATGTGGTATTTACTGCTCCGGGAACGCATGAGGTAAGTTTTACGGTAAATTATGAAATATGCTCAGAAACACATACCGAAGAAATAATTGTTTATCCTGTACCAACAATTAATTTTACCGTAGCTGATGAACTGAAATGTGCTCCTTATACAGCAGAGTTTATTGACCTTTCAACCGCTGGAACAACAATCTATTACGAATGGGATTTTGGTGATGGTATTGGAACATCTACAGAGCAATTCCCGGTTTACATCTACGAAGAAATTGGTGTTTATGACGTTACACTGACAATTAGAACCGACGCAGGTTGTATCGACACATTAACCCTTACTCGCGAAAATTTAATTGAAATATTTCCTCGTCCAACAGCAGGATTTACAGTCAGTCCAGCAATACAAGATGAATACCATGCTGACTTCTTCTTTACGGATCATTCAGTTGATGGTGTAGAACACTGGTTTTACTTTGCAGATGGATTTTCTTCGCAAGAAGATGAAGTATGGCATAATTACAAAGAACCAGGTGTTTTTTACCCTTATCAGATTGTTGTTAACGAATTTGGATGTAAAGATCGGGCGCAAGAAAAAATAACAATTGTACCCGTTATACCTGTTATGGTTCCAAATGCCTTTACACCAGACGGTGACAATTTTAACAATATTTTCCAACCTGTTTTTTACGAAAGTCAGGTATTTCAATTGTATATTTACAACCGCTGGGGAGAACTAATACACTCGGTCTATGAACTGGATGCTTTTTGGGATGGCACAGTTGGCAATGGTGAATTTGCAGCTGACGGTGTATACATCTGGAAAATCATTTACACGGATTATCAAACAGGGTTACCTGTTGAAATCAGTGGACATGTTACACTCCTTAGGTAGGTGAAAAATAATTTAGATCGACCCTTATCGGTCTATTTTAAATTCCAATTTTTTAGTTTTTGGTAGAATTAAAAAATGGAAAATAATAAGAGTCACTGTTGTTAACACTTTGTATAATTCAAGGTTAATCGATTCTTTTTTCCATCATATTTTTAGCACTTATTCAGTCCGTAAATAGTTTATGGATTAGATCGTGTGATTTGTATTTTGCTTTGGTAGAAGAAAGACAAAAAACAAGACCTTTTATAGGTTGCAGTTTTAAACTTGGTAGAAGTTATATAAACCAATTGTATAACTTAAATAAAACAACATGCAACGTTCTATCGTGCACTTGGACTTGGATACTTTCTTTGTTTCTTGTGAACGTTTAATCGACAGTCGATTAAAGGGAAAACCGGTATTAATTGGAGGAACATCTGAAAGAGGAGTTGTAGCTTCTTGTTCGTACGAGGCCCGAAAATTTGGTGTCCATTCTGCTATGCCCATGCGCATGGCGAAACAACTTTGCCCCGAAGCAATTATATTGCGCGGAAATTCGGGCATTTACACTAAATATTCACAGTTGGTGACCGACATCATAAAATCTGAAGTCCCTTTGTATGAAAAGTCTTCAATTGATGAATTTTATGTAGACTTAACTGGGATGGACCAGTTTTTTGGATGTCAAAAAATTGCTTCTAATCTTCGCGCCAAAATAATTTCTGAATCTGGACTCCCAATCTCTTTTGGTATGTCACTCAATAAAACAGTATCTAAAATTGCTACCGGAGAAGCAAAACCAAACAACGAAATTACAATTTTAAAAGGTCAAGAAATTCCATTCTTAGCCCCTTTATCGGTTCGTAAAATCCCTTCTGTTGGAGAGAAAACATACCGCATGCTTTGTGATTTAGGTGTAAAAAATATTGCTGCCCTACAAGCCATGCCAATGGAGATAATGCAAAAAGTCTTTGGGAAAAATGGGATAAGTATCTGGAAAAAAGCAAATGGTATCGATTTAAGTCCTGTTGTTCCCTACCGCGAACGAAAATCGATTTCAACCGAACGCACTTTTGACAAAGACACAATTGACATCAAAAAATTAGAAGGTTTGATGGTCGCGATGGCTGAAAACCTGGTCTATCAATTACGGCGAGGTAATAAATTAACGGCTTGTATTACTGTAAAAATTCGTTATTCAGACTTTCAAACATATACACTTCAGAAAAAAATTGCTTACACAGCATCTGATCATACTGTTATACCAATTGTCTTGGAGCTTTTTCGAAAACTTTATGGACGAAGACTCCTAGTTCGTTTAATTGGAGTTAGATTCAGTCATCTAGTCGAAGGTGGACATCAAATTAATTTATTTGACAATCCTACCACCATTAAATTATACCAAGCAATGGACCATATTCGTGAACGTTATGGAGACCGTGCCATCATGCGTGCATCCGGTTTTGAAGCCAAAAGTATTAGTCGTTGGAATCCGTTTACGGGCGAGCCTCCTCCCCTTCTTGCTAATCGTAGAAGATAATTTTTAAAATATCTTATTATCTTAATACTAAATATTTAAATCGAAACAACATGAAAAGAAGTAGACTATTTTTGCTCACCCTTTCATTATTTGCAGGATTAAACGCTTTCAATCAAACAACTGAAAGTTCTAGCTACAAATACCATTTAGAATATATTATGGGGCCCTATTTATTTGTAGATCATATTCCTTATGATGCTGTTTTCATGAATGGATGTCGGTTGGGATTTAAAATGAATCCCCACTTTGATTTTAATATTGAATATGTAGTAGGTCAAAACCACGACGACCAACACACTTTAGGAATGACGCACAATGTAAACGGACAATTTGCATATTATCCTTTGGTAAATTCTGCTCCCTTTAAACCCTACCTATTTGCTGGAGGAGGTTTTTTCGAATTTAAGGCATTCACGAGTGATGTATATGGTGTGTCCTTCCATGGTGGAGGGGGAACACTAGTAAATTTCACTTCGCGAATAAGCGGATTGTTCGAGGCACGTTACCTAAACCTTTCTCAAATGAAACTAGGCGGAGAACACGAACTAGCCGTATTTTGGGGTGCGCGAATAGCGTTTTAACGTCATTAATCTACAACATTAATTCGAACTCCATCAGAGTGTGCAATAAACTCAGGAGCATACATGCATTGAATTGTCGCATAACCATTCGAGAATTCACCTTTATGTTGTACCCTAAGATCATATTCAAAGACATAAGTTCCTTTTGGAATAAAATCAAAAAAGAAGTGCGTCGCCACATCTTTGGTAGATTGATAATAACCTAAACCGTCTTGATATTTGTAGCGGCTAATCACATTAAGTGGTTCTAATCCAGCACCTCTCATATCCTTCATATGAACGTATTCTAAATTTCTATCCGTTCGTAATTCAATACGTACACGAACTTTATCCCCTACTTCTAATTTGTTATCATTATCCACAGGCATTAATTCTTCCCCATTTTCAGATAAAAACACTTCATAAATATCCTTTTTAAGTTTCAAATTAGATTCTGCAAAGGTTATTTTATCTAAATCCTCAAAATATTGCCAATAAGCAGCTCCCCAAGCTACCCCCGTAGATTGTTTTGAAACATTAATTTTACCCATATCTGCCTTAACGTCATCTCCTTTCCAGGCCGTTTTAAAATAACCTGTTCCCGCTTCAGTATTCACTTGATATGGATTTTCACTTTGTCCATCTGTCAAATACTCAATTCTTTGACCACCGACCGTAATGTTTACCAATTCGTCCGATGCTAATAGGTCAGTTCCTTTCAATAATAAGGCATACACTGCCTCAGCCGTCTGTTTGGTAGTTTTCCAATTTGTTGTTTGCTTTTGCTTAAGTAGCCATATTTTCAGTTCCTCAACTGATTGCTGATCATTCGCTACTTCATCAAACAATTCAATCATCAAAGCTTGCGTTTCAATTGGCGCCTGATACCAATAATAACCGGTTTGAAAATCCTTCCAATACATGCCAAATTCATCATGTTGAATTGCACGATCTTTTAATGACTTAACAATATCATTTGCCAAATCTTTAAGTTCAAATCGATGGGCCGCAAGCGCAATCATTCCTTCAGCATAAATATTAAAATCCAACCAATATTTTTTAGCCTGCTCGGTAAAATAATCAACGGCAATTTTAGTTGAATTATCCATACGAACATCAGGAAAGTAAGATCTTGCGTACAAATATTGTATTTGATTGTACGATAAATGGCGATTATTTTCGAAATTTTCGTCGTAACGTTTTGCCAATTTATAATCACTTACGATTTGATCATCCATAAACTTAATTGCACTTTTAACCATTTTCCAAACCCTAAAATCGGACCGTACTGTTGTTATCCCCAAATTATCTAAATGTCCCATGCCGGTTAAAATATGTTGTGAGATATATCTACTTTCCGGCATTCCTGGAAACCATGACCATCCGCCATTAGAACTTTGCGCCTTTTCAATTTTCTGAAGTGCAATGTTCAATTCGTTCGACATTCGATTCATATCCAATAAAATCGCCAAATTTCTTTTACTAGCGGACTCATTCTGCGCATCTAACACCCATGGTGTTTCCTCTAGAATGACAGCCTTTAATTCTTGATTTTTATTCAAATTAGACAAAAATACCTCTGGACTTTCTTCTTTCCATCGATTTACAACTTCTTTAACCTTTGGATTTGAGTTCATGACATGCGTCGCTATAGCATTTGAATAATACCGCGTAAAAACCTGTTCAGCACATTCGTGCGGATACTCCATCATATATGGCATAGCCTGAATGGCATACCACGCGGGATTTGAGGTAAACTCCAAAGTAAATTGATGATGTTTTAAAGATTTACTCTTTGTAGAATTAAGCAATTTATCAAAAGAAAAATCCTTCGTTTCATTGCCTCTAATCGGCATTGGCATTGATTCTGTTACCAATTGGCGATTTGATAAAATAGGTAAGACATTCTCTTCTCCATCAGAAAATTCACCGGCTTGCGCAACAATTTTGTACTTTACTGTACTCAAATCGTAAGGTACATTTACCTTCCATGCAACGGTTGTGCTCTGCCCTTGGTCTACACTAAAAGTCTTTTGTTTTTGATCTAGCTTAAAGTTATTGCTAACCGGCAACTCTGTTATTGGATCAATTAGAAACAATTCTACTGCCCCATTAAGCGGCTTATCAGATACATTAGAAATCTTAGTGGCTAAATTTATAACATCACCTTCCCTTAAAAAACGAGGCATATTGGGTACCACCATTAATTCCTTTTGAGTAATGATTTCTTCCGTTAAGGTTCCAATTTTTAAATCTTGAGTGTGCGCTAAACCGAGAAATTTCCACTTCGTAAGCGATTCTGGTATGGTGAAGTTAATTTTAATTTCACCATTTTTATTAGTTGTTAATTGTGGATAGAAAAAGGCCGTTTCATTAAAATTAGATCTTGCACTCACATTAGATAAGTCAACTTGTTCCGTTGGCTCTTCAAGAGAAAGGTTGTCTTCTTTATCTTGTTCTACCATTTCAGATGAACCAACATCAAAACTTGCATCATCCATAGCCATCTCATTTTTAGATTTTTTCAGAGCCCTGCTTCTTTCAGCTTGTATTTCCATGGTCTCTTCTAGCTCGTGTTGTTTATAAGCACCATCTCCGTTGGCTGCACCAGCAAAATTGAACATGTAATCGCGTCTTGGATAATAATAACTGGACCATCCAAAATAATTTAAGCTTGCAAAATTTCTACTTGGCGAATTGATGTGCTTATTCCAATAATAGTTCTTATTACCAGCTGATTTGGTTGAAATTCCATGAGGCGAATTCCATGCAAAATTAGAGTAGAACTTTGGATAGATATCCATCATAAAACTATTTGGCGTATTTAAAGCATCTAAACTAGCATCGTAAAGTGTTGCTAACAATTCTGCATTCACTCCCAATTCAGTTTTATCTTTGATAATTAAAGACCATTCTTCATCAGTACCCGGAAGCAATTTATTTCTAAAAGTCGAAAATTTAACCTCCAATTCTTTATTCGTATATGGAACATTAATGGTCACCGTTTGCGAAAAATGTCTATCGTGCAATACTGCATTAAAATGGACAATGAGATTACCTCTATGTTTTTCTTCGACCTTTAATTTGATTAATTTTTGTTCATTTGAAAGCGAAATTATTTCGCTTCTTAACAATTCATTACCCGCTTCAACATCATAACGTACCGAAATATTTTTAGCGGCTGAAGAAACCAACAAATCGATCACCTCACCTGGTTCCGCAGTTAGTTGATTTGCTTTCACCCATAACACCTCATTATTTGCAAGTTTATTCGAGTTGGGATTAAAGCCATCGAAATAATGTACATCTATTACTTCTACGCCATTTTTATCAATTGATTTTGCCGTGTAGCGATATTTACCCGGTTTCCAATCTCTTATTGTTTCAATAGAAATTTCAGTTTGATCTTCCGTTTCAAATTCGTCTTGATAAACCACAGTTTCAATGGGCCAATTTTCAACTAAATTTTCATCTTTATAAGCCTCCAATGGGAATTGATTTTTAAACTCTTCCTTAGTCCATGCTTGCTGATCAGGTTGAGGCCATAATCTTGGAATAAAAATCTGTTTTGGTGTCTTCAGTTTAACAATTTCAATACTCCCGGATGACTTTACATTTTTACCATTTAAATTTTGATTCTTAATGTTGAACGTTAAACCCTTTTGGAGATTGACTTCATTCGCTATATTATTGGATAAAAATAGGCTTTGATATCCTACTTGGACATTGGTAGAAGTAGAACGAGTTTCACCATTAATATCCGTAACGTCGACGTATAGCGTATAAGTGAAAATTGGAAAATTATCAGCTTTAGCTTCTAAATCAGGCGTTGCCTCAAAAGAAATTTTAAATTCACCTAAATTATTAGTTGTCAAAAATCCATTCGCGATTTCTTTTGGCGGAATCGATGGTCGCCATCCCCAATAATAAAACCACTGTCTATAAGCTGTTGAACGCACTACACGATATTTCACGGAAGCCCCATCAATAAAGTTTCCTGCATAAGCCTTAGCAGTACCAGTCACACGAATAGAATCATTCACGCTAAACTCTCCATCAACAGGGGACATTTCTACTTGGAATTTCGGTCTTTTATATTCCTCGACATTAAAAAAAGTGCTACCAAATGAATCTGAAATCTGCATCCTTCCATTTAAAACACCTACCGGCGCAATGAACTCACCTTCAAACGACCCAAATTTATTTGACTTCACTTTTTGCTTACCTATTACTTGATGATTTACATCGTAGAATACGACTTCTGTTTCCAGATCGGGAACAATAGACCTATTTTTATCTTCAGCATTCACCATTATTCCTTTAAAATAAATGGTTTGTCCGGGACGATATATTTTTCTGTCCGTAAAGAAATACGTAGTAATTTGTGGTTTTACATTAGAACGAAAGCCACGGGCATACATCGCCCTATCCGATACATATTCATCATTGTCTAAAGTAAGTGAGACAAAGTACGAACGTGATTGGACATTGGGAAATGCTATTCGCCCATTTTTATCTGATTTAAAAGTGCCTATTTTCTTATTTTTATATCGACGTTGGTTATAATTATATTCCTTGTACGCCACTTCAACATTTGCCCCTTTTACTGGTTTACCATTCTCTCTATTTAAAACGATAATTTCTTGATCGTTATGCTTAGAACGGTGTTGATAAGTTAAATTTGAAACCCAAAAAGGCAAAAAAGTATATCCTTCATTCACGATTTCAAATTTTGCATTTGATCCTACTAGTATATAATAATGACCTAAATCCAATTCAGGCAATTCAATCTCTCTGCCATGTAAATTAAAATCTTCAATGCCATTTAATTCGTAGGCTGACTCAAATACAGGTTTTAATTTTTTTAAACGTTCTAAAATTTCTTCGCCAGAATAACCATAAAATGCATCATATTTTGTTTTCACCACCTTAACATAGGCCTTACTCACATTTCTGTATTCCAATAAATATTTTTGTTTTCTGTTAGGTTGAATAACATCTTCAATCTTTAATTCAAAATTTTTACTTTTTAATTGAGCCAACAAAACTTGACATTGACGTGCACCATACGAATTTGGGTATTCCTCAATAATTTCTTCAGCAATATCCGCAGCCATTCTATTTCTATCCTTATTGGATTGATCTCCATGATAAGAGAAAGATCGACCTGCTTCTGCGTGAAATTCCGCAATTAAATATGCTGCTTCAGCTGCGTATTCTTCCTTTTTATTATTCTCAAACAATAGTTTAAGTCCTTTGAGGTATAGTTTCTCTTTATTTGGGACAACCGCATGAGTTCTCATAAAAGTCAACCGGTCAAGCGTATTATAAAACAACGGTTCTTTATTTCCCTTTTCTGAGTTAAACGCGGTTAAAGCATACAAAATTTTAGTTGCAATAAATCGGGTATTTAGCGAATCTTTAGTCGCAGGATTAAGATTTAAAAATTGACTGTTCGTACCAAAATAATTTATGTCATCCAAAACAAAAGCTTTGGCCGAACCAGGCAACTGAAAAACTTGTCCTTTAAAGAAATCAAATGCACGGTTACCTAAAAAATCATAAAGCGTTGGACGAATTGTTGCCGTATTATAACCTCCACTCATGATAGCATCATAGTCCTTTGTAAGCGTATTCTGTAGAATATTTGATTCCGTTAGCGATTTTATATAATGCCATCTGATCTTTGTTGCGATTCGTTTTAAATCCCAAGTTCTTACATCTTTTAAATCAATATTGACCGTACTTGTTCGATTGGAAAATTTCCAAATGTTTGATGAATAATACCCCCAATAAACCTCTGCCAACAAGGAATGAAAAATTTGTTTACTTGGAGAAGGAACGTTAGGAATGAGACTTTCAAGTTGATAAATTCCCATAACATAATCATCTTCTTCAAGATAACTATTATAACGAAGTTCGAACAATACAGATTTTATCACTTGTTGATGTTGTCGCTCATCCACTGCATTTAAAAAAATATTTTTCACCTCTTTTAAAGCAAGACGATAGAGCCCCTTTTGCTCGAGTGAATCCACTTTCTTCCAATGTTTGTGATAATCATCGTCTCCATTAAACATATTTTCATTTATTTCCGCAATAGCGTTTCCGGATAATATCAAGAAAAAAATTGATAAGACTAGTTGGGTTAAATTAACCTTCATTTGTGTTCGTTTATGTTCGTATAAAAGTACAAATTAGTTTAAGAAAGGTTCAAAAAAATCGAGTGCTACGTCTTTTAGCTGATTTTTTGCCTATTGTGTTTTCATAACTTTGTAGTCCTCAAAAAGCAAAAACGTATAAAATGGAAATTCAAACAGACCAAATAGCTGAAACAATCAACGATTTACGCGATAAGTATTTTGAGAATATTCCACTATCGCATGAAGAAAAACAAGCATTATCTAATTTTGACCAATACAGAATATTAAAATTAAATAATGTTCAATCCGATTCAGAATACAAAAATCAATACCTAAAGCTACAGGCCATGGCAAATTTAGCCTCTTACAAAAAATTTTTAGATATTTCAGTAACAAGCGCTCTAAAAAACTCATAATAAGCGATATAAATACTATCGACTAACCCTACAAGCTTTTTACATTCTTAGTGTATTTTACACATTCTTTAAGTGGGATAATTATTCCTAAAACCAAGGTTTAGAACGACAAAACCGTTTAGTTTTATCAAAACAGTTGATCAAAAGGCTTCAACTAATGGTCGATAGATTGGAGTATTCACTTAGAGACAGGAACATGTGTTAATCAAAATCGTAATGTTTACTGACACTTAATTGCAATCATCAAAATCACCTCCGAATTGGTATTAAAACGTCTTTAACAGGTACTATCAAGATTAACATGGATAGGTTAAGGGCTAAATAAAAAACCCCACTTTGCTATTTGCAAAATGGGGCTTAACTATAAATTAAGTAAGGTTAATCCTAAGTATAAAGATTACTTAGTAATTACCATGCTTTTAGTAACTTTTTCAGCACCAACTACGAAAGTGTAATAGTATACTCCTTCAGCAAAGTCATTAGCATCTAGGTTTAATGTATAAGCACCAGCTGCTTGAGTACCTTGGTTGATTGACTTAACAAGTTTACCAGTAACGTCTACGATTTCAACAGAAACATTAGCAGCTTCATTTAATTCGTAATTAATTACTGAAGTATTGTTAAAAGGATTTGGCATGTTTTGTCCAATAGCAAAATTATTTGCAACTTCATCCTCAATACCTACAAAACTCTGAGTAACTGCAGTTACCATAATTGCATTTGGCTCTAATAATCTGAATGGATCAGTAGCACCAGAAGTATATCCATACACAGTGAAATCATCAACAGCTTGTGCATAGCTAAACTCTACTTCATCACTACCACCGTAGTGACCAGCCATGATTAACATTGTTTGACCTTCATCTAAAACTACAGGATCTTCGAATAATAAACGAATCGTTCCTCCTACTTCATCAGCAGTAATTGTATGGTCACCAGTTTGATCATAATATTCAAATGCACTTCCGTCAGCATTTAACACGTTGATTTGAGCGAAAATTAACTGATCTTCATTCGTCTCAGCATCAGTAATCGTAATATCAACAGCACCTATTTCAGTTCCATCAGCAAAGATATCCATGATGTTACCAATTAATAATGGAGCACCAGTATTTGAAGTTACGTTTGAAATTGACCCAGTTGCAACACCATTATGTCTAGCGAAAAGATTCGCATCATTAACTTCGAATTGATCCATTAACTCATCATTCTCAGTATATGTATCTTCATCGTCTCCTTCGAAGCTCCAAACCACAGAATAAACTCCTTCATCCATTGGATTGAAAGAAGCAGTAGTTGAAAGTGAATCCGTTGCACCAGGTGCTACAGTAACGTTATCAGAAGTACCAGTAAATACAGTTCCTCCATCTCTTTCAACAACAGCTTGTAAATGTAAACCAGTTAATGCTGACCCACCTTGGTTAATCAACTCACCAGAAAACTCGTAATTCAAATTAGCCGCTTGAGCAACAGGAATTTGGTAGTAATCTAAACCATAAGTTGCAGATCCACCAACATTTGCTCTGAAGTAACCCGTTTGTATTTCAGCATCAAAAGAATGACCTTCTACAATTCTGATATTATCAACAAACCATCCGTACTCAATATAGTTCATATCAGCACCATTCATTGCACCATCCCACATTAATCTGATCATTACGTCAGAAGGATCATCTGCAATTGAAGTAGTTAAGTTGAATCTTCTTGTTTCTGGTTGAGCATAAATTGCTCCACCACCAGCAGTTAAAGGATCGATATCATTGTTATCACCAGCTAACACCCAAGTAGTACCACCATCAGTACTTACTTCAACACCTTGTAAAGTAATGAAACGAGCACCATATTGCTCAAACTCCACATGAGGTGCTGGAACACCAGATAAGTCAATAGACATATTATACGTCAAGGTGAATGGTCCGTTTTCAATTGGATCATCTCCTCCACCTGTTGGATCACCGTTAACGAATCTAGCGAAATTACCAGAAGTACCCATATCATCATCTTCTCCAAAATACCATCCTGTTGTAGAAGCTCCTATAGACCAACCACTAACTAAATAATCTCCAGAAGGACCTTCAGCTGTCCATTCTCCAGCATCTTCGAAGCCATTTTCCCAGATAACTGCATCAGCTTCTCTATCCGCTCCTACTGCATTAAACCTACGCTCATTTTCAGAAGGCGCAGTTCTCAACTCCGCTTTTGATGAAGCAGTTGTTACTTGCGCATTTGCCGCACCAACTGTCAAAAGCAAACCTGAAACTAATAAGTAAACCTTTTTCATTTTTTTTTAATTTTAATTTGAATTGTAAATATACAAAAAAACTACTTATTCAGTTAACAATTACTTGACAAAGCGAGTTTCATTGTATATTAATTTAACTATTATTTCAATCCTATAAAAAATAGAATTAACACTAAGGTAACGAAGATTTTCAATTTAGAGTTGGGTTTATCTCAAAATGCGAATAACCCTAAATAAAAATGACACATCAACAGCGTTTATCAAAATAAATAACTCTAAATAATTACATAACAGTCCTTTACAAGAACTAATATAAACCAATCAACGAATGTAAGAATGTAAAACGTTAACACGAATAAAAGTGAATGGTTGAATTTGGTTATTCTTCTGTGTATTTGATTGTTTTATCGGTTATGAAAAAATCGTCGGAATCCTTAAACGCAGGAAAGTGCTCACGGATATTATCTAACATTGAAAACTTCAATTCTATGATTGCTATATCTAATGCATGTTGTTGACTTTGGTAAATTGTATTACCCCAAGGGTCAATTGCCAAAGAATCTCCACTATAAGAAATCGAATTTGCATCTTCACCAACACGATTCACCCCGACACAAAATGCCTGGTTTTCAATCGCCCTAGCATGAAGTAAAGTTTGCCAAACTGCAGATCGTTTTTCGGGCCAATTCGCTGTATAAATAACCAAATCATACTCAGGATTACCATTTTTTAGACGATTACGCGCAAATACTGGAAATCTTAAATCGTAACAAACTTGCAGTAAAATCTTCCATCCAAACAACTCGAAAACAACACGCTTAGAGCCAGGATCATAAGTATCATGTTCGTTTGCCATTCTAAACAAATGCCGTTTATCATAAAAACTCACCACCCCCTCCTCGTTAGTTACTATAAAACGATTATAAAACTTTCCATTTTCCTGAATAATAACAGAACCACCAATATGACAACTCAAATCATTAGCGATTTTCCTCATCCACATCACCGTCTCTCCTTGCATATCTTCTGCCAAGTTTTCTGGATTCATTGAAAATCCAGTTGTAAACATTTCAGGCAAAATCAACAAGTCTATTGTTTGATTCTTAAGTCGATCCAATAATAAATCGGACAAGTACGTTCTATTCGTGTCTTTATCCTCCCAAAAAAGGGGTGTTTGAACCAGAACAACGTTTAAATTTTGCATAATAATTTGCTTGCTTTTATTAACGTCTCGTCTTCTTTAGCGAAACAAATTCTAATTCTTTTATCATCCCTTCCATCCTCATAAAACACAGAAATAGGAATGCTTGCGACACCATATTTTGTAGTCATCAACTTGGCAAATTCCACATCAGACAAGTCGCTAATTTCACTATAATCCAATAAGACAAAATATGTACCTTCGCATACCAATGGTTTAAAACGCGAATTTTCAATTCCTTTCAAAAATAAATCCCGTTTTTTTAAATATATCGCTGCAATTTGGCTTAGATCTGGTCCATTAACTAGATATTTGGCAACGCCATACTGCATGGTATTGTTCGCACAAAAAACGAGGTACTGATGAATTTTACGAAATTCCTTGGTTAATTCTTTCGGAGCTATCACATATCCAAGCTTCCAACCTGTCACATGCAAAGACTTGCCAAAACTTGATGCAACAAAAGTTCTTGTTCTAATAAGATCATCTTGTAAAAGTGATTGATGTTGATTCTTAAAAGTGATATACTCGTATACCTCATCACTGAGCACAAAAAGCTGTGGATGTTTGCTCAATAATTTACGCAATTCCAGCATGTCGTTTTCATTCCAAACAGCCCCTGACGGATTATGTGGATTGTTTACAATTATCAATTTAGTTTTATCCGACACCTTTTCATTCAGTTCATTCCAATTAATTGAAAAATCCTCTGAATTTAAATTGATATGTACAGGTATTCCTTTGTGAACACGTATAGCCGGATCATAACAATCATAAGCTGGGTCAAATACAATCACCTCATCTCCTTCATTCACGAGTGCAGCAATGGTTGTATAAATACCCTGAGTAGCACCTGCAACAACCGTTATTTCCTCTTTTGGATTAACAACGACATTATAATTAACATGTATCGAATTAGCAATTGCAATTCTTAAATCTAACCTTCCCGCTGCCGGGGCATATTGAACTTGGTTTTCGTTCATTGCTTCTACAATATACGTTTTCAATAATGGGTCAATTTCAAAATCTGGAAAGCCTTGAGAAAGATTGATAGCATTATGTTCTTGAGCCAACTGAGACATAACAGAAAAAATAGTTGAACCCACATTAGGCAATTTCGTATTAATTATGCTCATTTACAATTTATTTTTTCATTCCTAAAATTCCGAATAATCCTCGTGTCAACTCTCTGATTAGGGTTTCTCCTAAATCTTGACTTGACGTTTTATGTGTTCTTCTACTTGTTTGAGACGATGATCGTTTTTTCCGAGAAGTGGATCTTCGTAACTCTTTTTCTTTTATTTTTTTTTCTTTTTTTTCAGCCTCACGAATTTCATCTTGCCTTTCCTTAGCTTTTGCTTTTCCTATTTTTTCTGTCAAAATTTCATATGCACTTTTCCGATCAATTTCTTTATTATATTTTTCAGTTAAGGCAGAATAATCAACAATTTCATTAATTTCTTTAGCTGATAAAATATCCATCCTTGTAGCCGGTCCACGCATCAAAGTCGCTGCCAGTGGGGTAGGAATTCCATCTTCGTTTAGACCCGTAATTAACGCCTCACCAATTCCCAAAGCAGTAATCAATTCATCTGTTTTGTAAAAGTCACTTAACGGATAATTTTCTGCCGTTTGTTTAATTGCCCTTCGATCTTTAGCCGTAAACGCACGTAACGCATGCTGTATTTTCAGTCCTAATTGACTCAAAACGACATCTGGAACATCTGTTGGTAACTGTGTACAAAAATAAATCCCAACTCCTTTAGAACGAATCAACTTAATAATTACCTCGATTTGATCCAATAATTCATCCGTAGCTTGATCAAAAACAAGGTGAGCTTCATCAATGAACAAACACAATTTCGGTTTATCATCATCTCCAGCTTCAGGTAAGGTTTCATACAATTCAGCAAGTAAGCTAAGCATGAATGTTGAAAATAACTTTGGCTTGCTTTGAATGTCGGTTAAACGAAGAATAGAAATTTGACCTAATCCTTGGCTATTTGTAAAAATTAAATCCTTGACATCAAAAGAGCGTTCCCCGAAGAATAATTCACCACCTTGCTGCTCCAATTCTATTATTTTTCGCATTATCGTATTTACGGAAGCCGATGAAACCCGACCATATTCTTGGGTTATCTCCTCCTTTCCTTCACCGATAATATACTGAAGGCTTTTTCTTAAATCTTTTAAATCGAGCAGTGGCAAATCGTTATCATCACAATATTTAAAAAGAATTGCCAAAATTCCAGATTGTGTCTCGTTCAGTCCAAATATCTTAGCCAATAAGGTAGGTCCAAACTCTGAAACTGTCGCTTTCATTCGTGTACCTTTACCTTCGGAGATAGAAAACAACTCTACCAATAACTGCTCAGCTTGATAGGGAATTCCCATAGCTGCAGCCCGTTTTTCAATATGCTTGTTTGTTTCTCCAGGTTTAGCCAATCCAGACAAATCCCCTTTTAAATCCATTAGCAAAGAAGGAATTCCTTTTAATGCCATTTGTTCTGCAAGCACCTGTAAGGACTTTGTTTTACCTGTACCTGTTGCACCAGCAATCAATCCATGCCGATTTAATGTGCTTAGCGGAATTTTAACGTTTGCATCTCCAACTGGCTCACCATCAAGCATTGATGCTCCAAGCACAATTGAATCACCTTCAAAAGAATAACCGTTCTTGATATGCTGAATGAAATCTGATGTTTTGCTCATTTACCCTAATTTTTATCTATAATTCTTCGAAAAGATAGAAGTTATGCTCGAATAACGAAGTATTTATTCATTTAAATAATTGAAATATTCCGTACTGTTTAGAACAAGTCTAAATAATAATTGTTTATACAAGTAATCTCACTAAATTTGCAGAAGAAGAGAAAAAGAAAGTATGACTTTAGATATTTCAGCAATTCGCAAGGAATTTCCTATACTCAAAACCAGCATAGGAAAGTATCCGCTTATATATTTTGACAATGGTGCCACTGCTCAAAAGCCCCAGGCTGTAATAGACTGTATAAATCAATATTACCAAGCTGAAAATGCAAACATACACAGAGGAGTTCACCATTTAAGTCAATTAGCCACTGAAAAATATGAAGCTGCAAGAGGAGTAATTAAATCATATATTAACGCCGCTCATGATTACGAAGTAATATTTACAAAAGGAACAACAGACGGCATTAACCTTGTTGCACAGAGTTTTGGTAAACTTTTGCAACCTGGAGATGAAATTTTAATCAGTCAAATGGAACATCATTCAAACATAGTTCCATGGCAAATGATTGCAGAAGAAAGAGGTTTACAACTCCGTTATATTCCAATAAATGAGCGTGGAGAATTAGACCTAACGACAATTGACGAATTGATAAACAACAATACAAAAATTGTTGCTATCACACACATATCAAATGCGTTAGGCACAATAAACCCGATCGAAGAAATAATTGAAAAGAGTCATAAAGTTGGTGCGAAAGTTCTCATTGATGCTGCCCAATCGTTGCAACACACAACGGTTGATGTTCAAAAAATAGATTGTGATTTTTTAGTTTTCTCTGGCCATAAAATATTTGGACCGACAGGAGTGGGAATATTATATGGTAAAGAGGATGTTTTAAATCAAATGCCACCTTATCAAGGAGGAGGAGACATGATAAAAACAGTCACGCTAGAAAAAACAACCTACAATAATTTGCCACATAAATTTGAAGCTGGTACTCCAAATATTGTGGGCGGAATTGGATTAGGCAAAGCTATTGAATGGTTAAGTCAATTCGATCTTGAAGCAATTGCCCAATACGAACAAGAGCTATTGGACTACGCAACGGAAAAACTCCTAAAAATTGAAGGTCTTAAAATTTTTGGCACCAGTGCTAAGAAGTGTGCGACGATTTCATTTTTAATTGACAATACGCACCCTTATGACGTTGGTACGCTGCTCAACCAACAAGGGATTGCCGTAAGAACTGGTCATCACTGTACCCAACCAATAATGGACTTTTATAAAATTCCTGGAACAATAAGAGCATCTTTTAGCTTTTACAATACAAAAGAAGAGATTGATTTATTTATTGGCGCCTTAAATAAGGCCGTAATGATGTTAAAGTAAACTATGACGATAACAGAAAAAGAACAAGGCTTAATCGACAGTTTTTCAATTTATGATGACTGGATGGATAAGTATGAATATATCATTGAATTAGGAAAAGACTTACCCTTAATTTCCGAAGATCAAAAAACAGATGAGAATATCATTAAGGGATGTCAATCTACTGTTTGGTTAGCTGCAGAGAAAAGAGAGGATAAAATCATATTCACTGCAGACGCTGATGCGATAATAGCGAAGGGAATAATTGCTATATTGATAGAAGTAATGTCTAATGAATCGCCTGATACGATAATAAATGCGAAGTTAGACTTTTTAAAAGAAATTGGATTGCAAGAACATTTATCACCTACAAGAAGTAATGGATTAGTTGCTATGGTAAAGCAAATGAAAATGTATGCACTCGCTTTAAAAATGAAATAATGATAGTGTCGAAAGATGGAAATATGGACAAAGCTGCCATAAAGGAAATGGAAAACAATATAATTGCGGGATTAAAAGAGATTTACGACCCTGAAATTCCTGTTGATATTTTTGAGTTAGGATTAATTTATGAAGTAAAAATAAAGGCGGATGGATTTGTGGAGATTGACATGACGCTTACCTCTCCTAATTGCCCAGTTGCCGAAAGTTTACCCGTTGATGTAAAAAACAAAGTTGAGAGCGTTACAGGCGTTAAAGAAGCAAAAGTTAACATCGTTTTCGACCCACCTTGGGACAAAGACATGATGAGTGAAGAGGCTCAATTAGAACTTGGTTTTTTATAAAGTTAAAACCATTTTTTCCATTTAAAATACAAAATGAGAAAAATGGCCATTAAAATCATCACGCCCCAAACATAAAAGTAGCCATATTGTGTATGAAGTTCAGGCATATTGTCAAAATTCATCCCATAAACACCAACAACAAAGGTTAAAGGAATGAATATTGCGGCGACAATAGTTAAGAACTGCATAATATCATTACTGCGTTGCGATAATCGTGCAAAATACAAATTGGTTAACGACTCCAAATCACTTTTCGTCGATTCAAACTCATCAATATTATAGAGAATACTGTCTCGGATATCATTAAAAAACGGAACCGTTTCAGGCTTTATAAATTGGTGATTACTATTCACCAGTTTTGTAATTTGATCTCTAAAAGGATGAAATGCGCTTTTCATATCTCTCAACATTTCTTTCAAGTCTTCAATTGCAAGAAACAACTCCTCCTTTGCATTCTTTCTTAATTGCTCATTAATCGAAAGCAAATCATTATCAATCTGTTCTAATAATGTTTCATAGCCTGACAATGTTGCCTCGATGAGCAAATAAAGTAAATAATCCGCCCCTTTTTTTCGAACTATACCTTGATTCGAACTAATTCGTTCTCGAATGTAATCAAATAAGTCTTCGTGTTTTTCTTGATAAGAAATTAGTGTGTTTCCGGTGAGAATAAAACTTAATTGTTCAGCAACTATTTGGTTTTTAGCATTCGCATAAATACTTTTAAGTGTGATATAGATATACGTTTCATACTCTTCAATTTTCGGTCGTTCTTCAAGCTTTAAGATGTCATCTCTTGTCAATTTATGAATGCCGAAATGATCAAATGATTGCTCAACCATTTCGGCATCTTGAAACCCATGAAAATTCAACCAACGCACATCATTTTTAAAAGAATCAAGTTTTAGATCTTCTAGATTAAAATTCTCTTTTAGCGATACCTTATCTTTATTGTATTGATAAAACTGAATAGTTGAACTCATAAATAATACTGATCAAATTATTGTCCGAGAAGATAAGCAAAAATAAGCGGAGCCACAATTGTTGCATCAGATTCAACGATGAATTTTGGTGTATCAATATCCAATTTTCCCCATGTTATTTTCTCGTTAGGCACGGCACCCGAGTAAGAACCATAACTTGTTGTAGAGTCAGAGATCTGACAGAAATAACTCCAGAAAGGTGTATCTGTTCGTTCTAAATCCTGATATAACATAGGAACTACACAAATTGGAAAATCACCTGCTATTCCTCCACCAATTTGAAAAAAACCAATTCCATTTTCCGAATTCGCGGTATACCAATCTGCCAAAAAAGTCATGTATTCAATTCCGGATTTCATAGTAGATGCTTTTAATTCACCTTTCATCACATAGGAAGCAAATATATTTCCCATTGTGCTGTCTTCCCATCCCGGTACAACGATAGGTAAATTTGCTTCAGCCGCTGCATACATCCAGCTATTTTTAAGATCAATTTCGTAATACTCTTCTAAAACCCCAGACAGCAACATTTTATACATGAATTCATGCGGAAAGTAGCGCTCACCTTTCTCGTCAGCATCTTTCCAAATTTTAAAAATATGTTTTTGTAAACGTCTAAAAGCCTCCTCTTCAGGGATACAGGTGTCAGTTACCCGATTTAGTCCTCTCTCTAGTAAATTCCATTCATCTTGTGGTGTTAAATCACGATAATGCGGCACTCGTTCGTAATGCGAATGTGCAACTAAATTCATGATATCCTCTTCGAGATTTGCACCTGTACAAGAAATAATTTGAACTTTATTTTGGCGAATCATTTCAGCAAATATTTTACCTATTTCGGCAGTACTCATTGCACCTGCCAAAGAAACAAGCATTTTACCCCCATTTTCTAATTGTTTTTCATATCCTTTCGCTGCATCAACTAATGCTGCTGCATTGAAGTGTAAAAAGTGATTCTCAATAAAAGTTCTAATTGTGTTATTCATTTTTTATTTTGATTAAAAGAGTTTTGTAATTATTAAATCTGCAACTTCAAGTAAGATAAGAATAATAATTATCCATTCGAGCATGCTGCTGTGTTTATGTTCAAGAATATTTCGGTACAAATCGAGGTTTTCTTTTACGATATCTAATGAATATTGCAATCCGTGGTGCCGATTTACAACATCCAATTGATTTCTTAATTCTGTATCTAAATTTGATAATAATTCGTTCGACCAAGCTAAATCAGATGTTTCAAAAATCAATAAATTCTCTGCTATTCGATTTTTAAGAACCATTGTTCTTCCAACAAACTTCCTCAACCTTCTTCGCGGCACACCAATATCCCCTGTATGCTTCAGGTTATCCGAAATTTCTCGCGTTTGTTCTAGCAGCAGATTAGTACGGTTTTGATAATTCTCTAAAGCAACACTTTGTGATAAATTAAGCATAACTAAGTGCAAAATATCGATAGAAAACTCAGGTACCACCACTGTGTTAAACGCCACTTCGCTGTTTCTATTTGGTTCAATCTGCAGTTCATAATCTTCTGAAAATAAATTTTCAAAATCTACTTTTTTTCCGGCAATTTTAGAAATCCATTTTTCAATTTCTTTGGATTGAAATCCGCAAAAAACAACACTTCCATACGACTTGATATAAAGGTATTTGCCTTCCGCTTTTTTGAAGAGTAAAAAAGAAGCTTCATCTTTAACAATCTCAAACGGCACTAGGTTCAATACCTTTGCTAAATCAATCCTAGTTCCAATGTGATAGGCATTGATTAAGAACAAATTAGTTTCCATAGAAGGATGTATTATTCTTTACCTTGAAATTTATAGGACAACATCTTATAGTACAATTTTGCTGCGAGAAAATCAGAGGATTTATCGATTTCGTTTGGACACAGTTCAACTATATCAAATCCTACAACATTTTTTTCCTTGAACGTTTTTCTCAAGAATTCGAGTGTTTCATACCATAACAAGCCTCCAGGTTCTGGTGTTCCTGTTGAGCTAAGTATTGAAGGATCAAAACAATCTAAATCTATTGTAATAAATACATTTTCCGTCATTAAATCAACCGCCGCATCCATCCAATAAGGCTCTTCTTGAATTTCGTGTGCAAAAAACGTTTGTTCTTTGTTCATCCATTTCAATTCAGTTTGATCCATACTTCGAATTCCAACCTGTATCAAATTTGTATTCTTACTGGCCTCATGCACGGCACAAGCATGATTACAAGATGAACCCTCATAAGACATTCTTAAATCTGCATGAGCATCTAATTGCAGCACGGTCAAATCCTCGAAACATTCGTTAAATGCGCGAATAGTACCTATTGAAACGGAATGCTCGCCGCCAAAAATTGTCACAAATTTATTTTTTGTTATGTACTTTTTTGTTTGGTTATACACCTCCTCAACCATCGCCTCTGGACTTGAATTTTGAATAACGGGATCTAAGAGATGAATCCCTTGCTTATAAACCTCTGTTCCAGTTTCAATATCGTACAATTCCATATTTTCTGAAGCATCCAAAAAAGCTTCAGGACCTTTATCTGCACCTTTTTGCCATGTACTTGTTCCATCGTAAGGTACTGGCAATAGAACTATTTTAGCTTGTTCTAATTTTCCATACTCAGCAGGAATACCTGCATATGTTTTATTTGTCATGATAACCTAATTTTTCTAAAAAATCATCTGCTGTTTGTTGTTCACTAAACAGTTTAGTTGTTACATTTTTATTCTCGTCTTCCTGAATTAAGATATGCTTTGGGTTAGGAATTAAACAATGTTGTAATCCTCCAAACCCACCTAAAGACTCTTGATAAGCTCCAGTATTAAAAAAGCCTATATACAATGGTTTATTCGCATTAAATTTTGGCAAATAAATGGCATTAATATGCTGTTCTGAATTATAATAATCATCACTATCACAGGTTAAACCACCCAATAAAACTCTCTCATATTCTTTATGCCATTGATTGATTGGCAACATTATAAAACGTTTATTTATTGCCCAAGCATCCGGTAAAGTTGTGATAAAAGAAGAATCAATCATATTCCACTTTTCACGATCATTTTGTTGCTTTTGATAAAGCACTTTGTATATCGCCCCTGCGCTTTCACCAACGGTATAAGATCCAAACTCGGTAAATATATTTGGCACAGGAACACCAGCTTCATCACAAACAGTTTTTATTTGATAGATTATTTCAGAAACCATGTATTCATAATCGTACTCAAATCCCAATGAAGTTTTAATTGGGAAACCTCCGCCTATATTTAACGAATCTAAGCTCGGACATACTTTTTTCAGAGCAACATAGACGTTTAAACACTTCCGTAACTCGTTCCAATAATAGGCATTATCGCGAATGCCAGTATTGATAAAGAAGTGCAGCATTTTCAATGTCACTTTATCTTGACCTTTAATTTCCTTATTATAGAAAGGAACAATATTTTTATAACCAATTCCCAGACGACTGGTATAAAACTCAAATTTAGGCTCCTCCTCTGAAGCAATACGAATACCTATTTTATAATTCCCTTTGATTGCTTGATTTAATAAGCTCACCTCTTCATAATTATCGATAATAGGTATACAGTTATCATGATTATCATTGATTAATTCAGCAATATTCTCGATGTATTTATCCCGTTTAAAGCCATTACACAACACATAAGTATCCGATTTAATCTTCCCTTCTTTTTTCAACGCTTGAACAATATTTAGGTCAAAAGCAGAAGAAGTTTCGATATGAATGTCGTTTTTTAGAGCTTCATCAAGCACATGTTTAAAGTGCGAGCTTTTGGTGCAATAACAATAATTATATGAACCTTTATAATCATTTTCAATCATCGCTTTTTTAAACCATGATTTTGCTAACTGAATATTATGGGAAATCTTAGGTAAATAACTAAATTTCAATGGCGTTCCATATTTTTCAATTAACTCCATAAGATCGATACCATGGAATTGTAATTCTTGTTTTTCAGTAACCTTAAATTCAGGTTGTGGGAAATCGAAAGTTTGTTCGATTAAATCAATGTATCTGTTTTTCATTTTTTCTTCTATTTGGAGCCATTCATCATCGTTTAACTACTCCAAATGATTTAGTTGTTGTTGATAAAATAAATTTTTAAATGCTTTTTAACCTATAGCGATCAACGGCATTCATAATATACCGTTGTACCAATTCATTGGAAAGTTCCTTTTCGGCACCTCTTAACTTTTTTAATCCAGTACGAATTGGTGCCCAACCGATGAGTTCAAACTTATGTTTTTCTTTTAATTCAAACATCATATTCTTATGCCTTACTAAAAAGCAATATAGAAGAGTTGGTTTGTTATTGATCATCGTTTTACCTGACACGAAAGTTTTAAGGTCATCTGGAGTCAACACTATTCCAGCCTCTTCATAAGCTTCTCGAATTATAGCTTGCACGGGAGTTTCACTAGAATTAACGGTGCCTCCTATCAAGGTTAGTTTAGATTTATTTGTCGGTCTTAATAATAATAGGTTTCCATTAAACTCAATTAAAACCTTCGCCTTTAATTTAACCTTTATTTCCTGATTTGATTTAATCATAATCCTCATCGTCGAGTTTTTCATCAGAACCTACGTCATCTAATCCATCGAAATCATCATAATTGTTATCATTATCATCATCTTCTTCATTAACAACAATTTGTTTATGATAATCTCCTGCATTCCATTCAATCATGTAAGTAATATCCTCGTGGTCAAAGACTAAACCATCAAATAAATAGCCCTTGAAAACATTTTTCATTACGGTTAAATTGTCTTCAACACCGTTGGGATACTTTTCCTTAATCGCTTTTTTAAGATTAGGATTAAGTTTTGAATAGGTTGTAATAATTCGCTTATTCATTGTACTCAATTTATGCTAATTAAAATTCTATGGTTAAAATTCTTTTGGTTGGAATTTTAACGCCTTTTGATAAAATCACCTCTTGTTCGTTTATTGATTCTACCGTTGTTTCTATTGTTTTAACTCCTTCAATGTCTTGAAACAAAATAGTGGTTTTGCAATTTTTTTCATTCAATAATAACCTTACTTGTTTCAACTGTTCTGCTCTTAAAGCTTGCTCATCTCTTGAAAACAAAACATCTTCTTTTGGAAAGTGCAACAAAAACACTTCGTCCCTATTAATTTTTACACTTTGCATATTTTGTCATTCACTTGTTCAATAACATGAAACAAATGTCTAGAAAGAAATCTGAACAAATTCGGGAGGAATTTTGGAGAACTTTGGGAGAAAATCTGTAGAAATTCTGAACGGCTTTTTAAAATTGAATACGAACGATATGTTCACCATTATTATGAGAATAGGATAATTGAATTCCTGACACCTCACAAATTCTGGAAATAATGGACAACCCGAGTCCAATAGAATCCTCGTATCCACCAGCGACCTGAAAACGCTCAAACAACTGGTCAGTTGGCACATCTATATTTGGACCAGAATTTATAATTTCTATTCCAGAAGTATTTTCAATTTTTCTTATGCGAATAAAACCATTTTCCACATTATGCATTACAGCATTTTTGATAATATTTTTGATTAAAATATAGGCCAAATTCTCATTCATATGAAAAGAGATATCTTTCTGCAAATCTTTTCTAATATGCAGTTCATCTATTCTAATTTGATCCTCAAATAAGTTTAATGTTTCATCCAAGATATCGTTAAAGGATATTAAGCTTTTATCTTGATAATGATTGTAATCGATTTTAGATAATAAAACCAAAGCTTGATTAACACGAGTCAGTCGATCTAACTTTAGCATAATTTGACTGATTAATTTAAAATCGGCCTTTTCAATATTTTCAGATTGAATGAGTAGTTCAAGCTTACCCCTAATAATTGAAATTGGAGTCATTAATTCGTGGCTCACATTTTCTATGTACCGTTTTTGTTCTTTGTAGTCAGACTGAATTTGACCAACCAGTTCCGATAATTCAACTTGGATATCCGTAATGTTTACAAAATCGTATTTCTGAATAATTTCTTCTTCTTCACTTTCATAATTCCCCTGTTTAATTTGGCGAATAAAACGTCCAAAAGACAACTTAATTCTAGCAGTATTCAATTTTTCATACACCAAAAGCACGAATAATTCCAAAAACAGGCAAGTTATTGCTAAATATCCTTTGTTAGGCAAACGAGTTCCACTGGTAAAATCAATCAAAAAAAGCAATCCCCAAAAAAGTACCTGCGATACTAATAACAAGACTATTATAAGAACTATATTATACCTATTCAATTTCACGTTCTGAGAATTTATAACCTATCCCATAAATTGTTTGGATATAATCATTTCCTCCCTTTTCAAGTATTTTTTTTCTTAAATTTTTAAGGTGGGAGTAGATAAAATCATACGAATCCGAGCGATCGATAAAATCGCCCCAGATATGCTCGGAAATAGATTGTTTAGTAAGCACTCTATTTTTATTAATCAACAAATACAACAACAATTCGTATTCTTTTTTTGTAAGTCTCAGCGTTTTATCGTTTACGGTTACCTCTTGTGCAGCGGTATCAATTATAATTTCGTTGAAAGCTACCCGATTGTCCCCTTCATACATATTTCTTCTTACAACTGATTTGATTCGCGCATTTAATTCAGAGAGGTGAAAAGGCTTTGTTAGATAATCGTCTGCTCCTATCTCTAGACCTGCAACTTTTGTTTCTAAGGAGCTATTTGCCGATAAGATTATTACTCCTGTTGATTTATTTTTCTCTTTTATTTTTGCCAATAAATCAATCCCATCCCCATCAGGAAGGTTTAAATCAAGAATTACGCAATCATAAGTATGCTCATTTATTTTAATTAAACCGTCCTTATAATTTTTTGCACGTTCAAGAACGTATCCGAATGCGTCAAAGTACTTTAAGACAGTGCGTAATATTTCCAAATCATCTTCAACAATTAAGATTTTCATAGAACTAAAGTAGAAAATTAAAAAACAAGACTAACGCGTTAATACAATATAATCCTGCAGTAGCGTTTTCAAGAAAGAAAGTTTTTTTTGCGGAACAGCATCTAATTTTAATTCACTTGCCGCTTTATCAGCTAGTTCACGAATGAGTTCTTTATGTGCATCATTTGGATATTTTTTAACACGAGTAATCGCATTTTTAATCAAAATCATGTCTTCATCCGTAAATTTTGATGCATTTAAATAAGTCGGTTCATGTTTCGATCGATCCTTAATATTTAGTATATCTCTTATCGAATACAACTGTTGGGGTTTATTCCTTACGACAGCGGTTTGTGCCAAAACATCACCCAAACGTTGACCTTTTTCAGTTGTTGTAATAAAAAGCGCTCCAATTGCGCCAACCGAGAACCAAAAATCAATAATTTTAAATGACCATCTTAAAGCATAGTCACCCAATGAAGCGTTTTCTCCATTAAGATTAACCACACGTATACCCATTGCCATTTTCCCTACAGTTTGTCCCTTACACAAATACTCCATTATAAGAGAATAAAACATCATTGGTAAGACAACTAGAATATTTATGAGGATTTCAAATAAATCCATTGTTCTAAACCCGAAACTCACAGAAGCCACCACAAGAATCATGATTAAATAATAAACGAAAACAATCAATAAATCAATAAATAGGGCTATCCCTCTATTTAGTACGGAGGCGGCTTCGTAATCTATTGAAATATTATGCGATGTAAGAACATCAACGGTTTTCATTGAGGTAAAATTTGAGCCATGAAAATACAAAATAATCTCTGTAAAAAACAGATTCGTAGAATTATTTCAATTGGATAAAAGAGGATTTGATAAGAATAATTATTTTTGGGCAAAAATTAAAGCATGGTACAAGAAGAATCAAACGTAAAAATAGATCAATTAATAAAATCTTTAGAGAAAGGATTTGACCAAGAAATGATTGTTAAGTCACTCATGGATTTACGTGAGGATGCCCTTAAAGATGAGGATCCACTTCTAGCAAAAGTACTACGATTAGCTTCAGAATATATAACAGAAGAAGGTTGTTTTGACCACACGGTTGAAAAGGAAGAAGATGAAGAAGGAGAAGAGTTTTTAATTGAGCCTGGAACAGACGCTGAAAACTTGACTTATTTCTTGCATTTATTGAAAAAAGCGGATAATAAATTCAACCGTGAAGAAATCAAAGAAATGCGTACTTTCTTGAAGCTAAAACTGTACTAATCACGTTTAAAAACAACGTGTTAATCGTTCTCAAATCAGTTGTTACGAATTTTTATTCATCAATGATTTGGCTGACCGAATTGTCATTACCATGTCTTCGATGATTGGTTTTAAACCACCTTCATCTTGACTTTTAAGCACATAATTATAATCGCCAATTTTCACCTCTCCATAACAGTGGTATGATTTTGTACCTCCTTGGTCTTTGTGTAAAGTTCGGCGATACATTATAAGGTTTGGCTCATCTACAAGATATTCAACTACAAAAATATCACTCAAGTCGTCTAATCGATCCTTTTCGTTTTTTACTTTGTCAAAGTCTTTACCAAAATCCTCAACAACTAAATTAAATCGAGGACCAATTGATAAATACCAAAGGTAATCCCCATCTTCATGATCCACAGTTGGGTCAATTGAATTTCCGGTTGAAGATTCTACCTGAGGCAGCAATACTTCGAGATCAAGCCCATAATCTTCAAAAGAAAAAGCTTTCATATCAGAAAAATCTAAAGACACGGTGTCAGTCTTAACATTTTCCTCAGTATGATCATCTGCAGCACCACCGCACGCGGAAAGCAAAATGGGAGTAATTAAAAGTGCAAATACTGTATTTTTCATTCTTTTTTTAATGATCTCCAAAAACAAAAAGCATTTGGAACATGTTTACACACAAAGTAAACAAAAAAATTATACTATTCTCATTCTCGTCTACTTAATTACAAAAGTCAGAATGGAAATAGAAAATTAATTTGAGAGATGGGTGGAATCAAATTAAGCTTATTAACTTTATCACGGAATAGACACAATTATGAAAATATCTGTTTGTAGAAAAGCTCATTTTAACGCGGCACATCGTTTATATAACCCGAATTGGGATATGAAAAAAAATGATGAAGTATTTGGTAAATGCAACAACCCAAATTATCACGGACATAATTATCAACTTGAAGTATGGGTGAAAGGAGATATTAATCCTGAAACAGGTATGGTTATTGACTTGAAAATTTTAAAAGATCATATAAAATTAGAAATTGAAGAACGTTTTGACCATAAAAATTTGAACCTAGACACAGAAGAATTTAAAAATCTCATTCCAACCGCAGAAAATATAGCCTTAGTAATTTGGAAGATTTTACGCGAAAAGATTGATGCTCACCTCAGTTTAAAAGTGGTATTATATGAAACGGACCGCAATGTTGTTGAATGCACGGGAGAATAAGTTTACTCGTAAAACTCATATTCAGTAAATTGCAATATCGTCATAAAATCGGTACCTTCATCTCGGTATAAAAAGGCCTTTAACAGCAGTGATTCAGGCATATATACTATTTGAATTTCTTGTTTATATTCTCCGTCTTTATAATAATGCTGTGCTAAAACGTTCGAGTGTTCATCATACTGATATTCCCATTTCGATTTATAATTTCCCATTACCCGTTTTTCTACAATTTTTGATTGAACGCGTCCCATCTCATCATATTCATACGTTGTACTCGTTAAACCTGAGCCCATTTTTAATCTGCCTTCCTCCTTTAGTAAATATCCATCTTCATTAAAATAATAAAACTCCTCTTTATACACCCTACCGCTATTGTTATAATAAATCTTTTTATAATCTTGACCTGACAATTCTTCATAGCTATATTTCTCTATTGAAACACTATACGATTTGCTCAATTTAAATTTCAATCGATCGCCAACCTTATTAATGTCCTTTCGGAACTCTTTAGAAATAATTCGCCCTCGATTATCATAGGTATAATGGTAGGATTGAAAGCCGCTATTATCTGATTTACGATGCGTTTTTAACAGACCGGCACTATCATATTCGTAGAGATTTATTAAAGTATCGCCATATTGCGTTCTGTAATCTTTAATTAATTGACCTAAAGCATTAAACTCGTAAAAATAAACATCATTTGATTTTTTAATATAGGCCATTTTAGCTTTAGAAGCGTAATTCCCTTTTATACTTTTCACTTTGTTACGTTTGATAAACGCTTCATTAAAAAATGGTATATCTCCAAAAGTCTTCCCCTCTGTATTATCAATAATTTGGCTATTAACAGCACCTATATATAGCAGGAATAATATTAATAATTGTAGTTTTTTCACAAGACAAAAAAAGCGCTAAATTCAATTAAAAACGTGGTCAACTCAATTTTTTAGTCCACAATTAATTGATGAAAACCAATAAAATTAGCGATATAGTACGTATTTTGGTGCAAAATTTAGACCCTGTGCTATGACAATGAAGAATTTACTTTTTGGCGCCTTATTCCTATTAGTTTCAGTTCCTAGTTTGGCTGAATCAAAGTATAAAACTGAGAATGTAATTATACTTATAATGGATGGTCCTCGATGGACAGAAACATGGGGAGATCCTAGTCATCAATACATACCTAGGATGGCAAATGATATGGCTCAGCATGGTGTCATTTATACACAATTCAGAAATAATGGTCCTACCTACACCTGTTCTGGCCACACCTCTTTAACCACAGGCATATACCAACGCGTGGAAAATTCGGGAAAAGAGCTCCCAAGACACCCTTCAATTTTTCAGTACTTTTTAAAACAGAGTGGGAAAGCAAAAAAATCAGCTTATGTGATTTCGAGTAAAGACAAGTTAGCCGTTTTAACTAACTGTAAAAAAAGACATTGGAAAGGTAAACACAGACCGTCAAGCGATTGCGGAAATGATGGTTTAATGAGTGGATACCGATCAGATAAAGAAACACTAGAAAACAGTTTAGAAATCTTAAAAAATGATAAACCCAACTTAGCATTAATCAATTTTAGGTTGCCAGATTCTTGGGGACATGCTGGGAATTGGGAAAAGTATTTACAAGGAATTAAAACTAACGATGAGTATATTTACCAAATATTCGAGTTTTTAAGAACGGATGCTCATTACCAGGGTAAAACTACTGTATTTGTGACCAATGATCATGGTAGACATTTGGATGGTCGAAAGGATGGATTTATTTCGCACGGTTGTAATTGCGAAGGTTGTCGGAGAATAAACTGCTTTGCTTATGGCCCCGATTTCAAGGAAGGTATTATCACAGACGTATCGCGCGAATTAATTGATATTACAGCGACAACCTGTGAACTAATGGGAATAACAATGGAGAAAACGAAAGGAAAAGTAATGCGCGAATTGTTTATCGATTGCAAAGCAGACGAAGGCAAATAATTATTCTTCGAAATAAACCCGTTGTACTCGTGAAGAAATAGTACTTATTATTTCGTAAGGAATTGTATCAAGAATTCGAGCCATTTTAAATATTGAATTCTCATTCCCAAAAATTTGAACAGCATCCCCAACCTCAAGCTTATCAGATTTAAGGTCAATCATACACATATCCATGCAAATTTTTCCAATTATTGGATAAAACTGACCATTAATTACAACGGACCATTGATGATTGGATAATTGACGACGCAATCCATCCCCATATCCAATAGGAACGACTGCAATTCTCATTTCGTCACTAGCTATAAATGATCGACCATACCCTATGGACTCACCAGGATGCACGCTTCGAATCTGCGAAATTTCACTCGTTAATTCTAGTGCGTTTTGAAATGGAAATTTGTTTTTTTCTGCTAATAATCCAAACATGCCAATCCCTAATCGCACCATATCAAAGTGCGCCTCCGGGAAATTTAATGCCCCTGCCGAATTCGCAATATGCCGTATTATTGGATAATCAATCTTAGTTTCGATCGTATTCGCCAGCTCACGAAATTTTGAGATTTGCTTTAGCGAATAAGCTCTCTCATTGAAATCGTCAGCCACCGCAAGATGCGAAAAACACGACTTCACAAAAACTTCCGGTTGAGCATTTAATAATGCAGTCAGTTCATTTAAGTCCTCCGACCTAAACCCTAAACGATTCATACCAGTATCCAATTTGATATGAACAGGAAAACGTTGTTTTTCTTTTAGAATTAACTGATGAATAAAACTATTGAGTAAAGCATTAGAATAAATACTTGGTTCCAAATCAAAATCAATCATATCTCCGAAAGCGGCTTTTTCCGGATTCATAACAATTATAGGCAAATCGATGCCCGCCTTTCGTAAAGAAACTCCTTCATCTGCATAAGCCACCCCTAAATAGTTCACACCCTCATGAACTAAAAATCGCGCCATTTCAACGATACCTCCACCATAAGACTGGGCTTTTACCATCCCCAAAAGCATCACATCCTCCCCCACCACATTACGGTATATATTAAGGTTTTTTCGAATCGCGCTTAAATTGATTCGCAACTGCGTAATATGCTTTTTATCGGTATAAAAATTCACCACCCTTTCCAGCTTCCATGCTCTATTTCCGGTGAACAATGCAACCGCATTTTCCATCTTAAAAGGACTCTCATAAAAAGCTGAAATTGTGGGATATATTAATGAAACAAAATCAAATTGATTACCCACTTCAGCACTACCGAAATAAACAACACTGTCAACCTTTAAATTCAACCTATTTTCATCTACCAGATTCAGTAATGAATGTTCAACCTCAACATTTACAACCTCAGCAATAACCAACCAAGCTGTTCTATTTTTTGATTCTTCATTTAGGACCTGAAGACCAATTTCTAACGATTTAGCATCCAATGAATAAGCATCATTGATGAGCAAATTGCCATTAGTTCCATTCAATTTCTCCAAACGCATGGAAATTGGTGGTAAGTGCAATAATTGATGACTCAAAAAAGTCTTATCGACTCCTAAATTCAAGGCCAAGGCAAAAACTAATTTCGCATTAATTTGAGAAGCATGGTCTTTAAAAGCAATATTAACTGGATAATCTGAAAAATCGATCTCAGCAATTTTATTTTCAAGATGAATTTTAAAACTATTATCAATATATTCGATTAAAATCTCGACATCCTCAAACAACTTATACTTCTCTTTCTTTTTAATTTCTAGAGGATTATTTTCTCCAAACCCATCGTTATGAGCGTCACCTAATCCTGTAAAAACACCTATAGTTGGTCGAATTATACGCGCAAGATTCTCCATTTCACCAACTGTTGAAATACCAGCCTCAAAAATGGCCAAATTGTGTGATTCATTGATTTCAAGCACAGAAAGCGGAACCCCAATCTGACTATTATAGCTTTTAGGACTACGGACGATATTATACTTCGACTTTAAAACGTGGTATAACCATTCTTTTACAGTTGTTTTACCGTTACTTCCTGTAATTCCAACAACTGGAATTTTGAATTTATTCCGGTGATAAACCGCCAAATCTTGCAAGGCCTTTACCGGATCTTTTACAATTATTTGCGCCAGACTACTTCCTTTAATTGGCGCATCTGAAAGAACGAGGTTTCCCCCTTTTCTTTTAAAATCATCAATAAAATTTTTACCATGAGATTTATTCCCACTTAAAAGGATAAATAAAGTTAAATCCGAACAAATTGGAGAGCGGCTGTCAACCGTTAAATTTTGTATTATATACTGATCTGTAACTTGATTTGATTCAACAAAGCTTCCATCAATTATTGAGCAAATCTCTTTTACGGATAGATTTAATTTCACTTTTCTTTTAATTCGTTATAGCAGCTTCTGCACAGTGGGACATATTTATCCTTTTCACCTAGCACAACAAGTTGATCATCTTGTGAAATGCGATGTGAGAATCGAGCTTTTCCGGAACAAAAGGTACAAACAGAATTTAATTTTTTCACTTCATCCGCCATTGCCATTAGTAGGGGCATTTCACCAAATGGATTTGCTTTGTAATCCATATCCAAACCAGCAATTACAATCGATTTTCCTTGATCGGCAATAATGCTGCAGACGTTGACAATAGTTGCATCAAAAAATTGAGCTTCATCTATAGCCACAACATCTGCATTATGAAAAAGGTCAAGCATCTCAGCAGGTCGAACAATATTAATCGCTGGCGTTTCATCTTTATCATGTGAAACTATATGATCATCACCATAACGATCATCCAATTGCGGTTTAAAAACGACTACTTTTTTTCCTTCCTTTTGATAATGGCTAATTGCAGCAATTAAATGCTTGGTTTTACCCGAAAACATTGGACCACAAATCACTTTTATTCGACTATTACTCACCCTTGGACTAAAAGCGTAGCGACCAGAGATGTTAACATCATGTTTTTGAGAAATTTTCAATTTAATAACCTTTTGCTATCAAATATAACTTTAATTTTATCCGACACGAAAGAATTGTGAATAAGTTATAGGAAATGGGCAAAACATCTTTTAAGAACACAAAAGATCTAATTGGAGAAATTAGTAAAGAAATCGAAAAACTAGAAAAAGGAGAATTAAACCTCAACGAACTGGACCAACTAGCATGTAAAGGGCAATCATTGTATGAACAATTAATAATTCTTAGATATAAAGCTTTTGACATTCATGGTGAACCAGGAACTACGGCAGAAGAAAAACCACAAGTAATTAAAACGATTGTGGATGAAAAAGTGATACCGGACACGCCCGAAGAAACACCTTTTGATTTCACAAACGTAAATGATAACGCCCCTGAAGTTGAAAGCCAGCCGAGTTTTGACTTTAGCATTGATGAACCTGTATCAACAACTAAAATTGAAGAGGAAGAAATATCAAATGCAAAACCAAAGGACCCAGAACCTAAAAACGAACCCAAAGAACCTTCTTTTACGCTAAAACAAGATAAAACAGAACAACATTCACTTAATGATGTTCTAAAACAAAGTGAAGATGATTTGTCACTTCGTAAAAAATTTCAAAACACACCAATCTCTGACATCAAATCGAACATCTCAATCGCAAAAAAATTCGAATATATATCCACCATGTTTGATAATGATGCAGAAACATACGAACAAACAATTGATTTTTTAAATACGTGTGCTAGTGGAGATGATGCGAGAATGAAATTAAACGAACTCACCACAAAGTATAACTGGAATCTTGAAGACAAATCAATTATCAAATTTATAGAACTAGTAGAAAGAAGGTACTTATAAAAGTAAGTACTATGAAAACTTTAATCACCCCAATTCTATTTTTATTGACTGCCGTATCTTATGGTCAGAAAGAATATGCAAAAATAATCTTAGACTCATTATGCAGCGATAGATACGACGGCAGAGGCTATGTAAATGACGGTGACAATCGTTCTGCCGATTTTATAATTAAAGAACTTAAAAATATTGGTGTTAAACCTTTTAAAAAAAGAGGTTATGAACAGCACTATTTTCTCAATGTAAACACCTTTCCGTATCCTTTAGAAGTAATCAGTGATGGAGACACCTTGATTCCCGGTGTCGATTATCTTGTTGACCCAATATCGGGAAATGCTCAGGGGGAATTTGAGGTTATTGAAATCAATAGTCAAAACTACGCCAGCATCTACAAAAATCAAGTTGACTTAAGCACTCAAAAACCGGCTCAGAAAATATTTGCTTTTAATTTTACAACGGTAAAAGATAAAGAAAAGCTCGAAAGAATAAGGAAGATGGCGTATGCTGGGATGGATTACTTTCCTATAATTTGGGTAGAAAAAAATAAATTAACCTACCGTGTTGGGCGCACGCAAAAAAATTATCCGCTTATAATTCTTTCTGAATCACAATACAATCAACCTAAAAAGATTAATTTAAAAATTCATTCAACCTATAAACCTCAATATAAATCAAAAAATGTCATTGGCTATATACCTGGGAAACGGAAACGAAAATACATTGTATTTACCGCTCATTATGATCATTTAGGACGAATGGGGACTGATACTTACTTTCCTGGTGCAAATGATAACGCGAGTGGCACTGCAATGTTGCTATCACTAGCTAAGCACTATATGCAACATCGACCAAAATATTCGATTGTTTTCTGCTTTTTTAGTGGAGAAGAAGCAGGATTAGAAGGGTCAAAGTATTTTGTTTCAAATCCATACTTTAAAACAAAACGCATAAAATTTGTTCTCAACATTGACATCATGGGCGCCGCTGATAAAGGCATCACATTAGTTAATGCTACCGAACACCCTAATGATTTTGATACATTTACTCGCTTAAATAAAGAAAAAAATTACCTTAACAAGGTTGCTAAAAGAGGACCAACAGCTAACTCTGACCACTACTATTTTACAACGCTAGGTATTCCAGCCTTTTTTATATACTCGATGGGAAGTGTCAGCAATTATCACGACATCCATGATACAGCCGAAAATACACCCCTCAATAAATTTGATGAGGTGCAATCCCTTTTAATTGATTTTGTTTCAAGTAAATAAATTTTAACAAGTACTCGTTAATACGTTAATTTTATTACCCATTAATTCAACTTGAGACACAAGTCTTGATAATTTAAATGCGTATTAAACATCTTTACTTTGCAGCAATCACAACGCCACACTACATTCATCCATCGGAACATTCCGTTCACTAAACTATAAAATTCAAGACTTTATCGAGTTTAAAGATTACCTAAACATCATCATAAATTTAATAAACTGAATAATTTTTTGTAGTTTCATGGCAAATTTTTTTTTTGGAATTATGAAACAATACTACAACTTGAAGAAATCCTGGCTTTTCGCATTTGCATTAGTTTCGGGCTTAGGTGCAAGCGCCCAGCTGTATGAATTCAGCGAGCACACCTTTACGAACGCTGGTGCCGAAGGAAAAGAAGGACCAACATTAATTGACTGTGTAGACGAATACACAGCCGACGGAGCAGCTTGGGCTGCAACATATCTAGACATGAGTACGCCAGGCATCCAAGAGTGGACTGTACCTGCCTCAGGATCCTATACTATAACTGCTGCTGGAGCAAAAGGTGGTTTTCACCCTTGGTCTGGTAATGACGGAGGATTCGGTGCACAAATGACCGGAACTTTTGATTTAGAAGAAGGAGATATTCTTTATATCCTAGTAGGGCAACAAGGTGGAGACGCGCTCAACTTTGATAATGCTGCACCAGGTGGTGGTGGTGGAACCTTTGTTTGGGACCCAACTGATGATGCTGAGCCATTAATTGCTGCTGGTGGTGGTGGTGGCGGTGGAAGAGTCACTTATGACGATATCCACGCAACAGATGAAATAGATGGTCATGGTTCTTACAATAAAGCTAACGGTGGTGTTGGCGGAAATGGTGGACGAAACAATACCGGTGGTGGAAGTTACTGGGCTGGTGGTGGTGCTGGCTGGTTAACTAACGGTACAGGTGGTAACCAAGCCTCTGATTATGTTTACACTGGTTCTTATGCACAAGGTGGTCGTAGACCATTAGAAGGTGGAATTGGAGGACAAAGATATAATGACGGATTTGATGAAGGTGGAGACGGAGGATTCGGCGGCGGCGGCGGCGGCGGATCTGACAATATGGGTACCGGCGGTGGCGGTGGCTATTCTGGCGGTGGCGGTAACTGGGGTTCTAACTCTCACCCTGGTGGTGGCGGAGGATCATATAACTCTGGAGCTGATCAAATTAATATTGCTGGCGTGAACGATGGAATGGGTTATGTTACTATCGTACTTAATTGTGTTCCTCTTGTACCAGATCATACGGACACAGGTGTATGTCATGGTGACCCTGTAACTTTATCTGCAGATTCAGAAACTGGTGGAACTATCTCATGGTCAGGTGGTATTTCTGATGGAACACCATTTATTCCTGCACCAGGAATGACAACTTTCGAGGCATTCAGCACAAGCCCAGATGATTGTGCTTATTCAATTGACGTATATTCAACTGCTGTTCCAGAAATCACAGCACACTCTAGTTTACCATCCGCTTGTGAAGGAGCATTAATCACTTTATGGGGTGAAGGAGGAGATCATTACGAATGGACTGGTGATGGTGATATTGACCCAACTGATAGTGTCGCATTCCTAGCAGAAGCTGGAACAAGAACGTATACTCTTATTGGTTCTGAACTTGGATGTGAAGCGCCTCCTGTTGAACTAGTATTAGAAGGAGCACCACAACCAGAAGTAATCGGAACTGCAACTCCATCCGAAGTATGTATGGGAGAATCATACACTATTAACGGAGGTGGTTCTGGCGCTGTTTCTTACTACTGGGGAGGTGGTTTAGCAGACGGAGGAACAGTTACACCTGAGACTCCTGGAACTTTTGTTCATATGGTTGTTGGTGTATCAGAAGACGGATGTTATGATACAGCATTTGCTACTGTAAATGTAATTCCTGCACCTATGGTAGAAGCTGGTCCAGACAAAACTGTATGTGAAGGTCATGAAGTAACTTTATTAGGTTCAGGTGCTGAAACATATTCTTGGGATATGGGTGTTGAAAATGGAATTCCATTCGTTCCACCTGTTGGATCTACTGAATATACAGTAACTGGAACAAATGCGGCAGGATGTTCAGGAGAAGACATGGTAACTATTAATGTTGTTGACCTTCCTGAAATCACAGATGTTGTAATTGAAGATGAATATTACGGTTATGATGGATCAATTGACATTACAGTAGGTGGTGGATCAGGAGATTATACTTTTGCATGGTCTCATGGACCAACTACAGAAGATGTTGATGGTTTAACAGACGGTGTATACACTGTAACAATTGATGACATCACTATTGATCCAGGAAAATGTCCTGTAGAAGAGACATTTATCTTAACAAGCTACGTTGGAATTGAAGGTGAAGCTGCTCAATCAATTGAAATCTTCCCTAATCCAACTGCAGATCAATTAAACATTAAATTTGAAGGGTCATTTGATTATGAAGTAGTTTCTATTTCTGGTCAAATATTAATCAGTGGTGTTGCTGTTGATCAAGAAGTAATTTCTCTTGCTGATTTAGCTAACGGTACATACATCGTTAAAATCATGTCAGAGGAAGTAACTCATATATCGAATATTGTGAAGAACTAAATTCACTTTCCTTATTAACATTAAAAAGGCTGTTTCAAATTTGAAACAGCCTTTTTTTATAATTACTTCTTAGTATACCTCAAAGAGAGACAAATTAATTCAGTAATATGTTATCTGACACGCTATAATACTGGATTTATTAGCGTTGTCCCCCGCCATCACCATTTGTACGATTATTCTCATCTTCCAATCCGGTCTTCCGTTCCCGAATTTTTTTCATTTCGTTATTCCCGAAGTTATAGGTTAAATTAAAGGCTACACGTTGACTTTCGTATCCCCCTGAACCATCAAACCGGACATCTCCAAAAGTCGCTTTTGCCTTCCACCATGAGGTAAAAAATATATCAGAACCGGATAAACGCAAAGCCAAACGATCATTAAAAAACTTCTTTTCTAAAGCTGCATTAAAAGCACCCAAACTTTGTGTAACATAGGTACCGCCCCAAACTGATGGAGAACTAAACCATCCAGACAATTCAAGCTTAAAGCCCTTTGGCAATAAAAAAGTATTTTGACCATATATACTAACCGTTTCTTGGGTTAATGGCGTGAATTTTTCATCATTAGCCAAATACGAAGTTGAATATGCATTCACTGATAAGTAAACATTCCACCAACTTTTAACCTGTAGTGGCAAACTTAAACCTAAAGTTATCGTTCGCTGGTCGGCAACATTTAAGGTTGTTAAAAAAGATTTATCCGTACCCAACGTATCTGTAATTTGAGCAAAATAATCTTCAACATAACTATAACTAACCGATGTTGTAAAACGGTACTTAAAGGTATGAGACAATCTTGTATTGTAGGCATATTGTGGCTGTAAAAACGGATTCCCCTTCATAAACGATAGTTCGGAAGACTGATTAACAAAAGGATTTAAAGATTGATAATTTGGTCGTTGAATACGTCTACTAAAATTTAGAGCCCACATGTTATTCTGATTCTGATTGAATGTTAATCCCCCACTTGGAAAAAGATTGGTGTAGGATCTACGAACCGAATCTTCAGAATTAATTTGACTACTCTTTAACTCTCCAAAAGATTGAGTATGTTCAACCCGAACCCCTACCTGCAAATTCCATTTTTGATTTAACTTTTTAGCGTAATTAATGTAACCTGCTGCAATGTTTTCTGAATAAAGAAATTCATTCGAACGGCTATCATTTCGATAATCATTACCATCAACTACATCAAAAAATTCAAACACATTATCCGTTTCGACCATTGACACTTTCATTCCAGCGCCTAATTTTCCACCTAAAAAATATTGGCCATAATCCAATTTTGCAGAATATATAGCGATTGAAGTTGGCGTTACCATACGGTAGTTATTTTCAAATAATGTATTCCCGTTGCTTCCATTTAAATATAAATTAGGTTGATAATTAGAGGACTCCCGATTATAGGCAGCATAGTCCAAATCCAGTGTTAACTCATGCCCTAAAGAATCTTGATAACGGTAATTTATATTACCAGCACCTTGTGAATTTGTACCATAACCAGTGTTTTCCGCTATTAACTTTTGTTGTGGCGTATTAGATTCAAAAGGAATAATTAAAGTACTTGTGTTACTTGAGTTTTCAGTGTCAAAATAATTTCCAGAAACCAAAATTCCTAGTGTATGATTATCATTTATAAACCAATCCGTACCAACTTTAGCGTTATGTGCCCCTGCATAATAACTATTATCTGTCTCAGAGCTATACAAATAACCATATTGCCAACGATCCATGTCAAAAAATCCCCAGTTACGTCCATAGTTATTACTATACGAAGCATAAACATTACTCTTTTTATTTCTATGATTTATTGATATAGAACTATTCGCATGATGATTTTTACCATAAGCATAACCCGCTGTAAACGTACCATTAGTACCCAAATTTTTATCACGTTTAAGTATAATATTAATTATCCCAGCGTTACCAGCTGCATCGTATTTAGATGAAGGTTGTGTTATGATTTCTAACTTATCAATATCCGCGGCCTGCAGTGTTTTTAAATAATTAATTAAATCATCACCGGCTAAAATCGAAGGTTTATTATCAATATAAACTTGGACACCTGACTTTCCCTCAACAATAATATCATTATTATTATCGATTATAACACCCGGTGCTTTACGTAACAAATCAAACCCATTAGATCCGGTAGCGTTAAGTGTTTTATCCACATTAAACACAGTTTTATCTGGCTCAACTTCAATTATCGGACGTAATTGTAAGACCTGCACAGCTTCAAGTTCACTGTCCGAAATCATTTTTATAATTCCAATCTCTATTCCATCTCCAAAGAGTTCAAATTCTTCTGAAATATACTTTTCAAATCCGACAGAAGCAATTTGCAGAAAGTACTTTCCGTTAGCCACTCCATTTAAAACAAACTTACCCGTGGTATCTGAAACACCAAATTTAGAAACAGTACTATCTGTACTGTTCTTCAATAAAATATTAGCGAAAGGGATAGGTTCATTATCATTCAACAACTCACCTGTTACTCGGTTAGCTCCTTGCGAAAATGCAATTACGTTAAACTGAGTAAACAGTAGTAAACATGATAATTTTAAAAAATTCAACGTGCACATAATTATAATTTATATGTACAAAGTTCAATATACCATACCGAACAACAATTGGAAATGAAGATGAACAGTTACAAAATCTGTTCAACGTCATAGATTAAGGTTAAAAGGTATTTATTTTTACCCTTTTAATTCATTTTTTTGGATTCTTTATTCCAAAAACCATAAAATAATTGTTTCCAAAACGATTTAGGGAATTGCTCTACATCTTTAAATCCCAGACGAATATCTCTTCCAGAATACGGCACATAATTAGTTCTAAATATATAATCCCATAAACTTAAAGAAATTCCAAAATTAGCACCATATTGATGATCATCGGGTAGTTCGTAGGCATGATGCCAAATATGCATTCTAGGATTGTTAAAAACGTATTTTAATGGACCATAAGAAATATCAATATTGGCGTGATTAATGTGCCCTATTGCGATGGCTAAATAATGTGCAATAAACGCAGTTTCTAGTGTAAAGCCGCCAATAAAAAGCATCGCTAAATATTTCATTGGGGTATAAAAAACATTTTCCATCCAATGATACCTTAAATGAGCAGCAAATCCCATTTGTTCTACTGAATGATGGACTTGATGGAAACGCCATAAAAAGTTGAACCGATGCAATAAAAAATGTGTAAACCACTGCACAAAATCTAACGCTAAAAAGAAAATAATAAATTGCAAAACCGGGTGAAGGCTGGATAGGTTGAACAACGAATAGGCTGACAAGTCTCCGCCTACAATATTTATAAAGCCCTGTTCAGTTATATTGGCAATAGCTGCAAATATTATCAAGCGGAAAAGAAAGAAGTTGAAAATCATATAAAAAGCATCCAACCAAAAATCCTTTCTAAAAACAGGCTGATTCTTGCGCCAAGGAAAAACTATTTCTAACAACCAAACCAAAAGCGATAATCCAATTAATAACCAAAAATAATTGATATACCACGGCTCCGTTTGAAAGGTTATTTCACGCCATAGATATCCTCCATATCCGATGAATGAATCGATAAAAACATCAAAAAATGAAACTATTGAACTTTCAGTTCCTTGCGAATAAGACACTCTACTCACAACAAGTCCAATAAATAAAAATACTACCCTTATGCCCATAAAACGATTCTATTTTTCAATTCTTTCTGTTTGATTAAAAACAGATAATCGACTTTTAGTATACAAACAAATTCTACGCTAAGTTAGTTCAATTGAATCATTATCTTTGTATCATATATTACAAAGCACTGAAATTATGATTGGAAAACTAGAAGAACAACTACAAAATGAATTAGCGGCAATTAAAGAAGCTGGTCTTTATAAAGAAGAGCGAATTATTGTTACACCCCAAGGTGCGGAAGTGACCGTGGATAGTGGTGACGATGTTGTAATCATGTGTGCTAATAATTACCTAGGTTTATCCAGTCATCCTAAAGTAATTGAAGGAGCTAAGAAAGCACTTGACAGTCATGGTTTTGGTATGTCTTCTGTGAGATTCATATGCGGAACGCAAGATATTCACAAAACACTAGAGCGAAAAATTTCTGAGTTTCTAGGAATGGAAGATACGATTTTATATGCTGCCGCTTTTGATGCCAATGGAGGTGTATTTGAACCACTCTTTGGTAAAGAAGATGCCATAATTTCTGATGAGTTAAATCATGCTTCAATTATTGATGGCGTTCGTTTATGCAAAGCTGCACGTTACCGTTATAAAAACTCTGATATGGCAGATTTGGAGGAGCAATTGAAAGCCGCCCAAAGTCATAGGAATAGAATTATTGTAACTGACGGAGTATTTTCTATGGATGGTTACGTAGCTAAGTTAGATCAAATTTGTGATTTGGCAGAAAAATACGATGCACTTGTTATGGTTGACGATTGCCATGCTACAGGATTTATTGGTAAAACAGGACGCGGTACACACGAACACAACAATGTAATGGGACGTGTTGACATCATCACGGGCACACTTGGCAAAGCATTGGGTGGTGCCATGGGTGGATTCACAGCTGCGAAAAAAGAAATCATTGATATGTTGCGACAACGATCTAGACCTTATTTATTCTCAAATTCACTTGCCCCTTCTATAGTAGGTGCTTCTATCGCCGTATTTGATTTGTTAAGTGAATCAACTGAATTGCGTGATCGTTTAGAAGAGAATGCAGCATACTTTAAAGCGGGAGTGAAAAAAGCTGGATTAGACGTCAGAGAAGGAGATTCCCCAATTGTTCCTGTTATGCTTTATGACGCAAAAATTGCGCAAGAATTTGCGGCTAAATTATTAGATGAAGGTGTTTATGCCATTGGATTCTTTTACCCAGTTGTACCGAAAGAACAAGCAAGAATTCGTGTTCAATTGTCTGCTGCCCATACAAAAGCGCAACTTGACAAAGCTATTGCTGCGTTTGAAAAGGTTGGTAAAGAGCTGGGTGTAATTAAATAAAACGAAGATGAAAAAAATTTGGTATATCGCATGCATCAGTCTTGTTATAAGCTGTCAAAATAGTACTAATGAGAATACTGAAGTAGACACAGGCACTGTTCAAGAAATTGAACCGAATCAAAAAGAACTCGATGAAATTGCTTTACTTGAACAGCCTCAGCTAATACAGGACTTCTTTGCTATTGATGAAACTATTTTAGGCGATGATTTTTGTTTTGACAAACAAGAAGTAAGTCAAGCAATTTTACACAATAATTCAGCTGTTGATTGGAAAAAATTTGAACTATCTGATCATTATTTTACAATAAATGAGAGTAAATGTGGTGTCCTTTTAGAATTCATGACTTTTGAATTGGGTGAAAAGAAAGTCGCTTTTTTAAGTCAAATGAACGAAGGCAAACAACAATTCAATTATTTGATCTGGGACAATAAAAAAAATCAATGGAAAAATTCGAATGATTACCCTAAACCCGAGTTAACCGCCTATTTTTCTGACTTAAACGAAGATGAAATAGAGAAAGTCAATGAATATGGTACAGATTTAGTGTATATTAATCCACAATATATTGGAGCAACTTTTGTGTTTTCCGAATGGGGTATGATGATGAATATGGGTGAAAAGCAAATGGATCAATTTACCTCACCTATTCGACATGAATTTGAACTAAAAGTCGTTGACAACCAACTCGTATTAGAACAAGTTGATTTAATTTTGGGCACTGAGAAGGATAGCGTTTTAGCCATTTAAAAGAACGAATAAAACAATATCTCATTTCGTGTGTTTCTAGTACTGAACAACCTTATAAATGAGGATATGATTTTATTTATTTCGATAATCGCTGCTTTTTTCTTTATGGAATTTATGGCTTGGTTTACCCATAAGTATATCATGCATGGATTTTTGTGGAACCTACATGAAGACCATCATAAACCGACCGGTAAACTTTTCCAAAAAAACGATCTATTCTTCCTTATTTTTGCAATTCCCTCTTGGCTAACTATTATGTTTGGCTTCATCTATAACAACTCAATCTCAATAGGAATTGGTTTTGGCATCGCTCTCTACGGTTTAGCTTACTTTTTGATGCATGATGTCCTTATTCATCGTAGAAAAAAATGGTTCGATAAAACTGATAATCGCTATTTTAAAGCCGCAAGAAAAGCGCATAAAGTGCATCATAAAAACCAAGAAAAGGAAGACGGCAAATGCTTTGGCATGCTAATCTTCCCTTTCAAGTATTTTAAAGAAGCTAAATAAAACTACTTTAAACTAACATTTTTACCTAAGGCATATCTTACTCCTACATTGCACATAACAGATCCATTAAATATATTTGGCGGCGTCTCAGGGTAATAATTCTTAGGGTCATTCCGATCACTCTCATTCAAATAAATAGGCGTTCCAAAAATGCCCGCCAGTGATGCATGCACCATTAAATGGTTTGAAATAGGCACATCCAAATTAAGTGAAAGCCTTAAATCGGTATTCAAAAAATGATAATTGACTTGTGCAAAATCATGCTCGCCTATGACTTGTTGATGACCATTACCTTGATCAGTAAAGTAGTCATAATTTTCCGGAGTAACAATCTCAGCAAATTCCCAGGTTCCATCCTCATTGATTGCATATCCAATATTTTGCCTTTGTAAAAACTGACTTCGATATGCAAGATTTAAATCTAAACCTAATGAAAATCCAAATTTTAAATCGCGTTCTAAACCGAGCCTTAGATTAAATTGATTCCTTCTGCTCGTCTGACGTGTCATAAGAACAGTTGTGTCTGAAGCAGAATAGACAGATTCAGGGGAAAAATAGTTCCCTTGACCTCCAACTGTAAACCCAATTTTATAGCGATAGCTTTCACCGAAAGGATTTCGGAATTCTAAACCAAATTTATTGAGTTGATCCGTGGAGAAAACCACTCCTAAATCCTTGTACCTTTCATTAGGTGAATCTTGTCCATACCCTAAAACTGAACTTGATAATCCAATACCTAAACCAATAATTCTAAACCAATTCATAAGCGTTATTTTCACTTGTAAACGAGTCATTTAAGTAAATAGTATCACTCAAACGAAAAATTTATTGGCAAGGTATAGTAGGCTGGCTTGGGTTGACCATTGACCATTGCCGGTATCCATTTTGGCATCAAACCCACCACCCTCAACGCTTCTTTATCGATTGATTTACTCACCCCTTTCTCTACCCGGGTATTCTTAATGTTTCCCTCAATATCAATTGTAAAGCGAACATAAACAATTCCTTGATTTCCGTTTATTAATGCCTCTTTCGGGTAGTTGATGTTTTGGTTAATAAAGTTTGATAGTGCAGAAAATCCTCCAGGATATGTTGGTTCGACATTGATTTGAGTCTCATTGATTTCGCTATCATTGTCAATTGACCTTTTTTCTAATTCGTCCGAATTATTATTTTCTTCTAAATAAAATTCTTGCGAGCTGATTGTTGAATCGGAGCCTATAATTACCAATGCTGTATCTGTTTCCTCCAATTCTTCAATAAAAGAATCTTCAATTGCCTTATCTGAAACGCATGTTTCTAATTTCAATTTTCTTTGAGATGACACAAATTGAACTAGGCTTGTTTCCTTATTTAGGTTGAAATACAAAAAGAATATAGATGTCATTGCAAATGCTATAAACAACCCTCGTAAGAACAACTTCCGAAAACGATATTTGCGATAGGCAAGTTGCGCATCTTGCTTTAAGCCATATGCATTTAAACCTTCCTGAAACAATTGCTGAAACATTACTTTTTGATTAAAATCGGAATCCAACTTTATTTTACGCTCAAACTCCCTGCCTTCCATTTCTGACAACTTTCCAGACAAATACAAGTCGATACGTTCCATTTCTTCTAATTCTCTTCTCATAATTGATGATTTAAAGAATTAGCACCCCAATCAACAGCCATTTTGCGTGCTTTTTCCATGCACTTGTACTTTTTCGTTTTTGCCGTTTGAACTGATTTGTAATTCAACTGCTTCGCAATTGATTCTAAGGAATGCTTTTTATAGTAAAATGATACTAAAACAGTACGACAAGTTTCACCTAGCTTTGAAATAATCTTTTCAACGATTTTATAACGCAACTCTAGTAAGGTAAAATCTTCCAATTCAGATTGATCTTTAAGTTCAATTCCAATTGATTCATTCTTTTTATTTCGAACACGTTTCTTTTTAAGTTCATTCTTCCAAAGAAGTTTACACGTGTTGATTAAGAATCCTTCTACCTTAACTTCAGATTGATCAGAAAAAGCATTCACTTTATTGTACAGGACGATTAAGCCATCTTGAAAAACATCCAAGGCTTCACTTTTTGTGCCCGAATTAGATTTCACATAAGCTTCAACTTTGCTTAAATTTTTATAGAGGTAGCGGAATGCTTTTTCGTGCATTCCACACTTTAGTTGTTGGATTAACTTTTCATTTGTCATTTAATCGGTATTTATCACCAATGTAATCAACTCGAAAAGGTAACCAGAAAATTCAATTTATTTCGAAAATGCCTCAATACATGTTTCTCGAATAGTCCATATTTGATTAAGGTCTACTGCTAATTGAGTGGCATATTTTTTTATAAATTTCTTATGTAAATCTTGCTTGAAGCTATTGATTTGATCTGCATTAATTTCGATCGTCTTCAAGAACTTAAAATCAATTTTTTTTCGCTTTTCGTTTAGACCAGATACATCTACGAATTGTTCATTTATTTCTAAAAAACAATGGGCTTCGGGAATAAAAGCTAGTTCATTTTTCTGTAAAATAGGTTTCAATCGAGAATCGAATTCCGCATCCATTAAAAAAAAACCTATGAACAGGTGTACATTATGCCAACCTTGTTCATGAGCTACTGCCTTTATCAGCGCATTTTTCGTGCTACATGTCCCTTTTTCTTCAGCTAAAACCAACGAATGATTACGGTGGGAGTTTCTACCATAAGGTAACTGTTCAACCCATTCTAATAAACTTTGAAGAGAAAAAATTCCATAATTGGCACACTCATTTGACAATGGTCCTAGCTGACCATCAATTAATAAATGAGCAAGTGGCTGCATAATTTATAATGGAATATTACCGTGTTTTTTCTTTGGTAAGTGCGCGACTTTATTCTTTAACATATCAAAGGCACGAATTAATTTTTTTCGTGTATTTGCCGGTTCAATCACCTCATCAACAAAACCATGTTTAGCAGCGTTGTATGGGTTCGCGAATAGCTCTGCATATTCAGCTTCTTTTTCGGCCAATTTGGCTACTGGATCATCTGCTGATTGAATTTCTTTTCTAAAAATAATTTCAGCAGCACCTTTTGCTCCCATAACCGCAATTTCAGCTGAAGGCCATGCATAATTCATATCTGCACCAATATGTTTAGAATTCATTACATCATACGCTCCACCATAAGCTTTTCTAGTAATAACGGTTATTCTTGGCACTGTTGCTTCACAAAAAGCATAGAGCAATTTAGCGCCATTATTAATAATTCCGTTCCACTCTTGTTCCGTACCAGGCAAGAATCCAGGCACATCTTCTAATACAAGTAATGGGATATTAAAAGAATCGCAGAAACGCACAAAACGACCAGCTTTATTAGATGCATTATTATCCAAAACACCCGCTAAAAAAGCGGGTTGATTCGCCACTACCCCGATGCTTTTTCCACCTAGAAACGCAAATCCTATGACAATGTTCTCAGCATAAGAAGCTTGCACCTCATAAAAAGAATCTGTATCCACAATTTCGCGAATAACATCCTTCATGTCATAAGGTTGATTGGGATTTTCGGGAACGATGTTATTCAAATCAATTCTTCGTTCATCAGAAGGAGAATATTCGTACCGTGGAGATTGTTCTTCACAATTCTGTGGCAAATAAGTCATTAACTTTTTGATATCATTAATGCATTTTAAATCATTTTCAACAGAGAAATGTGCTACACCTGACTTTTGAGAATGCGTAGAAGCTCCTCCTAGTTCCTCACTAGTCACCTCTTCGTGAGTCACCGTTTTAACAACATTAGGACCAGTAACAAACATGAATGAAGAATCTTCAACCATGTAAATAAAATCAGTTAATGCTGGAGAATAAACTGCACCGCCGGCGCATGGCCCCATTATCGCAGAAATTTGCGGAACAACACCAGAAGCTAATGTGTTACGATAAAAAATATCGGCATAACCTCCCAATGAAACAACCCCTTCTTGAATTCTTGCACCTCCTGAATCATTTAGTCCAATTAAAGGAATTCCATTTTGAATGGATAAATCCATAATTCGAACAATCTTTTTAGCGTGAACCTCAGCCAAAGAACCACCAAAAACGGTAAAATCCTGTGAAAAGACATAGATTGGTCGCCCATTCACTAAACCATAACCTGTAACAACTCCATCGCCTAAAAACTGTTGTTTATCCAAACCAAAGTTCGTGGAACGATGTGTTGTAAGCATTCCAATTTCTTCAAAACTTCCCTCATCTAAAAGTAATTGAATCCGCTCACGAGCAGTCAATTTCCCTTTACTATGTTGAGATTCAATACGTTTTTCTCCACCTCCTTTTAAGGCTTCTTCTTTTTTAGAATTTAGTAGGTCTAATTTTGATCCCATGCTATAATTTTAGAATAGAAAACTAAGTTAATACAAATTTCTTAAGCGATGGAATTAAACCGCTGTTGAATCCAATAAAACAACAAAAATAGAGCCTTAGATGTGAGCTTTAAATACAAGAAACTTTGGTATAATATCTGTAACCATAATCTTGTTTAAGTACTATATTTAGGCATGCGAAATTTATTATTATTTATTTTTGTTTTGAGCTCGGTATTCAGTTATGGACAAATTGAAGCAAATCGAACTGCTTATGATTTTGGTGAACTCTATCCAAACGCTCAAACCTACATTGACATTGAATTTACAAATCACACCACTGATAAACATTTTTTATTGAATGTACAAAAGCCAAGGGATGTTTACTATATCTTCTCAAGTAAAGTTCTTTTACCGGATAGCTCTATCACCATTCGTTTAAAAATTAATGAAGGTAAAAAAGGAAAGTTTAACCACGATGTTGACATCTATTTTTCTGATCGTGATCAACCCATAACCATCCAATTAAAAGGAAACGTCAAAGAAGTCTCCCAAAATCCTTTAACCGCTTGTCCCGATTTTAATAGTAGTCCACCATCTGGAGTTCAACGTTATAATTTCGCGCTAACCATAAAAGTTGTAGACTCTCTAACACGTGAACCTATTCATCGTGCAAAAGTTGCTCTAATACATAACAATAAACAAGTAGGTTACTTTACAACCAATAGAGATGGAATAATTCGGAAAGAGGTACCCATTGGACTTTATTTACTTGCCACCCAAAAATCCAATTACTCTAATAATTTTAAAGAATCATACGTAAATTTTCAACAGAATTATATCCTCATACAACTTCAACAACCAAGTGAGGAACCTGTTTATGAAGAAGAAGTTTATGCTGAAGAACCTCAGATTGAAGAAGATGAAGGAAGTATAATAGAGATTGAGATTACTGAAACACCTCCAATTCAGGAAATTCCTGAAGAAACTACACCAATTTTAGAAGAGAATTCTGAAATGGTGGAAACACCGAATTATAATGATACGACAGACTTAAAGGACCTACCTGATAGTCTATTTGACGTTAACCACTTTAAGTTGAACAATATTACTTTTATCTTGGATGTTTCAAGTTCGATGAATGCCGTTGGGAAACTCGAACTTTTAAAATTATCAATGACAGAATTAGTAGATATTTTAAGGGATGATGATTTAATCACCATCTTAAAATATTCATCAAGTGTTGATGTTGTTGTGGAAAGTTTAAGTGGTAAAGAAAAAGAAGAAATTATTTCAGGTGTTGCTGGATTAACCACGAGCAGTTCAACGGCTGGTGGCGACGCTATTGAAGAAGCCTACCGAATGAACAAACAAAATTATAACGATAAAAGAAACAATATTGTCATCATGATAACAGATGGTGCATTTAATAAAGGCAGTAATACCTATTTAGAAACCATTGGCTCACATTACGAGAAACAAGGCATTATTTTTTCAGTTGTAGGAATAAAAACATCGAAATACATCACCAGTCATATGGAAAATGTAGTTTCAAAAGGCGGAGGAGATTTCATTGAAGTTCGGTCGGTTGAGGATGCCGAAACGAAAATCATTTCTGAAATCAAAAGAACATCATTTAGAGGAAGATGATCTATACCTAGCAGCCAATTATTTTAATTCATTACAATTACTTTAAGGCAAGTGCTTAAAAGTCTAGCCTATTCATTTTACTTAAGCTAAAAAGCCAGAAGCAATAATGAATACAGCCAATAGCAATATCATTAATCTTGTACGCATAGTTTTTTGTTTGTACTTTCAATAACGAGCAAATTGGGTTTGGGTGCCAGTGATTTTAAATGGAGTTACTCACAAGTTTTGAACAAAATCAGTAATCATGCGGGATAAGGAAGAATAGAAACAAGTTATCTACACACCTGTTTTCCAAATTTCTATATATTCATTCCGATTTCTAGGGTTAAGCCAACGTAATAAAGCATCTACCAAGCTAGGTTCACAAACTTTAACAAGATGCATTTTCGGGTAAATGGTCTTGTATGCTGAAATTCGCTCTTCTAACATCTCATCGTCACAAAAGAGGATGTAATTATATTGATAGCCTTCGTGCACACTCAAGCTTTGTTCTTGATTTATTCGTGGGATAATTTTTAATTCCCAATTTGTAGAATAAAACTTAGGTAACATTGAAGGATCAGCTTTACCACTCGACTCCTGTAAAATCATCATTTCACGCGTATCAATATTCGCAAAATAATACATTGATTCTACACGTGACTTTTTAGTATAAGTTAAACTCGCAAAGATTAATAGCGGTATGTTCAAGATCCAAAATAGGCGCCACGACAAGCGCTTAAATTTTAGCACAAAATTCGTTTGTTTCAAAAGATCATAACCCATGACACCGAGCATAATAAAGAAGGGTAAAACCGGTAGAATAAAACGTTCTTGTTTACTCGGATAAATCGAATGAAAAATAATAAAAAACAACACGGGAAGAAATAAAAGTAAATACTTTTTCCAGCTTCTAAAAAAGCCTATACCCAAGAGAATTCCTAATGGAAACAAAGTAGCTCCCATCAAAACCAACAAATACATGAAATAATTATTATTTGGAATATAAGCAGTACCCTCATTTACATTATAGGTAGTATAACCAATAAATTCAGCAAAAGGATAACCCCAGATCAAATAATCAACCAATCCTTGAGTTAAACCGATGCAAATAAAAATACCTATTGAAAACAATATAAAGCCACGCGATTTCTTTTCAACGAGCAATACTAATCCCATTCCCAAGGCAAATACTGCAACTTGATAACGAAAAGAAACTGCCATTCCAATTAATAATCCTGCAAAAATAAATCGACTTCTATGATCAGATTTAATCAACACCCAAACACTCCATAGCATAAAAGGAATACAGGTTATTTCGACCAGATTACGAACGGATAAAAAAGGAAGAATCCATAGAATCGCCAATGTCCAACCCACCAAAACAGCTTGATGCTTATTACCCAGTTTTTCTGTAATCTTATATCCAAAATGAACAATGAGCAGCGAAAATGCGCCGTGAATAAGACGACTAATCAACATGAGTAATTTAGGATCCTGTAAACCTATTGATTTAAAAAATAAAAAGATAAAATAATTTAGACCAACGTAAGTAAAACTATGACCCTCGGGGCCATTATTCAATTCAGACCATGGCAACCAATTATTATAATCAAACCCATCAACCCAAGACGCGGAAGACTCAACAATCAAAAAATGATCATCATGCATACCATAGCCCTGTGAAAAAATAGCAGCTATTAACCGAATGATAATAGCTGCTAATAAAATTGTTTTATACGATGTAAAGTCTAAATTTTTCGTCATTAATTAAGGGGGGAATAATCTATTTAATGGCTGAAAGAATACGAACAAATTCTAGCTTATCCTTATCCGTATATGTTTCAGAGCGCACAGCACCTAATTCTTCAACCAACCAAGTTTTAGTCTTCGATTTTCTATTCATAAACATCATTTTGGTTTCTTGAGATTCGGTTAAAACCATTGCACTAAAAGTACCTGCTGGCGTCGTTATCTCTTCTATTCCTTCAACTTTTCGATCGGTAATATCAATATTCATGGTCATCATCACTGAACCGTTTGCCTTTATTTTCATTGTCAGATTAGCATCAGGTAAAGATTCCCCAACAGCGATTGAACTCGGAATTACTAATTCAGACTGTTCAATTTCCATCTCCATATCTTCATATGCCTCTAACATGTCTTGTTGTAGGTAAGACTTAAGGTCCATTTTAAAATTACCATCAACACAAGCGTATTCCATTTCTTGCTCTGATGTTAACTCCCCTTTTTTATCAAAAGTTTTTGCCAGAATTCCAATCTCAATGTTTTCGCCAACCTCTTTTATAGATTGAATGGTCATTTCATCCGATCCTGTAAGTTTTTCCTTACCATTAAAATTTTCATACCGTAAAGTCACACCTTCCTCTAAAGGAATAAAGACTTTACATATATTCTCTCCAGCTGAAATTAACGAGGCTGAAAACGCAAAAAACGTGAAGATTAGAGCAGTACTTAAAAGAAATAATTTTTTCATTTTGAATTGTATTTAATTTTCTCCTTTATGCCACGATTTAACATTAAAGTAACCGATTTTCGGTCTAAAATTAATTAAATCCTGTAAATTCACTTCAAAAAATAAGAAAAACTAAGGAACAAACTAACCCTTTGTTTTACACAAAAATCCTTACTTTTGTTAAGAATTTAAACAAGAAACTATGGCTACAATGACAGTTGGGACCGAAATTAAAGAAGTTTTAGAACAACTCGGTTTAAAAGAAAATAATAATGGTGCATCAACCGGAAAAGGTTGGTTTTCATCTAACGGGGAAGAAATCAAATCATTCTCACCAGTAGATGGTACCTTAATTGGAAGTGTAAAAAGTGCAACACTCGCAGATTACGAAACAGCAATAACAAAAGGTCAGGCGGCATTTAAAGAATGGCGTGAAATTCCTGCTCCAAAACGAGGAGAAATTGTTCGACAATTGGGTGATAAACTGAGAGAATATAAAATTCCACTTGGTAAATTGGTATCATATGAAATGGGAAAATCATACCAAGAAGGATTGGGAGAAGTACAAGAGATGATTGATATCTGTGATTTTGCAGTTGGCTTATCGAGACAATTAAATGGATCAACTTTACATTCTGAGCGACCAGTTCATAGAATGTACGATCAATATCATCCACTTGGTGTTGTTGGTATTATATCGGCGTTTAATTTTCCAGTTGCAGTTTGGTGCTGGAACACAGCTTTAGCTTGGATTTGCGGCGATGTTTGCGTTTGGAAACCGTCTGAAAAAACACCTTTAACTGCAATTGCATGCCAAAACATTACGCAAGAAGTTTTTGATGCGAACGATGTACCTGAAGGAGTATCAAGCGTATTAATTGGAGATGCTGAACTTGGAAAGGCTATGGCAAATGACAAACGTGTACCTTTAGTTTCGGCAACAGGATCAACAAGAATGGGAAAATCAGTTGGTGAAGCAGTTGGAAAACGTCTTGGAAAATCATTATTAGAATTAGGTGGAAATAATGCCATCATCATTACACCATCAGCAGATTTAGAATTAGTAATTCCAGGTGTGGTTTTCGGTGCAGTTGGAACAACGGGACAACGATGCACATCAACCCGCCGATTAATTATCCATGAATCAATCTACGATAAGGTAAAAGACATCCTCGTAAATGCTTATGGACAAATCAAAATTGGTAATCCATTAGATGAATCTAATCATATGGGACCTTTGATTGACAAAGATTCAGTTGAAACCTATCTTGCTGCGATTGAAAAAGTGAAAGCAGAAGGCGGAAAAGTATTGGTAGAAGGTAAATCTTTAAGCGGTGAGGGATACGAGTCTGGATGCTATGTATCACCCTCTATTGCTGAGGTTGAAAACAGTTATAGCATCGTTCAAGATGAAACATTTGCACCATTGCTCTATTTAATTAAGTATAGTGGAGATGTTAATAATGCCATTGAAATTCAAAACGACGTTAAACAAGGACTATCTTCTTCTATTTTCACAAATAATATTCGTGAGTCTGAGCGCTTTTTATCAGCTGGCGGATCAGATTGTGGAATTGCCAATGTAAATATTGGAACATCTGGTGCTGAAATTGGTGGAGCCTTCGGTGGAGAAAAAGAAACCGGTGGTGGTCGTGAGTCAGGATCTGATGCTTGGAAAGTATATATGAGAAGACAAACGAATACGATTAACTATTCGTCTGAGCTACCTTTAGCACAAGGAATTAAATTTGATTTTTAAGCTTCCTTTAGGTAAAAAATATAAAACCTCCATCAGTAAAGCTGTTGGAGGTTTTTTTATTTAGAATAATTTATTTTATAGTTTAGAAATATCAATCAATCGCATAGCGCCATACCATTTGATAATTTTCTCTCCAACACCTGGTACTTCAATATGCACGATATACATTCCACTTGCAATCGGCACTCCCAAATGATTCTTTAAATTCCAATCCTGAAAAGTTAAATCATTTGCTTTGCTCAACTGCCTCACTACACCTCCATTCATATTAAATATAGTAATATTACACACTTCTGGAAGGTTTGTTATTTTGACACGATTATCTATCGAATTGGTTTCATATTCGGAATAAGCGTAATACGGATTTGGAACAATTCTAATCTGATCTAAAGCTGAGGTAGCTGTGGATAGATCATTATATACAGATTGAACTCCATCGGTTGTGAAACGATAAGCAGGTAGGCCATTATTAATTCCTGTAAATTCTTTAGTTTGATAAGGATGACTAACGCGCATCGACATACGAACATCTGTACTTAAAAACTCTTCACCTGGGACAAGTATCGGTTCAAAAACCCAAATACAGTTCTTCCAAGCATTGATATAATTCCCTGTTGTTTCGTTAGCCAATTGATCGTACAACCAAGCCCCTTCATCATAAACTGGCATACCACTATCGTCTACATCTTCACCAAAAATGTAAACAAAGTGTCCTCCACCAATTATCGGATCACCAGACAAAGCACTCCCTATTTCATCAGTTGGATTCCAAAGCATATCTGAACCATTAGACCCATGATACCATGAATTCTCACCGAAAGCCAAATTTAATCTTTTACCACTTTCCACGTCAATCGCATAACCAGGAAACCAACTCATTCCAGTAGTTTCAAGCTCATTGCCATTAATATCTTTAGATTTTGAAGACCTCAATTTCATAATTGAAGAACCGCCTATCGCTTGATTTTTATTGTGCCCAGTTTCAATAACAGGACATTTTGACCATTTTGACTGATCAGACGTTATTACTAAATCTACGCCATGTATATCCGCAAAACTCACTTTAGATTGACTTATTCCTGGACTGTACCAAGAAGTTGGGTTACCATCGGCATTATAGACTACATCAGGATAACCAATTGGCATGCCTACATATTCATTCCCTAAAAGATTAAATGGGCCAACAATCCCATTTAACAAATTTTCAAAGTTTTGCTCTACATCTTTATTCTTATCCCTATAGAAACATGGATTATTAGAAACCACACCAATACACTCATCGGCATCCGGAATGTTGATTCCTGATCGAATCCAATTCGTTGCGTTATAGAGATCAGAATCAGGACTACCAGTTAACCATCGTTTTGATGAATCTGCAAAAACGATTTGTCCGTCAATTGGATCAGTTTCATAAGCATAATAACCCGCCGTCCTATTCCTATATTTAGTTTGAATTATTTCAACTGAAATTCCCCACTCTGGTATTAATTGATCACCCGCAAAATCAATGGTTTGTTTTGCAAAAACTGTATCATTCATTCCCTTATTCACAATATACCAGGATGCTGTATCCAAATCATCCGGATCATCGGCTGTAAAATACAATTCAAAGTCGGCATTTGGCAAATTCAATGGGTCAATAACTTTTATTATAATCGGTCCTGCACCAGGTGCATATGTCAATTCATCTAAGGATTTATTCGTTAATATCTTTTCTTCTGACTTTGGGTCAAGCACCGTCCAATTCCCTCCATTACCCCAACCGTCAATTCGCGTAATGGGCAATTGATAGCCATATGGGACAGCTTGAATAGTTCCCCCACTTTCTGGGTTGGGCGAATGGGGAATTCCGAGATAAGACACTATTTCCCCAATTGCGGCTTTCCTGCTAGATAAGTAGGGTAATTTTTGTCCATCTATTAATGTTGGATCATCGGGGTCATAGGGCTTAAAATTATTACTTGCATAGGAAATTGCCATGTAATAGTATTTTTTAAAATTAATCAACTTTCGATCACCAGTCGCAAATTGATCAGTTGTCACACTAAACGAATGACGGATTCCTTCATTGGCACCATCGACTTTAACTTCTGGCAAAGCAGCTCCAATTTCTTCATCAAAAGTGTAATTTACTAATTTGGTGATTGTATCTCGAATGTCACATTGGAAAACCAGACGTGCTTTTGAGATATCACTTAATTCAGTGGGAGAAACAGTTTCATCAATAATTTGAAATACCTGATACCCCTGAAAGCGGTATAAATTGTCAAACCCCTCAACACCGTCTACATTAACAATAAATGGATCCAGCTCTGCATAGTTTTCATCAAAATTATTAGAGCCGGTTGCATTATATATAGAAATTACTAATTCATTTTCAAGTTCTTGAATTGATAATTCAGGCGCATGTGGACCATCCAAGACTTTGAAACAATTATCAAATAATGCTTGGGCTTTATCATCCGCCTTTTGCAATGCAATAACCGATTGAAAAGGATCACCTTCGTTAGAGCGAGCCCAAACAATACCGGTTGTAATATTATTGACAGCACCTGGATCTAATCTAAACGGTCCAGCAGATTGAGCAAACCTTCTATCAAAAGGAACATTTCCAGCAGTTTGCTCTGTCCATACAGCTTGCGGATCACCGTCCGTTCCCCAACCCAATGGATCAGTATCACCAGGAAACATATAATTAGAATGAACTGAAGGCAGAGCACCATCACTACTCACGTGCCCACTGCCCCCATACACAAAAGGAGTACCATCTTTCCAAAATCCACTCAAATAATTATAATAATCTTGCCCAGTTGTTGGATCAGTTTGCGCTTCAATGCCGCCCCCTCCAAGATTATTATAATATAAAAAACGTCTCATTCCTAAACGTTCATTATCAACAATTCCATCACCATAGCCAATTCCCAAACCAGCGTAAGGAATACCGTTTCCAGAGTAAACCTCGCTCATGGAGACACTATCTTCAACATAAATAGGATTATCTATTCCATCATTATCCAAGTATGGACCTTCAAAAAAATCGACCCCAGCGGCAGGAGGATTAAAACCATAACCTAAATAACCGCCATCAGTTGCATCGTAAGCATTTCCGTTATATGTGTATCCGAGGCCCCGACTTACATCACAACCCACATAATCATCATTTGGACCACCTAAGGCACCATCAATAAAAACGCCAAAATAAGTGTCATATAAGGTTTGAGTAGAACGATTCACTAACTCATAATTATAAAAAGTCATATTATTAATGTCATCATTGGTAGCGAACGCAAAAGCCTGACATCGAATCTCCATTCCTAGCGGGTCAGCTCCTGTTTCGGTATGAATATTCCCTTTATCGTTCATTACCCACCAGATCGTTTGATCTCCGTATAATGTCACAGCCCTATTCGTTTTACAATCAATTTCCTTTTCAATATCATACAAGGGGTAATCACCTTGTTCGGGTTCATAAATTCCGTTTTCATCTCGATCATAAAAAGGTGCTAAATAAAAATCTTGATTTAAATCCGGATTACCGTGGGCTGGCCATTCAAGAATAGATTCTGGAATTATGTAATCCCCAAATTCATCTTCCTGAGTTGATGTACCATTTTCTGCATCAAATAATCCTGCTTTAAACCAAGCATCAAACTCTCTTACCTCATCCTGACTTATGACAAAATGGCGATCATACTCCTCACAAACTTCAGGCGTAATTTCAGCTTCTCCCGTTGTGGTAAGTGGGCCTGTCCAATAATCTTGACCATTACGATATCGCACGGCAGCAATCTTTAATTGACCATTAAAATCAATACCACCTAGCCAAAGAGCAGAAGTAAACAACGCCATTATTCCGGATCCTTTTGGTACCTCGTATTGCGAAAAATTTTGACCAGATATCTGCCATAAATTTCCACCGGTATGTATCAAAGCACGAACATTGTTAAACTCTAAATAAGTTGTACCAGAGGCTGGCGCACATCCAGCCGCACGTTCATCTTCGACAGGATGAGGTACATGACCATTATTATACAGTTGTCCTTTTGCTACCCCACCTAAAAGAAAAACAAATACCAATGTTAAATATCGCATAATGCGCAATTTATAAAAATTTAACATTTAAAGGCATTCGGATTTGAATCAATCTACTCAAAAATATAACGATCTAAAATCCATAATGATAAATCAGCCGTAAATTGAAGTAAATCGTTATGAAAAATTCAATTAAAATCATCTTAATAACCTTGTTTACCATACTTTTTTCAGGCTGTAATGAGCCGCAAAAAGAAGAAAAGTTTGAATGGTTAGCATTTACCGAACAGGTTTATGAAAAAGCAAAGGAAAAGAATAAACTAATTTTATTGGATATAGGTGCCAATTGGTGTCATTGGTGCCATGTCATGGACGATAGTACATATTCAAACAAAACTGTTCAATCATTTTTGACTAAGAACTTTATTTTAACAAAAGCCGATCAAGATGAGCGACCAGATCTTTACGCTGCTTATCGAAAATGGGGATGGCCTGCAACAATTATCATGAACAGTAAAGGAGAAGATATTCTTCGTTTAAGAGGGTACCAAAATCCAGAAAAATTCATTTCCATCCTTAAAAACGTAATTCTGCACCCTGAACCCATCACCCAAAAATCTATCGATCAATCAGAGTCTAGGTTAACAATTAAGGAATTAGACGAACTTTTTAAGGGAACACTAGACACTTTAAAAGGCGGGTACCAGTGGAGCAATAAATCTTTATACTTAAACGGAATCAATTACGCATTAAATCAAAAATCAAACCCAATATTGTATAAATGGGCTAACCTCTCTATTCAAAATTCAAGAAATATATTGGATACTGTTTGGGGAGGCGTTTATCAATATAGTGCAAGAGGTAATTGGAATAACCCGCATTATGAAAAACTGCTAAAATACCAAGCGCGGTATATATCCATTTTTGCAAAGCATTTTTACAACGAAAAAGATAGTTCTTCTTTAAATAATGCAAATCAGATAGTTGGATACTGTAATCGCTTTTTAAAAAACTCAACTCCATTGTTTTATAATAGCCAAAATTCAGATTTAGTTTCAGGTGTTCATGCAGAAAATTATTATGCGCTTGATGAACAGAGTCGTTTAAAAAAAGGAGTTCCATCTATAGATAATAATATCTACCTGAAAGAAAATGCACTTTTGATTCAGTCTTTTATTCATTTATGGGCTGCAACAAGCGACACTACATACTTAAATCAAGCAAGAAACATGGTAGACTATATCATGACACATTATAGAAGCGAGAACAACCTCTACCTCCGATCAAAAAAAGACAAAGGAATATTTTCTTTAACTGACAATATTGAATTCTTAAAAACGCTAAACATAATGACACAAATCTTTCCAGAGCACGATTATTTGGAACGATCTCACGAATTAGGAAAGTCGATTATTTCAAATTTTAAAAGTGCCAATGGTTTGAGATCAAGTATCGGGCAAAAAGCTATGCGATCAAACATAGTTTCAACAGCTAATCTAGATGCTGCAATCGCTCTAAATAAACTGGGCTATCTCACAGACAATAAAAAAATTATAGATTTTTCTCGATCTATTTTTAATAAACTAGACGTTAAAGCACTCGCATCATCTGCCGCCACTATACCTACTTTAATTGAAGCAAAAAGACTATTCGCCCAAGAACCCTATCAAGCTAAACTAATAATTGATAAGAAAATCGACAATACAGGAAAGACTTATTTACGCAAACTAATTCTTAATTCAACCTTACCAGTATATTTTAAAGCCGAATCTATTAGAAGTATGACCAAAGAAAACCAACAGTTTTACAATGAATTTTCATTGAACACACTTCTAATGTGCACGTCTACTTATTGCTCCATGCCTATTACAACAGAAACCGAATTAGATAACTTTATTTTAACACTAAACAAATAAAACAACTTAATTCAACCGTGATATTGTGTAAATTTGCACAATGAGCAAGAAGCTACTTCCAGCTTATCTTTTAACATTTGTAAATGTTTTAGGCATAAGCATACTAATGCCTGTTCTCCCTTTTATTGTCGAAGAATATGGAGCTCCAAAATGGGTTTTTGGGTTAATGTTAACCCTTTATTCCAGTTTCCAGTTTTTAGGCTCTCCATATTTGGGTGCAATGTCTGATTCTATTGGCAGAAAACCTGTTTTAGTCATCAGTCAAATTGGAACGCTAATCAGTTGGTTTATATTTTTATTTGCCTTGTTTTTACCGAATACCTCGCTAATAGGAATTTCTATTCCTTTGATCATCATAGGGTTTGCTAGAGCCCTCGATGGTATTACTGGAGGAAACACATCTGTTGCAAACGCTTATGTATCAGACATTACTACCCGCGAAGAAAAATCCTATATTTTTGGGTATTTGGGCGGTATTGCCGGTATAGGAATGATTATTGGACCTGGTATTGGAGGAATGAGCTCTGCAGGATCAATGGGCTATAAAGGAACGATAATAGCCGCTATAATTATCTCAATAATTGCATTAATTGCAATTTTTTTATGGCTAAAGGAATCATTAATAGAAGAAAACAAAAGTGATCGTCAAAAAGAATCCGTTCTTAAAAGTTTTCTAATTTTCAGAAGAATTCGTGAAATCAATCCCAAACCAATTATTAAGGTATTGTTCTTAACCAAATTCTTCTTTTCGGTTATGATGGCATTCTATATGGGTACGATATCTCTATATTTAATTGATTTATTTCAGTTTGATTCATCAGAACTTGGTGTTTTCATGCTTGTTGTTGGAATATTCTTGTCATTTAACCAAGCCTTTATGGCTCCAAGAATAATTAAAAAACTTGGAGAATTCCCAACACTTTTACTGGGATTAGGCTTAAGCACACTGGGATTGATTGCCATTACTTTGACCGATAATTTCTGGCTTTATATTGCGTTTTACTATATCATGAACCTAGGACTTTCCTTAAGTTTTCCAACATTTAATGGGCTAATTTCTATTCATGCCGACCCCAAAAAGCAAGGGGCAGTTATGGGCATAAGTGAATCAATAAATTCTTTAGCCATGGCAGTATTCTTAACAATAGGGTCTGCGCTATACGACATTATTCACTTTCAAGTTTATTATATTATGGCAGCATTGCCTTTCACAGCATTTTTAATTGCTTATACAAGCTTCAAGCGATATAAAGCCAAAACATAAATTTTGTACTTTTAGCGAGTGAAAACACCTGCTAATCCATCATTTAATCGCTTATCTCTATTCGGTATTGCCGCAGTATCTTTATCTTATTCTGGCTTATTGTTCAGAAAATTCATCGCAAGTGATATTATACATTTAGGGCTACTAGTGTTTTTTGGAGTCATTTTAGTTTACCGCGTTAACCATGCTTTTTATTTCAACAACCAACTGCGAAAAAATCTAGTTCATTTTTTCTCATTCCCTCTTCATCTTCTAGCTTTTCTCATTGCGATATTTACAGGCATCCACTATTATACTTACGCCAATCAAATGCCAATATTAATTCTAATTATTGGCGGTTCTGTAGGAGGGTTATATGCAATTCCCTTAACGATCAAATCAAAAACGGTCCGATTAAAAAATGTCATATTTATGAAAAATATTGTCATTGGTTTCGTTTGGGGCACCTTAGTTATTGCTGGGGCATACCCCATAATTAGTAGGGACGTTCTTTGGTTTTTCTTTGCCGTTTTTATGCAAGTTTTTATGGGTAGTGTTATTCGTGATATGCCCGACATAAAATCAGATGTTAACTTGAATATCAATACCATTCCTGGTAAATATGGTAGAAAAATGACATTAATTTTACTTCATTCAACGAACTTATTAGTTTTATTAACTCTCTTTTTATCAAATGCTTCCTTCAACATTCAAATCACTTTTTATTTTATATTCATCGCAAGAGCAATAAATCTTATTGGATTAGCGCATGGAAGCAACCATATATTTTGGACGCAATTCTACAACCTAAATATTTGTACGTTAATTTTTATACTCTTCTTAATATTTAAATTATGACGCTAGCTGAAATTACACCTATAAATTGGGCCAGAATAGTATTAGTATCTGCAATATTATTTTCGTTTTTTTGGGGGTTAGATGCGTTAACACATAAACGCATCGCAGAAAAAGAAATAACCGATAAAGAGTTAAATGTACATCGCATTATCTTACTTTGCTCATTATTAATGGAAATAAGTCTTGTAGGCGTATATTGGTTTGGCTGGATTATGCTACCTCTTTTCATTGCCACTTTTATTACTCGAACAGCACATGAATTTATTGATGAACTTAAGTTTCATGTTGGCCGATGTACACAAAAAGAATCATACCTTCACTTAGGGATGTGGACAACTGTTCTTGTCAAAACCTCTGCATTATTTATTTGGGGTTTTATCTACAATTATAACGGTATAACGGATTTACCGTTTTACTACTATCTAATTGCCGTGCTTGTTCTAATCACGATGTCAATCATTAGTTACTTTGAGTGGCAGAGATAACTTGTTTATATTTAGAATAATGCTCTTTTACTAACCCATAACGACTCGCTATTAAAGTCGAAAAATTATACAGATAAACGCGATCTTCAACAGGAAAACTTGCCTTATTTTCAATCTCAAATTCATTAATTTCAAACTCCATATGATTATTCTCATGAAGTACTTCAAATATACTTCGATCGAATGATGTTTCCATCAACCAACAAACATCCTTGTGTTCTTTAAAATACTTAGGTTGCTTTAATTGATCACTTCTTTTGTCCAGCTTACAACCATTATAACGATTATTTACCACATGACTTCTCATTCTGAATGAAATCCCTTTTAAAACAGGTTTTAACTTAAATACTTTGTCAATAACGCCCCTTTCTTCCAATTCCCGTAATTTCTGAAATGGCGCTAAGGGAGCTTCATATTTATTGCTGCACCATTGCGCAATACCTTTTAGAAAATCGTTCACATTTTCGCTAGACTCATCAAATATTGCGTCCAAACCATGAACTAATTTAACCCACTGTTGCTCAATTTCTATCTCATAAATATCCAAATCAAATTGATCTACCTCTATGCGTTCAACACCAAATAAATTAGCTTCACTTTTTAGCTGAAAACTGTAAACGCTATTATCATTCAATTCTTTACGTCTAAAACGCAAAGAAAATCCACTTTTATACAATTGAAAATCTTCTGTATCTAAATACAAATCGTTATATACAAGTGTATCGTAGGTAATCATCTTAAACCCTTCTCCTATTTCAATCGAATGAAAAAGTGGTTCAAATGACTGAACATCTTTTACTTTTAACTTCAATTGATGCTCATTGTTACTTTGCATCCAACCATTGGTTAATGTCATGCACAAGATTATAAAAACAGAAATTTTAATGACCATAATTTCTAAACCTCCCTTTTTTGCTTATCCATCCCTCAGGGTGATCTTCACCGTTATAATTAACCAATAAAACGCCATCCTTAACAATCCATTCATTATTTTCTTTAATTGATATATGTCGATTGAAATAAATAGGATTCTCATCTTCAATTAAAAATGACTGCAATATTGAAGCTCTTCGCGCGGCTAATTTATGAAAATACAATTCTGCTACAGGAAATGGCCAATTTGCTGCTAAAACAATATTGCGTAATGCAATTGAATCTATTTTCTCAATTTGTTTTGCTACAAAAAATAAATCGTGATAATCAGCCTGTTTATAAGGAATTGGTTCTGCATTCATTCTAGACATAACACGAATTTTATTCCCTTTGCGTTCACAAACTTCCCAAGCCAATTGATTCACTAAACCAACCTTAAAATCACCATTTATAGGACTCACAGATACCCCTAAACTTGTTCCAAGGTCTGAAAAAACAGCAGAAACCCTGTAACGATGCTTACCTTTATGAACCGTACTCAACAACGTGTTGCGCGATCGAGTATCCCAATTGTCAATAAACGCATGTGCAAGTAATGCCCCTCTCAACAAAGCATTTTCTTCCAATTCAATACCCTCCAACATAAAAGGACCTATTCGTTTAACACGATCAGGCCTTGCTTCTAATGCACATTTTTTAAACGTACAATAAAACAAACCTTCGAAAGAACGTAAACTTTGAATAGAATCCGTCATTTCAACATTTACCACGCCATAAGAAGATACAAATGGTTCAAGATTAAAACCGTATTGATCCTTTAATTTCACTTTCAAAGCTTCTAAGGACTTTACTTGGCTATATTCATCAAAAACCAAATAAACTTGATCTTTCAAAAAGGCATAAGGGTGATCGACATCATAGCCCAATGCACTAAAAATTCTTGATCCTACAACATCTGTATGAACTTCATCTCCCCATTTCAAATTCCATTCATTATCTAAATCCAAATCACTGACACGAACCTTTGGAGCAGAGCCATCGGTTCCTATTTTATCCATTAAAACGACCATTTTTTTATGGACCTTTATTTTTTTCTGTTTTGCGATATAATCAAATCGGTCTACTGGCCGTACTTCTGTAAATGAATGCCAGAAAGGGGAGTCGCTATGAATGACTTGTTCTATACCATCAGTGATTTTAACCTTTCTACCAGAACAGTGTTTATAAGTATTGTAAAGCATCCTTAATTTATCAAAGAAATTAACCCGATTAAATTTTCGCGCAGATGCAGCACGGAAAGCAAGGTAATAGAAATGTAATTCATATAAACAATCACGTTGAAATGGACTTAGCTCCTTACCTTTAAAATAAGATTCTTCAATTGCCTCAGTTAAAAATTGAACATGTCTTATAAAAGCCTTTTTACGCTTAGGCAACTTATTCCCATTTAAAAAATTACAGCTTTTGTCCGTTAAAAAATTCGCTGTAGCCCTGAGTTTAGAGAGGTTTAAAGAATCATTTACATAATATAAATCGATGACATTTCCGTAATCAGCTATATTCCCACGAGAAATTTGAGCATGTAAAGTGACTCCATTTAAAATCGATATGATTAGCAAGAATATTTTGAACATTTATTTACTATCAACTAAAATAAGGTAAATTTGACAATTGCGATGCGAATTTCTTATAGTCCAATATATACTTATTCAAGATTGCCAGAAGGCCATCGTTTTCCGATGGAGAAATATGATTTGTTACCTCAACAATTATTACACGAAGGCACTATAACAGAAGCTGATTTTTTTGAACCTGGTCCTTTAACTGAATCGCAGATTTTACGAACTCATAAGGTTGAATATTGGGAAAAACTAAAGTTAGGAACGTTAACACGTAAAGAAATACGTGCACTTGGTTTCCCTTTTCATGAAAGCCTTGTTAATCGAGGACGTCACATATCCAACGGAACCTTAGACTGTGCTAAATATGCATTAAATCATGGAATCGCATTGAATATAGCAGGTGGAACTCATCACGCCTATGCCGATCGCGGTGAAGGTTTTTGCATGTTTAATGACTTCGCAATTGCTAGCAATGAATTACTTTACGAAGGCCTAGTAAAAAAAATTTTAATTGTTGACTTAGATGTTCATCAAGGAAATGGAACAGCTAAAATATTCGAACAAGAATCCCGTGTATTTACTTTTAGTATGCATGGTGCCAACAATTATCCCCTAAAAAAAGAAAAATCAGATTTAGACATTGGCGTTCCTGATGGAATTGAAGACAAAGATTACCTTGAGCTGCTTACAAAAACCCTCCCCGACCTAATTGATGATGTCAGACCGGAAATTATCCTTTATTTAAGTGGTGTTGATGTTTTGGAAACCGATAAGCTTGGTAGACTTAAACTAACGAAAGAAGGGTGCAAAAAAAGAGATGAGTTTGTTTTAACCACAGCACAAAAAAAAGGTATACCTGTCGCTATTAGTATGGGCGGTGGTTATTCACTAAAAATAGCAGACATTATAGAAGCTCATGCCAATACTTTTAGACTAGCACGGAAAATATTCTAATTTTCGAAAGGGTATTAATTCATTCTTCACAAACTTTTTTGTTTGGTAAAATCCAAAACCATAATTATACCGTATTTTTAATGAATTGTAAGCTATTTTAAAACTATTCGACAAAATTTAAAAATATCAATTATGGAAAAAACATATTATAACCCAGCAGATTTAGCAAAATTCGGTAATATCTCAGAGTTTGAGCCGAACTTAGCCAAAAAGTTTTTTGATTATTACGGGGAAGTATTTAAAGCTGGTGCATTAACGGAGCGTGAAAAAACATTAATTGCGTTGGCTGTTTCACACACAGTTCAATGCCCATACTGTATTGATGCTTACACGCAAGAAACTTTGGCAAAAGGATGCACTGAAACCGAAATGATGGAAGCTGTACACGTAGCCAGTGCCATTCGAGGAGGAGCATCATTAGTACATGGTGTTCAAATGATGAATAAAGCAAAAAAACTCAGCATGTAATATGACGAAATCTCTTTTAGCTCAATCACATACTTTTGCCAACTCTCAAAAACAATTGGCACATCTAAATGGTCCATTTTTTGAAAATGATAATTTAACTTTTCAGGAACATTTAAAGAACAATGGTCATTCTACTTTAAAACCAACAGGACTTGATATTTTCCAGATAAATCTGGGTTATATGTGTAATCAAACCTGTAAACACTGTCATGTAGATGCAGGACCCGATCGTAAAGAAATTATGACACGTGATACCATGCAAATTTGCGTGGATTTAGTCCGAAAACATAAATTTTCAACGATTGATCTAACAGGAGGAGCACCCGAAATGAACCCTGACTTTAGATGGTTTGTAACGGAATTAAAAAAGGCCGGTGCAAAGGAGATTATCGTTCGTTGCAATTTGACCATAATTGTCGCAAATAAAAAGTACCACTCATTACCAGAATTTTTTAAAGAACATGAGGTACGCGTAGTAAGTTCATTGCCTTACTATGCAGCTTCCAAAACAGATCGACAACGAGGTAATGGTGTATTTGATCGTTCAATTAAAGCACTAAAAATGTTGAACGATGTGGGTTATGGCCAACCTGGAAGTGGATTAATACTAGACCTCGTCTACAATCCGGCTGGCGCCTTTTTACCGGGCAATCAAGTGGAATTGGAAAATAATTTTAAAAAGGAACTTATAGAGCGGCATGATGTTGTTTTTAATCAACTCTTATGCATCACTAATTTACCCATTAGTCGATTTTTAGATTATTTGGTGAAATCCGAAAATTACGAGGATTATATGAATAAATTACTGACTGCATTTAACCCTGGAGCAATAGAAGGTTTAATGTGTCGAAATACAGTTAGTATTGATTGGGAAGGCTATTTGTACGATTGTGATTTTAATCAAATGCTACATCTGAAAGTTGAGAAAGCGGCTGGACAACATATCTCGGAATTTGACTTAGAAGCCTTGAACAAAAGAGATATTATAGTAAATCAGCATTGTTTTGGTTGTACTGCTGGTGCAGGTTCAAGTTGTCAAGGCACGACTACATAAGCAACCAAGTACTAAAACCATTGTTTTCCACGAAGTCTATTAAGCGGAATAATTATTATATTGTTTAAAAATAATAGACTATGAAAATAAAAAACTTACTGATTTTCGCCTTTGCCAGTTTAACTTTAGTAGGCTGTAAAAAAGACGATCCTGAAACCCCAGAATCGCATTCGTGTACGCAAGGTTGTACAGATGTTAGTGCAGAAAATTACAATGTTAATGCGACAGAAGATGATGGTTCATGCACCTACGTGAGCGACAAGTATCTTGGGACATACACCGTAGCACAAAACTGCAGCTATGATGGGGAATCAACCTATACACTCCAAGTATTAGCCGGTAGTGATAAAAACAAAATCATATTAAAAAACCTAAATAACGAGGTCGAAGTGCAAGCAAATATTTCAGAAGGAGAATTTACTTTCAGTGAAGACAAAGCAGGTTTAACATACGAAGGAAATGGTTATCTCGTTGGTGATAATCAAATCACGATAAACCTTGAACTATGCGAAACCTTCTATTACCCTTGTAGCGACCCAGAACTTTGTACACTAACTTGTACGAAATAATATTTAATCGTATTTTTAGTTTTTATTCTAAAAACATCTTATGAAAAATCGATTATCGAAAATCGCGCTTTTAAGTGCGACTTTCACCCTACTCTTTGCGGGTTGTAAAAAAGAACCAACCGCTTCATTTGCTTATTCTGCAACTGATGATGGCGTTGCTCATTTCACTAACACCTCTGAAAATGGTGTTTCATATGAATGGGATTTTGGTGACGGAACTAAATCAAAAACTGAATCTCCAACTCACTCTTATGAAGCGCCAGGAACTTATTTTGTGTCAATGACCGCTTATTCCAAAAAAGAAAAAAAATCTGACAAAGTGAGTCAAAATATCGTAATACCTGGTCCAGCGATTAATATATGGAATGGACCAACTATGACTTTCACTAAAGCAGATGGTGCAGACTGGACCTTAGCTGCAAATCAAGATCGTATCACCAATAACGTTTGGATTACACGTGCAAATAACCGTGGTCTTTTTAATATTGCTGACGAGGTTGATTATTCTGACTTTGTAAGTCCTACCAAAACAGAATGGGCGTATGGTTCCTTATTTGATGCGGAAGATTTAACTTATAATAGCTGGGAAAACCTCCATGGAAGCTCCCCTAATTCTATGATTGGAAAAGATGTTGTTCTACACTTAACTGAAGATGATATCTATCTAAGCTTTAAACTAACTAGTTGGGCTTCAGGTGGTGCAGGTGGAATGGGTGGATTTTCTTATGAACGTTCTACACAACCATAAAGTACATTAAAAAAGAGGTTGTTTAGTCAACCTCTTTTTTTTACCCTAACTCAATCTTAATTCATGTGTTACGACATTTCCGCTCAATTAAAAAGTCAATTAAAACATGCGCAACGTTATGCTCCACATTTGGTAGATGAGATAAAAGAAAAATTAGCTCCTTACCTCGATGAAGATGAACAAGCTCAATATCGAGTTTCAGGATTTGATCATCCCCGTTTAATTATTTATACCGACAAGAAAGGTTTAACACCGGTAATTTCTAAATGGGGCCTTATTCCTCACTGGGTTAAGGAACCAGAAAAAACAATCGAAATATCGAATAAAACCCTAAACGCAAGAATAGAAACAATCCATGAAAAACCATCATTTAAAAATGTAGCTCAAGAACAAAGATGCCTGGTTTTAATTGATGGATTTTTTGAGCATCATCATAAAAACAAAGAAAAAATCCCACATTACATTCATAAAAAAGATGAAACCTCATTCTTAGTTGGCGGTTTATATGATGAATGGACAGATCCCAACACTCAAGAAACCACACATAGCTTCACCATTGTTACAACAAAAGCAACTGGCTTTATGCAAACGCTACACAATGGTGTAGCCGAACCTCGAATGCCATTAATTTTAAACGAAAATCAATCAAAATTATGGTTAGCCGGAAAAGAGGATTTTTCAATAAATTTAAGCGATTTCGAACACCATGAAGTTCGACCAATTAGAGGTAAAAATGCCTCACCTAACACGGTAATTGCCCAAGAGTATTACCCCAGTCAACCCGACTTATTTTCCTAAAATCCATTTTCAACTTGCAAATGTTACTCATGCTTCTTATGTTTGCTAAGCTGTGAAACCAATCAATAATTCTACTTCAATTGCGGTTCTCCCATTTGTTAACATGAGTGATAACAAGGAGGATGAGTATTTTGCAGATGGAATGACGGAAGAATTAATCAATGCACTCGCAAAAATCACGGCATTAAAAGTCACATCCAGAACATCTTCATTTCATTTTAAAAATAAAAACATTCCTATTCCTACAATTGGAGAAGAGCTAAGAGTATCAATTATTTTAGAAGGAAGTGTTCGAAGAGCTGGCAATACGGTTAGAATTACCGCCCAACTTATTCAGGTTAAGAATGATTTTCATTTTTGGTCAGAAACTTGGGATCGGAAAATGGATAATATCTTTGCTGTTCAAGACGAAATTAGCCTTTCCATTGCCGATCGAATTCGAGAAGAATTTGGGCACCTCGAATTGAGTGATCATTTAGTTCTCCAGCAAAAAGTAAACATAAACGCTTACGAGTTGAGTTTACTGGCTCGATTTCATAAAAATAAATGGAATGCCGATGACATTAAACTCGCTAAACGTTATTATTTGGAGAGTTTAAGCTTAGAGGAAAACAATGTTGCTGCCTTAGTTGGATTAAGTGATACCTATAGTTTTTTGGCGATGACAGGCCTAATGTCATTTGAAGAAGCTTGGAGTAAATCCAATGAGTTGGTTGACAAAGCCCTGCAGCTCGACCCTCAAAATTCAGAAGCCTATTACCAAAAAGCAAACAAATCATTTTTTACGGAAAGCAGCTACAGTAAAGCGATGGAACACGCTTTACAAGCCATTCATTTTCAACCAAACTACGTCGAAGCTCAACAATTTTTAAGTTTCTTATACATCTTGGCAGGTAATAAAGAAAAAGCATTAAATCACTTAAACATTGCTTTATCAATTGACCCTTTATCTCAAGAAACACATTTTTTCAGAGCCTATTACCATTATATGACCGGTCAATTTGAATTGGCCTTAAACGAACTGAATGCTTGTTTAGCAGTAAATCCAAAAAACATACCTGCCCACGGCGTTAAACCTCTTTGCCTTTTATTATTGAAAAGATACGATGAGGTGACTCATTATTTCAAAGAACATGAAATATCAATGAACCCCGGCGATGAGAATGGTGTTATTGCATTAGCTTATGCAATGAAAAATGATCAAGAACAGTTAAATCGGTATCGAAAAATCCTACAAGACCTCGCTGCAAATCCCAATGGATTCTCTGCGGACTCTTATCTGTTTAACTTAAATGTTGTATTGGGCGAATTTGATGAGGCATTTAAATGGGTTGAGGAAGGAATTAAAAATAAAGCTTCGCTGCTTATATTGCGATACCCTGATCCTATTGTAAGTCCTCTTAGGAAAGATCCCAGATACCAAAAATTCCATGACATTATTTTTAAACTACATCAATTAGTTGACGATAAAAAAGTGAGCAAATCACTACTCGATGAAGAGCAAGCCAATCAGTTTCAATTAAAATTATTGAATTATATTAACCAATACGAACCTTTTCTTGATGCAAGTTTAAGTCTGCGAGAACTGGCTAAACAAATCGATATTCATCCTAACCAATTATCATGGTTACTCAATGCCAAGCTAGGAAAAAGTTTTAGTGAATTCATTAACAGTTATCGATTAGATCGATTTAAGCAATTGGCGCTAAACCCAGAAAATCAGAAACTAACACTTCTTGGCCTTGCCTATGACAGTGGATTTAATTCGAAAACAGTATTTAATACTTATTTTAAAAAATCCGTTGGGAAAAGTCCCAAAGCCTGGTTATTGGATACGAAAAACAATTAAAAATGTTCGAGATTATAAATCCGAACTATCCCGTTAAATAACCGAACTTTTATCCGTTATTCCCACCTTAGCTTTGTGCTCAAATCAAATCTAAAAAAGATGAAAGCACAAAATACAACCATGAAAGCTGTTCATGTAAATGGATATGGATCGACTGAGCACATCTCCATCAAACAGCTTAAAAAACCCATTGCAAAAGACAATGAAATTATTATTAAAAATTTCGCGGCAACTGTGACAAGAGCGGACACTATGATGTTATCCGGAAAACCCTATTTCGCCCGGTTGATTATTGGATTACGCCGTCCTAAACATCCGATACCAGGAACAGGTTATTCTGGCGTGATTGAAAGTGTTGGAAAAAACGTTAGTTTGTTTAATGTTGGCGATCTTGTTTTTGGAGAAACGATATTCAATTTTAGTGCAAACGCCGAATATATTGCTATTAAAGAATCGGAAGTAATATTGCACAAACCAGGATTTTTAACTGATGATGAAGCCGCTACAGTTGGTGATGGTCCAGTAACCTCATATAATTTCCTAAAGCTGATTGGCAATATTAAACCTGGACAAAAAGTATTAATAAATGGAGCTTCAGGGGCGTTAGGAACCGCAGCCGTTCAAATTGCTAAAAGTTTTGGCGCTGAAGTAACGGGAGTTTGTAGCTCCAAGAACATTCCGCTTGTTAAAAACCTGGGAGCTGATCACGTAATTCCTTACGATATAAAATCATTTGAGAAAAGTGATGAAGATTACGATCTCATTTTTGACACAGTTGGAAAAAGTAGTTACAGTTTATGTAAATCAATATTAAAAACCAATGGACAATACTTATCACCCGTTTTAAATGGTCGTTTATTGTTTGATATGTTTTGGACCCGTTTAGCTGGAAAGAAAAAGGCAAAGTTTGCTGCGACAGGAACCAAAAAACCAAAGGACATTAATCATATTTATCAGCAACTCATTAAAATTTATGAGCAATTCGAGATGAAAACTATCATCGATAAAACTTATCCTATCGAAGAAGCTAAATCAGCGCATGAATATGTCAACAAAGGGCACAAAGTGGGCAATATTGTAATCCAATTAAACCGTTAATTATGAATAATCAAATTAAACTCGCACGTCAAGCCGGATGGCTCTATTTTTTACTAATTCCATTCGGTGTTTTTGGAATTTTATATATCCCGCATCACTTTTTTGTCGAAAATGACATTAAAGCCACTATTGACAATATCAAAGCATGTGAATTGCTATTTAGATTTGGAATTATAAGTGCAATAATCACTCAATTGATTCAAATTGCGGCTGTACTGGCCTTATTTAAATTATTAAAAGATGTACATAAACACGCTGCTATAATTATGCTCGTTTCGATACTAGTGGCCGTTCCTATCGCCCTCTTGAACGAGCTAAACTTTTTTGCTGTACTTGAAAGTTTAGACAATCCACAGCTAGTTAGGTTATTTATAAACTTGCACGAAACTGGTGTATTTATTGCACAAATCTTTTGGGGGATTTGGCTTTTCCCAATGGGATGGCTTGTTTATCGTTCTCAATTTATACCAAAATGGATTGGTATTTTACTCATGATTGCTTGTTTTGGCTATTTAATTGATTCTTTCGTAGAATTTCTAAATTATGATTTAGGATTTGTTTTAAGTGAGATAACTTTTTTGGGGGAACCAGCACTTGTTTTCTATTTAATTATAAAAGGGATTAAAAAATAGCGTTATGAGGGGTCTAAAAATCACACTACTGGTAATCGCTAGTTCATTCTTTATGGCTGCTTTTACCTCAGTTTATTTAGAACAATCAAGCTATAAATTATTGAAGGTAAAGCAAGATTCAAAATGCCGACTTAAATTTGCATGTTGCATTTAAATTTAACCCAATTCATTTCAATGGATTGGGTTTTTTAATCTTTAAGATGAACCGCACCTAATAGCTCTTCATTTTGTGGTGGTTCAAACCAAGTTTCCATAAAATCAAAATCTGCTTGACTTACTTCAAATGTATAGGTTTCACCTTTCTCCCTATTGCGTTTCATCACCCTCTCTTGACGCAAGTCTTTAGAATAATCTAAAAAATGCAACTGTGTTTTAAGTCCGTTATTTTCGGCAAATTTTCGAAATTTATCGCGATGACTTTTTTTAGATAAACCCAAATCCAAAATAACATCCACATTAACTTCCTCTAATTGAGTAATCAATTTGGTGATCATTTCCTCAATGCGTTCAATTCTCTCCAAAATCCAATCTTCCTTATCATTTTCTGTTTTATCCTTAAAAAACAAAGTATTATTCCATTCATCGATTGAAAATATTATTCCCCCTGTCTTCTTCCGCAATTCTATGGCATAAGTTGTTTTACCAGCACCTGTATTTCCGACAATTAAATGAATCATTTTTTCTTTGCGTTCGCCAAATTAGTCTCGTAAATATTGACCCATTCATTAACCGTCATTTTAGTGGCCAATTCTGCAATTAGCTCAAAAGGTATATCGTCCAATTTTTTAAATCGAATACAAGATTTACCCATGTCTAATTTCCGTTTGCAATGTTTCGGATACTCTTCAACAAACCACTTGTGTAAATCTGGATGCGCATAAATGCCACTATGATACAAATTTATTGAGTTTTTCTGCGACGCAAAACTCATAAAAGGCAAAGGCTCACTCGGTGTAACATGATATCCTTTTGGATAAATACTATGTGGAACATAATAGCCAACCATCCCATACTGAATTCCTTCTTCAAACCCTTCCGGTAAATTCTCTTTGATAATTTGACGTAATTTTTTAACGACTTCCTGCCGTTCTTCAGGTATTTGGCGGATATAATCTTCAGGTGAACTTGCTTTATATTGCATGTTATAAGATTTAGAATTTATACGAAGTTAAAGAAATATCCCTGCACTTAAAAGGTCTTTACTAATTATAAACAAAATCGTAACGATATACGATCTGCTTACCATCAAATGAAAACAATTCAATCACTTCTTGAGATTCTACGAAGTTTTTCACTTTAAAAAGATGTTCAGCATGCGATTTCATCCCTTTAAAATATCGAATTCGTTCAAAATAATTATAACCGACGTATGGATCATAGAAAAATCCATTTAGCTTATTTACAACCTCCCCTTTTTCATTTACATCATAGGCTTTGGCGAAGTTCTTTCTTTCAAAAGGATCGGGATTAGCGTTAAACTCTGCATAAATAAATGATAAAGGAACATTGTTATTCGCAATCCATTGAGCTTTCTCTTCGTGTCTTAATTGACCTTCGACAAAACTTTGTTCTAATTCTATTTCTTGCTCAAAATCGTATGAATATTGCCAATAAGTTGTAGAATTTAATCCATTTTGAAATCTAACCATTTTAAATATCGCACTATCTTCCCTAGCGTGAGACTCATAACTCAACACTCCTCCATTCCATTCTTGATACAATATACTTCCATCTCCGTTAACCGTAGATTTGCTCCTTGCTAAAACTTCTCCTTCATGATCAGATGTTACGGATTCGCACATACGTTGCTTAACATCATATGAATAAACTATTTTTTTGTAATAACCTTCGAGAGTAGGATAAAAATAAATGGAATCTATTCGGCCTTGACCATTTAGATAATACCGTTCCAGCGTTCTCATGCTTGTATCAAGTTCTTCTTTTATAGGACGCTCATTCATATCAACCATTCTTAAAGCCCGCTTATTTACGTCAATTGATCGAATGCCTTCCTCGGCTAAAACCTCAAAGCTTGGCAATTGAAATTGGGTAAAAGCAAAACGCTGAAGAACAAAAAGTACGAATGCCAATTTATAATTTAACATAGAATTCAAGCTATAAAACGCCACTGTTTTAATTTATAAAGTTACAACAAACAAAAAACTCCATTTTTCGAAGAAAATAATTACTTTCGGTATAGAAGATAAACACTGGAAGTTGCAGAAAATGAATAAGCTTCAAAATTTTTTCTTTTCAAAAGAAACCCGGTTTGCGAAGTGGGATTTTTTAGTCTTTATGTTTTTAACACTGGCTGCCTTATGGCAACGCCAAACAACAGTTTTTTACCTGATTTATTTCTTTTGGTGGACCGAACTGATTACGATAAGTATTGACAAACTATTCTATCGAAAAAATCCAAATGCCAAACTATTTGAAATTGGGAAACACAGTTTCTTCACTTCTGTTCTCCTATTAGCCATCTATTTTATATTTATAGTTCTCATTTTTGGATACTTTGCCGTAGCTAACCAAAGTGCTGAATTATTAGTCAATTTCCAAGTTTTACGATTTGAAAACTGGTTTTTTAACGCCAACCTACTCTTTGTTATTATTGAACGCATTTTCCAACATAAAAGTCATCAAAAAATGCACGTTGGATTTGGAGGTTTCACAATGAACATGATAGTCATTCACCTCTCAATTATATTTGGTGCAATAGTGCTCTTTTTTGTTGTAAAGGCATTCCCTAACACCTTTACCCTGGACAACAGCTGGAGCATCCTCCTCATTGCACTGCCTTTCTTACTTTTAAAACTTGTGGCCAATTATTTATCTAACCGACTTGTTAAGTTGGGCTAATCGAATGGGTTATAACATTAAAAAAACACCTCCCATATAGAATTGGGAGGCATTTTATTTAAATACTAACTGATCGATATAAAGAATTCGTCGTTAACTATTATTAGGGTTTCGATACAATTAGTGATTAAAATTTAATGCTTGTTCAATCACCCTGTAGTCACCGTCCCTTCCAAAACTTGCACTAGAACCACCAGGCGCTCCACCTTTGGTATCATATTTAATTCTGAATGAAGAAACGCTAGGATCTTTGTACACGATAATGTCTCCACCGTCTCCACCATTATAAAATCGTGAATTGTCTTCTCCACCTTTTCCACCGTACGTTTTAACTATAAAACTTTGATTGGGACTTAGACTAAATTCTTTCAATTTAGCCCTTTCAGCTGTGCTTGTCAACCTAACCCGCAATACAGGTTCTCCTGTTACCGCATGTTTATCTTCAATTATTTCAATCTCAACATCTTCACCGTCCTCGCCTTCTGATCCACTCCATCCTCTACCATACAATAAAAATACGGGTCCTTTATTATAACTCAAGGTTGCGCTCCCTTCCGCCGTAATTTTTGAATCATATTTAGATACGACCTTAACAACAGCTTGATCTCCGTCAATAAAGCCAGACTCTATATTCCCACTAAAATCCGTTGTAAAGTTCTTCGTGATTATATAATCTTCATAAAAACCTTCATCCGGTCGAGTTTTAATGATAGACCCATCAGTTAAGGTAGTTTCAATGATAAAAGAAACATTCATGAAATTTCCATTCTCTTGGGGTAAGTTAACAAGCACTTTAGCCGACTTTATGGACTTATCATGCAATCCATATTTTGCTTTTCTTGCAGCGGCTTTTTCAGCTGCAATTCTCTCCCTTTCCGCATTGGCTCCTGCCACATCCTGATCAATCAAAGATGCAGTATACGCTAAATAAGCCTCAATTTCTGCAGTTACTTTTTGCGCGTTTTCCTTTAATCCAAATAGCTGTTTTATAAAAACATCTCCTTCTTCATTTTGACCATAAGTCACGAGTTTATCTTCAGAAAAGTATAAAATGATTGACGACCATTGAAACTTAAGAATTTTATCAGAATCAGCGTTTTTAATGGGAACATACTTTTTACCATTCACCATTACATATTCATATTCATCACCATTTTTACCCACAACAATTGTTTGAGCCTCCTTCACATAGTAACGATTGTCCCTCGAACTCCAATTATATGTTTTTACGGTCTTATTATTCCAGCCGTCAAGATATGTCATCATATCAGGAAACTCTTTCCCTTCGAACTCTTCAGAATAATCTTTATTGCCACTCGTTTCATTTAAAGAGTTATTTACTTTCTCTTTAGTAGCATTTAATTTTTCCTTCCATTTTTGTGCACTTAAAGGTTGAGCTGCAACAAACAAAACCAGTACCAGTGCCATTTTTAATCTCTCCATAATAAATAATATTTCTACGAAAATATATTGATTACAGGTGACCCAAGCATTGACTTAACCAAGGTACTGGTTCACTAAACTAATAGACTTTTTCGCCTAAAAATTTCTTGAATTCTTCTTTTTTATATTTGGAAAGCTTCGCTTTTATAGCGTTGGTCAATGTGATGATAGAATAACTATAACTACGAATATGATTTTTGTTAACCGACCAAGACTTATGCGCTCTGAAAAACAAATGATTTTGAGGCAACATTCGTTCTAAAAAACCAATATTTTTACTCACTAAAAAAGGATTACTTGCGTTCACTAAATGAAGTTTTGAATAAGTTCCATCAGCCTCAATTGCAATTATTTCATTCAAATTAAATACTCTTTTATTTCCAAGTTCACTAATTATAAGTGTTTCCCGACCATTGTTTTCAATGTTCTCTAACAATTTAGTGTATTTATTGAGCATTAATTTTTCTTTAGATAAGGTTTGAACATTCTCTACAACTTTATGCAAACGTTCCCTGTCCACTGGCTTTAAGAGATAATCTATTGCGTTTATTTCAAAGGCCTTTATCGCGTATTTGTCATAGGCCGTTACAAAAACAATATGAAAATCTATTTGCGCAAAAAACTCCACAATTCGATATCCTTTTATTTCTGGCATTTCAACATCCAAAAAAACGAGGTCAGGCTCAAACTTTTTAATTTCTTGCACCGCCTCCAAAACATTGGAAGCAGTAGCAATTGCTTCTATTTGGTAGGGTGAACGACCGAGTAACGATTTCAACACATCTTGCGCATCTTTTTCATCATCAACTATTAATACTTTCATGTGGATTCTGTTTACTTTTATCTTCTTGTGTGTTTATCAGCTTAATTTTCGAAATGGGAGTTTTACAATTACCTCCGTACCCGCAACTTTTCCTTGTTCATATTTATTTTTTACGATGTAGTTATAACTCCCATCATATTGCTTCGTAAAAATCTCAAGTCGTTTTTGAATGGCTGAAAACGAAAATGAATTATGCTGATCTTTATTCTTCTCCTTTATCTTTAACGCCTGCTCTTGTCCAATACCATTATCACTAATTATACACGTTAACTCTGTTGTCATTTGGATTGTGACTTTAAGAAACTTATGTCCCTTTTTATGCAACAACCCATGTTTTAATGCGTTTTCTATAAACGGTTGGATAACCAGAGAAGGCACTTCAACTGATTTTTCTACCATACAAACAATCTCGTAGTCAAAGTCTTTTTTAAATCTTAATTTCTCTAACTCTAAATACAACCTTATAAACTCCACTTCCTTTGAAAGAGCAATAAATTCTTGTTCTGAATAATTTAATGTATTTCGAACTAACCTCGAAAACATCGTGATATAATCGTAAGATTGATCGGTCTCTTGTTTAAGAATCAAACTTTGTATGGAATTTAAAGAATTAAAAATGAAATGAGGATTCATCTGACTTCTCAACGCCTTCAGTTCGGATTCCAGTAAGTTTCTGGATAAAATCTCTTTTTCTAATTGATTTTTACTCTTTCGATTATTAATCATGACTCGCCATCGAACAATAATTATCACCCCACTAATCCCAAGTGCAAAACAGATTAAATAAAACCATGGCTTTTTATAAAACGGTACATCAATTGTGAAAACATGATAATAGTCGCTGTGCACCTCATTATTATAGTGTAATTTAACGATGAGTTCGTAATTACCAGGGGGCAAATAATCAAAGGTGATTTCATTTTCAGTTGCGGGAATTGTTTTTACATCAGAATTTAATCCTTCAAGTTGATAAGTATAGTAAGCACGCGATAAATTTGCGATATCGTTAGACACAAATTGAAATAAAAAATTATTCTCTTTTGTTGAGAAAGTTCGTTTGGATTGGCCCACTGAATTACCATTCACTTTAACATCGGTCAACTGGAAAGTTAACTTGCTTTCTTTGGCCAAATGAGTGAGTGGAATATCATAAATTTTTTTATCGGTAGCTATCCACAAATCATCCTCAATTATTTCAAAATCAACAAGGTTACCATCATCTAAACCATGGGATGCATCGATATTTATTAATTTATTCGATTTTAGATGATACACATGTATAGAGTTCGATGTCAAAATGAAAAGTTTTAAACCTTGAACCCTAAGTTTTTTTATATCATTTGACAGAAGCCCATTTGACCGATTGAGAACCTTATGGACCAAATTATCTTTAACAAATAAAACTCCTTTTCTTCGGGTACCTATAATTAAGGTTCCGTTATGACACGACAGTGCATTAGTGTAAAAATCAGAATTATAAGGTATTAAACCTTCATTATTCGACAAATTTATAAGGTTGCCATCTTGTGCTACAAAAATTCTGTTGTTGACCTCATCGAAAGTAACTGCATTGAATCTACCTCGCTTATGATATTCACAATAGTTTAGATTATTATCACAATTGAAGTTTGATAATATTCCTTGTTTTTTATCGCAATCCTGAACAATGGCACCTACCGCAAACTGGTTCACGAATAAAAACATAGTACTGTCGACATAGTGAACATCTTTTATTGCGCCAAAAGGGCTTTTATTCTCCGTAAATACTATTTGATTTTCTCTTTGCAATTGACTTCCCCATGGAATAGGAGTATAAAACACCTGATTAGGAGCATTGGTCATTTGTCCCAGTTGAACTAAAGAATCTCCATACTCATAAATACCACCCTGTCGTGTCGTAAAAACAGGAAATCCTTTATTATTCTTAGCTAATCCTGTTATTTGTTCATCAATTGAGATACTCTTTTGCAAAAAATTAGGCACCATATAAATACCTTGACCAAAAGTTCCAAGAAACAAAGCTCCCGAAGTATCGAGATAAAAGGATGAAAAGAATTCATTTTCAAAATAATCACGTACAGACTCAATTTTGCCTTTACCGAATTTTACAATGCTGAAACCAGACACATCACTAAAACCAATTACACGAGAATTATCAAGTGCATAAAAACGTTCCTTTCCAGGATAATCAACGGCTAAAGTTCCTGCTTCTGGTGAGTAACCTTTACCAAAAGAATCAAAAAAGTAACGTTGATTGTCTTTTTCAAATAAAAATAAATGGGCACCATAACTTTCTTTCGAAGCGACAGGTTCAACCTTATGATCTTGATACAAAAAAGTTTGTTGGCCAACAGAATCTTCATTGTAAACGGCGTACGATACAAAAATAGCTCCAGATTTAAGTTGATTTGAGCTAATACTATATCCATTTTTTGATTGCAGAAAAGGCACTGAATCTATGCGTTTTATAGATTTATTTTTGTCAAGACAATAGAGTCCTTTTGCCACAATAATTATATTGTTCTGGTTATCGAAATAATAATGAAAATTTGAGGTTAATTTTTCTGAATCAACTTGATAATAAAGCTCCAACTTATTGTTAATTAGTTGATATATTTTACCATCAAGGGATTTACAGAAAAGATTTTTGTTTTTATCTTCTTTCAAATCAAACAAAGATGCAATGTTTCCATCTTTAAATTCAACAGGAATAAATTGTTCGCCTTTTTGTTGATAGAGTCCATTTTCTGAGCTTACATAAATTAAACCTTTATGTTTGATAATGGAGTAAATATGCTCTCCCACCAAATCGGGTAGACCAATTTTTATATAGTTTGGAGATTGCGCTAGAACCCGATGTGTTTTTAACCCACTACAAAGGCAACAACAAAACAGAATAGTTTGAACCCATTTTTTTAAACACCAGCCTTTTTTTCCGAATCTCAAAACGAGAGTAAAAATATATAATTCTGATAGATATTTTTTGGGGCTTTCTTCCATTCATTCATTTGAATGGCCCGTTTATTAATCAAAGACATTTTTTAAAGACGATATAGGTCTGTCGCCGTATTGTTCAAAGTAGTTTTACCTACTGATCATGCTAAACTAGGAATAAGTGGATTTCGATCAGGGTCTGTCTTCCAATTCACCAATTGAGGTTTTAGAAATCTTTCAAATGTCATAATTGCTATAAACAAGAAGGATTTGTAACAAAGTCAGGGTAATTTTAGACGATTTTATCTATATGTTCATAAGTAAAAACTCCAATTAGTGCAAAAAAATTAATATTGCGTTTCAAAAAGATGATTAAGTCTTAAATTCTGACAGTAAAACTGACAGTATAAAATAAAAAAGCCCCGCAAATGCAAGGCTTCTTGTTGTCCCACTGGGAACAAATATCATTTGGTGTTTACTAGGAAACACGGCACTTTCAAAGGGTACTTAATTTTCTGTTGTCTGATTTGTTGACCGAAATGAGGTACGAATTCAACAACACAAATTCAATTAAATTATAGTTGTTAAAATCAAGTGCTAATTATCATTATTTAAATGAGCGCTACCCTATAAAAGTACTGAAAATAGGCTTATTGATAAAACAAATAACGGTAAATTATATTACTATTTAAATATTCGGATATAATCTGAAAACCAGTATTGTTTTCCTCTTTGGCCTCCAGTAACTTCTTCTAAAATATTAACCTTTTCTAATTCAGCAATTAATTTATACGCTGAGGGGGGTGACACTTCTGTTAACTCACAGACTTTGTTCGCGTCAATCATTGGTCTCTGATATAAATAAGAAATTACCGTACGTGCATTGTTCGTGCGACTTCCTAAGGTCTGTAGCTTCTCATCTACTTCTTCCTGTAATTTTAATATTTTATCGAAAGTTTCAATACTACTTTTCGCAGTCTCAACAACCCCTACTAAAAAGAACTTAAACCATTGCTTAATATCATGACTAGTTCTCACTTTCATTAAATTGTTGTAATAAAGTTCTCTATTCCTTTCAAAAAAGTCGGATAAATAAAGTATCGGTTTTTTAAGGATCCCCTTTTCGACTAGGTAAAGTGTTATCATCAATCTACCAACACGACCATTCCCATCTAAGAACGGGTGAATTGTTTCAAATTGATAATGAATTAACGCAATTTTTAATAAATCAGGGAACGGAAATTCCTCATTATGAGCGAACTTTTCCAAATCATTCATTAAAGTTGAAACTTCTTGATGGATTGGAGGTACGAATACGGCATCTGCTATAGAAGCTCCCCCTATCCAATTTTGACTTGTTCTAAATTCTCCTGGAATCTTATGCTTTCCCCTCACACCTTGCAATAATATTTGATGTGTTTGCTTAATTAACCTTGAAGAAAATGGTAGGTTGTCAAGTTCTTTAATTGCTGAATTTAGCGCTTCAATATAATTCTGAACTTCCTCCCAATCATCTCTTTTTTCTTCAGAGATATCCGATATGTCTTGTAAGGCTTCTTCAATGTTGGTTTTCGTCCCTTCTATCTTACTTGACTGCGTTGCCTCCTTCAAAACATGCATACTGATAAACAATTCGATATTTGGAACATATTCTGAATACATATCCAATCTTCCAAGTTGCCTATCTGCCTTGCTCAGTAAGGTTATTACCTCAATATCTTCTAATAACCATTCTCTATTTATTTTTTCAGGTTGAAAACTCTTATATGTGCCCTGGCTAATGTATGTCCCTGATTTAAATTCTTTCATAATATCTTTAACAAAGATAACTCTTATTTAAGAAAATGACAAAAAACTTAATTAACGGCTGTTGTTATTTAATTTTTTATTAGAATTCTTAAATAAGAGGAGGGCTAATTTAAGTGAAATGGAAATTATTTACTCTTAAGACCTATAAATTATATGCAAGAACATATATTTTAGTCATATTTACGCTTTTTATATTCATTTGCATATAATATGACTTCATTAGCGGAATTTGTTAAAGCAAGAAGAAAAGCTGTAAAACTTACCCAAGAAGAGTTTGCTGAACGTTCTGGAACTGCTCTAACGGTTATTAGAAAAATAGAGCAAGGTAAAACCAATTTAAACCTAGACAAGGTGAACCAAGTACTCTTAATGTTTGGACATGAAGTTGGGCCCGTACAAATTGAAAAAACCATTGAAGAATAGAAACCATTGTAAATAAAGGGTTCTAGGTTTTATTTGTAACAAAGTCAGGGTAATTTTAAACGATTTTTGTAACAAAGTCAGGGTAATTTTGAAAACAAGCTACAAAATACAAGTCTGAATGTCATCTTCATTTAAGTCCATTTAAGCGCAGAACTCTGAGATTGAAACGACTTGGTGCTGCTCTGTGTTGAAATGTTTAAATACAATGAAATCAGCTTATCCTTACTTTCAATATCTTAGACATAGGTGCAGCCTTTGGATAAAAGTAAATCCCTTTGATACTTCAATCCTTCATATACATTATGTGGTGTAGTTTTATGCGCTATTACCATGTTTATTTACATCTTCAATGATTTTGAAAATTTTATCGGCTTGCTCATCATTAAAAACTCCGTCAACACCTAGGCTGTGGAAGTTCTTGAAAGGAGCATCATAAAGTTTTAATGAATCAATTTTTCCATTTTTTGTCAAGAATAATTTGATAGTGTCAAGGAATTGAATTTGAACGGAGCTTAATTGGTACTCATTAATAAATTTAGCGAACGCTTTATCTACGCTATTTGCTGACAACCCCATTAAGCTAATAATAAACTCAACCAAGTTCAATGAGCCCCCTAGCTCATTTTCAATTGATGTTTTGTCGATCCCTTCAAATAAAATATCCTCAAGAGACTTTAACTCCTCTTCGGTGATTTGTTCACCCTGTCTAATTCTGCTAATTGTAATGTTCTCATTATTAGCTCGAATTATTTCTTCTAACCTATGAACGCTATTAGGAAAAGGGGATGCGTAATCCCCTGCGGGATCGTTTACTTCAAAATCTTTGACTTTTACTTCATCCTCTTTCAATTCATCCTCAAAGTCGGTTGTAGCGTATTTCTGGTCGGCAGGATCTATATATTTTACCAAATCTCGTATTCCTGCTCTTATTTTTTCAAGATGTCCGATACCATCATTCTTCCAAAACTCTTCTTCAAGTGGTTGCTGTATTAGGGCTAGAGAAAGACATACTACTGATAGCTAAAGATGATGAATTAGGTAGGAAGATTCAAGATGCTAAATTGGTCACAAAAGAACGTGCTCCAAAAAAGAGTTAAGCAATGAACAAACCAGTAAATCGAAGAAGTTAAAACTGCAGTTCGTCAATGGAGAAATGTTGCAAAAAAGTACGGAATATCAAATGCGGAGCAGGAATTAAAGTCCATGGCGTTTTCACGAGTTGTAGAATAACGTTTTTTAAAATGAATTTATATACCCTTTTGATTATGGTTTGCGAAAAAAATGAAGGGATTGATGAACGCCTTATAGCCTGTGAGTTTTTTTGAGAAAAATTTATACCGCTTACTATCAAGACATTACGGTTTTAACAAAGATTATTTCCAAATTCAAAAATGAAAGCTAATATGTTTGAATCAAATTAAAATGAAAACGTATGAAAAAAGATGACAGAGAGTATGTTTACTCACAAGATGATTTAGACAATCGTTCAAGACAACTTAATCCAGAACATGATGAATATTATCGCAGTAGAGGATTAATTGATTAAATTTAAAGGAGGGTCAAACCTCCTTTTTTTATGGATAAAGAAATCAAATATTTAATAAAAGAGTTTGAAAAAACGGAGCCTGATTTATTAGAACTAATTTCATTGATTACTGAAATGATGTTTTTACAATCTGAAGAAGTTTATGATGTTAAAGTGCGATATAATAAATCATATTTTTCGAATTATTATAATGCTGACGTTTCAGTATTTAACAAATGGATCTCCTTATTTTGTCCCAACCTCTCTAATAAAAACTACAAATCAAAAAGACGTTTTAATGAATTCGAATTCAATTATATAATAGAAAGTCTAGGAATATGTGATAATAGAAAAATGAGACCTTATAAAAGGTCTGAAATTATTGCTGAACTCTATGCAAACACCAACTGGAAGGCAAGTAGAAAGTTTCATGAACTGAATATGGAGCTTGACAAAATGTACCCTCAAGATCTGACTAAGCTACGTATTTTACCACCGCGAATCGTTCACGAACTTTTCTCCAATTACATTGAAAAGAACCTTGCTGAAACAGTCTATCAATCACAAACTAAGTTCACTAAAGAGGTTAAAATCAAACAACTGTTTAAATTGATGAGTCAGAAAAAAAATAGGAGTCCTCAAGAAAGAATTAAGGATAAAAAATTGTTTAAGAAAGAAGTTTTAAAGTTCTCAAAAGAGTCGGGATGGATTTAATCAAAGGAAACCTTGAATGTTTGCGGCTCAAGTAAAAAGCTATCGGAGTTGTTTAATTCTGGAGTAGAAATGACTCGAATCTCTGTTCGCGTCTCCTCTCGTTTAACCAGGTATATATAGTACAGTGGATCCTGTTGAGAAACCGCTAATTCATTTGCAGTTATATAAAATGAATTTGAATTGCAATTCTTCACCTCAATATGCTTTTCTTTCCCTGCAAGTGTAAAAGAGAGTACATCATATCCCATACCTAATCTGCTAGAACAGTCTAGTACTTTTGCCGCTAAATCTTCTCTGCCTGCTGAATGTAATTTGTCTTTTTCATATTCAATTACCACTTCTTCTGCTTTTCGTCCTGACTGTCGCCTAGCTTCTTCTATTGTAGCAAAATCAACGGAGGAAACAGGTAAAATTGAACTTGATGTTTCTCGTGTTGTTGCTTGACGAGTGTTTTTAGGTGAGATGTCAGATTCTATGATTTGCGGTAATGCTTTTTGACTTTGATTAGTCAACCAATCCTTAAATTTGTTTTTATAACCAATTAACCAAAGAAATGAATGTGCATCAATTAGCGTTATTTCTTCATCCATTTGAACCTCTATCAATTTTTGAACTTCTCTAACTCTATTCAGAAACGAAAGGTAGGTTGGCCAATTGGCTCTTGACTTCAATTTAAGTCCTAATCCAACTTGATTAAACGCGTATTCAAAATTAGAAGTTGAAATGGGCAAAAACTTACGACCATCTTTTAAAAAGAATAAATAGGCAATTAGAGAAAATCGAGCCCCAAATAATTGCTTTAACTTTTCAAAATAATCTTCATTATTAACTGATGAAGTGTAAAATCTAAAGAGTATCTCTTCAACCTTGTCTAAGTTTGTTTTTTCTTCATGCAGCTTTATCAATGCAGAATGCTCTGCCGTATAAGGACCCCATTTGTGATGAATTTGAACTAGGTTATTCCCTTTAATCTCAATTGCAGAGATCAATTTTTTCAATATTTTACCAGAACCAACATCACTTTCATGCCAATTTTTTGTATCCATTAGCAAGAGAGCTGCACTTCTAATCTCCATTTTATATGCTTCTCTATAATGCATGTAACCAGCAGAGAAGTTGACAAATGGTTTGTTCGACAACTCTTTTATGTACTCCTTAAAATTCTCGAAAACAGTTTCGAATCGAAGCGGGGAAATTGTCTCTTCAATGACTGAGCTTCTATTTTTAAAAAACCAATTTGTGTTCATTTTCTTCTTTTCACCATATGCTGATGGAATCAAGTTTAGTTCATTTTTTTCTGAGAGTTCTCTTAAAACTTGTCTAATTTCTAATCCGTCTTTTTGATCTGAATTGAAGATGCCAGCAGCAATAAACTCAGGCATTAAATCTTTGGCTTTCGTTTCCTTAATCTCTGGATTAAGGTTAAAATATACGGTTACTACTTCATTAATTCGATTTATTTTCTCACGATCCATGTTCCTAATGTTTAACCTATGAAATCATATTCCAAAATTTTCTAATCGCTCTTTTAATCCAACCCAATCGGGGCAGTACTTGTTGAGTAAATTCCAAAATTCTGGACCATGATGGTGAAACTTCAAATGACACAATTCATGGACAATGACATAATCGACACAGTGAATTGGTGCTTTGATTAGGTCTGAATTGATAACGATATTCCCTTTTGGTGTGCAACTGCCCCAACGTTTTTCTAATTTACGAATGATGAGTGAATTCATCTGTAGCCCTTCTTGCCGCAGGATGTGATCAAATCTCTTTATCCTCTCTTCAAACTTAATCCGGGCATGCTGCAGATACCAAGCGTTTACTAATGTTTCAATTTGCCTCCTATTCTTTTTATTTGGAACGGAAACCAACAAATACTTGCCTTTCAATTTAACATCTGGTTTACCCAAAACAACTTTTAATCTATACTGCCGACCTAAATAATACATGTTTTCGCCACTTACCCATTCCTTGACCTGTGCTATATCAGGTTTACCGCTAAAAAAACGTTGTTGTTTTGCAATCCATGAAGCACGCTTTTCAACTTTACTTTGAATTTTTTCATCAGTTGTATTAATTGGTGCCACCACCAAAACAGAACTATCTGGGTGGACTTCAATAGCCAATGTTTTTCTATCCCTATATTCTACTGAATAGGCGATATTTGTTGTTCCGTAACTAATTGATGCGCTCATTAAAATACCGTTTTAGCTACGCTCATCACTTTGTCTAAAATAATATCCAATTGTGTAAAACTGAGTTCAACACCATATTCTGATCGGTGATCTAACAAATAGTCTTCAATATCATTTTTCATTTGCTTTTGAATGTCATCATTCTTTTTCCAATCCCGTATTAAAAGTCGTTCAATTAGGGTACATAAATCTGTACCAGCGCTTGCCAATTTTTCATCAATTTCTTTCGAATTTGTTTCCGGAATTTGATCATTCAAGACGTCTTTTACTATATTGTAAAATGCTCTTGCTTCTGGATTGCCTTGTAATGAGCCTGGGGTATCACTGAATCGTCCTGCAGTTAAATCTTCCCTTGCTTTGAGTATCTGTTTTAAATATTCTGCTTCAGTAATCCGTTTATCGATAAAGGCCTGTATGGCATCACTGATAAGTTTACTGAATTTGGTATAAAAAACGGGATCTTCATCCATTTTTTCAGCAATAACCTTTTTCATTTTATAAGCAATTGCATCTGCTTTTGAAGCGGTTGTTCCGGTTAGTTTTTCTACTTCCTTTTTGAATACTTCATCATTAAAAATGTTGATGCTTTCGGTGGTTTGTTCCACTGCTTCCACACCAATATGCATGTCTAGCAATTTTCTAACCCTACCTTCATATTCTTTATAATCAATTTTTTCTGCATACCGCAATTGAACAGCTGTACGTAAGGCTTGAAATAATTTTAAATCGGATATGAATGTTTTTTGTCGATCGGCTGAATAAAGGCTATAAAACACATCAGAAGCCATACCAGCTTGCAAAGATTTTGCGAACAAAATCAACCGCTCTCTAAATTGATCTCGTAGGTCTTTGGGTTGTAAAAATCGACCTAAAGCTTCAAGATCTGATTTGTTTGAAACAGATTTAAAAAGGTCCCAAACAGCCGAATGGTATTGTGGTATTTTATTGATTTCTTCGTCCACTTTTTTAATGGCACCCGCTAAATCAGACTCGTCAAAATCTTTTAAAGCACTATAAGATGTCAAAGCCTTGTCTAAATCTCCTAAAACACCTACATAATCGACAATGTACCCAAAATCTTTCCCTTCTCTCAGTCGATTAGCACGTGCTATGGCTTGTAATAAACCATGTTCTTTTAGTGGTTTTGCGATATATAAAATACCACATCTTGGCGCATCAAAACCGGTGAGTAATTTACCTACTACAATTAAAATATCAACTTCATCATCTGAGTCTTTAAATTTGTTGGTCATTTGCTCCTCATAAGCTTCCACAGAACCATAAGTAGCGTTTATTTTTTTAAAATATTGCTGTACTTCACTGGTTGATTCTTCCTCCACTTCATCATGGTCCGGTCGTGTATCGGATTGAGAAATGATCACCGCCGTGTCCATTTTTAATTTAGGGTTGGGTTGATTCTCAAAATATTTTTGATACTTAAGTGCTGTTTCTTTTAGGGGGACAGCTATAATGGCCTTCAATTGTCCTTTCCAGTTTTTGCAATAATGTTCAGAAATATCATAGGCAATTTCCTCTACCACTTGCTCCGATTTGTAAATTTCGGTAATGGATGAAAATTTTTGTTTTAAGTCTTTCTTTTGGTATTTGTTCAATGGTTCGGATAAGCGATCGAATCCTTTGTCTATTAAGCCTTGGTTGACGTTAAGCTTTGCAGAACGACCTTCGTATAAAAGGGGGAGCACTGCACCGTCAGCCACGGCTTGGTCAATGGTATATTGGTGAATGTAACCACCAAATTTATTCGCAGTATTTTTTTCTGCACTCATCAGCGGTGTACCTGTAAAACCAATGTAGCAAGCCATAGGTAAGGCTTTTTTCATGAGGGCATGATTTTTACCGTATTGAGACCGGTGACTTTCATCTACCAAAACAAATATATTTTCGGATTTATTTCTAAAATCCTTCCGTTTGAGTGCCGACTCAAATTTGTCGATTATGGTAGTAACCACTTCGGTATTGCTTTCTTGAATTAAGTCGATTAAATGGTTGCCACTTTTTGCACGCATGGGTTTTTTACCACATTTTTCAAAGGTAGTGGCAATTTGTTTATCCAGTTCAACCCTATCGGTAACCACTATCATTCGTGCGTTGGAAATGTTTGCATTTAAAATAATGGATTTGGCGAGCATCACCATTGTCAACGATTTTCCTGAACCTTGTGTATGCCAAATCACGCCTCCTTTTCGTTGTCCATCTTCTTTTAATTCCAAAACACGATTTACTCCATTCTTTACGGCAAAATATTGTTGGTATCGTGCCACTTTTTTTATCCCCCCATCATATAATGTGAACATGTAGGCCAGTTCCATTACTCTTTCAGGGCGACATAAACAATAGAGCATTCGATCTTGTTCGGTAGGCAACCTGTTTTCAGCCGGTTGTTGGTTAATTTCGTTGTGAATCAAATAATGTGTTTCGGTTTCAACTTCGGTTTGCTCTTTCCAAAAACTCCAGAATTTAGCGGGTGTACCAGTGGTGGCATATTTTACTTCGTTCGGCTGCACGGCTAATAAAAGTTGGGTATAGTGAAAAAGCTTGGGAATGCCTTCATCTTTTTTTTGATTTCGGATGAATTGGCTAATGGCTTCATTTGTGGACTCCTTTTTGTCGCGGCGCTTATTTTCTATCACACAAAAGGGAATGCCATTAATGAATAAGACAAGATCTGGCCGGCGCGTGACATTAACACCTTGCACTTCAAATTCATCTGTGATATGGTAAACATTGTTTTTAGGATGCTCCCAATCGATATAATTAATGGTGAAACTTTTTTTATCACCTTGTATATGTTCCTCGAAACTTTTACCCAGGTTCAACAAATCAAAAACATGTTCAGAGGTTTTTAATAAACCATCATCTGGCACATTTTTTAGGGCATGAATGGCGTTGTGAATATTACCTGAGGAGAATTGATAGGTGCCACCTTTGTATTCAAATGAATTTATTTTTTCTAGCTGCTGTGCTAAAATATTTTCCAGGATCACGCCGCTTAATAATCCTCCTCTTTCTTTTTCAGTTTGTTCGGGTGATATATACTTCCAGCCCATCTTTTGGAGGAGCTTTAAGGCGGGGATTTGAGAGTCTTTTATTTCGGTGTAGTTACTCATGCTCTTTGTTTAGGTTCATGGTGTTTTCAAAATCGGCAGCACTTGGCAATTTACCTTTCATATGTTTTGGCAGATCTTTGCTTAAGGTGTATTCAGCTACACCAATTGGTGCCTTATTGTCTTTTAATGCATATTCTACCACAATATGATTGGCCTCTTTACACAAAAGTATTCCGATACTTGGTTTGTCTGTATTTGATTTTACAAGTTCATTTATGGCTGTGAGATAAAATTGCGATTTGCCTACATATTCTGGCTTAAATTCATCAATTTTTAATTCAATATTCACGTAGCAATGCAATTTGGTATGGTAGAATAATAAATCTAATCTATATTCTTGACCACCAACTTCTATTTTAAATTGTCGACCCATATAGGCAAATCCTGCGCCTAACTCAAGTAAAAAGGAACTGATTTGTTGAACCAATGTTTTTTCAACTTCTAATTCACTGGCTTCGTCTCCCAATTTTAAAAAATCAAAAAAGTAAGGATCTTTAAAGGTGTCTTTTGCTAAGTTAGCTTGTTGGCTAGGTAGGGTAGTTTCAAAATTATTGCTTATAGCACCTTGTTGTAAATGTAATTGACGGTCTAACTGGTTTAAAAGTATTTTCCGTGACCAATTATTTTCACGGATTTTTACACAATAGAATAATCTTTCTGTGGGCGTATCTAATTTATCCAGTAATACCATATGGTGCGACCATGGTATGTTTGCAATGGGGTGTTTTTCAAAATTATTAAATTGTGCAGCACCCTGCTGCACAATTTTATCTTCCTGTTTATTAGTGTCTTGCATTTGTGCAGCGCCCTGCTGCAGAAATAGAGTAGCAGGCCATTCTGCTGCAAATTTTTGCATGTATATAAGGTTACGTTTTGAAAACCCTTTCATACCTGGCATTTCAGAAGTTAAATCTTTTGCCAATTGTTCAATTACTTTTGCACCCCAACCTTGCGCATTTTGTTCTTTTAAAATTAACTGCCCCGTTTGCCAATAAGAAAAGAGTAAACGACTATTCACCGCCATTGCTGCTTGCTGCTGGGCCGTGTTAATTGCCAATTTGATGTTTTTCAGCAATTGAACGTAATGGGTATTTTCCGATTCCTTGTGCATGTGTTTAATTTTGTATATTTGTGAGGTACTTTACCATGTGTAAATTGCCTACAAAGGTTTCCAACGCTGAACCCAAATCAGCGTTAAAAGTATTGGATCGGGGTGTCCCTAATCGGTAAAAAGCTGTACAATTTGTTTGGCTTTTTGTTTTTTTACTATTTACATTTCTTACATTATTTTTATTCATCTCTTTTAGTAAAATGAATCCCGTTTAACTATTAAATACAACCCATTGTATTTGTTATTAAAAGCTTAAAACTTGACATTCATGTCAAAAATGTCATATATTTGCAGTGTTCATTCTTCCATAATAGGAGAAAGGAAATTCGAAACACGATTGACCAAGAAGTTGACCGTGTTTTGCGGAATTAAAAAATTTGGATCGGGGTGTCCCCAATCGGTAAAAAGCCATGCCTAGTGTGTGGCTTTTTATTTTACGGAAATATTTTAAGTCCATATCTCTTGCCATTTTTACTATAAAATTTTTGTTGGAAAACCTCGAAAGAGGGGTTTGCTCTTTTAGGATCAATTACATATCGAGCGACAGGATAAGCAATCAAATCAGCTAATTGAAGGCCATTGATATTATCACGTTTATCTTTAAAATCTATGTCAATGTTGTAATTCTTTAACCTTTCAGAAGATACAAATCCTGTTCCTCTTGCCAATAATCGCTGAAAATGTTCATGCAATTGACGATCCTCTTTTTTACCTCTCTTCTCAATTACGATATTCAACTCAATTCTATTTTTATTTAAACTATCAAGGTAAAATACAGCCCTCTCAATTATAAAGGACAAGGAAAGCTCGTACACATCATTTCCTAATCGACCATATTGTTTGATGTATCTATTTTTATTTATTGCTGAAGCTATGATTTTATATTGAGAGTTTGAAATGACCTGATTAAGTTTTTTATAGAATTTTGCTTTTAATTTCATGTCAAAAAGTACCTGAAATTCTTTTTCACACTTTCTGATGTCCCTGGAGTGAAAAATCACCTTTTTATCTAGCCATATTTCGGTTTTCAATTCATTAAACTCTTGACGCAAACTTTCATATGTGCCTTGATTAAAAAGGACACCACATAAGAGAAATACAGGAAAGTTAGGGTTGATATTACTCAAGCCATGATCTCCGCTTTCATCTATGTAGAGGTAGTGTTTCATTTAGATGAAAATTATAAAGAATGGATGTATTTGATTTGTGATTTGATATCTTTAGACATTTCATGACATCTACGCCACTTGTTGTTCTTGCCCATTTTTTCTGTTCTATAATCGGATTTATATTTAAAAATCCTGAACCTTCCTTTTTTTGGATGCTCAGCAATTAACTCATTTTCACATTCAATCCAGTTAATCATGTTTTGTTGAGTTTTATATAAATCATTCATAAACTCACCGACATTGGCATATCTTACGCGTAGCTTCGGGTTTACTGCTTTTTTTATGATTCTGATAATCCCTTTGTCTATATATGATGGAAGCGTATCAAATTGTAATAGTTTATGTTGACGCACTCGTTTTTCTATAATTGATTCAATATATTGCCACTGATCATACTGGCTTTCAATTGCACTTAATTTATTTTTCTCTTTATCATCCAGCCACTCTACATAAGCTCCTGGAAAAAAACCGCCTAATGTCTGGAACATGGTAACGCCTACTTGATAAATATCAGACTGAACAGTATATTGATTCATTTCAAAAACCTCCTTCGGCTTATAGACCAGAGTTGAATTTGAACCAGTTACAGAAGATTGAGATGAGTTAAAGTGTTTAACCGATCCAAAATCTGCAATTAATGGAGTTTTTGAATCTCGTTTTACAAGTATGTTTTTTGGCTTAATATCTCTATGAACCAAGGAATTTTCTGGTTTGTGTAGCTCACATAATCCACCAAGTATGCCAGAAATGATAGATAGTTTGTCCTTTAGATCAAGATTACCTTTTCTAAGATTTTTTTCCAAATCACCTCCAAGAATTTCATCCGTCATAAAATAATTATAAGCTTCACCTATTTTCTCTGCATAGTGTACTTTTAGAATATTCTTATGTTTGATTTTCGCCAAGATTTTGGGTTCATTATGTGTACTGCTATCTTTTGAGCCATAATAAATCTTTAATGCAACGCGTTTATCCAAGATCTCATGATATCCAAAAAAAATATCACAATTCCCCCCTTCTTGCGAAACCGCATCTATTTTAAATTGTTTTTGAGTGTTCAGATATTCCTTCACTGGTTCATCCAAACCTAGTTTTGATAAATCCATAATTAGTTATTTGATAAATAGTAATAAGCATACTTTAGAGCGTCATTTTGATATGTGTACTTGGCATTAAGAGAAATTCTATTCTTTTTGAAATATGCAGAAATTGTTTGCGGAAAAACCATTAAAATTGGACAATGCTCATATAATTGAATTATGCCTTCAATTTTAAATGATATTGGAGAAGGAGCCCTGTCTCCCTTGCCTTTAGGGTTTCTATATTTTATAACAATAGCATCTGGACTAAAATTATCAAAGCATGCCAGAAGGGTATCTTTGAACATTCTTAAATTTTGAGCTTCGGTATCGTTTTCCAACTCAATCGGTTTGTATGTCCCAGTAATATCTGTAATTACACCTCCTACCTTTTCCAAGGCTACAATAATCACTTTTCTACCTTTAATTTCTATTCCTAATGTTTTCATATCTTTATACTTTAACTCTAATCTTCCCTGTTAATAATTGCTGCATCAATCCTTTCTTTTGTAGTTTGATAGCTTCTAATTCGTCTTTTAGTGATTGGATTTCAAGATCACAAGCTATCAATGTATTTGCTATTTTTTCTTGTTCCTTTATTGGAGGAAGCGATATTTCAATAGTTTTTAATTCCTCAAGTTTTATACCTTTAACTGTACTGCCAGTGCCTAGATTTGAAATGCTTTCACTATAAAAATTGAACCATTGATAGAGAAACTCATTTTTTGCCTTATCATTTAAGAATAGTGCTTTGAGATCTTGGTTTATTGCAACATCAACATTAAAGATTGCTATTTTTCCAATTGCCATTCTGGTAGGAATGATTAAGGTTCCTTTTTGTACGAGATTACTCGCACTCGATTTTAGTCCTTGTTCGGTGATTGTTTCTTGTGTTTGATTTGGATTAAAATTGGTAAAATCTTTTACTGTGCACCAAAATATATCACCATTCCAAAATAATGGATTTTGTCTTGAAGGGGTTCCTCCACCTATGATTTTATTAAAAATGTCGTTCAATTCAAGTTCCTCCCACTCCCCCTCAAACCCGGGAAACCGCAACTCCCCCGTAAGGAGTTTTTGCATTAAGCCTTTCTTTTGCTGCTCTTTTGCTGCAATGAGTTGGGTTTGGGTTTCAATCAATTCATCCCATTTTGAAAGGATTGCTGCAATTTTTTTTTGTTCGGGGAGGGGAGGGAGGACAACTTCCAGTTCTTCTATATTTTTCCCATACAAATGTACAACTGAGTGCCCCTGGGCGAATTGAAACTTTTGTTGATTGACATAATCGGAATTCAACAAATACCCTAAAAACTGACCGCATTCATTATATTCAGGTCTAAAAATAACAATATCTCCACCGGCATAAGCTTCATTATTTGAAACATATGCTATTGCTCTTCCAATGTCTTCAGGTGTCTCTCCGCTTCCTGCAAAAAGTACATCTCCCATTTTTATTTGCATGCTCTTTAAGGCAGAATCCTTTGAAATAAATGAAACGGTATCGGAAAACCAGTCTTGATATTCCGTATAAATCTCACCATATCTTACGCACGGTAATCCTTCGGACTGTATTTCAGATTTTGAGATCCCTTTTCCTTTAAATATATCGCCAATATTTTTGAGCTTTACTGGTTTCCAGTCATCAGGAAATGATATTTTGTTGATCAGTTTCATCTTAGTTCAATCCTAACTCTTTTAAATACTTCTGGATATCAGCTTTCACCGCTTCGGTTTTGTTTTTCTTTGTTTTTATTCGTTTCATCTAATCAAATTTTTCTAGGTAAAGTGGTTTGTTTTCCAGGTCTAATACTACCGAACTAAAATGGCAAGTAAACCATTCTGTAAAAAGTGGCCAGGTTAATTTTTGGGGCCATGTACTGTCATCTGTACAAATGCCAAATAGTTCGTTTTCAAAAATAAATTCCCAGTAATTTTTTAGGGCTTTTTTAGCTTCATCAAAAAGCAATTCGTCATTCAACAAATAGGCATTGTGTTCATTAAAGGAGTCTGTTTTAATAGGGTCATCTGGAAACACAGCATTTGCCCAATTGTAATAGGCTTGTTTGGGTATAACCATTACAACACTTCTGTTTATGGTAGCGGGATGGCTCATTTTTTAGTTTTTTTGATGTTTAATACTTTATTTTATTGAATGGACTTACCTATTTCTTGCAGGCCTTCATTGAAAGTGTTTGACTCACTTTGTACTTGGCGCGCACCTTCCGTTTGAACTAACCGAAAATTTCGGAAAGCAGGGGTTACGTAAAAAAGCACTTCTATCTGATTCATAAACCCAATTCTTTTAAATACTTCTGGATATCAGCTTTCACGGCAGTGAGGTTTGATTCCAATGTCTCTATCTCAGTTTTAACCTGGTCTAAATCCACTTCTTCTTCAGCTTCAAAGGTGTCTACATATCGGGGGATGTTGAGGTTAAAGTCATTTTCTTTAATCTCTTCAAAAGTGGCGCGGTGGGCATATTTCTCAATATCCTCAAAACCTTCGTAAGCATCCAGTACTTGTTGGATGTGTGACTCACGGAGTTTATTTTGTTTTTTACCACTTTCAAATTCTTTGCTGGCATCAATAAACAATACGTCATTGTGCTTTTTGCCTTTATTGAACAATAGAATGGCTGCTGGGATACCCGTTCCAAAAAATAAGTTTGCCGGTAAACCTATTACCGCCTCAAGCAGGTTCTCCTTGATTAAAGCCTCACGAATAGATTTCTCAGAACTTCCCCTAAACAAGACACCATGCGGAACAACCACGCCTACTTTTCCTGATCCTTCTACGGCAGAATCAATCATATGCAATATAAAAGCGTAATCCCCTTTAGATTTTGGAGGTACGCCTCTTGAAAATCGTTTGTATCTGTCATCACCGGCTTTGTCAGCTCCCCATTTATCAAGGGAAAATGGCGGATTTGCCACTACTACATCAAACTTCATTAAGTGATCGCCTTCAATTAGCTTGGGGTCATTGATTGTATCACCACGAACAATTTGAGCGGCATCCATTTCATGCAAAAACATGTTCATTTTCGCTAAGCCCCAAGTACCCCCTTTACTTTCCTGACCATACAATGAGCAGTTTCTAATATGCGTACCTTCTTTAAAAGGCACCTGTTCGGCTACTGTGAGCAATAAGGAGCCTGAACCACAGGTTGGATCATAAATACGTGCACCTGCCTCTGGTTTCATCAATCGCGCTAATAAAACCGATACTTCATGAGGGGTGAAAAATTCTCCACCTTTTTTGCCAGAGTCTGATGCAAATCTTTCGATCAAATACATATAGGCATTACCTATAATGTCTTCACTGCCAATAACAGATGGGCGGAAATCTAATTTTGGCTTATCAAAATCTTCAATAAGATCTTTTAGGGTTTGGTTTCTCTTTTTAGCTTCTCCCAATTTTGCGCTGGAGTTAAAGTCTAGGTCTCCAAAAACACCCTCTAATTTTTTCTTGTTGTCATCTTCAATTTTCTCAAATACCTTGTTCAGGAATTCGCCCAATTGAGGATTGTTTTTGTTTTCGACAACATGTTCGAACGTGCAATCTTCTTGCAATACAAACGGCTCACGACTCATTTTACGTTTGATCAATTCTTCATCATCACCATATTGTTTTTGAAATTCCTGGTATTTATCTCTGTATTTATCGCTGAGGTACTTGAAGAATAGAAATGCCAGAATGTAATCTTTGTAATTCTGAGAATCTAAAGATGTTCTGAAAGTATCACAAGCAGACCATAGGGCTGCGTTGATTTCTTCTGAGGAGGGTTTTATATAGTTTTGCATAAATTTATTGGTAAAATTTGGTTAAAATGAACCTGAATGTTCAAGTGGTTTGCTTTTTACTGGGTGAGGTAGTTTTAATGACTTCCACTCAGTTGTCTCCAAGTCCGAGGGAAGTTGGTTTTTTGCTATATAGTTAGTGTCTTCGATTATAACATATCCCTCTTTAATATTTAGGTAAAAGTATACTCGGTCTATATTTTTTGTTTGCGTTGTATGAATGTTTCTAATTAGGGAGTTAGAAACAAAATAGTTTTCAATATCTCCATTTTCCAGTTCACATTTTATCTGAAATACATCTGGTACTATTATTTGATGTTTACTGTCAGCATAATCAATCCCCTCAATAACCAATTCCGATTTTTCAATTTGGTTTTTTGATTTTACATTATCAATTCCATATTTCCATGTGTCATGATACTTCATGTTACCTGGACCAGGTTTACCCCAATTATATTGATCGGCATATTCTTGATCATAATCATTGTTTACCACTTTATAACTTACATGTAGTTTCATAATTATTGAATTAAGTCTAGTATTTTTTGATTGATGTAATTTTCTTTTTTTTCCAGATAAGCGTTGGTCAGTTGTTTCTCTTTAATCATAGCCTGATGCAGGGTTGAAATCTGTTCTTGGGTTTTTAAATCAGGTAGTAAGATAGGCATATTTTCAAGAACCGATTTTCGAATGTTTCCCACTGCGGCACCCATTCTATGTTGTTCTAAATAATGTTGCCCAGGTTTAGAATTAATATACCAGGCTAAATATTTTGCCGAAACTTTGCTATGATCAGGTCGCACAACAAAGAATAATGAAATGGCGATTGCTGAAAAATCAGCATCAAATACCATAGCGTAATTATTATTGCCTTTTGCCACAAAAAGTAAATCCCCGTGCTTTAAGAAATGACCAGTATCATCTTCCTTGCAGCGTATTAACATGGGGGAATCGATAAATCCTTCTTTCGACACATCTTTAATTTGAATCAATCTGCATGTTCCATCATTGTCGAAGACAGGCTTTCGCCGATAAGATTTTCCTGATTTAATTGAACAAACAGATTTTAATTTCATGTGTAGTATTTCTTTACTGTTTTCAAATTTAAGAATAAAATTCAAATACTTTCAAAAAAACTCAAAAAAAATGTATAGTTTTATTTTACTGTACTGTTTAAATATATTTGAAGTAGTATTTTGAATTTTCTAAATCACCGAATTCCCATATTAGAGGGCTTATTAAATTGAAAAAACACTAACCTTAGTGATCGACCAAGATTAAGATTCACACACTGTGTTTTATTCAACCTAAAATAATTAACCCTTAATGGAAATAAAAGATTTCATTTATATCACAACTGAATTTAATTATTAACTTCTAAGGCAATCAAAACTTAATTCATGTATAAAATCAATAAAGAGAAAAACAAGTTAACTCCTTTAAAAGCAAGAAAATTTGGAGATTTGAATTTTCGCGAAAGAGAGCATTTACAAGAATGGATAGCAGATCGTCCTGAAGTATTAGAAGAACTTTTGATAATTCAAAAAGAGTTTGACGGATTTGACCAAACGAACGAAAGACTGGATTTATTGGCACTTGATAAAGAAGGTGATTTAGTTATTATTGAAAATAAACTTGATGATAGCGGTAAAGATGTCGTTTGGCAAGCACTTAAATATACTTCTTATTGTTCTACTCTGAGGACTGAAGACATTTTACGTATTTATCAAAAATATTTGGATGCCAATGAACCGGGCACGAATGCAAAAGAAAAAATTCTTGAATTTTTAAATCGTGAAGATGATATAAGTTTACAGTTGAATACCGGAGATCAAAAAATATTTTTAGTCGCGAATGATTTTAGACCAGAGGTAACTTCAACTGTTCTTTGGTTAATTGATCACAAAGTTCGAATTCGTTGTTTTACAGCAATTCCATATAGTCATGAAGAAGACCTTTTTCTACAAGTTAATCAAATTATTCCACCGCCGGGTACTGAAGAGTTTATGATACATCTTAAAGAAAAAAAAGATGAGGAAAAGGGAATAAGTGAAAAGGCTGCTGCAACAAATGCTCTTCTTGTTGAATTCTGGGCAAGTTTGAAAAAGAATTTAAATGAACACAATATAACGTTAATTGATAGGGTTACTCCAAAATCAGAATGGAACATTGGGTCTTATTCTGGACAAGGTCGATATAATTATTGTATTGGGAGAGGTTCAATAAGAGTTGAATTGTATTTTGGAAATGATAAAGATAAAAGCATATTTGATGCTATTTCTCAATATAGAGAAGAAGTCGACAGTAGATTACCCAACAAGCTATTATGGGATAGAAAAGAAGGTAAGAAAGCTTCACGAGTTGCATTAGAGATAGCTCCAGAAGAATATATTAAGTTTGATGGTGATTTTTATGAGAAAACCAATTGGAACGATTACATTGACTGGTTCAGAATTCATATGGAAAAATTTTATCATGTCATTAACCCATATTGGGAAAAGATTAAATGATTAAATATTTCTATAAACTTAGTTGCACGAAAACTAATTTCATTAATTCTCACTGATATATTGAAGTTTAACAAACGCGATTGATGATTTTACTCGAAATACCTTTACCTGTTATCGGAATGTTAATTCTTATTGGAGGACCAATTCTAATTTTCGTATTTGTAATCCCATTTTATAAGGGATATAAACAAGGTATGGATGAAATGGAGAAAAATAAACATCTCGGAATAAAAGTACTTCGCAAAGGTAAAAAACTTGGATTCAAAAATTTTCTTTTAGTCTGCGTTATGGTGATCTGCCTCTTAATTATTTTTACCAAAAACCTAAATGATATTAATCCGAATCAACATATTGTGAATAAAAGTGATGGAACATCCTTTACAAGAACAAATCCAAACAGTACGAAGAATGATAATATCGGTAAAAATACGTTTGATATTTTTATTGGTTCCACCTTGTTAATTATCGGAGGGATTGTAGTCTTTTCATTTATGAATAAAAAATAGCTTTTTTTAAAGCTAATTATGTGGATAAAAATAGACTTATCGGAAACATTCTAATTTTTGTTTTTTTAATTGGACTTCCAAATTTGTCGAAGATCTATCTCAAATTAATTAGTGAGCCCTAAGTTTAGTATGATTTTGGTTGAATATCTTCTGCATGTAGGTCTATATTCACTTTATGAGGGGTTAAGAAAGTAGAATTAGTTTTAATTCTTTAAGTTTTATGTTAAACATCCAAACCACAATTCGTCCAAGAAAAAAAAGAACCCAAAATCCCCCCGCCAAGGATGGCAATGGCAGCGCCCGTGAATGAAAAATAGGTGCAAATGCATTTGATCCGTAGTTTTATGCGCTATTAACATGTTTATTTACATCTTCAATGATTTTGAAAATTTTATCGGCTTGCTCATTAGTAAAAACACCAATTAGTGCAAAAAATTAATATTGCGTTTCAAATAGATGATTAAG